>JBFWOR010000017.1:0-139001 GCA_050250435.1 Pirellulales bacterium | reverse complement strand
AGCTTCCGCACGATCTGCTCAGGATTGTGTCGCTTCCGTCGTCTCGTCATCGAAGGTCTCCTTGGCCCTCTCACGGCCTAAAGACCTTCATAACACCTGGATCAAGATTTCAACAGCAGGTCACCAGAGCGCCCAGCCGATTGCGCTCGGTGCGGTTGTCGTCGTGCCGTCCGGGCTGCACCACGTCATCGCCAATTTTGCCACGCGGCCCGTGCAGCACGTGCCAATTGCTCAGTACATAGGGGGTGCCCAGCCGGGCGTCGTATACGATACCGCCGATCGTGCCGGCCGAGACATGTTGGTTGGCCACGCTAATTCCGGGCAGTATCGGATCCACGCGAGTCTTGCGCGGTCCCCCCTCAGATTCCGCGACCAGCTTGAAAGAAGCCTCGAACGTGCGCTGCACCACGTCGGTCGGCACGGTCACTCCGTTCACTTCGAACGATTCTGGGATCGCTTGCGTCTCGAGGGACGCAAGCATTTCGGGTACGGCCTTGCGGGCCACGGTGAATTGGATGGCGACCTGGCCCGTGCGTTTGCCCGAGGTGCTCTTTAGTCCGATGCCGACCGAAGTGATGTTCTTGTCTGCCAGATATTTCGGCGCGACTTTCGAGCGGACAAAGTTTTTCAGACTTTCGAGCGAAGCGGCGCTGAGCGACGATTTCTTTGGAGCTGCCGGCTTATTCGCTCCCGCGGGCTTCGTACTTGCCGCTTTCGATGCTTTGGCTGTCGCCGACTTCTTCTTAACAGGCGCCTTTTTCCTGGCCGCCGGCGGGCGTGCCTTGGACTTCTTCTTGGAACCCACCTTGCGACCAGCTCGTTGCTTCGCCATGGTTGTCGCTCCTTGTGCGGAAGAACTTCGAAGTGAGCGCTGCGGATCGCGCAGCAGCGGCCCCAATAACCAGCGCCCTCGCCACAAGCACACTGCACACGGGGGGTAATCTACCCCTGCAAGTGCTAGCTTGGCAAGCATTTCAGCGTGAAACCTGGAGCGATGCTCAACGCCCTCGAACGCCGAGAAGACGGTGCTGCGGCAACCACAAGGTGTCGCTCGGAGGGGTGCCGGTGTCGGGTGATGACCCGACCGTTTTGACCAAGGGACAACAAAAAAACCCCGGCGGATCCTTGCGGACCCGACGGGGTTTCTGGACAAAATCCGGCGATACCTACTCTCGCACTTTGGGTACTACCATCGGCTCTGAAAGCTTAACTACCGTGTTCGGAATGGATACGGGTGTGGCCTTTCAGATATGGTCACCGGAAAGGACCGCGCGGCGCCGACAGTGAGGCGTGCGCGCGGTTGGTTGTTGTAAGAGTGGCACCGAGACAAACGGGCTCGAGGCGTGGTGCATGGTACACACAATCCAAGAGCGTTGGATAAATGTGGCCAAGCGTTCGTCCGTTAGTACCGGTTAGCTGAATGGGTTACCCCACGTACACATCCGGCCTATCAACCTGGTCGTCTTCCAGGGGACTTTCGGGCAATTGCCCTACGAAACCTGATCTTGGAGCGGGCTTCACGCTTATATGCTTTCAGCGTTTATCCGTTCCGTCCATAGCTACCCAGCCGTGCCGCTAGCGCGACAACTGGCAGACCAGAGGGACGTCCTTCCAAATCCTCTCGTACTAAAGAAGAATCTCCTCAAGTTTCGTGCGCCCACAGCAGATAGGGACCGACCTGTCTCACGACGGTCTGAACCCAGCTCACGTACCACTTTCATTGGCGAACAGCCAAACCCTTGGGAGCTTCTTCACCCCCAGGATGTGATGAGCCGACATCGAGGTGCCAAACCGCTTCGCCGCTATGGACGCTCGGAAGCGATAAGCCTGTTATCCCCAGAGTACCTTTTATCTGATGAGCGATGGCCCTTCCACACGGGACCACCGGATCACTAAGCCCTACTTTCGTATCTGTTCGACTGATGAGTCTCACAGTTAAGCACCCTTTTACCTTTGCGCTCGAAGCCTGATTGCCAACCAGGCTGAGGGTACCTTTGGACTCCTCCGTTACTTTTTTGGAGGAGACCGCCCCAGTCAAACTGCCCAGCTGAAAATGTCCTCTGCCCGGATTCACGGGAATCAGAGTTAGAACTAAAGCATGTTCAGGGTGGTATTTCAAGGTTGGCTCCCTGGACACTGGCGTGCCCAGATCGTCGCCTCCCACCTATCCTACACAGAGCATACCTCAACCCAATATCAGCCTACAGTAAAGGTTCACGGGGTCTTTCCGTCTAGCTGCGGGAACGTGGCATCTTCACCACGACTACAATTTCACCGGGTCACTGGTTGAGACAGTGCTTCAGTCGTTACGCCATTCATGCAGGTCGGAACTTACCCGACAAGGAACTTCGCTACCTTAGGACCGTCATAGTTACGGCCGCCGTTTATTGGGGCTTCGGTTGCGAGCTTCTCCCGATTGCTCGGGATAACCCTCTTCCTTAACCTACCAACACCGGGCAGGCGTCAGACTCTATACATCCTCTTGCGAGTTAGCAGAGTCCTGTGTTTTTGATAAACAGTCGCTGAAGCCGATTTACTGTGACCCCCGGGAGCTTGCACCCCCAGAGGCACCCCTTATCGCGAACTTACGGGGTCAATTTGCAGAGTTCCTTAACCAGTGTTCTCCCGAGCGCCTTAGACTTCTCGTCTCGCCTACCTGTGTCAGTTTTAGTACGGTCGCCAACGCTTCAACCCTTAGAAGCTTTTCTTGGACGTCTTTCGGATGACTTCTCGAACATAAACGCGATCGGTCCCGTCGCTTGGCTTATGAGGGCGGATTTACCTATCCCTCACCTTACGACGAGCCACGGACATTTCTGATCGTACCGCTCACCCTACGAACGCCGTCCCTCCATCGGTCCACGTTGGTGGCGCAGGAATGTTGACCTGCTATCCATCGTCTACGCCTTTCGGCCTCGACTAAGGTACCGGCTAACCCTGGGCGGAATTACCTTCCCCAGGAAACCTTAGGCTTTCGGCGAGCAGGATTCTCACCTGCTTTATCGTTACTCATTCCGGCATAATCACCTGTACACCCCGAAACCGTTCCTTGCGGTACGGCACGTGTCTGATGTACAGCGCTCTCCTACCACGACGACGGACCGCAGTCCGTCGGCATCCACTGCTTCGGTGGAGTACTTACTCCCGTTCATTATCGGCGCAGAATTTCTCGGCCAGTAAGCTGTTACGCACTTTTTAAATGGTGGCTGCTTCTAAGCCAACATCCTGGCTGTCACAGAAACTCAACTTCCTTAGTGACTAAGTACTCCTTCGGGACCTTAGCAGATGGTCTGGGTTGTTTCCCTCTCGACCGCGAAGCTTATCCCTCGCGGACTGACTCCTGAGATAGTCGCACCGGTATTCGGAGTTTGGTTCAGCAGAGTAGTCTGGGAAGACCCTCAAACCGATTCAGTATCTCTACCCCCGGTGCGTAGTGGCTCAAGGCTAGCCCTAAAGCTATTTCGGAGAGAACGAGCTATCTCTGCGCTTGATTAGACTTTCACTCCTCCCCACAAGTCATCCCCTCGGTTTTCAACCCAAGTGGGTTCGGTCCTCCACGCGGTATAACCCGCGATTCAACCTGCTCATGGGTAGTTCGTGCAGTTTCGCGTCTAGCACCAGCGACCAATTTTCGCCCTATTCAGACTCGGTTTCCCTCTGGCTTCGGTCCTAAAGACCTTAACCAAGCCGCTGACGCTAACTCGCCGGATCATTATGCAAAAGGCACGCCGTCACACATTGCTCTTACGAGCCATAGTGCTCCGACCGCTTGTAGGCACATGGTTTCAGGTTCAGTGTCCTCCCCTAGCAGGGGTTCTTCCCATCTTTCAGTCGCCATACTGAGTTCACTATCGGTCGTCAGGTAGTATTTAGCCTTACGGGATGGTCCCCGTAGATTCAGTCGGGGTTCCACGTGACCCGACCTACTCAGGTACCCTTCGAGAGACGAGACAACTGTCACCTACGGGACTGTCACCCGCTGTGGTCTGACTTTCCAGACAGTTCGGTTAGCTGCTCGTTTTGTAACTCTCATGTGAAAGGCCCTACAACCCCGCAGAGGAAAACCTCCGCGGTTTGGGCTGTTTCCCGTTCGCTCGCCGCTACTGAGGAAATCGATTTTTCTTTCTTTTCCTGCGGTTACTGAGATGTTTCAGTTCGCCGCGTTCGCCACAGATACCTATGGATTCAGTATCTGTCAGTTCGGGAATCTCGGGATCAACACTCGTTTGACAGCTCCCCCGAGCTTTTCGCAGTCTTCCACGCCCTTCAAAGCCTCCTGACGCCAAGACATCCCCCATGTGCCCTTAGTAGCTTGGCCACATTAATCCAACCCTCTTGTTCCGCTGCACGCCTCCCGAAGGAAACGCCCACCGGCTCAAGCGGACAGATCGCCGCGGCAGCCACCAGATCCTAGCCCAGGCTGCCGTCGCAAAACGGTCGCCCGGTCCAGTCTCGAGTAACGCTCGATTCTTGTTGATGCACCCAGACGTGATTCCCCTCAGTTCGGTTGCCCGCACTGATGAGTCTCGCATCTGAACACAACGCTAAGAGCCTTGGAGAACAAATTCGAAATCGATCGGCCCATCGCTTCACCCGCACCTTGCAGTGTAGGCTCGTCAATGAGGGATCGACCCGGCTTTGTTCGTGTTTGCAAGATGCCACTCTTGCAACAACCAAATTGTCAAAGACCTGGTGCGATTGGCTTCCTCGGCGGCAAGCTCAAGCGCAATTTTCTGTCAGGGCCACGCGCCCGCTCGCGGCGGAGCAACGTGTGTGAACAGAGGCGGAATCCATGCCTGAAAAAGCTGAAATCCGCCACCGGCCACGCACGTTCAGTGGCGGCCCCCGAACTCCAATCGTTCAGGGGCGAAACAGCAAATCTTACCCGAAGTCCGCCCGACGTCAAGGGCAAGGAAACTCGCGGCCCACAATCCCTTTTTCCGTCGCGACGCGCCCGAAATTCGCCGACCCAGCTAAACCAATACGGCGGGTCCGACCCCCGAGTTCGCGACAAAATTCCGGCCGCTTTTCCAGCCTCTTGCCGACCAAACCTACAGAAGATTCTAACGGAGCGCCGTGGGGCCGCAAGGGGCTGCAAAACGCGCTCGCAGGCGGCTGGGGCGCTCCGCGCCGGTCGCTGCCGCCCGGCAAGTTTTGGCCGCCGCGACCGATCAGATCCCTTCGTCGCCCGGCGGCTTCCGACGGTAGCGAAAAGGCGGCCCGAAACTGGCCATCGTCACGGCCGACAATCGCCCGCAAATGACCGCTGGTGCGCAAGCTCTGCCCGCAGAACCCGCCGCCGACGCAACAAAAAAGCGTCGCACGCAGTTTCCCGCGTGCGACGCCGATTTTTGTAAGCCTGGTCGCCTTCAGCCGCTGCCGACTGCAAAGCGAGCGTTCGCAGGGCAGGCCGCTTAAGCCTGGAACGAACTGCCGCATCCGCAGCTCTTTACCGCGTTGGGATTGTCGAACGTGAAGCCACGCTTTTCCAGCCCGTCGTAGAAGTCGACGGTCGTGCCGTCCAGATACAGATCGCTCTTGCGATCTACAACCACGGTCACGTCGTGCTGTGTCGACTTCGCGTCCATCTTCTCGTCAAACGCGCTGTCAAACTTCAGGTCGTAGCTGAAACCGCTGCAACCACCCCCCACGACGCGCACCCGCAGCATGGTTCCTTCCGGCTGCTTCTGATCGTCCAACACCTTCTTCACTTCCTTGGCGGCCCGTTCGGTCAAAGTGATAGCCATGTCAACACGTGCTCCAAAGTCGGGGAAATCTTGGGCCCTTGGGAGGCGCCCATTTTTCGCAACTCAATCTGTGTAAATTATACGATCCAACGGGCAAAGGAAAGGCAGCTTCGCCCGCCATAGGGCAGAATTTTTCGGCCCGATCACCGCACCGCGACCCGTGGCCCCGGCTGTTGCGGCATGCTCCGGTCAGCGGCCGGCACGCCCAGGTTATAGAGAAACGCCCATAGCTTCGCCCGATCTTCGCGCCCCAAGGCCGCGTACTTGTTCCGCGCAGCTTGGGCCTCGCCGCCGTGCTTGAGGATCGCCTGCTCCAGGGTCCGCGCGCGGCCGTCGTGCAAGTAAGGGCCCGAAACGGCCAGGCCCCACAAGGGCGGCGTGCGCCACTCGCGCTGGCTTTCCGGCGGCACCGCCACGAACACGTCCATCGCGCCGCCGTAGTACTTCGTCGCGTCGAAGACTTGCGCGAATCCCGACCGCCCGGGCACGTTCGTGCCGGCCGGGTCGGACAACTCGACACCCATGTCGTGCAGCAACAGATCGCTATAAATTCCGGCCACGCTGCCAAGTCTCGCCGGATGACATGCCGCGCAGCCAAGGCTTGCGAACAACCGTTCGCCGGCGTGCCACGCCTTCTGCTCGTGCACGCTGCTCAGCTTGCGCTGCACGGGCGCCGGCAGGGCGGCCACAAACGCAACCAGCGCGTTGCACTGGCGCTCGTTGAGATCGTCGCCTGGTGCCGCGACGTTCCCAAACGGCGTGCGCGCCTGCGACGCGCTCGCCACGTGAATTCCCAGTTCGTTCGCGCAAGCGCCGAGTACGAACTGCTCGAGCGAAGCCGTCTGCCCGCGCCAGCCGAATTTGCCCACGCCGCCGTCGGTGGCCAAGGCGACGCGTCCGCGCACGCCCGCGGTGGCGGCCTGGCGTTTGGCGGTCGCATGTAACACGGCGGGCGGAATGGAATCGATCAGTCCCGCGCCGAACAGCGCCGGCGTGCGCCGCTCAAATCGTCGAATCACGAAACTCGGCTTCGGTTTCATGGCCGCGCCCCGGGCCAGCATGCCCACCAGCGTTTGCCGCCACGCTGCATACACCGGGTCGGTGCTCGAGCGGTGCAGCACGATCGTGGGCAGCGCCGTGGTGTCGTTTACCACGAAAGCCGGGTGAACCATTCCCGCCTGCGCGACGAAAAGCTTGCGATCGATGCGGGTCACCGATTGCGTCGGCACCAGGCACAACAGCTCAACGTTCTGTTCCGCCGAGCCGCTACCGCCGAGGCCGCCCTGGTTGTGACACGCGGCGCACGAGCGTTCGTTGAACATTGGCCCCAGGCCATCGCCCGTGGCAGACATTCGATCGTGCTCGTCCCATTGCCGCACGAACAGAATGTGACCCAGTTGCGCAGGCCCGACTTGCGGGATGGGACAGGACTGCGCCCCAAGCTCGGGTGCGCCGGCCGCGCAGCAAGCGCCGGCCAGGCACAGGCAGCTGGCGAACCGTGCGCCGCTCATTCGCCCACGAAACCTGTCCCAGTGGGCCCGGGCGAAAAATCGAGCCCACTGCCGCGCAGCAACGAAGCGCAACAAGACGAACATCGCACACCTCCTGTTCCGAAAAGGTCGTGGCGAGTCACCGTGCGCGCATTATCGCTCTAAAGCCTTCAAAAAAGCAAGCAGTGTGCCTCTCACGCCACGCTGCCCAGCTTCCTCAGCCGGCGCACAACCTGGGCCACGGCTTCGACGGCGAACTCGATCTCCTCGGCCGTGTTGAACCGGCCTAGACCGAACCGCAGGCTGCTCCGCGTGGCGTCGTCGCTGAGGCCCAGGGCCCGCAGCACGTGGCTCGGCTCAGGATTGGCGCTGGTGCAGGCGCTGCCCGAGCTAACCGCCACCTCGCGCATGTTCATGAGCAGCGCTTCGCCGCTCACGTACTCGAAGCTGACGTTGAGATTGTTGGCCAACCTCAGCCCAGGCAGCTCAAGCGAGGGGCCGTTGAGCGATACGCCTTCCAACTCCTCGCGCAGGCCCGCAAACAATCGGTTGCGCAGAGTCGCCAGTCGTTCGGCTTCGCCCGGCAGCTCCGCCAGGCACAGTTCCACCGCCCGGGCAAACCCCACGATGCCCGGCACGTCGAGCGTGCCGCTGCGCAGTCCCCCCTCGTGCCCGCCGCCGGCAATCTGCGGTTCCAACCGCACCGGCGGCGCACTGCGACGAACCCACAGCGCCCCAACGCCCTTGGGCCCGTAAACCTTATGGGCCGAAAAGCTCATCAGATCGATTCCCAGCGCCGCGATGTCCACCGGAATCTTGCCCACCGCCTGTGTGGCGTCGCAGTGCAGCAGCACGCCGCGCTCGCGACAGATGGCCGCAATCTCGCTCAGTGGCTCGAGCACGCCAATCTCGTTGTTGGCCAGCATCACCGAGACCAACAGCGTCTCCTCGCGGAGCGCCGTGCGCACCACGTCCGGATCGAGCCACCCTGCCCTGTCGCTAGGGGCCTGCTCCATGGGCAACAGTGTCACCTCGAAACCGCGCCGACCCAGGCGGTCGATCGGATCGAGCACGGCCCGATGCTCCGTCTGCACCGTAACCAGGTGGTTGCCGCGACGGCGATGTCGCTCGGCCACGCCACGAATTGCCAGGTTGTTACTCTCGGTGGCCCCGCTGGTGAACACGATTTCGCGCGGGCTGCCGCCAATGGCCGCGGCAATCGTCTCTCGGGCGCGGTCCACGGCCTCCTTTGCTTCCCAGCCAAAGCTGTGGCTCGTGCTGGCCGCGTTGCCGTACGCCTCGGTGTAGTACGGCAGCATCGCCTCCACCACGCGCGGATCAACCCGCGTGGTCGCGTGATTGTCGAGATAGACGGGCCGCGGGGGCATGCTTGGCCGGCGTGTGCTGGTGAATTCTGACGGGCTCGATCCTGCAGTAACGTCTGCCGGCGTCGAGCCTGCAAGAAATTATAGACCGCCGGCCCACCGGCAGCGAACCGTCGGCCATTGTGCCCGTTTGATGGCGACGCCCACTGTCGCGGGATAAACTGATGCGGCGCGGCACGCCGAGCCTGCCTGCCGCCGCAGAACTCCGTTCCGCAGGAAATCGGCCGAGAATCGAAATGAAGCGAATCGTCATCCTTGTGGCTGCGTTGGCCATGCTGCTTGTCGCTGCCAGCCGCGCTGATGAAGCAACGCTCTGGGGCCATTGGCCGCTGGCGGGCGACGCCAACGACCACTCCGGACACCATCGTCACGCCGCCGTGCGCGGGCCGGTCGACTTTAGCGCCGCTGGTCCAGCGGGCGCGTCCAGGACTGCCGCTGCCTTCAACGGCCGCGATACGCTTCTCGAAGTGCCGCCGGCCGATGCTGCTTCACAGGGCGACTTCAGCCTGGCGGCGTGGGTGTACACAGACGCCGCGCTCGACGACGTGCCGGGCGACATGGTCAGTTGTTACCAGCCCGCGCGCCGCCGCGGCTTCCACCTGTCGCTCAAGAACAACGCCGGCGTGGCCAACTCGCAGGCCAACGATCGACAGCTCACATTCGGCATCGATGACAATCGCGAAACCACTTGGACCGATTGTGGCCGCCCGGGCAACGCCATCCTGGCCTTCGCCCTGACTGTTCACGACGGCGCCTTGTACGCCGGCACTTGTGAGCCGGGTGCAAACCAGTCGGGCCGCGTCTACCGCTTGGACGGCGCGGCGAAGTGGATCGATTGCGGCGCGCCCGACCGGGCCAACGCCGTCACGGCCATGGCCACGCTGGATGGCCAACTCTACGCCGGCACCGGCAAGTATCGCCTGGCCGGCTCCGCGCTCACCGAGTCGCCCAACGAAACGCTGGGCGGCGGCATCTATCGCTACGACGGCGAGGGCCGCTGGACCGACTGCGGCCGTTTGCCCGGCGTGGAAGCGATTGGCGGCATGGTGGTCTATCGCGGCCAGCTCTACGCGTCGTCGCTCTATCGGCCGGCCGGATTCTTTCGCTACGACGGCGGCACTGCGTGGACTGATTGCGGCACGCCGGGCAAGCGCGTCGAAGCCTTGGGCGTTTTCAACGGCTACATCTACGCCACCAGCTACGACGGCGGGCTCGTGTTTCGCTACGACGGCTCCACCTGGACCGACTGCGGCCAGCTCGGCAGCGCCGAAGAAAACACGCAGACCTATTCCTTCGCCGTGTATCAGGGCCGCCTGTTCGTCGGCACCTGGCGCACGGGCCGCGTCTATCGCTTCGAAGACCTGGGCCGCTGGACCGACGTCGGCCGCCTGGGCGAAGAGCTGGAAGTCATGGGCATGCTCGTGCACAACGGCCGGCTGTTGGCCGGCACGCTGCCCTTGGCCGAAGTGTATTCCTACGAGGGCGACACCACCTGGCGCCGCCTCGCCCGGCTCGACCATACGCCTGACGTGCGCTATCGCCGCGCTTGGACCATGGCCGAGTTCGCCGGCCGCGTGTTCTGTAGCACCCTGCCGACAGGCCAGGTCTACAGCTACGAAGCGGGCCAGAACGTTTCCTGGGATCACGCGTTTCCAGCAGGCTGGCATCATGTGGCGGCGGTGCGCGCCGGCGACCGCCTGCGCCTATATATCGACGGCCGCCAGGCGAGCGAGTCGAGCCCGCTGACCGGCCCGGCGATAGACTTGAAGTGCGACAGCCCGCTGCGCATCGGCTTTGGCGCGAACGACTATTTCAAGGGCCGGCTGGCCGACGTGCGGCTCTATCGCGGCGCGCTCTCCGCAGCGGACATCCAGCAATTGTCCCGCAAGCGCTAGGCGTTCGAACCGGCTCGGACTCGAGGGCTGGCGTCTAGCTCCTCGCTCGCTCTTCTTTCTTCTTCGAGCCGTCGCTGCTGGCCGAGGCGTGGTGGCCTGGGACACGGCGTCCCGTGCGGCCGCTGCGCGCCTGCGCATGCAGCGCCTCCCAATCGATCACCAACATCCCGCCGTTGGCTTCGTGCTGCTTGGCCCAGGTCATCAGCAGGTCCAGGCAGGCGTGGTCGATATAGTCGAGCTGGTCGAACTGCACGTGCAGCTCGGCGTCGCGCGGAACGTCGGCCAGCGCTGCCGCCAGCCGCGGTAGGCGAATGAACGTGGCCGCGCCGCGCAGGTGCAAGACGGCCTCGTGACCACCCCGCGTCTCCAGTCCCACGTCCAAGTGCGAAAACGAGTACAGCAGTTTCACCGCCGCCAACGCGATTCCGGTCAGCACTCCGGTGAGCAGATCGGTTACCACGATCGTCACCACGGTGGCCACATAGATGACAACTTCGCCCCGGCCGTACCGCGCCAGCTCGCGAATCGAGCGGATGTCGACGAGCTTGTAGCCGGTGTATACCAGAATCGCGGCCAGGCTCGATGTGGGAATGATGCGCAAAACCGACGTCAGCACCGTGACAAAGATCAAAATCCACACGCCGTGCAACACGGCCGAGAGGCGCGTTCGCGCCCCGGCCTGAACATTCGCGTAGCTGCGCACGATCACGCCAGTCATCGGTAGCGCGCCCGCCAGCCCGCACAGCATATTGCCCACGCCGTGCGCGCACAGCTCGCGATCGAGCTTGGCCCGCGGACCCGTGTGCAACTGATCGACGGCCGCCGCGCAGAGCAACGTTTCGGCACTGGCAATCACGGCGATCAGCAGTCCCTGCTCGATGAAGGCTCCCCAGGGAGCGTCGCTGAGCACCGCCGGGCTGGGCAAGTGGATGTCGTGCCACAAGTAGTCGGGCACTTCCACGTACAGCACGGGAATGCTCAGCAGCCGCGCCACGAGCGTGGCAAACGCCACCGCCACCAGCGGCGCCGGCAGCACCTGCAGCCGCTTGGGCGCAAAGGCCTGAAACGTCAGCAGTGCCGCGATGGTCAACAGACCGATCTCCGCGGCCAGATGATGATTCTTCAGTTGCCCCAGCAATCCTTCGAACGCCGTCACGGCTTCGCGCTGGGCGCGTACGGCGTCAGGCCCGTTTCCGCCTTCGATCGCGAGCAGTGCGGCTTGTGTCTGTTGTTGCGTCGCACGTGCGGCGGCCAATACGTCCTGCGACCGTGAATGATCGGTGCGGCCTTCGAAATCTTTGAGCTGCGCGGCCACGCCCTCCACGCCGCGGACCACCGCCGTCTGCTCCTGCACGAGTGCCGAAAAATCGACCTTGACGGGCGCCGGCGGGGCTGTGGGATCGTGCGCGTGGGGCACGCTCTCGGCCACCCGCTCTTCGAGATACTGCTGCTGGCGATGGAGCTCGCCGATCTGCTCCAGCGCATGCATGCGGAACCGCGCCACATCCTGGTGCCGGAAGTCGGGCACGGCCACACTCTTTGCAATCGCTTCGGGAATTGCCAGAATGTTCTCGATGCCGCTGCCGCGCGGCTTATCGTCGACCATCACGTGAAACTGGCTGGCCACGATCAAGATGCCGATCCCGGCCAGCATGCCTTTGATCACCGCCGGCGAGACGGCGCGAAACCACTGCCCTAGCCGCAGCGCCCCGGCGGCAAGCTGGATCGCCCCGGCGATGAGCACGATGATGCCCAGCGACTCGAAGCCGTGCCGTTGCACAACCTCGAAGACAATCACGGTCAAGCCGGCGGCCGGGCCGCTGACTTGCAGCGGGCAACCGCTCAGCGTGCCGACGACGATGCCGCCGACGATCCCGGTGATCAGGCCCGCCGCCACCGGCACGCCCGATGCGATGGCAATGCCCATCGACAACGGCAGCGCCACCAGGAACACGACGACCGAGGCCATCGCGTCGCGGCGGATGGTTTTGGTCCACCCCCCCCGAACAGGAACCTTTTTTGAGCTCATCGTGGCCGCCCTCGACGAATGTGACCTGAACGTAAAGGCCCGCCGGTCAGATCTTGGCCGCTTCGCCGTTCAGACCCACGGCCGGCGCTTGCACGATGTCGACCGACACGAACTGCCCGCGTTCCGGGTCGAAGGCGAACACCTGGCCGGTCTCGATTTTGTAGACCCAGCCGTGCAGCTTTAGATCGCCGCGCCCCAGCGCCGCGGCCACCGACGGATGCGTGCGCAAGTTTTCCAATTGCACCAGCACGTTTTCTTCGATGGTGGCGGTCAGCCGCTGCTGTGGGTCGGTCAGATGGGTGTAATTTTCCTGGATGATCCGCAAGGTCGCCTCGGCATATTCCAGCCACACCCGCACCGCCGGCATGGGTGCGATTCTCTGGGGGTCGAGCAAACCCGACATCGCTCCGCAATGCGAATGGCCGCACACGACAATGTCCTTCACCTTCAGGCCGGCAACGGCAAACTCGATCGTGGCGGCCTCGCCGCCGTGCATCACCCCGTACGGCGGCACAAGATTGCCGGCGTTTCGCATGATGAACAGCTCGCCCGGTCGCGTTTGGGTCAAGAGCGTCGGATCGATGCGCGAGTCGGAGCAGGTAATGAACAGTGCCAGCGGCCGCTGTCCTTCGGCCAGTCGCTCGAAAAACTGCTGCTGCGAGCGGAAGATCGTTTCCTGGAACTGGTGAATGCCGTCAACGAGCTTTTGCATTGCAAGAACCTTAAGGCTGAGTGAATGACGACGGTGCCTGGAGCGAAATGGCGCGGTCCGCCACGCATGATCTCGCACGCGCCCGGCCGCAGAACGCAGGTGCGCGCGACGATGCATGCAACGTGTGTGTCAGGCGCGCTGTGCTGCGTGAAGCTCGGCCGTGCGCATCGACGCGGCGCGAGTCAACGCGGCATCAACAGCGCAAAGGAGCGCAGAGGCCGTTGGCCAGTCGATGGCCACCTATCGAGACCGCAAGCGAGGAAATTCGACCTCGCCCGGATCGCGTGCCGCGCGTGATGGCCCGCACCGGGGCCGCTGTCGGATAGTCGCGACGTTGCAGAAGTTGCGGATCCAAGGCCGTCAGCCATTCACAGCTTTCACCGGCATTGCTGCTGGTGTCAGCCTCTGAGGCCAGCACTTCGCCCAGGCAGGGTGTGGCGCCGGCCAGCAAGCAAATGCCGCCCAGCACCAGGGCCCGGCAGGCCGTGCTCAATGCCTGCAGCGAACGCCGCTCGACGGCAAGCCAACGGGATGAAACCGTGCCGAAATGCATGAGACTACTGGCTGGATAAAACTGGGGGATCCGCTAGTTCAGGGTAGGGCGCGCGGCAGCCTGGGTCAAGATCGTATCAATCTGGTCACTGGGCGCTGAGTCCGCCGAGGCCCGGGCCACGGATGTGGTGGGGAAACCGTCTTCGTGGTCGCGATTTCGGACGATTCGCTCGAACTTCGGTCGCAAATCGGTCAGATGGCGCTGGCATGCGACTTGCTTCCCTCCTCTCAGGCCGGTGATGTCCGGCAAGTTCAATCACATTTCACAAGAAGAGGTGCTGCCGTGGACACGATCTTGATTGCCGCTGCGGAATACTCGCTGCTGTACATGTTGCTCGGGGGCGGGTTCTTCGGAGCGATTCTTGTCTACTTCGTCGCCCGTGCCATGGGTCGCTAGTGCGCCGCGGCGCGCGAACCAGAGGCGACGCCAAGGCGTTGCCACCGACGTCCATTGGCGCGCTGGACGGTTCGAAGGTCTGCCTCCATCCGACGTCACAAAGGCGAGGCTCGCGAGGGGAACCGCCTGCGTTGGCCCTGGGGAGGGATTCACGCCCGCGTACCGGTCGCGTGCTCGCGCACCTACACGGGGGTTGGGGCTTTCCACCCCCGGGGCGGCGCAATCGATACCGCTCTGGTCAGCCGCCGACCACTTGGAACCGATCGCATCCGACCGCGTGGCCCGCCCGCTTCGCATCGCGCGGAACGTGCGGTTCGTGCGGTGCGGCCACCCGCCAGGGATAGCCTAATTTCGGGCGACGGCGCCGCGAAAACGTAGGTTTGAGTGTTCCGTCTGGAGTGCCAAAGGACCTGGTCGGCAGGGCGCTTCATTCATCAATTCCCTAACGGTGCACGATGCGCCCCGAGATTGACGCTCAAACGCCGCGCTCGAACCTGCGCTTTTCGCCCGGCGAATTGCGCCCCGGGACGATCCGCATTGGCGACACGCAGTCGCCGGTGCAAATCCTCGACGAATCTGTGGCCGGTTTCGGCATTCTTGTCGACGGCTCCTTCGATTGGGAGCTTGGTCAGCAGTTCATGCTGCGGACCGATGCGGGCTGGTGTGAAGTGCGGGTCATGAACGCCCGGCCCGTCGATCTTTCCGCCGAGGTCGAATTCGATGATGCCGACCCGTTCGCGACATTGCACATCACCCGGTTGGGCGTGTTGCGTCTGAGCGATACGTCCGCCGAACCTGCGGCACAAAGTGTAAGTCTACCCTTCCGGTTTGCGCTGCGTTCTGTGCGCGCGGCGTTGGCGCCGCTCTACAGTACGCTGGGCGGCGCGGTCGCCACGGCCGCTTGCGTTCTCGCCGGCGGCGGCGTGCTGATCTGGGCACTCGAGAGCCCCCGTCACGCGCTCGAAGCTAGCGCGCGCGAGCTTCCCGAGCCGCGCCATCGGGCCGAACCGAGGCCCGCGCGGTCCGCACCTCAGGCGCAGCGCGCGACAGCGCCTGCCGAACGGGCCAATGCGACGCCGACCGAGCCGCCGAGAGTGCCGCCGACCGAATCGCCGACCGAATCGCTCGACGCAGCGGAGCAAGTGCTGGAGTTGCTGGATCCGCTGGAGGCGGGCCTGCAGCTGCCACGGCCCGACGTGCTCGTGCGGCCCGAAGTGGTGCGGAAACTTTCGTTGAGTCCCCAGCAACAACAGCAACTACGCGCCCTGTACGAGCCGCCCGCGCAGTCCGCCGCGGCGACGCCCGAGCAAGCGCCGGAATCATCCGCTTTGTCGGACGAAGAGCGGATTCGAAACCGGCGAGCTCTCAACATCTTGACTCCGGCGCAGCAGGATGCGTGGCGCCGCTTGGCCGCCGAAGTGGATCTTCAGCCAGAGCATCCGGCTCAGCCCTGAGTCTCCCCGGGGCGCGGCTCATTGTCCCCGACGAATGGCGCCGCTGGCGTCTCTGCCGATGCACGCTCGCCTGCTCTGTTGGGCTCTTGTCGGCCTGCCCGTTTGCAGGTAGCCTAAGTCGTTTTGGTATCGGCCTAAACCGGCAGGCAGGCAGTCGACTGTCTTGCAGGGCGACACCGCCTTGCAAGACGACGCAGCCGGCGGGATGAGATGCGTGACCGATGCCAATGCGGACAGGTAGCTCAGTTGGTAGAGCAACGGACTGAAAATCCGTGTGTCGGCGGTTCGATCCCGCCCCTGTCCACTTCAAATCGTCCGTGCCAAGCAACGCCACGCACCCCTAGCCACTCAAGCGATTTGGCGTTCTCTTTGTTTACCGTTCGTTAGATCAGAAGTCGGATTGCGCCACCACGTTGTGGCCATCACAAATGCTGTAACCATCACACGCATGGCCCACTTGCTCCAAACGCGCACCAGCGAGCAGGTGAGCCGCCTACCTTCTTTGGCCATTTTTTAAAGGCGGTGACACCATGCTCAAGAGCATTCGATTGCAAGCCCTGGCCTTAATCGCCGTGGGGGCCGGGCTCGGCTACCTCGCCGCCAGCGGCGGGCTGCATCTTTCAGAGATGGCCCGGGCCGAAGGCGCCGCACAGGAAACAATCGTGGCCCAGGCGTCCACCCAGAAGAAAGCCGCGCCAGCGCAGGGTAAAAAGCCCAACATCGTCGTCATCATGGGCGACGACATCGGCATGTGGAACATCGGCGCCTACCACCGCGGCCTGATGGCCGGCCGGACGCCGAATCTCGACAAGCTTGCCAAGCAAGGAATGTTGTTCACCGACTACTACGCGGAAGCAAGTTGCACGGCGGGCCGGGCCAACTTCATCACCGGTCAGCTGCCGATCCGCACCGGCATGACCACCGTCGGCCAGGCAGGCGCAAAAACCGGAATTCCATCCGAGGCCTGCACCATTGCCACGGCTCTCAAATCGCAGGGCTATGCCACCGGCCAGTTCGGCAAGAATCATCTCGGCGACTTGAATGAATTTCTGCCCACCGTCCACGGCTTCGACGAGTTCTTCGGCTACCTCTATCACCTCGATGCCATGGAAGATCCGGCGCACCCCAATTATCCGCAGAACCTGTTGAATATCGTCGGCCCGCGCAACATGGTCCATAGCTGGGCGACGGTTACCGATGACCAGACAGAGATGCCGCGTTGGGGCAAGATCGGCAAGCAGAAGATCGAAGACGCCGGCACGCTCTATCCGAAACGGATGGAGACCGTCGATGACGAGATCCGCGATCTTGCCATCAAATTCATGGACCAGGCAAAGCAGGATGGCAAACCGTTTTTTGTCTGGCTGAACCCCACGCGCATGCACATTGTCACGCACCTCTCCCCGAAATGGGAAGCGACGCGCAACTCGGAAAATGGATGGTCGGAGCAGGAAGCCGGCATGGCCCAACTCGACAACGACATCGGTCTGGTCATGCAGAAGCTCAAGGACCTGGGCGAGGAGGAAAACACCATCGTCGTGTTCACGACCGACAACGGCACGGAAAGCTTCACCTGGCCGGACGGCGGAACGACGCCGTTTGCGCAGTGCAAAGGCACAGTCATGGAAGGCGGCTTCCGCGTGCCGTGCATGGTGCGCTGGCCCGGCAAGGTGCCGGCAGACGTGGTGCAAAATGGACTCATGTCCGGCTTGGACTGGTTCCCCACTTTCCTCGCTGCCGCTGGACGTCCGGACATCACCGAGCAATTGCTCAAAGGCGTGAAACTCGGTGACCGGACTTACAAGAACCATTTGGATGGCTACAACCAGATGGACTTGATCACCGGCAAAGGCCCGTCCCAGCGTCACGAGATCTTTTATCTCGGCGAAAGCACCATCGGTGCAATCCGCGTTGATGACTACAAGTATCGGTTTATCGACCAGCCGGCCGGTTGGCTCGGTGAAAAGACCCATCCCGATGTGCCCTACATTACCAACTTGCGGCTCGATCCGTTCGAGCGCCTGGGCTGGCCCAACCATGGGACGAAGGAAGGTGCTCAGCAATATTTCGATTGGTTCAAGTTCCAATTCTGGCGTTTTGTATTCGTGCAGCAGGTGATGGCCAAGGAACTGCAAACCTTTGTCGAATACCCACCCATGCAACGCGGCGCGAGTTTCAACCTGGACGCGGTGAAGGCAGAGATGGCGAAACGGATGCAACAGGCGGAGGCCGCCAGCCGGGGTGCCGGCCAGTGACCCGCCAGCGCCCCAGCCGCTGGCAGTGACGCGCGCGCGTGTCCCCCCACGCAATCGCCCTACGGCAGCAGCCGCTGGCCCACCGCCGTATTGATGGCCAGCATGCTGCGGCGATGTCGCACCAGGATCTCGTAATATTGCCGCACGAGTTCGCTGTAGTCGCGCTGCGCCGTAAGGTAGGCCGTAAACGAAACGTCCCCCTCGCGATAGAGTTCGAGCGTGTCCTCCAGCACTTTCTTGGCCGCTGGCAACAATCGTGTCTCCATGCTCTCCACCGCGGTGCGCGTCGTCACGTACTCCTCGTAGGCGTTCTGCACCTCGGTGATGATCGCCCGCTGTTGCGCTTGCTCTTCCAAGCGCGTCTGCTCGACATTGAGCTGCGCGCGGCGAATGGTTCCCTGGTTGCGGTCCCAGAGCGGCACCGAGGCCGTCGCGCCCAGGGTCCAGGAGGTCGACGACGGCAGGCCGAACGGCTGATTGTTCTGATACGTGAAGGGTTGATAGAGCACGTACACGTCCGAGAAACGATTGGCCCGCGCCAGCCCCACGTCCGCCCGGGCACGGTCCAAGCCGAGTCGAAACGCAGCCAGGTCGGGCCGCCAGAGGAGTGCCATTTGCACCAGCTCATCCACCGGCGGCGGAGGCGGCGAGCGATCGTGCAGCGTGCCGGTGAGCTCCATTTGCTCCGCGGTTCCCGGCGGAAAGTTGAGCATGGCCTCCAGCCGCCGCTTGCTGGTGCGCAGTGCGCTCTCGGCGTCGACGCGCGCCAGTTGCGCGGCAACCACCTGCAGCGCAATTTGGTCGACCTCCACGGCCGACAAAGCCCGCGTGCGCGAGGCGTCTTGAATGGCGGCCTGGGCGCGCGCCATATTCTCTTCCGCGGCCCGGGCCAACCGCACGGCCTGCCGTGCGGCCAGCGCGTCGATGTATGCCGCGTACAGCTCATCCAGCTGCAATCGCACGGCGTTTTGAAACACCGCCTGCACCACGCGCTGCGCCCGCTGCGCCACGCCGACCCGCGCGCGGCGCTTCAGGTTCCAGTCGACCGGCAGCGTCACGTTCAGGTCGTACTGCCCGGGCCCGCCGGGATTCGTCACGGGATCAAAATGGCCGTAGGGTATGAACTGGCTGTCGACGTACACGAACGGATTGGCGCGCAGCCCGGCGGTGAGCACGTCCGCCTCGGCCTGGGGAATTTCCAATTGCCGGCTGCGCACCAGCAGGTTGTCGCGATGCAGGGCTTCGATCGCCTGATCGAGTGTCAGCCCACCGGCCGTGGCGTCCTCATCGACCAGTTCCGGAAAGACGAGCGCCGAGGCGATGGGTGGCCGTCGGGCCAGCCGCGAGGCCGTCGCGGGCAACCGCCGCACGTTCAGCGCGGGCAATGTCGTCGGTCCAACAGGGCGCGAGATCGTCGAAGGGACGCGCCGCGTGCCGCGACCCACCAGGATGCCGCCGGGCGAGTCCGCCCCCGCTTCGAGGCCGCCGGGCGCGCCGGGCAACGGTCCCAAGCTGGACGCTTGCGGCGCCGTGTTGTCCCGGCCGGGCGTGCCGAGACCTTGCGCCAGCGCTCGCAGCGGAACGATCGCCACGACAAAGACCGCGGCGGCAGCGAGTCGCAACCGGGACATGGGAGGGCGCGGGCGAGGAGTGCGGGCAGGTGTGCTAGCGAAACGGCGCCAGCAAACGGCAAGGGTGGCTATCTACACCATCGGCGGTCGCGCGAAAGCGCCGTGAGCAGGGTCAGGAAATGACGCGGCCTGAACCTGCACACAGCATGCGACGCCGCGACACTGCCCTGCAAATCACCCAGTGTAACTCGCTAGCATCGCGCGCAATGCGCGCCGGGCCAAAGTCGGGCTGCGCGATGACGTCACCACGCAGCAGAGTCGAATGACGCGCGCCGAGCGCCGCGGAGCGGATTGTCAGTCTGGCCGCCCGCTCAGGGCACTGCTCAAAGACTCGACAATCTCGCCGAGCGTGTCGTCGACCCCTTCGAGCAACTCCGGCAGCTCGTCGGGCTCGATGAACACGGCCTGCGCAATCTGCTCGGACATGTCCTGCGGCCTCCGCGTGGCCAACGCGTGCCGGCCAGGCGTATCGTCGTCGCCCAGCGGCCGCGAGAGAGCAGCACCTGGCAGGGCAATCCATTGCGAGCTCGCGCGATCTGCCTGCACCGCCAGCGCCGAGGCGATGCCCGCGTCCCCGCCGCTTGCCGCGCGCAGCGGTGCAACGGCCGATACTTCGTGCGGCGCGTGGCCGAACGCGCCGCCGATCGGCACGGCCAGCCGGTTCAGCGCGCCAATATTGCCCAGCGTCGCGGCCCGATCGCCGGCCACGGTGATCGTATTGCTCTTGTCGATATCGCGGACGTTGGTGATGCCGCCGGCACTTCCCAGTCCGCCGGCCAGCACCGTGGCAGCATCCGCGGTCGTGGTCGTGAACGACGTGGCCGTGGGCGAGCCGGTATCGCCAATCCGGTTGCCCCAGAAAAACGCGTCGGTGGCCGACAGTCCGGTATTCACCGTGGCCAGCACCAACACTTCGAGCCACTGGTTCTTGATGGCGCCGTCGGCCCAGGTGATCTCCACGCGGTCCGATCCGCTCACGCCCGCGCCCGTGCGCACGGTGATGGCTGTGGGCGCCGGCGCGGGATTCCACGAGGTGGGCAGGTTGTTGGCGCCGACTTTGAAAATGAAGTCGTTGGCGGTGATCGAGCCGTGCAGACCGCCGGCGCTCAGATCGATCATGATGCCGTTGATGCCGCGCGAATAGTTGGTGAGGTTTTCGTAGAGTGCCGGGGCGGCGCCGATGGTCGAATCGAAGATTTCATACGTCGTGCCATCGATGCCGAACTCCGCCTGCCACACCAGGTGCTCGCCGTGGATTTGCGGATTCGTGTCATTGAAATCGTTGTCGGTAAGCTGCAACACGTCCTGCCCGTTCCAGAGGAAAATCTCCTCGTCGTGGCCGTCGTTGCTCTGCCATACGATGAACGGACCGGCCACCTGCGGATAGCGGTTGAGCGTGCCGGTGGAGATTTGCGTGACGCCAAAGCCGTCGTAGCGGTAAATCTGGAAATTGTTGAACACGCCACCCCACCAGACGACGTTCGTGCCGGAAACCTGCGGCGCAAATTCCGGAAACTCGTTGTCCGTCAACCGCGTGGTCGTAGTGCCGTCAAATAGGTAGATCTCGCGATCGCTCGCCGGCCCGGCATCGGGCGGAAAACCGGACCAGGCAATCCAGTCGCCGGACATATCCGGATCGTCCATCGCCTTGGTGCTGCTGGCCACCGGCGTGCTGGTCGCGCCGTCAAAAAGCACGATCTGGGAATTGGGAGTGCTGCCTTTCTTCCACGCCACGCGGTCGCCCGAGGCGCTCGGCAGCCGATCGACCACGGCGTTAAGGCTGATATTGGTCACCGCGGTCGACGGCTTCCACGTCATGATCTCGACGCCGTTGCCGGAGCCCTGCTCCCAGGCCACGCGCTCGTCAGACAACGTCGCCGCGCCGTCGAAGACCGCATTGTTCGTCAGCGGGGTCTCCGTCACTCCGTCGTAAAAGATGATCTCCTGGCTGGTGCCGCTGCCGCGCTCCCAAACCACCCCCAGCGCGGAAATCTTGGGAAATCGATCGACCGAGTTGTTCACGGTGAGCTGCGTCGTGGTCACGCCGTCGAACAAAAAGATCTCGTCGTCGGTGCCGCCATCGATGCCGCCGCGGCCGCTCCAGACAATCTTCGCGCCGTGAACCTGCGGGCCGACGTCGTACGTGTCGTTGTCGGTAAGCTGCCGCACACTGATCGCGGTCTCCGGCCGGTACGGCGTTTTGCTCGGATCGATCGCCGCGTCGTCCGCTGCGCTCATCGCAGCTCCGTCACCGTCGAACGCGGAGTCGTTATAGAAGATGTGCCGGCCCACGACCGCCGCCAGCAAGTGGCGCGTTTCCAGATGCTCGAATCGCAGGCCGTGATCTGACCGCGCGGGGCGGATAGCCAATTGAGCACGCGCACGCGATCGTGTCCGAACGGCAGCCGCCCGCTGTTGCTTCATCATGGTCGCTCCAACTTCCGCCTCGTTGGTCACGCCCCGCAACTCGTTCCGTGCTACTTAGTCTGCCGCGCGTCTGGGATCCCCTGCCCGCTCGGCCTCACGAGCGCTGCGCAACCGTATCGCGTCCATGGGCGCGAAACCTCAATCGCGGTCGCCATGATACCATCGCCCCGCGCGCGAGTGTGGCCGCCGCTCGGGAATTCCGGCGCAAAATTGCCGTATTTTGCAGCCCATCGGCCACTGTCGGGCTGGCGATTCGAGCAGCGGACCCACGTCGATTCCACCGCGCGCGACGCGAGTCGCTACAATCCGCTCGACAACGCCGCCACCAACTCGTCGTCGAGTTCGAGGGCGTCGTCGACCACTTCGGCTGCCGTCGCCGGTTGACCGAATCGCCGCCCGTCGCTTTCCGCGAGTTGCCGGAAGTAGGCGGCAATGCGGTCGGCGCTCAAGTCGCCGCGTGACAGGCGCCGTGCGATGCCCGGCGGCAGCGCGGCGGCCGGTGCAGATGTTGTCGCGGTAGCCAGCGCCGAGGCAATGCCCGCGTCGCCATCTTCGGGGGCGAACGGTCCTCCCGTGCCGACGTTCAGTCGGTTGAGCGCGCCGATATTGCCCAGCGCCGCAGCCCGATCGCCGGCCACGGTGATGGTATTGCTCTTGTCGATGTCGCGCACATTCGTGATGCCGCCGGCACCGCCCAGCCCGCCGGCAATGATCGTCGACGCATCGGCCGTGGTGGTCGTGAAGGAGGTCGCCGAGGGCGAACCCGTATCGCCAATGCGATTGCCGAAGAAGAAGACATCGCCCACCGAGACCGGTCCACCCAGCGTGGCGACCGTGGCGGTGGCTGCTAACCCGGTGTTAGCAGTAGCGCTCACGCCCACCAGCAGCCACTGATTCTGGATGGCGCCATCGGCCCAGGTGATTTCCACGCGGTCGCTGCCACTAACGCCCGCGCCGGTGCGGACCGACACGGCCGACGGCGCAGGCGCCATGGCCCAGGTATCGGGCGCGTTGTTGGCGCCCACCTTGAACACGAAATCGCTGGCTGTGATCGACGCATGGCTGCCGCCCGCGGGTGCGAGATCGACCATGATGCCGTTGACGCCGCGCGAGTAGCTGGTGATGTTCTGGAAGCCCGCCAGGCCGTCGCCGGGCAGGTAGGCGGTCTTGTCGATGGCGATCGCCGCGTCGTCGGCGCTATTGATGCTCACGTCGTTGCCGTCGAACGCCGAACGGTTGTAGAACACGTGCCGGCCCACGACCGAAGTGCTCTCGGGCAGCGTGGTAGTGGCCACGATTTGTCCCGTGATGGAGCCCGTCAGCGGCGGAGTGCCCTCGGACAACTCGAGGACAATGGGAATGTTCAGCGGCAACGTCAATTGGCGCTGCAAGCCTCCCAGCGAAGCCACGCTGCCGCTGCTGGCCGTGTTGGTGCCGGACAGGGACAGCGTGGCCAGGTCGTCGGGGATCACTTGCCCGATCAGGAAGATCTCGACGCCGTCGACCGCAAACGTCGAGTCCAGCGCGCCGAACGTCAGGGTGTTGGCCGGGAACGATCCCAGCGCGATCGGCAAGGCGGTGCTGTCGGCATCCAACTCGATGTCGCCGACGGAAGCGTAAGCAGCCGTCAGTCCGAACGCCAACAGGCGGGCGCCGAACTCCGCCGCGGCCGTGCTCGTGTCGGTGTATTCAATGCCGTTGAACGCAGCCGGGTTGGGCCGGTAGCTGCCGGACGTGACGCCCGACATGCTGCTCTGCCCGGTCAGAAACGTGATCTCGCTGCCGTCCGTGTAGTCGGTGACAATCTGGCCCGTGATGTGCGCCGTGTTCGTCGTCCAAGGATTCGACGCCGGTCCGCTCTGATTGCGAACTTGCGCGGTGAAGTTGAAACCGTTATAGGTAACGGGCTGGTCTGGAATGACGAGCGTGATCGAGCTGGCGTCCGTGTCGATCGTCCAGGGAGTGACGGCCAGTAGTTGACGATCTTCGAGTGATTCCACCTTCAGCCGCACCGAGCCAGATGGATGGCGGTTGTGGGCGCTGACAGCCTGTCGACGTCGAAGAGAAGGATGCGATCGCATGAGAAGCTCCCGCCTGGAATGGAAGAGGAGAATTGCCGAATCCCGCCTCGATGTGCCGTGCAACGGCCTCTCGGTGCGCAAAGCGCCCGCGGAAATTCTGGAACGGATGCGGCATCGTTGCACGACTCGCCTGCCGGCAACACCCTACTGCACGCGGCCGCGGCATGTCAATAAAAATTGGTCGGCCAAGGAGCCTTCGGCGCGACGGCGATTCGGCACCAGGAGCCCAGCGCGTGCGCGACAGCCGCACCGCGGCGCGCTGGGCGGACGCCGCGGTGCGAGTCCTACGCTTATAGCCTCAGCAAGAGTCCGGCCGCGAGCGTCCCCAGCAAATCCTCGTCGATCCGCAGGTCGTCGGAATCGTCGGACGCTTCGCCGCCCACGCCGCGCACGATCGGTCCGTCGGCAGCAAGCAACGCCAAATCGTTCACCGCCGGCGCGGCTTTGGCATCCACTCGCGCCACGCGGCGGGCCGTCGGCGCACCTGCCGCAGCGGTCGGGCCTGCCTGGGCAGTTGCGTTCGACGTCGCCAGCGCCGAGGCGATGCCCCGATCGTAATGTACCGGTCCCGGCGCGATGTCGGGCCCGGCGTCGGTCGCAGGGCTGTCGGCAAAGACGACTCCGCCCACGTTCAGCCGGTTGAGCACGCCGATGTTGGCCAGCGCCGCCGCGCGGTCCTCGGCCAGCGTGATCGTGTTGCTGCGATCGATATCGCGCACGTCGGTGATGCCGCTGGCGCCGCCGGCGCCGGCCGAGATCCGGGCCACGTCGTTGCCCACGGTGGTGGTAAAGAAGTGCTCGCTCGGCGCACCCGTGTCGCCAATGCGATTGCCGAAGTAGAACACGTCGGGCTCGGCCAGGCCCGTGTTGTCGTTGGCCAGCACCTGCACTTCGAGCCAGGCGTTCTTGATGGCGCCGCTGGCCCAGGTGATCTCGACGCGGTCGCTGCCGCTCGCGCCGGCGCCGGTTCGCACGGAGACGGCCGTGGGCGCGGGAGCAAGGGTCCAACTGTCGGGCGAGTTGCCAGTGCCCACTTTGAACGCGAAGTCGTTGCGCGTGATGGCTGCGTGCACGGCGGTGCCCGGCGTCAGGTCGAGCATGATGCCGTTGATGCCGCGCGAGTAGCTACTGACGTTGGCGAACGTGGCCACGCCATCGCCTGGCAGGTAGGCGGTTTTGTCAGGCGCGATGGCGCCGTCGTCGTCCGCGTTGATGGCGGCATCGGCGCCGTCGAACGCGCTTTGGTTATAGAACAACTGCCGCGCGGCGATGGCGGAGGGAACCCGCGGGACATTCTCGTACCAGTAGATGCCATCGCTCAAATTCGACGCGGCCAGCACATCGAGATCGTGATCGCCATCCATGTCGGCCACGAATATACCCATCGGCACGTCAAGGCCGGCCGTGATGGTGTGCAGCGTGAACTCTCCTGCACCGTCGTTTTCATACCAGCTCACGAGACCGCCAATTTGGTTGTTCAACGCGGCATCCATGTCGCCATCGCCATCGATGTCGGCTGCAAAGATCTCCCAAACCCGCCCGACCGAACCGAGGCCGTGCACGATGTACTGCTGGCTAAAGTTGTCCTTGAATCCAAGATTCTCCAGCCAGCCGAAGTCGCCATGGGCATAAAAGACGTCGATATCACCGTCGCCGTCGATGTCCGCCGGACTCAGCGCCGTAGCGAACCACGGGAAGTGTCGCCGTGTGAAGTTCTGCGAGCCATCATTCTCGAACCACGGAGCCCCGTCGTTGCCCAATGCGCCTGCTGCAAGATCGAGGTCGCCGTCGTGGTCGACATCGGCTGCGAACAGACTGTACTTTGCAAAGAGACCGCCGAAGTTGAGGCCGCCGGCATACCCGACGAAGTGAGTGGTGAAGTTTTCGGCTCCGCCGTTCTCGTGCCATTCGACCGGCAACCCGTCTCCCTGTGAGATCACGTCGAGATCGCCGTCGCCGTCCAGATCGACGACGCGCACTTCCACATCGAACCTTCCGTCGTTCGGGGGGTTTTCCCTGATGGTGTGACGCGTGAAATTCTCGTCGCCATCGTTCTCGTACCAGAAAATCGCGAACACCAGCGTGCCGACGACAAGGTCCATGTCACCGTCGTGGTCCATGTCAGCCGCCGCCGCGTTGGTCGGGTAGTAGTACAGCGATCCCTGCTCGATGAGGTGGCGCGTAAAACTGCCGAGCCCGTCGTTCTCATACCAGAACAGCTGGTGATCGTAGCGGGAGCCCGCGACGAAGTCGTTGTCGCCGTCGCCGTCGAGATCGGCCGCGTGCACACCTAGCACCGAACGGAGAGAGTCAATCTTGTGAGGGATGAAGGCGCCGTCTTCTGCCGCGGGCGGAACGATCGCCAGCGCATGATCTTCGACCTCGCCATCGGCGGCCAGGCCCTTGAGGCCCAACTCGCCGGTCGTGCTCAGGCGAAAGCGGGCGAACGTGGTACCGCTGGCGGCCCAACTCGGAACGTCGAACGAGATGACGTTGTCGCCCACGGCAGCCGGCACGCTATCGGCGACCTGTTCGCCGACACCGCCCCAGTTGCCGTCGCCGTCGAAATCGATCCAGGCGTCCAGCTTGGCCGGGCCGCCTTGCACGTTGACGGTCACTGTGGCGCCGGTCGCGCCGACTTGCACCGTGCCGAACGTCACGCCGTCTTCGTCCGCGCCATCCGCGTCGGCATTGGGCGACTGGTCCTGGTCGTACTCGCTGTCGCGCGTCGCGCCCAGCGTCGGCCCCGTGGGCACGTGCCGCGCTCCGTCCTGCTCGAACCGCGTGCGATAGAACTCGGGCGCGTCGCCGTAGTCGAGCAGACCGTCCAACGTGCTTTGCTCGTGCCAGGCGATTCGGCCGGTCTGGTTGCTGATCCACAGCACGTCCAGATCGCCATCGGCGTCCATGTCGGCCGCAGTAACGATCTGTGCGCGCGTGTCAGCCAGCGAGATGGTATGCGGCGCAAAATTCGCCGCCCCGTCGTTCTCGAACCAGCCGACCCTGTGTTCGGCCCGCGCGCCAAACAGGATATCCAGGGCGCCGTCACCGTTGATATCGGCCACGAACATGCTATTGATCGGAGGCGGTTGGGTGGCGATCACGTGTTTGGTGAAATTTTCAGCGCCGTCGTTTTCGAACCAGGCCAACTCGGTAGACCATGTCGGCGGAGTAGCCGATAACTGCCGAGCCGCGAGCGAAACGATATCCAGGTCGCCGTCGCCGTCCATGTCCGCGGCTACCGCACGCGATGGGGCGTCGATCGTGGTGCCAACGGTGCGCTGGGTGAAGTTCTGCGCGCCATCGTTGTCGAACCAGACCACCGCATCGGTGGCATCCGAGCTGGACAGTAAGTCCAGATCGCCATCGCCGTCCATGTCCGCGGCCGATACGGCCGAGGGGGAGCCGAGCGGAATCGCGTGCAGGGCAAAGTTCTGGTTCCCGTCGTTCTCGTACCAGGCGATGTTGCCGGTAAAGGTCGCCAATACGTCGACGTCACCGTCGCAGTCGATGTCCGCAGTGGAGACGTTCGACGCCGCGTCGACCGAGGCGATCAGGTGCGACGTAAAATTCTGGGCGCCGTCGTTCTCAAGCCACGCCACCTGGTCGCTGTTGATCAACGTGTACAGCAAATCCAGGTCGCCATCGCCGTCGACGTCTGCCGAGTTGATACTGGAGATATCGCCGGGTGGCGCCGTGATGATCTCGTGCGGCGTGAAATTCTGCGAGCCATCGTTCTCATGCCACGAGATTGCACTGGTCCTTCCGGCTACCACGTCTTGGTCGCCGTCCCCGTCGACGTCGGCGGTGCGTAAGCCACTGGCACCCGATCCGCCGGTACTCCCAATCGTGTTCGCCAAGTCAAAAGCGCCTGTCCCCGGCCCCGGCGGATCGATCGTCAGGGCATCGTCTTCCACTTCGCCGTCGGCAGCCGGGCCGCCGAGGCCCAGGTCGCCGGCCGTGCTCAGCCGGAAGCGTGCAAACGTCACGCCGCTGGCGGCCGTGCTCGGCACATCGAACGAGAGGACGTTGTCGCCCACGACCATCGGCAGGCTATCCGCGATCTGCTCGCCCGGTCCGCCCCAGTTGCCGTCGCCGTTGAAATCGATCCAAGCGTCCAGCCTGGCCGAGCCGCCTTGCACCATGACCAACAAAGTGGCGTCGACCTGGCCGACTTGCATCGTGCCAAAGGTCACGCCGTCATCGTCTGCGCCGTCAGCATCGGCGGCGGCAGAGTGCGCGCCGTCGGCCTCGCTATCACGCGCGGCGCCCAGCGTGGGGCCAACCGCCTCGTGCTGCGCGCCGTTCTCCGCGATCAGCGTGGGATAGAACGCCGGCGCATCGCCGAAATCGGCGGCCAGCAGAATGCGCCGCTCCAGCGGCTCGAGTCTTAGAGAGAACGAATACGAGTACGTCCGGGTCAGCGTTTCCAACGCGAGCAGGCGCGGCGAGAAGGTATTTATGATTGCGGAATGCCGCCGCCGGCCACGCGTCGGAAGAGTGCCTCTTCGCGACATGTGTGCCTCGAATTGTCGTGGGGTGCGCGTGCCCGCGCACACCCCCGTAGTCGCTGCGCGGGATTCGTGGCCCGCCGCGCGAACTACTCGGTTTGTAAGCGAAACGCCCGGCTGGGTCAAGGAAAATCGACTGTGGATTGGCAGCTTGGGTGGAAGACACATTGCTAACGCCGAGTTCGGTCCTGTCCGATCGACCTGGCCGACGGTCCGCTGGCATGGCAACGGACCGATG
Source organism: Pirellulales bacterium (assembly GCA_050250435.1). Taxonomy (GTDB): domain Bacteria; phylum Planctomycetota; class Planctomycetia; order Pirellulales; family PALSA-1355; genus JBFWOR01. The sequence continues at coordinate 110,197 of JBFWOR010000017.1, read as the reverse complement.
CCGCTCTGCACGTAGTCCGCTGCGACGCGCGGCGCAGCTTTGCCGCGCTCCGGTCGCGACGGTATCGTAGGGGAATGCATGCATTGCCTGCCCAGGATCTGCCCGAGTCTGCCCCGACGTTGCAAGTGTTGGCGTCGCGGCATTTCCCGCAGTGGCTGGCCGAGTCTCGGCTCAGCGTTGCGTTGACCACCTATCAGACCGGCAAGCTCTTTCTGGTGGGGCTTTCAGCGCCGGACCGCTTGAGCGTCTTTGAACGAACGTTCAATCGGGCGATGGGGTTGTGGAGCGACGGCCAGACGTTGTGGCTGGCCGCGGCCTATCAATTGTGGCGCTTTGAAAACGCCCTGGCGCCCGGCGAACTGCTCGACGGCTACGACCGGCTGTTCGTGCCGCGCGTCGGTTACACCACGGGCGATATCGACGTGCACGACGTGGCCGTCGACGCTGACGGCCGCGTGCAATTCATCAGCACGCTGCTCAGCTGCCTGGCGACCACGAGCGAGCGGCAGAATTTCGAGCCGCTTTGGCGGCCGCCGTTCGTCAGCAAGCTGGCCGCCGAGGATCGCTGTCACTTGAACGGCCTGGCCCTGCGCGACGGCCGGTCGCGCTACGTTACGGCCTGCTCGCGCACCGACGTGGTCGACGGCTGGCGCGATTTCCGCGCCCAGGGCGGTTGCCTGATCGATATCGCGACTAACGAAATACTCACCGCCGAGCTGGCCATGCCCCACTCGCCGCGCTGGTATCGCGATCGATTGTGGCTCTTGAATTCCGGTTGCGGTGAGTTTGGATATTTCGATCTCAGCTCGGGCCGGTTTGAGCCGGTGACCTTTTGCCCCGGCTATGCCCGCGGCCTGGCGTTCCACGGCAACTACGCCATCGTGGGGCTGTCGCGGCCGCGCGAAGCAACGTTCCAGGGCCTGCCGCTCGACGCCCGACTGGCCGAGCGCAACGCAGTCGCGCGCACCGGACTGCAAGTCATCGACTTGGCCAGCGGCGACGTGGCGCACTGGCTGCGAATCGAAGGAAGCATGCACGAGCTGTACGACGTGGTGGCGTTGCCGGGAGTCGCTCGACCCAAGGCCCTGGGCTTCAAAACCACCGAAATCCGCCACAACGTCTGGTTCGACGACGACGGCCAGCGCCGGCATTGGCGCGGCGCCGATCGCGGCGGCAACTGATGCCGTCGGCGCAATCCCACTCTTCCGCCCGCCAGCGACGGCGCAAGTCGGGCGAAAATCCCCGCGTTCAGTTGAAAACCCGGCCTCACCGGGGTATCGTGCGAGACTGGGTCTGTTGGCAGCCATCGCCTGCGCCGCACGTTCGCCGGCGCGCGCTTTTCGAGGCCTCGCTGTGACGTTAGCTTCGCAACCGCATGTGCGCGCCATTCCTCCCCGGGTGCAACCCGCGCGGGTGACGCAAGCCTATCGGCTGCAGTGCGAATCGACGGTGCCGGCGTACGATGTGTGCCTGGTGGAAGACTTGCTGGGCGCGAATTCGTATCTGCTGGCCCGGCGGCTGACGCAGCGCCGCGCGCTGGTGGTCACGACGCCCACGGTGGACCGGATTTACGGCGGCCGCTTGCGCAACGCGTTGACCGCGTGGGAGCTGGACGCGGACGTCCTGGTCATGCCGTGCGACGAGGCCAGCAAAACCGCCGACAAGGCCTTGGAAATCTGCCAGGCCGCGGTCGAACGTCCGCTGGGCCGCTGCGACGTGCTGGTTTCGTTCGGCGGCGGCGTGGTGAGCGACCTGGTCACCCTGGCGGCCTCGCTGGTGCGGCGCGGGATCGCCCACCTGCGCGTGCCCACGACGCTCATCGGCCAGGTCGACGCCGGCATCGGCATCAAGGGCGGCATTAACTTCTGCGGCAAGAAGAACATCCTCGGTTGCTTTCATCCGCCGGAAGAAGTGCTGATCGACCCCTCGTACCTGCTGTCGCTGGGACGCACGGAGCTGACCGCGGGGCTGGCCGAGATCATCAAGATGGCCATCGTCTGCGACCGGCCCCTGTTTGCACAGCTTGCCGCCACGGCCGTCGATCTGCTGGCCAGTGGATTTGCCGCGCCGCGCGAATCGTCGCGCGAGATCATCTGGCGTTCGTGTCAGCTGATGCTCAACGAGCTCGCGCCGAACATTTACGAAGATCAGAGCTACGAGCGGACTGTCGATTTCGGCCACACCTTCAGTCCCAAGCTGGAGTCGCTGTCGCGCTATCGCCTGCCGCATGGCTATGCCGTGGCCGCCGATATGGCGATCAGCGCCGCCATCGCCCGCGAGCTGGGCCTGCTGCCGGCCGAGGAGTTCGAAGCGATCGTGCGGTTGCTTCTGGATTTGAATCTGCCCGTGGGCTCGCCGCTGTTGGATGCGCGGACCTGTCTGGAGGCGCTGGCCGAAGCGGCCCGTCATCGCGGCGGCCGCCCGAACCTGGTGGTGCCCGCCGGCATCGGTTCCGCCAACTTTATCCGCAACCTGGAAGAGCTGCCGCTGGCGCTGTTGCACGAGGCGCTGACGAATCTGGATGCCACCTCGGCGGCCTTGGCCGATGGCGACGGCCGACCTGCGGTTTCCGGGAGCGAGTGACGGCCATGGCGGCGGCGAACGGGCATTATCGTTATGCGGCCATCGACTACGAGTCCGTCGTTGCGCACGACGGCACGGCGCCCATTCTCTTCAAGCGACTTGTCGATCGCGCTGCCGGCAGTCTGGCCAATTTCATCGACGCCTCGATCGTGCCGGTGGGCGCCGACATCGGCATTCACACGCACGCATTGGACAACGAGGAGATTTACATCGTGCTCTCCGGGCGCGGATGGATGCACGTCGACGGCCAGGAATTCGAAGTCAACCCTGGCGACGTGATCGTCAATCGACCGGGCGGCACGCACGGGCTAAAGAATACCGGCGACGTCGAGCTGCGGCTGATCGTGATCGAGGTGCCGGCTGCGGCGCCGGCAGTGTCCGCGCAGCCTGATTCTGCGCAGCCTGATTCTGCGCAGACCGCGCCGCCCGCTTGCCCGCCGGCCGCGTCCCATCCGCCGCATTGAGATTGCAAACTCATGCCCGGCCGACATCCAGCGCGCTGCGTCACCTTTGACGTCGGAGGCACAAGTGTCCGCGCGGCTCGATACGATCCTCTGCAGCGAACCGTGACCCAGGTGGTGCATCGGGCCACGCCCAGCCATCGCGCCCTGCCGGATTGTTCGATCGAAGAGCTGCGCGAACAGCTGTTCGCCGCGCTCGACGACGTGACGCGCGAGCTGCTGGGCGCGGAGATGCCGGACCTCGTGGGCTTTGCATTTCCCGGGCCCATCGATCCGCAGGGTAACGTCCTGAGCGTGCCCACGGTGTTCGGCAGTCGCGCAGAAGCGCCGCGACCGATCGGTCGCGAGTTGGCGGCGCGCTGGCCCGGGGTGGAGATTGTGTTGATGAACGACGTGACGGCCGCCGGCTACTATTACCTGCAGCGGCCCGACGAGAGCTTTTGCATTACCACGGTCAGCTCCGGCGTGGGCAACAAGGTGTTTGTTGATGGGCGGCCAATCGTGGGCCCCGGCGGGCGGGGCGGCGAGATCGGCCATATCGTTGTCGATCCCTCGCCGGATGCTCCGCTGTGTGATTGCGGCGGTCGCGGCCACTTGGGCGGCATTGCGTCGGGCCGGGGCGCGCTCGATGCCGTGCGCCGCGCGGCCGCCCGCGATGCGGCCGGATTTCGCGGCTCCGCGCTGGTTGCGTCGACAGGCGGTTCGGCCGATCGGATCACGAACGAAGCCATCGTGGCCGCTTTTCATGCCGGCGACGCCTGGGTGATCGGGCACATTTCGCGGGTAACCGCTCATCTGGCCCGCGTGCTCGCCAGCATTCACAATGCCATTGGGATCGAACGGTTCGTCATCATGGGCGGTTTTGCGCTGGCGCTGGGCGAAGGCTATCGCAAGCTGCTGGCCGACTTGTGCTCCCAGAGCACTTGGAACCTGGGGCAAGACTGGCAGCAGATGGTCGAATTGGCTGCTGGTGGTGAACACGCCGGATTGAACGGCGCCGGCCGCGCCGCGATGCAACATTGGGAAGCCCGCGCATGAAAGTGCCCCGTTACAACTACGCCGACCAGTTTGGCGACGAACTCGAAAACGTCGTGGCCGACATGCGGCGGATGCTCGTCGAGGGCCGCTACGTGCTCTCCCCGGAGGTCACGCGCTTCGAGCAGGCGTTTGCCAAGTACCTGGGCGTGCGGTACGCGCGCGGATTGAATAGCGGCACCGACGCGCTGATCTTGGCCCTGGCAGCGCTGTCGATCGGCCCGGGCGACGAGGTGATTACGGCCGCCAACACGTTTCACGCCACCGTGGCTGCCATTTGCCTGGTGGGCGCCACACCCGTGCTGGTCGATGCCGACGAAAGCACCTACTTGCTCGATCCACGCCAGCTCGCCGGCGCCATTACGCCGCGGACCAAGGCGATCCTGCCGGTGCACTTGTTTGGCAAGCCGTGCGCCATGGACGAAATCATGCGGCAGGCAAACGCGGCGGGCATCGCTGTGGTGGAAGATGCGGCGCAAGCACACGGCGCCAAAGTTGCCGGCCAGCACGTCGGGACCTTCGGGCGTGCCGGCTGCTTTAGCTTTCATCCCAGCAAGAACCTGGCGGCCGCAGGCGATGCCGGCATGCTGGTGACCGACGATCCCCAGATCGATCAGTTTGTCGATCGGGCCCGCGCACTCGGCCAGCAAGGACAGAACGAGCACGTGATGGTGGGCGGCAACACGAAGCTCGACGCGCTGCAGGCCCGCGTGCTTTCGGCCAAGCTGCCGCGGCTGGACCCATGGAACGCTGCGCGGCGGCGCGTGGCGGCGGCCTATCGCGAGCGCCTGGCTGGCCTGCCGGTGACTTTTCAAGCGACCAGTCCCGACGAAGAGCACGTGTACCACTTGTTTCAAGTGCGCACCCAGCGGCGCGATGCGCTGCTGGCCCACCTGGTGGCGCGCGGCGTCGACGCGGTCATCCGCTACCCGCAACCTATCCATTTGCAGCCGGCCTTCGCTGGGCGCTGGCAGCGCGGACAGTTTCCGGTGGCCGAAGCGCTGTGCGCGGAACTGTTGTGCTTGCCCATTCGTCCGGACATGAGCGAAAACGAGATCGACTACGTGGCGGATTGCGTTCGCTCCTTTTACCAGGGGGCGTCCTAGTCGCATGTTGCCGACGATTGCCATCCTGGGTGGAAGCAGCCCGTTCACGGTCGCACTGGTCGATGCGCTCGCGGCCGACGCGCGCGTGCCTGCCGCATGCCTGGTGCTCCAAGGGCGCTCGGTCCGCTCACTCGAATTGGTTTCACAGTATGCCACGCACCGGTTGCGCTCGGTTGGCTGGCAGATCCGTACGACAGCCGATATCGACGCGGCGCTCGACGGCGCCGAAATCATCGTCCACCAGGTGCGTTACGGCGGCATGGAAGGCCGAGCGCAAGACGAGCAGCTAGCGGCCGAGTGCGGCGCGCCGCCCGACGAAACGCTGGGACCGGCCGGTTTGCAGGCGGCGCTGCGTGCGGCAGACGAGCTGGACGCATTGGGCGAGCGCGTGGCCCGTGTCGCGCCGCAGGCCTGGTTGTTGAATCTCACGAACCCGTTGAGCATCGCCACGGCGATGCTGGCCCGGCACGTGGGTCAGCGCTGCATCGGTTTGTGCGAGCTGCCCTGGCAAACCGTTCGCGAAGCTTGTGAACTTCTGCACGTGGAACCGGAAGCAGCACACTGGTGTTACGCCGGACTCAACCATCGCGGCTTCGTGTATCGATTATCGTCCGGCGGCGATGACTTGCTGGCACGACTGGCGGCGCTGCCGCCCGAGACATCCATCGGCGGCATCGACGTGGATACGATTTGCCAATTGGGCGCGCTGCCGGTCAAGTACTTCCGGCTGATGCTCGGCGGCAACGTGATCCCCGGCGGGCGGGCCGCGGTCCTCGCGGATCTCCGCACGCAGATTCTCCAAGAACTCGACGACGATCCGCACCGCACTCCGCCGAGCCTGGCCCAGCGCGCCACGCCCTGGTATCCGTTGTCGGTCGTGCCGGTGATCGCGTCGATTCTTTGCGACGACGGCCGGCGGCACGTGGCCAGCGTGATCCATGGCGACATCGCGGTCGAGCGGCCGGTGGCGATTCGCGGCGCCGGCTGGCAAATGGTCGACCAGCCGCCGCCTGGCGCAGCCGTGAACGATTGGATCGAGCGCTTCACGGCGCATGAGCAGGCCGCGCTGGCAGCCGTCCGCGCGCCCGATCGCGATCGCATCGCCCGGGCCGTGGAGCTCGACCCGTTGACACCCGCCGGAATGTCCGGCCCGATTGCGGACCGCTTGAGCGCCCTGTGGTGCAGGAGTCATGCGTGAGCGGTTCTGAACCCCTTCGAATTGCCATCATCGGTTGCGGACGAATGGGTCGCCAGCACGCCGCAGCGTGTCAGCGCGAGGGCGCTGCGGTGCGCCTGCTGTGCGATCCCGACGTCGCCCGCGCCCGCGAGTTGGCGCAGCAACATCCCGGCGCGATGGCCCATGACGAAATCGATCGGATCGATTGGTCCGACATCGATGCGGCCTTCTTTTGCACGCCGCCGCACGTCCGCGGGCCGGCCGAGTGCGCCGCCGCGGCCGCGGGCGTGGCGCTGTTTCTGGAAAAGCCTGTCGCTCTGAACTATGCCGCCGGCCAGCAAATCAACGCGGCCGCACAGCGCGCGGGCGTCGTCACGGCCGCCGGCTACATGAATCGCTATCGCCCCTCGATCCAGCGCGCCAAGCAACTGGCCGCGGAGTTGTCGCTCGTGGGCATCGCCTGTCACTGGGTGGCCGGAGTGTACCGCGTGCCGTGGTGGGGGCAGCGGGCAATGTCTGGCGGCCAGCTCAACGAGCAATGCACGCACTTCATCGACCTGGTGCGGTACTTCGGTGGCGAAGTGGTTGAGGTGACGGCGCTGTCGCACGAGCAGCCGCCAGATGCCAGTTGCGACGTGGATTGCGCCACAACCGCCATCTTGCGAACCGAGCGCGGGCTGTTGGCCACGCTGTATGCCAGCTGCGGCGCGCAGACCAAGCAAATCGGCATGCATTTGTTCACGCCCACGCGCGAGGTGCGGTTGGAGGGTTGGGACCTTGAGCTGCGCGATTCCGAGAGCCCGCCGCTGCCTCCGTGCGATCCGTTTCAGGCTGAAGTGGCCGCGTTTCTGCATGCGGTACGCAGCGGCGATCGTGCGCCGATCCTGTGCGATCTTGGCGAAGCACTGCGAACGCAACGCGTGACCGATGCGGTGGCGCGCGCTTTGGTATCGCGGCGGGTCGAACCTGTCGAAGCCTCGGCCGATTCGCCGTAACGGTCGCCTGCATGCCCACTCCCGACAAGCCGCTGTGCGTCGCCACGCTGTTGCCGAACATCCACGTCGGCGGACCGGAAATCCGCATGCTCAATTTTGCGCAGGCGGTGGATCGCAACGTCATCGACTACAAGATGATCGTAATTGGCCGCTCCGCGGCGCGCGATCGCGCGCACGGCTCGTTGCGGCCCCAACTGGTCGACGCCGGCGTGACCATTGTCGATCTTGATATGCCGGCCTGGGACGACCGCGTGGTGGGTTTGCACCTGCGCACCATTCTCCCGGCGCTGTGGAAAGCCTGGCGCACGGTGTGGCGAATCGCCCGCACGTTGCGCCGCGAAAAGATCGACGTGCTCGAGTGCCACGGCCACGCGCCGATCGTGCTGGGCACGTTGGCGGCCATCCTCGCCGGCAAACGCTACGTGTTCACGGCCTACGACATGTACTTTTGGGATCGGCCCGGCTGGCGAACCCCGGCGCGCCTGATCTTTCTTTTGCAGCGCGCCATGATCACCGATTCGCGGCAGCGCGCGGGCCTGATGAACGAGTTCTTCTGGCGGCGCATACCAACGTACGTCGTTCCCAACGGCATTCATGTGCCGGCGCCGCACCGCGCGCGCGAGGAAGTTGCTCGCGAGCTGGGCATTCCCCTGGATCGAAATCTCAAGTTCATCGGGCAGGTCAGTCGTCTCGGTCCGGACAAGGGACACCTGATCGCGGTGGAAGCGGCGCGCGAGGTGGTGCGCCACTGCCCGGACGTGGCGTTCTTGTTCTGCGGCTACGTGGGGCCGCGCTGCCCACCGGATTTTGCCGAACAGCTGCGCGCCAAGGCACGGGAGTATGGCTTTGGCGACAGGCTGTTCGTGTTCGGCTATCCGGGCTACATCGGCGACGTGTTTCAGTTGATCGACATTCAGATGCACGCCTCGCCGATCGATTCTTCGCCCATTTCGATTCACGAGGGCATGGCCCTGGGCAAACCCGCCGTCGGCACCGACGAGGGTGGCATTCCGGAGCTCATCATCCACGAGCAAAGCGGACTGATCGTTCCCAAGAATGATCCGCCAGCGCTGGCCGCGGCCCTGGTCCGACTGGTGCAAGAGCCGGACACTGCCGCCCGATTTGGCGCCGCCGCGCGGCAGCGTTACGAAGCGCGGCATCGGCCGGAAATCATGGCCCGCTCGCTGGCAGATGTGTTTTTACGCGTGGCCGGGCGGCCGGCTAGTGACAGTGGGCCACAGCCGATCTAGGATTGAGGCGCCCCTGAGTGCGACCTCACCGGGATAGCAGCATGTCGAGTCCTGCCGCCGCAATCTCCTCCGCTCCGCCTGTTGACGCAGCGCCCGGCGCGTGCCTGCTGTGTGCGCGCAACGAAGGAACGACGGTGTGGCGCGAGAACGGATACGACGTGCGGCATTGTGCCCAATGCGGCGTGCTGTACCTCGATCCCGCGCCCCCTCCCGGACACGTGGATTTCACGCGCGAACAGCATGACGATTCGTACTACGCTCGGCCTGCCCGCGTGCGGGCCAACTGGGTGCAGACCGTGCGGCCGAACGGCCGGTTGTTGGAAGTGGGCTGCGGCGGCGGACATTTTCTCGCCGAGTGCCGGCGGCGCGGCTATGAAGTTTTCGGCTGCGAACCGGATGCTGAGCGGGCCCGCTTCTGTCGCGCGCAACTCCAGCTCGACGTGGAAACGGCCTACATCGAAGACACCGCGCTGCCGCCGGGCAGTTTCGACGTGGTGTTCCACGTCGACCTGTTAAGCCATTTTCCCGATCCAGTGGGCGCCTTGCGCACGATGGCCCGCTTGCTGCGCCCCGGCGGCGTGCTGTGCTTCGAAGTGGGCACCATGGCCGGCGTGGCGCAGCGATACATTCGCTGGAACGGCGGACTCGGCGTGCCGGACCATCGCTGGTTCTTTTCGCTTGACGGCATCCGCAGCGTGATCGATCGCGCGGGACTGCAGATCGAATCGCTGAAGCAGTTCGGCCTGGTCCCGGCCATGTTGCCACTGGTGCTCGGCCGCACGCTGGTCAAGCCGCTCGTGCAATGGCGGCGCGGCAAGGAAGCGCGGCCCTGGGACGGCGCGGTGGAAAGCGACGCCCCGCTGCGCAAAGTGCGCGGCATCTATCGACTCGGACAGCGCGTCGAATTCGAGTTGCGCTATCACTTGGGCCCCTATGTGCCGAAGGTGGGGCCCACCACGCTGTTTGTCGCCGCCAGCCCCAAGGCCCAATAGACTCGGCCGCTCGCCCGGCCGCGCCTCGGTACCAAAGCGTTCCGTGCCACAGCGCTTGGTGCCATTGGCATCTCGCCAGTGCGATTCGTGCTTGGTGCCACTGGCGTCGCGCCAGTGCGACGCCTCGTACAATGTCGAATTTCCACTGGCCCCGAATACCAAGCCGCTGACGGCGCCCAGGCCAGCACAGTTCAGCCGTGCGATGGCGCGTCGCCCAGCGTGGACCAACAGTGCTGGTAATAGTCGAGAATAGCGGCGAGACTGTCCGTCAGCGAATGGCTCGGCGTGAAACCCAATTCCGCCAGCCGCTGCCGACTGCCGAAATGACGCGGGATATCGAGCGGCCGCGGCGGTAGTCGGCGAATCTCGATCTGGCCTTCCTGCTGAGTCAAACGCAGACAGCAATCGAGCACCGTGGCGATCGAAGCCTCTGCGCCGCTGGCCACGTTATAGACTTCGTGCTCTGTTCCGCGATCGGCCAGGGCCATCAGCGCGGAGGCCACGTCGCGCACGTCGATAAAATCGCGCGTGGTTTCCAGCGCGCCCAACTGCACGCACGGCCCCGTCACGCCGGCCTGAATCGCGGTGAGCTGGCTGAGAATCCGGCCGCACACGTGGCGCTCGTCCTGGCCCGGCCCGAGCACGTTGAACACGCGCCCCACGATCAACGGGATCTGCGCCTGGCGCGCAATCAGTCGCAGCGCGCTCTCGGCCGCCAGCTTACTGATGGAGTACAAATCGTTCGGGCGGCAAGCGGCCTGCTCGTCGAGCGGCAGGGCATCGGCGGCCGGCACACCGTACACGCCGCCAGAAGAACTGAACACCACGCGCGGATGGCCCAATTGCGCGGCGGCCACAGCTTCCAGCAGGCGCACGGAGCCGACCACGTTGATGTGAAACAACGAGTCCACGGCGTCGTCGCGCAGTGCCGACGCCAGGTGGAAAATCACCTGCGGGCGCACCTCGCGGAGCACGGCAATCAAATGCGGCAGCTGCTCGAGGTCGGCCGGAACGTATCGATAACGCGGATTCGCCGCCGCGGCCGAGAGCGCCGCGGGCAGCGGCGCGGACACGTTGCGTTTGCCCAACAGAATGTGATGGGTGAAGGCGCTGTCGTCGCGCGGCGAACGGCCCAGCCCCACCACCGTGGCCGACGTATCGCTTTCGAGCAGGTGGGCCACGAGGTAGCGGCCCAAAAAGCCTTGTGCACCGGTAACCAGATACGTCGTCATCGTTCTTCCCCGCGCTTCATCTCTGTCCGCCTCTGCTCGACCACGCGCGCGAGCCCTGAAGCCAATGTCGTCTCCGCGCGCCAGCTCAAGAGCGCGTGGGCCTGGCCGACTGCAGCCACCAGGCAGTCCACGTCGGCCTCCGCGGGCCGATCGCCACACGTCTTGTGCACAATCGGCACGTCGCGCCCGATGACTTTCAGAACCTGCTCGGCCAACGCGCGCACGCTGATGCCCTGGCCGCTGCCAATGTTCACCGTGTGGATACCGTTGACGTCGGCCTCCGTCGCCCGCACGATCGCCTGCGCCAAATCGCCAACGTAACAATAATCGCGCACCGGCAGCAGGTTCGCCAGTTCGATTTGCGGTGCCGCCAGGGCCTGGCCGACGATCGTGGGTACCAATGCCGCCGCCGGAGCTCCCGGACCGTACACCGAGAATGGCCGCAGAACAACGGCGGACGCGGCGCGCTGGGCCAGCAGGGTCGCAATAAATCGCTCGGCACTGAGCTTTGCCGCGCCGTACGGCGACCGCGGACTCGGCGGCTGATCTTCGCGCACCGGTTGCGGACCGCCACGGCCGTAAACTTCAGCACTCGAAACATACACCAGCCGGCGCACGCCCAGCCGCAGACAAGCCTCCGCTACCGCCACCGTGCCCAGCACGTGCACGCGGGCGTATTCCAACGGCTGCCGAAACGATTCGGCCACGAAAGGTGGCCCTGCCAGATGAATCACCGTGTCCGCGCCGGCCATCTGCGATTCCAGCAACCCGGCGTCCAGGATGTCGCCGGCCACCGCGTTGCGAACCAGCGGCTGTACGCCGGGCAGCTCGGCGGAGTCTTTGCACAGTGCCGAGATGCGCGCGCCGCCGGCCGCCAGCACCGGCAACAGATGCCCCCCGAGGAACCCTCCGGCGCCGGTTACTACAATCGCTCGGCCTGTCATGTCGTGCTCGGGCATCGCATGCTGCGTTGGAAGGCTGAGTGACAATTAGACCGATCGAGCCGCCAGCTGGCGCGCCGCATATGCCAGGGCCCGCGCCGCGCGACCACTGGCGCCGGCCGCTGCTTCAGCCGGTTCGACAAAGTCCGCCGTCTGCTCCGCGGGCAACGCAGCTTCCAACTGCACGTGCCAACGCACCACTTTACCACTATCGATGTCGATCTCATCGAACGAAGCCAGCGCCGGGCCGCCAGGTGCCGACTCGCGATCGGCAGGCTCCGTTTGCTCGCGGACTTCGCGGGCCACTCGCGTTCCGCACACGCGAACAAACAGCTTGCCGGCGTGATCCGCCGCGCCGGGCAGCCATTCCAACTGCTCAGGATGCGTGGCGATCAATTCTTCAAGCCGTGCCAATGCCGCCGCGTCGTTCATGTCCAGCCATAGATCGCGATGCGGATAGTCGGCCACGAGCTCGCCCTGGCCGAGGAGCCGAAGTACCAGTTGCGGAGAGTCGAGACGCTCGCCCGGCGTGATGGCGGCCAGCGCACTCGGCCCGAGCAGATAGATGCCGCTCGAAATACGAATCGGATGCACGGATTTTTCGCGATAGTCGACAATCCGCCCGCCGCGCGCGACCACTTCGCCAAAAGGAATTTGAAAGGGCTCTTCATGCGTGGCCAACGTCATTGCCGAGCCGGCCTGTACGTGGTGCTCGAGATACTGCTGCAGGTCGAGCGCCATCAGATTGTCGCTGTACAAGACCAACAGCGGGCACGCGTCGGCGGCAAGCAACGCCGCCGCGCCGATGGTGCCCAGGGGCTGCTCCTCGCGCAAGCACTTGATCCGCGCGCCGCGACTTCGCGCCAACTGCGTTCCGCGGCCGGCGACAAAGTCGACGATTTCGATCTCGGCCTGTGACGTAACCACCACGATCGACTCAAAGCCCGCTGCCAGCAGCCGGCACAGATTTCGTTCCAGCGTCGACAGGCCGAGCACCGGCACCAGCGACTTATGGGCCGGTCCCATCGACTGCCGCATACGCAGCGACTTGCCTCCGGCCTGAATCAATGCTGTGGGCATGGGGTGAAATGCGCGGGTCGCTAGTTTCAGCCAGGGTGTTACGGCCGCGTCGCCCGGCCTGCTCTTGGAAGGCGACGCGTTGCGGTGCGGTTGCTCGAACGACGCGAACGAACGGCCGCGAGCTGCACCGCCGTCCTCGGCGCTAACGACGCTGCTGCGACATCGGGCCTTCGGGGTCAAATGCTTTCGGCCACGTCACCATCGCGAACAGACCATAAGCCATACCTAACGCATAGGCCGTGTGCATCGTCAGAATAGCCACGGGCACCAGGCAGGCGACCTTGAAGCCGGCTTGCGGAATCGCGGCCAGGCCCACGGCGAACACGACGGCGAGATAGGCAATCGGCAATGCAGCGGCCACCAGCGGCTGCCCGAGCACCAGCCCGACCACGGCCAGCACCAACATCAGCACGAAGAACAACAGCGGTACGGTCTGCCGCACGGTCGTCGGGCGCTTGTGCTTGCGGAGCATGGGGATGCGCCAAAAGCCGTACTGCGAGTACTGTTGGAAAAGCTTGCCGATCGAGTCGCGCACGAAATATTGAAACCGCACGCGCGGCGACAGGAAGACCTTTCCGCCTGCCTGGCGAATGCGAAATGCCAGTTCGTCGTCCTCGGTGCGGACCATCGATTCATCAAACAGCCCGACGCGGTCGAAGATCCAGCGACGAAAAGCCGGGAACTGCGCGCCCTCGCCGTAGCCCTCGAAATCGCTGAAGCGATGGGCTGCCAGCCCCACGCCGGCGCGACGCGACATGGCGATGGCCGTGGCTTTGGCAAACGTGTTCTGGCCGACGTGCGAGGTCGGCCCACCGACGCTCCACGCCTCGGGGTGCTCGTCCAGCAGTTGCACTCCCTGCCGCACAAAGTCCGGGGCCACTTCGCAGTGACCATCGACGCAAATCACCACCTCGCCACTGGCCAGGGGAATCGCCAGGTTCAAGGCGGCGGCGCGAAATCGCGCGGGATTCTCAATCAATTGAATGCGCGGGTGTGTCGCCTGGTACCGGCGAACGATGTCGCGCGTCGTGTCGGTGGAGCGGCCGTCGGCGACGATGATTTCGATCAGCTCAGCTGGGTAATCCTGTGCCAGCACACCTTCCAGACTCCGCGCGATAAATGCCTCTTCGTTGAAGACGGGCATGATGACCGTCACGTGCGGCGCTGGGCGCGTACCGCTGGCAGGCGCGGTGGAATCTGCCGGGTGTACTTCGAGGGTAGGTTCCAGCACGTCGAATGCCTCAGCACGCGTACGCCTGACGGGCGAGGGACGGATTGGCGCGGTTTGTATTCTAATCGACCAAACCCACCCATTCTACTAGTCTGGCAGTCCATTTGCTCGGATTCCACGCTCCCTCGATGCTCGGCTGGCCGCGCGACCCAGGTTCTATTAACCTGACGTCGCGCAGCCGCTTTTTCTCGCAAAGGCGCATTCACCATGTCCCGCACCATGATCAACTTCTTCCTGGACCTGTTTCTGCTGTTGATCACGGTATCGCTCTTGTTCACGTCTGCCGTGCTGCGGGTCGTCTTTCCAGCCGCCAGCGCTGCCGCCGGCTGGACGCTGTGGGGCTACGACTACGACGCCTGGGACAATCTGCAGTTCGCCCTGATTTCCATCATCGGCCTCGCCGTGTTGCTGCACGTGATGATGCACTGGTCGTGGGTGACGGGTGTAGTAGTTACGCGGGTTCTCGGACGCCCGGCCCGCGAGGCCAAACAAGATACGGGTATCCAAACCGTATGGGGCGTGGCGATGTTGATCGTGATCGTCAACCTGGTGGGAGCCTTGGTGGGCCTGGCCTATGTGACCATCCAGGCGCCCCCTGGCTCATGACGGCGTCGCACAGATCGGACAGGCCGGCGCCTGTCCGTCGTCCGTCACGTTCCAGGCCGCGGCGCCTCGGGCCAGCGCGATGACGCCCGCAATGACGACGCACCAGGCGGCCACCCTTAGCAACTGTTGGCGTCGGGCGCTCGGCAGCAGCGAGGCGCCGCTGCCCACCAAGACCATGAGCGGCACGGTTCCCAGACCGAAGGCAACCATCGTCGCTGCGCCCAGCGCGAAACTCGCGGTGCTACAGGCTAACGCCAGAAAGCTGTACACCAATCCGCAAGGCAAGAATCCGGTGAACACTCCTGCCAGAAAAGCATTGAGGGGGCCGCCGGCGCGCAAGAACGCGCCGACCAGCCCGGTCGCCAGGCAGGCAGGACCAACGGCTCGCGCCGCTGGCATAGCGGGCGCGCCGGGCCGCCAACTGGCTTGCGCCGTCATTCGCTTTGGCCAGCGCAACAGTCCGGCGGATACGAGCCCCAGGACGACAAGCAACACGCCGGCCAATAGCGCCAGTGCTGCTTGTGCGTGCACCACCGTCGGCGCGTCACTCGTCAGTCGCAGGCCCGCATAGCCGACGGCTCCGCCGAGCGCGGCATAGGTGAAGATCCGGCCGGCGCTAAATGCCAACTGCCGCGCGATCGAGCGTGCTTTGTCCGGTGACTGGCCCCCGACCGCCACGGCGATGCCACCACACATCCCCACGCAATGCGCCGAGCCAAGCAGCCCACCCAAAAAAATCAGCGGAAATTCGAGCATCGTAGATTCAGCTTGCTGGTTTTGCGGCTAGTGGCTGGTCCATCAAGTACTGCACGGCACGACCTCTTGCGGCAACCGCGCATCGACCGCCGGCTCATCGGCATCGGGTGGCCCTGCCGCTGTCGCCGCGATGCGCCCTGGCGGGCCGCCGGCCAACCGCAGCGAGTTGCTGACCACCAACAGGCTGCTGCCGACCATCGCTGCCGCAGCAAACGCGGGATTCAGCCAGCCGGCCGCGGCCAGCCCCACGCCGATGGTGTTGTAGGCGAAGGCCCAGAACAGGTTCTGGCGGATCGTGCGGAGCGTGCGGCGCGCCAAATCAAGTGCCCACGGCACGCGCGCCAGGTCGTTGCTCACCAGGCACACGCCGGCCATCTCGCGCGACACGTCGGCGCCGCAACCCATCGCGATGCCCAAGTCGCCGGCCGTCAAAGCGGGCGCGTCGTTGATGCCGTCGCCCACCATCGCCACCGGACCGTGAGCCGCTCGTGCCGCGATCACTGCCGCCACCTTGTCGGCGGGCAACAATTCGCCGTCCACCGGCACATTGAGCTCGCGCGCGATTGCCCGTGCCCGCGCCGCATGATCGCCGGTCAGCACCGCCACATCGCAACCCAAGTTGCGACAAGCGTCGAGCGCGCGGCGCGCGCCGCAGCGCAACGTTTCCGAAAAGACGAACACGCCCTGGACGCGCCCGTTCCAACCGATGAGCGACAACGATTCACCGCGGACGAGCGCCTCGGTCACAACTTGCTGGAGAGCGGGATCGATGGCGTGCCCCGTGCGTTCGAGCCAGCGGAGACTGCCCAAGCGAGTCGGCGATTCGTCGGCAGCCCATTGTGCCAACAAGCCCTGGCCGGGCGCCGTGCATACGACCGGTCGCAGACGGGACGGCGCGGCGCAGACGGCGGGCGAATGCTCGGCCAACCGCGCGCTGGCAAACCGGACAATGGCCGCGGAAAAACCGTGCGTCGAGCCACCCGCCAAAGACAACGCACGCGCCAGCACTTCGTCGCGCGACCGTTGGTCGGCGACGACCAGCCGCCGCACCTGCGGGTTGCCTGTCGTCAGCGTGCCCGTTTTGTCGAACCGCACGGCGCGAATCTCGGCCAGGCGCTCAAGCGATTCACCATCGCGAAACAAGACTCCGGCTCGCGCCGCCGTGCCCAGAGCGGTCCATACGGCCATCGGCGTAGCCAGGCCCAGCGCGCACGGGCAGGCGATCAGCAGGACAGCCAGCCCGGCCAGCAAACCCTGGTCGAGCGAGTCGTGATACGTGTGCCAAGCGCCCGCAGCAAGGGAAATTGCCACTACCAACGGCAAAAACCCGCGCGCGACACGGTCGGCCAGTCGCTCATATCGCCCCTTGGCCAGGCGCGCCTCACGCACCAGCTCCACCACGCGGGCCAACGAACTGTGCGCCGCCGTGGCCGTGACTTCGATCAACAAGTCTCCGTCCAGGTTCAAGCTGCCTCCCAACAACGAATCGCCGGGCGACTTGCCGACGGGCGCGCTTTCGCCGGTCAGATCCTGCTCGTCGACGAGCGCCTCGCCGGCCAAGATGCGCCCGTCGGTGCCGATGCGCTCGCCGGCCAATGCGCGCACGCGGTCGCCCACCTTCACATCGCCCAAGGGGACGAGCGTCTCCTGCCCGTTCACGCCCAAAAGCCGCGCCTGCTTCGGCAACAGTTGTTCCAGCGCGTCGAGCGCCTCGGTCGTCTTCAGTTTTCCCTGCGCCTCGAGCCAGCGGCCCAGCGTAACCATCACCAGCACGGCGCAGCCGACTTCGAAGTACACGTGGCCAGCGCCGCGCCACACCGAAATGGCCGAATACACAAACGCCGCGGCCACACCGACGACGATCAGCAAGTCCGCGCCGCCGCGGCGCCAATCCGACAGGGCACTTTCCAGAATGGGCCCGCCCAACAAGTACAGCACGGGCAGGCTCAGCACCAGGCACAGGTAGCGAAACAGGTCGGCCAGCGACGCCGCCAGGGGGCCTGAGCCGACGGCGCCGGCATCGTACAAATCGCGCGTCCACAGCGCCATCGTGAACATCATCACGTTGAGCGACAGAAAGATGGCCAGCCCCAGCCGGGCCAGTGTCCAGTGCATTTCGCCACGCTGCCCGCTCTGGCCCGTGATCTCTGCCGCCAGGCGGCACCCGATACAGCAATACACCGCCTCGTCGGCCGGTGTGCGCGAGCGTGGCACGGGCAAGTGGCAATAGGCGCAGGTCCGCACGCCGTGCTCCGCACCGGCAGCGGGCTGCACCGGCAACGAGTTTTTCGCCGGAGTGCTCATGGAGGCGAAGTCAGTTCGACGCGCAATTCCGGGAACAGGTATTGCAACGTGTAGTACACCGCGAAGATCCAAAACAAGACCCACAAGAACCGCACATACCACGGGATGCGGTTCCCCGTGTAGTGGTGGAACTGGTGCTCGGCCTCGGCGGAGTGATCGTCGGGCAGGGGCTTATTCGTCGTATTCATAGAAGTTCCGGATGCGGTTGTGGTGGATCGATTCGGCCGGTTGTGTTTTGCGCAGCGGAATGCCGGCGGAATCAAGCGTGGCGATGGTGCGCCGCCAGGGCGCCGTCCGGTCGAGCTGTTCCTCGTTGTCGAGCAACGTTTGCTTCGGCGCTTCCACGTCGCGAAACATGCCGTGCATCGCAGCCCAGCCGAACAAGCACAAGAATCCCAGGCTGGCCAACAGGTAGTTCACAATCGGGCTGATGGCGAAGGCTCCCTCCACGTCGCCCCGGTACAGCGCGACAAACTCCAGAAACTTGGTGCCGAAGCCGTACAGGCTGGGCAACAATATCGCCAACGCCATGACCAGCATGACCAGGCGCATACGGCGCTGGGACCGAGTGGCAGCGTTCATGGTTGCTCCTTCGCGGCTGCCGCGGAGGGGCGCGGAAGCGGCTCATATTCTTCGTAGTACGGATAACTCTCCAGCCACGAGCCCAGCCATTGCACGTAGGCAATGAGCGCCAGACCGCGCCGGTTGGGCTTGTCCGGCGCGCCCTCGAACAGCCAGGGATAGTCGGGCATGGGCGAGCGCGTGGACACGAGCGTCGGCCGATAGAAATGCACGGCGTGCCAGTCGTTGCCGTGCCGACCGCCTTCGCGGCTTAAATCCGGGCCGACGCGCCGCGTGCCGAACATCACCGGCCGTTGCAGCACGTTCTGGTACTCTTCGGTTCGCGAGACGGGCCCCCACCGATCCTCCTCGCGCGAGACCGGTCGCACGAACTGGCTGTGGCAGTGCCAACAGCCCTCGCTCGTGTAAACCTGCCGGCCGATGCGCAGCGCTTCGGCCAGCGTGTCGGCCGAGGGCGTGCCGAAGTGCCTGGCAAACTGCTCGGGATAGCGATAGCTGAGATCTTCGAATTGGTACATCAAGTTGCTGTTCGTGGCGGCAATCTCAGCTTCGGTCTTTTCGGGAAGATGGCGGTACATGAGCGCCGGCACCAGCGCGTTCGACAGGAACGCGAAGATGAAGAACCCGAGCCCGGCCACCAACAACACACCAGATTTACTTTCGAACATCGCTTGATCCTGCGGGGGTAGGTGAACCGTTACGAAGCTTGCGGCACGGGCGCCGGGTAGTTCGTTGCCGCCGTGGTAGCAGGACCGGTGCGCGACAACTGCCACGTGCGATACAGGTTGTAGAAGAAGCACAATTGTCCGGCCAACATGGCCAGCCCGGCGATGACGCGGAGAATCCAAAACGGCACCGAGCCATCGACCGACCGATCCCAGGGCTGCAACGAAGCCCAGTAGTAGCCCTGAAACAGTCCGGCCAGCGTCAAGTCGGCGGCCATGACGAACACGCCGACTGCCGACAGCCAGAAATGCCATTCGCACAGCTCGCGGCTGTACCACTCGGTGCGCCACAGACGCGGGAACAGATACGTCATCATGCCCAACAACCACATGCTGAACACGCCGAACATCACCAGGTGCGCATGGCCGACGACCCAGTCGCTGAAGTGAATCACGGCCTGAAACGTCAACGTCGTTTGCATCGCGCATTGCAGGCACGTGAGCGCGTAGAACACCATGCCGGTGTAGAACCAGCGCACCGGCAGGTTGGTGATCAGCTGCCGCCCGGAGCCCCAGATCGTGCCGAAGAAGTTGATGATCACCGTGGTCACTACCATCTCCACGGCGATCGTGGAGATAATGGCACCGCGCTGCAGGAACATGGGAATAGGCGTGTACAGAAAATGGTGGATGCCGTTGAGCGGATAGAAGAACGCCAGGCCCCAAAAACCAACCAGCGACAGTCCGTGGCTCCAGATCGGCTTACGGAGCATGATCGGCACGAAGTAGTACATCAGTCCCCAACCCAGCGGCGTAACGAACAGCCCGACCAGATCGTGAATGAACAACCCGCCCACGGCGCCGGCGCTGGTCCCGGTGAGCCAGTACTGCGGCAGGAAGTTTCCCATCGCGTACGTCAGAAACGTCCACACGAACGCCGCCATGAAATACCACGACGCAACGTACAGCGGACCCTTGGCACGCGAAATGGGGGCCATGAAGTTGATCCCCACGAGCAACAAGCCGGCCAACGCCAAGGGATCGATCCAGGTGGGCGTTTCGCCCCATTCCAGGCCTTGCGCGCCCAGCGAAAACGGCAGACTCTCCAATCCCGGATAGGCCGCTTGCAGCGTCGGCCCTAACACGATGCCCAGCGCCGTGCCGCCGACCACGATCTGCCAGGCCACGAAAATGAAGCGCGACAAGCGCCAGTCCAGCACCGGCCTCCCCGTCAAGCGCGGAATGGCCCAGTGCAGCGCTCCCAGAAACGCGTTCGCCAGAAAACCGTAGGCGATGGCGTTGGTGTGTACCATCCGCCAGCGCCCCGCCGACAATAACTCCATGCCGTTGAGCGGATTCCAGCGCAACAGCTGCAGCGCCATCAGCAGCCCGGCCAGCATCGAAACGAACAAGAAAGCCAATGCGGCCAGGAAATAGCCCACGACCAGCGGCTCGTCCACCAGGTCTTCGTGGCGCGCACCCTCGGCGGGCGCTGCTTGTGTGTCGATCATGACTGCGAGGTCTCCAAACGATATGGCGTGTAACGGCCCAGGGGATAGATCACGAGCATCGTCCAGCCGAAGACCAGGTGGGTCAGCGCCGCGACCCACCACGGAATCAGGTCCACGATCCAGCGCCCGCCGAACAACAGCGGCTGCAGCCACGACAAGATGCCGTAAAAGTTCACCAGCCACACCGCCAACGCCAGCACACTGACCAGCACGAACTGCGTGACCAGCGCCGCACCCGGCGCGAAGCGCGCCAACACCAGTTGAAATAGCATGCCGTACAACATGCCGGTGCCGATGTACAAGCAGCAGCCGATCGCCAGGATCAGCCCGTTGTCGACCGCGTTGAAGTCCAAGGCTTGTTGGCCCATGGGAAACGTCAAGTACACGCGGATCAGTTCCAGCGGTTGCTTTTCGAAGATGAGCGAGCCCACGATGTTGAACAGCAGGCTGCACATGGCCGCGACGCCGCCCAGCAGGAACCCGGTCGTGGCGTAGTACGCGGTGTAATAGCCGCTGGCTTGCCACTCGGCGGTCGCTGCCGGGGAGCCGCTGGCCAGCTCACTCTCCAGGTTGCGAACCCGCTCACGCAGCTCCGCTAATTCACGTTGTTTGTCCTGAGTGCTCATGGCAAATTCTCCGCAGCGGGAGAGGATGGTTCGGCCGCGGCAGGCGGCGGCGTGGTCTGCGTTTGCCGAGCGACCGCCGGAAAGGCCACGCCGTGGCGCCGCTTGTCGGCCAGGTCGAGCACAAAATGCGTCAGTCGCCAGATGTCGTCCGGGTCCGCGGCAAAGGCTTCGTGGAAAGCCGGCATCGGCGTGCCGTTGATGCCGGCATAGATTCGGCGATAAACGTCTAACGGACTTTGTCCGCCGTGTAACATGCCGGAGGTCAAATCGGCGGCGGCGCCTTTCTGCCCCCACGAGTCTTCGCCCACTTCAATGCCACCGGCCAAACCGCCACGGCCATTGCGTCCGTGGCATTTGAAGCACTCGCGCTTTTGAAAGATCTCGGCGCCCGCGGCGATCGACTCGGCGGTCATGGCAGGCATCCTGGTGGCAGGCTCCACGACGGCGTCTTGGGCGTCGCGCCATTGCTCAACAATCGAGTCGGCCAGTTCTTGCGCCGCTTCGTCGCTCAATTCGCCGTCCGCCGAGGCCTGCGCGGCCAACAGCCGTTCAAGTTCGCCGCGATGCGTCAGCGCCAGCACATATTCCACGACGGCGTCCAGCTCGCGCTTCGGCAAACGGGCGAACGACGGCATTGATGTGCCGGGGATGCCCCGCAGGATGGTGCGCACCAGGTCTTCGCGGCGTGGCTTGGCGCCGTAAGAGGTCGAAGTGAACTTGAAAATGCCGCGCCGGTAGTCGCGCGGCTTGGGCGTGAGATATTCGGCAGCCGGACCGTTGCCGTCGCCGGAGGCGCCGTGGCACGGCTGGCAGCGGTCTTCGTAAACGAGTTGTCCCAACTTGAGTTGTTCACTGTCGCCGCCGCCGCCGAGAAGTTTGGGCGCAGCAGGCGTGCCGCAATACGTGCGCAACTGCTCGCGCAACTGATCGGCCAACGGTGCGTCGAGCTCTTGCACGTCTTTCGACGAGACAAATTGCTGCGGCGTGCTGCGTTGGCATCCGGCACAGATCGCGAGCCAGATTACGGCCAACCATGCCACGCCGCTGCGCGCCGGCCGAAGGCCACGCGGGAGCCCGGCTGAATCACGCGCGCAATCGGGATGGCGCGGTGGCCGGCGCGCGTCTGAGTGTGTCGATTCGCACGCAGCGCGCCGGTTTGTCACATCTGCTGGGGTGGGCTGGCTGACCAGGGTGGAAGGCGCTGTTCGCTCGCTTGCTCGGTCGATTCTTCTCATAAGCCTTGTCACAGACCCATCTTTGCGATGCTTCAGGTTCGACAGTCACGGCCCCGATCCACGATGGCAGGCTGGCTAAAGCAAGCCTTGTGCCCGTCGCACGTGTGCGGATCTCATTTTCGCGGCCAGCGCGGTTTCGCACCCAGCGCCGTGGCAAGCTTTGCCGCCTGGCGCGGTCCTTCGGACCAGTGCGAGACGGCCGCCTGGGAAATGCCTGCCGTTACGCAGTTCCCGGGGCAGCCGCTGCGGCGCTGACCCGCTCGGCACGGCAGCGCTCCCGCCGCGCTAAACTTTGCGGGCCAGGCGAGCCGCAGCGGCAGCACGCCTTGCGCAGCTAACGGCGCCGGCGACATTAGCGAGAATTCACGATTTCGCACGTGCGGATGGTTTGCCGTGTATGCCGATAATCGGTGTGGCGACGCAAACTCGCGACGCTCCCGCCCCGCCCTTCCCCGCCGTTCCTTCCCGCACTCCCTTCCTCTGGCCTTCAATGGCTCCGCGCGATTCCCGCACCCGCATCGACGCTTCGTTCCATCTGTGTCTTGCTGCGCTGCTGGCCCTGGGGGCGTGCAGCGCGGCACACGCCCAGGTGATCGAGCCGTTGCCGCCGCCGCCGTCGAGCGCGCCGGGCAATGCCTTTGGCAGCTTCATCGAGCAAGACGCTGAGGAGGCTGGACCTCAGTTCGGCGGCTCGCATTTCGGTAGCGCCTCGCAGAGCGGGGGCTATGTGAACGAAGGGCCAACTTCACCCTATCCGCCCATGGCACCGCCGGCTTTGGCCACGCCACTGTTCGCGCCGCGGCCGGATCCCTGGGCCAGTCCGAGCGCCGGTTTGCCGTGGGTCTGGCAACTGATGCCCGATGGTTTGATCTATCGTTCCTACCTGGCCGGCGTGAAGGAACCACGGCTGGCGCTGCTGATCACCAATCAGAGCGGCTTCGGATCCATTTGGGATTCGACCCTGGGCGCCCGCGTCGCGTTGCTGCGCTACGGCACGCAGACGGCCTATCGGCCCGAGGGCTTCGAGGTCGATCTGGAAGGCGCCGCCGAGCCGCGCATCCAACCGCTGTTGGAGAGCTCGCCGTTGGTCTCCTGCGACTACCGTATCGGCATCCCGGTGACCTACGGCATCGGTCCCTGGCAATTCAAGACGGGCTACTATCACGTCAGCGCCCACTTGGGCGACGAGTACATCCACATGCATCCGTCGGTCCAGCGGATCAACTACGTGCGCGACGCGATCATGTTTGGCGTGAGCTACTACTACACGGAGGCGCTGCGACTGTTCGCCGAGTTCGACTACGCGGCCGGCGTAAGCGGCGGCGCCGAGCCCGGCGAGTTTCAGTTTGGCATCGACTACAGCCCTGCCGTTCGGCACGGGGCGCCCTTTTTTGCCTTGTACGGCAACCTGCGGCAAGAGGTCGACTACGGCGGATACTTCGTCGTGCAGACCGGCTGGCAGTGGCGCGGCGGCGCGGCCATGCACACGCTGCGTCTGGGCGTCCAGTATTTCAACGGTCAGAGCCCGCAATACGAGTTCTTCAACACGTTCGAACAGAACGCGGGCTTTGGCATCTGGTACGACTTCTGACGGCCCGCGTTGCGGCGCTCGTCCATGCGACTCTCACGCCGGCCGGATGAGTCCGGTTCTGGCGATTGCGCAGCCGGGAGCAAGCATCTCGTGGCGCACTATACTTTTGCGCCGCGCAGCTTGCGCTGCAGCCACGGTTTTGGACTGACCTCTGCCGGGAGATACGCGCTGATGTTGTTGCCGACGATTCTGCTTTGTCTGGGCCTGCTGCCCGCCGCCGGCGAAGCGGCACCCACTACCGACGTCGCCGCCGTGGCCAAGGCCGCGCTCGACAAATTGCCCGGCCACACGGGCTTTCTGTTTACCGAAATCGAAGGCGACCAGCCGCACGTGCTCTACGCCGTGCGCGCCGACGAACGGTTCGCCATCGGCTCGAGCTTCAAGTTGTACATTCTGGGCACGCTGGCCGATGAGGTGAACGCAGATCGCCGCCAACTGGATAACGCCATGCTGCTCGAGCGCGAATTGGCAGGCCCGCCGCACAGCGAAATGGCGGCCTGGCCCGCCGGCTCACCCGTAACTTTGCACACGCTGGCGCTGAAGATGATCTGGATCAGCGACAACACGGCCACCGATCATTTGTTGCATCTCCTGGGCCGCGAACAGGTGGAGCAGCAGATGACGCGCATGGGAAATCAACATGCCGAATGGAATCGGCCGCTGCTGTCGACGCGCGAGATGACCATGCTCCGCGATATCAAACAGGGTCTGCCCGGACGGACATATCAGACGCTCGACGAGGCGGCCCGGCGAAAATTCCTAGCCGAACATTTCCAGGGTCTGCCCGCCTACGAAAGCCTCGACTTTGACACCGCCGCCTACGATCTGGCCGAGTGGTACGCGACGCCGCTGGATCTGGCCCGAGCGCTGGCCTGGATCAAGACCAACACGAGCGCCGATGAGCCGGCGCATGCCCTGCGGGCCGTGCTCTCCGTGGACCAGAAGCTGCCGCACGACCCGGCATGCTGGCCGTACGTGGGATTCAAAGGCGGCTCGGAAGATCAATTGCTGGCCGGCAACTGGCTGCTCCAGAATCGCGACGGTCGGTGGTACACGTTGCACGTGTACTGGAACAATCCGGACGGCAAGGCGGCGGAAGGGTATTTGATCGGAGCGATTGGAACGATCTTCTCGGCCATCGAGCGGGCCCTGCAATAGCGGACCGCGCCGGTGACCGCAGCCGGCTTGTGCGCCCTTGCGCCGCACGACACAATGTCGACCCGCAACTCCAACCTTGCGATGCACCTGCTCGGCACCCGCCGCCTCTCATGCAACGCCACGCTCAATTCGACTTGTGGTGGCACGACGACCAGGAATTGGCTGCCGCCCTCGGCAGCCCGATCGTTCGCCGGTTGCTGCTCCAGCAATGGCCACTTTCGCGCGTCGAGATCGTGGAGTGTGCCGACGGCCGAAAGATCGTCTACAAAACGCAGGCCGCGCCCACCGTTGAGCCGCAGTTCTACCATCACGCCCGTTCGCCCCTGGTGGTGGAGGCGCAATCGCTCGACGTACCCAGCGGCCCGCCCGCACTTTTGCTGCGATACGTCGAGGCTGCACGGCTAGGCGATTCGCCCATTTCACCAGAGGCCGCCCTGGCGCACGCTGATCACGTCGTCGACGCGATCGGACAGATCGACGGCGACTTGCCCGCCGTACTCGACTTGAGGCCCGCTGCCGCGTGGAACCACTGCGCCGCGAGCATCCTTGCCGACCTGCAAACACTTGCCGACGGCGCGCAGCATCCGGCGATCGGCCCCGCGCTGGTTGCGCGGGTCGAACACTGCGGCCGCGGCGCGTTGATCGACCAGGCACTCACGACGCCCATGGGCTACGTGCATGGCGACCTGCTGGCGAGCAACGTCCTGGTGCAAGATGGCGAATATCGCGTCTTGGACTGGCAGCGGCCCTTTTGGGGATCCGTCGAGTTGGATCGCGCGGCACTTCTGGGTTCGCTGGGGGTTGATCCACGGCAGCATGTCGCGCCAGGCGTATTGCAACTGCAGCGGCTCTTGGCAATCGGTTGGTTTGCGGCGCAGGCGGTACGCTGGTTTCCGCCCGGCGCCGACTGGTTTGCCGCCGAGTTGGCGCGCGTCGCCGCGCAGTTGGAAGACGATCGCGACGGCTAGGGTGACGGCTCGCGCGCAGTTGCCATTGCGACTTGTCGCGGGGGCCCAGCCTGGGGTGCTGCCGAGGGCACCAGCCTACTCGACCGGCAGTTGCACGACTTCATTACCGAACATCGTGGACAGCTTTTGATAGGTCAGCATGTCCAAGTCTTCGGAAAGGAAGTGCACAGATCCGTCGGCGAAGAGAAAGTTACAGCCGCCGGGATGATCGCTGCGAAAGTTGGGCGTCACGTGCGGACCACCGGTGGTCCGTTTGCCGCGCGTGCCGGGCGCGCCGGGCTGGCTCTTGGCGCAGACATGGAGCGCCCCGTCGTCGGCCATCGAGTGTGTGACCGGATTCTTGTTCATCGGCTCCAGCGTGCACGCCAGCAAGCTGCCCCAATAGAACAGCGAGGGCCCTTGCAGCGATTTGTAGGAAGGCCCGGCGCAGACCCACGCCTGCCAGGCGATGCGCATCTGGCCTTCGCTATCGAAAACCGGCGGGCAATGGCGCTCATTTGCCAGCTGCGGCGGATTCGAGGTGTCCCACACCCGATCGGTCGCCGCGGCGTTGCAGACCGGCCAGCCGGGACCATAGGTGCCTTCGCCCACCGCCATCGTGTGGCTCAAGCCGTCTGTTATGCGCCGCGCATTGACGGCCCACTGAAAGTCAAACATGCCGCGCTCGCTCTCGGGCACGCTGGGCGGTCCCGGCGGCGCGCCGCTGGGACCAAAACACCAGGCATCGGTAACCCCTTTGCAAAAGGGATACGTGGTAGTGCCCATCGCCGCGTAGCTATTGTTCACGCTGGCGATCACGAAAATGGTGGTCAGCAGTTTGTCGAGCATGGGTTGGTCGCCCGCGCACGACGGACAGACATACACGGGAATATGGGTTGCCACGACCTCCGGCGATTGCAACAGCCACGATTTATTCTTGGAGTAGAGCCCGGCGAGGCCTCCCTCTTCGAAGTACGGCAGCAGCATTGCGTGGGGACTGGCGTAGATCGTGTCGACGCCCACCGGCGCACGAAAACATCCGCCTGACGGGAAGGTCTTCACGTTGTCGTGGTAGTTCTGCAGTGCGATGCCGAACTGCTTGAGATTGTTGGTGCAGCTCGAACGCCGTGCAGCTTCGCGCGCCGCTTGAATAGCCGGCAATAGCAGGGCCACCAGCACGCCGATGATGGCGATCACCACCAGCAATTCCACCAGCGTGAAACCGGGCGACAGCGCACAGAGTGCGCGTTGCCGTATTCGAATTGAATCCGCCCGCCGCATACCGCCTCCTGGCTTTGCACGGCTTACGGACTGAATGTAGTAGCGGTGGACACGAGCCGCAAGAAACTCGGCCAAGGGGGGGATTCAGTTTGATCGAGCGCAACAAACAAGCCGCTCGTCCAGAGATGCACAATGGGCATCGCTGGCTCGAGCGGCCTAAGGTCTCAACCGGCCGCAAACCTCGCCCGCAAGCGAACGTTGTCGGTCGGCGATGTGGGCGCTCTGGTGTAAGGCATGCCGCGCGACGCGCACCGGGCCGCACCTCCGAAAGCGGCGGCCCGGCGGGCGCTACGGCAATCACCTTGCGGTTCGGCGTGCTACACCATGTCCTTGAGGTTCTTCAAGGCACGCACTTTCACTTTCACGCTGGCCGGCTTGGCCGGTCGGTCCATGAACTCGCCGGGCTTGAACGGATTCGGCACGTTCTTTTGCGCGGGGCGGGCCGGGACCTTTTTCTTTTCGACTTTCACCAGCCCGGGGATCGCGAACACGCCGGGGCCTTTGTTCGAAAGCGCCTTTTTGATCTCGCCGGCCAGTGAATCGAGCACGGACGATACCTGCTTTTTGCTCAGGCCGGTCTCTTCGGCAATGTTGTTCATGACCTCTGACTTTGACGGGGCTTTCTTCGCTGCGGTTGCGGCTTTCGCCATAGTACGGGACCCTCCTTGCGGGTTTTTTAGGGGGAAATGACGCGCTGTCCGCGGATGCACGGACGGGATGATTAAAGACAACATCCTCAAAAATGCAAGCCACAAAGCTCGCAAATCCCCGAAAATATAGGTCAAGAGCAACTTTTCTCGCCGTGAAATGCCACACCAGATTGTCCCGCGTGTCGGCGATTTGTCCCCCTCGTGACGACGCTTCTGCGCGCGTTGCGGCGCGCTGCGCGCACTGCCGCGTGACCTCATCAGTGGGTGTTTCAATGACTGCGCGATCGCGCGCGATTGACCAACGCCAGGGGCACGCTGCCCACAGGCCGGCGCGCACTCTTGCCACACGCAACACGGCCTGCCGGTGGTTCGTCGCATGGATGTGACCGACAGGCAGGGGTGAATTTCCGGGGCACGTCTTCCGTCAGCGGCTTGGCACACGGGGCAAAACCGGTTTTAACCTGCGCACTGGCCAGTACTTGTGATTACGCGCTAGCGACGGTATGATGGATCCATGAGCGAGGGAACTCGACGGCGTGGCAGCGGATGCCACGGAACCGCAGGCAGGGGCCCGAGCGTCAAATCCGCCGTGGGCAAGCCCTGCTGGCAGCGATGCGTCTTGGAGGACGACCGGCAGCCCAGCCCATAGCGGCAGTATCGCGATCACACCCCGACTAGTTGGACGGATTTCGCCGACTTCAAACTGCCGCCGGCGACCCCAAGGTAAGGGAAGGTCCCATGCAGCGACCTGCTCGGTCGAATCGCCTGGCCGTGGCGTTCTTCGCGGCGATCGCGGTTTCTTGGGCGATACCGGTCGCGGGACAGTTGCCTCCGCCTGGGGGAGCAGCACCGCGGATCGCGCAGCAGCGCCGGCCGGCACCCCAAGCGCTGGCACAGGCGGGTCAGAACGATCCGGATTTGCTCTTGGACGGCGTGTTTTTGCCGCCAGATCGCACCGCCAAACGCCGTTTGGAATCGGCCGAAGAAATGATTGGCGAGCGGCGCTACGGCGAGGCGGTGCGCCTGCTCGGTGGCGTGTTGGAAAACGGCGAAGACTTCTTCTTCAAGCCCGATCCCGCCGAGAGCGTGTTCAAAAGCTTGAAGGCCGACGCCGGTCGGCTGATTGCCGAATTGCCTGAAGAAGGTCGGCAGTCGTACGAACTGCAATTTGGCGCCCGCGCGCGAACCATGCTGCAAGAGGCCGTGGCCAGCGGCAAGGCGAGCAATCTTGCCGACGTCGCGCGGCAGTTCTTTTACACCGCGGCCGGTCAAGAAGCGACGTTTCTTCTGGGCCGTCATCACTTGGACCACAATCGGCCGACCGCCGCCGCTCTCTGCTTTGAGCGGCTGCGCAAAACTCCCGCCGCCCGGGAACGGCTGGAGCCGGTGCTCTCGCTGTCGTTGGCCGTGTGCTGGCTGCGCGCGGGCAATCCAGAGCAGGCCACCAGCGCGCTGTTGCGCTTGAAACGCGCTCAGCCGGGCGCAGAAGTGACGATCGGCGGAAAAACGGTGCGGCTATTTGCCGACGATGCGCAGGCGGCCGCCTGGCTGCGCGAGACGTTCGGTCCCCAGGGCGCACTCTCCTCCGTTCAACCGCAGCGCTGGGCGCTGTTTCGCGGCGACGAAAGCCGCAATGCCGAGAGCGCGGGCGGGCGGCCCTTGTTGAACGTGCGCTGGCGGCAGCCCACCACCGACGACGCGCAAGTGGAGCGCTTCGTCGAGAACGTGCGCCGCGACTACATCAATCAGGAAATCGTTGCCATTCCAAGCTTCCAGCCGCTGGGCGTGGGCGACGTCGTGCTCATGCGGTCCGCGTTCGCGCTCCAGGCCGTCGATTTCACGAGCGGCAAGATCGTGTGGCGCTATCCGGAGTCCGATGAATCGCTCAGCCAGTTTCTCGAAGTCGGCAGCTCGCCTCAGCCGGGCCGCGGCGCGCAAGTGCTCTCGGGCCTCGATCAACGCATGTGGGAAGACGCCATCTATGGCACGCTGAGCAGCGACGGCGACCAGGTCTATTACGTCGAAGACTTGGGATTGGGCGTTACCGGCAGCCCATTGACGACCGTGCTGCCCAATGGACGGCGCGTGCTGGTCAATTCGCGAACCTCGAATCGGCTGGCCGCCCGCGAACTGGCCACGCAGGGAAAACTGAAGTGGGAAGTTGGCGGGGCCGACGGCGGTGACGAGCCGCAGCTGGCCGGAGCTTACTTCCTGGGCCCGCCGCTGCCGCTATTAGGTCAGTTGTACGCGCTGGCGGAAATGAAGGGCCAGGAAATTCGGCTGGTGGTGCTGTCGCCAGAGAACGGTGCGCTCGCCTGGTCGCAGCAACTGGCCGTGGTCGATCCGCCGGTCACGCAAGACGCCACGCGCCGCAACGCCGGCGCCGTGCCCAGCTTTGCCGATGGCGTGCTGGTCTGCCCGACATCCGCCGGCGCCGTCGTGGCCATCGATCTCACCACGCGCTCGTTGCTGTGGGGTTATCAATACCCGCGCACGCAACAGAACAACGCCGATCGTTTCAACGCTGCGCGGTTTGCCATTTATCCCGGCTCGGAGCGCCGTGGAGACGAGCATTGGATCGACGGATCGATCACCGTGGCCGAAGGCAGCGCGCTCGTTACGCCGGTCGAGTCCGACCAGATTTACTGCCTGCACTTGTTGACCGGCAAAGAGCTGTGGAAGCAGGATCGCGACGACCATTTGTACGTGGCTTGCGTTCACGATGGCCGCGTCGTGCTCGTAGGGCGAAACGCCGTGTCCGCCGTCAAGCTGGCCGATGGCGAGTCGGCCTGGCCCGACCTGGAGCTGCCGGCCGGCAGTCTGCCCAGCGGGCGCGGTTTCTACAGCGGCAATTTCTATTATCTGCCGCTGACGACGGCAGAGGTGGCCAAGATCGATCTGACCACGGGCCAGATCGTCGAGCGCGCCCGGTCGCGCAGCGGCACGGTTCCCGGCAATTTGATTTGCTTTCGCGACTCCGTGGTTTCGCAGGGCGCGGATCACGTCGAGGTTTTTTATCAGCTCGATGCGCTCAAGCAGCAAATCGCCGAGTCGTTGGCCAAGCGCCCGGACGACGCCGAGGCGCTGGCGCTTTCGGCCGCAGTAAAACTGGACGAGCAATCGTTGGGCGACGCGATCGAGCTGTTGGAGCGATCCTATGCGCTCACTCCCGCGGATGCCACGCGTGAACAACTGATCCACGCGCTGTTGGAAGGACTGCGCGTCGACTTCGCCGCGAACCGGCAACGTGCCGAAGAGCTCGACGGCCTGATCCAGCGGCGCGAAGACCGCCAGGCCTACTGGCGCGTCATGGCCGCTGGCCTGCAGGCAAATGGTGAGCTCGTGCCGGCCTTTCAAACGTATCTCAAACTCGTTGACGACGGGCCAGCCGGCGAGTTGGACGTTGTCGATCCGGCGCTGTCCGTCGACCGCGTTCGCTGGATAAGTGCGCAGCTCGAAGCTCTGCAGGCAACCGCCAGTGCGGCTCAGCGCGACGAAATCGAGGCGGCCATTGCCGCCCGGCTCGAGGCGGCGCTGACTTCCGGATCGGTCGCTGCGCTACGGCAGTTCTTGAGCGTCTTCGGCCACAGCCCCGCCGCCATGCAGGCGCGCACGCAGTTGTTGGCGCGGCTCGACAGTATCCAGTTGCTCGAGGCGGAAGCATTGGTTCGCAGCATCGACCGCGCGGGCCCAACCGCCGACAACGTTGCCGCCCATCTGCGGCTGGCAAAATTGCTCGATAGCGCCGGCCGGCACGACCTGGCCGCCGTCAGCTATGGCCAATTGGCCAAGCGCCTGGCCGACGTTGCCGGCCCCGACGGTCTGACGGGCAAGCAGCTTGTCGATCAACTCCCGGCCGATCATCCGGCCCGCGCAAAACTCGGCGGCCTTCACAACTGGCCGGCCGGCGAAGTAAAGGCCCGCGAAAGTTCCGTGGCCGTGCGTCCGCGTTCGCAACGAGCGCCGCGCTCGGTGGATTTGGACGTCATTGGCTCCGGCGGTTCGTTTTTCCGCGATCTGTCATTATCGCTCGATCTGCAGACGCAAGTGCTCGTCGGCCAGGATGCCTACGGCGAGAAGCAATTTCGCATTCCCATTTACGAACAGCGCATGCAGCCCACCGCGGTCAGCCGGTTCAACGTATACAACGCACCGCCCTTGAGCTCCGTCAACGTGCACGGCGGAATGCTCGTGTTGTCCATGGGCAATCAGGTCGTGGCGATCGACGCCATGCGCGGCAGCGAGCCCGCCGTGAACCGCGTGCTGTGGACGCAAGACCTGGGCGAACGCATCGCTGGGTTTCAAACCGGCCAGGGCATTTATTCACGCCCCGTCGCTGTGCCCTGGGGAGGCACGCGCTTTGTTCCGGAAGACACGTTTGGGCGGCGCTATGGCAATATCGGCCCGGTAACGGATCAAGGCGTGTATTTTCAACGCCTGCGCGACTTGCACTGTGTCGACCCGCACACCGGCAAGACCATGTGGATTCGCAAGAACGTGGGACTGGGAAATCAGCTCTTCGGTGACGACGAGTTGCTGTTCGTGGCGCCGACCAGCGACGCGGCTCGCAATGACCAGGATCAGGCGTCCGATGAGACCGTGGTGTTGCGCGCCGCGACCGGCGAGCAGGTTGGCTCACGGCAGATTGTGCCCTTCGAGCAACGCATGCTCACGATCGGCCGACAGGTGCTCTGTTGGGAGCCGCAAGGTGCGCAGCACTTGCTGGCCCTGCGCGATCCGTGGGAAGAGAAAACGCTGTGGAGTTTTGCGTTCGAGAACGGTGCCAAGGCGGCCATCGTGGGCGATGAGGCCGTGGGCGTGCTCGAGCCCGACGGAGACTTCGTGTTAGTGACGCTGGCCGACGGCAAACCGCTGGTCAAAGACAAAGTCGAGCCCGAGAAGGCGCTGGTCGGAATCTACCTGCTGCCCGCCGCGAACGAGTATCTATTGATCACGAATTCGGCCTCGCCGCTCGAAGTGCCGGTCAACGTGCAGCCCGTGGCCGGGGCCGCGAATTATCCAATGGTCAACGGCCGGGTGTACGCTTTCGATCGCAGCTCGGGCAAGAAAGCCTGGCCCGCGCCGGCCGTCGTGGCGCAGCACGGTCTGGTGACCAATCAGCCCAGCCAGCTGCCGCTGTTGGTGTTTGTGCGGCAGGTTGGGCCGCGGCGTGGTCCCGGACCCCGCGAGCCGCGCACGTCCCTGATGTGTCTTGATAAGCGCACCGGCCGCGTCGCGTATCAAAACGAAGAGTTGCCGCACGCGCTGTTGGGCAATCTCGAGGTGTCTGGCGATCGCACGAAAAACACGATGTCGCTCTTGCTCCCGCCCCGGGTCATTGAGCTGACGCTGACGGATGTTCCACCTCCTACGACGCCCGCCAAATAGCCAGTTGAGTCGCATATGTCGATCCGTTGCGCCTGCGCAATTCTGATGACCGCTCTGGCCGCCGTGTATAACGGCGCCGCCACGTCCAGCGCGCGCGGCGCCCAACGCGATCCGCGGATCGATCAGATGATTTCGCGCGGGCTGGAATGGGTGGCCAGCACGCAATCGCGCCTCGGTCACTGGAGCGCCAACGAAGGTCGCTACCCCACGGCCATGACCGCGCTGGCCGGGACGGCGCTGTTGTGCGAGGGCTCCACCACGACGCAAGGCAAATACGCCAAGAACATCCGGCTCGCCGTCGACTACCTGATTTCGCGCAGCCGGCCCAACGGCCTCATCGGCGATCCGGGCCGTGACGATCGCTACACCTACGGCCACGGCTATTCCATGCTCTTCCTTTCGCAAGTGCTGGGCGAAGAGGAAGACGAAAGCCGTCGCCGCGAACTGATCGACGTGCTGACACGCGCGGTGGTTTTCACCGGCCAGGCGCAAACCGCCGCCGGCGGCTGGGGGTATGTCAGCGCGAAGGATGGCAGCGATTTTGACGAGGGCTCGACCACGATCACCCAGGTGCAAGGCCTGCGCGGCTGTCGCAACGCCGGTATCGCGGTGCCCAACGAGATCATCGACGCCGCCGTGGAGTACATCCGCAAGTGCACTTTGCCCGACGGCGGAGTACAATACAGTTCCAAGGGAGGTGGCGGCCGTCCGGCGATCACCGCCGCCGCCATTGCCTGTCTTTTCAACGCTGGCGAATACGACAGCCAGTACGTGCCCAAGCTCCAGGACTACTGCGAGCGCAATCTGGGCGACATTTCCAACCAAGGCTTCGGCCACTGGCACTACGCCCACTATTACTACGCCCAAGTGATCTATCGCGAGGGCGGAAACTCGTGGGATGCGTATCGCGACAAGCTGTACGCAAAGCTGGCCAGCGAAGCCACCGAAAACGGCAAATACGTCGTCTGGAACCAAGGCTACATCGGCCCGATCTACACCACCGCCGTCAACCTCACCATCTTGCAATTGGAGAACGGGTCGCTGCCGATTTACCAGCGCTGACGCGCCGCTTGACCTGTCGGCCGCTGACCCAACCGCTTCGGTAACTTTCAAATCCCCCGACGAGACCCCGCATGTCCGATACAACGTTCAGCTCCAGCGACTCCGCCGCCATTCGCAAATTGCGCGATGCCCGGGAGAAAATCCTCGCCCAACTGGCGCAAGTGATCGTTGGCCAGGACCAGGTGATCGAAGAGTTGTTGATCTCGCTGTTCAGCCGGGGCCACTGCCTGTTGGAGGGTGTGCCGGGGCTGGCCAAAACGCTGATGGTCAGCACGCTGGCGCGCACCTTGAACCTGTCGTTCAGCCGCATTCAGTTCACTCCCGACCTGATGCCGGCCGACATCACCGGCACGGAAATCATCGAAGAGAACCGCTCCACCGGCAGCCGCGAGTTCCGCTTTCTGGAAGGGCCGCTGTTTTCGAACGTCGTGCTGGCCGATGAAGTGAACCGCACCCCGCCCAAAACGCAGGCCGCGCTCTTGGAGGCCATGCAGGAACGGCAAGTCACCGTGGGCCGCGTGCGGCACAAGCTGTCCGATCCGTTCTTCGTGCTGGCCACGCAGAACCCCATCGAGCAGGAAGGCACGTATCCGCTGCCCGAAGCGCAGCAAGACCGCTTCATGTTCAAGGTCTTTGTGCGCTACCCGAGTTTCAACGAAGAGTTCGAAATCGCGCGGCGCACGACGACCGTGCTGGAAGATCGCGTGGAGCCGGTGCTGACGGCCGAAGAAATTCTGGAGCTGCAGCGCATCGTCCGCGAAGTGCCGATCACCGACCACGTCATTCGTTATGTCCTCTCGCTCGTGCGGCAAACCCGCGTGGGCGAGACCGGCGTGCCCGACTTTGTCAGCGACCAGCTCAGCTGGGGCGCCGGCCCGCGCGCCGTACAGTTTTTGATTCTCGGTTCCAAGGCGCGGGCCCTGTTGCACGGCCGCACGCACGTTTCGACCGACGACATTCAGGCACTGACCAAGCCCGTGCTGCGGCACCGGCTGGTGGTCAACTTCGCCGCCGAAAGCGACGGCGTGACTTGCGACGACGTGATCGATCGGCTGCTGGCCGTCACACCCACCAAAGAAGACGAATTGACGAGCGATGCCCGCTTCCAAAAGATTTTTGCATCCTGAGTCGATCGGCCGCATTGCGCGGCTCGATTTGCGCGCTCGGCACATCGTGGAAGGCTTTCTGGCCGGCATCCATCGCAGTCCGTATTTCGGCCAGTCGGTGGAGTTCTTGCAGCATCGCGAGTACACCCGCGGCGACGAATTGCGCCACATCGACTGGAAAGTGTGGGCCAAGCAAGACCGCTTCTACGTCAAGCAGTTCGAGGAAGACACCAACCTGCGGGCCACGTTGCTGGTCGACGTGTCGGGCAGCATGCGCTACGGCTCGGGCGCGATGAACAAGTATGAATACGGCTGCACGATCGCCGCGTCGCTGGCTTACTTGCTGCTGCGTCAGCAGGACGCCATCGGCTGCCTGGCGTTCGACTCCGCCATTCGCGCCAAGGTGCCGCAGCGCACCAAGCGCAGCCACTTGAACGCCATCGTCCAAGCGCTTGCCGCCAGCGAGCCCGCCGAAAAAACGGAGCTGCGCTCCATTCTGCTGGGCGCTGCCGAAGCCTATCCGCGCCGCGGGCTGATGGTACTCATTTCGGATCTATTGGTGGAGCGCGAGGGACTGCTCAAAGGCCTGCGGCTGTTGCGCCAGTACGGGCACGACGTGCTGGTGTTTCACGTCCTCGACGACCAGGAGCTGGATTTCTCGTTCAACGGGCCGACGCGGTTCGAGGGGCTGGAGTTCGACGACCACCTCAGCTGCAACCCGCGCGCGCTGCGTGAGGGCTATCTCGACGCGCTACACGCCTATCTGGCTGAAGTGCGTCGCGGTTGTGCGCAACACGGTGTGGACTATGCGCTGGTGCGCACCAGCGATCCCTTGGACGCGGCCCTGGCGGCATTCCTCAGCAAACGGCAGGATGCGAAACGACGATGAGACGCGGGCGGACTTCCCGAATTCCGAGTATTCACCGGTGACGAAGAACTAACGCAGCAGATCGTCAATGCCCAGTTTTCTCTACGAATCGTTGCTCTGGTGGGGGCTGCCGCTCATCGGCGTGCCTGTCTTGATCCACCTGATCAACCTCATGCGCCATCGGCGCGTGCAGTGGGCGGCCATGGAGTTTCTGCTGGCCAGCCAGAAGCGTCATCAAAAATCGATCCTGTTCAAGCAATTACTCTTGCTGCTGATGCGCATGTTGGCCATCGCCGCCTTGGTGCTGATGGTGGCGCAGCCCATGCTTCGCAATCAGTGGGGCGCCTTGTTTGGCGGCGCCCGCACGCACCACATCGTGCTCTTGGACGACAGTTTTTCGATGTCCGATCGCTGGGCCGACACCAGCGCCTTCGAACAGGCCAAGGAAGTGGTCGGGCGGCTGGCGGCCCAGGCTGCCCAGCGCGACACGGCGCAACTCTTCTCGATCGTGCGCTTTTCGCGCGCCCAGCGCATTGGCCGTGGCGTGCAGCCCGACATGCTCGAGCAGCCGCTCAACGCGAATTTCGCCGCGCAGCTGGAAGAAGTGCTGGGGCCGCTGTCCGTCTCCGAAACCGCGGCCGAGGCGCAAGACGCGCTGGCGGCTATCGATCGCCTGCCCGGCAAGCCGGCCGACGAGGAGCGGATCGTGTACATCGTGTCCGACTATCGCGCGCGGCAATGGCAGGATCCGGCCGCGCTGCGCAAAGCCATGAGTCGACTTGATGAATCGGGCGTGCAACTGCATTTGGTGAATTGCGTGACCGACGCGCATCAGAATCTGGCCGTGGCCGCGCTGCGACCGGCCGCCGGCACACGCGCCGCCGGCGTTCCGCTGCTGGTGGAAGTGACGCTGCAGAACTTCGGTCCGGGCGATGCCAAGGCCGTCAGCGTTTCGCTGGAAGAAGACGGCCACCCGCGCCCGGCGATCGTGGTCGAGGACCTGCCGGCCGGCAAGCAAGTGACGCGGCGGTTTCCTTCGCTCTTTGCCGTGGCCGGTCAGCACGAGATCGTCGCCCGGCTGCCGAGCGACGCCGTCCCCACCGACAATCGCCGGGCCCTGGTGGTCGATGTGCCGGATGCGGTCGATGTGCTCATCGTGGATGGTGACCCGCAGGCGAAGGATGCGTTCTTTCTGGCGGCTGCCTTGTCGCCGGGCGGCAAGACCACCAGCGGCCTGCGCCCGGTGATCGAATCGCCCGCGTTCTTGCGCGGTCGCTCGCTCGACAGCTTCAGCACCATCTATCTGCTCAACGTCGAACGGCTGGAAGCGGTCGACGTGGCCACGCTCGAAGCGTTCGTTAAGTCGGGCGGTGGTGTGGGTATCTTCCTCGGAGACCGCACGCGGGCCGAGTTGATCAACGAACAGCTCTTCCGCGGCGGCGAAGGCCTGTTTCCGTTGCCGTTGGCCGGGCCGGCGGAGCTCGTGGTCGATCGCCTGGAACGCGCGCCGGATCTGGAGGTGACCGATCATCCGATCTTCGCGGTGTTTGCCGGCGAGCGCAACAGTTTTCTGAGTACGGTGACGGTGCAGCGATACTTTGCCGCTCCGCAAAACTGGGCGCCCGATCCTGAATCGTCCACCCGCGTGATCGCGCGGCTGCGCAACAAAGCGCCGCTGGCGGTGGAGCGCACGTTCGGCGCGGGCCGCGTGCTGGCCATTCTGACGAAGGCCTCGCCGGCAGAAACGGCACTGGGCGCTTGGAACAACTGGGGACGCAACAATCCCAGCTACGTCGTGGCCATGCTGGAAATGCAATCGTACTTGTCGCAGCCGCGCTATCCGGACACCAGCCGCCTGTTGGGCACGCCGCTGTCGGTCGCGGTCGACGTCGCCAAGTTCTTGCCGCAGGTCCGCTTTGGAGTGCCCAGCGACGAAGCCAACACCCAGACGCTGTTGGTCGATGCCACGACCACGCCCCAGGGCCATCGCGCCGTGCTGGGCGATACCGCGCACAGCGGCGTCTATCAGGCGCAGCTCACCGGTACCGATGGCTCGCAGCGCACCGAACGCTTCGCCTTCAACGTGACGCCCGAAGAGGGCGACCTGGCAAAGTTCTCGAGCGCTCAGTTGGCTGGCGGTTTGGAAGGCCTGCGCTACGAGTATCACGAGGCCGCCGACATCAATTACAACCCGCAACAGTTGGCCGGGTTCAACCTGAGCACCAGTCTGCTCATCATTCTGATCGTGGTGTTGCTCGCCGAGCAGGCGCTGGCGTATGCCTGCAGTTATCATCCGCCGGCCAAGGAGGGCGCAGGCAGATGAGCCAGTTTCTCCCGTGGGCGGACGTCTCCAGTCGCACCACCTATGAGCTGTCGCGGCTGCAAGGCTACACCGAAGGCTGGCACTATCTGGTGCTGGCGACGGCCTGCCTGGCCATCATCGTCTACGCCGTGTGGATGATTCGCCGCGATAGTCTGGAACTGCGGCGGCCGGTGGTCTGGACGCTGGCGGCGCTGCGTATTGCGGCACTCGTTGGACTGTTGGCCTTCTATTTGCACTTGGAAAAGCGCACCGAGCGCAAAGTCGTGCATAACTCGCGTGTGCTGATGATGGTTGACACCAGTTTGAGCATGGGCCTGCACGATTTGACGGCATCTGCGGTGCCCGCCACACCCAATCGCTTGGATCAGGTGGTGTCGCTGTTGGATCAAGGCAAATTCATTGACAAATTGCGCGAGAAGCACGATGTGTCGCTGTATCGGTTCGATACCGACCTGGCACGGATCAGCGCCTTTCCCAAGATCGAACTGCAGCCGGCCGCTGAAGAGCAGTCGAGCAAGCAAGTTCCGCCGCCCGGTGCCAAACCTCCCGCAGACGCCGCCGTCACCGACTGGCGCAAATCCGCGCAGCCCCAAGGAACCGAAACGCGCTACGGTCAGTCGCTGCGACGGCTCCTTGCCGAAGAACGGTCAGCGCCCGTGGCCGGCATCATCATCTTCAGCGACGGCGGACAGAACGCCGGCATGGATCCCTCGGCCGCGGTGGCCCTGGCGCGCGAAGCCAAGATCCCCATCTACACGGTCGGCATCGGTTCCGACAAGCGGCCGTCGAACGTGCGCGTGGGCGATCTTGTGGCGCCGGCCCGCGCTTATCCTGGCGACAGCTTTCATGTGACCGGCTATCTGCAGTCGGAAGGGCTCGCGGACCGCACGGTCGACGTCGAGCTGGTGTCGCGCGCCGCCGGCGAAAGCGGCGCGGTTGATGCCGGCAAGGCCGAAGGCAGCCAGCGCATCACGCTCGGTGGTCGCGGCGAGGTGGTGCCGGTGCGCTTCGCCATCACGCCTGCCGAGAGCGGGCGCCGGATGTATCGCTTGCGCGTCAAAGCTCCGCCGGAAGATACCAATGCGGCGGACGATGCGCAGGAAGTCGACGTGGAAATCGTCGATCGCAAAACCAAGGTGCTGTTAGTTGCCAGCGGGCCGACCCGGGAATACGTATTTCTGCGCAACATGCTGCATCGCGACAAGCAGATCACGCTCGATGTCTGGCTGCAATCGGCCGCCGAGGGCGTCTCGCAAGACGCGCATCAGATACTCACCGCCCTGCCCTCGACCCCGCAGGAGTTGTTCGAGTACGACGCGATCGTGGCCTTCGATCCCGATTGGACGTCGCTCGACGCAGCCTCCGCCGACCTGCTCGAGCGTTGGGTGGCGGAAAAGGCCGGCGGACTGATCGTGGTGGCCGGACCGGTTGAAATGGATGCCTGGCTGCAGGATCCCAAGCTGGCCAAGGTGCGAACGCTGTATCCGGTGGAGTTCAATCGTCGGCTGACGTTGTTCGACGAAGGCCGCTTCGGCTCGGCGACGCCCTGGCCGGTCGATTTCACGCGCGAAGGGCTCGAAGCCGAATTCTTGTGGCTCGCCGAAAGCGCGCCGGCCAGCCAGCAAGTGTGGTCTGACTTCCCCGGCGTGTACGGCTATTACGACGTCCGTGGCGCCAAGCCCGGCGCCACCATCTACGCCCGCTATTCCGATCCGCAAAGCGCAACAGGCGAGCAGCGCCCGGTATACCTGGCCGGCCAGTTCTATGGCTCGGGCCGAGTGTTTTATCTGGGCAGCGGCGAAATGTGGCGCTTGCGGGCCCTCGACGACCGCTATTTCGAGCAGTTCTACACCAAGCTCATTCGCCACGTTTCGCAAGGGCGACTGTTGCTGGGCTCCAGCCGCGGCATGCTGCTGGTCGACCGCGACCGCTACTTGTTGGGCAACACGGTTGTCGTCCGTGCGCAGCTGAGCGACGCGCAGTTCGAGCCGGTCGACCTGCCGAGCGTGACGCTGCAAGTGATTCGCCCCGATAGCACGAGCGAAGCGTTGCAGCTCGCGCCCGATGCCACGCGCAAGGGCATGTACGTCGGTCAGTTCACGGCACTTCTCGAAGGAAACTATCGCCTGGAGATGAACGTGCCCGGCAGCGACGCGGAACAACTCGCGCGCCGCATCCAGGTCCGCGTGCCGGATCTCGAACGCGAGAACCCGGAACGAAACGACGCGTTGATGAGTGAAATCGCCCAGCGAACGGGCGGGCGGTATTATGTGGGCGCCGACAGCGTGCTGGGAGGGCGCGGCGTGCCGCCACTGGCCAATCAACTGCAAGATCGTACCGAGACGACTTACCTGGCCGGAGTGACCGATCGCAAGTTCGACGAGCATTGGATGCAGGGGCTGCTGGGTGTGATATGCGGCGCGCTGTGCCTGGAATGGCTCATTCGGCGCTTGTCGAAACTGGCGTAAACAGGGCAAAACGCACGTCGTCTTGCGAAACTGACATAGACGGGCCGCCTGCCGGCGGCAGATAAAAACAACCATGGCGACCGAACTCGACACCACCGCGCAACGGCAAGAGCCGGCTATCGAGGCGCTGCTCGCGCGCCTGCGGCGACGCATCCGGGCGTACGTCTGCCTGGACGGTGCGGCGTCGATCGCCATCGCGCTGGGAGCCGCGTTCTGGGTCAGCCTGGCGCTCGATTGGCTGTTCGAACTGCCGGTGCCGCTGCGGGCGATCGTGTTGATCGGCGTGGTGGTGGGCGTCGGCTATCTCGTTTCGCGGTTGCTCGTGGCGCGGCTGGGCGTTCCGCTGGCCGATCGCAACATGGCGCTCTTGCTGGAGCGCCGTTTTGGTCAGTTCCACGACGGACTGTTGACCGCGGTGGAATTGGCCGAGCGGCCCGAGCATGCCGCCGAGTTCAACCCGCAGATGATTTCCCACACCCGGCGCGAGGCGTTGGCCCAGGCCGGCGCGATCGACGTGGGCCAGGTGCTCAATACCGCGCCGTTGGTGCGACGCGTCACTTTGGCACTGGCCCTGGTGGGTAGCGTGGCCGTATTTGCGGTCTCGCTGAGCGACGCGATGGCCGTGTGGGTTCGTCGCGATTTGTTGCTCTCCGCGGAGCTGTGGCCGCGCGACACGCATTTGTCGGTCGTCGGCCTCGGCGAAAGCGGTCGCGTGAAAGTCGCCCGCGGCGCCGATTGGCCGCTGCTGGTCAAGGCGGACGCCGCCCTGGGCCGCGAGATTCCCGAGGTCGTGGAAGTGCGCTTCCGCACGCAAGACGGCGTGCGCGGCCGCGAGAACATGAGCCGCGAGGGCATGGTCGAACCGGGCCAGGCGGATTTCCAACAGTATGCACACACGTTCAAGAGCGTGTTGGCGCCGTTGGAATTCTATGTGGCCGGCGGCGACGACCGCGCAGGCCCGTTCTATCTCGACGTGGTCGAAAGTCCGACCATCAGCCGCATGACGCTGGCCTGCGAGTATCCGCCCTACATGCGCCGCGCGGCGCGAGAAATTCCCGTGTCGGGCCTGGTGCAGTTGCCGCGCGGCACGCGCGTCAGCATCCAGGCCGAGGCGAACAAGCCGCTGGTCTCCGTGCAGATCGACGACATTACGGACGAGAGTGCGCCGCAAAGTAAACGACTCGATCTGGCTGCCGAAGGCGGCCGGCCCGTGCAGCAGTTTCAGTTCGACGTGCCGCCGCTGGAAGGCGACAAGATCTTGTTGTTCACGCTGCACGATGCCGACGGCATTCGCAGCTTGGAAGGCGTGCGGCTGGCGATTGCGGCCGTGGCGGACGAACCGCCGCAGGTGAACGTCCAATTGCGCGGCATCGGCACTGCCATTACGCCCAGCGCCCGGCTGCCCGCCGCGGGCGAAGTTGCCGACGACTACGGCGTGGCCAAGATCTGGTTCGATTATCACGCGGGCGACAAGCCGGCCCAGCAGCGGCCCTTTGCCGCGCCTGTGGACGGCCAGGAAAAGCTGGCCGTCGACGACGCACTGGAGGTCGGCGAGCTGGCGCTCGAACCCAAGCAGAAATTTCATATCGCCGTGGCCGCGGCCGACGGCTGCACGCTGGGCTCCGGGCCGAACCAGGGCGCCAGCCAGCGCTACGTGCTCGACGTGGTCACGCCCGAGCAATTGCGCTCGATGCTCGAGGCTCGGGAGTTGATGCTCCGGCGGCGTTTCGAAACGATCGTGCAGGAATTCACCGACTCGCGAAACTTGCTGGCGGAGATCGATTTCGCCGCCCAGGCGCCACTGCCCCCAGACAAGGGCGACGCCAAAGCGGCCGCTGACGACACGGCCAGGCCGTCGCCAGACCCGGCGGCCGGCCCGGCTGCCGCGGCCAGCCCCAACCCCGATGAGGCTGCCGCCAGGTTCTCGCCGCAGGGCGTGCAGGCCACGCGGGTGGCGCAGAACGTCGATCGCAGCGCGCACGAAATCGTGTCGCTGGCACAAGCCTTCGACGAAATCCGCGAAGAAATGATCAACAACCGGGTCGATACCGAGGAATTGAAAATCCGTCTGAAAGACGGCGTGGCCGATCCCTTGAAACGGGTGGTGGCGGAACGCTTCGGTGAGCTCCAGAAAGAATTGCAGGCGCTGGTGGAACAGGTGGGCAAGCCCGCCGAGGCCTCGGCCACCAAAACCGCCGCGCTGGTGCGCATGGACGCCATCTTGGTCGAGATGAAGCAGATTCTTGATAAAATGTTGGAATTGGAGACGTTCAACGAAGTGTTGGACATGTTGCGCGGGATCATCGAGGAGCAAGAAAAAGTCAGCGACGAAACCAAACAGAAGCAAAAGGACAAGCTGCGCGATTTGTTGGAGTAGACGCGCGGCGCCGAGCGCTGGGAGCCCGAGCGCGGGCCCTCATCGCCCCGCAGCAAGGAATCGAAACCATGCGAAGCAACTCGAACGGGATCATCGTGCTCGCCATGCTCTGCCTCCTGGGCTTGGGCGGATCGCTAGCGGCACAGCCGGTGCCGCCGCCGGAACCGGCCGATGCCGACGAGGCGGCCGCGCCCGCCGCCGATGCGGCCCCCGCCGCGACAGACGCCGCCGGTGAAAATCCGCTGACCGCGCGACAGGTGCAAGTGCGCAAACGCTTCGCCGAGCTGGAAAAACTTCTGCTGCGGATGGCTGAGCTGACCGCCCCCACCGATCCGCAGCGGGCCGCCCTGCTCCGCCGGGCCGTGGCGCAAAGCAAACAGCGCGATATCGATCGCCAGTTCGATGAGTTGGTCAAGCTGCTCACAGATCAGCGGCTGGCGCTGGCAGTAAAGAGCCAGGGCGAGGTGCAGCGCGATTTGGCCAAGTTGCTGGAGCTGCTGCTCAGCGAAGACCGCTCCAAACGGATCGCCTCCGAGAAAGAGCGCATTCGCGACTATCTGCGACAGGTCAACAAGATCATCAAGGAACAAAAAGGACTGCAGGGCGATACGGCCCGCGGTGCCGACATGAAGCGCTTGGCAGAGCGTCAGGGCGAAGTGTCCGACAAGACCGGCGAGCTGGCGCAGAACCTGAAGGACGATGCCGCCGCAAACGAGCCGCAGCCGGCCGGCGAAAGCAGCGACAGCCAGGGCGAACAGAAAGACGGCCAGTCGCCCGACAAGAAGGACGCCCAGAAAGACGGAAAAGACGGCGCAGAGAACAAGGACGCCCAGGGCGAGAAGAAGGCGGACGACAAGCAAGACCCCGATGCCAAAGACCCCGACGCGAAAAAATCCGACGACGACAAGTCGGACAAGCAATCCAAACCGGGTGACAAGCCATCCGACGGGAAGGATCAAGACGGCAAAAAGGCAGACGGTCAAAAGCCGGATGACCAATCGAAGGACGACAAGCCCCAGGACTCCGACAAACCCAGTCAGGGCCAGCCGCAAGATCAGCAGCCGATGCCCGGTCAGCCCATGCCCGGTCAGCCCATGCCCGGTCAGCCCATGCCTGGCCAGCCGATGCCGGGCCAACCCATGCCCGGCCAGCCGAACCAGGGCCAGCCGCAGGACCAGCAATCGCCTGACGACAATCCCGCGCAAAAGCGGCTCGAAAAAGCTCAGCAGCGCATGCAAGAAGCCCAAGAGAAGCTCGAACAGGCCCAACGCGACGGCGCCAAGGACAA
Organism: Pirellulales bacterium; assembly: GCA_050250435.1. Taxonomy (GTDB): domain Bacteria; phylum Planctomycetota; class Planctomycetia; order Pirellulales; family PALSA-1355; genus JBFWOR01. Next base: position 65,322 of record JBFWOR010000017.1, on the reverse strand, counting down.
GCAGGCCGAAGCGATCAAGGAGCTCGAGCAGGCCAAAGCCGACTTGGAGGAGATCTTGCGCCAGCTGCGCGAGGAAGAGACCGCGCGGATGCTCGCCATGCTCGAGGGCCGCTTTCGCAAAATGCTCGATGCCCAGCTCGCCGTCTACGAAGGCACCAAGCGCGTCGACCAGGTGCCGGCCGCGTCGCGCGATCGCGACGATGAGATCGAGGCCGGCCGTCTGGGCCGCAAGGAATCTGAGATCGTGACCGAAGCCGACAAGTGCCTGGCCGTGCTGCGCGAAGAGGGTTCGGCCGTGGCCTTCCCAGAGGCCGTCACCGAAATGCGCGACGACATGCAGCAAGTGGCCGAGCGCCTGGCCCGCAGTGACGTGGGCTCCCTGACCCAGGGCATCGAGTCCGACATCATCGCGGCGCTGGAAGAAATGATTGCGGCGCTCAAAAAAGCCCAAAAAGACATGGAGCAAAAGCAGCAACAGCAGCAGAATCAGTCGCCAGATGGCGAAGCGGAGCCGCCGCTGGTCGACGTGCTGGCTGAGCTGAAGATGATCCGCGCGCTGCAAATGCGCGTCAATCAACGCACGCAACGTTATGCCGAACTGACCAAGACCGAACAAGTCGACACCCCCGAGCTGCTCGCTGCGCTGCGGCAATTGGCCGAGCGCGAACAGCGGATCCATCAGGTCACGCGCGATATCGTCGTCGGGAGGAACCGATGAAACGTTTGAGTTGGATGCTCTCGGGCCACCTGGCCCTGGCCGGGCTGGCGATCTGCGTCCAGGCCCGCGCCGCCGACGTGAAGGTCGATCGCGAGTTCGCCGGCCGCGCCACCTGGTCGGTGCCGTCGGTCGAGACCGTGCGTGAGTTGGCCGTCGCCTGGCTGGTCGGTCGCGAAGTTAGCGAAACCGTCCGCACCCAAGTCGAAACGCTGTGGACCAGCGCGGCCGACGAACAGGGTGACGACTACCTGCTCGACCTGGTCGTGGCCACGCTGAGTGCTGCCGAGCCGCGCGCCCGGGAACTTGTGGCCGTGTGCTCGCAACCGCGCCAGGCGGTGGCGTTGCCCGACGTCGCCTGGCTGGCAGACGCGGCGACGGAGCCGTTTGTGGTCGATAACCTGCGGCTGGTCTACGGTCGCTGGCTGGTGCAGCAGCGGTTATACGATGAGGCGGCCGAGCAACTCTCGGCGCTGGCCCCCGCAGACGTGGTCGATCCGGCCGCGCTCTTGTTCTACCAGGCCGTGGTGCATCACCGCACGCTCGCGCGCGATCCTGGCCTGGCCGCCATTTCGCGCCTCATGGAAAACGAGTCCGCCTTGCCGAAGCGCTATACTTCCGTCGCGCGGCTGATGCAGGCTGATCTGGCAGGGCTCAAGGACGATTCGCTCGATCACATCGCTCGCCGCATGGACGATATTCGCCGCCGGCTTGACCTGGGTCGCGCGGGCCCCAAAGTACGCGAAGTGGAAGACGGGGTCATCGCGTCGCTCGACAAAATGATCGAGGAGATGGAAAAACAACAGCAGGCCGCGGCCGCCGCCGCCGCGCGGGCGGCTGGTCGAGGCGGCAGCCCGCAACCTGGCACGCCGCTGCCGGATAGCCGGCCCGTGGAGCAAAAGGGCCCCGGCGAAGTGGCCGGCAAGCCCATTGGCGACAAGAGCGGCTGGGGCAATTTGCCGCCGCGCGAGCGGCAGGAAGCCCTGCAACAAATCAGCAAGGAATTTCCCGCCCACTATCGCGACATGATTGAGCAATATTTCCGTAAGCTGGCCAGCGACGACGAAGCGAAACCGGACCGATAGCGAGAACCATCGTGGTCACTTGGAACCTGTTACTGACGGCGGCCCTGGTTTGCGGCCCCGCCGAATTCGCGGCCACGACGCTGGACGGCCAATCCGCCAGCGGCGCGCTGGTCCAGCTCGACGCCACGCAAGCGGTCATCGAGACTGCCGAAGGGCGCAAAACTTTCGCGCTGGAATCGTTGGCCACGCTCGTCGGCGCCGCAGGCGCAGAACCCGCGGAGAAGCCCGCCGCGGCCGCACTGTGGGTTGAGCTGCGCGACGAATCGCGCATCGCGGCTCAGGAGTTCACCGTCACTGCCGGTGTCGCCCGGCTGTCGCTGGCCGGCGGCACGAAGGTCGATATCCCGACGCGAAAAATCCGCTGGGTGCGGTTTGGCACCCTGCCGACCGGCGACGATCCGTTGGCCAAACAATGGAACGAAATTGCCGCCACCAGCGCCGCCGGCGACCTGCTGTTGGTGCGCAAAAACGATCAGCTCGACTACCTCGAAGGCGTGCTGGGCGATATCGACGCCGACACCTGCAGCTTCGAGATCGACGCCGAAAAAGTGCCCGTCAAACGCGCCAAGATCGCCGGGCTGATTTACTTTCACGCGGCGCCGGACGAATTGCCCGAGGTGACCGCCCGGCTGACCGCGGCCGATGGCTCGCAGTGGGCCGCTGCCACGGTGACCATCGACGGCGCGAACGTTAGATTTAAAACTCCCGGCGACGTGGAGCTGTCGCTGCCGCCCGAGTCCGTCTCGCGCATGGATTTCTCCAGCGGTAAGATTGCCTACCTGAGCGATCTCGATCCCGAGGCCGTCAACTTCGTGCCGTTCTTTGGGCTCAAGCAGGAACTGCCGGCGCTAACTGCGTACTATGGCTATCGGCGCGACCAGGGATTCGAAAACCAGCCGCTCTTGCTGGACGGCCGCGAGCATCGCAAAGGTCTGGCTCTGCGCAGCCGCACCACGCTGGTGTATCGCTTGCCGGGCAAATTCCGCGTGTTCAAAGCCACCGCCGGCATTGACGACGCGGTTCGCTCGGTCGGCAACGCGGCGCTGACCATCAAGGCCGACGGTCAGACAGTGTGGCAGGGAGATATTCGCGGCCGCGAGCCGGTCCGCGAGCTGGAAGTGAACTTGGATGGCGCCAAGCGTCTGGAGATCGTCGTAGACTATGGCGACGACCAGGATGTCGGCGACTATGTCAATCTGGCCGACGCCCGGGTGACCAAATGACGCACGCAACGGGCGCTGCGCGAGGACGCGTGCGAGTCGATTCAATAGGGTCTCTTGCGGGAGTCTTCATGAAACGATGCTGGCTCGTGGCACTGCTGCTCGCCTGGTGTGTGCCGGCGGCTCAGGCGCAAGTAGATCCCCAAGTGCTCGAGGCAGAGGCGCAGCGCGTGGCCGTCGTGGAGCGGGCCAGTCAGCCGACCATTGCCATCTTTGCGCCGGGTGGCCAGGGCGGCGGCTCGGGCGTGGTCATCTCGCCCGATGGGTTTGCGCTCTCCAACTTCCACGTCACGCACGAAGCCGGCGTGGCCATGCAGTGCGGCATGGCCGACGGAAAGCTCTATCACGCCGTGATCGTGGGCATCGATCCCACGGGCGACGTGGCCCTGATCAAGCTTTTGGGCCGCGACGACTTTCCGCATGCCGAAATGGCCGACAGCGATCAGGTGCAAGTGGGCGACTGGTGTTTCACCATCGGCAACCCGTTTCTGCTGGCCACGGACTTTAAGCCCACGGTTGCTTACGGCGTGATTTCTGGCGTGCACCGCTATCAGTACCCGGCCGGCACGATCCTGGAATACACCGACTGCCTGCAGGCCGACGCGGCGATCAATCCCGGCAACTCGGGCGGGCCGATGTTCGACGCGCAGGGACGCTTGATCGGCATCAACGGCCGGGGGTCCTTCGAAAAGCGCGGCCGCGTGAACGTCGGCGTGGGCTATGCCATCTCCGTCAATCAAATTCGCAACTTCCTCGGACATCTCAAGAGCGGGCGGGTGGTCGATCATGCCACACTCGGCGCCAGCGTCCGCAGCGACGTCGACCGCCGCGTCATCGTGGACGACATTTTGGAAGAGTCCGACGCCTTCCGCCGCGGCTTGCGCTTTGGCGATGAGATCGTGCGGTTCGGCGGTCGCGACGTCACCACCGTCAACGCCATGAAGAACGTCCTGGGTATCTTTCCAGCCGGCTGGCGCGTCGACATGACCTATCGCCATCGTGGCGAATCGTTCGACGTGCCCGTGCGTTTGCGTGCCCTGCATGCCGCCGCGGAACTGCAGGAGCTGGCTGCCGGCGGCGGTGGCGAAGAGCATCCGCAGGAGCCGATGCCCAAGCCCGGCGAACCTCAGCCGGAAGGCCCGCCCAAACCGCGCGGCCCCATGCCGCACGCCCACAAGCCCGAGCCGCAACCGCTGCCCGAGATCGTCAAGCAGCATTACATCGAGAAGCCGGGCTACGTGAACTACTACTTCAACCAGCGCGAGCTCAATCGCGTGTGGCAGTCGCTCGTCGCCCGCGGTACCTATGCCGAGGCGCCGGGCCCCTGGACGATCGCCGGGGAAACGGCCACAAACGAAAAGATTTCGTTCACCGTGTCGGATACGACGTCGGCCATCGCGCTCGAAAGCGGCGAGCTGAAGATCGACTTGGATGGCGACCTCTCCGGCCGCACTGATCCACCGGGCAGCGGCGGAGTGCTCGTGGCGCTGGCCGCCTGGCGGCGACTGCTGGTAGGCGGACCGGAAAACTTTGGCGACCTGACCTATCACGGCACGGCACCGGTGCCCGGCAGGGAAGGCCTGGCGGACCTGCTCATCGGCACGTATCGCAATGTCGAATGTCGCTTTTACGTCAGCCCGAACGAAGGGCAATTGGTCCTGGTGGAGATGTTCCCCGAAGACGATACGGACCCCTGCGAGCTGTATCTGAGCGACTACCGCGAGGTCGAGGGGCGGCAGCTGCCGGGCCATATGCTCGTCCGCTACGGCGAGAATCTGTATCGCGCGATCGAATGCCGCGATTTCAAGCTGGCGCCCAAGGAGGCCGAATGATCGGCGGCAACATTTCAACGAGAATTCGCCGCCCGCGGCTCGTCCCGATCGCGCTGGTTGCCGCTGCGCTGGCGGCCGTGATGTCGCTGGGCCCGCGCGCCGGCGCGGTCGAATCGCTCGCCCCCGTGATCGACGCCGCGCAGCCCAAGATCGTCAAGCTCTACGGCGCCGGCGGGGTGCGCGGGCTGGAAGCCTATCAAAGCGGTTTCTTGATCTCGGCCACGGGACACGTGTTGACGGCTTGGAGCTACGTGCTGGACACCGACTACATCACGGCCACGTTGTCGGACGGCCGCCGTTTGGAAGCCAAACTCGTCAGTTTCGATCCGCGCCTGGAAGTGGCCGTGCTGAAGATCGAGGCCGCGGAGCTGCCATACTTTGATCTCGCGGCCGGAGTGCCTGCGGAGGCCGGCACGCGCGTCTTGGCGCTGAGCAATCTGTTCGGCGTGGCCACGGGCGACGAAGCGGCCAGCGTGCAGCACGGCGTCATTGCCGTGAAGACGCGGCTCGATGCCCGCCGCGGCACGTTCGAGACGCCCTATCACGGCGAGGTCTACGTGCTCGACGCGATGACCAACAATCCCGGCGCCGCGGGCGGCGCGGTCATCAATCAAAACGGCGAATTGCTGGGCATGCTGGGCAAGGAGCTGCGCAGCGCTACGAACAACATCTGGCTGAACTATGCCGTGCCCATCGACGTGCTGCGGCCCAGCGTCGAAGCCATTCTGGCCGGCAAGGCGCCCGGCGCCGCAGAAAGCACACCCGAGAACAAGCCGGACAACCCGGCGAACCTGGCCGCGTTGGGCATTGTGCTCGTGCCCGATGTGCTCGAGCGCACGCCGCCGTTTGTCGATGCGGTGCGCGGTGGTTCCGCGGCCGAGGCCGCGGGCATCAAGCCCGACGATCTGGTCGTCTACGTCGGCGATAGTTTGATTCAGTCGTGCAAGTCGCTGGACGAAGAGATCGCCCGCAACGAACGCGACGCGGAGCTGCGCATGGTGGTCATGCGCGGGCAAGAGCTGGTGGAAATCGTGCTCAAACCCGTCGCTATGGAAACGGAGCCCGAATGACCCGCACCCTCCGACCGCTGATCGTGATGACGCTGGCCGTGGCCTGCGGAGCGCTCGCGCCGCTGGCATTGCGGGCAGCCGACAACCTGCGCGCCGGCGAAGAGCAGGCCATGAAGGCGGCGATTGCGCGCGTCGCGCCGTCGGTAGTCCGCATCGAGACGGTCGGCGGGTTGGATCGCATCGGCCAGATGCTCGTCGGCACCGGCCCGACCACGGGACTGATCGTCGCGGAAGAGGGCTACATCGTTTCCAGCGCCTTCAACTTTGTGCAGAAGCCCGATTCGATCCTGGTCACGCTGGCCGACGGCTCGCGCCGCGCCGCAAAGGTCGTCGCCACCGATCAGAGCCGGCTGTTGGTGCTCTTGAAAATCGACGCCGAGGCCGAGACGAAACTGCCCGTTCCAGAGCCGGCGCCGAAAAACGAGATCCGTGTGGGACAGTGGTCGCTGGCTCTGGGTCGCGCCTTCGAGCCAGATCGGCCCAATGTATCGGTTGGCATTGTGAGCGCGCTGGATCGCATTTGGGGCAAGGCGCTGCAGACCGATGCCAAGATCTCGCCCAACAACTACGGCGGGCCGCTGGTGGATATTCGCGGCCGTGTGCTGGGAGTGCTGGTGCCCATGTCACCCGACGGCGGCGGCGAGCTGGCGGGCGTGGAGTGGTATGACTCGGGAATCGGCTTTGCTGTGCCCTTGGAAGATATCTTGCGCGTGCTCGGCAAACTGAAAGAGGGGCGCGATCTGCGTCCCGGCGTCCTCGGCATCTCTCTGCAAGGGAGCGATGTCTATAGCCTGCCGGCTGTGATTGCCGCGGCGCGGGCCAAGGGGCCGGCGTATCAAGCCGGCTTTCGCGCCGGCGACAAGATTGTGGAGGCCGCCGGGCTGCCCATCTCGCGCCCCGCCGAGCTGAAGCACGCCCTGGGCCCGCACTATGCCGGCGACCGTGTGCAAATCGTGGCCGAACGGGGCGACGCCCGCGTGGAACGCGAAGTGGAATTGGTCGAAAAAGTGGAGCCCTATGAGTTTCCGTTCTTGGGGATTCTGCCGCGCCGCTTGGGCAAAGCTGCCGCCGATGCGGGATTGGTCGTGCGCTACGTCTATCCGGAAAGTCCGGCCGCGGCCGCCGGCCTGCAAGCGGGCGATCGCCTTCGCTCGTTCGGCGGCCAGGAAATCAAAAGTGCCGCCGATCTGGCCAAACAACTCCTGGAACGTGCGCCGGAAGACAGCGTCAAGATGGAAGCCGTGCGTGGCGAGCAAACTCTGCTCCTCGACGTGAAGCTGGCCCGCTTGCCCGAGACATTGCCGGGCGACCTGCCGCTGCCGCGCGAAGATGCGCCGCGCGACGCCGCGGCGCCGGCCGCCGGCGAACGACCCGCTGTCGGCACCGTGCCGATCAAGGTGCCGGAGTTCGCCAACGAGACCGTGGCTTACGTGCCTGAGAGCTATCGGCCCGACGTGGCGTACGGCGTAGTGCTCTGGCTGCACGCGCCGGGTGACTACAAGCCAGACGAGCTCATCGAGCGTTGGAAGTCGCTCTGTGACCAGCGCGATTTGATCCTGCTGGCGCCCAAAGCAACTGACGCCGCGGCCTGGCGGCCCACCGACGTGCGTTTCGTGCGCCGCATGCTCGACGAAGTGCTGAAGAACTATTCCATCGATCCGACGCGCGTGGTCGTGCACGGGCACGAAGGCGGCGCCGCGCTGGCCTACCTGTTCGGCATGGCGAACGTCGACGTCGTGCGTGCGATTGCCGCCGTCGACTCCCCCCTGCCCCGGCTCGTGCAGCCCAGCGAGACCGATCCGGTAAATCGCCTGGCCATCTACACCACTTTGCCTGCCAAGAGCCCCATGGCGCCGGCCATCGAGGCCGGCATCGAACGTTTGCGGGCCCTGAAGTATCCGCTGACGGTCAAGGAAATCGACGAGCCGGGCCGTTATCTCACGCCCGACGAGCTCGCCGAATTGGTGCGCTGGTTCGATACGCTCGATCGGCTGTAGGATGTCTGGCTGGCGCGGTCCGCCGCAGTGCGGCATCCCACGCCTGACCCGCGCGACCACTCCCGGCAATTCTCATGCAACGTCACGCCCTGGGCATCCTGGCCATCGTGCTCTTGGCGGTCGGCGCTATGACCTACGACGGCGCGAGCGCCGCTTTGGGCGGCACTTGCCTGCGCATCGGCATGCTCCTGGCCCTGGGCTGGCTCGCCTATCCGCAATGGCGCGCCATTCCGCTGTGGATGGTGGGCGTGCTGGCCGCGGGCACGTTGGTAGTGCTCACTCGGCCCAAGCTGATTGTCATTGTGCTGCCGGTGATCCTGGCGCTGTGGCTGTTGCGGCCGCGCGGCGCGCGCGTACGCGACCGCGCCGGCGACGAATCGCGGTGACACGGCAGAGCTCGGCGTGCCACTCCAGGCCGTTAACGGTTGGTTTTTCGGGTGGCACTGGCATTCTGCCAGTGCGCCGACGCGTCAGAGTCGCACTGGCGAGACGCCAGTGGCAGCGGTCTTCACTCCACGGCCGGCTCGGGTGCAGCATCCGTTTCCAGCACGATGTCGCGCTCGCTGGCGTCATCCCGTTGGTCGACCACGCCGCGCGCCGCCCGCACGAAAACGACGGCGCAGCCCACCGTCAACAAGGCCGCAAAGGCAAACGCCGCGCCGGGAAAATACACGGGCGCCGCTGCCGATGCGAAATAGCCGAACAGTTGCGTCATCACGAGCGGACCGATGATCGTCGTCAGGCTGTACACGCTGGCCAGGCCCCCTTGCAGCTCACCCTGCGAGCTGGACGGCACGGCCCGCGACATCAGTCCGTTCATCGACGGATACGCCAGGCCCATCAGTGAGGCAAACGTCATGACGACATAGATCATCCAGCCTTCCGAGGCGAAGGCATAGCCGAGGTAGCCGGCAATCGCCACGGCAATGCCGAGAAACGCGGCCCGCTTTTCTCCCAGCCGCGGCAAGAGCATGCGCACCAGGCCGCCCTGCACGATGATCATCGTCACTCCGGCGTAGGCCAGCGACATGCCGATCGCCTTTCCCGACCAGCCGAATTTCAGTTTGGCGTAGTAGGCCCAAATGTTGGGCAGCGATTGATGCCCAAGCTGCCACAGAAACATTGCCGTCGCCATTGGCAGCACGATCGGGTATTTGCGCATTTGCAACAGCGTGCCCAGCGTGTTGGCGCGGCGCCAGGTGAACGCGCGGCGCGATTCCGGCGCCAGCGTTTCGGGCAGCACGAAGTAGCCGTAGGTGACGTTCAACAGTGCCAACGCGGCCGCGGCGAAGAACGGCGCGCGCGGGCCAAAATCGTCCAACAGTCCGCCAATCGCAGGTCCCAGGATAAAGCCCGTGCCGAACGCCGCGCCCATCATGCCGAAGTTCTGGGCGCGCTTGTCCGGTGGACTGATGTCGGCCACGCAGGCGTTGGCCGTGGTGTACGACGCGCCGGCCACGCCGGCGATGGTGCGTCCCAGAAACAACCAGCTCAACGTCGGCGCCAGCCCCATCACGGCATAGTCCAGCCCAAATGCCAGCAGCGAGAACAACAGCACGGGCCGCCGGCCGTAATGGTCGCTCAGATTGCCGATCACCGGCCCGAAAATGAACTGGGCGATCGCGTAGCAGAACGCCAGCCAACCGCCGATCAGCGAGACCTGGTCGACCGAGCGCCCCGTCAGTTCCACCAGCAAGTCGGGCATCACCGGCAGGATGATGCCAAAGCCGATCGTGTCGATCAGTACCGTGATGAACACGAACGTAAAGGCGTGTTTGCCGGCGGACGATTGCGGTGCGGTCATCAGCTCTGTGTCGGTCCGTGCACGGTGACTTGTTACTCTTCGTGATGGAACCGCAGCGGCACAACGACACGCTGCCGGCATTCTACATCTGCGTCCTCTGCGATCTCCGTGGTAAATTCGTCGTGCGCGATCGCGGCCTAACCGATCTTCGCCTTCAACTCGCGCAACAGCGCCAGGGCCCGGCCGATTTCGGCCTTCTGTCGCTCCGGCTCTTGCGGAATCTCACGCTCGATGGTCAATGGCCCACGATAGCCGATTTTTTCGAGGGTGCGCAGATACCGCTCCAGGCCCACGTCCCCTTCACCCAATGGCACCTCGGTGCCCCATTCCTGGCCCGGCCGGGCGGCCCACTTGCCGTCTTTGCAGTGCACGCTTTTCACCCAGCGGCCCACTTTCTCGAGCGCTTCGATCGGTTCACCCGACCCATAGAGAATCATGTTGGCCGGGTCGAAGTTCACAAACAAGTTGTCGCGCTCGACGTCGCCGATGAAACGCACCAGGTCGTCGGCCGTTTCCTGGCCGGTTTCCAGGTGCACCGCCTGCTGTTGGCTGCCGCAGTGATCGCACAGATCGCGCGTCACGGCCAGCACTTCGCGATACAGAGGCGTCGTCGCGTCGTGCGGCACGTAGCCCAGGTGCAAGGCCACCACGTCCACCTGCAGCAGCCGCGCGAAGTCGGCAATCTCCTTCATTTCTTTGCTGCGCTGGGCGCGCGTGGCCGACGGCACCAGGCCAATGGTTCGCTCCACCGTGGGGATGTCGGCGTAACTCTCGCCCTCGAAGCCGCCGAACACCGCCGAGATGCGGATGCCGAGGTCGGCCAGCTTAGCGAGAAACTTGCGCGCGTTGTCGGCCGTGCGCGTGGCGGCCTGCGGCGCGTGCAAGTGAATGGTGGGCACGCCCAGCTCGTGCGCCACTTCCAGCTTCACTCCCAGTCCGGCGTCGATACTGGCAAAGACGCCTAGCGGCCATTTTTCCACGCGCGTGTTCCCCCCAGAAAAACGATGGCGGTGCGAAAGCTGCCGCCGGCCGTGGAGCGCGAAATTGCAATTCCGCGCCGTCGCACCGGCGAAGCCACCATTAGACCACGCGCACGCCGCCGATCAAGTTGCGCTCGAGCCGTAGCGCGACAGATCGGGCTTCACGCCCTCGGGCGTTTCGTCGCTGTCGATGTCGAACCACTCTTTCTTGAAATCGACGCGGCGGTTGTCGCGCATGGCGAGGTTCGTGGTCAGCGCGATCACCGCGTCGCCCAGCGCCACCTTGGGATGGCAGCGCGGCAGGTGATCGGGCGCCGGATTGCGAATGCACCAGGCCCAATGCTCGAGCTCTTCCGTGTAGCCGCGGCTGACCGGACCTTCGAGCGCCTTCTTGCCCACGGCCACCGCGTCGCCGCCGCTTTGCGTGGTATCGAGCGTCGGGCCGGCCTTGCCCTGTGTGACCGAGACTTTGGTCGTCGTGGGAGCGCTGTTGCTAAACAGCATGACTTCCTGCTCGCGCTCCAGAATCAGTGTGCCGGCCGTGCCCAGCACCGTCTCGCCGTAGCCGCCGTAGCCGTTGCCGTTGATCGTCGTGTAAACCACGCCAATCTTCTTGTTGGGATCGCTCTCGTACTCCGGTCCGGGGAACTCGTACAGGCAATAAACGTGATCCTCGCAATCGCGGTCGAGCGGAAACAGCGAACGCATGCCCACGGCCGACACCGACAAGGGCAGCGCCTTCTCGCCGTCTTTGCGCAGCCCGCTGATGAAGATGCCGGCGGCATCCAGCTGGTGGCTGCCGAGCTCGGCCATCAACCCGCCGCCGGTGCGGTTCCACAATCGCCAGCGAATCAGTTCTTCCAGGGCGCTGCGCTTGGTGCCGTCGGCCAGGGTGATGGTTTGATAACCGTAGTCTTCGGCCTTCACCGCATGATCCAGATACTGCAGCGACAGATCGTCAATCTCTTGCGACAGGCGGCTGACCGTCTGGCTCTTGACGGCCTCGATTTCCTTCCGCAAGGAAGTGAGCTTGGCAATCTCGGCATTCAGATCGTCGACAGCCAGGCCCTTGGCCACTTCCAGATCTTTCTTCAGCTTGGCCAACCGCTTGCCCATCTTTTCGTCGGGCAGCGGCATCGACCAGCTGTCGCGGCCGGGCAGATTGCCACGGTGCCACTGGGCGCGGATGCTGTGGATTTCGCCCACCAGGCCGCGGCGGATCGTATCGACCGCGTTGTCGTACAAAATGCTGTAGTGCCGTTGATGGCCGGTCGCCAGCAGCTTGTCGAACTGCTTGGCAAAACGGGCCATCTCCTTGCACTCGTGCACGCTGTGCCCCATCAGCTTTTCGGTGAGCACGTGTTTGCCGGCCGCCATGGCCTCGATGGCCACTGGTGCGTGCATGTGCAGCGGCAGCGCAATCACCACGGCCTCCACGTCCTTGTCCGCCAGCAGATCGTGATAGTCCTTGTCGTAGACCTTCACGTGTTTCCGCGCCTCGTCTTCGCTCGACCAGCCATACTTGGTCATCAGCCCGCAGCGCGCCGCCAGCGCGCTGTCGCTGGAGTGATCGCCGTGGAAAGCGCGGTGCACGTTGTACGGGCGAATGTCGGCAATTGCCACCACCTGCTGGTAGCCTGGGGTGAGCGCGCCGATGAGCACGTTGCCTTCGTCGCCGGTGCCAATGACGCCGATGCGCAACGGATCCTTCAGCGACGCTTCGTAGCCGAAATACATCGCGCCCAAGCCGGCGCCGGAAACGACGCCGGCGGCAATGCCGGTCTTCAGGAAGTCGCGGCGGGTGACGCCGATCGTGCCTTGAAAGTTTTCCTGGCCGACGGCCTTTTCCTCAGGACTTAAGTACATCGCTTTCGCCTTTCGACGAGGGGGGGGAACCGGTCACAAAGCGGTGCAGGAACCAGTCGAGGCCGGCCCAGCGGCCGACCGGAGTCGTCGCCAGCACCAGCAGGGCGACCATTTCCACATATTGATTGTACGTAGGCAGCGCGTCAGAAACCCAAAACGGCTGCATCATCACCACCGATAGTAAAAACACCGCGCCCGCCACGCAGGCCAACCGCGTGAACAAGCCCAATAACAACAGCACCCCCACGGCCAAAATGAAATAAGTCATCAAGCCGTCGACCCGGCTAATCGTCGTCCCGGAATGTGGCGCCGGCGCTTGGGCCCGCTGCTCATTCGTGAGCAGTTCGTCGAGCGCGGCACGATAGTCCGCTTCGAGCGACTCCAGATCGCTGCGCCAGGCACTCACTTCGCCCACCAGCAGTTGCTGCTTCTGGACGACGCGTTGCCGCTCGAACGGCACGTCCGTAGCCGCCGGCCGGGCCTTGGCAATCTCCTTGCGGCGCCATTCGTGCACGTGCGTGGCCAAGGCTTCTTTCTGGTCGTTCGCCCAAGAACGCAGTTGCCGCAGCTGCGCGCCCAGAATGGTCTTCGACTCTTCGGCCTGCCGGTCCGACAATCCATAGTGCTGGACAAATCGCTGCCGCTCGGCCTCCCAGTCGTTGCCAATCGCGTCGATGCAAGCCTGCACGCGTTGCGCGTCAGTCTGGCTGTCGTCGGCGTGGAGGATGGCCTCGAAGCCGTGGAAATCGGGCAAATAGGCGTGAAACCAGTTCGCCAACGGACCCGTCGCGGCGCGCAGCGTCGGCTCGGACGTCCATCGCGGGTCGGTGGAGTGGTGCACGCCTTCGCTGAAAAAATGCCACCCGATATTCAGGCGCAACAGCACCAGCATGACCACCGTGGCAAAGCTGATCGAATATCGACTCGGCACCAGGGACGGCCTCCTGAGTGGGAGGAATGGGGGTGGGTTCGCGCGGCTGGTAGCAATCGCCCGCACGCCGCGCCGCGGCGCAAGCGACGCCCAGACTGCATTGTAAACTGCGGCCCGCGGGCGCGGCTAGCCTCTAAAAAGGGCCGCGGCACTGCCGTCGCGCTGCGACTTCGCCGGCCCGGCCGATAGTTGAGGTTTCTGCCGGTCGCCCGCGCGATTACGATGAATCGCGCCGGGCGAACATCACCACCCGGCGCCGTGTCCGGACTCTGGCCGCGATGCGCGGCACCCAGACGATCCGGCCAGCGCTTCTCCGCAACGACTCCCATGCGCATTGTGCTTTGTTATCCCGTTGAAACGCGGCATCGCGAACAGATCGCGGCGGCCGCCCCCGCGGCCGAGGTGGTCGACGCCGGACAGGATCACATTGCCCGCGAGATTCGGCAGGCCGACGTGTTCTGCGGCCACGCCAAGGTGCCCGTCGACTGGGACGCGGTCGTCAGGCAGCGTCGGTTGAAGTGGATCCAGTCTTCCGCCGCCGGGCTCGACCATTGCCTGGTGCCCTCGGTCGTCGCGTCCGACATCATTGTCACCAGTGCTTCCGGGGTGTTGGCCGACCAGGTCGCCGAGCATGCCCTGGCGCTGGTCACGACGCTCACGCGCAGTTTGAATGTCTTCCACCGGGCCCAGCAGGCACGCGAGTTCGTTCGCCGGCCGACGCGGGATCTGCATCACTCCACCGTTGGCATTGTCGGCTTGGGGGGCGTCGGCCGCCGGATTGCCGAAATCGTCAGCACGTTCAAGACGCGCATCCTCGCCACCGACATGTTTCCGATCGACAAGCCGGACCACGTCGCGGCCCTGTGGCCCCCGGATCGATTGCTCGACATGCTCTCGCAGGTGGAGATTTTGTTTCTGGCCGCGCCGCTCACCGACGTGACCCGTGGCATGATCGACGCCCGGGCTTTGGCGGCTTTGCCGCGCGGCGCGCTACTGATCAATGTGGCGCGTGGGCCGCTCGTGGTGGAGGCCGATCTGGTGGCCGCCCTGGCCAGCGGCCATGTGGGCGGCGCAGGGCTCGACGTGACGCAAAGCGAGCCCTTGCCCGCGACCAGCCGGCTGTGGGAGCTGCCAAATGTGGTCATCACGCCGCACGTCGGCGGCCAAAGTCGCTTTCGCATCGATCAGATGACGGATTTCTTTTGCGAAAATTTGCGCCGCTATCAGGCGGGGCGACCGCTATTGAATCTGGTCGACAAGCGATTAGGCTTTCCGCCGCGCGTGGCCGCGCCAGCACGCTCGTGAGCTCGCGTGGCACGCTTGGGGGTGCACGACGGTGCAGGCCGTGCAATCCGGGCCGCACTCTCCTTCGAAATCGACGAGCAGGCGACGCGATCTGCTTTCTTTTGCCGCGAATGCCCGGCATCGCACTGGAGGAAAAACACGAAACGGCCTAAGATAGCAGTGCGCTGCGACGGATGCTTCTTCGATTGCACGTGAAAAGGCGGATCTGCATGGCGACCACGACGTTTCAACAAGGCGCTGCGACCTTGGCCTTCGACGGCGAAGCGGCCGCGCCCCGCTGTCCCGATGAGTTACTCGCCCGCTACGACGAATTGATCACCGGCCAGCGGATGAGCTGGACCGAGCATTTGCATCTGACGCGTCGGCTCGGCGCGGGCGGACAAGGCGTCGTCTATCTGAGCGAGCGGCGCGGGACCGACAGTTTTACGCTGCCGGTGGCGCTGAAAATCTTTTCGCCGTCCCGCTACGAAGACACCCGCAGCTACGACGAGGCCATGCAGCGCATCGCCCAAATCGCGGCCCTCGTGGCCCAGATCCAGCAGGACAACCTGCTGGACGTGCACAATTTCGTCGAGCGCAATCGAATCCGCATCATGGAAATGGAGTGGATCGACGGTTACGACCTGGGACAACTGCTCACGGCCGAAATGCTGACGCGGACGCGCGACCGGGTGAGCAATCGCCGTTGGGAGCAAATCAACAACGTCATCGTGACCGACGGACCGGTGCAGCCACGGCTCAAGCCGGGCGTGGCCATCGCCATCGTGCGCGAATGCCTGGCCGCCCTGGCGGCGCTGCACCGCGAGGGCATCGTGCACGGCGACCTGAAGCCTTCGAACATCATGCTCAAGCGCACCGGCAACGCCAAGATTGTCGACATCGGCTCGGCCTTCGAGCTGACCAACGCGCCCATCCGCCGCACGTGCACGCCGACTTACGCCGCGCCGGAAGTTTTGGAAGGGGCCGATTGCTCGCCCCGCTCTGACCTGGCCAGTCTCGGCTATGTGCTCATCGAAACGTTGGCCGGCCAGTCGGCGTTTGCCGGCGCCCATTCCTATCGCGAACTGCTCGAAGCCAAACGCTCGCTGCCGCAGCGGCTACCGGATCTCTTGCCGCAAGACGTCGTGTGCAACGAGCTGCTGATGAATTTCTGTCGCGGGCTGATCGCGCCCGATCCGATGCGACGGTTTCCCAATGCCGAGGCGGCCGACCTGGTCAAGGAGGGCGCCGCCAGTTTCCATCGGCAACTCATCAAGAGCGACCTGGCCAGCGAATACGAAAACGAAATTCGCGTGTGGCTGGAAGAGCTCGATTAGCCGCGGCTGCAAATCGACCGCAACACCGCGCGCTACTCGTCCACCAAAGAAATGCGGCAGCACTGGGCGTGGCTGCGGTGGGCCGCCTGCACGATCAGCATCGCGCGATACGCGTCTTCCAGGCCGCTCGTGTTGCGCACCAGGCTGGTCACCGCGCGGTGAAACTGCGCAAACATCTGCTCGCCCACGGGCCGTTCGCTGTCGAGCGATTCCATGTGCCGGCCGGCCTGGTCGAACCAGATGAGCGTGCTCGGCAAGTCGACGAATGCGATGCCGTTTTCACACGCCACCTGCAAGGCCGCGGGCGGGCGAAAGGCAACCGCCTCCGGCCACGACGACGGCATATATCGGCCGGAACTGATCTGCGCCGTCGTCCTCGTGCCCGGACCAGCCGGACCGGAAAAATCGAGGCTCATCATTTCATAGTCGATCGCTTCCGGCTCATGCTGACTGATGTGCGTCAGCCCCAACACGCTGGTCGGCTCGATGCCGGCGACGTAGCGGCACCAATCGACGAGTTCCACCAGGTCGTGCGTGCGCGAAACGGCCGCGCTCGGCGCTGTGCGATGGTCCTTGCGCGATTCTGTCGGCACGCGCTGATGGCAGAACAACAACCGTGGATTGCCCAGGCGCGTGGCGATCAACTCCTTGAGCCGTAGCGTGGCCGGGGCGACCCGGCGGGGAAACTCCGCCATGAATGCCACGCCCGAAGCCTCAATCCGCTCTTTGATCTGGTTGGCCTGCTCAGGGTCGAAGTCCAAGGCCGCCGCGCAATAAACGGCCTTGCCCGCATCGCAGGCCGCCAGAATGGGCAACGCCCCAAACCATTGGCCCGAAAGCACCATCACCGCGTCGATATCCTCGCGCTCCGCCAAGGCGCGAAAGCCGTCCACCGCGTCGGCATTGAATTCACGTGCGGCAACTTCAGCACGCTGCGCCACCGGCTCGCAAATGGCGCGCACTTCAAAACGATCGCTCATCGTCCGCAACGCGGGGCGGTGACGCATTTCCCAGGCATTGCCCAAGCCAACCAGGCCGACGCGAAGCTTCATGAGTGTTGCTTTGCCACCTCGCCGCCAGCACTGGCGTTATGGCGGTGAACCTTGGGGACTGCGCCACGAAATTGCGGATCCATCCACGGCGCGCGCTCGCCGGCCCTGCCAGATGGGTGACTATCGGGCGATAGCAGGGCCGCGATCAAAGGTGTTTCTGGCGATAGACGCGATTGCGCGAGAGGAAAGAACCGTGATTATAGCGACGACATCGGGTTGCTCAATTGGCGCTCAGCAGAACGCCCGCCAGCTGATTGCGCACAAGGCGGCCGTGATTGCGGCCTCCTGCCAGTGATAAACTCGGATAGATGTATGCGTTCAGAAAAGAAGCACGCAAACTCGTCCTATTTTATGCTTGCAGAGTCATTCTTCCCAGTTACACTTGAGGCTCCTTGCTATCCCCCCCTGCCTCTTGCTTCTACCATCGCGAGGACCGGAACGGACGCCGACTGCGAGTGCGTAGAGCCCACGTCTCTCCTCCGCCGCGCCCATTTCCTGCCTTAGATCGCTAGTTTTGCAAAGGTAGCCCCGGGTGAATGGGCGATTTATTGAAGTATGTGCGCGGGCACATACAGGCTAGCAGTCTGTGCGTCATTACGAAGGAGCGATGCAGTCATGATCCACCTCACCCTGAACATTCTTCTGCAAGCAGCCGCTGTCACCGCTGGCGGAGAAGACTACACGGTCGCCTACAAGCAGATGACAGAGACCGGCAAACCCCTGGTCGTGCTGATCGGGGCCGATTGGTGTCCCGGCTGCCGACAGATGAAGCAATCCACCATGCCCGAAGTCGAAAAACGGGGCGGTTTGAACAACGTGTCCTTCGCCTACGTCAATACCGACGAGCAGAGCGCCCTGGCCGGCAAGCTCATGCAGGGCAGCTCGATTCCGCAGTTGGTGCTGTTCTACAAAACGGATAGCGGTTGGAAGCGTCAGCAGCTCACCGGGGCCCACGGTGCGGGCGAGATTCAGCGGTTTATCGAGAAATCGACCGACGCTTCCGTCCCCAAGATCAGCAGCCGCCCGTAGTTGTACGGCGTGCGGTGCCATGTGCACCGCGATGAGTCCGTGCCCTGTGCGATAGAGTGGGTGCCATGCTCACCTCCGAGTGAGCATGTGCAGTATGTTGCTGCGCCTAGAGCATCGCCAGCGGGTTCTTGCGGTTGGCCAGCGGCAGTTCGGCCGGCTTGCCAAGCCGGTGCGACTCGAACACGGCGACGATCATTTCCACGGCCGCGCGGCCATCGTAAACACTGCTATTCGGCTGGCGGTTCTCGCGGATGGCCGCCAACAACTCCGCCGCGCCGGCCCGATTGCCGCCGTGGCGATCTTCGTCGGTCACGGGCTCCGGCTTGCCGATCCCCGCACTCGTGACGTTTTGCCACTTCGCGCCGCTCTGGGCGGGCGACCAACTGGGATCGGCCAGATACTTTACGCTCGGCAAAAAGCCGGTCGTGATTTCCAGAATGCCCTCGGAGCCCAGGATCTGCAGGCCAAAACGCGGACGCGGCCCGGAAGTGGCCCGATGCGAAGCAAAATACGCCGTCTTCGCCCCATCCAGCCCGTACACAGCGTTCACGGCGTCGCCCGCCAACGGGCCAATGCCTTCATTGCCGTCGGACACGTCGGCGCTCGTAATCTTCTGTCCGCCCTTGCTGACAACGCCAAAACACCATGACGGATCGCCGCCGAACACGCGAATCAGGTCCATGATGTGCGTGCCGAGCACCCACAGGTCCTCGCCGCCGCCGCGCTGATCTTCCTTCCCGCGCCCGCGCAGCTCGAGCACACGTCCGATTTTGTTGCCGGCCAACAACTCCTTCACCACAGGCAGCCGCGGGCTAAACCGCGTAACGTGGGCAATGGCCAGCTTCGCGTGCGTGCGTTCGCAGGCCGCGACCATTTCGTCCGCTTCGGCCAGGGTGCGGCACAGCGGCTTTTCCAGATACATGTGCACGCCCCGATCGGCCACGTTGACCACGATGTCGCGATGCGCATCGAGCCAGCGGGCACCGATGCTCACCACGTCAGGCTTCGCTTCGTCGAGCATTTGCCGATAGTCGGCGTAGGCCTTGTCGAGTTTGAGCGTTCGTGCTGTCTTGGCCAGGCCCATCTTGTCGTCATCGGCCACGGCCACCACGTCCACGTTGGGCAGGCCCTGCCACATGACATCCAGGCCGTGCCCGTAGTCGCCCCGTCCTGTGCGGCCGATGACCGCTGCTTTGAAACGTTCCATGGCCGCCTGGTCCCTCTGCGCATTGAAAGATGGAGTTCGCGCGCAATCGCGCTGCCGCCGGCGAGGCCAAGTGTAACCCATGGCGCGGCCGATTGCGACGGTTTTGCAAGCCGGTGCGCAAGCGCGGTGGGGCGGGCGTGCGTCGACCGTCTACGGCGCGGCCCGGCGATGCTCTTCGGCCAGCTCGTAGCGGCGGATCTTGCGATCCAAAGTCGAGCGCTCGATGCCCAGCAAGGCCGCCGTCTGGCTCTTGTTCCAGTTGGTGGCCAGGAGCGTCGCCAGAATGTGTTGCCGCTCGATGTCCGAGAGCGAGGCGGGCCGGAAAGGCTCGTGCGGCAACGGATGCTCGCCCGTGTCGCCAGCCGTGGAGATTTGCGAGAGCGTCAGTTCGT
Organism: Pirellulales bacterium; assembly: GCA_050250435.1. GTDB lineage: Bacteria > Planctomycetota > Planctomycetia > Pirellulales > PALSA-1355 > JBFWOR01. The sequence goes on along the minus strand of JBFWOR010000017.1, from coordinate 45,521 downwards.
CCGGCTCGATGAACTCCCCGCGCGCCAGCACCACGGCCCGCTCGACCACGTTCTTCAGCTCGCGGACGTTTCCCGGCCAGCGATACTTCCGCATCAGCTCCATCGCCGGCCCGGTGAAGCCGCGCAGTTTGCGGCCGGTCTCCGCGTTGAAGCGCTGCAAGAAGTAGTGCGACAGCTCGGGAATGTCGTCCAGGCGCTTGCGCAGCGGGGGCACCAGGATCTCCAGCACGCGCAAGCGGAAATACAAGTCGCGGCGGAAGCGTCCTTCCGAAACGTCGCGTTCCAGGTCGCGATTGGTGGCGGCAATCACGCGCACGTCGACCTTCACGGTTTCGGTGCCGCCCACGCGCTCGAACGGGTGACCTTCCAGCACGCGCAAAAACTTGGCTTGAATGGCGGGGCTCATCTCGCCGATTTCGTCGAGCATCAAGGTGCCGCTGTGGGCCGCCTCGAACTTGCCGATCTTGCGCTGCGTGGCGCCGGTGAACGCGCCCTGCTCGTGACCGAACAGCTCGCTGGCCAGCAGGCTCCGCGACAACGCCGCACAGTTCAAACACACGAACGGTCCCTTGCGGCGCGGACTGGAATAGTGCACGGCGCGGGCCACCAGCTCTTTGCCCACTCCGCTCTCGCCGCGAATGAGCACCGTGGCGCGGCTGGGCGCCGCCCGGTTGATTTCCTGGGCCACGCTGTTCATGGCCACGCTCGAACCCACGATTTCGCTTTGCACACCCAATCGCTCGCGCAGCTGCAAATTCTCGTCGCGGATCTGGCTCAGGTTTTCGGCCAGCTCTTCGTGGCGGCCCAGATTGTCGAGCGCCACGGCCACGGTGTCGGCCACGGCCAGCGTGTATTCCAGATCGTCGGGATCCGGCACGCGATCGTCGCGCGTCGAATAGAGGTGCAACAGGCCCATCACGCGCTGCCCTCGGCGGATGGGTGCACAGATCACGCTCGTCGCATCGACCACGCCGCGGCTATCGCGGCCGCCCAGTGCGCTATCGCCCATCACATTGCGCGCCAGCACGGCCTCGCCCTCGCGCAGCACCGTGGCGGCCAGCACGTTGGACACGCGATGATATGGCAGCGAAGAGTCGGTGCGGGCGGCAATCATTTCCAGTTCGTGTGCGTGCGGCTCGCCCTCGAAATTGCGCGGCAAGATGAACAGCGCGCCCGCGTCGACCTGCGTCGCCTGAAACAATCCGCCCAGCGCCAGGTCGACCAGCGTGATAATGTCGGGCGCCTGCGCCAGTTCGAATGCCAGGCGGCACAAGCTGGCGGCGGCGCGGCCCACTTTCGGCAGGGCTGTGTCGTCGGGCTCGTGCGGTTCGAGAAAGCGCGTTTGCCCGCGGCGATGCGTGATCGTGGCCGGCTCGTGCAGCGACAACACGCTCGAGTCGTCGGTGGCCAGCGACGGATCGACCTCCGGCAAGTCCGCGGCCAGCTCCGGCACGGGCAGCACCTGACTCTCCGTGAACGCCTTTGTCAGGTCGTGCACAAACCGCAGTTGCGATTGGCCGATGCGAATCACGTCGCCGGCGCGCAGAATGTAGTCGCCGCGGATCCGCGTGTTGGCGACGGCCGTTCCGTTGCGGCTGTCCAAGTCGCGCAGCACCCACTCATTCTCGGAGAAGAAGATCTCGGCGTGACAGCGACTGCAGCGTTCGTCTTTGACGACGATCTGATTGGTCGGCGCTCGACCGATCGTCACCGACTGTCCCGGCAACAGACGAAAGACGTCGGCCCACTTGGTGCCTTCGCGAATGACCAGGTATGCAAGCATTCAGCGTTACCCTGGGAGCGTTCGCTCCTTGGCTACGACCTCGACAAGTGCCCAGGACCAACTGGCAAAGACGTGCTAGCAGCCATTCGAACCCGTCGCGTCGCAGGGCGGCGCGGCGAGATTTACTCCCGGCGACGCGCCCGGCGCGCACCTGGAATCCATCAGATTCCGTGCTCGCGCTCCGCTCGTCGCCTCACCCGAGTCTGCCGGCTGTCGCCCTCAGGTGGTTGGGGCTCCGCGGACCTGCCGGGGTGCGCTGGAGCCCTCAGTTTCTACCTTATCGTTGGCAGGGTGGCGGGGGCAAGATGCCCCACCGGCCAGACTGGTCTGCGGCCGTTCGCCCGCCGGGCCTAACCTTTGATCTGATCGGCATTCGTCAGCCCCAGGAAGCCCTATTAGAGGGGAGCAGCCGGCCCGGCACCGTCGCCGGACGCCTCGCCCGCGGCGGTCGCCAGCATGGCCCCCAGCAGCTCCAGGGGCAGCCCGATGACGTTCGACTCGCTGCCTTCCTCGATGTGCAGCCACCCGGCCCGGTCCTGGTAGCCAAATGCCCCGGCTTTGCCCTCCCACAGTCCGCTTTGCAGATACTCGGCAATTTGCGCGTCGCTCAGGGTATCCATGCGGAGCGTCGTGCGGGCGACCTGCACATGCGGCGTTCCCAGCAGGGGCCACACGCACAGCCCGCTGTAAACATGATGCACTCGGCCGCGCAAGAGCTCGAGCATGGTGCGGGCATGGTCGCGTCCCGCGGGCTTTCCCAGAATATGGCCGGCGCACTCGGCCACGGTGTCGCAAGCGACCAGAATCTCGGCGGTCGGCGCCGCGACCGCCAGCTGCCCGAATACGTCGGCGGCTTTTTGATAGGCCAGCCGTGCGACGAGCTCCGGCGGCGTCTCGCGGCTGCACACCCCACATTCCGCGTGTGGACTCGGCAGCACGACCCGATGCGAATAGCCCGCCTGTTCCAGTAGCCGCTGCCGCTGGGGCGAACCGCTGGCCAGAATCAATGCCGGGCGTTTGGGGTCGGATCGGTTCATCGCGCCAAAATGTCGTTACGGGCGTCAGGGGTGCCGTGATGCCGCTCGGCTGCGCGGCCGCACCATAGAGTTGCTACGATACGAGTACGATACGAGAGCGCCGGCCGGCGGAGGCTTGTGCATTTTGTGCGATTTCCAGTCGTTTGCCGACCGCTATGCCACCAGCCAAGCTCGACATCATCTACCAGGACAATCATTTGCTGGCGGTCAACAAGCCGGCGGGCCTGCCCACGATGGGCGTGGCGCCGACTGCCCCCAGCCTGGTCATGCTGGCCCGGCAGTATATCAAACGCACCTATCGCAAGCCGGGCGGCGTGTACCTGGGCATCATGAGCCGGCTGGACGCGGGCACGTCCGGAATTGTGCTGTTGGCGCGCACTTCGAAGGCCGCGCGGCGCCTCACCGACCAGTTTCGCACACGCACGGTGTGCAAGACCTATTGGGCCGTCGTGTCCGGCGCCGTCGATCCGCCTGAGGGCGAGCTCACGGATTGGCTCGTCAAAGACGAGTCGCAGCAGCGCATGGTCGTGGCGCGCGCCGGCCATCCCGCGGCCAAGGAGGCGCGGCTCCGCTATCGTGTCCTGCGGCGCGTCGGCCCCGGCACACTCGTGGAGATCGAGCTGCTGACCGGCCGCAAGCACCAGATTCGCGTGCAATTTGCAGAGCGCGGGCATCCGGTGTGGGGCGACGCGAAATACGGCTCGCAGCACGGGTTTGCCGCAGGCCTGGCGCTGCACGCGCGACGACTGGTTGTCGATCACCCCGTGCGCCACGAGCCAATGACGCTCGTGGCCCCTTTGCCGGCGAGCTGGCTAGCCGCGGGCGTGACGGACGGCGCGGGCTAGGGGACGGTACTCTCCCCCTCGTGCGATTTCCGAGTTACGTCGTGACCACGTCGCGCCGGCCGAACACCACCGCCGCGGCGCCCCACAGCACGGCGAACGTCCCTCCCAGCGCCGCCAGATCGCTCCACGGCAATACGCCGTCGCGGAGGATGAACATCGGTCGATAGTAGTACAACACGCTCAGCCATGAAATGCGATCGGCCGGATCCCAGAACTGCGCCAGGAAGTTGATCAAGAACGAAGCCAAGAGCGCGACGAACACTACGGTCATGGCCGGCCCGCGGCGGTTGCTGCCGGCGGAAACGAGCCAGGAGAACCCGCCCACCGCCAGGTACGTGAAGTACAAGTTGACCAGCACCCGCAGCGTGCGATCCAACGGCGGAACCTCTGCGTTCGTCACGTACTGGCTGCCGAACAGGTTGCCGGCCAGGCCCATCGCCAGGACGATTGCCCCGGCCACCATCCACACGATGGACTCCGACAGCAGGATGTCGAAGCGCGTAACGGGCAGCGTCATGGTCATGTCCGCGGTGCCGCGGTCCACTTCGCCGGCCGGCGTACGCGTGCAGCACACCAGCGCGTGCGCCCAGACAATTGCCAGCACCACCGGGTGCACCCAGGGAAACGCCGCGAAAGCATCGGGCCCCAGCTGATTGGCCACCCGCACGCCCAACATGGCGCCCACAAAGTTCTGCAGGAAGCGCATCTGCGATAGCGACTCGGACAACTCCCCCTGAAACGTGGGAATGACGTAAGCCAGCGCCGCCTCCGCCGCGAACAAGAGCAAGCCGCACAACAGCGTGGACGGCCAGGTTTCGATGGCGGCCTTGAGCATCACCCCGCGGTTCATGGCGCGTGCTTTCCCGGGGCATAGTATTGGCGAAACAGCGTTTCCAAATCGGGCCGACCGACGGCCAGGTCGTCAATCGGGCGGCCGGCCAGCCAGCTGATCAGCTCGTCGACCCCGCCCTGAATCGTTCCGCTCCAAGTCAGCTCGACCCGCTCGTGCAGCCTCAGGAACTCCGGCGGCGTGGTGGCTGCCGCCTGAGCGTCGCGCCAGCGGATGGTCACCTCGTGCCCCGCGCGGCGCCGCAACGTCTCGAGCGACTCGTTGGCCACCAGCTGTCCTTTGCGAATCATGGCCACCCGATCGCACAGTTGCTCGACCTCGCCCAGCGTGTGACTGGAGAAGAAAACCGTGTGGCCCGCGACCGACCATTCGCGCAGCAGCCGCTGTACCTCGGCCTGCATGAGCGGATCGAGCGTCACCGTGGGCTCGTCCAGGATCAGCAGCCGTGGCCGGTGGGCGAGGGCCAGAATCAGCCCTAGTTTCTGCCGCATGCCGCGCGACATGTTGCGCACTTTGGTCGAAAGATCGAGCGCGAACCGCTCGGCCAGCTCGCCGCCATATGCCAGCAGGTTGCGCCGCCGTGTGGCGCCCCAGATGCGCAGCGCCCGCCGGCCGTCCAGCCAGGGCATCAGCCGCAGATCGCCCGGCAGGTAGCCAATTTCGTTCTTGATGGCCCGGCTGTCCCGCCAGCAATCGAGCCCGAAGATGCGGGCCGAGCCGGCGGACGGCCGCAGCAGCCCCACCATCACGCGGATGGCCGTCGACTTACCGGCCCCATTGGGACCGAGGAAGCCGAACAGCGTGCCCTCGGGCACATTCAGGTCCACGTCCTGAATGCCACGCCGGGGACCGTAGTGACGCGACAGCGATTGGGTCTCGATGATCGACACGCATCAAATCCGGCACAGGCGATGCGACCGGAACGACAGCACTGCGAATGGGAATGATCCGGCAACCATCTTAGCGGCCCGGTGTGGCTCTCCACAGTCTAGCGCGACCACATAAATTGCCGCAGTTCGCCCGCCTGATAAGTCGCACGCTTTGCGCACTTTGGCAACTGCAGCGTCCACCGCGCCTCGTGACCTTGGGAGCGGTCGTGGTTATACTTTGAAGACTTGGAACAGGGGGAGTTTACCGGCAGCAACGATCGACGTGCGTCGATTCCTAGCAAGTCCCAGACTTGAGACACGATTTCTCAGGTACGCCGCCTAGCGCCCGCGATCACGGGTGCCCAAAGTCGTGGACCATCTCCCTCTGACCGTCTTTCGCCGTTCGGCGCTCGCCAGCGGATTGCTCACCGTCGAGCAGATTCTGGAGGCCGAAAATGCGCTGCGCACGGCGCGCGGCTCGGTCGGAACGTGGATCGAAATCGACGATCACGCATTGGCCGCCAAGCTGATCGAGCTGGGCCGCGTCAATCGCTGGCAGGCCGAGCAGCTCAAGGCCGGCCGCTCCAAGTTCAATCTCGGGCCCTACCTGGTGATCGACTCGATCGGCCAGGGCGGCATGGGCCAGGTGTTCAAAGCCGAGCACCGGCTGATGGGACGGGTGGTAGCCGTGAAAGTGCTGCCCCGCAATCGTTCCACGCCCGATGCCATTGCCAGCTTCACCCGCGAGATTCGCGCTCAGGCCCAGTTCGACCATGAGAACCTGGTGCGCGCCTTCGATGCCGGGCACGACGGCAATGTGTATTTTCTGGTCACCGAGTTTGTGCCCGGCACCGACCTGCGCAAGCTGGTGCGCGCTCGCGGCAGGCTCAGCATGCAGGACGCAGCCACGATTATCTCGCAGGCCGCCCGCGGCTTGTCGCACGCGCATACCAGAGGGCTCGTGCATCGGGACGTAAAGCCCGGCAATCTGTTGGTCACTCCCGAAGGCAAGACCAAGGTCTCGGACCTGGGGCTGGCCAGCTTTCTGGGAGTCGACGATCCCGACGATCCGCGCGCCGGGCGCATCGTGGGCACAGCAGATTACCTGTCGCCCGAGCATATTTCGTCGCCGCGCGATCTTTCGCCCACCAGCGATATCTATTCGCTCGGCTGCACGCTGTACTACGCGGTGACCGGCAAAGTGCCGTTCCCCGGCGGCACGACGCGCGACAAGGCCCGGCGGCACGCGCAGGAGATTCCGCTCAATCCGCGCCGCTTCAATATCGAGTTGAGCGACGAGTTTATCGACGTGCTGGCGATGATGATGGAGAAAGATCCCAGCCGTCGCGTGCAGACCGCCGACGACGTGGTCGAGCGCCTGCGACCTTGGGCCAAGGAAGCGGTGAGCAGCTTGCAGAACAAAGGTCCGGCGCTGCCGGTCGACGCCGTCCTGACGATCGACGAGCCGCTGCGCCCGATGGCGCCTTCGCAAAGCGACACGCTGCCCGGCTGGTTCGACGACATCGTGGGCGGGTCGGAAGACAGCGCTAGCCAGGTTACGCAGCGGACCGACCCGGTCGCTTCCGCCGAACATGAAACCTTGCCCGACGTGGTCCGCGCTGCTCGCGCGGCGGCCCAGGAGCCGGATTTTCCCTGGGCACTCGCCGTGCTCGTGCTGGTGCCGCTGTTGGCCGCGGCCGGCGCCCTCGTGGCCAGCATCGCCATCAAGGCGTTCTCGTAGCCGGCGCGTGGCACGTGGGTTAGCACTGGCGAGACGCCAGTGCCACCCGGTTTGGCACCGCTCAGCGTGGCCGCGGTTTCGCAGCCGGTTCTGTAGCCGCGTCGCCAAACAGGGCCGTCAGGCAGATCTGCGACCAACTCTCGAAACCGCTCGTGTCCGCCAGGATCTCCTCGATCGGGCGAAAGCCGGCGTTGACGATGTCGGCTTCCAGTGGTCGAACCGCGGGCCGTTCCATTTCGAGCAGGTGGACCACGCCCAGGTGTACGCGGCCCACTTCGGTCGCGTCGTCGTTGATCAGGCCCACGCAGCGCTCGGTAAACGGCGCCTCGACGGCCACTTCCTCGGCCAGTTCGCGGCGCATGCCTTCCTGGTAAGCGTTGCCGGCGTGCTCGCCCGGGGCGTCGCGTGCCGAGTCATCGGCCGAAATATGACCGCCAATGCCCACGCTGCGCTTGCGGTGCAACCGGCCCTCCCCCTGCCCCGTGCCGCGCGTGTATTGAAACACGTGCACGCCGCCCCGTTCGTCGCGATAGCTCAGGATCGCGTAGGGGATGAGTTGCTTGAAGCTGGGATCCTCTTCCACGGCGTGGCGCGGGCGGTAACTCGTGTGCGCGGCGCTGAACAGCTTGGGCAGAAACCGCTCGATCTCGCTCGTAAAACCCTGGAAATAACCCAGGCTGTGAAACAGTTCCGTGGGCACAACGAGGACGCGTTCGGTGGAGACTTGCGGGGGCACGGGTGAATCCTTTCCAGCAGGCGGGTTCCTGTTCTCACGGTTGCGACCTGATTGTAGCAGGCTGCCGCTGGGTGGCTAGCAGCCCGAGCGAGCCACTGTCGGTCGCCGCGGACGGAATCACTTGCCGAGCAGTTCCGCCACATCCCGAAAGCTGACGGCCTCGTCGGCGAAGTTGAAAGTGCCCTGCGCGCGCATCTCCCGCGCGGCGCGCAGAAACGCGCCAAACGCCGCGCGAAACAGCCCGCTGCCAAGGCTCACGCGGCGCACACCCAGAGCCGACAGCGACTGCAGGCTCAATCGCACGCCCGCGAACCCCACCAACACGTTCACCGGCCGATCGACCGAGCGCACCACGGTTGCGATATCGTCTTCGCGCACCAGCCCGGGCGCATAGAGCACGTCGGCCCCCGCGTCCTGATAGGCCTGCAAGCGGCGGACAGCGTCGCCCAAATCGGCGCGGCCGACCAGAAAGTTCTCGGCCCGCGCCGTCAACACGAACGGAAAGCCCAGCGTGTGTCGCGCCTCGGCAGCGGCGCGGATGCGCTCGGCGGCCAGCGGCAGCTCGTACAGCGGCTCGTCGCGGCGCCCGGTGGAATCTTCGATGGAGCCGCCGACGAGTCCGGTCGCGGCGGCCCGCCGGATCGTCTCCGCCACGACTTCCGGTTCGTCGCCAAAGCCGTTCTCCAGATCCGCTGACGGGCAGATCCGTCTCGGCCACGATGGTGCGGGCGTGCTCGAGCATCGCATCGCGACCGACGGCGCCATCCAACTTGCCGATCGAGTTCGCGTAGCCGGCGCTGGTCGTGGCCAATGCCTCGAAGCCCAGCCTGGCCAGCGCGCGGGCCGAACCCACGTCCCACGGGTTCGGGATGATAAAGGCGGTCTCCCGCTCGTGCAGCGCGCGAAACTGGGTCCCCTTCTCTACCTGCGATCGCATGCCGGCCTCCTGTCGCAATCGATGTCGCTGCCTGTGGCACGCGCCCGGCAATCGCCGGCGCGCAAAAAACGCGGCGGCCGCACCAGGGCACAGCCGCCGCGTTCGGTTTTACCAGTGGGTCGTGCTCACGACAAACGGTCGCCTACTTGTCGTCCTTCTTCGGGGCGTCGTCCTTTTTCGCGTCGTCAGCCGGCGCGTCGGCCGCGGCCGCCTTCGGCATGTCGAATATCGATTCGTCGATCTCACCGTCCGTTTTGGTTTCGGTGTAGGTCGTTTCGAACTGGAACAGTTCGCCCAGCGTCACCTTGTTCTTGGTGGCCAGCGTGACCGGGCCAAACTTCTCGTAAGCGCTGGCTTCACTCAAGATATCGATCATGCCGAACTGCGGATGGTTCTGCGTGACCATGGTGCGGTTGATCTGGTCGTCTTTCTTGTTGACGAAGACCTTGATCGGCGGCCGCTCCTTGGGCGTCAGCTGCACGACGTAGTAATCCACGCCGTCGACCGTCTCGTCGGCCAGTTTCTCGGCCTTCAATTCGTTCTCGGCCATCCGCACGAACGGGTTCAACTCGATCGCCAGCTTGATCTGCACGGCCTCTTCGCCTTCCAGCTCTTGCAGGCCCATCATGCCGTCGCGCCAAGCTACCTTGCCGTCGTAGCCGTCGTCTTGCACGAACACGGCCAGGTCGAGCGAGCGGCGCGCCTTCTTCCAGGGAATCAGCGCTTCCTGGATCGTGCCTTCCATCTGGCCGAACGTGCCGTCCACCTTGACGTCGCCCTTGCGCTGCAACGCCTTCAATCCCAACAGCGCCTCTTTGCCGCCTTGCGCCTTGATGTTCTTCGCGATGACTTCTTCCACCGTTTGGGCCGCGGCCGTCGACGCCATCACGGCCACGATCAGCGCCGCCCCCAACATCGCTCCGCACGCCCGCACTCTCGACAAAACGTTCATTGCAATCGCCCTCAAAAGATGTTTTGGAATCCTGGTCTGGTTCAATTCGCCGCACGCAGGCCGCAACGCTGGGGGATGGTAGGAAGAGCATACCATGCGGCCAGCGGGGTTTCGACGGCCACGGATTGCCAGTTTCGGCGCGAGCCGCCGCGGGGCACGCTACACCCCTGCTTTCACCGCGGAATTCGGGGCCCATTTGCCGGCCCAGGGCCGGGCTTCTTCCAGCTCGTAGGCCAGCTCCAGCAGCACCCGCTCCTGCCCCTGCCGGGCCGCAAACTGGCTGCCGATCGGCAGGCCCTGGGCATTCCAGTGCAAGGGCACGCTCATCGCCGGGCTGCCCGATACGTTGAACACCGGCGTGTAGGCCACGTACGACACCATCCGTTCGATCAGCATCTCGTAAGGCACCGTAGGACCCATCTCGCCGATAAACGGCGGGGCCGTGCTCAACACCGGGCACAGCACCACGTCGTAGGCCTGGAGCTCTTCGTTGATCTTCTGCGAAAGCGCCTGCAGCCGCTCGCCGGCGCCCTCCACCTTGTCCTTGCCGCCGTTGTGATAACGCTCCGCAAAGGCCAGCGTCGCCGGCTCGAGGTCCTGCGGCGTCGCTTTGCGGCCGCGCTTCTTTTCCAGGTCGGCCACCACCTTGCCCGGCTCGATGGCCCACAACGTCAGAAAGTCATCGAGGAACTCCGGCCCGCCGAAATTGAATTGGGCCAGGCGCACGTCGTGTCCCAGCTCCTCGCACAGTCGAGCCGAGGAAAAAATGGCATCGGTCACGTCGCTGGCCGGCTCCTGGCCGGTCGAGCCCTTGAGATACATGCCGATTTTCAGGCGCTGCTTGCCCGGCTTGGAAACCAGGCCCACCGGCTGCAAGCCTGGCGCTGGCTTTTGCCGTTCGGTCTTGGCCAACATCGCGGCGCTGTCGCGCACGCTGCGCGTGAGCATGCCTTCGACGCTGAAGCCAAACTCGTCGTTGCTGCCGATCAGCCGGCCGCGGCTCGGCTTCAGGCCGAACACGCCGCAGCAGGAGGCGGGGATGCGAATCGACCCGCCACCGTCGCTGCCGTGCGCTATGGGTACCATGCCCGCCGCCACGGCCGCTCCGGCGCCGCCGCTCGATCCGCCGGCCGAGCGCTCCAAGTCCCAGGGGTTGTAGCACGGTCCCAGCGCCAGCGACTCGGTTGTGCAGCACAGCCCGAACTCGGGCGTGTTGCTCTTGCCCACCACGTTCGTCCCGGTCGACACGCAGGCTTCGACGTAGGGATCGTTTGTCTGGGCGATATTGCCCAACAGCGTGCGCGTGCCTTGCGTGGTGCGCACGCCGGCGAAGTTGTCGAGATCCTTGACCAGAAACGGCAAGCCGGCGAACTGGCCCTTAAAACTGTTCTTTTGGGCGCGGGCCCGGGCCGCTTCGAAGTCGTCGGTCACCACCGCGTTGATCTTGGGGTTCAGCCGCTGGATGCGGGCGATGGCCGCCTCGACGAGCTCGAGCGCCGTGGCTTCCTTATTGGCAATCGCCTGGGCCTGGGCCGTGCCGTCGAGCGTGGCAAAGCGGTCGGCCGGCGCATCGGCCGCGCGGGCCATGCTGGGGCCCAGCGGTGAAATGACACGAACGACGGCCGCGGCGGCAAGCCCGCGCGACGTAGCCTTCACGAACTGGCGACGCGTGAGTGACATGGCAGAACACCTCTGAGTCGAGAGTGGACGAACGGCGTTGCCTCTTCGCGACCAATTCCGGTCTCAGAATACTGCAAGCGCAACCGGGCCGCCATATGCCGAGGGCACCGTTGCCAAATGCGAAACCACCGCCGGGCCCGGTACTCATAGACCGGCAGCGAGCTACAAAATCAGCATCGCATCCCCGTAGCTGTAGAACCGATATTCCTCGTGGATCGCCTCGGCGTAGGCCTGGCGGATCAGGGCGTCGCCGCCGAACGTCCGCACCAGCACCAACAGCGTGGTGCGCGGCAAGTGAAAGTTCGTCAGCAATCCATCCACCGCGTGAAACTCGAACGGCGGCCGGATGAACAAGTCCGACGGTCCCTCGAACGCCGCCAGCGTGCCGCCGCGGGCCGCCGTCTCCAGGACGCGCACGCTCGTGGTGCCCACGGCAATCGTGCGGCCGCCGGCAGCTTTGCCCGCCTGAATCTTGGCCACGGCCTCAGGCGTGATGCGGCACCATTCGCTGTGCATCACGTGCTCGGCCAGGTTCTCCACCGTCACCGGCCGAAACGTATCGAGCCCCACGTGCAAAGTCACGCGCACCAGCGACACGCCCACGCCCACTAGCCGTTCGAGCAGCTCTTTGGTGAAGTGCAGGCCCGCCGTCGGCGCGGCCACGGCGCCCGGCACCTGAGCGTAAATGGTCTGATAGCGCTCGCGATCGGCCGCATCCATCTCGCCGTCGCGAATGTACGGCGGCAGCGGCACCCGGCCCACGCGCTCCAAGAGCGCCAGCGTGTCGAGCGCGGGGCCGTCTTGCGGCTCCGGCAGCGCGACCCACGAGCCGTCCGCCTCGCGGGCCAGCATGCGCAGGCGAAACACGGGCTGCAACCGCTCGTTGACCAGCACCACTTGTTCGCCGGGCGCGAGCTTGCCCCGCGTTTTGGCCAACAGGCGCCAGGGGCCGTGGCCGTCGGCCGACAAAAACAGCCCTTCCCAGCGACCGCCCGTGCGTTCGCGAAATCCCACCAGCCGGGCCGGTATGACCCGCGTATCGTTCAGCACCAGCACGTCGCCGGCGCGCAGTAGTGTCGGCAAATCGCGAATATGATAGTGTTGCAGGGCGGCGCGTGCGCGGTCCACCACCAGCAACCGCGCATCGCTGCGCCGCGCCGGCGGATGCTGCGCAATCAGCTCGCGCGGCAGTTGGTAGTCATATTCGGCCAGTGACAACATCGGCGGGTCCTGGTGCTTGTTTCGTCGCCGTTGGGGCCGCTCGTTGAACGCCAGTCCGCTGTCACCGATTCGCATCGCGTTTTGCATCACGGAGCTCGACCCGGGCGGCGCCGAGCGCTGCCTGGTCGAACTGGTCGAGCGGCTCGATCGCCGGCGCTTCCAGCCCTGGGTGTATTGTCTGGGTCCGCGTCCGCAGGGCAATCCGTCCTCTCTGGCCGACCGACTGGAACGGAGTGGGGCGCCGGTGCACGCGCTGGGCGCGCGCCACGTCTGGCAGGTACCGCGGGTTGCGCGCGAACTGGTGGCACGCATGCGGGAAGACGCACCGCAAATCGTGCAGTGCTTTTTGTTTCATGCCAACGTGCTGGGCACTTGGGCCGCACGGCGAGCCGGGGTGCAGCATACGCTCTGCGGAATCCGGGTGGCCGAGCGCAAAAGCGGCTGGCACCTGCGCGTGGCCCGCTGGGCCGATCGCTGGGCCGAGCGGCACGTGTGCGTGAGCCATGCCGTCAAAGACTTTTCTGCCACGGTCGGCCGGCTGCCGGCAGACAAGCTGGTGGAAATACCCAACGGCGTCGATATCGCGCGGTTCGCGGCCGCGCGGCCGGCCTCGTGGACGAGCCTGGGCTTGCCGCTGGGCCGCGGCGTGATCACGTACATCGGCCGACTCGACGAGCAGAAGGGCGTCCATTGGCTGCTGGGGTTGATGCCCCAGATCTTCACGGCCTTGCCCGATTACGATCTGGTGATCGCCGGAGTCGGCCCGCAGCGCAAGGCGCTGGAGCGCCGGGCGGCCACCCTTGGCATCCAGTCGCGGGTGCACTTTGCGGGCTATCGGCAGGACGTGCCGGAGATTCTCGCCGCCAGCGAGTTGCTCGTGTTGCCGTCGTTTTGGGAAGGCATGCCGAACGTGGTTCTGGAAGCCATGGCCGCCGGCAAACCCGTCGTGGCCACCGACGTGGAAGGCGTGCGCGAAGTGTTGGGCTCGAAGGGAGCCGAACAGGTCGTGCCCATTGGCAAGCAGGCCGCCTTTGTCGAGGCCGTGCTGCGAATTCTGCAGCATCCGGAATTGGCGGACCACTTGGGTCTGCACAACCATTTGCGTGTGGCGCAGAGCTTCTCGCTGGATTCGATGACCGCCGCGTACGAGCGCTTGTATCGGTCGCTGGCCGGCGCGTGACTCGGGAAAAAATTTTCCGAATCCCGGCGCGCGCAAAAGTGCCGCCGGCGCTCGCATATTTTCCGCGCGAGCTGCGAAAAAGCCCGTAAAACGCCGGGAAAAAAGCGCGCTTGACGTGCGGCAAGAACTGGGTATCTTTGGGTCTCGTTGGTGATGAGTGGGGGGAAATGGTGATTCATGCTCCTGACCGGCACGTTTAGCCGCGCCGTCGACGAGAAGCTCAGAATCGCCATTCCCAAGACCCTGCGAGACGCGCTGGGGTCCTCGGCGAAAGGCGTCCTGTACGTCGCGCCGGGCACGGATGGTTCGCTGGCCTTGTATACGGAGGACGCACTGGCCGATCTGGCCAATCGCTTGTCACAGGCCTCGCCCAACGCACAGGATGTGCGAGCCTACAGCCGGTTGTTTTATGCCCGCGCTCAAGCCGTCGAACTCGACGGACAAGGCAGGGTGCGAATTCCACCGGAACTGGCGCAATGGGCAGGACTGGAAAAGGAAGCGGTTCTGATCGGCGTGCAGAATCACCTGGAGCTTTGGGACCGATCTCGCTGGGAACAATACCTTGCTACGCGCCAAAGCCAGTTTGACCAGATTGCTGAATCCGCGTTTGAATTTCCTGCCTCTTAACTGATACCGATCGCCCGGCCGCATGTGGCACGGCGGTCGCCGAGCGAAAACCTGCCGCACACGTTCGAGGAGTCAACGCGTTTGTCCGTCCGATGTTCGCCATAGTGCTCGGCCCCATCCGTCAGTCAGCGGCCACCGACTGACTGTTTGGGCCGGGCAGATCCTTGGGGCAAGGACTGCCTGTGGATTGCGAACCGCGGTGAGTGGCGCTGGGGCCACCACTGCTGCCCCCAACCCTGGTGTGTCGCAAGGAAGTGCCCCGGGTAGGGTGGTTTCTCTGCTAACAAACGGGCCCAGGCGGCTTGTAGAATGACGCCGCCCAATTGGGACCGTCTTCATGGATCGTCCGCACTCCGTGCACTTGCCCGTGATGCTCGAGGAAGTGCTGGCCTGGCTGGATCCACAGCCTGGCCAGACGTTCGTTGACGGCACGCTCGGCGGCGGCGGACATACCGAGGCCCTGGCACGCCGCGTGGGCCCCAGCGGATTGGTGATCGCGCTCGATCGCGATCCCCAGGCCCTGGAGGCCGCCGAGCGCCGCTTGGCTGGACAGCCCATCAATCTGGTCGGCGCCAACTATTGCGAGCTGCCAGAAGTGCTGGCACAGCTCGAAATCCCGGCAGTCCAGGGAATTCTGCTCGACTTGGGGCTTTCGAGCGATCAATTGGCCGATGCCCAGCGCGGTTTCAGCTTTGACTCGGCTGGCCCGCTTGACTTACGATTCGACCCCTCAGCGGGCGAGCCGGCCTGGCAATGGATCGAACGGCTGGATGCCACTGAGCTGGCCAACGTCATTTTCCGCTACGGCGAGGAACGGCACAGCCGGCGTATTGCGCGCAAAATCGTGGAACAACGAACCAAACAACCGATCCGCACCGCGGCCCAACTGGCCGACCTGGTGCGCCGTTGTGTGCCGCACCCGCGCGGCAAGCAGCGCATCGATCCGGCGACGCGAACGTTTCAGGCATTGCGCATCGCCGTGAACGACGAACTGGGATCGCTGGCGACAGCGCTTGAGAAATTTCCGGATTGCCTGCTGCCGGGCGGACGGCTGGCGGTGATCAGCTTTCACTCGCTGGAAGACCGGCTGGTGAAAGAGGCCTTTCGCGACGATCCGCGGTACCAACCGCTGGTGCGCAAGCCGTTGCGGCCGACCGACGCCGAGATCGAACGCAATCCCCGCTCCCGCAGCGCCAAGCTGCGTGTGGCAAGCAAGCCATAACGAGTGCGAACAGAGACGCGAACAGAACGGGCGCGAACGAAAGCGCGCAAGCAATACAGTCTTCGCCGAGCGGTTCAGGTCCCGCTTCGGCGACTCATTTAGGAGACCGCGTCATGGGCAAGGAAGCCAGGATCGGGTTAGTTGTCGTGGGCGTGCTCGCCGGCGCGCTCTTGGGTCTGCTGATCAAGCGATTTCTGCTGACCGGGCCCGCGTTGATGGACTCGCCGGCCGAACACATGGCGTCGCAGCCGCATGCGATTCCCACGGACGAGCGGCCCACCGTGGTGGCGGCGCAGAAAGATCGTGGGGCCGCCGAGCGCGATCGCGGCGAATGGGCCGAAAACCCCCGCCCGGACTCCGGCAGCGACGTTCCGCACGGCTCCTTTCTGCCGGCCGATGAGCCGGCCGTGAACCCGCGCTACGCGCAGCAGGATCAGCCCACGCCGGCCGCTGAAGAAGGCGTGGCCCCCACGCCTGAATCCGATCCGTTCCACTCTCGATTTGCCGCCGATGCGCCGGCCCAAGCTCCCGCGGGCGAAGCACCGACGCCGAACCCACTGGACGTCGCTCCGGAAGGAGCGGCGGCGCTCGATGCGCGCAAGCCGGCCCGCTCGACGCGCAACCCGCTGCGACGGCTCAGCGCGGAAGTGCCGCTGGAAGAGACGCCCAAAGAGGACGACGCCAGCCCGGCTGAGCCGACCATTCCCGATCCGAACGCGGACGCGGCAACCGATGATCAAACCAGCGCGGCCCAGCCGGCGACCGCTGAGCCGGCCGCCGATGACGCCTTGAGTTTCGAGCCGGCCGCGCCGCAAGGAGCCGCAGATCGAGCGGCCTTGGAAGACTCGTTCGATCAATCGCTGAGCGACGCGAACGACCCGGCCGCTGGCGCCGCCACGGCGGAAGCAACCGGCAACGACGAGCAGCTGACCGTGTCGGCGGAGCCCCCGGTCGCGCAGCCGTCGCCGCGTCAATTTCAACCGGCTCGCACCGCTGAGGCGCCGCTGCCCGGCCCGGCGGCCGCATCACGTCCGGCCGATGGCCGCTATGTAATCCAGCCCAACGACAGCCTGTGGACGATTTCGCAAAAGGTCTATGGCGACGGGCGCTATTACCAGGCGATCGCGGAACACAACCGCGGCCGCATGCCTCATCCCGACCGACTGACCGCGGGCGCGATCCTCGACGTGCCGCCGGTGAGCACGCTGGAGCAAAGTTATCCGTCGCTCTGTCCCCGACAGCGCCGCAGTGCGCTGGTGAAATCGCGCACCGCGGTGCCGGTTGCGGCGAGTGAGGCCGCGCCCGTCAGCGGAGCCGACGTGTACGTCGTGGCCGAGGGGGACACGCTGTTCGACATCGCGCGGTACGAGCTGGGCAAAGCAGCGCGGTGGGGCGAGATCTACGCCCTGAATCGCGACAAGCTCGGCGAGGACTTCGATTTCTTGCAGCCCGGCCTGGAGCTCCGCATGCCGCCGCGTGCCGCCGCCGCGGCCGAAGTCTCGCAGCAGACTGACCGTTATCAGCGATAGCGGTCGGTGGTTAATGACACACCACGTGTAGAGCGCACGCCGCTCGCGGGTTGCCGAAGCGCGGGCACCGGTCTAGAATCGGCGGCCAGAGTGCTGTTGTCGGGAAGTTTGCCATGCCGCCGCGTTTGACGACCCTTCGGAAACGAGCCGCTGCATTGACGCTCGTCCTGGCGTGCCTGATCGTCGCCGGCGGAGCGTCGCGGCGCATGACGTTCGCGCTCGAATCGTTCGCCTTCGATGATTGCCGACGGCCGTTCGTGCCCTGTGCAGATCCGCCTCGGCCGCTGGCAGCTATGAGTCCCGCTGGCGCTGCGCGCTCCCAGTGATCGGAGTCGCGCGGTGCTTTCTGCGGTCCGAGCGCGCGTTGCGCATCCCAAGCGAGCGCGCGGTTTGGCGCGCCCGGTCGCATCGAGTGGTCGACATTTCGTCGCACTCGACGCTCCTGGCCGTATCCGACTCAGATCAGGGAGACTGCCCTATGTTGGCCATCCAGATGGAACGATCGTTCGATGGGCTCGACGGCCCGCGAATCAGCACGATCGCCGAGTTGCACTGCGAAGGCGCGCTCGTGCAGTCGCTGCCGTCCGGGATCATGAAGCTCGAGCTGCACGACGGCCAATGGCGGCGTCCGGCGACGCGAAGATTTATTAGGCGGTGCTCAGAGAATACGCACTGGCGAGACGCCAGTGGCACCGGGAAGCTACGGCACACGGCGTGTGCCGGCTACAGTTCAATAGGTCAGGCACGCCGTGCCTGACAATTCTTCCTCGGTAGTTGAATTCGCCGGAATTCAGCTTCTTGGCCGCGCGAGCGGCCCAGGTCCTTAGCGACGGGCGCGAGCCCGTCGTATCGTGATCGTTCACTCAAAGATCAAGCCGCGAGAGCGGCGCAGGAAAAATCGTTCATAAACCACAACGACACGGCGACACGACGTTGGAAGAGGGAAACTCAAAGAACGCAAAGAGCACGAAGGCACACGAAGTGATCGGCCACCGAGGGCACCGAGGGACACAGAGCGAAACATGGACGGGCCTCTTGCGCCTGCGGCACCGTAGACGCCGTGCGGCATCTGGGTCACCCGAAACGCTCTGAACTTCGGCGCTTTTCAGCTACGAGGATTGCACTGGCGAGACGCCAGTGGCACCGGGAAGCTACGGCACACGGCGTGTGCCGGCTACAGTTCAATAGGTCAGGCACGGCGTGCCTGACCTACGAAACTACCAAGGGCTCGGCGGGAGCCTCGCCCTCCCGTAAGCTGAATTCTGGCGAGTTCAGCTACCGAGAAATCGGTCCGATCAAAACAAAAAAAGCCTCGGCCAGAAGGCCGAGGCTGTGGAGCGTGTGATCGCGCGTCGCTGACTAGCGGAAGTTGTACTGCGGGTTGTTCGTGTCGAAATCGAAGTCGGTGAACCCGTTGTTCATCTTGATGTCCGTGTACGTGTACTCTTCCAGCAGTTGCGGCTGTCCGCCCGGCTTGTCCGGCCAATCGTACGACTCGTAGCGGATCGGCAGGTTCAGCTCGTCGTCCACAAACACGCGCGCCTGGTGGAAGCGGAAGTTCTTCCGCGGAATGGGGTGCACCACCATGATGCAAGTCACCGTGCGGGTCTCTTTGCCGGTCGTGATCTTGGCGTTGCGGAAGAATTTCACGTCGCACTCGCCGAACATCTTGTCGGCTTCGGCCACTTCCAGCAACCGCTTGGTGAGGTTCAGCATGCCGATCTCGGTGATCGGGTAGCGCTGGCCCTGCATGGCCATGGCGCCGGTCGGCTGCAGCGGCACGGTGCCGGCGATTTTGCGAATGCCCACGCCGTGACCCAGCAGATTGCCGTTGTTCTGTCCTTCGACGTAGATCACTTCCTGGCCGCGCAGTCGCTCCGGACCGAGGAAGTACATATACACGCTAAACGGCTCGTGCCGCACCTTGAGGAACATATACTCGCGGTCGGCCAGCTTGCCGCCGATGCGCTCGTGCTTGATGATCGTGCAAGAGTAGTCCTGGATGTTGGCGCGCATGTTGACCATCGCGCTCTTGGCCATTTGGATGGCCGGCTCGAGCGGATGTTGCGGCGGCTGGTTGTTGGGCTGGGCCACGTTGTCGGCCCGCGGCGGCAGCGTGTTGTTGGCCACCACCGGCGTCCCGGCCGACTGGTCGGCCACGCGAAAAACGGGCTCGGTGAGCTGCTGCCGATTGTTGCGTGGGGCCTGATCGGGCGATTGCGCCACGACCGCCGAAACGGTCCACGCGATCGTACACGTCAGAGCCGAGGTTCCCAGAATCCATCTGCCAACGGTCATTGCTGTCTCCCGCGGGATGTGCGTTGCTTGGCGCCGCTATTGGTTGCCGGGCCATCGGGGCCCGAGTGGGCATGTTCAAAGGGAATTGTTGTGCGGCCCCGGTTGCCGGGACAAGTCGGCTGGCATCGCCACGGGTTCGCGCAGGAGCGACGTCAGGTTGCTGGCGTCGATTGCCGCGCAGGCTCGAAGCGGCCGCGACCGCTGTTGTTTGTTATCGCCCTCGTGATAGGACTGGTTTACAATGCTTTCACTCAACGTTGTTGTTTGCCTAGGGTTTACACACGCACCCAAGCGGTCGCAAAGGTTGCGTAGTTTAGTTGTTTGGTGCGCCGGCAGGATAGGTCGATTCCATGACAGCACCCACCATCCGCGTAGCATGCGTGGTCTCGGCGCCCTTTGAGGAGAATACCTACATTGCCCACCTTGAGGGCCGTAGCGACTGCGTCGTCGTTGATCCAGGCTTGGAGCCGGACGAGATCCTGCGCTTCCTGGACGAAGAGCGTCTGACGCCCGCAGCGATACTCATTACGCACGGCCACAGCGATCACATTGCCGGCAACGAGCTGCTGAAAGAACGATTTCCTGACTGCCCTATCGTGATCAGCACGGGCGATGCGCCCAAGCTGACGGATCCGATGCTGAATCTTTCCGGCGCGTTCGGGGCGCGGCTGATCAGCCCGCCAGCAGATGTGCTAGTAAAGGAAGGCGACAGCTATCGCGCGGCCGGCTTCGAATTCGAAGTGCGCGAAATTCCGGGCCACTCCAGCGGACACGTGGTGTTCATCTGGCGCGGCGAGCCGTTCGTGGTCTTCGGCGGCGACGTGTTGTTCGCCGGCAGCATCGGCCGTACAGATTTTCCGGACGGCAGCTTCGAACAATTGGCCAGCAACATTCACGCCAAGCTGTTCACGCTGCCCGACGAGACGCGCGTGCTGCCGGGTCACGGGCCGATCACAACCGTCGGCCAGGAGAAGCGGAACAATCCGTTTGTCGGCGCGCCGGCCGGATACAAAGTGTGACTTCCCCGCGGTAGCTGAACTCGCCAGAGTTTAGCCGGCATGCGCTATTTCCGGGTGGCACTGGCGGGTGCGCGCGCCGCGCGGCCGCCCACGGCAGCCAATCTCACCGCGAATCGCCGTCTCTTACCCGCTGACCCCGGATCCCTGACCCTTGGCCTCTTCCTCTTGCTTGTCGAGCGGGATGCTGTCGGTGCGCGAAGCCGCGGGTGGCGAGGTGTTGGCCGGCAGCTCGAGCACGAAGCGGCTGCCTTCGCCCAGCTTGCTGGTGACGTGGATCGTGCCGCCGTGCTCCTTGAGGATCTTCTGGCTCACCGGCAGGCCAAGCCCGGTGCCACGACCGCCTTTGTGCGAAACAAAGATCGTAAAGATCTTGTCCAGCTCTTCGGCGGCGATGCCGCAGCCGTTGTCGGACACCAGCACTCGCACCAGCGACTCGCGCGGGGCGTATTCCGTGGCAATGGTCACCGTGCCGTCGGGCCGCTCTTCGCAAGCGTCGATCGCGTTGGTCACCACGTTCAATACGGCGCGGTGAATGCCTTCGGGATCGAACGTGACGCTCGGCATTTCATCGGCGGGCTGCCAGCAGAGGGCCACTTTCAGCTCCCCGGCGCGCGCTTGCATGAGCTCGACCACGTCGGCCACGACGTGATTCAAGTCGCCGGGCACGGGATCGGGTTCGCGGTCCTTGCTGAAGGTGAGCATGTCCATGACCAGGGTGGAAATGCGGCCCTGGTTGCGATCGACCATGTTCCAGCCCTTGCGCACGACTTCTTCGTCATGCTGTTCCAGCCCCTTTTCGATCAAGTAGCTGCCGCCGCGAATGCCCTGCAGGATGTTCTTGATGTGGTGCGAGAGCATGGCGATGGTCTGGCCCACGGCAGCCAGCCGCTCGGCTTGCATCATGGCCGAGTAGTAGCGCGTGTCTTCCACCGCCAGCGCCGCTTGATGGGCAATGGCGATCATCAGCTTCAAGTGCTCGTCGGTGAACTTGTTCTGCTGGCCGCGATGCTGGATGATCCGCGCGGGACTGATCGAGGTGTCGATGTAAATGACGCCCACCACGTCGTAGCGCCCCTGCATGGGCACGCAGATGGCCTCGCGCACGCCAAGCTGCACAATGCTCGCGGCCGTGTCCCAGCGCTCGTCTTCGCGGGCGTCGCTGGTGAGCACGCCTTCGTTGTTGGCGAGCACGTAGTCGAGAATGGTCTTGCTGATGGCCAGCTTTTCGGCCTCGCCCACGCCCTGCCGATTGTGGCGCACCTTGGGCACGAGCGACTTGGACTGCTCGTCGAGCAGCATGATGCAGCCGCGGTCGGCCTCGACCCACTCGAAGATCAATTGCATGATGCGATGCAGCAGCTGATCGATATCGAGCGTGTGGCTGACGGCCAGCGCCGTGCGATACATCACCTGCAGGTTGCTGCGCGCCCGGGCCAGCCAGGGACTGTTGCCGCCGGCCGGGTCGAAGATGCTGCTGCCTTCGCTCTGACTCATGGAGCGCACGATGTGCGAGCGATCGGCGGCGTAGTCGCGCGAGACGATGTCGATCTTGTCCGAGAGGTCCTCGGGCGGGTTCTCTTCCGGATCGGTAAACAACAACAGCGTGCCGCCCAGCAACACACGATCGCCGGTGGACAGGGGCACGGGATCGGTCACGCGTTGGCCGTTGACAAACGTGCCGTTCGAGCTGCCCAGATCCACCACCTTGCAGATCGAACCATCGAAGCGCAGCTCGGCGTGCTTGCGGGAGACTTCGTGGTCGTGGACCTGGATGGCGTTCGAGGCGTCGCGGCCGATGCCTTGCACGCTCTCGTCCAGTTGGAACATCGCGCCCTGGTCAGGTCCCTGGATGACGAACAGCGACGGCACGTGGGCGCTCCGAGACGTTAGTCCGTGACTAATGGCCCGCGGACGGCGGGTAGCAAATCGTTTGCATTCGTGGGCAGCGGCACACCATTTTTGAATTTTATGAACTTCCGCAGCGGCTGGATAGAGTTTGGGGCACGGGCCAGTCGTCGGCGGCCGGTGGTCAGAAAAAGTATCCATGCCTCCGGTAGACGGCCCGCGTCCTTTCTGGCCACCAGCCAGTAATCGCTCGGCAGCAACGACTTCCTCTTGACGGCGCGTAGCGGGGGACCAAGAATCACGTGTACGCACCATCCCACCCGTGGGTCGACCCCTCGACGCCCTCGCCCGCGGTCCCCTTTCCCCAAATCCTCACGGCGGACGATTTCACGATGGCACTCCCTTCGCTTGGCGTTTCATTTTGCGCGACTGGCGCGCGCGGCTGGTTGGTTGCAGTGGGCGGATTGATCTTGTCGGCCGTGTCGCCGGCGACGCTGGCACAGGCCGACGACGCGGCCACGGTCGAAGCCCGGTTGAGCGACGCCGTCAAATACCTCGCCTCCGACGAGCTCGAAGGTCGCGGCATCGGGACCCAGGGCCTGAATGCGGCGGCGGACTATATTGCCGGTCAATTTCGCGAGATCGGTTTGCGGACCGACGTCGTCGACGGCGGACCGTTTCAGAAATTCACGATGACGACCGGCGCCACGCTGGGCGATTCGAATCGTCTGGTGCTCGTGCGCCCGCCGGCCAAAGAGGGCGAAGCGCCCCGGCGCGTCGAGCTGAAGGTCGGCGAGGAATACAACCCCATGGCGCTGGGCGGCTCGGCCAAATTCGATCTGCCGCTGGTGTTTGTGGGCTACGGCATCACGGCCAAGGACGAGGGCTACGACGACTACGCCGGCGTGGACGTGAAGGGTAAGGCCGTGATCGTGCTGCGCCACGAGCCGCAGCAGAACAATCCGCACAGCGCTTTCGAGGGCACGCGCAACTCGCGGCACGCGCCGTTTTCGCGCAAGGTTTCCAACGCCTACGAGCACGGTGCCGCCGCCGTGATCTTTCTGACCGACGATTACGACATCCGCCAGAACCTGGCCGACGTGCGCAAACGCTGGCAAGCGGCCGTGGACGACCTGGTGGAAGAAAACGCCCGCTACAAAAAGATTGCCGAACCGACGGCGGCGGAGAATCTGAAGCACGAGCAAGAGATCGCCAAGTTTGTCGCTGACATTCAAAAGTTTTCCGCTCAATTGGAAACCGCCCAGGATCCGCTGTTGCCGTTCGAAGGCGCCGGGTCCGACGGCGAAGGGCGCGACTTTCCGGTGATCACCATGCGGCGCAAGGCGCTCGATGAAGTCGTGCGCGCTGCACTGGGGCAATCGTTGGTGGAGCTGGAAGCCGCCATCGACAAAGGGCCTCAGCCGCAGAGCCGCGCGCTGACCGGCTGGCACGTCGAGGGCGAAACGACCGTGGTGCGCAACGAGGCCGAAGTGAAGAACGTGATCGGCGTGCTCGACGGCGCAGGGCCGCACGCCGACGAGACCATCGTCATCGGCGCCCACTACGATCACCTGGGCTACGGCGGACCGGGGTCGGCGGCCCCCGGCGTCAAAGAGATCCACAACGGCGCCGACGACAACGGCTCGGGATCGACCGTGCTCATCGAAGTAGCGCGGCAGTTCCTGGCCAGCGGCAAGAAACCGCCGCGACGGCTGGTGTTCATCGCCTTCACGGGCGAGGAGCGCGGCCTGATCGGCAGCGCCCGCTATGTCCGCAATCCGCTGTTTCCGCTCGATTCGACCGTGGCCATGCTGAACCTCGACATGGTCGGTCGATTGAAGGACGAAAAACTGATCGTCCACGGCACGGGCACGGCCACGGAGTTCGACGCGCTGGTCGACCGTTTTGGCAAGGACGCGGGCTTTCACCTTACCAAGCAGGCCAGCGGCTTTGGCCCCAGCGATCACTCGTCGTTCTATGGCGCCAAGGTGCCGGTGTTGTTCTTCTTCACCGGCAGCCACAAGGACTATCACCGCCCCTCCGACGACTTCGACAAGCTGAACGTCTCGGGAATGCGGCGCATTGCCGACCTGGTGGTGCAAGTGGCCACGACGCTGGCCGAGGCCGAGAGCCGCCCGACCTATCAGGAGGTGAAGGGCGCCAGTCCGATCGGGGGCGGCGGCGACCGGCCCTACTTCGGCAGCATTCCGGACTTTGCGCAGGATCAGCCGGGCTATGCGCTATCGGGCGTGAGCAAGGGCGGGCCCGCGGACAAGGCCGGCCTGAAGACGGGCGACATCATCGTGCAGCTCGGCGAGAGCAAAGTGGGCAATCTCGAAGATTTCGACAATGCCCTGCGCAAACACAAGTCGGGCGACAAAGTGCCGGTGACCGTCAAACGGGGACAGGAATCGGTCACGGTCGAAGTGACGCTCGACCCGCCGAGATAGGCTGGAGGCTGGAGGCGGGAAAACGAAAACAAATGACGAATGACTGCGAGCGGGAGGGCGAGGCTCCCGGCCGAGCCTGCTCTGTTTCTCTCCTATGGCCGATCGCCTATCGCCTAGAGCCTCTCCTCACGCCGCCATGCGCTGCGGCTCGATTTCTTCGAACACGTTGACCGTGCGCAGCATGTTGCCTTCCGAGTCGTAGAACTGGATCAGCCCGACTTCGATCATCCACATGGCCAGCAGCTCGTCGACCCGATAGCTGCGCGCCACATAGCGGCCGTCGTCGATGAGCAGGCGCTCGTCGAGGTCGTCGAGGCTGTCCTCGCACACGTCGAGCTCGAGGAACGTGCGGAACACGATGGTGCGGATCTGGTCCGCATCGGGAGAGACGGTCATCGGAGTGCAACCTCCTTGTTGCCCTGGTGCCAGGATCGGTCGATCCCGGCGTACGCGAGACGCCCGGCCACGAGTGGCCGCCGGTCGCTGCGCCTGGCATCCTGTCAGGCACGCGGCGGGGAGGAGTGTACCCGGGAGGCGGCTTCGTTTGAAGACGAAGTTGCACGGCGGCCGCGGATGCGATTTTCCCCGGCCCTGGCGAGTGATATCATTGCTGCCGTCGGGCGTGTAAAACGATCTTGACGCGCGGCCGAACGACGTTCGAATACGCAAGCGCGATTGCATTCCCTAGTCCCTATCACCTAGTCCCTATCCTCCTTATGACGCATCCCTGGCACGACGTCGCCCCGGGCAAGAACTTGCCGGCGGAATTCACCGCGGTGATCGAGATTCCCATGGGCTCGAGCGTGAAGTACGAGCTCGACAAGGAGACGGGGCTGTTGAAGGTGGACCGCGTGCTGTATTCCGCGGTCTACTACCCGGCCAACTACGGCTTCATTCCGCAAACGTTTGCCGAGGACGACGACCCGCTGGACGTGCTGGTGATGTGCCAGGAGCCGGTGGTGCCGTTGACGCTGGTGGCAGCGCGAGCCATCGGCGTGATGACGATGATCGACACCGGCAAGCCGGATCACAAGATCATCGCGGTGGCCCTGCAGGATCCGGAGTACTCGCCCTTGCAAGAGCTGGGCGAGCTGCCCCATCATCGGCTGGCCATGCTGCGGCGATTCTTTCAAGATTACAAACAGCTCGAGCAGAAGGCCGTAGTAGTCGACGAGTTTCAGGGCACGGCCGCGGCCTTGCCGGTCATTCAAGACGCGCTCGAGAGGTATCAGCGGCTGTATGCCGGAGTCAAGCGTTCCACTCACTCGAACTAGCGGAGCCAGTCACCATGGCGGTGCGGACGATCGACAGCGCGGACGAATTGCGAAGCCTCGTGGGCAAAGAAGTGGGAGTCAGCGACTGGCTGGATGTGACCCAGGAGATGATCGATCGTTTTGCGGAGGTGACCCGCGACGACCAGTGGATCCACACTGACGTGGAGCGCTGCCGCGCGGAGTCGCCCTTTGGCACCACGATTGCGCACGGCTTTCTGACGCTCTCGCTGTTGAGCTATCTGCATCGCGAGACCGTGCAAATCGGCGGCAACAAGATGGCGATCAACTACGGGCTGAACCGCGTGCGGTTCGTCAGTCCGGTGCGCTGTGGGTCGCGGATCCGCACCCGCAGCAAGGTCTTGTCGGTCGATGATTTTGCCGGCGGCGTGCAGGTGACCTGGCACATCAACGTCGAGGTCGAGGGCCAGGACAAGCCGGCCCTGGTGGCCGAGTGGATCGGCCGGCAGTATCAGTAGGCGGCGATTCCGGGTGCCCCGGGCAGCTTGCCCCTGCATGCCCGACACGGGCGAGACGCCGGTGCCGCCCGTCGACACGGGCGAGACGCTAGTGCCACCCTGGTGCCACCCCACCAAGGCCAGCGGAATAACGCGAACTGCGCCGTGCGATCTCCGTATAGTCCGTATAGGAAGATAACCGGCCAGCAAGCAAGTCTCGCCTGATGGCGACCCGCGAATTCTCGCGGAATGACCCTGCCGCGGGCCGGAAAACCCGCAATAAACGGCCGTTGCGGCGCGCGGGAAATGCGGTTTCTCGCGCCGTTTTCGTCCGCACATCCCCTCTATCCATTCGTTTGATCGCCGCGCTGGCTCGCGCATTCGCTACCAACCGCTCCAGCGGGCGCGGGCGGCGGGCATTTTTTTCCCGGGGAAACCAACCCCGCGAGAGCGTGACCTAGCATGTTCATAGTGCAATGAACGTCCGAGCGGCACGCACTCCGCACGGCGGCGCCAGGTTCACTGGCGGCTTGTCGTGTACGGCCTGTACGTGCCGATCGCGCAACGAACAAGTGCAGCCCAACAAAGGAGGGGCCACGCATGCTCGTCTTATCCCGGAAGATCAACGAAACCATCATCATCAACGACAACATTGTGATTACGGTAGTCGATATTCGCGGCGACAAGGTGCGATTGGGCATCGACGCTCCGAAAGACGTTCCCGTGCATCGCCAGGAGGTGTACGACGCCATCAAGCGTGGCGAAAACGCCAGCGGTGTCCGCCGCTCGGATTCTTCGAACTCTTAATTGGGAGATACCCGTGACGACCAAGACCAAAACCAAAACCGCCAAGGGCCTGAGCAAGTCGGAGCTGTATGCGGCGCTGGCCGAGACGAGCGGACTTTCGAAGTCGCAGGTCAACGACCTGTTCGAATCGCTGGTCACGCTGATCGGCAAGAGCGTGGGCTCCGGCGGCCCCGGCGTGTTCACGTTCCCCGGATTGCTGAAGATCAAGGTGGTGCGCAAGCCCGCCACTCCGGCCCGCACGGGCGTCAATCCGTTCACGAAGCAAGAGACCGTCTTCAAGGCCAAACCGGCCCGCAACGTGGTCAAGTTGCAGGCGCTGAAGCCGCTGAAGGCGCTGGTCTAAATCGCGCCCAAGCGATCGCGACACAGTAGAGCGAGGGGATAAGCCCTACGGAGGATCGAGGGCTTATCCCCTTTGTGCTGCGCGCGTGGGGAAAACTCCGGCAACCGAGTGATCCGGTGCCACTGGCGTCTCGCCAGTGCGTTTCAGCCGGCAATCGGGTGATCGGGTGCCACTGGCGTCTCGCCAGTGCGTTTCAGGCACGTCTGCACAAAAGGCGCTGGCGCGCTTAACGCACGACCGCACTGTGCAGCTTGCACGGTCGCCAGGCGAGGCCGACAAAAAAAGGGCCACGCACGAAGTGCATGACCCTTTGGATCGTTCGGTAGTGATCGACTTTAGCGCGCCCGACAGCTAGCGCGCCCGTCGTCGCCGGTACGTTCGCCCGACGACAAGTCCCACGATTCCCATGCCGGCCAGCAGCACGGCAGTGGGCTCTGGAACGGGCGTTATCAAAATGTTATCGACGATTTCGATCAGCCCGGTATTCACAGCGCCGCCGCCGGTGAAGGGAAGTTGCGCGGCATCCGTGTAAAAGAAATCGGCCCGATCGAATGGCAGCCCCGCGAACGAAATGGTCTGGTTCATGAGGTCGTCGGGCGTGAGCACGATGGTTGTCTGGCCCACAAAGACATTGAGTAAATAGACATTCAGCACCGCGAGATCACCGGGATTGACATAAAATGGATCGTCATTGCCAAAGTCAAGTTGGATGGCATTGGCCACAAACGAGAGGTCCATTCGCAGGCCGCTTCCGTCCAGGTCATCGAACACGGCCAAAGATTGTCCGTCACCTTCCGGAAAAGCGCCAATCTGCAGGTCGGTCCCGACCGTATCGGTAAACGTCACCTGCGCAGAATCGACGCTCTGAAAACCGTTGGCGACCGCGCCGGCAGCATCCGCCTCGAAATCGATGGATACCGCCTGTGCCGATTGCAGAAAGCCCAACAGGGCCAGCGAACAGGTTGCCACGTGCAACGCAAGGTGATTCCGACGCAGGAACGAGACGGCCGGAACAAGGGTCAGCAGCTTTTCACGACTCATGAGCAACTCCTTCAGAGGATGTGAAACGAGTTAGATTGCCAACGTGTTAGATTGTGAACATAGTCAGGCAGGGACACTTTCAAACTGATGGCTGCGTAGCCATCAAACGACTCAGGACGAAGAGCGTCGCGACGGCCGCGCCGCAGAGCGACAAGATCGCGGAGGTCGGCTCAGGGACCGGCAGGGCCGCGATGTTGAGCGTGACATCGGTTTCAAACGGATCGAGCGTCGGCCCTAGCCGCCCGACGCTCACCGAAGCGCCGTTGCCGCCGTTCATGTCGGTGAGGCTCATCGACATGGACAGCGTATTCGCAACGATCAACGGCGCAAGCGTTCCCCCGGTCACTAAGCCAAATGTCGTGGTAAAGACCGCGCCGGTTGCGGGAGGCCCGATCTACGCGGTTAGCACGCTGGTCGACAGCGATGCCGAGAGCAGAAGCGTGTTGCCCGGATCGTAGAGCTCCAGCATTCCCCCCGCAAAATCCTGGAACACCAGGACTCCACCGAACACGGTCGGCGGCCCGGAGACCGTCAATCCGTCGAGCGTGAATGAAGCGATCGGCGTCAAGATGTCGGGGATGAAGATCAGGAAGTCCTGGAAATCGACGTTCGTGTTCTGATCGCCGGCCGTTGTCCCGTCGCCGTCATCGATCGTCGACAGCAGCAGGCCGTCAAACTCGATGTCGGACGGCGCGTCGCCGCCCAAGCCCAGCTTAAGGATTGTTCCGGCCGATGCAGCGCCGGACATCATTCCAGAGGTGCAGCAGCAGATCGCAGCGCAGACCAGCGCAGACCGCAGCCGGCGCAGCATGCGTTCGCTCCCGCTAGTAGATGGTCGTTCGCAGTCGGTCATGAGCGGTCCCAGTCAGTAGGTTTCCTTGAACGTCTCTCAGGCCTGAAAATCCAACAAAAAACGGCCTTTGGATTTTCCGTAGCGCATGACCAAAAAGGTCAACGCGACGAGAAGTCCAAACGCCGTTATGCTGCGATTAGCGTTACCCGAGTTGTTTTCGTTCGCGCGATTTTCCCCGATCCGCCTCGACCAATGCAAAACGACGATTGAAACCCTTCGAGCGCCGGCTGCCTGGCAACCGGCCTGGAAAGACTTCAATCGTCGTTTTGCTGGACTAGCGTTTCCTGGAGACCGCTGTAAGCGACGCGTTCAGTAGATCTCACCTCGAAAATGGAATCACCCCACACGGCATGGTTTTAACTTACCCCGCTGGATTGTCAAGCCAATTTCGGAATGTTTCTCCTGCGGCCTCTTCGCTGGAATTGTCCGCCCGCGACGAAGCCTCCCGTGTGATAGCCGGCCGCCTCGACAAAAACGTTTGGCGCATTGGCACTTGCAGCCATGGGCTCACGCGACCCTGGCCTGAAAATGGCCGCGCAGACTAGCGAGCGTGAGTTGTAGCCGGCGCGTCAGAGCGACGCGTGGGCCGTCATGGTGTCGCGCTCGGCCGCAACAGAAACAGGTACGTCGGAATCGCCGCCAGGACGACGATCAGCACCCAGCGGCTTACCGGCCGATCTGCCAGCAACTGGCGATCGGCGCCGGGGGACCATCCTTTCGACAAACACACCGTCAAGACGAGGGCCACTCCACAGATGAACAGCTGGCACTGGGCGTAATTGGACCGAAAGCTGTACATGAGCCAGGTCATCGCTCCCCACGTGTGTCCCAGCGTCACCGTCAGGCCGGTGAACATCGCCAGCGGGCGCGGCAACAGCAGGATCAAGGTGGACAGCAACGCCCCTTCCACCAGCAGTCCCCCGACGAGCGCTGCCGGATGGAACCGCAACAAATCGTTGAAAGTCAGCGACCACTCGCGCACGCGATCGTACGATCCGCTCCAGTACTCGGCCGATTGACCAGCCAGGGTCAGGCCCCCATCCACCACCATCACCAACAAGAATGGCACGCAAAAACTAACGAAACGGCGAAACAGTGGGTGGTCGCTCATAGGGCCATGATAGCCGCGCGGCGCGCGGCAGGCACGGCTGCTAGAATGGGCGCATGGCTCAGCAAGCAAAATCCGGCGCGCTCGCTACGGTGTGCTGCCAGCGGGATCCAGATCCTGACAAACAGCGGCAAGAGATCGAGTCGCTCATCAAGGCCGGCGCCGACATTCAGCAAACCGACAAAAACGGTGTCACCCCGCTGCACCATGCGGTTCGCTTCAGAAACCCTGCGGCGGTTGAGGTGTTGCTCGAGCACGGGGTGGCCGTGAACCAACGGTGCAAACGTTCCGGGTCGACCGCGTTGCACCGTGCGGCAACCTCGACCGGCGCACCCGGCACCGCGGGAAAAACGGTTCAAGCCAGGCAGATCGTGGCGCTGCTCTTGCGATACGGCGCAGACCCTGCCATTGAGAACAAGCGCGGGAAGAAACCGGCGGACTACACTCGCGACGAAGTGCTGCGCCAGTTGCTCGCCTGAGGAGGCTCCGCCGCGCCGAGCAGCAACGATCGCTGCTATAATGCCGGAATGTGCGACAAGTCGGAGCGCAGGTTTCTGGTGCGTGGCGAGTTCGCCGTCCGTTGCGAAGTCGATGAGGCTGCCGGCGCATTCGATTTCGAACTGGAGAGCGGACAACATGAAGTTGTCCGATTCGCCGACGCGACGCCCGCCCAGGTCGCGAAGGCCGTCTCGGATTTGAGTGCGTATGGCGTTGCGGTCACTTTCAAGGGAGATCGCCCCGGCCCATGAATCCCGCTCCTAAGCGCCGCTGGTTCGCGTTCTCGCTGCGGACCGTGTTCGCGGCGGTGACGGTGTTCGCGTGCTTAGTCGGCTGGATCGTATACAACTTGAATTGGATTCGGCAGCGACACCATGAGTTCAGCATCACCGCCGTGGGAATCTGGCGATTGCCTGATTGGAATAGCAAAGCACCGGGAATGCTTTGGCTATTCGGCGAGGAGTCTCACTCTTTAATCGGCGTTTACTTTGAAGATCCACACGCTCCAACGCCCCAAGAGGAAGCTGAGGCAGAGCGAAGGACGCGGATGTTTCCCGAGGCCAAAGTTGATGTTCGCACACCGCTCTGGTCGGAGGGTCGGCAATGGCGGAAGCTTGATCCGGCCCGAGTAGCCAAATGACAACCGCCCCCCCCCCGACGTGAGCCCGGCAGAACGGTCGCTCAAGAGGCCCCGCCGCGCACGGCCACGTGACTCGAGATCGCTTTTATTAAGCCTGGTACGAAAGCTTCAGCTGCGCCGGCCTCGCCGCGCCACGAACCCCAGGCCCAACAGCGCCAATGCGGCCAGCGCCAGCGTCGACGGCTCGGGCACTGGAATGGCAAGGCCCTCGAAGGAGTCGATGGCGTCGCCCCCGAGCGTCACTTGCGCCACGAACGTGGCCTGACCGGAGCCCGTGTTGAGCGTGTAGATTTCACCGTCGCTGGTCAGCGCATACAGCACGCCGGAGGCTGGATCGAACGACAGGCCGTCCTGCGCGTCGGCATCTCCAATGCCCAACGGCCCAATCAAGGTCAAGTCGCCATTGGCCAGGTTCACCGCGTACAGCGAATCCTGGTCAAACCAGTCTGCGGCATAGGCGTTTCCGCTGCCGTCGATGGCCAGTCCGTCGGCGAAGACGGGATCGGAGCCCACCAGTGTTGCAGCGCCCGTTGCGAGGTTGATTTCATACAGCGAGCTCTCAGACCCGGAGTTGAGGTTGTACATCTTGTTTTGCGTCGTATCGTAGTCGAGCCCTGCGTCGACTCCGCTACGAGGGCCGGTTGGGCCAATCAAAACACCGGGCGGCGTGGTGATGTTCCAGAACTCGGGCACCGATCCGCCGATCGCGTACAGTTGGTCCCCCACGAACGCCAGCCCTTCGGCGTCAATAAAATCGACCAGGCCCAGATCGGTGGCGACGCCCGTGGCCATGTCGATGGCATAGAGATGCTGGTCGGCGTTCGACCTTACGGAATACCCGGTGGGTCCCGCGAGAACGGGTGCCACCACGGTGCAGACCAACAGCGCGGCAAAGATCGTTGATTTCGTCATTAGTGCCCTCATAGTTGCAGATAAGAATTCGTAAGTTGAAGTTTCAGTCACGCGCGCACATCGCGGCTATTCGCCGGTACCAACGAAAAAACGGCCCTTGGATTGAGCGTCGCACGCAACCGCCGGGGCCGGTGCGACGAGGTAATCCAAACGCCGTAGATACTGTAATTAGCGTTGCTCGCAGTTGGTTCGGCAGGCGCGCCCCAGCACGGTCCGGAGCGGTTGCCGTATTGCCGATTCGAGAAACGTGTCAGCCCCAACAAAAAAACGACAAGCGAAACCTTTCGAGCGCTGCGGGGTCCAGGACCCGGCAGGGAAAGACTTCGATTGTCGTTTTTGCTGGACTAGCGTTTCCCGAACGGTTCAGATCATTAGATCTCGCCTCAGTTTGTGAGGGCTCACCGCGAGCCGTCACGTTCATGCGAGTCAGCGTTATAGTGCCCACCTTGAGGCAGGTCAATCTATTTTCTGGATAATTTCGAGCGCAACTGCCACCCGCAAAGCTGCCCCTGCGAGGTGCACCCGCGGCAGAGTTTAATGAAGCGCCCCCTTTGTCAAAAAGGAACTCGGGCCGGCAGAAACCCTGAGCGGCGCGATCATTGACGCTGCCCCTCAGCGCAAACTACCGGCGCCGGTCCCGACGCTCGTCGGGACGACGGTCAACGCGCCGGCGGCGCCGGCGCCTCGCGGGCGGCAAGAGCAACAACACGGCCGAGACTGCCAGTAAGAATTATCGTCGTTCCATCGCGCGCTCACTCGTTGATGGCTTTTGCAAATCTCCCGCTCCCATCGCGGCCACGGATGCATGCCAACTTTTTACATGATTTCAGGCACGCACCGCCGGCGGCCCATTTTCGAACAAGTTTCCGCAGGTTCCGATGAGGCTCACTTGCGCCGCAACCGCCGGAAAAGCGTTGCCAGAAATATTCCGACCGCGGCCAGCGCAAAGCCTGCTTGTTCTGTCTCGGGCGAGTATTTCAACTCAAGATACCAGTGAACGAGTTTCCAAATGACCCAACTGATGCCGGTTATCGCCAGAGCGATGAGCAGGCACTCAGCAACAAGGCGGACGTGATTGAGACGCATGGAGCCGGCAGGGGCGGTCAAATTCCCGCCCACGCTATTGTGTTACGCATTTCCCACCATGAACCATTGCCCGGTTCTCGTCACAGGAATGCGCCAGAGTTCGTCGGCGCCCGACTAGCATACCCGAAAATGGGCGGAGGCCCGTAGTCGCGGTTGCCGATAGCCGCGCTCCAGGCAGTTTGGCAAGCGCCTTCTAATCTTCTGGCGGTTGTATGCCCAGCGACTCGTCGAGTCTTTTGATCGCGGAAAACACTGCCTCACATCGGGCCGCCAATTCTTGCGAGCTGATGTCCCCAGCGGCGTAGGCTCGTTCAATTTCATCGAGCTCGGAAGCCAGCGTCCGAATCTGCTGTGCGACCGCTTGCCATTTCTCGTGGCTCACATGGCACGCTCCCGTCGCGGCGAACCCCCTACTCTCTAGAGCACGCTCCGCAGACGAAGCGGACGAACGAGAATTGGGCCGAACGCCTGGCGGCCCCGGATGGTTCCGCTTCCGGTCGATGACCTCGGGGGTCGATGGCCGTCGCTCCGTGCGTTCCTGGGGCACGAGCGGAGCCAGATCTGCGCCACGAATCGGCCCAGGCGGTTCCGGTGCTACCCTACGCCCGACGAGAATCAGGACAAAAGGTAGCACCGGGGTAGCACCGCTCATTCCTTGACAAGCTGCCCAGCAAGGATTCGAACCTTGACTAAATGGTTCAGAGCCATTCGTGCTACCGTTACACCACCGGGCAGTGAAGCCAGCGCGCTTGCGCACGTGATGCGGCAGCCCACGCTCGCGTCGCGCGGCCGATTGCAACTAAGCCTAGGCCGGGCGGCGGAGGCCGTCAAGGGAGCCACGCAAACCAGTGCGTCGCCGCGCCGAAGCGACGTGCAAATTGCGGCCCGTCGTGGAATTCTGCTCTGCGGAGCAGGGCCACGTCGCCGCCCCATTCTGCCGAATTCTCAGGCTCGGCAAATCGATTCTGCCGCCGCTGCGCATGCCGACGTGCGTGGCACGGCGCGTCGGTTTGGCTATACTAGAACCTTGAACGGGGCCGCGGGCGGATGACGCTGACGGGCCGAACCACGACCCACGCGCGGGCCGACCTCGGGCCGGCGCCCGACGTGCCTGGTTGAGAAGGCGAACTTTGCCGTGAGCGAGGCTGCCGAACGCCGCGACATCCACTTTTCCGGACGCGTGCAAGGGGTGGGCTTTCGGTACACGACGCGCGCCATCGCCGCGCGGCACCCGGTGCGTGGTTATGTGCGTAACCTCGCCGACGGCCGCGTGCGGCTGGTGGTCGAGGGTACGCCTGAGGCGCTGGACCAATTCGTAGGCGACCTGGCGGCCGAGATGGACCGTTATATCGCGGCTACGGACGTTACAACCGGTCCGGCCACCGACGAGTTTTCTGGCTTTGAGATTCGAACCTGACGGCAAGGCCCTGACGTATACCCGTATAGCCGGCGCTGGGCGCTGGCGGCCAGAATCCGCCAGCAATGAAATCGGCTGAATTCTCGCGAATTCAGCTACCCGGAAACAGCGAACGGGCACGGGGCGACTGCGAACGCCTTCAACCTCCAACCTCCAACCTAGAGCCCAATAGCCAGCCATGTCGTTACCCAGCTCGATGTTGTTGTTCGGCATGTTGGTAACCTGGGCCACGCCCATTTGGCTTTTGAGCGTGGGCGCGGCGCTGGGAGTGGCCGCGCTGGGGTTGGCTTACGGCGTGCTCTATCTGGTCTCGCGACCGGGCGCCCAATGGGTGCTCGCCGGCGTGCGCGAAGGCATTTTGCTGCCGATCGCCTATCTGGCGCTGGGGTTGGCGGCCTTTGCCGTGGCGGCGCCTTTGCTCATTCCCAATCTGCCCTATCGGCAGTTGCTGGACTCGGTGACGCGCCTGTCGGCCGTGGGTACGCGCGAGTTCGAGTTTACCATTCCCCCGGCGACGGCCGACTTCAAGCTCGATGCACTGCAAGTGCCGCTGACGGAACTGACCTCGTTCCATGCTCAGAGTGATGCGCCCGTGGCCGTGCACACGAATATTCTGTTCAACTTCGGACAGCTGGTAGCCTTTCGCACGTCGCCGGGCGAGCCCTTCGAGTGGAACAAGCCGGTACTGACGGAAAAAGAGCGCAATGTCCAAGACCCGTACACCATCTGGACCGCGACCAACGTCTCGCCCAAGCCGGCCGTGCTCAAGATTCGCACGGTCACCGATATCGAGTTCCCGTCGGTGCGCGTGGTGCCGGGCACGGCCTTGGCACTGCTGGGGCTGGTCGGCGGATATCTGCTGGTGCGGTTGACGATGCCCAAAGTTGCCAGCATCGCTCTGACGACCGGCAAAGAGTCGATGTCGCAACCGTTGTTCTACGTGGTGATGGCGCTGGGCGTGTTTGCGCTGTTGGCCTTCATTTTCGTGCCCTACAACACGTTCGGCGAAGACGTGAAGATGCTTAAAGACTCCGGCCTGACGTTGATCATGGTGCTGGCCATGATCGTGGCCGTGTGGAGCGCGAGCGTGAGCGTCTCGGAAGAAGTGGAAGGGCGCACGGCGCTGACGGTGCTCTCCAAGCCGGTCACCCGGCGGCAGTTCGTGCTGGGAAAATTCCTGGGCGTGCTGGGGCCCGTGGTCGTGCTGTTCATCGTGTTGGGCCTGCTGTTTCTGGTGACGATTTCGTTCAAGGTCGTGTACGACTCGCGCGAAGTGGCCAAGAGCGAGCCGCCCTGGCAGTTGTGCTACACCGAAGTGATTCGCACCGTGCCGGGCCTGGTGCTGGCGTTTTTGGAAACCGTGGTGTTGGCCTCGATCAGCGTGGCCATTTCCACGCGGCTGCCCATGGTGGCCAACCTGATCGTCTGCGCCTCCATTTACGTGCTGGGCCACCTGGTCCCCATGCTCGTCAACTCGTCGGTCGGCAAGTTCGAGATCGTGCGGTTCGTGGGCCAGTTCATCGCCACGATCCTGCCCGTGCTCGATCACTTCAACATCCAGGCCGCCGTGGCCGCCGGCGCTGTCGTGCCCATGAGCTATCTGGGCATGGCGCTGGTCTATTGCCTGCTGTACTCGACGATTGCCATGCTCCTGGGCCTGGCGATGTTCGAGGACCGCGATCTGGCGTAGGCCCGGGAGCGCGGCACACCGGCCAGACGCGCGGGCCAAAAAACGAGTCCGTCGCGCAGCGTCGCGCTCCAAATTTGCTCGCCGCGCAGCCGGTGTCTAGACTAGCGCTCGTCGTTTGGCATGCCAGGGGGACAGTCCCCATTTTTCCCCGAGCACCAAAAACAGGGACAGTCCCCCGTCGCAGGAATTGCAACATGCGCACGTGCCCTCGCGCCCCCTGGTTCTGCCCTGCCCCGTTCGTGCTGGGCATCGCGCTCGTGGTCCTCGTTGCGTCCCCAGCGCGAACCGTGCGCGCGGCCGAGCCGCTCGCCGGGCTCGACGACTATCTCACCAAAGCCATTGCCGATTGGAAGGTGCCGGGCCTGGCGATCGCCATCGTCAAGGACGACGCCTTGGTGCATGCTAAAGGATACGGAGTGCGCAAGCTCGGCGAATCCACGCCGGTGGACGAACGCTCGCTGTTTGCCATCGGCTCGACGAGCAAGGCGTTCACGGCCGCTTGCCTGGCGATTCTGGCCGACGAGGGCAAGCTCAAATGGGACGACCCGGCAACCAAGTATCTGCCCTCGTTCGAGCTCTACGATCCCTACGCCACGCGCGAGCTGACGGTGCGCGATCTGGTGTGCCATCGCTGCGGACTGTCGCGCGGCGACGCGCTGTGGTACGCCACCGCGTACGACCGGGCCGAGGTGCTGCGCCGCCTGCGGTATCTGAAGCCGAGTTGGAGCTTTCGCAGCCGCTACGGCTATCAGAACATCATGTTCCTGGCGGCCGGCGAAATCGTGCCCGCGGTCACCGGCCAGAGCTGGGACGAGTTCGTCAAGCAGCGCATCTTCTTGCCGCTGGGCATGAACTCCGCCTGCACGAGCGTCAAAGAGCTGGCCTCGAACAGCAACGTGGCCACGCCGCACGTGGAGCTGGAGGGCACGCTCGAGCCCGTGGCTTGGCGCAATATCGACAACGTGGGCCCGGCAGGCTCGATCAACGCCAGCGTGGCCGACATGGCCCAATGGCTGCGGCTGCAATTGGGCCAGGGTCTGTTGGACGGCAAGCGGATCGTCAGCGCCGCGGCGATCGATGAAATGCAGTCGCCGCAAACCGTGGTCCGGCTCGAGGACGTCACGCAGCGCTTTTATCCCGACGCCCACCTGATGGCTTATGGCCTGGGCTGGTTTCTGCACGA
Organism: Pirellulales bacterium; assembly: GCA_050250435.1. Lineage (GTDB taxonomy): Bacteria > Planctomycetota > Planctomycetia > Pirellulales > PALSA-1355 > JBFWOR01. Next base: position 7,393 of record JBFWOR010000017.1, on the reverse strand, counting down.
CTATCGCGGGCGGAAAGTCGTGGAGCATGGCGGCGCGATCGACGGCATGCGGGCCCAGGTGGCGCTCGTGCCGGAGGAGAAGCTAGGCGTCGTCATTCTGTGCAACAAGGGCGGCAGCGGCCTGCCGGGCCCCTTGATGTTCCACGTGATCGATTGCTACCTGGGCAAGACCGAGCGTGACTGGAGCAGCGAGGCGCTGGCCAAAGTGCGCGAGCTGGAAGCCAAGGGCAAAGAAGAGGAATCCAAGCGCGACGCAAAGCGCGTGAAAGACACCAGGCCTTCGCTGCCGCTGGAGAAGTATGCCGGCAAGTACAGCCAGGACCTGTACGGCGACAGCAGCGTCGCCCTGGAGAACGGCAACCTCGTGCTCACGCGCGGACCGGCCGTGGTGGCCGACCTGGAGCACTGGCACTACGACACGTTTCGCGCAAAGTTTCGCGATCGCGTGATCGACAAGGAGCTGGTCACCTTCCGGCTCGATGCCGCGGGCCAGGTCCACGCGCTGGACTTTGGCGAGCTGGGCACTTTCGCGCGGCAGGAATGAGCGCACCGTGCCCCGATCACTTTGTCGTCGTCCCCTTGTCGTCGCCCGCCACGAGGCCTTCGTCAACGACCACCTTGTAACCTGCCGGCGGCGCGACGCTGAAGAGCGCGCGATCCAACGGCGCGCCAAAGACGATGTCTTTGTACGCGGCAGTGTGCGTGACCTTGCCGCTCGTCGCCGTCACTTGCGAGTCGATCCGAATCGGTAACTGCGTTTTGGCGTCGATCCACCAGGTAGTAGTGAGTGTGTCGCTGCCGATGCGGTTCACTTCGAGCAGGCCGATTGCCGTCTTGCCGTCGATGATCCGCGCCGGCAGCTTCTTGGCGAATTGCGGCTGGCCACGCCGCAAGTACTGGCCAAAGTCCGCTTCCGGCCAGGGCACGATTTCCACGCGGCGCTTCTCGCCGCTGGGGTAAACGCGAATCTCGTGCGTGACGACGGCGCACTCTTTTTTCTGCTCGTAGAGCACGATCTTCTTGCCTTGGATGGCGTCCTGGATCTCGGTGAATTCGTTGTACACTTCGCTCACCGGCTTGCCCGGGGCGGGCGCTTTGCGAAATACGATGTGGCGTCGCAGCAAGGCGCCGTCGAGGATTTGCACCTCGTCGGTAAAGTCGCCGGGCTCGCCCTCCTTTGTTTCCTGCGATGAGACCAGGACATACTGCAGCGAAGGTAGCTTCTCGTCGGCCTGCCCAACCGCAGCCGTGTCGCGCGGCGCGATCCCGATCACAAGCAACAGCACTGGCATCCAGTGCAGTGAGCGAGCCGCACGATTCGACATCGGGGTACCTCCAGTTTGCGAGGGGAGGCTCAGCCGGCTTCGCGGCGCTGCGGCTGTGAAGGTTGCGGCTGCGAGGGATGCGGCGATGGCGCCGCGGCGTGCCAGTGCGGACCACGCAGAATGGCCGGGCCGGGCGTGGCCAGTGGGCCCACGGGACCAGCGGCACTCCCTTCCCACTGGTGTGTGCGGATCGATTGCAGGATCGCTTCGGCCACGGCGACAGCCTGCCGGCCTTGAGCGCCGGTCACGCGCGGCTCCCGCTGCTCGCGCACGCTGGCGGCAAAGTCCGCCAGTTCGTCGGCCAGCGCATTGCGAGTTTCCACGTCCAGCGGCTCGACCCGCAGGATCTCCGTGTGCAGGCGGTCCTTGAACGTGGCCTTCTCTTCCGCCGAGAGCCCGTTGTAGTCAAACGTGCGCTCCTGCACGGCCTCGCAGGGCGTGACGTGATGGGCACAGCGCGTGCCAAAGTCGATGCCGGCGTAACCGTGCTCGTGCCAGATGTTCATCTGGCGGCGCGGGGCCGTGGTGTAGCTGACACGCGAGGCGCTCAGGTTGGCGACCGCTCCGTTGGCGAACTGCAGCCGGGCCTGGGCCACGTCTTCGTGCCGGCCGAGCAAGGCCAGGCCGATCGCCTGGGCCTCGACCAGCGGCGAATCCACCAGCGACAACACCAGGTCGATATCGTGAATCATGAGATCGTACACGACGCCGATATCGGTGGAGCGGCCCGTGTACGTGCTGGCCCGCACGGCCTCGATATAGCGCGGGCGGACGACGTGTGCGGCAGCAGCCGCGAACGCCGGATTAAAGCGCTCGATGTGGCCCACCTGCAACAGCGCGCCGTGGCGCTGGGCGGTGAGCACCAGCTCGTCGGCCTCGGCCAGATCGGCCGCCAGCGGCTTCTCGATCAATAGCGGCTTGCCGGCCCGCAGAAAATCGAGGGCCACGCCGTGGTGATAGCGGGTGGGCGTCACGATGGTGGCGGCGTCCACGCGCGCCAACAGCTCGTGGTGATCCGCGTAGGGCGTCGTATGGCAGTCGGCGGCCACTCGCTCGCGGGCGGCCGGCACGGGATCGACCACGCCTACCAGCTCCACTGCGGGAATTTCCGCCAACAGCCTGGCGTGAATCCGACCCAGGTGCCCTGCCCCGACGACTGCGACCCGCAGACGACTCACGCGGCCCTCCTGCGCTCACGGGCGCGGCCGTGTTTGCCTTCTTGCTGCGACTGGATGAAGCCCAATAGCTCGTTCACTTGCGGCACGAGCTGGTCGTTGCCGCGAAGGATCTCGCGGGCATGGTCGAGCCCTACCTTGGCGCGATAAAGCAAGCGATGGGCCTCGGCCAGGCAACTGATCACTTCGGGCGGAAACTCATTGCGTTTGAGCGCCACCACGTTGATACAGCGCGGCCGGGCCGGATGCCCTTCCACAAGCATGTACGGCGGCACGTCGTGCAACACGCGGCTGCAACCGCCGGTGAAGCTGTAGCTGCCGATCGAGGTGTAGTGATGCACGGCCACGGCGCCGGACAGCGAAGCGTGATCGTGCACGTGCACGTGTCCGCCCAGCAGCGTGCCGTTGGCAATCACGATGTGGCTGCCGAGCCGGCAATCGTGGGCCACGTGGCAGCAGGCCATGAGAAAGTTATGGCTGCCCACGGTGGTGACGCCGTCTTCTTTTTCCGTGGCTCGGTTGATCGTCACGCATTCGCGGATGATGTTGTGATCGCCGATGATCACTTGCGTGTCGCTGCCGCGGTAGCTCACGTCTTGCGGCTCTCCGCCGATCACAACGCCAGGAAACAGATGGTTGTGCTGGCCGATGGTGACCCGGCCCATCAGCGTGACGTTGTTCTCCAGCCGCGTGCCGCGGCCGATGCGCACATTGGGTCCGATCACACAAAACGGGCCGATCTCGACGTCGGTGTCGATCTCGGCCCGAGGGTGTACGGCGGCATTTTCGGCGGTGTAGGTGGCCATGCAAGTCGCTCCATGACTCTGCGTCTTCGCGGCGGGTTCATCCATGAATCCGCGTGGCGAACGTGGTGCATTCGGGGCCGGGCTGCCTGGCACTAGGCCGAGCGGCGGCGGCTTTCCACAATTTCCTCTTCGTTCAACAGGGCCCGCACCAGCTCGGCATTGAGCCGGTGGCCGCTGCGGTGGGCGACAAAGTGTCCGGCCAGGTCGCAACCGGCCAGCGCCAGATCGCCCACCAGGTCGAGCGCCTTGTGGCGCACGCACTCATCGCGAAAGCGCAGCTCGTTCTCGATCGGGCCATTGGCATCGAACACCAGAAGATGCTGGTAAGTCGCGCGCGTGCCCAAACCGCGCGAGACCAGCCACTGGGCCTCTTGTTCCAGCACAAAGGTGCGGCACGGGGCCAGCTCGCGGCGGAACGCCTCGGGCGTGACCGCCATTTGCAGCGTCTGCCGGCCGATGGCGTTGCCGCTGCCGTAGTCCAAGCGAAATTTCACATGGAACTGGCCGTCGGCGCTCGGCCGGGCCTCCACCCAGCTCTCGTCGTCTCCCAAGCGCGTGACCTGGCGCACGACCAGGCATGGCCGCGGCTCGCCTTGCTCGACGATGCCGGCCGCCTCCAACGCCTCGACAAACGGCAGTGCGGAGCCGTCGCAGCCCGGCATTTCCGGCTCGTTCACCCACACTTCGCAGTTGTCGACGTGCAATCCGGCCAAGGCCGCCAGCACGTGCTCGACCATTTCCACCCGTGCGCCGCCCGTGCTCAGCGTGGTGCGCCGCGGAATCTCGATGCGGTGCGCCACCAACGCCGCAATGCGCACCGCCGGCTGCAGGTCGCGCCGCACGAAGACGATGCCCGTATCCGGCTTGGCCGGGCGAAATTCCAGCTCCACGTCGCGGCCGCTCCAGAATCCAAAGCCTTGCACGGTCGCCGGCCGCGAGATCGTGCGTTGAGATCGTAGTGCGTGCATGAATCGTTGCATGGTCAATCGGGGAAGGAAGTCATGCCTCAGGTGGCGGGCCGTGCGCTGCGCCAGTTGATCGCCTGGCCGACGACGGCGCGCCGCCACTATTTAGCGCGTGCGCACCGGCGCTTGTCCCGGCGCCGCCGGACGTGTTGCCGTGGGGGGCACCGCGCCGCGGTTCAACTCGGCCAGGATCGGATCGGTGATGTCGATCGAGATCGAGTTGTACAACACGGTCTTGAAGAGCTCGGCCCGAATGGCGTCGCGATTGTTGGGGTCGGCCGGCTTGCCGTTGAACCGCAACACCAGGTTGATGCCGTTGCGCTCGGAATAGACCTTCACTAGGTTGGTCACCTGGCGATACGCGGCCAGATACATCTGCGACTCTTTCTCGGCGAACTCTTTTTCCTTGAGCGAGGCGCTGACTTTCAGATCGCTCTGCTTCTTGGTGAGCTCTTCTTCCAGACTCTTGTATTCCGGCGAGCCCGGCTTGAAGCTCTTGAGCTTCTCGGCCGATTTGACGATCGCGTCTTGCTCGAGCTTGAATTGCTTGCCAGTGGCTTCCACGTCGGCCTTGAAGCGATCGGCTTCCTGCTTCAGACGCTGATAGTTGTCCAGGATATAGTTGATGTCGATCACGGCGACGCCACCGGTGCTGGTGACCGGAGTGGCAGATCGCTGCGCGGGCGGTTGCGTCGGCTGTTGGGCTTGCGAAATGCCCAGCGCCAGGGCGGCCAGCAGCGCCGCGGCCAGCACGGAGGAAGTCAGGATGGTTCTCACGATTCACTCGCTCCTTGCGTAATGCGTTGGTCTTCCGTGACCCGCGCGACCCAGGATCAGCCCCGTGTGCGTGTTACTGCGTGGGGGGTCTCGTTTTGGGGGCGGTATTCTGCCGATTGACCGAAGATCCGTAAAGGTCAAAAAACGGGGCGATTTGATGGGTGCCCGCGGAGTGAACGAACACGGCAAAACAGGCTGAAATCGCGGCGAAATTCGCCAGTCCGCTGCCGGCCGGTCCGCGTTGCTGCCGCGCGCCTTCAAGCAAATTGGGAAAGCGAGGGAAGGCGGCCCGACGAGTTTGCGCCACTTGCAGCCGCGCCGATGAATGAAATAAAGGCGACGCACGACGCAAACCTTTTTCATGATTCGCCGTGCACAGAGGACTGCGGCATCTTCGGCCGGCCGCGCTGGCGGAAAGTATATTCCAGTCGCAATTGTCGAGCGACTTTTTCCTTGCCGTGGACGTTGAACAGTGCGCATGCGAGTCTCGGTATTTCTTGCGTCTGCGCAGTTCCCAAGGATCGTTCGTTCAAGACTTACACTTCCCGGGCGAATACTCCTCGGACGCGGCTGGAGTTGCCGGCCCGGCGATCGAGGCGCGAGGGTGAAAGCATGCGCAAGTGGTGGAAGTTGTGCGCCACGCTCGCAGTGGTGCTCGCGGGCGTGGTGGCGTTGCCGGTGGCCGTCAAGCAGCTGCGACCGGTGACACGCAGACCGTTGGAAGGCGTCAAGCTGGCGGACACGAGTTACCGCGAAGTGCGGTTTCACAACTCCGGCCAAGGCATTGAACTCGCTGGGATGCTGCTGGTGCCCGAGGGCGACGGGCCGTTTCCGGCGGCGGTGATCATTCACGGATCTGGCACGAGCCAGCGGGACAACACCTGGTATTTGACACTGAGCGGGTACCTGCAACAAAACGGAATCGTCGTGTTACTGCCGGACAAGCGCGGCTCAGAACAGTCCAAGGGAGATTGGCGGACGGCCAGCTTCCCAGATCTAGCCGGAGATGCAGCGGCGGCCGTCGAATTCCTTGAGCAGCAAGACCAGGTGGCAATCACCCAGACCGGAGTCATCGGGATGAGCCAAGGCGGCCATATCGCACCGCTGGTGCCAGACCGCTCAGATAAGGTGGCTTTCGTGGTCAGCGTGGTCGGGGGAGCCGTGCCCATGCGGCAGGCTCTGCTCTACGAAGAGAACCACAACCTACGGCAGTTGGGGCTACTGCCTGGTGTTTCGAACGCCGTTGCGTATTTGTCAGCATGGCACCTGGTGCACGTCAAGCAGAAGGAGTTTTGGGACGCTATCAGCGGCTACGATCCGCTGCCATACTGGCGCAAGATCGAAGTGCCGGCTTTGGCGCTCTATGGGCAGGAGGATACGAACGTTGATGCCGCGGTAAACGCGGCTCGATTGCGTTCGCTGCACAAGCCGAACATCGAAGTCGAAGTTTACTCCGGCTCGGGGCACGCGCTGGAAGATCCTGAGGGCAAAGGAGACCGAATCTTCCGGGCCGATGCCTTGCAACGGATCCGCGACTTCATTCGCGAAGTGCGAGCATCGGAAAAACGGGAAAAATAAGGCGGACGCAAAGCTTCTCTCGCGTTTGCTGGCGCGGCCGGATGGCTGCTGCCGCAGCCCATCGAATTCTTCGTCGGCCGCCAAATTAATTCATGCGCATGTCGGGCGGCATGTGCTTGATGCCCAATCGCCCGCGCAGCGCTCGGCGCCCGATTCGAACCCACCATCCCGACGCGTCGGGGCACCTGATTTCGAGTCCTACCTGGGGATGTGTCGCCCATGTCCACGGGCGTCCAACGTTGCCACGTGTTTAGGCTTGGGGCGAAGCGAACTTCCGCCACTATCCACGAGGTGCACCGACGTCCCGCATATTGGCTACAGATTGGCTACACAGTGGTGGGCAAGCCGTTCTCCAAAAAGGCGTCGTGGATAGCTTCTTCCAGCCTTTGCTGTTCTTGATCGCTCGATCGACCGCCGACGACCTGCAGAAGCAGGTTGAGTACCTGAAGGCCGAGAACGAGATGCTGAGGAAACGGGTTCCCAGGAAGCGCATCTTCCTGAAGTCCGACGAAAGGGCGCGACTCTTGAAACTGGGTAAAGGCCTCGGCCCGGCGATACGCCACCTGATTACCATCGTCGACTGCTCGACGTTCCGCCGCTGGGTTCGCAAGGAAGAGCCGATGAATGTAAAGCCGAGGAAGTGACCCCCTTCCCGAAACTTGATCCAGGGAATATGAGAGAATCCATCCGGCCCGTAGGGCCGGAAAGGATTCACCATGAAGAAGCGACACGGTGCCGAACAGATCGTGGCCATGCTGCGGCAAGCG
>JBFWOR010000016.1:0-165730 GCA_050250435.1 Pirellulales bacterium | reverse complement strand
GCCGCGTGTGCCGCTTCCGCTCCGGCTGCGCCTGCGCTCCAGCGGCACACGCGAACCCAAGAGCAAGCAACGTTACCCCAACCCGTACCTTCATAACCCCTGGTACAGAAAATCAAGGCTGGTCACGTGAGCAAACTGAATTGCTGCGCGGTCTATTTGAAGCGGGTGCGGAAGAATCAGAGTTGCTACAGGCCACGGACAAGGTGCTTGAGCTTCTGCGGGCACTTCCGCCGGTTCGCACTCCGCCTGAAAGTCAGATTTCAGACTGACCCACTACCCGAATCTTTGGCGATTTGACTCCGCGTTTCACGCCAGACAAAATGGCGGTTTGGTCTTCGACACACATTTCTTGCGAGTCCTCGCCATGCAACCTCGTACGCCGTCCGGCGATTCCCCTGCCGCGAGCCCTCCCGTCCGCCCCGAGCGCCCGCGACGCAGCCGGGCTGCCGGCGCCGCGCCAGAGTCGCGCCGCGCTATCTCGCTGGCAACGGTGCTGTTGTCGCTGGTCTTTGTGGTGCTTGCGACCGTCGCGGGGGCGTCCACCTTTGTGGCCATTCGGGCCACGGAGGCACGTAAGAAGGCCGCCGAAGACTTCCAGCGAGCTTCTCAGATCGTCGAGCAGTGTGCCTTGTCCAGCGCTAAGACCGAAGGCTTGCAGGGCTTCAAAATGTCGAAGACGCGCGAAGCGCTGCTCAAGCCGTTGCTGGCCTACTACGAGGCCTATGCGGCTGCGCACGCCAACGATGCCGTTCCGTCGGCAGAGGTTGCCGAAGCCCATTTTCGCATTGCCGGGTTGCAAGCCAAATTGGGATCGATGAAATCCGTTCCCGCCTTGGGAGCCGGACTCATCTACCTCAGAAAAATGGATCAGGCCGGTATCGACCCAGAAACATTTCCCAGTGCAGAGGAATGTGCCATGGGTATCGCCGCGCCGCAGGAGTGGATGCAGCTGAAGGGTGCGTCGTTTAAAGAAATGGCGCAGCATGGCGGAAAAATGCTGATCACCATGGCTCAAGGCACGGTTACATTTCGAGAGATCCTCCGCAATCATCCAACCGCTGTGAAACCGCGCGAGGAGCTGGCGACATTCCTCAAGTACGCGGCTGCGATCCAGGAATTTGCGCGGCGGAGACAGCAGGCGTTGGCTCAGTGGACGCAGGCCCGCGATGTGCTGGACTCCTTGCTTCGCGAGCAGCCTGGCAACAGTCAATACAAGTCGCGCCTGGCTGAGGCACAGGCCGCAATGGGCAAGTTGCAGAAGGAACAAAAGAACGCCGACGAGGCCCTTCAATCGTACGAGCGGGCCCTCGCCCTGCGCGAAGAATTGGCATCCTCGGCTCCGGACGACAAGGCCTTGGCCGCCGATGTCGAAGCGGTCAAGAAGGAGTTGGACAAGCTGCGGGCCGAGGCTCCGGCCATGGCCGCTGCGAAGGCCAAGGCAGCCGCGGCAGAATTGGCGGCGTCTCCGCCGGCCGAAGAGGCCCCCGCCGCTACGGACGAAGCCAAAGCCGACGAGCCAAAAGCGCCCGCCGGCGCCGACGCTGCCGCCGACAGCCCTGGTGATGCGGAAGCCAAAGACGCCGCACCGACGGACGCTACGACAGCCGATGCGGGTGCCAACGGGACCGCGGATGCCGCGGCCCCGACCAACGAACCACCTGCCAGCACTCCTTAAGCGCTTCGCATCGTTCGCCCGGTGACGTCGCGGGGCCGTTTCGCAGGTCATGCCCCATTCTGGGTGTACCATGATCGACGTGATTCAGGTCGTTACGACCACGGCCAGCCAGGAAGAGGCACAACGGATTGCCCAGGCTGTCGTCGGTCGCCGACTCGCAGCCTGCGCCCAAATCGCCGGGCCGATCACGAGCATTTACCATTGGCAGGGTCAGATCGAGACGAGCCAGGAATGGACGTGTACGATCAAAACGGTTGCCGCGCGATACGCAGCCGTGGAAGTGGCCATTCGCGAGTTGCATTCCTACGAGGTGCCCGAGATCCTGGCTGTGCCGGTGCTGGCCGGCAGTCAGGCCTACCTCGATTGGTTGGCCGCTGAACTGGCGGGCGAACCGAATTCGCGGAGCGAGCAACGTTGAACGCCATGCTTTCGTTTTACGTCAGCGTTCATGCCCGGCCCACGAATGCGACCGCCGGCGCGACGATCGCACTCAGCGGCCGCCCCGTGCAGGCGCTGGCCCTGCAACCGGCCGAGCTGGCGACCACCGCCTTCCCGTGCAGTTTTGAAACGGCCCAGGAGCGTCTATCGAAACTGGAGCGGATGTTCTGCGAGGCGGATGGATCGTTCGTATGGACCAGCCCGCAGTCGGCGCTGACCTGGCAGGTCGACGGCAACCTGTACGACCGTGACGGGCGGCTGTTGTTCGTCGATCTGAAGGGAAGCTGTCCGAGCGATCAGTTCGACCGGCTGCTGGCGGCACTTGGCTGGCCCGAGGCAAAACTCGTGTTTCAATTGACGCGCGAGGCGGTGTTCTTGGATGAGGCCGAGTTTCGCCGTCACGCCGCGGCCGCACACCGCGAGAAACCGTTCTAAGACCGTCGACATTCACGGGCGGCACGGGCATCTTGCGGCGCCCACGACCAGCACTGGCGACGCGCCAGTGGCACCGGCACGCCTAATCGTCCAGGCAGCGAATGCGCTTGTTGATGTCGGTGTTCACCGAGTGGTACGGGCGATAGAGATTGCCCGCGTCGAACAGGGTGCGCCGCACGTGCTCCACGTCGTCGGGGCCGATGGCGTCGGTGAAGATCGGCAGCAGGTATTCGACGCCCAGGCGCGAGGGCTGCATGGCTTGCGGGTCGTAAAACGAAGGGTGCACGCGGCGGGCGTGAATGTGTCCCCAGCGATCGCGAAACGCGTGGCCCGGAATACTGTCGACGTAGAAGCCCTTCTCGTTGTTCCACTGCAGGATGGCCACGGTGTCGGTCTGTCCTTCGAAGAGCATCTCCACGGCCTTACCGCCGAGCTGCGCAGCGTAAAACCGGTCGAACGCCAGCGGCCGCCCGCCGCGCTGCGTGTGGCCGATTTTGCGAGTGAAAATGGCTTCGCGCGCGGAGTTGGCCCGCCGCGCACTGCGAAAATACTCATCGCCAATCGATTCGATCAACCGCGCGCAAAGTGCTTCCGAGGCGCCGGTCAACGTGACGTTGCCGGCCGGATCGGTCGACGTGTGCCGCGCCCCCAGACTGACGCCCGATTCGTCGACGATGCCCTCGCCGCACACAATGACCACGTTCTTCTGCACGTCGTACACTTCCTTGACGCGCTCGATAAGCCGGGCCAGGTCCAGCGGATGTTCTGGAATCAACACCAGGTCGGGCTGGCCGTAGGCCGAACCCAGGGCAATGAAACCCGAGTGCCGGCCCATCACTTCCACGATTGCGATGCGGCGATGACTTTCGGCCGTGGTGCGCACGCGATCGACACCGGTCGCCGACACGAAGACGCTGGTCGCGTAGCCCGGCGTGACGTAGTTGATCATCTGCTCCAGATCGATCGGCTTATGGTTCACGCAATGGTGGTAACGATAGCCGGGCGCAGCTTCGCACGATTCGCGCGTCCAGCCGTCCACCTCGTGCAGGAAATTGAGCCCCAAGTCGTTGTCGATCGTCTTTGGGCAGAGCACTGTCGGAATGCGGTGGCACAGCGGCTGCAGCCCGTTGAGCGTGCCGTCGCCGCCGATGCAGATCAGCCCTTCGATGCCCAGGCGCTGCAAGTAATCGATGATCTGCGCAACGGTTTGCTTGTCGTTGGGGTCGATGTAGTCGCGCGAGCCGCCGAGAATCGTGCCGCCCTTGGTGGGATCGAGCTCCGGAATGACGCTCAACAACGGATTCAGGTGCACGTGCGGCACCCGTGGGTTGAGAAGGCTGTTGAAGCCTTTCATCAACCCGAACAATTCGAGATTCAACTGGTTGGCGCGCACGGCGGCGCCGTGAATGGTGGCGTTGAGTGCCGGGGTGTCGCCTCCAGCGGTCAGGATACCGATGCGTCTCATCGCGGTTTTGGCTGCCATGTTCGTCAGGCGATTTCGGATCGCCCCCGCCAGAGTGCAATTCGAATGCCAAGCGGCCCAACACACTCGCCATGCCGCGCCGTTCCGCTAGACCTTCGGCACAGAGAGCGGCTCGCCGTTGTCCTTGGCACCAATTTTCAGAATAAAACCGACCGCGCGGTCGCTCCATTTCTTCGCATCCGGATACATGCCGGCCGAGTTTCCGAAGGCAGTGCGGAGCATGTCGGTGTCGATAATGCCCGGATTCAATGCCACGGCTGCCATTCCCTTGGGCAGCTCCTGTGCCATGGCCCGGGTCAACCCCTCGACGCCCCACTTCGTGGCGCAATAGGGCGCCACGTCCGGCGACGTGGAACGTCCCCAGCCCGAGCTGAAGTTGACGATCACGCCCGAGCCTTGCTCGATCATGGCTGGCACGAAGTGCCGAATCACGTTCGCCACGCCCTTCAAATTCACATCGACCACGTCGGAGAACTCTTGGGCCGATATTTCCCACAGCGGCGCACTGTGGTTCATGAGTGCCGCGTTGTTGATCAACAAGTCCACGCTATCCAGCGCAGCGAGTGTTGCGCGCGCCCAGCGGCGCACCGCCGCATCGTCGGCCACGTCCACGGCAGTGAATCGATGCGGCGCGCCAAAACGCTTGCGGAGCCTGGCAACCGCCTCTTTGTTGCGGGCACAGCCGTGCACGGTGTGTCCCTGTTCGACGAAGCCTTCGGTCATGGCCAATCCCAGTCCGCGGCTCGCCCCTGTCAGTACGATGCGTTTGCTCCGAGTCTTCGACACGTTTGCGACCTCAAGGTGAATATCCGTCACGGAAGTGTGCCGGCATTTTATCGCATGCTAAACGGGGTCGGTAGCGATAAAATGGATTGTACGCTTCGCATTACGTTCGCCCCAGCGCGCCGCGACGCACGCGTGCGCGCACTGTCGCTCAAGGGTCCTTGCACCGACGCTTCAACGCATGCACTTCCTTGCCGCATTCATCCTGGCCGTCGTCGCCATCATCGGTTGGCTGTCGCAACTCGTCGGGCTGCCAGGCAATTGGGTGATCGTGGTCGCCGCCGGCGTCTACGCGGGATTGCTGCCGGCCGACAGCCGCATCGCGATCGGCTGGGAGACGGTCGCGGCGTTGGTGGTGCTGGCCACTTTGGGTGAAATCGTGGAGTTCGCCGCCGGAGCGTTGGGTGTGAGCAAGGCGGGCGGCAGCCGGCGCGGCGCGCTGCTGGCTCTGGTTGGCTCGCTCGTCGGCGCCGTCGCGGGAATGTTTGTCGGCGTGCCCATTCCGCTCGTGGGCTCGCTCGTGGCCGCGCTGCTATTCGGCGGATTGGGCGCGCTGGTTGGCGCCATGCTGGGTGAGAGCTGGAAAGGCCGCGACTTTGATGTCAGCTTGCAGATCGGCAAGGCCGCCTTTGTCGGCCGCGTGCTGGGCACGCTGGGAAAACTGATCGTCGGCTCGGCCATGCTGGCCGTGTTGCTCGTGGCGCTGGTCGTGTGAGGTGCGCGTGCGCGCCGTCATTGGCCGAGGCTGTGGCAGGCATGTCTATGGCTGCTGCGCCGGCAGCGCGCCCAGAAATCGATCCAGCTCTTCGTAGAACGTGCGCGGGCGCGGATCGTTGTGATCGCCAAACGGGATGATCACAAACTGCTTGGGCTCGTTGGCGGCCTCGAACAGTCGCTGCCCCAACTTGAAGGGAATGATGCGGTCCATGTCGCCGTGAAATTGCAAGAGCGGCCCGTGATAGTCGCGAATCTTGGCGGCGGAATTCAACTGCGACCGCATGACCAGCTTCACCGGCAGCCAGGGATAGTGAAACGCGGCCACGTCGGGCAGCGAGGTGAATGTGCTCTCCAGCACCAGTCCGCGGGCACCGTCCTCCGCAGCCAGGTCGACGACGACCGCCCCGCCCAGCGATTCGCCCATGAGCACGATTTGCGATTCCGCCACGCCCGCGCGTTTGGCCAGCCAGCGACGCGCGGCCCGCGCATCGGCCAGTACGCCGGCTTCCGAAGGATGGCCGTCGCTACGGCCATAACCCCGATAGTCGAAGGCCAACACGCTCGCGCCCAATGCATGCGGCAGCGCATCGAGAATGTCGATGCGGTGGGTGATGTTGCCGCCGTTGCCGTGCGCGAAGAGCACGACGGCGCGCGGATGGTCCGCTGCAACATACCAGCCGTGCAGCCGAAAACCATCTTCCGTTTCGAACCAGGCATCTTCGACGGCGATATCGCCCGGCTGCCAGTCTCCCTCGGGATAAACCGCGGGAAAGAAGATCAACGAGTTTTCCAGGAACGCCATGGCGATCACAACCAACAGGTACGCAGCGAGAATCAGCAGACCGAAACGCAACGGCCAAGGCAACCGGCGGCGGCGCTTGGCGGTGGGCGCCGTCGTTGGCGCAGGATCGGGCTGTGCGGAAATCTCCTCAGCTTCGTCCGGCATAGGCAGGCTTGGTGCGGGCCTCGAGCGACACGCGCAGGCCGCCCTTGGGACGAATGGCGATCAACGGCTCCGGCTCGGCCTCGCCCTGGCCCGGCGCCAACCGCACACGAAACTTCTGCAGCACACTGGCCAGAATCAAGATCATCTCCATAGTGGCGAACGTGTTGCCGATGCAAACTCGCGGGCCGGCGCCGAACGGAAAATATGCATACTGCGGAATCGATTCCACGCGGCCAGGCGAGAATCGCTCGGGATCGAATTTTTCCGGTTCCGGGAAGAAGCGCGGATCGCGCTGCGTCATCCACGGGAAGGTGTACACCCAACTGCCACCGGGAATGGTGTATCCGCCCAATTCGACCGGCTGAACCGCTTCGCGCGGCACCAGCGACCACGTGGGCGGATTGATCCGCAGCGACTCCTTCACCACCATCTCCGTATAAGGCAGCCTGGCCACGTCGGAATACGTGCCGGCGCGACCGCCCAGCACCGCGTCGACTTCCTCGACCAGGCGCTGCTCGACTTCCGGATGTCTGGCCACGAGGTACCAAATCCAAGCCAGGGCGGCGGCGGTCGTATCGTGTCCGGCGTTGAACAGCGTGACGGCTTCGTCGCGGGCCTGTTCGTCGTTCATGCCGCGACCGTCCCCCTCTTCGTCCACCGCCAAGAGCAGCATGGATAGCAAGTCGCCACGGTCCGCTCGCGAGGCGCGCCGCTCGCGAATCACCCCGCGGATCATGGTGTCGAGCGTTTTGATGGCCCAGCGCTTGCGGCGCTTGCCGGCGGTGGGCAGCCAATCCGGCACCTGGATGGGGTTGGCCGTCTCGCGCACGAACGTTTGCGAAATCACGCGCACCGCCTCGCCCAGCTCTGCGGCCTGCGGGCCCAGATCGACGCCGAACAGCGTGCGGGCGATGATATCCAGCGTCAGGTGCGTCATCTCGTCGGCCAGGTCGAACTGCATGCCGCCGCGCCAGCGATCGAGCATGCGTTGCGTGGACTCCACGGTTACTTGTGCGTAGCCGTCGAAGCGCCGCGTGTTGAAGGCCGGCTGCACGAGCCGCCGCTGCCGCAGCCAGAAATCTCCGTCCGACAGCACCAGCCCGTTTCCGTCGATCTTGGATAGCGGGCCCGTGATCCATTTGGGCCTGCGAAAGCTCTTGTTCCTGGTGACCAGGACTTCGCGAATCAAGGGCGGGCTGTTGACGAAATACGCCCGCACGGGCCCCATGCGAAAGTACGCCAGATCGCCGTAGGTGCGGCCGACTTCGGTAATGAACCCTAACGGATCGTTGCGAAAGCGCCGCGCTAGATTGATGCCGAAAAAACCCCCTGTGGGGCCTGGTGGATAGGAGGCCATGCAAGGTGCGCCTTTTAGAAATGTCCGCCAACCGCCGGTTGCCCCGGGGGGCGCCAGGTCATTTATCAAACAGTTCGTGAACCACCCGAGCCTGGGAAACCACGCTGTCGGTGAGCGTTTCGTCGCGGCCGTGGTGGCGATACGTCAATCGATTGTGATCGAGCCCGAGCCGGTGCAGCACGGTGGCGTGCAGATCGCTCACGCTCACGCGGTTGTCGACCGACTTATAGCCCACGTCGTCGGTGGCGCCGTGCACGTGGCCGGCTTTGAAGCCCGCCCCGGCCAGGAACAGGCTGAATGCGTTGCGGTTGTGATCGCGTCCGCTGCCGTTCTGCGAGACGGGCAGCCGGCCGAACTCGCCGGTCCACAGTACGAGAGTGTTGTCCAGCATGCCACGCTGTTGCAAGTCTTTCACGAGTGCCGCCGAGGGGAGATCCGTCTTGGCGCAGATCTTCTCGTTCTCGGTCTGCACGTTGGTGTGCGCATCCCACGGCTGAAACTGTGGCTTCACCGGCGGCATCACCTGCACGAATCGCACGCCGCTCTCCACCAGTCGCCGGGCCATCAAGAGCCGCGTGCCGTAGCCTTGGGTTTCCGGATTGTCCAATCCATACATCGTGCGCGTGGCCGCCGTTTCGCCGGACAAGTCCAGCACCGAGCCGGCCGCCAACTGCATGCGGGCCGCCAGTTCGTAATTGCGAATGCGCGTTTCCAGTTCCGATTCGTCCGGATAGCGGCGGCGATGATCTTCGTTCAGCCGCGCCAGAAAATCGAGATTGCGACGCTCGGACGTTGCGCTGATGGGCGACGTGCGCGCCAGGTTCAGCACCGGCGCGCCTTGCGTGCTGACCTCCGTGCCGCGGTACAGCGCCGGAATCCAGCCGTTCTGCCACAGCAGCGTGCCGCTGGTGTTGTAGCCCTCGGGATCGCGTAGCACGATGTAGGCCGGCAGGTTCTGGTTCTCGGCGCCTAAGGCATAGCTGATCCAGGTGCCGAGCGCGGGCCGGCCCTGAAACACTTTGCCCGTGTTCATCATCACGAGCGCTTCGGTGTGATTGTTGTGCTCTGTGTGCATCGAGCGCACCAGGCAGATCTCATCGGCGATCGAGCCGATGTGCGGAATCACCTCCGAGAGCTCCATGCCACATTGGCCGCGCTTGTGGAAAGTGAACGGGCAGCCCAAGAGCTTGTTGGCCTCGCTGCCGGTTTGAAACATTTCCACTTTGGTGCTGTAAACCTCGCCTACGCGACGGTTGAGCTCGGGCTTGGGGTCAAACAGCTCCATCTGGCTCGGCCCGCCGTTTTGCATCAACATGATCACGGCCTTGGCGGGCGCCGTGAAATGGGCCGGCTTGGGCCGCAGGTCGAGGCTCTGGCCGCCGGACGCCGTGCCCGCGGCCAGCAGCTTTTCCTGGCCCAAGAGCCACGCCAGGGCCATGGTGCCGAAACCCATGCCCGAGGCGGCTAACAGCTCGCGGCGCGTCATTGCCGCCGATTGTGATTGGAAGTTGTGCATGGCGGCCACGCCCTACTGGACGTACAAAAATTCGTTCGATCCCAACAGCATGTGGCACAAATGCGCGAGCGATTTCAATTCGACTTCTTCCGCCGCAAGCTCGCCCGTGGAGTATTCCGCGGCATGCTCTGCCAACAGTCGCTGGCTCCATTCGCTTTCCTGCGTGCTGGGTGAGCGCGCCAGGGCGATGCGAAACGCCAGGTCGATCTGGGCGTTCCAGTCGCCGCTGCCGGCGGCGTTGCGCACGCGCCGCGCAAAGTGCCCCGCTTGCTCTACCACGAAATCGTCGTTCAGCATCGCCAACGACTGCAGCACCACGGCCGAACGATCGCGCCGCGGACAGTTGGTGGCCATGGCCGGCTGGTCGAACACGTTGAGCATCGACAGGTGATAGTTCCGTCGAGCCAATACGTAAATGCTGCGCCGCGACTTCGCGGCCGGCGAAGGCAGTTGTTTCTCTTGGATCACGACGGAGCCGTCGGGCCGCGTTTCCAGGGGCAACGGCGGGCCGCCCAGGCTCGGGTCGAGCTGACCGCTGACGGCCAGAATCGCATCGCGTACGATTTCCGCGTCCAGCCGCTTAAGCGGCATGTGCCACAGCCAATCGCCATCAGGGTCGCCCGTGGGCGGAGCCGTTGTGGCGGTTGACGGCGCAATCGCGGCATCGGCGGCAGGTCCCTCGCGCGCAGATCGCTGCCGATACACGTCAGACGAGACGATGAGCTGGATGAGCGGCTTCGTGTGGCAGCCGTTGTTGATGAACCACGCGGTGAGCCAATCCAGCAGTTCGCGATCCACCGGCGCGGAGCCCGACACGCCCAGATTCTCACCGGTGGCGACAATGCCCCGCCCAAACAAGTGTTGCCACACGCGATTGACATACACCCGCGCCGCCAGTGCACCGGAAGGGGATTGCCAATCAGTGACCCAGCGAGCGAGCGCGAGCCGCCGGCCGCTCGTAGTGCCCAAAGCGGCTAACGCGGTCCGCGCCGAGCCGCCGGATGACGACGAAGCGCCGCCCTCCGGCGCGCACAGTACCGCCAGAAATCCCGGCTGCACGGGGGCGCCCGGCGTCTGATAGTTCCCGCGCCGCAGCAGCCGCGTCACCGGTGTGGGGCCAATCTCGTAGGCCGCTTGAATCGTGCCCCAGCTGCGGCGCGTCTGCTCGAGTTCGGCAATGCGGCGACCGAGTTCGCTTACTTGGTTTTTCGCGGGTTGATCCAGCGCGGCTGCCACCTCATCGTCTCCGACCTTGCACGACGCTTCGAACTTCGACGCCAGATACTTTTGCACCTCGCTGCGTTTGTCCGCAGCCGTGCCCAGCGCGGTCTTCACGTCGTCGCGAATTGCTTCCGGCAGCGCGGCCAGCCTGGCATCGAACAGGCGGCCCCGGCACGCTTCGCGCAGGGCCGTCTGTTGCGACTTGAGCTCGCCGACCTGGCGGTCCACGTCGGCGTTGTGCCGTTCGGCCTCCGCTTTGCGGGCCGGCGCGATATCGGCCAAAGCGCGTTGCTTGGGCGGCGTCCACCGGCCCGGATTGAAGACCGGGGTGAAGGCCGCCAACAGCGAATAGTAGTCGCGCTGCGGGATCGGCTCATACTTGTGGTCGTGGCACTTGGCGCAGTTGACGGTCAGGCCCAGCAGGCAGCTGGCCACCACTTCGCTCGTGCGTTGCAGTACGCCGTTGGTAATGTCGGGCGTATTCAGCTCTTTCTCATCGGTGTCGTCGGCGGCGCTGCGCAAAAAGCCGGTTGCAATCAGCAGCTCCTGATCCGCGGCCGTGAACTGTGCGGCGTTGCGCCAATCGGTCAATTCGTCACCCGCCAGCTGCTCGATCACAAACCGATCGTAGGGCTTGTCTTCGTTGTAGGCGCGAACCACGTAGTCGCGATACTTCCACTTGCCGTCAGCCAGCTTAATGATTCCGGCGTCGTTGTCGCCGCCGGTGATATCCGAATAGCCGGCCGCATCAAGCCAGTGCCGACCCCAGCGCTCGCCATAATGGGGTGACGCCAACAGTCGCTCGACGAGCCGCTGGTAGGCGTCGGGTTGCTGGTCGGCTGCGAAAGACTCGAGCTCCGTGGGCGAAGGCGGCAGCCCAACGAGGTCGAAGCTCAAACGCCGCGCGAGCGCGGCGCGAGCGGCGGCCGGGGCGAGTGTTCGCCCGTGTTGGGCCAGCCGGGCCGAAACAAAGGCGTCGAGCGGGGTGCGCGCCAGGGCAGCCGCCGCGGCGCGGGGAACCTCCGGCTCGGCCAGCGGGCGGAACGCCCAATGCTTCCGCGCCTCCTCGGAGATTGCAGGCGCTTGGTCGGCGGCATCAGGCGGAACGTCGGCGGCCGCGCCGTCGGCCACCCACCGTCGCAGAACGGAAATCTCCTGCTCGCTCAAGGTGCCTTCACCCTCGGGCGGCATCGTGCGATCGACCACCATGTCGACCAGCAGGCTCTCGTCGATTTTTCCCGGCACGACCGCCGGACCGCTTTCGCCGCCGCGCGCCAAACCGCCGGCGCTCGTCACGCTCAGGCCGGCCTTTGGCTTGTCGTCGCCGTGACAGCGCTGGCAGTGCGCCGTGAGTATGGGAGCCACGTCGGCGTCGAAGCGCGGCGCCGCCGCGGTAGCCGCCTGTGAATCGCCAGCGGGCCGATTGGGCGGCGCTGGTTCCGCACCACTAGCGGCAAGTCCTGCGAGCAGCCAGGCCGAGCAAATTGCCGTCGGGCGGATCATGGGTCCCATTCAACCCGAGATTGAGGCGGGAGGCGAGCGAGGCCGCCATTATATCCGCTCTGCGGCCGTGGATCGAGCAGCGTCTACGGCAGAACGGATGGGGCGATGAGCGGCCCCAGTCTGCGCAATCAGTGGTGCAGCAAACAAAAAGCGGCCGGCCCCGAGAACGATTCTCGAAGCCGGCCGCATTGGATTGCAATCGACCGCGTTCGACTAGGCGTTTCGTCGTTTGAGACGGCGGGCCAATGGCCATCCGGCTCCGATCAAACCCAGGGCCAACAGGGCCATGCTGGACGGTTCCGGAACCAGTGCAACGTGCGCACCGAAGGCCCCCGGGAAGTTCAGCTGGCCGACCGGCGGACCAGGCGGAACGTAGGTGAAGTGATTCAGCACGTAGAGCTCAGCTCCCACGGGAGTTGGGCCGAGCTGGGGCACGTTGAATACATTCAGCGTCAGATTGACTTGCTTGCCACCACCCGCTTTTCCCACAGTGCCGGTGATGCTGCCTTGAATGTCGAAATTCGTGCTGCCGTTGACTCCAATCGAATTGAACGCCGCGTAGTCGTCGATGATGACGTGCCACACGTACGGGATGAAGATGTTCTCCAACTGCGACGTGTTGGTCAACCCGGTCACCAGGATGCTGCCGAACACGATGTCGGTGCCCGGTCCGGTGGCGTCGATGTTATCGCCGGGACTGCCGCTCGACAGGGTATTCAGCGTGATGCCGATGCCGCCCGGCGTGGTCATGGTGACCGAAGGACCGGTGGGCGCCGGCGTGATTGCCGAACCCGGCGGGATGAAACCGTTCAGCACGGTTACCGTGGTGGTGTACTGAAAGAACGCGGCCTGAGCCGGAGCCGCACCGACTGCCAGTGCCGCTACTAAAGCACAGAGGCCGGTGAGCCGCAGTGCTTTGCTACGTACGGTAGCCCAGTAGGTCGATCGAGAAAGCATATGTCAGTTCCTGGGTGGGGGTGCCGTCTTCTCTCTAAGTCCGTGAATTCCGTCGTGTTCCTTACCAACCTGCGTATGAGTTCGCGCCCTCCGTGACAGGCGCAAGCGCGCGCAGCGAAGAGGACGATGGATTTTGGAAAACCGCGTCTGACGGATGGGGTCGATGCCGGCGGGCGAATAACGCGCAGCGGCGAAGACTCGTCAGAACTCGGAATGGGAGTCGAGAGCCAAAAGAAACAACGCCATCACTCGGCGTTGGCGGGCTCTCAAGATAAGGTCATTAGCAACCTTGACTCCGTTACAGAAACCCCCGGCAAATCCGGATGTTTCTCGACTGTGCTTTACTTTAGAAATCCTGCCCCGATATGTCAAGTTTTTGGAGCAGGAATTTTCGGAATTTCCCAAAAGCACCAGCGGCCATGGTGGTTGCGCGTGCTAGCAATTCGGCTATTTCTCCGGGGAAAACGCGAATCTTGGCGACCGGCGCGCCTCGGCCCCGCGCTGGGACGAACGAAAATCAGCTTAGCTCGCGCCGCCCGACTTCGGCTGCTGCGGCCCGTGTTCGCTCGAGCACACCGCTGGGCGGCCCGCGAAAGTGTGATCGCTCATAGCCAAACCAGACGACCGCGGTCAGCGTGAGCGCCGAGATCACGATCCACAGATTCTTTTCGTTCGGAGGCTGCACGCCCACGAGCAAGATGAGCACACAGGCGAGAATGGCCAACACGCTGGCGGCGCGAAACGCAAGCGCCCCCATGTTCCACGGCCCCATCTCTCTCCACGAGCGCCCGTACGCCGCCAGGCCCAGCGAT
This sequence comes from Pirellulales bacterium, assembly GCA_050250435.1. GTDB lineage: Bacteria > Planctomycetota > Planctomycetia > Pirellulales > PALSA-1355 > JBFWOR01. The sequence goes on along the minus strand of JBFWOR010000016.1, from coordinate 151,887 downwards.
GTTGGAATCACATATGAGATGTAGAGAAACGTCGTGCAGGCGGCTGTGATCGTGGAATACACCGGCGTATAGACGACGAATGCGATCGAGAAAATCGCCACCGACCAGATCGCCACTGCCGGCGTGCGATACTTGGGGCTCACGTGGCGCATCCGTTGGGCGTAGGGCAATCCGCCATCGCGCGCAAAGGCAAACGCCATGCGCGAGGCGGATGTCACGGTTGCCAGCCCGCAGAAAAACTGCGCGACGACAATTCCAAAGTAGAGCGCCAGGCGCAGCCCGCCAGGCAGCACTTGCTCGGCAATCCAAAAGAACGACTCGCTGCCGTGCGCGGCGGCTTCGCGCATGTCGGGCACGGCCATCACGACCGCCGAAAGCATGACCCAGCCGAAGATGCCCGAAACCACCACGGAGCGCACGATCCCGCGCGGCACGTGGTGAGCCGCGCCGACCGTTTCTTCCGACGTGTTAGCCGACGCGTCGAATCCGGTGACGGTGTAAGCCGGCAGCAAAAACCCCAACAGGAACAGCCAGCCGAGATTGCTGGCCGGGGGCCAGATATCGCCACCGGCCGAGCCACTAAAATTCTCGAACGTGACCAGCCGCCCCACGTCGAGCGCGGGCGCGTACCACAGCATGCCTCCGGTCAGCGCGAGTGCCACGACCATGATCCAATAGCCGCTCAAGTCGGTCAGCAGCGTGGTCACGCGAATGCCCAGGTGATTGAGGAGGGCCTGCGCACAGGTGATGGTCGCGACGCCGGCCAGCTGCAGCGTTAATTCGCCGCTCGGGCCCAGGTCCGCCGGACTGGCGCCGGTGGCGCTGGCAATCGAGCGGGCCGCCGACTGGTACACGCCCACGTTGACCGCGGCCAACATGGTGACCAGGCCCACGAGGTTGAGCCAGGCGGTGAGCCAGCCCCAGCCGCGTCCGCCAAGAATGGCCGCCCAGTGATAGAGTCCGCCGGCCGTGGGAAAGGCCGAGGCCACCTGCGCCATGGCCAGGGCCACGCACAGCGAAAGCAAGCAGCACAGCGGCCAACCCAGGCCGATCGCCGCGCCGCCCACGCTCGAGAAGCCTTGCGGAAACGACGTGATGCCGCCGGCGACGATGCAGATGATCGAGAACGAGACGGCGAAGTTCGAGAATCCGCTCATCCCCCTGCGCAGCTCCTGGCCGTAGCCGAGACGATTCAGCAGGCGGATATCGGCGGCAATCGTCTCGCGCCAGGTGTGCTCCGCTTCGTCGTGCGGCGGGGGAGGGGATGGGGGCTGGGGATCGTCCGGCATACATTCGCTCACGAGCGGAACTCGAGGGCAGTCAGGCGCAGCGTTCGACCAGAAAACGTCGACGCCATTTATACCCGAGATGCGGCCGCCCCGCGCAGCGCCGCCAGAAACGATTCGTCGCGTGACTGCAGCCGCGTTGCCAGCTTCTGCGTGCAGTCGCAATCTGAGCAGGCCCAAGACTCGCTGCCATTGGCATCGCGGCACAGATTCGAGTCGACGCGTCCGCCGGCCAGCGCCGCTCAAGCATCGCCAAACCCGCTCGCCCGGGCGAAGAGCTTGTCGCGCGTGGCCCACAGCCCGGCCGACGGCGTGGGGATAAAGAAGAACCGCTCGCCGTCGCGCGTCGTGTTCCAACCTTCCTGGCGACCCTCGGGCTCGTAGCGTGTCAAGGTCGCCGCCAGATCGGCATATTGGAATCCCACGCCGGCGATCTCTGCTGCCGTCAGGTGGCCGGGCGCATAAGTGATCTGGAAGCGGCCTTCGGACGAGCCGTGGATCAGGTGCGCCGTGGCGTGGCCCAGGTCCTGCATATCGGCGTTTGTGCGATATCCGGCCATGACCCGCGGCGTGCCGCAGTAGCCGTACTTGCGAATGAAGGCGTCGACCTCGGGCTGCTCGCCAAAGCGGGTCAGGCCGGGCGCGATGATCACCAGCTCGCCGCCGTCAGCCAGTGCCATCCGCGTGCGGTAGACGGCTTTGTTGGCGACCCAGGTGCTGGCGAACTCGTCGGCTTGCATCACGCACACGATCTTGTCGATGGGCTTGTCGAGGACGGTGATATTTTGCGCGCGCGATTGCCGCGCCGCCTGCAAATACGTCTCCAAATCGTCGCCCACAAAGACGCCGGTGTGCACCAGCTCGCCGGCCGCATTACGCGCGAGCACGACCTGCACGTACAAGTCGGGCAGGCGTGCGAGCAGCCGGTTTTCGGCCTCGTTGAAACAGGCCCGCGTCGGCGTCACGAGGTTGCCCAGGTTGTTTTCGATGCCACAGGTGGCGGCCAGCATGTGCGCGGCGCAAATTGTCTCTTTGCTCCCCAGTCCGATGAAATAGTTCTTGTTGTGGTTGGCAAAGCCCAGCACTTCATGCGGCACGACGTGGCCGATGTTGATCACCAGGTCCCAGGGCTCCTCCATGAGCATGCGGTTGAGCGCGATGGGAATGGCCCAATCAGCCACGCCGCCGCAGGCCTGGCGGACGAACTCGGCCGGCACTTCGCCCACGTGTACGCAGCCTCCGCGCCAGTCGTGAGCGTGGATGCGCTCGTTGGGGATGGCGCCGAACATGCGACGGTTTTCGGCAGGCGTGTGCGGCACGTGTTGGCCGAGCGTGGGAATGACGTGCACCTCCGCCTCGGCGGCCAATTGCTCGTAGAGCATCTCCGACAATCGACCCACGCCCGAGTGGGCCCGCGTGATGTCCGGCGGCAACAGCAGCACGCGGCGCGGCCGCGCACAGAGCCGGCTGCGCGCTGCGGCAACCGTGGCGCGCATCAGTTCTTCTAACCGTGGCCAGGAGATCTCAGGGGCTGATTCGGTGAGCCAAGGCATGGCGAATAGGGGTCAGGGGTCAGTCGAAAGGAGGTTGGGATCCAGCGGTCAAGACCTAGAAATGAGTCGATCGAGCGTGGATTAAGGCTTCCAGGCACGGGCCAGCTCGACGAGCGTGCGCACGAACTGGCCGCTGGCGCCCGCATCGCACCAGGGCTTGGCTTTGTCGCGAAAGGCCGGCCCGGCGATATCCAGATGCGTCCACGGCGTGTTGCCGACAAACTGCTCCAGAAATTTCGCCGCGGTGATGGCGCCGCCCCAACGTCCTTCGCCCACATTCTTGATGTCGGCGACTTCGCTCTTGATAAGCTCGTCGTACACCTCGGGATACATGGGCAGCTGCCAGAGCGGCTCGCCGGCGGCGCCGGCGGCGGCCAGCACGGCGTTGCACCACGGCTGATTGTTGGTCATGGCGCCGGCCACTTCGTTGCCCAGGGCGACCACGCAGGCGCCGGTGAGCGTGGCCAGGTCGACGATCTTGGCCGCGCCCAGGTCCACCGCCACGGCCAGCGCGTCGGCCAGTACCAGGCGGCCTTCGGCATCCGTATTGTGCACTTCGATCGTGCGGCCGTTGCGGGCCCGTAGCACGTCGCCCAATTTCATGGCGGCCGGGCCAGTCATGTTTTCCACCAGCCCGGCAATGCCGATGACGTTGACCGGCAACTTCAGCCGGGCGATGGCCTGCAGGGCGCCGACCATGGTCGACGCACCGGCCTTGTCGCACTTCATGGTGAGCATGCCCTCGGGCGTCTTCAACGACAAGCCGCCCGAGTCGAACGTGACCCCCTTGCCGACGATCGCCAGCCAGGGCGCGTCTTTCGCCGCACCGCGATATCGCAGGATCGCCAGCCGCGCCGGCCGGTTAGAACCCTTGGCCACGGCCAAAAGCGCCCCACAGCGTTCGGCGGCCAGGCGCTCGGCGTCCCAGATCTCGGCCTCGATGCCGCACTGCTTCGCAACGTCCGCGGCGCGAGCGGCAAACGTCTCGGGATAGATTTCGTCGGCCGGCTCGTTCACCAGCCGCCGCGTTAAATTGACGGCATCGCCGACGATGCGTCCGCGCTCGATCGCTGGCTCCTGGCCGCCAACCCAACCCAGCGATTCGAACGGATGGCGGCGCTTCTCGGCGCGATACAAATCCTGGCCCTGGCAGCCGACGATGGCGCCGGCCACGCCGGCTTCCGTCCAGGACTCCGGCCAGCGCTCGTCGAGAAAAAACTGGACGCGTTTGCGGGCCTTGCCGGCCAGTTGTCGAGCCGCTGCGGCCGCGCTGCGAAAGGCCGCTCCCGCGTCGAAGGCGTCCATCTTGCCCAGGCCGACGACCAGCGTTTGGGCGGCCAGCCCCAGGGGTACCAAGAGCGGCACGGTTTCGTAGCTGCGGCCGGTGAATTCCTTGCGCTCGATGAGCGCTCGCAGCGCTCCGCTGAGTGCGGCGTCCGCTTCGGCAGCGGCGCCGGCCAGCGGGGCCTCTTCGTAAACGCCTACGACGACGGCGTCGGCCGCTGTTTCGCCGACGCGGGTTTGCAAATGATCGACTTGCACGCGCTTTTGCCGCCTTTCGTTTTGCCGCAGTGTGTGGGTTGCAAAACGGGCATTTTAGCGGCGTGGCAAGGTTTGGCCCAGCGGCCGCAAAACGCAGCGGCGTCGCGCGTCGCAAGGCGACCCAGCGCTGCAGAAACGCAAATTCCGCCCTTGGACGGCCTGCGCGTCGGCGCGTAATCTAGAGGCGGTTGATTTCAGCACTGGCGGACAAGCCGCCAGTGGCACCGAAGTACAGCACTGCCCTACGAGCCAGCAGTGGCACCTGGCAACTTCCTGTCCGTTCGATCATAAGCACTGGCGAGACGCCAGTGCCACCCCGAATCCAGAACATCACGGCCGCATGGGCTATCGCACGCTACGCGCCTGTCTCGACGATTTGCAAGCGACCGGCCAAATGGTGCGCATTGCGGACGAGATCGATCCGTACCTCGAGGCGGCCGAAATCCAGCGCCGCGTGTTTCGTGCCGGCGGCCCGGCGGTGTTCTTCGAACGCGTGACAGGCTGCGCGTTCCCGATGGTCAGCAACTTGTTCGGCACGATGGAGCGCACGCGATTCATCTTTCGCGATACCCTGGAGGTGGTCCGGCGGCTGGTCGAGATTCAGGGCGATCCGGCGGCGGCTCTGCGTGCTCCCTGGCGCAATGCGCGGCTGCTTCGCGGCTTGTGGCACATGCGGCCGCGCCGTGTGTCGCGAGCGCCCGTGTTGGCGCACGCGGCCACGATCGGCCAGTTGCCGCAATTGCAGTGCTGGCCCAGCGATGGCGGGCCGTTCATCACCTTGCCACAAGTGTACAGCGAAGATGCAGATCGGCCGGGCCTGCGCCACTCGAACCTGGGCATGTATCGCGTGCAGATGTCCGGCGGCCAATACCGGCCGGGCCAGGAAGTGGGCCTGCACTACCAGATTCATCGCGGCATCGGCGTGCATCACGCGGCGGCGCTGCGCCGAGGCGTGCCGTTGCGCGTGAACATTTTCGTCGGCGGCGCGCCGGCCATGAGCGTCGCCGCCGTGATGCCATTGCCCGAGGGCCTGTCCGAACTGGCGTTTGCCGGAGTGCTGGGCGGCCATCGCATCGAGATGGCGGAGCAGGGGGGCGGCCTGCCGGTTTATGCCCAAGCCGACTTTTGCATCACCGGCGTCGTGGAGCCCGGGCGAACGTTGCCCGAGGGGCCGTTTGGCGATCACTTGGGCTACTACAGCCTGGCACACGATTACCCGGTGTTGCGCGTGGAGCGCGTGACGCATCGCGCGGGCGCGGTGTGGCCGTTTACCGTCGTGGGCCGCCCGCCGCAAGAAGACACCATGTTCGGCCAATTGATCCATGAGATCACCGGGCCGGTCATTCCGCGCGTCGTTCCCGGTGTGCAGGCGGTGCACGCGGTGGACGCTGCAGGAGTGCATCCGTTGTTGCTGGCGATCGGCAGCGAGCGTTACACGCCGTTCAGTGAGCGGCGCCGGCCGCAAGAACTGTTAACCGCGGCCAACGCCATCCTCGGGCAAGGGCAGCTGTCCTTGGCCAAGTATCTGTGGATCGCCGCCCGCGAGGACGACGACACCTTGGACGTGCAGGACATCCCGGCCATGTTCCAGCACATCTTGTCACGAGTCGAATGGAGTCGTGACCTGCACTTTCAAACTTGCACGACCATCGACACCCTCGATTACTCGGGCGAGGCGATCAACGAGGGTTCAAAACTGGTGATCGCCGCGGTGGGGGCGCCGCGCCGCGAGCTGCCCCGCGAAGTCGGTGCGGTTGCGCTGCCGCCAGGCTACGGACCGGCGCGGCTGTGTCTGCCGGGCGTGTTGGCGGTGGGCGCTCCAACGTATCAACCCGGCGACGATGGCCGCGATGCGAGCGTGGAGCGGTTTTGTGCCTCGATTCAAGTGGCCGAGCCGCTGGCGCGCTTTCCGCTGATCGTGCTGGTCGACGATGCTGACTTTGTGGCCCGCTCGCTGGAGAATTTCTTGTGGGTCACGTTTACGCGCAGCAACCCTGCGGCGGACGTGCACGGCGTGGAGTCTTTCGTGCGGCACAAGCACTGGGGATGCTGGGGGCCGCTGGTGATCGACGCCCGCGCAAAGCCGCATCACGCGCCGCCGCTGGTCGAGGATCCCGCAATCAACAAACGCGTGGACCGGCTGGGCGTGTCGGGTGGGCCGCTCGCGGGAATTATCTAGCACCTAACAAGTATTCCGCGCCGACAACCGCTATGCCTCCACTCGATCCAGCTTCGCCCGCCGCAGAAATACTGGTGTCGCCAGCCGGACGCTGGGTCATCGTGGGCGGGCTGTTTGCGCTGGGGGCGATTCTGGGCAGTTTCCTGAATGTCGTGGCGCATCGCTGGCCGCGCGGAATGAGCGTGGTTCGCCCGCCATCGCATTGTCCCGCGTGCGGCCGGCCCATCCGCTGGCATGACAACGTGCCGATTCTGGGTTGGATCATGCTCCAAGGTCGCTGTCGCGACTGCGGCGCTGCCATTTCACCTCGCTATCCCATTGTGGAAGCGATCTGCGGCATCGTCAGCGGATTGTTGGCCTGGTCGCAGTGCACGTCGGCGGCGGCAGGACCGGCTGTGGCAGAGCAGGGCGACGCGTTCGTATTTCACGCCGGCGCGTACGGACTGGGAATGTTGATCGTGGGCACGCTGCTGGTGGCGGCGCTTTTGGAGTACGACGGTCACGTCATATCCTGGCGCATGCCGGCCGTCGTTCTGGTGCTGGTGTTGGCGGCGCGCTGGTTTTTGCCGGAGCCCGGGCTGGCGGGTGCGGCTCCACAGCTGGACGGAGCTGGCATCCGTCAGAATGTTGTCGAAGGACTGTTGGCGGCATTCGTACTGGCGGCAGTGGCCTGGCCCGGGTGGGTGCGATCGGCACAGCGGTCGGATGTCATTGCCGGGGCGTCGGCGGTGCTGCTGCTGTGCGTACTGGGTGCCGGTCTCGGTCCGCGCGGCGTATCGTTGATTGCCGCTGGCGCGATGCTGTGCTGGATAACCGCTCGAAGCGTTGCGCGCGCGTGGCGCCCGGCCGAGCGCCTTGGCTGGGCAACTTGGCTCTCACTCGCTACGCTAATTCACATGCTCCTCGGCCACCGGATATCGGCGGCGTGGCCGTGGCTTGCTCAACAGTCGACTCTCACGGTCTGGTTGCTGTGCGGTGTGGTCGTGGCGGTCATCTCGGCGGCCGCGGCACTGGCTCGGGTGCGGTTGCGACGCGCGACAATTTAACGGAACCGGCCCATGGTCTCCCTGACTTTTCTCGGCGCCGCGCAGACCGTCACCGGCTCGAAGTATCTGCTGGAGGTCGACCGCGCCAAGGTCCTCGTCGACTGCGGGTTGTTTCAGGGCCTGAAAGAGCTCCGCATGCGCAACTGGGAGCGGTTGCCCTTCAATCCCGAGCACGTGCGGGCGGTGGTGTTGACGCATGCCCACATCGACCACACCGGTTATCTGCCACGGTTTGTGAAAGACGGCTTTCGCGGTCCGGTGTATGCCACGCCGGCCACGGAATCGCTGGCGGAGTTGTTGCTGCTCGACGCGGCCCACAACCAGGAAGAAGACGCCGAATACGCCAATCGCAAGGGCTTCTCCAAGCATCGTCCGGCGTTGCCCTTGTTCGATGGCCGCGACGCGCAACGGGCCGTAACGAAGCTGCGGTCGGTGCAGCGCGGCGAATGGTTCTCGCCGGCAAAGCCCATTTGGTTTCGCTACCATGATGTAGGGCACCTGCTCGGCGCCTCGATGGTGGAAGTGGAGATTCGCGACCGCGAGCCGCCCTTGCGACTGGTGTTCTCGGGCGACGTGGGGCGGTACGGCGCGCCCTTGTACTACGATCCGCAAACGCCGCCACCGTGCGACTACCTGGTGTGCGAAAGCACCTATGGCGACCGCGAGCATCCGCAGGAGAACGTGCTCGATCAGCTGTGCCGCGTGGTGACCGACGCGATTGCCCGGGGCGGCGTGATCGTGGTGGCTTCGTTCGCCGTGGGCCGCGCGCAGCAATTGATCTATTTGCTCGACGTGCTGCGCGCCCAGCAGCGGATTCCCGAGCTGCCCATTTACCTCGACAGCCCGATGGCCGTGAGCGGCATGAACATTTACCGCTATTACGCCTCGGAGCACGATCTTTCAGAAGGGCTGGAGGTCCGCACGGACTTCGCGTTTGATTTTCATTCGGTGCACCTGGCGCGCACGGTACAAGAGTCGCGACGGATCAACGGCGTACCCGGTCCGGCGGTGATTATCTCTTCTTCCGGGATGATGATCGGCGGGAGAATTTTGCATCACCTGCGGCAGCGCTTGCCCGACCCGCGCAACACGATCGTGCTGGGCGGATTCATGGCCGCGGGCACGCGCGGGCGAGCGTTGCAGGAAGGGGCCCGTTCGCTGCGCATTTTCGGGCGCGAGGTGCCGGTGCGGGCCGCCGTGGTGGAGATGTCGGCCTTGAGCGGCCACGCCGACCGAAACGAGCTACGGCGTTGGCTCGAGCCGCTGCCCGCTCCGCGCCAGACGTTTATCACGCACGGCGAGTTGGCCAGCGCCAACGCCTTTGCCGAAGAGCTGCGCCGCGACCGCGGCTGGAACACGCTCGTGCCAGCCATGGGACAACGTGTCGAGTTGAACACGAACGAATCGCCACCGGCGACACTATGACCGTGGGGTCCACAAAACCAGAAATGCCCGCGACCGCTGTGCCGGTAGCGCTCGTAACCGGCGCCGGCCTGCGCGTGGGCAATCATCTGGCGCGGGCCCTGGCCGCGCGCGGCTATCGCGTGGCACTGCATGCGGGGCGATCGTTAGCGGCTGCCGAAGCCACGGCCGCGGAGATTCGCGCCGCCGGCGGAGAGGCGCTGGCGCTCGCCGCGGACCTGCGCGATACGGATGCCACGGCCCGCATGGTCACGGCGGTGCGCGATGCCTTTGGCCGCCTTGACGCGCTGGTGAATAATGCGTCGGTGTGGCAGCCGAGGCCCTTGGAAGAGGTCTCCGCGGACGACGTGCGGCAGCACTTCGAGGTCAATACGCTGGCCAGTTTCATTTGCTGCCAGGTGGCAGGCCTCGCAATGGCCGCGCAGCCCGAGGGCGGAGCTATCGTGAACGTGGGCGATTGGGCCATCGCCCGGCCGTATCTCAACTATGCGGCATACTTTGCCAGTAAAGGGGCCATTCCGGCGCTCACCCGATCGATGGCCGTTGAACTCGCGGCCCGCAACCCCCGGGTGCGCGTCAACGCGGTACTGCCGGGTCCGGTGTTATTTCCCCACGATCTCACCGATATTCAGAGGGCGGCGCTGGTTGAGGCAACGCTCGTGAAGCGGGCCGGCACGCCCGACGATCTGGCACACGCGGTGCTGTTCCTCATCGAGAATACGTTTGTGACCGGCGTGTGCCTGCCAGTGGATGGCGGTCGGACGATTTTCGCGGCGGAGCTCTGAGACGGCGCACCCCCTCTAGTGAGTGGGGCTCGTTGCCGGATTGCGCGGCGATTGATAGTTTGGCGTGGCGGTGAAGGGTTCGAACTCCACAGCGAACCAACCGCGTCCCGGATGATTCTCTCCGACCGGGCCAAGTTCCGAATAGCCGTGAGGATTGCGGCCAGGGTAACCAGCCAGTGGGCGATCGCGGAGTTGATCGCTCGCAGACGCCATGCAAATGGCGCCCGGGCGCATAGGTGGCACGGTGTCGGCTCGACAGACCATTCTCTTCTTCCCGATGGATCGCCAGGGGCAGTTCAGACTACCTGCAGCCTGAGGCGTCGCGGCCAGGGCTCTGCGCGAGAACTTCGAGAGAAGCGGCCTTCGAGCATTCCTCCAATTTGACCGCACGGCATGGGATCGAACACCAAGTGGATTGAAAGCCGGCCGGACGAGTCGGCGCGCAAAGTGGCGCGGCGCGCGCTGGCGCACCATTTGGCGCGGATGTGGCACTACCTGGAGTTGAGCGTTTGCGAGACTCCCCAGGACACGGAGAACGTGCATCAGTTGCGCGTGTTCTCGCGTCGTGCTACGGCCGTGATGGATACCTTTGCGCAATGCGCTCCCCAGCGCCGCGGAGCCGCGCTGGTCAGGCGGCTCAAGCAAGTCCGCAAGGCGGCGGGGGCCGCTCGCGATTGCGACGTGCTGCTACTGCGGTGGAGCGAGCATGTCCGCCATACGCCGTCCAGCCACGCCGCGCTACTGCTGGAACAGATCAAGCGTCATCGCCAAACCATGCAAGAGCCCATCGAGGCCGTGCATCGCAAACTGACGCGCAAACAATTCGCGCGCAAGGCCAAGAAACTGATCAAGCGATTTCGGCGCTCCGGCGCCCGCGGCGGCTGCGGCGAGCAGTTCCGCTGTTTTGCGCGGGTGGCCTTCGGGCAACTGGTAGGGCCGTTTTTGCGGGCTGCCGACGGTCCCCTGGAAGACGCGGCCGCCATGCACGCATTCCGCATCCAAAGCAAGCAAGTGCGCTACGCCATGGAGATTTTCGGCGGCGCATTCGACGAGGAATTTCGCACACAAGCCTATCGCCTGGTGGAGACGCTGCAGGATCGCTTAGGCGCCATCAACGATCATGTGACCGCGCAAACGTACTTTGCCGCCTGGCATTCGGCGGCCGAATCGGCCGCAGTGCGGGCCGCGCTGGAAATGGGGATCGAACGCGAACAGCAGGATTTGGAAGCCGGCCGGCGCGAGTTCTTCGCCTGGTGGACGCCGGCGCGGCGCGAGGAGCTGTCGCGCCGTTTTGAGCGCTATATCAACATCGAGACGGGCGAGCAGCCGCCCACGGCGCATTGCGATCGGCCGCTCGGCCCGTGACGTGACGCGATCGAACCGGGCGCTCTTAGGACGCCGCGCGTCGGATGGGCGATGGCACGGCCTGCAGGAATTTGCCGCCGCTGTCATACCAGCCGTAGTGCGTGAAGCGGGTCCAGCGCAGGTCGATCAGGAATCCGGCCCAGCGCCCCTGCGGCATCTCGAGCGAGGCGATCATCCGTCGATACGGCAGCGACTGAGCGTGGTAGAAACCCAGTCCGCGCTCCGAAAGGTCCTTGCCGATCACGGCGATCGGCTCGCCGCAGGGGGCATCGTCGGCGCCCAACGGCGTCAGATAGAACAATTGCGGGTACGGAAATCGCTGCACGCCGCGCCGCTCCGGCGCGTGGCCGCGCGGGTACAGACCGGCCAAGACTCCCCACACTTGTCGCCGAACGCTTTCGTCTGCCGACGGAATGGTTTCCAGAATGTCCAACTGCGAATGCGCGAACGTGCTGTTCATGGATGCCGTACCTCAAGGTGAACTGCGCCGAGTGGATTGGTCGATACGCGCCGTCGCGCAGCACGAACAGGGGCGGCTGCGCGAACCGCCATCGATGCGTACAGAGGAGAAACCGCGGCTGCCATGCCGGCGGAGAGATCGGACAGATGAGTTGGGCAGGTGCGCGGGCCCGCTCTTTACCGCGGCAAGCCACACGTCCGCATTGGATCTCTACTTCGAAAAATCGGCGTTGTCAAAATAAAATAAGTGTCGCGATGCACCAGCGCGACACAAAACTGCCGGCCAATTGCCGCATGTTGCCCAGAATCAACGCGACCGATCGGAGGCCACGCTCGGGCGGCGCACGGTGGCCCCGTCCGTCCAGCCGGTCAGAGCCGCCGCCAAATTGTCCCGTGCTGCCGTACTCTGACAGTCGCGCGCAAGCGCCGCGAGATTGGCCACGACGGCCGCGGAGTATTCCCCTTCGCGCAACAGTCCGACGCCCCGATTGAACGGGAAAATAGCGGCGAACTGGCGGTCGTTCAGCCTGCGGCCATCGGCCACACGCCGGGAATGGTCCGTCCAGAACGCGGCCGTCTCAGTCGACGGAGCCGCGGCCGAAACGCCCGGTCCAGCGGCCAGGTTGAACCAATCGGGACACGTCATTTCTACGTGGTACGCGCCCTCGGCCGTTTCAACGGCGCACCAGACGTGACCGGAAACCGAAACGGCGCAGGCCGATAAATCGCAATCGCGGGCCAAGGCCAGGAACAAGGCACACGCGCCGGCGCAATTGTAAGGTCCGCCCTGCAAGGTCGTCGCCAGGTCGCTGGCGGTTGCAGCGTATTCGCCGCGCAGCACCTCGGCATGCAGAAAAGCATGAATTCGGCGGGCGCGCACGAGCGGCGTGGCGGGAATGAGCGTGTGCGTCTCCAGCCGGGCCAGCAGCTGAGCATATCTTACGTGCGCTTGCTCGATTTCAACGGCCGGGGATTCACATGCCACCAGCACGCTGTGAAGCAGCTGCGCGCCTGGTGAGCGTGGCACACGTCGTTCGACGCTGGCCTGGTCGCGTTGGCTGGAAATTGCCAGGCCCGCGCCCCGTGCAGGGCCTGAGCAAGCGAGCAGCAGAATCGCAGTCAGTGGCGCGCAACGCATGAATCGGGCACGAGTGAAAACTGCCGGAGATTTCAGCACACGATTGACAGGTAGCCCGCGCAATCCGCCAAATCGGCGGCCCAACCAAGGGCGCTCGCGGGTGGCAGCCAAAGCATAGGTTGCCCGCTCTGCGGCGGATGGCGCTCGAGGCGTGGATCCGCGGCTGTGGGCCCTATTTGGTGCTCAAACGCAAGGCGCCGTCGAGGCGGATGGTGGTGCCGTTAAGCATCATGTTTTCCACGATATGCTCGGCCAGGGCGGCGAATTCCTCGGCCCTGCCCAATCGCGGCGGGAACGGCACCTGCGCTTCCAGGGCCTGCTGCTGTTGCGGAGGCATGCCCGCCATCATCGCCGTTTCGAATACACCCGGTGCAATCGTTACCACGCGAATGCCAAAGCGGGCCAACTCGCGGGCGATGGGCAGCGTCATGGACACGACGCCTCCTTTCGACGCCGAATAGGCCGGCTGGCCGACCTGGCCATCGAAAGCGGCCACGGACGCGGTGTTGATGATCACGCCGCGTTCGCCCTCGGCGGCCGCCGGCCCCGCGCTCATCGTGGCCGCGGCCAGACGGATGACATTGAACGTGCCGATCAGATTCACCTGCACCGTGCGCGAAAACTCGGCCAGGTCGTAGGGCCCCTCTTTGCCGACCACGCGGCCCACGCCGATGATGCCCGCGCAGTTGATCACGACTTGCACGCCGCCGAATTGCTGCTTGGCGGTTTCCAGCGACTCTTTCACACTGGCTTCCGACGTTACGTCCGTGCGGGCGAAGCGGGCCACTTTTCCCAGCTCGTTGGCCAAGGCGTTGCCGGCCTCGTCCTGCACGTCCGCAATGAGAACGTTGCCGCCGGCGGCCGCGAAACGCCGCGCGCATGCTGCTCCCAGGCCCGAGGCGCCGCCGGTGATGAAGTAAGTACTGCCTTTGATGTTCATTGCTGCACGAGATCCTGGAGAGGGTGCGAACAGAGAAGGAGAGCCGCCCGTTTTGACGTGTGCCGCGCGAGAATCCGCACGGCGAATCGCACGTCAAGTTACACCCGGCGTAAGCGGTCCGTCAACGAGCTTCGCCGTCGGCCGTCGGCAGCACGCGGACCCGCTGGCCGTCGGTCAGGTTGGTTTCCGGCGCGAGCACGACCAGGTCGTTTTCCGCCAGGCCGCCCAGAATCTCGGCCGACTCGTCGTTCGCCAGACCCACCTTGACGGTTTGCAGCCGGGCCCGGCCGCTGCGTACCGCGAACAGTTGCCAGGCGTTCTGCGCTCCGCGAAACAGGGCCGACCGCGGTGCCACCAGCGCGCCCGTGGCTTCGGCCGTAAAAATGCGCACGCGCACGCGGTAGTCCACGCCCAGGTCGCGTTCGCTGCGCAAGCGCTGCCAATCTTCCGGCGCGAACTTCATGATCACTTTGACGCGCTGCTGCTCCACGCCCAGCGAACTGACCTTGGTGAAACCGGCCGGGTAGATGCGCGTTACTTCCGCGCGGGCCGACCGCTCGCCGATGGCCGCGCCGTGGACCTCCACGCTTTGTCCCGGCTTGACCCGCACGACGTCCTGGCTGAGCACGTCGGCCTCGATCTCCAAATCCTCGAAGCGGCCGATCTTTAACAGCACCGTGCCCGCGGCCAGTTGTCGCTCGTTGGTCACGGGACGCTCCAGCACCACACCGTCGACCGGGCTGGTCATCGCCCCCAGCCGTTCGTCCTTCTCCGCTTCGCGCATCTGCACTTCGGCCTCGGCCAGCTGCTGCTCCAGCACGTCGTGCGTCAGCACTTTGCGCTGAATGTACTGCCGCACGGCCGTGGGGAATAACGCCGTGGCCGCGCGCAGCGCTTCGGCCGCGCGGAGCACGAGCACGTCTTGCTGATACTGCACGCTGGCTTCAACCTGCGAGAGCCGCGCGCGGTCGAGCTCGTCCTCGGTCGCGGTGTTGTTCCGGGTCAAGCGCTGGACGCGCGACAAGTACTTTTCGGAGTACTCCAGCTTCGCTTCGCCCGTTTTGACGCGCGTGGCGGCGGCCTCGACCGTGCGATCGATCGATTCGACCATGCTCACGGTCTGCGACAGGGCCGTGTTCTCGACCGAGGCGTCGTCGTTTTCTTTGATCGAGGCTTTCAGGCGCTCCACCGCGGCTCGGGCCAGCGCCTTCTTGAGATCGATATCCACGGCCTTGATGCGGGCCACCACCTGGCCCTGACTGACGTGAGTGCCTTCGATCGAATCGATGGGTTCGATACGCCCATCGTAGGGCATGGTGACCAGATAAGTTTCGGCCAGCCGGGTCTTGCCCTCTTCGTCGACGTATTCGCGCACGGCGCCGCGCTGGACGCGCGCGGCCTCCACCGGCACGCCGAAGTTCCACGATGCAAAGCCCAGCCCGGCGGCGCCGAGCCCGGCGATGGCGACGGCCACTAGCACCCACTTCCGCATAACGCAGCTCCCTTCGAGCTTAACAATCTATTATCGCTTATCGCGGCGGCGCGTGCCACGTTGGCGGGCGGCGGCTGGTCGCTGCGGGGCACGATTATTCCTTGGTTTTCGAGGCGTCCAGCCAGTCCAGTTTCGTGATTGCGCGCTGCACGACGGCGTGGGCAATCAATGCGAACACGATGCCCGCCAGCACGGTGGCGAACCAGATCCAAGTTGGCGCAATGAGCGGAAAGCGAAATGTCTCGGTGTCGTAAACGATCGATAGCACCCAGGCCAGCGAATAGCCCAACGGCAGTCCGGCCAGCGTGCCCAGCGAATTGACGACCAGGCTTTCGCGCAGAAACAGCGCGCCGACTTGCCATTCGGTGTAGCCCAGCACGCGCAGCGTGGCCACTTCGCGTCGCCGTTCGGCCAGGCCGATGAGCGACGAGTTCAACAAACTGGAAAAAAAGATCACGCCGGAAAAAACCACGATGAAGCCGATAAAGATCCGTTGTGTCTGAATGATGGCTTCGAGATTTTCGATCACGTCGCGGCGGGCGTTGACCGCCTGAATGGCCGGCAGCTCTTTGAGCGCCCGGTCGAGGGCGATGCGATCTTGCGGTTTGCGCGAGGTGGCCAACTGCACGCCGTTGATTGCCAGCTCTTCACCCATCAAGCGGCTCAGATAGCGAATGTCCGCGTACACGGCCATGCCGATGTAGCTGTCGGTCAGCTCGGTCACCGGCACCTGCAGCGGCTCGCGGCGGCCGCGGGTGGGCAGCACCGTCAGCGTATCCCCGGCACGAACGCCAAGCACGCGGGCCAGTTTGCTGCTGAATGCCAGTCCGTGGGTCGGAATGCGCAGCGGCCGGCCTGCGATGTCGCGCGGCACCGTGAGCCGCCGATCGACCAGCATGCCGGAGATACCGCCCCGCCGGCTGTGCGAGCCGTTGGTGAAGGTGCAGGCGACGTCGAACACCGGCTCGGCGTACTCGACGCCCGGCAGGCGTCGGGCTTCCAAGAGCGCGGCATAGCCCTGCTCGTCCTTGAAGCGCAGATCGACGTCGCTGTGTGTAACGAGCTGGAACTGAAAGTTGATCAGATAGGCGATGGCGCTGGCCAGGATGAATCCGCACACGAGCAATCCGGCACCCATCGCCGTGGCGAAGATTCCCACGGCCGTGCGCAAGCGATTGCGAAACACGTTGCGCAGCACCAGCCGCCAACCAAAACTGAGTTGCCGCCAGACGCGGTCAAAGTGCTCCAGCCAAATGGCGCCGCCTTGCGCCGGCGGTTTGGGGCGCATGGCTTCGGCCGGCTTCAGCTGCAGTGCGGCCCGCGCCGCCTGCAACGATCCCACCAGCGCACAGCCGAGCGCCACGAGCAAACCGGCGCCGTACGTTCCCGGATAGACGTAATTCTCCAAGTTCGGGAATTCGTAAAAGCGCTGGTAAATCGAGGTGACAAACTCGGCCATGGAGTAGCCGAGGCCCAGCCCCAGCAGGCCGCTCAGCAATCCCAGGGCCAGCGCAAACTTGGTGTAGTGCAGAAAAATCGCTGCGTCGCCGTAGCCGATGGCCTTCAGCGTGCCGATCATTACCCGCTGTTGGTCGACCAGCCGCACCATCAGCACATTGAGCACGAGTGCCGCCACGGCCAGAAAGATCGAGGGCATGATCGTCGAAAACACGCCCAGCCCGCGAATCTCGTCGCTGAGAAACTGATTCGACAGTTGCGTGCGCTGCGCATAGGCGGTCACCACGCCATACGGCTCCAGCAGCGACTCCATGCGCCGCAGCAAGTCCTGCGGCCGATCGCGATGTGCCGGATCCAGTCGGCCGACAATCTGGTTTGTCGCCCCGGCGAAATCGAACACTTCCTCGGCAAACGTGCGTTTCAGATAGAAGATGCCGAAATGCGCGGGATCCGGCGCGATCGAGCCGGGCGCCACGGTGTAGACGAACTCGCTGGAAATCGCGGTGCCGACGACGTACAGCTCTTGCTTGCGATTATTGAGAATCAGGTGGATGACCTGGCCCGGCTTGATGGCGTTTTTGCGCGCGAACGCCGCGTTGACGATCACTTCGTTGTCGCGGCGGTCGGTGAAGTAGCCGCCACTTTGCAGCACAATGTCGTTGATGACCGGCTCGCGCTCGTCGGGCAGCGAGAGCACCATGCCGTTCAAGGGCGCGGCCACGCGCTCCAGGTCCACGGTGGCATTGAACTGGATCCGCGGGCGGATGGCCGTGACGCCGGGCAGCCGCTCCAAGCGGTCCAGCTCGGCCAGCGGGGCCTTTTTCATCTCGATCCAGAAATCGGCCATGCGGCACTGCGCATAGTAGCGCCACTTGGCCAGGTTCAAATTGTGATAGCTGGCGCGCATGTACACGAAGCACATGGTGCCTACGGCGATGATGCTGGTGATGGCCAGCAGCATGGCCAGTGAGGCCCGCACTTCGCGCAACAGTTTGCGGTCCAGCACGCTCACCACGTGATTTCCTCAGGGGGCTGGGGCGCGGGATTGTCGTGCAGCTCGTGAATTTCGCCGGAGCGCAGCCGAATAATGCGGTCGGCAACGTGCGCGATCGCGCCGTTGTGCGTAATGATCAACACGGTCTTGCCCAACTGGTCCTTCAGGTCCACCAGCAAACGCAGCACGTGCTTGCCGGTTTCGAAGTCGAGCGCGCCGGTCGGCTCATCGCACAACAGCAGCTGGGGGTTCTTGGCCATGGCCCGGGCGATGGCCACGCGTTGCTGTTCGCCGCCGGAGAGCTGCGAGGGGAAGTGATGGACCCGTTCCTCCAGTCCGACCAGCTCCAGCATGCGGTCGACGTCGAGCGGGTTGTCGCTGATCTCCGTGGCCACCAGCACGTTCTCGCGCGCGGTCAGATTGGGCACCAGGTTATAGAACTGAAACACAAAGCCGACACTGGTACGCCGGTAGCGCGTCAGCTCGCGGGGATTGGCGGTGGCGAGGTTCTGTTGGCGATACCAAATGTCGCCGACCGACGGCGAGTCGAGTCCGCCCATGATGTTGAGCAGCGTGGTCTTGCCCGAGCCGCTGGGCCCGACCATGACGAGGAGCTCGCCCGGCTGCACGTCGAACGTAATGTGGCGTAGCACCTCGACCGGGACTTCGCCCAGGTGAAAAGTCTTGCCGACGTCCATCAGCCGCAGCAGGGGGCCGGCGTCGTCGTTGAAAGAGGCTTGTGTCATCGGCTGGCAGCGGCGGGGAGTGCACGCAGCGCGACTGGCCGAGTGGGGCGGAGGACCGGTCGAACTGACAATTCTTAATCTTACGTTGCCGGCCGCCTGGCCAGCGGGGCGGCCAAGGCCCAGATCTTGCACGAATCAAGGAATCTTGATACGATACGGCCCGTGGGATGACTGCGCGCCGCTGGCCCGCGGGCATCCTCGGCACCTTCGCGCGGGCCAAGTCCGGGCGTGGTGTGCGACACGCAGAACTCGCCAAGTCGGCCACACTCCCCGGGGCCGCAAACTAAACGCCGGCAAACGAACCGCATCCCGCGCGGCTCGCAGTGCCACCGAGAGGGCCAGGCCCACCGAGGGTCGGGCTAGAGGAGGAACCCGCCATGTTGACGATTCTCGGCAAGTCCCAGAACGGCTTTTGCGATGGCCTGTCGCGGCGCTCGTTCTTGAAGATCGGTGGCCTCGCGCTAGGCGGACTGTCGCTACCGCAAATCCTGCGCGCCGAATCGGCCGGTGGGCTGCGCAACAACTCGCAGAAAGCGATCATCATGATCTTTCTGCCCGGCGGTCCTCCGCACCAGGATTTCTTCGATCTGAAGGTGGATGCGCCGGCCGAAGTTCGCGGCGAGTTCAAACCCATTCACACCAACGTGCCAGGCATCGATATCTGCGAACACTTTCCGCTGATCGCCAAGCAGATGGATCGGCTGATCCCCATCCGCTCGGTTGTCGGCGCCAGTGGCGCGCACGACTCGTACGAGTGCGTGACCGGTTTTCGGCGCCGCGGTCCACAGCCACCGGGCGGCCGCCCGGCGCTCGGCTCGGTGTTGTCGAAGGTCTATGGCCCGAAGCATCCTTCAATGCCGGCGTTCGTCGGTCTTTCGCCCAAGATGGGACACATGGAATGGGCCGACAACGGTCCACCGGGTTTCCTCGGCGTGGCGCATGCCCCGTTCAAGCCCGACGGCGAAGGCAAGGCGGACATGGTGCTCAACGGCGTGACGCTCGACCGCCTGGGCGACCGCAAGACACTGCTGACCAGTTTCGATCGCTTCCGCCGCGAGGCCGACTCGAGCGGCATGATGCACGGACTGGACAATTTCACGGAGCAAGCCTTTGGCGTGCTCACTTCCAGCCGGCTGATGGACGCGCTGGACATCGAAAAGGAAGACCCCAAGGTGCGTGCCCGTTACGGCAAGGGCGACCCGCGCAATCGTGATGACGGCGGCCCGAAGCTGATGGAGCACTTTCTCATGGCGCGGCGGCTGGTGGAGGCCGGCACGCGCTGCGTGACCTTGGCCTTCAGCCGTTGGGACCATCACGGCGACAACTTTGGCGCCTGCCGGCAGGACATGCCGCTCTTGGATCAGGGCTTGTCGGCATTGTTCGACGATCTGCACAGCCGCGGCATGGACAAGGACGTGTCGGTGGTGGTGTGGGGCGAGTTCGGCCGCACGCCCAAGATCAACGCGCAGGCCGGTCGCGACCACTGGCCGCAAGTTTCGTGTGCGCTCTTGGCCGGCGGCGGCATGCGTACCGGCCAGGTCATCGGCTCGACCGATCGGCTGGGGGCCGAAGCCAAGGACCGGCCCGTTCACTTCCAGGAAGTGTTCGCCACGCTGTATCACCGCCTGGGCATCGACGTGAATCAGTTCACGCTGCCCGATCTGACCGGCCGGCCGCAATACATGGTCGACCTCGGCTATCAGCCGCTGCGAGAAGTGATTTAGCAATCGCGCCCAGTTTTTCGCGATCGCGTGACGCGACCGGTACCGCCCGCATCCGGCGGCGAGCCGTCTGGCCGAAGCGGTGTTTTGCCTGCCAGTTCCGCTTTTTTGACATGTACGCAATTTGCGTCTATACTTACGCATTATGCGTACAACCAATGCCCTCGATCCTCTGCTTTCGCGGTCGGTGCAGGAGATTCTGGTCGCGCTGCTTCTGGAACGCGAGCAGCCCTGGTATCTCCGTGACCTGGCCCAGCGTCTGAACCGCAGCCCCTCGACGCTGCAGCGTCCACTCGCGTCGCTGGTTGACGCCGGCATCGTCAAGAAGTGGACGGAGGGAAACCGGGCCTATTTCGCGGCCGATCCGGACTGTCCCCTATTGCCTGACCTGCGGAGCATCCTGGAAAAAACGGTGGGGCTCGTCGACGTACTGCGGGGCGTGCTGCGCCGTCACGCCAAAAGTATCGTCGTGGCGTTTGTCTTTGGTTCGATGGCGCGCGGCACAGCGCGTTCACGAAGCGATATCGACTTGCTGATTGTGGGTCGAACGACTCTGGCTGAGCTCTCAGGCGCGCTTGCGAAAGCAGAAGACCGCCTGGGACGAGCTGTCAGCGCGACGGTCTACTCGCCTGCGGATTTTACGCAGAAGCTTGCCGCCAGGAACCACTTCTTGCGGTCGGTGCTCGCCGCGGAGAAAATCTTTGTGGTGGGAACCACGAATGACTTGGAAGCACTTACAAAATCAAGGCCGCGTTGAGCCGCACGTTACGAGCAAAGCCGAGCTCGACGACTTGCGCGCCGCCATCAAACGGAATGTGGACGACGCGGCAATCGAAGTACTCTCAGCGGACAACCGCTTTTCCATTGCCTACCAGGCAGCCCTCCTGGCGGCGAAAATGGCGGTCACGTGCGCTGGTTATAGAGTAAAGGGTCAAGGAGCGCATCAGACAACCTTTCAGGCTCTGACGCTTGCAATGGGTCCGTCCTTCAACGCGACGGCAACCTATCTCGACCGGTGTCGGCGGAAGCGAAACGATCTCGTATACGACTCCCAGGGCGTCGTTTCGGAAGTCGACGCGGCCGAGTTACTGAAGCAAGCCAGAGCGCTTCACAAACGTATCGAAGCTTGGATCGCTAAGCACCATTCAAAGCTCACCTGAAGCAGTCGGTTGCGAGCGCCTCATTTCACTCCAGCCCATAGGCTCCCGCCACCGGCACGATCATGCCGGCCGAGCTCGACCCTAAGCGGCCCTGGTAGAAGCGCGGCGTGATCATGAAGTTCGCGCCGACGTTGTTCTTGCTCGTGTCCACATTGACGTTCATGCTCAGCAGGAACGACTCGCCGATGCGCGTCAGCGTAAAGTTCTGGCCGATGTTGCGCGAGGCGACGAAATCGTACGACATGCCGAACGTCGAGACCCACTTGGGGCTCATGCGATAGCTGTAGGTCGTCAACAGCACGCTCGAGGCGATGGGCCCTTCCAGCGAGTGGAAGCCGAAGTAGATCGAGCCGCGCGGCGGGCGATCGATGAACACTCCGGCCGTGGCGTACTTGGGCGCCTGTGAAAAGAAGTCGAAATAGCCCTCCGAGACAATCGTGGTGCGGTCGCCCACGTGCCAGCGGAAGTCATAGTCGGCCAGCCCCGCCACTTCGCCGAAGTTGTCGCGGTCGGGATTGGGATACAGCGTGATGTCGGTGAACAGCGTGATCCAGTCGACGATCCGCTGGCGCCCCGGCGCGCCGCGCTTGGTCTGCCAGCGTTGATCGGTGCCCAAACGCACCACGAACAAGTCGTCGGCGATTTCGGTCGATTGCGACGCCACATAGTTGCCCAGTCCGCGGCGCAGCGCGTAGAACCGTTCGTCAAACGGCAGCGGCACCGGCGGCGGCCCGCCAAAGTCGTAGAACGGGAACTTGCGGCGATACTCCTCGATGTTGTTGTCGTCGATCTGGTCGTATAGCGCCAAGTTTTGCAGGTCGAACGTCGATTGGGCATACGTCACGTCGCTTTGGAATACGACCTTGTGCGCCAGTCCGTGGACGTTGAAGAATTGGCTTTCCACAAACGGGTCGACGGCCCACATGGGCATGCTGGCCCGCATGCCCAGCGCGCCGTACGCGCGATTGGCGTCGTTGAAGTTGAGCGCCTCGTCCCAGTGGGCCAACTCGCCCAGCGCATAAGGATTGAATTTGACCGGCCCGAGCGCGAAGGGGAAGTCGATTTCGTGCCGCGTGGCGTAGCGCCCTCCTTCACGCGTGCTGGCGGCGGGCGTTTCCCACGGTAGCGGACCCCAAATGGCCGCGTCGACCGGATCGGTCGGCGGATGGGCGCTCTTGAATTGCGCGTAGCCGATGTTGCTGTGCTCGAAGTATGTGAGCCGATCGCCCAAGAGCGGCTGGCCGATCAAGAAGTGATCGAGCCGCGGCAGCCATTGCGTCTCGGTGAAGAACTCGTTGAGCCGCACCGAGCCGAACACGCTCCAGGAGCTGTTATCCACGTAGCGCTTCAACTCCAAGTCGGTTGACTCGTCTTTGAGCTGATCCCACTCGCGCTCGAAGTACTGTTCGAGGAAGTTGAAGTCGCTGATCAGGCCCACTTCGCCCGTCAACTGGAAGTCCAGCGGCAGGAGTTGGCGATGCTGCGCGAGCAAGCGGCCGCGGAACTCGCGCGGCGGAATCAGGTTCCGCCGGTCGAGACCCAAGTTGTCGTGGCCGTGGTCGTTGATCACCCAGGCATCGACAAAGCCGTTGGTACTTTCGGGCACACCGAAGAACGTTTGCCGTTCGTAGTTGAACGTGGTGCCGCCGCCCGGGCCGCGCTTGCTCAGGTAGTCGGTGCTGATGATCCAGTCGGTGCCGGCGGGCCGATCGCGCATGCCGAGCAGCTGATAGGCGTCGAGGTCGAGGTAAACCTGCGTGCCGAACACGTTGTCGTTTTTGATCTGCACGTCGTCGATGAAGAAGCTGGGTTTCTCCAGGTCCGTGGCCAAAAACGGCCAATAGAAGACGGGAAACTGGTTGATGAACACACTGTTGCCGCGGCTGGTGGCCAGTTTCTGATGGTCGACCAACGGCATCCCCGAGGCGTCGACTTCGGGCACGCCCGTGATGGGATTGAAGCGGGGTCGCTGGAAGTCGTCGTAGGTCATCACCTCGGAGCGCACTTCGTACGTGGGAATTCCCAGCCGGCTGGTCGTCAGCGAGGCATTCTGAGCCACGAAGCGATCGCGGCCGATCATCTGCACGGCATCGGCCCGCAACTTGACCAGCCCCTCGTAGGTTTCCACGGGCGTCAGCAGCTCGACGCCGAGCACGACGCCGGTCTCGCGGCGCGCGTCGTAGTACATGCGCTCGGCAAAAATCGTGCGATCGCCCTGGCGGAAGACCACGTTGCCCTCCAGGTACAGCTCCAGGGGGGCCTCGCGCGACTGGAACGACTCGCCCTCGGCATCGCCGCTCAAGGAGCCTTGCGTCCAGATGACGAGGTTGTCGGCGTCGACGTCGATGGAGCCGAACTGGTCGACTCCGTCGACCACGATGTTCACGCCACTTTTGATAATCGCCACGAACTCGTTGGAGTTGGGCAACTGGAAGGCGTTGATTTCCGGCTTGACGTTGCTGCGCCGCTGCAGGCGAATGCGCAGCATGCCGGGCGGGGGTCCAATCACCGCGGGTGGTGCGGGCAATGGCTCGGCAAATTGCGCCGGGCGCACCACGTCGGACGGAGCGCCCATGGCGGCCGTTGCATGCCGAAATACCTCCGGCGGCGCAAGGGGCGGCGCTTCCAGCTTGCCGGGCTTCACATCCACCGGTTGCACCGAGAAGAAGCGGCCAAACCACTTGGCGTCGGTCAGTGTGGCGGCGCCGCCGGCACGCGCCGCATCGGCCGCTTGTTGATAGTTGATCGTCACGTCGCCTTCCAGGTACACGATCGCCTTGTGCGGCGGCTCTCCGCCGGCGCCGCCGCGCTCGATCCAGACCACGGCATTGCGACTGCGCGCGTACGTTAACCCCTGATTGACGTAGCAGTTGCCGCGCAACAGATAGACGTCGTAGACGCCCTCGGTCCAGTGGCTGGCCGCGTCGGCGGCCACGACGATGCGTTCGGAGAGATTGCTCGCGGGCAGTTGCACCTGCGCGAGCGCGAAACCGGCGAGGACACAGCCGGTTACGAAGAGCGCCAGGACCGCGCGCGCGCAACATTCCAACGCGCGCAACTTCCAAGGCGCGCGCACACAGACGGTCGCGTGATCAGACAGTCCTGCGATCAGCAGAGTGTCATCCCTGATTACGACGGCGAAAGAACTTCCCGAACGGGTTCGCCGACCAAACGCAAAATGAAGTGACGAAAGTTTTTACGATCAGACGAATAGGGGCGGGATTATAGGGGCGGGCGGCCAAAATCGTCAAGGTAGGTTCGCGCCCGCGACGGCTCACCTAAGCCGCTGTGGGGTCAGGGGTTGCGACACGTCTGCCAGCGGCCAGCCGGACCACCCCCGCGGCTGCCGCCAGCGCCACCGCTGACGCCAGCGGTGCGCGCATCCGCATGTCGGTCCAATACAGCGCGTGCGCGGCCGTGAAAGATCCCGCCAGCAGCAGGCACCACAACCAGGGCGAAGTGCGCAGTTGGCGGCCCAATGACCACAGGCCCACCAGCGCCAGCACGAACTCGGCGACATACCAGATGGCAACCGAGTAGCGCAGGCCGCGCCGCGTGGTCGACTCGTACTCCGTCGTCGCGTGCGGCAGCACGGCCCACAAGCGGCCTATCCGCACCAGGCACGAATAGGCAAACATGCCGGGCTCGGCACGAATGTTCTGCCAGGCCAGCTCGTAGGCGCGGCGGTCGGTGGCCAGTTCGTCGCGAACGAAGAACGTGGTGCGGATATTTGGGGGTGTGCGTGGTCCCGTGTTGACGAGCAAGCGGCGTGACTCGTCGCGCCATTCTTCGTGAAACCGTTCGCCGCGCCACACGCTGCCCCAGGCGCCACTGCGCAGATACTCGTAGAAGTACGGATTGTTGGCCAACAAGAGCGTGTATCCGCCGTGCGTCGTGGTGACGATCGGCCTGCCCAACTGGATCCCATTGCGCGCGGGCCAAGGAGCCACCACGAGAGCAGCGACGACGACCGCCAGCGCGGTGAGAGCAAACGACCGCCGCCTGCCGCCCGTGATTGTCCACGGCAGCGCGACGGCGACGCACGCGCTCCAGGCCAGCATCTCGGGGCGGCAGAGGACTCCCAGTCCGAGCCACGCGCCCGCCACGAGTGCGCGCCACGCCGCCGGCTGCCGCGCCAGCCGCGCCAGCGCCACTAGTCCCCAGGTGGCAAGAAACGCGGCCAAGGTCTCGCTCATGATCTGCATCGACTGGTTGATCAGAATGGGATCGATGGCCACGAGCAGCGCCGCGGTGACCGTTGCCCACAACGGCAGTCGCGCTTCTTCGCTTAGTCGGCAGACACCCCAGACCGTGGCCGCGCCCAGCAGCGCGTGCAACAACCAGATGCTGCCCAGTGGAGTCGAGCGATAGGTCCAGGCCGCCAAGACCAGCGGATAGAGCGGCGCGCGGTACGCGGTCGGTCCATCGGCCCGGTGCTCTGTCCGATTGAACGCGCCATCGCGTTGCAAGCGCCAGGCGATCTTGCCGAATCCGTCCGGGTCTCTCTCGAAAACGCCGCCCATCACGTACATGGCCCGCTCGCGCACCAAGAGGGTCAGCAGCACGAGCGTTAGCACCAGCCAGCGCGGCACGCGGTGAGGGTCGCGCGTTGTTGCCGGTGTTTCGCGAGCCGTGCCGGGTGCGAACGTCATTGTGCTAACGCCGTGGACCGTCTGAGTTACACAGTGCCCAGAGGGACAGTCCCATTTTTCTCAAAGTCTCGAAAAAATCGGGACAGTCCCCGGCACGCGTCACTGGTGCAGTGAGTAGAGCAGCACGTTCAGCCCGATGCGGGCTGCGTCCTTGCGAGTATAGCCCTCGCACTCCAGCGATTCATGGTTTTCGAGGGCACAGCTGATGTCGTAGGGCGAATAGATGACGGCGTAGCGATCACCCAGCTGGATGCCTTCGAGATACGGTTCGCCGGCGCGGACCTGCGAGCGCAGCGGCCCTTCGGCCGTGGCCCGCTGCGGTTCGCGACGCTCGACGACCGACAGGTCGTCGCCGCCGTACTCGGGCGTAAACAGCCCGTTGGTGGGAGGAATACGCGCGAGCTTCTGCTCGGGGAATATGGCCGCCATTTCGCGACCAAAGGCTTCGGTAAACTCGCGGCTCGAGCAGATGGCGTCGGCAAACAACATGCCACCCCGATCTAAGAACGTGCGCAGCTGCTTGCGCTCGGCCGGCGTCAAACGAAAGTCATTGCGGCCGTGCATGAACACAATGTGATAGTGAAACAGCTTGGGGTCGGTGAGCGCCAACTCGCGCGGCTCCGTGCTCACGCGCAGGGCCAGCTTTTCGCCGGCCGTCTGCAGCAAGTTGGCCAAGGCTCCGGGCGCCGCATTGCAGCCGCCTGGGTGCAGCAGCTTGGCCGCGTACAGCTTGCCGCGATCGAATTCGTCGGCCGGCGTATCGGATTGGGCCGTTGTGAAGAAGTCGAACTTGTACTTGAGCTCCCGATTGGTGGCGTAGGCCAGCACGTTGATGCCGATGGCGCGGCAGGCCCGCACTTCCGCGCGCACGCGCTGCGGCAACCGATCTTCGCGTCCCGGCCGGGCGAGCTCCCAATAGCAGCCCAAGTCGGCCGGGCAAAACACCACGCTCGTACGGCAGCCAATATCGATGCCCCACAGCGGTCGGACGTACTGCGTGTCGACGAGCTCTTCGGCCCGCCAGATCGGATGTTCCGGCGACAAGAGACGCAGGGCATACTCCGGCTCGGGAAAGATCTCGCGCAGCAACTTGCGGAAGCCGGTTTCAAACTCCTTGCCGCCGCAGCAGGCCTCGGCAAACAAGAAGCCGCCGCGATCGATGTAATCGCGCAGTCGCCGCTTCTGCTCGTCGGTGAAATTGGGCACCTTGCTGCCCGTGATGAAGAGCACGGGCGTCTGCAACAGATCCTCGACACTGGCTTGCGGATCGATGACCTGCCAGGTGAGATCGCGTTCCCATTGGCGTTCGACATAGGCGGTCAGGTTGGCCAGGTCGCTGCGATGGTGGTTCCAGTCGTCATCCGGATCGTGCTGCAACTTGGCGACCAGCACCGGCCGGCGCCCTTTGGCCAGAAACAGCAGCGAAAAGCTGGTGCCGATCACGGGATTCAACTCGTGCGAGCCGGTGCCACTCCAGAACCCGGAGAGATTGTCCTGCTGGCGCACCAGCATGTCGGCCCCTTCGCGATACCAATCGTGGTCGCCAATGAAGCGCCGTGCTGTAAGGCGTCCGGCCCGCTCCAGTCCGTACAGGTAGTACAGCAGCCAGCTGTTCTGAGTGGCCCGGCCTGCGCCGCTGGGGTTCGAATGCACGGAGAAGTTCCGCTCGAGCCAGGCGATGCCCCGTTCCACGGCGTCGTTGGCATCCTGCTCACCGCAACACTGAACCACGCCGTCCACCACGCGCGCATCGCCGACATTCAGCTCGCCTGAGGCAATTACCAGCGAGGAAATGCCGGCGCAGGTCATGCTGCCGCTGGAGGGTTGTGCCGGCGAGTAGCGCCAGGAACCGTCGGGCAGCTGGCCGCGCTGCCAGTATTGCAGCGCCAGTCGCCAGGTGTCGTCGCTGATATCGATGCCGGCCCGTTCCGCTTCGAACAAGGCCAGCAGCGCGAACTGGCTGTTGGAGGGGTCGCCGCCTCCTCCGGCGGGTCCGGCCGGATACGACCAGGCGCCGCGTCGCTCGCCACTTTTGACTTGCGTGCGCTCGAGCCACTTGGCGTTCTGCCGGATGAGGAGCAAATCCTTCTTGGGCTCCGCGGCGCAAAAGACCATCGTCTGCAGCGAAACGACGTACGTCTGCGTGGTCGACAGGTTGCGCAGGTACGTCAGGGCCCGGGCAACCGTCTCATCTTCCGGCGGCACCCCGGCGTTCAATAGGGCCAACGTGGCCAGTGCCGTCACGCCGCCCGCGTAGGCCGGTTGTTCCGGCCAGGCGCCGTTGTTGTTCTGCTGGCGCTTGAGATAGGTGATGGCCCGCTCGATGCTCGTGCGGACGTCCTCAGGCGAGATGTCGGCGCGAGCCGCCCCGCGGGGCGCCAAAGTCGCAAGCAAAAGTGCCAGGCATGTCAACGTTCGGCGCATGTGGCGATCGATTGCAAGGGTTGTTCCAGGGCTCAGTCTATTCATCTTAGGTGGCCTGCCGCGGGCCGGCAACGCAGGCTCGTCATGCGTTGCCCATGCGCTCGGCGATCGATAAAATGCTGCGGAGCGCTTCAGCCGGCCGAAAGCGCGGGCATCAAGCTGCGCGATCGAGGTTGGAGCGGACCCTCCCTGGGCGCCAACGCCGGATTTCGTACGATCGCTGGGCGCGACCTCGCAGTGAACGCAAAGGACTCCGCGTTTGGCCACTAAGCCCCGAAGCCTGGGAGACGTCCTGCAGGAGTTCAGCCAGCACCGGCAACTCATGCAAGACGAGCTGCAAAAGGTGATCGTCGGCCAGAACGACGTCATCGAGCAGATCTTCGCGGCCATCTTTACCCGCGGTCATTGCCTGCTGGTGGGTGTGCCCGGCCTGGCCAAGACCCTGATGGTCAGCACGCTGGCGCGGATTCTCGACATCGGCTTCAAGCGCATCCAGTTCACGCCCGACCTGATGCCCTCGGACATCACAGGCACCAACGTGCTGGAAGAAGATGAGCACGGCCGGCGCGAGTTTCGCTTCGTCGAGGGCCCCATCTTCACCAACATCCTGCTGGCCGACGAAATCAACCGAACCCCGCCCAAAACGCAGGCCGCGCTTTTGCAGGCCATGCAAGAACGCGAAGTCACTGTCGGCCAGACCACCTATCAGCTGCCCGAGCCGTTCTTTACTATCGCCACGCAGAATCCCATCGAGCAGGAAGGCACCTACCCGCTGCCCGAGGCGCAGCTGGACCGCTTCATGTTCAACATCAAGGTGGACTATCCCACGGCCGATGAAGAAGAGCTGATTCTGGCCTCGACCACGCGCAACGAGAAGCCGGAAGTGCGCAAGGTGCTCTCGGGCCGGGCCATCCTCAACCTGCAAAAGCTGGTGGGCTCGGTGGCGGTGAGCGAGTACATCATCAAGTACGTCGCGCGGCTGGTCCGCTCCACGCGCCCGAAGAGCGACGCGGCCCCGGAGTTCGTCCGCGAGTTGGTGGACTGGGGGGCCGGGCCCCGGGCCGGTCAGTTTCTGATCCATGGCGGCAAGGCCTTGGCGGCCATGGAAGGGCGGTTCTCGGTCGCCATCGACGACATTCGCAAAATTGCCGTCCCGGTGCTGCGCCACCGGGTGAGCACGAATTTTCAGGCCCAGGCCGAAGGACTCACGACCGAGGACGTCATCGAGCGCCTGCTGCGCGAGATTCCCACGCCGGAGATCCCGAAATTCGCGTGAGTTGGCGCGGCCGGCGGAAAGGACCTGAACGGGCCGGTGCCACATCCGTAGAATAGACAACTGGCTGCTGCGCGCCCGGACTGCGCGCCTGCCCCGTTGCCAACCTTGCACCATTGTCGTCGCGGCTCGACGCCGCGCTCGTCACCATGCCCGCCGTCGAACAGTATCTCAAGCCCGAAGTGATCCGCCAGATCTCGCGGCTCGATTTGCGCGCGCAGTTCATCGTGAAGGGATTTCTGCAGGGACTGCACGCCAGCCCGTATCACGGGTTCTCGGTCGAGTTCAGCGAGCATCGCAAGTACACGCCCGGCGACGACCCGGCCGATATCGATTGGTTGGTCTATGCCAAGACCGACAAGTACTACGTCAAGAAGTTCGAAGCCGAGACCAACATCACCGGCTACCTGGTGATGGATCTGAGCGCCTCGATGGCCTACACGTATCGCCAGGAGCTGACCAAGTTCGACTACGCGATCTGCCTGGCCGCGGCGCTCTGTTACCTGATGATCCACCAGCAGGACCCGGTGGGACTGATTACATTCGACCAGCGGATTCGGCAGAGCCTGCCGCCGCGATCCAAGCGGACGCAACTGGGCCACGTGCTGTCGATGTTGGCCAACCTGCGGCCCGCCGGCGAAACCGACATCGCCAAGAGCCTGGTGCAGATCGCGGCCATGCTGCGGCATCGCAGCCTGGTCATGCTGTTCAGCGATCTGTTTGCCGATCCGGAGCCGGTCATCAGTGCGCTGCGCCGGCTGCGGCACGGCGGGCACGACGTGATTCTGTTTCACGTGCTCGACGAGGCCGAGGTGCACTTCCCGTTCGACGGCACCATCGAATTCGAAGAACCGGAGACGCACGATAAAATGCAGGTCGACGCCGGCAGCATTCGCGCAGACTACCTGGACGAGGTCCGTGAATTTTGCGAGCTGTATCGCCGCGAATGCTTTCAGAACGGCGTGGACTACGTGCAGATCGACACCAGCATGCAATTCGACCGCGCGCTGACGGAGTATTTGGTCAATCGCCGGGCCAGGTACTGAGGCCCGTTCCTGAGGCAACGCCGGACCGCCGCGCGCCGCGCCGCGCAGCACTGCTATGACATTTCTGCACGTCGCATTCCTGGCAGGCGCGGCCACCATCGCGGTGCCGATCGTGCTGCATCTGATCATGCGCCGGCAGCCCAAGCACCTGCAGTTTCCTGCGCTGCGCTTCATCCGCCAGCGCGAGCGGGCCAACCGGCGACAAGTTCGGCTGCGACATTGGCTGTTGTTGGCTTTGCGATGCGCGCTGTTGGGTTTGCTGGCGCTGGCCTTGGCGCGGCCCAGCATCGTCAGCTCGGGCGTGCTCGATCAGGAAGCACCGGTGGCAGCAGCGCTGGTATTCGACACCAGCCCGCGCATGCAATACCGCCAGCAGAACAAGACGCGGCTGGAGGTGGCGCAGGAGACGGCGTTGTGGCTGGTGCCGCAGTTGCCGCCCCAGAGCGAAGTGGCCGTGATCGACACGCGCAGCGGCTCGGCGGCGTTTGCGGTGGATCTGGGCGCGGCCCGGCAGCGCATCGAGCGACTCGACGCGAAGCAAATGTCGCAGCCGCTCTCGGTGGCGTTGGAATCGGCACTGGCGCTATTGCGCGAGAGCCAACAGGCGCGCAAAGAAATCTATGTGTTCACTGACTTGTCGCGTGCGGCCTGGACCGCCGACGCGATGCGCGCCGTGCAGCGGCAATTGGCCCAGGCCGGCGACGTCGGCATCTACCTGATCGACGTCGGCGCCCAGCGGCCGGTGAATGTCGGCTTGGGAGAGTTGCGTTTGTCGGGCCAGGTGCTTTCCAAAAACAGCACACTATCGGTCGATTGCGAGCTCGTGCATACCGGCGCCGAGGGCGAGCGATCGGTCGAGTTGTACTTGCTCGACCCGAAGACTCGCGAACCCGGCGTGCGCAGCCGCGGCGCGTTTATGCTGCGGCCCGGCGAAGTGCAAAAGGCAGACTTTCGCCTGCGCGGTTTGCAGACCGGTGTGCACCAGGGCTATTTGAAGCTGGCCGGCGAAGACAGCCTGGCCTGCGACGACACGCGCTGGTTCACCGTGGAAGTGCGGCCGGCGTGGCGCGTGTTGCTGGCCGCTCCCGACGATGCCGGCGGCAAACCGGAGGAGTACGCGCTGTTTCTTTCGCAGGCACTGGCGCCCTATGCGATCCGCGTGAAAGGCGAAGCGGCGTTCGAATGCGATGTGATCTCCACCACCGCGCTGGCCGAGAAACCGCTGGCCGACTATGCAGCCGTGTGCCTGCTCGATCCCGGCCCCCTGCCGCCCGCCGCCTGGCAACGGCTCCAGGCGTACGCCGCCGGCGGCGGAGGCGTGGGTGTGTTCCTGGGCCGCAATGCCGCCAACTTGCAATCGTTCAACGAGCCGCTGGCGCAAGAGCTGCTCGCCGGCAAGCTGGTGCGCCAGTGGCGCACCGGCGAGGCCTATCTCCAGCCCGAGGGCAATCAGCATCCGCTGCTGGCCCGCTTTCGCGCATTGGCCGAAGCACCGCCGTGGGAGTCGTTCCCGGTCTTTCGTCATTGGCAGTTGGACGCACTGGCCGAGGGCGCGGCCGTCGTGCTGCGCTATTCCAACGGCCAGCCGGCGCTCATCGAGCGGCCGGTCGGCAAAGGCCGCGTGCTGACCATGACCACGCCCATCTCCGACCCGGCCAGTCGGCGCGATACGTGGAACCTGCTGCCGACCGGTGAAGAGCCGTGGCCGTTTGTGATGCTGGCCAACGAGATGGCGTTGTATCTCGCCGGCGGCGGCCAGCAGCGGCTTAACTACCTGACGGGCGAAACCGCGGTCGTGCATCTCGATTCCAAAGAACGATTTCCCATCTACTCGCTCACCACGCCGCGCGGCGACCAGATTCGCACGCCCGTAGACGAGCAGCAAGACGCCGTGGTGGTCACCTCGACGGAAGCGCCCGGCAACTATCGCATTCAGGCCGGCGGCGGCGAGCAGGGCGTCGACCTGGGCTTCAGCGCCAACCTGCCGCCGCAAACCAGCGAGCTGGCCCGGGCGACCGGCGACGAGCTGAAGGCGATTTTTGGCGCCACACCGTTTCGGCTGGCCGCAAATCGCGCGGAGATAGATCGCAGCGTGAGCGCCGGTCGCGTGGGGCAGGAACTCTATCCGTACCTGATTGTGATTGTCGTGCTGGTGCTGGCTTTCGAGCAGGTGCTGTCGAATCGGTTCTATCAGGACTATGACACGGCCGCGCGGCCCTCGCGCGCGGCACAGTTGGCGGGGCGCTCAACCGCCGCGCCGCGCGAAACACCGCCCATCCCTGTGCGTGCTTCATGAGCCAGTGGTATTTCAACCCGGTGGGCGGCTACACGCTGGTGAGCGCCCTGGCGCTGGTGCTGGTGCTGCTGTTGACCTGGCTGGGGTTGCCGCGGCATCGCCTTTCGCCGCGCCGCCGCACGGTGCTGATCGTGCTGCGGTTGGGCGTGATCATTCTGGCCATGTTTGCCATGCTGCGGCCGGCGCTCGTGCAAACCACCACGAAACGGCGATCCGCCACGTTGGTCGTATTGGTGGATCGCTCGCGGAGCATGCAAGTGGCCGACGCCGTGGCCGGCAAAACGCGCTGGGACATGCTGCAATCCACACTGGGCGACGCGCTGCCCACGCTCCGTTCGCTGGCCGACGACTTTGAAATCAAAGTCTATGCCTTCGACGCCGACGTGCAGCCGCTGGACTTCACGCACGGCACACTCGATTTGGGCCAGGCGCCCGCAGGCCCGCAAACCGCCATCGGCGCAGCGCTCGACGACGTGTTGCGCCGCGAGGCCGGCAAGCGGCTGATCGGTGTGGTGCTGCTGAGCGACGGCGCGCAACGAGCCTACGCGCCGCGCGACGTTCCGCCGCAGGGGGCCGCCCGGCGGTTGGCCGACCTGGGCTATCCGCTCTACACGCTGGCCTTCGGCCAGCCGCGCGGATTGAGCCAGGCCCGCGACGTGGCACTCGAGGATCTCTCCGTCAACCAAACGGTCTACGTGAAGAACGAGCTGGCCGTGCACGGCATGGCGCAGATCGACGGCTTCGGCGGCCAGGCGATCGGCGTGCAACTGCTGTTCGAGACGCCCGCGGGCAAGATGCAGCCCGCCGCCAGCGTGGAAGTCAAAGCGCGCGAGGCGGGCGAGTCGATCCCGGTGGATCTGTCCGTCGTCCCGCAAACGCCGGGCGAGTACAAGCTCACGCTCCGCGCCGTGCCGCAGCCGGGCGAACTGGTGACAACGAACAACGAGACGAGCACGTTTGTCACCGTAGTCAAAGGCGGCGTGAACGTGCTCTACCTGGAAGGCACGCTGCGCGTCGATCAGAAATTCCTGCGGCGCTCGCTCGATGCCTCGCCGGACATCAAAGTGGATTACGTGCGGCTCGACGCGCGCGATCCGCGGCAACGCCCTGCTGATCTGGCCGAGCGGTTTCAGCGCGGCAAGTACGACGTGTACATCCTGGGAGACGTGGACGCGACGCTTCTTACGGCCGACGAGCTCACGCGCCTGGCACGCGTGGTCAAACAGGGCGCAGGACTGGCGATGTTGGGTGGCTTTCATTCGTTTGGTCCGGGCGGGTATGCCGACACGCCGTTGGCCGAGGTGTTGCCCGTGGCCATGGATGTTCGCGAGCGGCAGCGGCCGGGCGAAGCGATTCGTTCCGACGTGCAGCTGGCCGGTCCTGTCACCATGCAGCCCGCCAAGCCGTTGGGCGAGCGACACTACCTGATGGCGTTGGGCGAGGCGACCGGCGGTGGCGCTGCGTGGTCGCGGTTGCCGCCCTTGGAAGGCGCTAACCGGTTGGGGGCGCCCAAGCCGACGGCGCAAGTTCTGGCCGAGACGCCGGCGCGCGAAGCACTCTTGGTGGTGCAAGAGGCCGGCGGCCGCGTGCTGGCCTTTGCCGGCGACTCGACCTGGCACTGGTGGATGGAAGGTTTCGATGCGCAGCACAAGCGTTTCTGGCGGCAAGTGGTGCTGTGGTTGGCGCGCAAAGACCAGGCGCAAGAAGGCAACGTGTGGATCAAGTTGGCAGCGCGGCGGTTTGGCCCGCGGCAGGAGGTTGATTTCACGGCTGGCGCCCTGTCGCCGCAGGGCGAGCCGTTGGCCGATGCGCAGTTCACGGCCGAAGTCACCTTGCCCGACAAGAGCAAACAGAAAGTCAACCTGGTACGCGAGGCCGACCACGTTTCCGGCGCGTTCGAGGGCACGCAGCTCGCGGGCGACTATGTGTTGAATCTCACTGCCACCAGCCGCGGCGCCTCGTTGGGCAGCGCGAAATCGCGGTTCCTGGTGTTCGAGCAGGATCTGGAGCTGGACAACGCCGTGGCCGATCCCACGCTCTTGGCCAGCTTGTCGGCCATGACGCGCGACGTGGGCGGACAATCGCTGGCGCCAGAGGAGCTGCCCAGCTTGCTCGCACGCCTGAAAGAGCAGCCCGCCGATCTCGACGTGGAGACCCAAGTGAAGCACACGCCGTGGGACACGTGGCCGTTCTTTTTGCTCTTTGTGGGACTGATCAGCACCGAATGGTACCTGCGCAAGAAGTGGGGCCTGGTGTAGGTGGCGCGGCCGGCGTAGCCGAAGCGCAATGCAGCCGCCCGCGAACCAAATTGCCACGCTGCTAGCGCTGCTCGTTCCACTCCGCGCGGCGATAGCGATTTGCCACGAGCTGGGCGACGTGCTCGCGCGGCCAGGCGGGCGCAGCCTCCGTTGCGTCCCAGGCGGCGATGAGCGCCTGGCGCAGCGACGCAGCGCCCACGGCCAGGTTCGTCACGAACGAGGTGTGCGGGCGGTTCTGCCGATAGTCGGGCTGGCGCGGGGGCATGGCCAGGCAACTTGCCAACAGCGCGAGATCGGCCGCGTACAACAGCGTGCCGTGATACAGCAAGTGGCGCCGCTTGCAGCGCAAGCTATTGCCGGAAAATTTGCGGCCGTCGATGGCCAGATCGCTTGTGCCGGCGCGCACCGCGCGCGGCGCCAGCGGCGCAATTGCCCGCAGCGTCGTCTGCAGCACTTCGCAGTGCGCTTGGTCGATGGCCACGAGCGCCGGTCGTAGTTCGTAGCTCAGCACCACCGAAAACATGAGCGTGCCAGGCCCGATCAACACGGCCGCGCCGCCGCTCGTGCGGCGCAGCACGCGGATTCGACGCTGGCGGCAGAAGTCGAGATCGACTTCCACGGCCGCGTGCGAGCTGCGGCCCAGCACCACACAAGGCTCGGGCGATTCCCAAATCCGCAGTGTCTCGACCGGTCCAGCGCGTGCTTCCGCCTGCTCCAACAAGGCCTCATCGAGGGCCAGATTCTCCTCCGGAGTGGCCAGGGTAAGATCGAGCAACTGCATGCGAATCGACTCGGCGCGCTAGGGCGCGAAGAATTCTGGCATTGCCGCGCAGGCCATGCCGCGGCCGCTGCCTTGACGGCCCTGCCGGGCCAGCTATCTGTCCGTTGAACAATGCCGTCGTGGCTTGCAAAATGACGCCTTACGTTGCAACTTGAGATGGCATCCCTGCCATCCCGCAGCCTGTCGACTTCTTCAACAGGCTGCTACACTAGATTTATCCTTGATTCACCCGCCGAGTTCCAGCCATGTCCTCCCGTCTGCCGCCGCCGCAACGTTTCTCTCCTGATGATGCGCTGCCGCCGGTGGAACCGCCCAGCGCCGGCTTCATCCTGCAATTGTTCGTTGTGCCGGGCGTGATCGTGATCGTCATCGTGATGATCTGGCTGATGTTCAACTGGCTGGCGCACATGGGCAGCGGCAGCGAGGCCTACGTGCGCGATCTGTCGCGCAATAACGAGGCGCGCTGGCAGGCAGCGTTCAATCTGGCCAATGCGTTGCGAGCCGAGCGGGGCAGCACGCAGCCGGAGTTGACCGTCGACAAGCGGCTGGCCGAACAACTGGCCGGCATTCTCAACGACGAGCTCGAGGCCGGCAGCATGGACGAGAAGCCGATCACGCTGCGCATCTACCTTTCGCGAGCGTTGGGAGAGTTTCGCGTAGACGACGGCCTGCCCGTGCTGATCAAGGTGGCTTCGACCGAGCGCGATCCACGTGAAGGAGACGCGCGTCGCGCGGCGCTCGAGGGCATTGCGCTCTTGGCGGCAAACTTTCCGCCGGACGACAAGCGGTTCGTCGATCATGCGAAACTGCGGGAAGTCTTGCTGGAGGCTGCCGCCGCTGACGATCCGCGGACGCGTGCTGCGGCGGCAGTGGCGATGGGCGTGATCGGCGGCGCGCCGTTCGTCGACAAGCTGCACTTCATGCTCGAAGACAGTCATCCCGACGTGCGTTACAACGCCGCCTTACGGTTGGCCCACCTGGGCGACGCGGCCTCCGTTGACGTGCTGACCGAAATGCTCGATCCGCAAGAGACTGCCGGCGTGCAGGCGGAGAAGCAAAAAGACATGCAGGGCTTCAAGCGCGCCCTGATCACGATCAACGCGCTGCGGGCCACGCAGCAATTGGCCCAACACAATGCAGGCGCCGATCTGAGCGTTCTGCAGACGAGCGTGGAGAAGCTGCTGGCTTCGGATACAGCCGCCGACGCGCGGGTCGAGGCTACGGAAACGTTGCGCCAATTACGGACCCGCGAAGTGCCGGCCGCGAAGTGATTTCCGCTACCGCGTGTTTTCCTTCGCTAAGCGGCTCAATCGTTACGCGCGTTACCAATTCTGGTGCAGATGCCAGTCGCGCGCGCAACCGTAACGGCCAGCAAGCCGCACTCCGCCTGCGCAGTTGCGGCAGCAAACCGCTGCTGTCAAACCTTGACGATTGCGCAAAGATGCCCCGGTAACGCTCGAAGCGGCAATGACTTGCGAGGCGGACCGTTATCTTCGCTGCGTCCGATTCCCGCGGAAACTTCAAATAAATTGGTCCGCCGCAACTCATTCTGTAAGCAATACTTTTCGCGGGAATTTCGTAGCGGTGAAGAACAATTTGTTGCTTCACGCGCGCGGATTCGCCAGACTTGCATGTGGGCCGGAGCGCACGCAAATCGGCGCGCGTCGGCGGCGAAAACTTGAGAATTTTGGATCCAGATTCAACAGCCCGTAGCGGCTCGACACGCGAGCGGAGTAGCACCGTATGTTCCGAGGAATTGCGATTCTCGTTCCCACTTTGATGGCCACGTCCGCGCTGGCGCAGGACTTTTGCCAGACGTATCGCATCGTCTATCAAACGGTCTACGACGAGCGACAAGTAACCGCTTATCGCATCGATTCTGAAACCGTGTACGACGAAGTGCAGCAGACCACTTACCGGCCGGTGTATGAGACGCAGATGCGCGAAAATCGCTATTTCGTCTCCAAGCCGGTCACCGAGACGAGCGAGCGCGAGGAGCGCTACAAAGTCTTGAAGCCGGTGTATGAAACGCAAGTGCGCGATACCAGCTACGACGTGTTGCGCACCGTGGCGGAGACGGCCGAGCGCGAGGAGCGCTACGTCGTGAATCGCCAGGTGCTCGAGACGCAGGAACGCGAAGAGCGCTATGTCGTCCAGCGCCAGGTGATCGAGACGCAAGAGCGCGACGAGCCGTGCACGATCACCGAACCGGTCACAACGTTTCGCACCGTTTACATGGACCAGGGCCAGTTCGTGGATCAGACCGTTGTCACTCCCGGTCCGACCAAGACGCGGCTGCGCTGGCTGCCGCGGGCCGACGTGGTTGACCCGCTGACCGGCGCCGTAACATATCAACGTCCCGGTTTGACCTGGGTGCCGGAGCAGTGTCCCGGCCAGGTGACCACGCTGCGCGTGTGGCAGCCGAACGTGGTGGCCCAGCAAGTTCCGCAAACGTGCATGGTGCAGCGGGTGATTACCCGCAAGGTGCCGGTGCAGGTGGCCCGCATCGTCAATGAAGAGCAGGTGCGCAAGGTGCCAGTGCAAGTGTGCCGCGTTGTGCAGGAAGAGCAGGTGCGCAGAGTGCCGGTAACCACCTATAAGCAAGTGGTGGAGCGCGTGCCGCAGCAGACGCAAGTGCAGGTGTGCCGCATGGTGGAGGAAGAAGTCGTTCGCCGCATTCCCGTGACCACCTGCCGCATGGTGACCGAAGAGCACGTCGATCAAGTTCCGGTGCAGGTGTGCAAGATGGAAGCCGTGCAGCAGACCGTGCGCGTGCCGCGCGTGGTGCAGAAGTGCGTGCCGGTGGTGTACACGCAGCGCGTGCCGCGGGTCGTGTGCATGCGGGTGCCGGTAGAAGACCCCTGCGAGCCGATGTGCTGCGGATCGTCGACGGGTGTTGTAGTGCCCGCGGTGCCGGTCGTCCCGGTGACTCCGGTGCCCGGCGGCCTGGCTCCCACGCCAAGTGCGCCGTCGTCTGGCAGCACGCCGCCGCAAGGCAGCCCTGAAGGCGCGACGGGCCAGCCCAGTATTGGTCCGACGGAGAAGGTGCCGGGTCCGGTGGACGAGGAAGCGGCACCAGCCGCTGCCGATCCGGCGACCTGATGACGAATTGAAGGCCTACTGAATCAGTGCTCGGGGCGCGAACCGCGCGGTTCGCGCCCCTTTTTGCTGCGCGCCGTGCCGTTGAGCGTTCGCGGCCGCATTGCAGCCTGGCTGATTGACACCCGCAGCCCGGTTTGACAGACTGAACCGCCGCGCGCCGCTCAACAGATGGTATCAGTGTCCGCCGGACGCGGCAGGGGGCTGTGCGGCGCGTGGTCCGTTCTCTCGCGCCCGCTCCCCTGGATGGAGCCAGGAATGACTATCGCTTCCGAAACTTCCGCCGGCACTTCCGAAACTTCGGCCGGTCAATTGTTGTCCGGCCAGCGCGTGGCCTTAGTCGGCAAGTTCGCCGGCATGTCCAAGCGTGACGTGCAGCAACTGGTTCGCCGCCACGGCGGCGCTGTCGTCGATCGGCCGGATCCATCCGCCACGCTGGTGGTGGTGGGCGAGAACGAACTGCCGCTGGGCGAAGGATCCGACGACACATTGGATCCCGCATTGCGCGAGTGTGTGGACCAGGGCACGCTGGAAGTGATCAGCGAGACCCAACTCTGGCAGCGGCTGGGCCTGGTCGAGCACGAACAGCACCTGCATCGGCTCTATACCCCCGCGATGTTGGCGGAGCTGCTGGGCGTGAACGTGTCGGTCATCCGCAGTTGGCAGCGCAAAGGCTGGATCGTGCCGGCGCGCGAAGTACGGCGGCTGGCGTATTTCGACTTTCCCGAAGTGGCCACGGCGCGCCGCCTGAACGAGCTGTTGGCCGCCGGCATGTCGCCCGCGGAGATCGAGAAGAAGCTGGCGGCATTGGCGCGCTACCTGCCCGGCGTGGAGCGGCCGCTGGCGCAGCTCTCGATTATCGTGCAAGGCAAGCAGCTGCTGGTGCGGCAGGGAGACGAGCTGGTCGAGCCTGGCGGGCAGTTGCACTTCGATTTTGGCGCCGCTGCCGAAGTCGACCCCAACGGCGCTCCCCCCAGCGTGGCACTGGACACCGACGTGTTGGCGTTTGCCGACGCGGCGGATCAGCCGCTGGCGACTTCGCCGGCCGGCATGGTGCAGGTGGCCGGTCAGTTGGAAGACGAAGGGCACTTGGAGGCGGCGGCCGAAATGTATCGCGCAGCCATGGCTGCCGGTGGGCCGAGCGCGGAGAATTGCTTTCTCCTGGCCGAATTGCTCTACCAGATGCACGATCTGACGGCCGCCCGCGAACGCTACTATGCCGCCATCGAGCTCGACGAGGATTACGTCGAGGCGCGGGCCAACTTGGGTTGCGTGCTGGCGGAATTGGGCGAGCACGATCTGGCGATCGCAGCCTTTCAAGGCGCGCTGCTCTATCACGACGACTACGCCGACGTGCACTATCATCTCGGCCGGGTGCTCGACGACGTGGGCCGCGGCGACGAGGCCGAAGCCCACTGGCGGGCTTTCTTGCAGTTGGCGCCGACCAGTCCCTGGGCCGACGAGGCCCGCGACCGCCTGGGCCGTTAGCCGGTTTTTCGCCGAGAATACTGGTTTTTGCGGTGCGGACCGCCGGCGGGCAACCTTGACTTGGGTGGGCCCGACTCTTTGCAAAAGGGCCTGAATCGCTTATTCTTCAAGTTGCGCCAGGGACGGGCGCATCGCTGAATTCGGGGGCGGAAACCAACGGCCGCGCGTAAGCGGTCGGCGGCGGCGGGGCGCTTTCCTTGCCGCTTCGAGCATCGGCAACGCATGAGCGCAATTCTCTTCCAATATACGAAGGTCGACCCGACGACTTGGGTCTACCTGTCGTCGCTCTTGACGATTGCCCTGTTCTTCAAATTCAGCCGCGTCTGGAGTGTCCGCAATCTGGATCTGATCTGCCTGATACTGCTGGCGCCGGGCGTGGTGGTGGTGGAGTACGGTCTGTCGCACGACAACCCGAGCGTGGAGCAGATCGGCTATGTGTGGCTGTTCGCCACGAGCGCCGTGATGATGGTCCGGCTGCTGTTGGATCCGCTGATGGTGCGGCGGCCGCTCTTGGAGCCGAACCTTTCGGTCGGCGGCATGACGTTTTTGGGCATCTCGCTGTTCGTGTTTTTGATGGCCAACGTGATCAACAGCGAGCCTGCGCCTGCCGATCTGGCCGGCGCCAAAGGCGCGGAACAAGTGGCCGCGCTGCAATCGGCCCCGCCGGAAGACAACAGCCTGGCAATGCACGGGCCCGGCTATCCGCTGTTGCACCTGTTGCCCAGCATCTCCACGCAGTTCATTTTCGTAGGCAACACCTCGCGGCAATTGCCTGCCGATGGCGACGTCGGGCGCGACATGGTGCGCCGCGCCACTGCGCGGACCATGGCCATTCTCTCGCACCTGGCAATCGTCATTGGAATTGTGCTCATCGGGTATCGGCACTTCGACAATATTCGCGCCGGCATTGCCGCGGCCACGCTCTACTTGCTATTGCCGTATACGGCGCAGCTGACTGGCCGGGTGGATCACGTGCTGCCGGCAGCACTGATGGTGTGGGCCGTCGAGGCCTACCGCCGGCCGCTGATCTCGGGCATGTTCATCGGCCTGGCGATTGGCGTGATCTATTACCCGTTGTTCCTGCTGCCTTTGTGGCTGGCGTTCTACTGGCAGCGCGGCTTGCTGCGTTTTTCGCTGGGCGTTGTCACCACGCTGGCCCTTTTGGTGGGATCGTTGGCGTTCACATCAAACAGCATGGCCGGATTCTGGACCCAGGTGCAGCAGATGTTCGGTTGGACGAGCCTTGCTCCGGTGAACATGGAAGGCTTCTGGAACTTCGGCATCGTCAATCCCGTGTACCGTTATCCGGTGCTGGTGGCACTGGTGGCGTTTTGCATCAGTCTGGCGTTGTGGCCGCCGCAGAAGAATTTGGGAACGCTGTTGAGCTGCTCGGCCGCGGTGATGCTGGCCACGCAATTCTGGCATCCCAACGGCGGCGGACTGTACATGGCCTGGTACTTGCCGCTGGTGCTATTGACGATCTTCCGCCCCAATCTGGAAGATCGCGTGGCGCTTTCCGTCCTGGGCGAAGGCTGGTTCCCCAAGCGGCGGGCGCAATTGCGCGTGGCCGACCGGGCGGCTTGAGAACTCGGGCAAGTGCGCGTGCCCTCCACGTTCGCGCGAGCAACTCTTGCCCACGGCCTACGGAAACTCCGCCGGGCTCAATCCCAAGTCAACGATGCTGCATCCGCCCACGGCGTTGAGTCCCAGTTCGCGGGCACGATCCATCACTTCCGCGCTGGCGCTGCCGGGGTTAAACCACACCTCGTCGCAGCCTTTGGCGGCGATCTCAGCCAGTGCCGCCAGCGAGCGAGCCGGCGGCAGATAGACGCTCACGCGATTCAGGCGCGCTACCGGCACGGCGGCCAGCGAAGGATGCACGGGCAGACCCTCAATCGTGCCGCCCTTGGGGTTCACGGGGTAGACGATGTAGCCGGCCTTGGCGTGTGCGCGGACCGATTTGTTGCCGAACTTTGCGCGGTCGGCGCTGGCTCCCAGAATGGCAACGCTGGGCTGCGACATGGCGTTCGTGCTCGTAGATCAGGGCGCCGGATCGTCGCGGCGTGCATCGAGCGACGCAGGCCGCCGTTCGGCCGCGTACCATTGCTTCCAAGCGCGGATGTCGTAGTTGAAGCTGGTGCCGGTCAGTTCGACCAGCGCGCCCAGCACATCGCGATTTTGAAACGTCTGCTTGATCGTTTCCTCGCTGCTGCCGCCGAAGGTGAAGCCGCCGCCGCCGGTGCCGCCCGGCCCTTGGCCGAACGTGGCGGAGGTTTGCCCTGGCTGGCCCTTCTGGATCTTGAAGGTGTGCTCGGTCACCAGCGCGTCGATCAAGGGCGCGACGGCGGCGGGATCTTTCATCTTGCCGAGGCAGTGTGCCGCGCGGTTGATAATGCCGTTCTCCTTGTCTCGCAAGGCGCGTGTGTATTTGACCACGGCCGGTTTGTAGTTGTGATCGACGATCTGTTCCAGACTCGACAATCGCACTTCCTCGTCGCCATCGTAGAGCGACGTGGTCACGAGCGCGTCCATTCCGCTGGCAGCTTGCAGCCGGCCCAACGCCTCGACGTACAGCAGCCGCACTTCGCGCGAGGCAGGCTGCTTGGGGTCGCTGAGTTGCCGGGCCAGCGCGTCGGCGGCGAACGGATCGTCAATCGCCTTGATGCTCTGCACGGCCTGCGGAGCCTTATCCGTCTGCAGCCAGCGATGCCAGGTGCGCAGCTTGCTGGCCCATTCCAACCGCGCGCGTTTTTCCTTTTCTTCGCGGACCTTGATCTCGATTTCCTGCGGCAAGAGCCACGCGCCCTTGTAGCGCACGTAGCCATTGTCTTTCATCTTGGCATCGTGCGTGACCCAGCGGCCCTGCACCTGGCTATAGCCCAGGCCGTGGCGAGCTTCCACGTGATTCGGGTCCAGCTCGACGATTCGTTCCAGGTGGGCGCGCCGCTCGTTGAGCAGGCGGTTCTCGCGACACCATTGGGCCAGCTTCCATTGATCGGCCACGGTGTCGGCGTAGTTGCCGCGAATCTGGTCGTACTTGAGCTGCTCGGGGCTCTGGCTGGTAACCTTGCGGACCTGCTCGGCCGCGAGCGTAACTTGCCCGCCCGAGGTCGTGCGGACAATGTAGCTGGTGCGCGGGTCCTGGTCCTTGTTCACGAGCGTGCCGCGCACTTCACCGCCGCCGGACAAGAGAAAAATGTCGGCCTGGGCAGCGCGCTCCAGGGCACCGCACAGCACCACAATCGCAGCTAGGATTTGCCGGCGATGGTTCACGAGGGGCTTGCCTGAAGGCAGTGGCTCAACAGCGCTTGCCGCCCAGAGCGGCAGGCTCGCGCATGCGATGGGACGCATTTCAGTCATTAAGTATACTAGGGCCTGACTTCTGCGGCGAATGGAACCGCGGAAACCCTCGGGTTTTTACGGGTTTTCGGCCCAACTTTCCAGGGACGACGCTATGAGCCAGGTTGTGGCCGAACATCGTGCCACCTCGCCCGAAGATATCGCTTGCGCGGTCATTACCGTGAGCGATACGCGCACGCTGGACACGGACACCGGCGGCGGGCTGCTATGCGAGCTGTTGACCGCGGCCGGCTTTCGCGTGACGGCCCGAGAGATCATTCCCGACGAGCCGGCGCGGATGCGGCCGCGGCTGGAGCGCTGGCGCGATGATCCGCAGATTGCCGCCGTGCTGCTCACGGGCGGCACGGGGCTGAGCAGCCGCGATCAGACGTTCGAGACGGTCAGTGCGCTGCTGACCAAGCCCTTGCCCGGCTACGGAGAGCTGTTCCGCTGGCTGAGCTTTCAAGAGATTGGTCCGGCGGCGATGCTCAGCCGCGCGGTGGGCGGGGTCATGGGGCGCACGGTGGTCTTGTCGATGCCCGGCTCGCCGGCTGCCGTGCGACTGGCCGTCGAAAAGATCATTGCCCCGGAACTGCGGCACCTGGTGCGCGAGGCGACCCGCTAGCACACGGTCGCTCCTCGCTTGCGTTGCCGGCTGATAGCCGCTGGCTGCGAAATCGCCCGTGCAATCGCGGGCTAGCAGCCAAACTGGCCTTTCGGGCGGCTCTCGGCATCGACTATTCTCCGCGGCCCAAATATTGCCCCCAAGTGCGCGCAGCCGCGCCCACCTGAGGCGCCGCGAAACAAACTGCCCAGGGAGGGGCGTATGCGCAAGTTTCCGCTGTTGCTCATCATTGCCGGATTGGCCGGCGGCGGCTGGCTGTTTCTGCAGCGGTTTTCCATCGAAGGGCTCGACAACCTGAAAGTCGTGCCGCGCGGCGCGAGCGGCGATCCCTATGCACACGACAGCGGCGTCGCGCTGCCGA
This sequence comes from Pirellulales bacterium, assembly GCA_050250435.1. Taxonomy (GTDB): domain Bacteria; phylum Planctomycetota; class Planctomycetia; order Pirellulales; family PALSA-1355; genus JBFWOR01. Next base: position 106,959 of record JBFWOR010000016.1, on the reverse strand, counting down.
AAGTCGAGCGACAGGCGGGCACGCTGCGCGTCGCGTCGTTCAATATCCAGGTGTTTGGCGAGCGAAAGATCGGCAACCCGCGCGTGCGCAGCCTGCTGGTCGAGATCATTCGCCAGTTCGACGTCGTGGCGATTCAGGAAATCCGCTCCAAGCAGGACATCCTGCCGCAGTTTGTCGACGCCATCAACGCGGGCGGTCGGCACTACGACTTCGTGATCGGCCCGCGGTTGGGTCGCACCACGAGCAAAGAGCAGTATGCCTTCGTCTTCGATACGGCCAGCGTGGAGGTCGATCGATCCGCGCTGTATACCGTTGCCGATCCGGACGATCGCTTGCACCGCGAGCCGTTCGTTGGTTGGTTTCGCGTGCGCGGACCGCCGCCGGAACAGGCCTTTACGTTCTCACTGGTTAACATCCACACCGATCCGGACGAAACGGATCGCGAGCTGGATGCACTGGCCGACGTGTTTCGCGCCGTGCGCGACGACGGCCGCGGCGAGGACGATGTGATTCTGCTGGGCGACCTCAACGTCGACGACACGCACTTGGGGTTGCTGGGCCAGTTGTCGCAAATTTACTGGGCCATTTCCAGCGTGGCGACCAATACGCGCGGCACGAAACTGTACGACAACATCTTGTTCTCGCGCGTGTCGACGACCGAGTACACCGGACGGTGGGGCGTCTTTGACATGATCCGCGAGTTCAACCTCACGGTTGACGAGGCCCTGGAGGTCTCCGATCATATGCCCATCTGGGCCGAGTTCAACTTGTTCGAGGGCGGTCAGGGCAGCCGCATCGCCACTCGGCCATTTAATGCCAACTAGACATACGCACCGATGGCTCTGACCGCGCGCTTTCGCGAGGCGCTCGAGTACGCCGCCGTGCTGCACGCGGCCCAAGTGCGCAAGGGCACGCCGGCGCCGTATCTGGCACACCTGCTGGCGGTCGCGGCGATTGCGCTGGAGTTCGGCGCCGATGAGGATGAAGCCATCGCCGCCTTGCTGCACGACGCCGTAGAAGATCAGGGCGGCGCCGCCACGCGTGCCGAGATCGAGCGCCGTTTTGGTTCACGCGTAGCCGGCATTGTAGATGGCTGCACGGACGCCGATACGATTCCCAAGCCGCCCTGGCGAAATCGCAAAGAGCGCTATCTCGCCCACCTGGCAACGGCCGACGCGTCGGTGCATCTGGTGTCCGCCGCCGACAAGCTGCACAACGTGCGCTCGATCTTGCAGGACTATCGCATGTTTGGCGAAGCGTTGTGGTCGCGCTTTACGGGCAATCGCTCGGGCACGCTGTGGTATTATCGCGCCGTGGCCGACGAGCTTTCGCGCGTGCGGCCAGGATCTCTGACGGACGAATTGCGCCGTGCGGTCGACGAACTCGAACGACTGGTCGGCGAGCAGGCATAGATTTCGGGCGGATGGATTTTGGGAAAGTCGCTTGAAACTAGGCCACTGGTTTTGTTAATGTGCGAATTGACGTGAGGGGTATCGGCAGAGCCTGACGTAACCGCAGGTATCGAAAGAGCCCATTGCCGGCAGCTGGCCGGTGATGGGCTTTTTTTTTGGCCCAGGTGCGCGCATGAACCCGACCGAGTTGCGATTCGTACCGTTTGGCGAGGCGCGCGGCCGCGTGCGCGATGCCGACCTGCTGCTGTTTCGCCGCCGCGGCCTGATTTCCATCGCCGGTCGCGGCGACCACTCGCACGCGGCCAAGGCCGCGTGGTGGGATGACGAGATTTTCTGCCTCGAAGTGCGCGAGTGGCACGGCGGCAGGGCCGTCACGCTGGCCAGCCAGGTGGCGCGCTTTCCGGCGCGCGTCGACGTCTACCAGGCCAATCCGCAGAATCGCTGGCCGGAATTCGATCGTCTTGGCGCCACGCGCTACATGCGCCGCCTGGCCGGCTGCGCGTACGGCTATTGGGGTGTCGTGGCCGCGTCGCTCTTGCATTTGCCCGTCGTGCGACGGGTCGCCCGGGCCGACGTCCGCGACGCCGAGCTGAGCGGCAGGCCACCGTTTTGCAGTCAGGCTTGCGCCACCAGCGACCGCATTGGTGGCGGCGTGGATCCGGTATCGCACCTGGCCGATCGCATGACGCTGCCAGCCGATCTGGCGCGCAGTCCGTTTTACGAGTATCAGTTCACGCTCACACCCTAACGCGCGATGAAACGATTCATATTGCTGCTGTTGGTTGGCTGCTCGCTGGCATCGGCGGGCGCATCGTGGCCGCGCCAAGACGCGGGGGCGTTTTCTGCCACCGAATGGCAGACGCTGCCCGGCGATTGCACGACAGGACAGTGCCCAGCGACGATGGTCCCCGTCGCACCTGCCCCGCCTGAGCGAGGAGCGACAGGCGTACCGAACGAAGCATTGCCCGCTGCTGCCCGCGCGGCCATCGTGCGCGTGGAGAACGCGCGGGGCGGGCTGCGCGCGTTCGGCACCGGCACGCTCGTCGACATTGACGGCCGGCGCGGCTGGATCTTGACCTGCGCACACGTGTTTCGCGATGGCGCCGGCACGATCCATGTGGGTTTTCCCAATGGCAGCCGGCACGCCGCTCAGTTGGTGCGCATCGACGCGGCGGCCGATCTGGCGGCGCTGGCCATCGATGCCGCCCCGGCTGCGCCGATTGAAGTGGCCGCAGGCTTTCCCCAACGGGGCGAACCGCTCATTTCCTGTGGCTATGGCACGGACGGCCGTTTGTGGTGCAATCGCGGCGCGGCGCTCGGCTATGTCACCAGCGACGGCTCGCGCCGCGCGGAGACGCTCGAGTTGAGCGGTTCGGCCCGGTTCGGCGACTCGGGCGGCCCGGTGTTCAATCGTGAGTATCAACTCGTGGCCGTGTTGTTCGGCACGAACGGACGTGTGGTTGACGCCACGTTTTGCGGTCGGGTGCGAAAGTTCATGCACGGGCTGTCGCCCAGGTTCTCCGGCGAGCGCGCGCCGCAGCCTGTTCCGTCGCCCGCCGTGGACGGCGCGCCGCCGCCGCTCGTGCAGGTACCGCAGGCGCCCGGCGCCGCTGGACCGGACAAATCGGCGCTCGATCCCGAGTCTTCCCACCGGCTGGCGAGGTTGGAGGGCATGGTCGGGCGGCTGCACGACGCGTGGCAGACGATCGGCGCCAAAGTGGATCGCCTGGGCGAGGCGGTGCGGACCATCAAAGACGCGCTGCCCATGGCAAACGGCGGGGCGCAGCAGCAAAACAAGCTGCCGGGAAGCGCCGACCCGCTGGCCCCGTTTGTCGACAGCGCCAAGCCCTGGCTCAGCGCCAAGTTGGCGGCGCTGCTGGTCTCGTTCGGTGTGCCGGGCGGAATTGCCGGAGTGGCGGCCGGCGCGATCGTGTATTTCGCCATGCGGCGCGGCAAGCGGCGTTTGCAGGCGGAGCTAGCGCGGGTGAAGGAGCGCGCCGGCGCGACGACTTCCGCGGATGAGGCTTTGCCCGGCGTCGAAATTTCGGCACTGCCCGCGAGCCCGGTCGTACGGCATCACAATCGGTACGTGCCGTACGAGATCACGGCACTCGACAAGGCCTGGTCGGCGGCCCACGCGCAGGTGGGCGAAAAGTATCCCGGCGCGGTGCCGTACCTGAAGATCGCCGAAGGCGTCAAAGATCAACTGCTCTCGGGCAACACAGAATCCACGTCCAGTGAAAGGGGAAACTCATGACCGCAACCGCCATGTTCAGCACCGACGAAATCTTGTGGTACGACAACGGCCGCTGGGGCGAGGCCGGCTACGCCATTGCCAATCCGGCTGGCAAGGTGTGGACGAACAATTCGAAGTGGGGCTGGGGCGAAAAACTGTCGGCCGGCATCAAGGCCGCGTGGAGCGGTTTGCCGTTGTCGCTAGAAGGTCTGTATGACGAAGCGGTGAATCGAGCGGAAGCGAAGCAGGCGGCCAGCGCGGCCGCGTGACGCCGGAGGATGTGCCGGCGGAAGATGGTTCTTTGACAACTTGTCGCCGCCGCCGGCTGGCAACCGCGGCGGCGCTGGCGAAGGCACACTGCGGTCGCTCATTAGAGCGGCCGGGCTCACCGTCGAGCAGTTCGTCGAACTGCTCAACGCTTAGACTCCGACTTGCTCACTCATGTACGCCGCGCTGCAACGCAGCAAGTTGCTGCTTGCGCCGACCAAGAGCACACGCGGCCAGGCTTAGCGCAGCGGCGCCGGCCAGCGACAGTGTGTGAGGCTCCGGAACCACGCGAATATTGTCGATCAGCGTAAACAGCAAGCTCGTATCAAACGGATCGGTTGATGAAGTGGCGTTCGTGTCGGAGTGACCAAAAAAGATATTGTCCCCGCCGAGGTTGACCGCCGTCAGATCGATGGTGGCGATCGGCAATCCGTCGACAGTCCAGGTCAACGAGTTGACCTCCTTCGTGATTGCTACCTGGTGCCACGCCATCCCGGCGCTGCCGACGGCGGTTGTGCCAGTCTGCTGGGGGAATAATAAGATTTGCGCCGCCGGAGCCCCGACTTGCCCGAAAGCGGCATAGTACGGATCACTCGCATTGCGCGACGGCGCGGCGTAAACCGGATCGCCGTCAGCGTAGCTGGCTCCCGCGGCCGATGAGTAGGCTCTCCAGTCAGCCGCAGAGTTACCGTCTCCCGTCGCTGCAAACCAGACGCTGTCCTGCGCGCCGCCGGGCCACTGCGGTGTACTGCCTGCAGTGCCGACGCCGAAGGTCGACAGATTCGTCGACCCGCTGCCGCCGGCCGGGAATGGACCGTTGAAGTTCGCCCACCAGTCGAAAGTCAACTGGTAGTTACCATCAAAATGTTCTCCTGTGGGTGAGACGCTGAACCCACTAAAAATTCCGTTGGTCAAATTTGCTTGCAGCTTCATGCCGCGCGTTGTGCCGGGGGAGTTTGGCGCTGACGGAATTCCGACGATGCTGTAGTCAAAGAAGAAATCGGCGGCATCATCCGAAGGTCCATGGTTAATCGTCCAGTTCGCCGTGGGATCGGCATCGAAACTCTCCGAGAACAACGGCGCGCCGCACGCTGTGAGCGGGAACAAAGACAACAGAGTCACCGCAATAGTCGGTCGAGTCATGGTTCAATACCCCCTCGTTTCGAGCGCGTACGACCCAGAAGCACGAAGTCGTAAGCGAAAACTATAAAGCAGGATGGCCAACGCGCAACACCGCGTCGCGTCGCAAGAAAGTCACCGGCGAAGAAAGCGTGGCTGGCGTGGGGAGAGACCCCACAATGTCAGTTCGAAGGCTCGTCGATCGATTAGCGGCACCAAGGATGAAACCGTGCCGAATGGCGCCAACCGGTTTTTTATAGTAAGGGTGCGACAGACAGTCAACCGGCGCACGGCCAACCGAACCGGGCCGCCGGAGTCTCACGCCAGCGGCCCGGTGAGCATGACAAACAAACTGTCGATCTCTCACGTGGCCTGGGGAATGCGGCGAAGTGTCAGCCCCAGCATGATCCAGGTCCACCCGTTAAACAGCATTTCCAATCCAATGAGCAGTCCGATCACCCACAGCGCGTCGAAGGGCAGCTGGCGGAAAATGACGACGCCGGCCAACAGCGTGACCACGCCGTTCAATAGCGACCAACCCCATTCCGGAAAGCGGAGCACCAGGGCACCGACACTGCGAAAAATCCCCAGCACGACAAACGACATCGCGATGAACAGAGTCATGGTAAATGCGGAGATGGCTGGATTCTCAGTGACCACGAAGCCGCAGGCCACATACAGAATGCCCACCAGCAGCTGCACCAGAAACCCGCTCCACTTGCCGATCCAGAATGAGCTGGCAATCGTCGCCACGCCGGCGACCATCAGCAACACTCCCAGAAAGATGACGGCGGCAAACGTGGTGCCGACGGTTGCAGGCGGCACAATAATCGCCGCGGTTCCGGCCAATACCAACAGCACGCCCAACAAAAAGATCCACAGCCAGTGCGACCGGATGTGCTGCAATTCGTCCTTCAGGACATGAGCGAAACCGCCCGCTGGCACGTTCTCGGCGTTCATCTTAGTGGCCCTTCGTTCAGGATGGCGAGGTGCGCGCCTCCCTGCAAGTAAACGGGGCCGATGGTCTCTGCCAAGCCCGTGAGATTAGATCATACGGCAATGCCTCCGGCAATCCTGGGCATTGGGTGTCCGCGAGCCCATGTTGTTCGGCTGGCTCGCCTGGAAGCGCCATCAGGCCTTCGAGGCGTTGCACACGCTCGGCTCGCAAGCGGATCGTTCGATCGTGCAGCGAAACGGGCTGCTCGCCAAGTCCAATCGATGCCGACCCTCTCGCGAGCCGTCGGCTACGGCCCGCTCGTCAACCGGGGCGTAGTCTCCATCGCCGACTGCCGACGGTCTGCGGGTTACTACTCAGCAGATGCGCACGGTCGCTCTGCGCGCTGACGTCCCGGCGGACCAGAACACAACACAGACACAAGCACAATTGAGTCCACACCACCAACGACAGCAACCAACACTCACCATCCAACGTTCGAGAACCCTAACCCTGGAGATTGCCATGACGCCTGCTGCCTTGCACGCGCTGATATCAAACACGCGCGACGACGTGATTGAATTGCCCGCGGGCCGTTTTGATTTTGGCGCGCTTGTGAACGTGCGCTTCAACCCGGGCACGGTCGTGCGCGGCAGCGGCCGCGACCTGACGACGCTGGCTTGCGGGTTTGCGGGCGACTATCGGCCCGGCTGCGCCTTCGAATTGCACGACGGCGTGGTGCTGGAGAACTTGCGACTGGAAGCCAACGGGCCGGTCGATAAACAGAGCATGTTGGTGGGATTTGCGCGCGACGACGCGCCGCATCAGGCTCTGGCCACCGTGCGCGGCTGCTCGCTCGTGGGCCGCGGTTTCGTGGTCTATCACTGGAACGGCTCGCTGCGGACGACGATCAACGTCGACGATTGCGAAATCGAAGGAGGGCGCTGGCTGATGTGCTGCGGCAACTCGAGCGGTCCCGATGCGGCGTTTGTAAACGTGCAACGCTGCACGCTGCGGGGCCGGCCGGACTTGAGCACGTACCAAGGCGCCGTCGGCCGGCGCCTGATGGGATTCTGCTGTCGTGGCGGGCGGCTGCGCGCGCAGAATTGTCTGGTGGAGTTGGATGGAACGGCGAAATCGGAAGGGGCCCGCGTAGACGAAGTGCGCGGCGCGTGGACCGACGACGCGGCCGGCGGCGGCAGCCAGTGGGCCGTGCTGGAGAGTCTCGATTGTCACTACCGACTGACCGCCGGCGGCGCCAAGACGTGTTTTGATCTGGACCAGCAGCTCGGCGAGATCCGCTGCTGCGGCGGCAGTGGCAGCGGACCGCGCGGCGCGTGGTGGGCCCGCGGCAATGTCGACATCATGACCCCGCTGCCGCGTCGCACGGTTGGCGTGTCGGGATGAGTGGTCTCGACTGCTGGACGAGGCAAGCTGAGGCCCCGCGCCGTTAACGCTTTATCGGGTGGCACTGGCGTTTCGCCAGTGCGATTCTACGTTACTGCGCGCGCTGCACAGGCCACATACCAGTGGCCCCCAGAAATTCTGTTGGCGGCGTCAGAGGTACCCGATTCGAATCGCCGGTGTTGCGACTTACGAGGCGCGTGCCGACGACACAATGATCCGCCGATAGAGCATCTCGACGACGCCTGTGAGCAGCTCCGCTTCGCCGCTTTCGAGCAGCAAGGCGACTTTCTGCTGAATTTCGCGCTTCCGGTTCATCGCCTCCACGACCCGGCACGCGCCCTCGGCGGTCAAGGCTCCGCCCGTGCCGAAATGGCTGTACAGCTCAGCAAAGTCGCTCTCCGTCCAGCCGACGAACCATTGCGGGTGGCCCGCGACGATTTCATCCACGGCAGCGTTCGTGCGCCGATCGAACAAGCGATGCGTCAACAGGGCAGGACTTTGAAACAGCTCATCGGTGGCGACGCCCAGGCCCGCGGCCAGACGGTGCAGAGTGCGGGCGTGCGGCTTGTTCCTGCCCGATAAGATGCCCTTGAGGGTTCGCTCGCAGAGGCCGGTGCTCTCGACAACTTGGCGCAGCGTGAGACCGGAGCGCGTCATCAGGCGGCGCAGGTTGTCGGCGACGTCGCAGGGCATTCGTTTTTTTCGCGCCGCAGGAAGCCGGCGGCGCGGCTCAGAAAACGCTTGACGCACAAATGAACATATGTATACTAAGCGGCGCCGGCGAAGTCAAATGCAATGGCCGCGTTGTCCCAGCCGAGATTGCGACCAACGGGCCACATGCGCCGCCATCCACGCGGCGAAGGAACTTGCCTATGGAGACGATCGTGACGGGGCATCGGCCGCGGTTCCGCTTGTGGATTGCCAGCACCACGGATTGGCGGCCCACGCAATGGCACGAATTGCCGCCGCGAGCGACGGCGCTCGAGCCGGTCGACGAGGGTCTATACACGGTGGATGAGGCGGCCCTGTTCGTACAGGAGTTTAACGCCACGATGGTGGCCGATCCGCAGCGACAATTGTGGGCCGTGGCCGTGCCGGTCACGGTGCGCTACGAGGGCGATGCACACACCGGAATGCCCATTGCAGGGCACGCGTTCGACGCCGCCGAAACATGGACCGACGCTGCCGGCAGCGCCCAGTCAGGCTGAAGCGTCGGCGCGCGGCCGCGTGCGGCGTTCTGCGATCGCAGACTGCGCTCACTTCCACGGATTTGGCCAGTCGCCCCAGCGCGTGAGATAGGTGGCGATCGCCGGCGTCTGAGGCGCTTTCTTCAGCAACCACGACTTGGTGTCGGCGATCAGACCTTGCTCGTGGTCCAGCGAGATCTCGCCAAACAGCACGCGCGTGCGCAGGAACACGAAGTACGTATCCAATAGATCGCAGCGACAATAGTCGTTGATCTCGGCAACCTTTCCCTGGTCGAACAGGTCTTGCACCATGTGTCCCTGCACGTCCATTTTGCCGGGCTTGCCCAGCAGGTTTGCCGCCAGGTTCAGGCCGCCGGTGAAGCGCGTGGAACCGAAGTTGGTCAGAATCTCCTGCAGATCGAAATGAGCATCGAGATTGAACCGGTTGCGGTATTGCTCAAAACTCTTGGCGCCCACGTTGAACCAGCCGGGCACGCTGACGCCATAGCGAAAGGCCGCCAGCTCCAACAACGGAATATCGAACGTGCGGCCGTTGAAGCTGACCAGCGTCGGCCGGCGATAGCGGTCCCAGCCACGCCAGAAGTGTTCGGTAATCACGTGCGGGCGAAACTGCGGCTCGTCCAGTACCGAAATATCCAGCAGGCGATAGTCGGCCGAGATTTTACCCACCGCGACCGAAATGGGCACTTGAAACGTGTACGGAATGAAGTCGCTGTCGTACTGCTCCATGAGCTCCTGGCGATAACGATCGACCGCCGCGCGCGGCTTGAGCCCTTCGCCTGGGTAGCGAATTCGGGAAACGAGATCGCCGTCGGCCACGGTCTCCACGTCGAACGCCAGGTAGGTCACGGTCGTATCGGGCATCAACAGGGTTTCCTTCTCGGCTTTCGGTGGTGCGGGACGAGCTATTACGTGTCTTGGCGCTTCTATCGGAAACTGGGCGGGCCACCGTCGTACCGCGCTCGCGTCGCTGACCAGCCTACCAAATTGACGGCAAATGCGCGAAGATGGCGGGTCAGTGTAGCGTATTTCATCAACCAGGCGTGCGCATCATGATCGATCACGAACGACTGTTGCAGCGGTTTTTGCGCTACGTGCGCCTCGACACGACGGCGCGCGAGAATGCGCCGACGTATCCCAGCTCGCCTGGACAATTGGAACTGGGCCGCCTGCTGCGCGACGAGCTGCTGGCACTGGGACTGGCAGATGCCGTGCAATCGGAGCACGGAATTGTGCTGGCGACGGTGCCTTCGAACTTGCCGCATGCCGCGCCGGTGATCGCGCTGAATGCTCACGTCGACACTTCGCCCGAAACGACGGGCGCCGGCGTGCAACCGCAAGTTCTGCGCCAGTACTCCGGGGGTGACATTGTTCTGCCGGCCGATCCCAGCAAGATCATTCGCGTGGCCGACAACCCTGAACTGGCCGGGCTCGTCGGCCGCACCATCATCACCACCGACGGCACCACGCTGTTGGGCGCGGACGACAAGTCGGGCGTGTCCGCCATCATGGAGACCGCCGCGTATTTGCAAGAGCATCCCGAGGTGCCACATGGCGACGTCCGGCTGTGTTTCACCTGCGATGAAGAAATTGGCCACGGCATCGACCACGTCGACCTTGACGAGTTGGGCGCCGTCGTTGGCTACACGCTGGACGGACACGGGGCGAACGAGATCGACGCGGAGACGTTTTCGGCCGATTTGGCGTTGGTGACAGTTCGCGGCGTAAACATTCACCCGTCGATCGCCAAGGGCCGCATGGTCAACGCGCTGCGCGCCGTGGCGCACTTTATCGAACAGTTGCCACGCGACACGCTGTCGCCGGAGACGACGGAAAACCGCGAGGGCTTTTTGCATCCGTATCAGCTCGCGGGCGGCGTTGCCGAAGTGAGCGTGCGCGTCTTGCTGCGCGATTTCGCGGTCGAGAATTTTCAGCAATACTACCGGCGGTTGGAGGCGGCGGCCGCGGAAACCGAGCGCGCGTTTCCCGGCGCCCGGGTGCAGATCGACATCACGCCGCAGTACCGCAACATGGCCGCCGGTCTGGCGCGCGAGCCGCGCGCCGTGGGGTTGGCCCAGCAAGCGATCGAGCGGTTGGGCCGCCAGGCAAAACTGACGATCATCCGCGGCGGCACCGATGGCGCACTATTTACCGAGCAGGGCCTGCCCACGCCGAACCTCTCCACGGGCGAGCACAATCCGCATTCGCCGTTGGAATGGACGTGTCTCGAAGAGATGGTGCAAGCGGCCGAGATGCTCGTGGAACTGGTGCAGTTGTGGGGCCGCGAAGGCGCGCATGACTGAGACCAACCGCCGCGCGGCAGCCTGACGGTAGCGTGCCATTGTGTTTGCTAGCGATGCTAGCGGCAATTCGCACGGCGCGTCAGTTCCACCATCCTGACGATCTCGCCGGGGTTCAATAAACTTCGCCCCTGCCGTATGCCGACTAAATCCGAACAGCGAAGCTGATGCCTGCGACCGTCGCTGCGCGCGACGGTCAAACGGCAGGCCGTCAGACTCGTGCTCGCGCCGCATTCGCGCAAGAGGTCTCCCGTGCCACGCGTAACGATCGTCATCAGTGCGGTCGGCAGCATTCCCTCGCTGGAGAGCACGCTGGTTTCCGTGCTGGAGAACCGGCCCTCGGACTGCGAAATCCTGGTGGCCCTGGCTCAGCCTTACGCAGATCCGTATCAGCTCGCGGGCGAGGTGCGCTTTGTGCAGGCGAAACGGCGCTCGGCCATGGTGGCCTGTTTGAACGATGCGCTACGCAACGCGCGGGCACCCTTCGTTCACTTGCTGTCCAGCGGCTGCACGGTGAGTGAAGGCTGGATCGAACCGGCGCTCGCCCGATTTGGCGATAAGCGCCTCGCTTCGGTTGCACCGCTGGTGATGGACGCCGAACCTCCCCACACGATTGTTGCCGCCGGGCTGTCGTATCGTCGCGGTGGACGCCGTCGGCTGTTGTGCCGCGGAGAAGCAGCGGTCCCTTCGGCAGCGCTTGCCGGCCTGGTGGGCCCTTGCGGATTTGCCGCCTTCTACCGCAAATCGGCTGTGGAGACCGCGGGCGGGCTATGCCCTGCACTGGGACTCGCGCAGGCTGACGTGGAGCTGGCGATCACGTTGGCACGCATGGGTTTGGCGACGGCACTCGAGCCGCAGTCGGTCGTGTCTGCCGGTCGCGAGCTCGAAGCCCAGGAATCCGCGCTGCAACTCTCCCTGCACGAAGAACGTCTCTTCTGGCGCAATCTGCCGGAGCGTGGGCGCGCGGCGGCACTCATTGCCCATACGGGTCTGGTCGCCGCCGACACGCTACGTGCCCTGGCGCGGCCTGCGTCCCTCGTTGGGCTCGCCGGCCGGGCATTGGCGTGTTGCCAGGTGGGCGGATACGTACGCCGGCACGCGCTGCTCAAGCAGCTTGGTTCTCGAGTGCATACCGCTGGCGCGACACGCGAAGGCGCGCGCTTTGATTCTGCGCATAGCGCGCCGTCGCTGGCACGAGCGTCCAACGTTGGGGCGTCGTCGCGCTAGATCTCTTCGACGGCTTCCAGCTCTGCCGGCTCTTCGTCGGACAATTGATATTTGCCCGGGTAGAACAGCTCGTATGTTGCGCGGAACAATCGCGGGTCGTCCTGCGGCGCGGCTTCCGCGTGGAACTTGGCGTCGAGCTGGGCCAGCAGCTGCTGCCCTTCGGGCCAACGCACCGACATCACGCGACTGCAATCTTCCAGCAGTTGATACACGCGGGCCCGGGTGACTCCCATCCGCTTGGCCTGCTGCCGCACGCTTTGCGGAGGACCGGCGACGCCCAGCCGGCCGGCGCTCAACTCGTGGATGGTCTCACCGGCATCGATGAGCACCTGGTCCAGCAGCGGAACAGCCAGATGGTCGCGCACTTCGTCGTGCGTCGGCAGACCGGGCCGTTCCAGGACCTCGAGAATCCAGCTCTCCAGCGGCAGAATGAACTTGGGCACAATGCGCAGTGCCAGGTGCTGCTGGGCCGCGGCGTTCGAAAGCATCTCGTGCACCAGATAGAACACTTCGAGCACGACGCGAACGCGCTTTTCGCCATGCGTCTTCATCTGCCGAATTTCCGCCACGGTGCGATTGACGTAGTGCGACAGCGGCGTGTGCCAGATGACCGTGGGCAGCGCTTGCAGCGTGGGGGCAACGCGTCCCAGCTTTTCGTGGCCGAGGCCGTTGTCGATGACGGTCTGTTGCCATTGAGCCCAGAGCGCCTCGGAAACCACTGACGGGTCGAAGTCAGTGCCTGTGCGGCGCGGCTTGATGGCCGGCTTTTTGACTGCGTCATTCATGTCGTTCAGGCCGAACGGCACCGCCGGCGGATGGTCCTTGGTGGCGCGCGAGAGCAACTTCACCAGGGAACTGATCTTCTTTTGCCCGATACCGGGTGTGGCCGACAGCTCTTCGAAGGGCGTGGCCAACAAGTCTTTGATGGTGCGGCCGAGAAAGGCCAGAGGCAAGCGCCGGTCATTGGGCAGGGCCCAATAAGCCAGGGGCTTCTCCAACCGGTCGGCGTACCGGTCCTCCAACAACGTCTTGCGCAGCGATTGGAAACTACTGACGATCTTGTAGTCCTCGACTGACGAAACCTTGTTCAATTTCATAGCTCTCTCCCTCCCGCGCGTAGCGCGGGTCACAACCTGACGGCGGGCCGTCCTACGCCCATTGCCGATCGAATTGCCTCTGCCTCGGAACCGTTTTGTAGGCGATGGGATCCGTCGCGACCGACGCGCGCATGCGATCACGCATGAACCGCCAAGATTGAGCGAAAGGTCGCTCAACCGGCCTTAACGCGCGGTGTGCGAAAATCCCGAATCAACGATCAAAATCATCAATACGCTTAGGCGGGGAGGCGCTTGCTCAGCGTCGGTGGGAAGTTCCGTTGTAGTGCTGGGAGTCAATCCATGTTTCCCGACCGGCCACGCCTTTTAAATCTTTTTACGCAGATTTACCGCTTAAAGTTCGAGTCGTTCGAAATTTCAAGCGAGGCTCAGTCCTGGTCCTACACCCATCGGATACCGGTCAATTCACGTTGCGCAAACCAGCGCCTTAGGTTGCGCAAACTGCCGGCCAATGCGTGAACGAGTTCATTCTGCCCCTCAATCGCCATTGAGTCAAGCGAGGCAGTCTCCGTCGGCTCGGTGCTCTACGGTAGGCGAATGTTCGTAAGTTCAATAACATAAATGACTTGCGTATTATACAAATTTACAGGAAAAAGGCAGGCTATGAAAAGGAGACAAATGGCGATTTTCTCCTTTTCGCGCATCTGCGCAAAGTTCAACGGAGCGCGACTGCCGCGCAGTCGTCACGACGAGACGGCCGCGTAGCGATAAAGCAAAGTGGCAGAGTGGCAAATCGCAAGCGACCGGCGGGAACGATCGTCGCTCTAGAGGCGAGAACCAGCGGAGGAGGAGCTCCCCGGAATTCCGGCCAGGGCCGAGGACGAAGCGGCCTATTGCGGCTTGATCAAGCGATCGAGGCCCTTGTTCAGACCGTCGAACAGCAGGTCGCGCGCCGTGTTTTCGATCAGCTGCCGCGGGATCTCCTGCAAGGCGCGGCGATCGAGCGTGGGCCGCTTGAGCGTGCCCGAGATGGGAATTTTCAGTTTCTTGCCCTCGAGCGCGCCGAGCGACAAGTCGGCGCCGAGCAGGCGGGCATTGATGGGCACTTCGGCCACGAGCGACAGCGACTCATCGAAACCGACCGAGCCTTCCGTCGTCACCGGAGTAGTGCCCACGACGATAGTCAACCCGCGGTGATACACGCGGCGATTGATCATGCGAAACTCGATCTTCGAGTTATCGACGCTCACCAGCGAACCGTCGATTCCAGTGTCCAAAGTGCCGCGCTGCAAAATGGTGAGCAGTTCTTTGATAATGCCGACGAATTCCTGCGCGATGATGCCCGGTTTGATCTGTCCCTTCATGACCATGGACCCGGAGACATCGCCGGCTGCCGGGTCGAGCAGCGGCAGTCGGCCATTGTCGATCGTCACCGAAAACGTGCCTTCGGCGACCGTGGCGTCGGCCAAGAGCGGCGTGACGAAGCGCATGCCCTGCGCACACAATTCCGGCGAGAGACGCACGTTGGTCAACAACGGACCATTCGACAAAACGACTTCCGCCGGCGCGGGCGACAATCGCGCGACCGGCGACATGGTCAGTCGCCCTTCGCTGACTTCCAAATCAATGGGACGCGTGCGCACCTGACCGTCGCTCAGCTCGGCGCGAATATCACCCGGTCCCACGCGCATGCCGTGCAGGCTCATGGCGGTCCAGCCCACGGCCGCCTGGCCGGTAACTTGTTTCCAAGAGTCGGGATTCCAGGGCGGTCCAGTTAACGGCCCGCGCACGGCGATCTCGCGCGTTTCGCGGCCGGCGACCTGGAATCCGTTGCCCAAATACGGTCGCCAGAGCGGCGCCAACTGGGCCCAGTCGTAGCCCATGGTTCCTTTGAGATCGACGTTGCCGCCGGTTTCTTTCGTGGAGATTCCACCCGTTGCATCGATCCGCAGAGCGTTCGACGCGACCTGCAGCGCTTCCAGGTTCAACTGCCCGTCCACGTGCTGAAAATTACCGCGGGCGGCCAACGTCACGCGTGGCTCTTGCCAGGTGGCCGGTTGCGCGCCGCGGGCCACGGGGCGGGCGGTATCGACGATCACGAGTTGATCGACGGCGCCTTCGAGTCGGCCCGTCGTAGTGCCGGCTGTATGTTTGAATTCCGTGTCGCCGACGAGCCGGCCGGAGGCTTGCCAGGCAGTGGGAGCGCGCGGATCTTGCCGCCAGCGTGCGAACTGATTGAGGTCGCCTTCAACGTGCGACTTGCCATCGAGCGTCCAGCCTTGCGCCGTCGAGGCGAGCACGACCCGATCGACCGTGGCCACGGCCGAGCCGGCCTTGAAGCTCGCCGAGGTCAACTCGAGCCGGCGCTTGGCAACGTCGCAAGTGCCGGACAGTTTTGCGGAGACCTTCGGCTCGGTGATGAAGAAGCCGTGCCCCTGCGCTTGCAACGGCGTGATCTCCAGTGCTGCATTCTCGACCGCGACGCTTTGCGTGGAGAGCTTGACGTCGGCGTCGAGCGTGCCGCTGCCGGCCAGATTCCAACCGCTCATGCCCAGGCACGATTCCAGTCGCGCCGGCCACGCGTCAAGCTGCCCGCGCCAGGCGCAGGTCAAAGGCCAGGCGGCGTTGAGCGGATCGTCGACGGGACTTTTCAAGTTGCCTTCGAAATGGTCGGCGCCGGCATCGAGTGTCAGCGAAGCCTCGGCGACGCGTTTCAGCGACTGGCCCGCGAGTTGTCCGTTCAATGTGAGCCGCGCGTACAGATTGTCCTCGGTCCAGGGACGCGACTGCGTGGTGATCCATTGGAAGCCGCGTGCCTGGAACTCGGCATCGGCGGTGAAACTGTTGTCGCCCGCGCGCTTGACGTTCAAATGGGCGCGACCTTGCCCGGCCAATTGCACATCGTTCAAGTCGGAGAATTGCTTCAACTCCGTGACCAGCCGGGCCAGGTCAAACTCCGCCGAAGCGCTCATGTTGTCCAACGCGCCGGCAGCGTTGACCTGCAGAAAGCTGGAGCTGCAAACCGCGCGGTCGACGATGATGCCGTTTGGCTTTTCGTGCAGCGCGAACTGCATCACCAGCGGCTTGTCCCAGGAAACGGGGTGGCCATTGGCGGTCGCGGCCAGGCGCTTCGTTTCGACCAGCCCGGTCCAGGACATGCCGCTTGGTTGCTGCCGTGCCGTGCCGGCGATGCTGATGTCGCCGGATGTGATCTCGGTGCCTTCACGGATCATGAGCGTGTCGGGCAACATGTGGGCGAGCTTGGCGAGATCGATGCGGCCCTTCACGTCGTAGTTTTCGCGGGCCAGGGCGGCGGCGACGTTGTCAGCGGAAAAGTCGCTCGCCTTGGCGCTGCCGGTCAGGGCGATCTCGCCCAGTTCGCAGCGCGCGGCCAGCTCGTCGATTTCGATTTTGTCTCCCTGCTGACGGATGCGGCAGGGGATCTCGACGGCCGCGATTTGGATCTTGTCGTCGCCCAACAGCGCGGCTTGGAAGTTCAAATTGGCAATGTCCACCTTGCCGGCCAGCGATGCGCCGCCGCCGGGAGCCAGGCTGCCCCAGGATCCTTCCAAGTCAGCGGAGAGCTGTCCGCCCAGTTGCGCGCCTTGAATCGTGCGGCGCAGCAAGGGATCGAGCGCTTCGAGCGGCAATGAGGAGCCGTTGCACTTGATGGTGCCGGCGGCAAGCTGACCCGCCTCGGCGGAAGGCTTGGTGCGCAGATCGACCTTGAAATTGCCGGGCTCCTTGCCGGCTTCGAGCGCCCCGGAAGCGGCCAGCACGATGCCTTCGGCGGCGTCGCCCACGGTGCACTCCGCGGCCAACTGGTTGATCTTGAAGGTGCGCTTGGCGATGGCGTCTTCCACCAGCAGAGTGCCTTCGCTCACCTTCACTTTGGCCGTCACTTGAGCGTCGCTTTCCGCGGCCAGAAAATTGGCCAACACGCGCTCCAGGTTGGTGTCTTTTTCGTAGGCCACGAGATGGATGGTGGGCTGCGCCACATCCAAATGTCCAAGGTTGTTCGAATCGAGCAACAGCGCGTACAGCGGCTTCTCGCTTTTGAGCGACTTCACGGAGGCGACGGACTCGCCGGCGGCATCGCGCAATTCAACGTTGGCCACGTCGATGGGTGAAAACCAGCCGAGCGAAGCCGAGCCCACGTGAATCGAGCCGTTGGGCGCGACGGCCGTTTGCACCAGCCAATCGCAAAGCGGGCTCTTGGCGATGATCGTCGGCGCGAAATAGCCGGCCACCAGCAGCAGGCAGAACATTACCAGCGCGAAATTGCGGAACGCGTGCGACTTGCGCCGGCGGGGACGATCCTCGTCGTACAGCTCGTCGTGGTGGCGGTGGCGGCGCCGGGAGGAGTGGCGTCTCGAACTGCGATCGGCGGTGGCCATCGGCGTGTTTTCCTGGCAGAAGTTTGATTCTGTGCGAAATGTGTGGGCAGGCAGTCGCCGCAGCGGGAAAGCAAGCATTCCCCGCGCGGGCCGCGTACAGTACACAGGTACGCCGGATGGCACCAGAGCGCATGAGCGTGCACAAACCGGCTCACCCGCCAAGGGCCGCATCGGCGGCTGGGTCCTTGGTTTTCGCAATGTCGACGGCCGAACTTTCAGCCGCTAGGATAGCAATGTGCCGGATGCGGTGCGATGATCGAGGCACGTGCTGGCCGGCAAAGCTGGCGGCATTTGCTAGCTGGGCTTGAAATCCACGACTGAACGACTGAGGCGGCGATGGTTGAATTGCCTCCTATCTTCCGACTACGACAGACATTCGACGCGCCCCGCGTTGACGATATCGAGGGCGAGGTCCGCCGCCAGCTAGATCGCCTGCAGCTCGAACGATCGATCAAGCCGGGTCAGCGCGTAGCCATTAGCGCAGGCAGCCGCGGCATTGCCAACATCCTGCGAATCACGAAGGCTATTGTCGACACGATGAAGGCGCTCGGCGCCGAGCCGTTCATCGTGCCCGCCATGGGCAGCCACGGTGGAGGCACGGCCGAGGGCCAGCGGCAGGTGCTTGCCTCCTACGGGATTACCGAGGCAGCCTGCGGTTGTCCTATCCTCGCCAGCATGGAGACGGTGGTCGTTTGCCAGACGGCGGAAGGCATTGACGTGCATTTCGACCGCCACGCGTTCGAAGCCGATCACGTCATCGTGTGCAACCGCATCAAGCCGCACACCGGTTTCGTCGGCGACATCGAAAGCGGCCTGATGAAGATGATGTTGATCGGCCTGGGCAAGCACGCCGGGGCCAAGATCTATCATCGCGCGATTCAGGATTACAGCTTTTCACAAATCGTGCGCAGCGTGGCCGGCCGCGTGTTGGACACGTGTCGCATTGTGGCCGGACTGGCCATCGTGGAGAACGGCTACGACGAGACGGCGGCAATCGTGGGCGTTGCGCCCGCCGAGTTCGAGGCCCGCGAGAAAGAGTTGCTGGTGATGGCGCGTGGGCTCATGCCGCGCCTGCCGTTCGAAGACGTGCACGTGCTGATCATCGATGAGATCGGCAAGAACATCAGCGGCGCGGGCATGGACACGAACGTGGTCGGGCGGAAATTTCATGCCCACGAGCCGGCCAGGAAAGAAACGCCCAAGGTCAAGCGTATTATCGTGCGCGGTCTGACCGAAGCCACTCATGGAAACGCGTCGGGCATCGGTCTGGCCGAGTTCTGCACCGCGCGGGCGTTGGCCCAGGTGGATATCGAGAAAACGCGGATCAATTGCCTCACCGCGGGCCACGTTTCGGCGGCGATGATGCCGCTCGATTTTCCCACGGATCGCGCGGTCATCGAGGCCGCCTTGGCGACGCTGGGACTCGTGGAACCGCCGCATGCGAAGATCGTGTGGATTCGCAACACGCTGGATCTGGGCGAGGTCGAATGTTCGGCCGCCTATTGGGAAGAGGCCCAGGGGCGCAGCGACCTGGAAGTATGCGGCCAGCCGCGCGCCATGCCGTTCGATGCGGCCGGTGATCTGCCGCGAGCGGGTGTTGCCGCGCTGGCGGGCAGCGCCGAGCTGGCCAGCCGCTAGAACCAACGAGGCAAAGCTTCAGAGTGTCCCCGCTAACTCGTTAGCAGAGTTTGTGAGATCAACGCTGCCTGACAAGCAAGCAGTGGCACCCGAAGTGATTGGCGGCCAGGCCTAGAGCGTAAAGTTGAACGTGCGCATCAGGTATCGCCAGACGCGTTTTCCGATCGGCTGCCACTTGGCGTAAACCTTGGCGGTGCCCCGCAGGCCCTGCACCAGCTGGCCGTTGTTGTCGTCGATGGGCGCGCTGGCCTGATACGAGGTGTTGATGGGCCGCTCCGCGCCGCTCTCGTCGGCCTTGCTCATCACGTCGCCGCCGCCTTGACTCGACAACTGGCGGGAGGCGAACTTCATTTCCGGCCCGATCTCGGCGATCTTGCTCTGAAACGTGTGCGACGGCAGCTCGTCGAGCTTGATGGCCACGGGCTGGTTCTCGGTCACGAACTCGATGTCGTCCTGGTCGATCACCAGGTTGGCTTCCCATTGCGTCGGATTGCCGATCTGGCAGAACAGCGTGCCGGCCAGGTGGGCGCCGAGGTTTTTCGATTCCAGCGGACTGCCCGACCACTGCCGCAGCGCTCCGCCGGAGGGTTGCTTGTTGGGTGTTTCGGGCGGCGGCAGCACGGTGCCCGCGGAGCGTGCGATTAAACGCAAGTGGCCGCGGTCTTCAATCTTCTTGGCCAGTTGCTCCTCGAGCGATTGGATGCTCTTTTCCACTTCCGGCAGCTGTTGGCCGGCCATCTCGCTGCCTTCTTCGAAGCGCTCCTTCTGCAGCAAGAGCACCTGCGCTTCGATGCGCTGCTCTTCGAGCTTGGCCTGGAGGCCGGCGATCTCCAGATCGAGCTCGGTGCTTTTGAGCAGACCCAGCTGGTCGCCGGCTTTGACCGTCTGCCACGGTTTGACGTCGATCTGTTCGAGCACGCCGGGCACGTCGACATAAACCGGGTCGGCATCCCGCGGCTTGATTTCCAAGGGGCAGATGACCCGATAGGGCAGGGGGCAGAACAGGATGAACAGGGTGGCCGCCCCGAGCACCGCCAGGGTGATGTTCACGTTCTTGCGTTTCACTTGATGGAGCCTTCCAGGTACGTAGAAAAACTTGCCAATTTTATAGATCGGCATCACCACCAGACTGCCAATTGAGACCATCGCCAGCATCTGGCTGATGATTTTCAAACCGTAGGGTTCGAACAGCTTGTATAGAAAGAACAGAATGCCAAACAGGATGACCCAGCGGTAAATCACAGCGGCCACCGTGTAGAACGCGAAGAACATCTGGTTGCGCTGCGGCAGGAACGGGTCGTCCGGCTCTTCCAGACCGAGGCACCACTTGGCCAGTTTGCGGTTGGTAATGGTGGTGGCTTTTTGCCGCAAGTTCGGAATTTCCATCAAGTCGGACAAGATGTAATAGCCGTCGAATCGCAACAGCGGGTTGGCATTGAACAGCACCGTGCTCACGGAGCAGATAAACATGATGCTCAAGCAGATCTGATTGAGCAGGCCCGGGGCGCTAAACCACCAGAGAAACGTGGCGACCGAAGCCATCACGATTTCGATGTACATACCGGCCGCGCCAATGATGGCCCGATGATACTTGTTGGGCAGCATCCAGGAATCGGACACGTTGCAATACAAGCAGGGCGTGAGCACCAGGAACATCACGCCCATTTCATGACACTCGCCGCCAAAGTGCTTACAAGACAGCCCGTGGCCGAACTCGTGAATGACCTTGGTCACGCCGAGCACCAGGGCCATGTAGATCCAGTTCTTGGCCTCGAAGAATTCGTGGAACGTGGGCAGCTTGGCGCGAAAGGTATCGAATTGCACCATCACCAGCGACAGGGCCGAGAGCGCCAGGATGCCGAAGACGATCTGCGCCGTCCAGCTGAACATCCAACGGAATTTGGGATGCAGCCAGTCGAGAATTCCCTGCGGGTCAATGCCCTTGAAGCGCAGCGCCAGGATATTCGCAAAACCGGCGGCGAATGATCGTAGCGCGCGCTTTTTGCGGCGCTTGAGCAATTGCTCGCCTTGGCCCATCGAGTCGGTGACAACCAGGCCGCTGCGGTGCAGCATGCCGACGAAATGGCCCAGTTCTTCGACGGTGACCTTCTCCGGCGGGAAGCGACGCTCGAACTCGACCTTGACCTCGTCGAGACTCGTGCGGCCGTCGAGCATCTTCAGGATGGCATACTCTTCTTCCTGGAAGCGGAAGTACTGCAGCCCGACCGGCTCCTTGACCACCCAATAGAGCTGGCCCAAATAGCGCTGCTGCTTGGCCGTCAGGTCCGGCCGCATCCGTACCGGGAGAACCCGGGCGGAACTGGAAACCAGACTGTCGGCAAGTGTGACCATGCGGGCAACTCAGGGCACGCCGTGGCGGGACGTGCGTGGAACGCGGCGCCGCGCTGCGGGCGGATGCGCTGGCGCGGGGTTTCGGTTAGCGCTGCCGGGCCTCGCCGCGCGGCGTGCCGGTGGCCGGTCGCACGGCGGCGGCGGGCCGAACGGCGCCTGGCGGTTCGGTGGCAGCGGATTCGGGCCTGCGGCCCGCGGCGGCATTGGGGGCCGGCTGCGCGGGAGGCTTTGGCGCCTCGGCGATTGCCGGCTGTGTGGTGTGAATGGTCATGCTGCCGCGCATGCCGGAAAGGATCAGCGGGCGCTTGCCGTCCATCGGCGTTTCGATTTCGGCCCAGACCGCGAACGTACCGCTGGTGTCCACCACCGGGCTGACGTACGCAATTTTACCGTTGACCTGCACTTCCTTGCCGCGGGGCAGCATCACTTGCAACGTAACCTTGCGGTTCTCGACGTCGCTGGGCGACCAGTCGGCTACCTTCAACCAGGTGCCCACGCGCATCCGATCCACGCGCACCAACCGTACTACCGGATCGCCGGGCTGCACCCACTCGCCCTGCTTCGCCACCGCCGTGGTCACGACGCCGTCAAAGGGTGCAAACAGTTTGCGGCGCTCAAGCGCCACCAGCGCCGCGTCCAGCTCGGCCTTCTTCGAGTCGGCCGTCAGGGCGTTGGCCGCCACGTCTTCGTGGTTCTTTTCGATGACGAGCTTGGCCTTTTCCCATTCGTATTGATTCTTCAAAAGCTCGATCTGGGTAACGGCGCCGGGAAACTTATCGTTGATCGTCCGGAACTTCTCGTAGGCCTGGCGAGCCACGTCGGCAGCTTTTTGCGCGTGGCGAATGTCGATGTCGCTTTCGGCCTTCTGCTTGGCGACCTCATACTCCAGCTTCTTCACCTTGTAGAGCGCCTCGGCCTCGCGATCGTCGATCGTAGCCAGGTGGGTGCCTTTGGTGACCGGCTGGCCGTCGACTACGTGTAGTTCGGTCATCACGCCCGCATCGGACGCGGGAATCTGCAGGTCCTGGACCGACGCGATGCTGCAATTTTCTACCAGGATGTCGCCCGTCGGTGAAGTGACGGCACTGGGCGGAGTCGGCAGTGCTGTCGGAGGCGCCGCCAAAGCCATCGCGGCGCCGGCCACTAGCGAATGAATCAACATGAATCACCTCGTGCCGGCCATGCTCCGGACGCACACCGGAGCCTGGCCCTGGGGAGTTAAGTTGGCGATTAGAACAAGCGGAACAGAACCTTCGATTGCACCCACGTGATCAGGTCGTGGAACCAGACGTAGCCGATGGACGCACGGCCCACGTGAATATTCGCGGTCACGTCGGCACCGGGCCGCGGCTCGGTCTTGAGATCGCGTTTGTCGATGGCGACGCGGATCTTCACGGTGTTGCCCTCTTCGCCGCGCACTTCCGCTGTCCGGCCCACTTCTTTCATCAGGCCTTCGTGCGAGGTGCCGGGATCGGTCGCCGTGATGTATTCCACGCGCACTTTGTCGTTGAACTCTTTGCGAGCCTGGTTGATAAAGCCCATGTCCTTCTCGGGCACGTGCAGCTCGACTTCCCACTCTCCCTGCGGCTCGACCACGCGCATCAGCACGTCGCCCTTTTGCACGGGACGGTGAATCAACAGCTCCTGCAATTTCCAGGTGACGACTTGCCCGTCGATCGGGCTGCGGACGACCAGATTGCGGACGTCCTCTTCCAGGACCTTCACTTGTTCCTGCAAGTTGATTTCTTCTTCGCGCAGCTTGGAGATTTCGCCGCCCAGGCGAATTTGCTCGCCGATGCCCAGCCGGCGGCCTTGTTCTGCCAGCATCGCTTCGCGGGATGCCAGGCTGGCGCGGGACGCGTTCAGCATTCCCTGAGTCACGATCAGCTTGCCTTCGAGCTCCGAGTTTCGCAGCCGGACCAGCACGTCGCCCTTTTTCACCTGGACGTTGTGGCCTACCGGCACTTCGACCACTTCGCCGGCCTGGCTGGCAAAGATATCGCGCTGAATCGCCGGCTCGAGCGCGCCCTTTGCGGAAAGATCGAAGTCGCTGGGCCACAGGAACAGGAACAACAGCACGGCCAGCACGGCGATGGAGATCGAGATCGTATAGGGCAGTTGCCGCGCTTCGACGACCCAGCGCGATTTGCCGATGGTTCGCCAGACGGGCATCAAGAACAAATCGTGATGCTCGATGGCGTTGGCCAGCGCCAGCGAGCTGTGATCGCTGACGACTTCAATGCGCTGCGCCAGTCCGTCGCGCGGGCGGCTGTCTTCGATCTGTTCGATGATCAGCGCCCCGAGCACTTTGGGGTTGGCCATTGGATCGGTTTTGTCGTGGGCCTCTTTGAGCGGCACGATGGCGACCGCCTTCGAGTGCACCTCGTCAACGTAGTCCTGCACGGCGTCTTCGACCTGCGGGGCCATCATCGAGGTGTCGCCCGTGTACCACACGGTTTCGCCGGTGGCCACCACGGCGTTGGCCAGCCGGGTCAGCAGCGAGACAGTGTTGGAGCGCTTGTCGACCAGGTCCTGTCCGCTGACCGCTTCGATCGTGCAACGGCGGCCGCGACTGATGGCCACGCTCACGCGGTCGCATTCGATCAGCCGTCGGCCCTCGTTGGCAATCGTGTAAGCGGTGGTGCGCGTGTCGAGCCCGCGGTGCACCAGGCGGGTGAAGTTTTCCAATTGGGCCCACAGGGCCTGCCGGTCGGTGAAATGTTGCAGCTTGCGGCTTTTGAGATACTCGCCGCACAGTTCGCACATTTGCTGCAGGAACCGCAGGTAGCCGCGCTGCACGTTGGCGCTGCTGTTGGGGCGTTGGAAGATTTCCAGCACGCCCGCGGTCTCGTTGGCCGTCTTGAGCGGGCCGAGCACCAAGAGGAAATCGGTGGGGTTGCCGCCTTCCTCGGCGTTGCCGGCGCCCGAGTGCGGCAGCGAGAGCATTCCCTCGCCGCCTTTGATCACCTTGCGCAGCAGGCGGCCGTGGCGGATCTGGTTTTCTTCGGTTTCGCCGATGCGCGTTTCGCGCAGGTTGATTTCATATTCCAGGACCAGCTGCCCGCTGTCGGCGATCGTCCAGATGGCCCCGCCCACGGCGGCCAGCGCCGTGACAATGCGACTCAGCACCGCGTCGTAAAAGTCGACCGGCGCGATTTCCGACTTCGAGATCTGCGCAATCTCACGGACCAGATTGCGGATCTGCTGTTTCGTCTGTTCGACGAGTTCGGGATCGACGGACTGTTCGGTGCTCATGCAGGGCCGAGACGCTTGCGGGGGGTTGGGCGGCGAAAAGTCGCGCGGCGCAGAGGGGCGCGGTTCAAGGGTCTACGATTGGTATCGGTTGCGAAACTGCTAGGGCCTGTGCCTAAAGGGTAGCTTGTTTGCTTGCTTGGCCCGGCGGCAGGCGTGCCCCGGGATCCGCATGATCGGCAAAGCTGTCAAAGTTCAAGATCGAACGAAGTGTAGCAGCCGAGGCGAGCCGGTCGAGTTTCCGCAAAGCCCCAAGTCGCCGCGGCCGCAGGGACGTCGGCGGACGACTCTTTGCCCCGCGTCTGGCCCGGCGGTTGGCGTGCTTGCGGGTCCACGGGTTCCGACCGTGGGGCCCGATGTGCACCTTGCCTCCTGCTGGCGGCCCTGCCGATAGGGGTATCTTCGCCTTATCGTGAGCCGGCTATTCCTCAATTAACTAGTTGAGCAGGTGCCCGGGAGTTGTTCAAGCGCTCGGGGAAAAATCGCGGCCGGGTGCTGGCAGGGCATGGCGGAGTGTCCAGCCGGCACCTGCAGAATCCAACCTTGCCGGGGGCCGGCGCCGCGGCTCCGCGCTGGCGCAATCGTTGCAATCCGCATCGCCGCCGCGGTCGCCCGCAGGCGCCGTGGCGAGCCGCCGTTGGTGCCGGTGGCGAACGGCCGGTACACTACAGCCGCCGGCAGCATCCCAAGGGTTCACGACGTAGCGCACATGCGCATTCTGTTTCTACACCACGCCCCTCTCGACGAGTCTGCGGTGGGTCAGGCGACCATTGCTTGGGCAGGGGCACTCGTAGCGGCCGGCCACGACGCGCGGATCCTGGTCTTTGATCGTGCCGAGCGACGTTCGCAGCCGGCCGAAATACCGGTGGAGCGCATCACGTTTTCGGCGAGCGGCTCGCCTGCCGATCTGCAATTCGACGTGCCGCGCTACCGCGAGGGCGATGCCGGCGCGCGGGGGATGGCCTTCGACGAATTGAACGATGCTCAGTTAACGCGCTACCGAGAACTCTTTCGCCGCCGGCTGGATACGCTCATCGACCGCTTCAATCCCGACGTGCTGCACGTGCAATACATTGGCCTGCTGGGACAATTGGCGCTCGAGACGGGGGCGCCGTACGTCATCAGTAGTTGGGGTCCGGAGCTGGCGGATCTCGGCCGGGATGCACGGCTGCAGGATTTGGCGGAACAGGCCGCGACCAACGCCGGACGCATTCTGACTGCCGACGAAGACCTGGCCCAGCGCGTGACGGAGACCTTCGAAGTCGAGCCGCAACGTGTTCAAGTTGCCGCGCGGGTTCTCGATGTCAGCGGCACGCAGCAAGCGGCGCCCCAAATGGCCGAGGAGCTGCTGCGCGTCTATCAAGCGTTGCTGGAAGAGCGGTTCGGCGGCGCCCGTTAAGGGTTTCATCCAGCGGGCGTGGTCTGTCCGCCAGGCGTCGCGGCCACATCGGGGCGCGAGCCGCGTCGTTCCACGATGAAGTACACGACGGCCCCGGCCGCAATGAGCGCCAGTCCGATGGTGCGATCCAGCGGCCGCTCCAGGTACATCGTCACCAGCAGGAAGACGTAGAACATGAGAAACAGCGCGGGCACAACCGGGTAGCCCCAGGTTCGATACGGCCGCTCGGCATCAGGACGCCGCCAACGCAGAATGAACACGGCGACGACGGCGGAGAAATAGAAGATCGAGCCGCCGAACACAGTCCACAATGTCAGGATGTCGAACAGTTGCACGTTGGGATCCCAGCTCAAACCGCCCATTAGAATCAGCGCAATCGACCAGGCGCACATGCCGGCAATCGCCACCGCCGGTGTACGCGTCGCGGGATGAATCCGGCTAAAAGGACGCAAGAACGCGTGGTCGCGAGCGACCGCGAAGAGCACGCGCGGGCCGACCAGCACGTTCACGTTCAGCGCTCCGAATACAGAGACCAGAATCATCGCTTGCACCAGACGCGCGCCGTAGCTGGGCAAGAGTTTTTCGCAAACGGCTGCCGCCGGGTTTTGATGTTGCGCAATTTCGCTCGAGGGCAGCGTCAGGTGATAGGCCAGGTTCGCGCCGGCGTAGAGCACAATGAGCACGATCACACCCACGATCAGCGCCAGGGGTACGCTCCGCTGCGGATTGTGCACCTCTTCAGCGATGACGGTGACATTGCCCCAGCCGTCATAGGCCCACATGATGGCCGCCACGGCGGCGCCGATGCCGACAATCAGTCCCGGCTGATCGCTGCCCGGCCAGAGGTCGCCGAACTCGAAGGGCGCGCCGCCCGAGGCCGACTCGGCGCGAAAGGCGACGAACGGCAAGATCGCCAGAAACACGACCGAACCGATCTTGATGATGGTGGCCACGTTTTGCACGGCATTGCCCCAGCGCGTGCCGATGATGTTGATCGTGCCCAACAGCACGATCGTCCCGATAGCCAGCGCCCGTTGAGTGCCGATGCCGGGCGTTTCGTTGAGTGTCCAGCCGAGCTGTTGAAAGATTTCCTCGAGGGCTACGGCCGTGTACACGGCCAGCGCCGCAATGGCGGCCGTGCGGATGACCCAAAACTCGGCCCACACCCAGAGAAAGGACCAGAGCCGGCCGTACGTTTCGCGCAAAAACACATAGGTGCCGCCGGCGTGCGGGAACATGGCCGAGAGTTCGGCCATCGACAGTGCTCCGCAAAGATTGACCAGGCCGCAGACAATCCACAGCGCCAGAATCAAGCCCACGAATCCGCCCGTGGCGCGGGCCACCTCTTGCGGCTTGAAGAAGATGCCCGAGCCGATCACCTCGCCAATCACAATAGCGATGACCGAGAAGGTGCCCAGGACCTGGTCCAGGCGATGCGGATCGCGATCTGCGGCGGGCGCGGAACGGGCGGAGTCTGACATGTCGCCAGCATAACGCTGAGGCGCACCTGCTGCCAGCGCGCCACGCGAGCGCGAAGGCCGCGTGTGTCGCGCATCGTGGCCGGTGGATATACTGACGCCATCTGTGTCCGCCGTGGAGATAGCTGCGATGAGCGATTCCGTTGACGATCTGTGCCCTCGGCCCGACCGCGTGCCGCCGCAATCGACTGCACCGCACGTCCCCCCCATTTATTTGTCGAGCGTTTACGAGTGCGATGATCCGGACCACGCCGATGCGGTGCTCTCCGGCCAGCAGCCGGGCTATGCCTACCAGCGCGACGGTCATCCCAACGCGGACCTGTTGGCGGAAAAGTGCCGCCAACTGCACGGTGCCGAACGGGCCGCGGTCGCCGGGTCGGGAATGGCGGCGCTGGCGTTGGCCCTATTGTCGCAGCTCAAGGCCGGCGATCACCTGGTCGTCAGCAATCAACTCTATGGCCGCACCTCCACGCTGTTGGTTGACGAAGCGGCGCGCTTCGGTGTCACGGCCACGGTGGTCGATCCCTACGAGCTGAGTGCTGTTCGCAGCGCGCTTCGCACCGCGACGCGGCTGGTAGTTGTGGAAACGATCAGTAATCCGTTGTTGCGCGTGGCCGACCTGGCAGCGCTGGCTGAGATTGCCCAGCAAAGTGGCGCGCTTCTCCTGGCCGACAACACCCTGGCCGGTCCGGCCGTTTGCCGGCCGCTTGAGTTCGGCGCCGATCTGGTGATGGAAAGCCTGACCAAATCGATGAACGGTCACAGCGACGTCGTGCTGGGACTGTTGTGCGGCGCGGAACGCCATTGGCAGCGCGTGCCGGCCGTGCTGTCTACCTGGGGCCTGGCCAGTGCGCCGTTCGACTGCTGGTTGGCGCTCCGCGGGCTGGCGACGCTGGCGGTCAGGGCCGAGCGCGCCTGTGCCAATGCACTGGCGGCGGCCGAACGGCTCACCGAGCATCGCGCCGTCGAGGCCGTCTACTATCCGGGCCTGGCCAGCCATCCGGACCACGCGCTGGCGCAGCGACAGTTTGGCGATCGTTTTGGCTCGTTGGTGAGCTTCACGCTCCGCGGCGGCAGACCGGCGGCCGCAGCGTTCATGAGCTCGGCGCGGCAGATTCCCTTCTGCCCTTCACTGGGCGAATTGAACACGACGCTCAGCCATCCGGAGTCGACTAGCCATCGCGGGCTGTTGGAACCGGCGCGACGCGCACTGGGTATTACCGGGGGCACCATCAGGTTGTCGGTGGGCATCGAATCGCGCGGGGCCGTGCTGGCGGCCATCGACGAGGGGCTTTCGGGCCTCACCTGATGTGCACGCAACCGGAAGGTTCCGGCCGGGCTTATTTCGCTCGCTGTAGAGCTTTTCGTCGGGTCGACCAGTAGCGGTCGTTATGGTAACATGGGGCAGCTCTTATAGTTTGAGTGCTATGATTAAGTAACCCAATCGGAGTCGTGTATGGCGCAAAAGCCAAAGGAAGAAGCACTCGAAGTGGAAGGTGTGGTGACGCAGGCGCTGGCGAACACGCGGTTTCGCGTGCAGCTCGACGGCGGCCACAACGTCATTGCACACGTGGCCGGCAAGATGCGCAAGCACTTTATTCGCATCGTGCCCGGCGATCGCGTGCGCGTTGAGCTTTCTCCGTACGACCTGACGAAGGGTCGCATCACGTTCCGCGAGCGTTAGTCCGAACTCGGCTAACGCCTTCTCATCGCGGCGCCCCGGCACACGAGATCAGGCGCCCGCCCACCGGCCGCATGACGGCGTCCCACGCCCTGCAGTTGGGAGTCGGACACGCTGCGTTCCTGCGCGTTTGGGAGTGCAAAAAGCGCTGGTTTTACGGTCCCGGCAGCAGCTGAATGAGCTCGCCCGGCTCGCGGCGGTTGCTAGGCGCGGGGCATAACATAACCTACGATTTAGTCTCGCCAAGGGGCACGGCGGACGGTGTATTCGGCCGACGGACGCCCGAGCGACCGTTCGTCCCGCTAAAACCCTGCCGCCATTGAACGGGTATAAGCCGCAGGAGCCGCATGGTGCGGTCACGCCTGTGCGGCTCTCGCGCGCAAGCACTACCCCCCAGGAGATCCCAATCGTGAAACGACTCATCCTTCCCATGTTGGCGATCGCGCTGATCGCCGCGACTGCACTTTCGAGTGCGGCGCAGGAGAACAAAGCGGCAGACGGCGCTAAGCCGGTGGCCGTGCTCTCGATTGCCAGCTACGACCGCATCATGGCCGACGTGGCCATGTTCGGTAACCTGGCCGGCAACCCCGATCTGGACAAGAACCTCGAGGGCATGCTGAAGCTGTTCACGCAAGGCCAGGGTCTGGCGGGCCTGGATCAAACGCGTCCCTGGTGCATCTCGCTGACGACCGACGACGTTTCATTTCAACCGCTGGTCTACCTCCCGGTTGACGACCTGAAGAAGTTGCTCGAAGCGCTGGCCGGATTGGTCGGCGACGCGGAAGACGCCGGCGACGGGCTGTACGGACTGAACGTGTTCGGCCAGCCGATCATGGCGAAACAGAAGGACAAGTGGGCCATTATCGGTCAGACCGCCGAGGCCGTGAACGGCGCGCCGAGCGATCCCACGAAGCTCTTGGCCGGTTTGGAAACCTCGTACGACGTTGCCATTCGGCTGTACGTGCAGAATATTCCGGAAGTGTATCGGTCGATGGCCATCGACCAGTTGCGCGCCGGTGTAGAGTCTGGCCTGGGACGCATGCCGGACGAAAGCGACGCCGACTATGAAACGCGCAAGAAGATCACGGAAAAGCAGCTGGACGCGCTGACCAGCGCGATCAACGACGTCGACCAGATCACGTTGGGCGCCGCGGTTGATACGACGGCCAAGACGGCCCACATCGACTTGTCGTTCTCGGCAGTGGCCGGCAGCGAATCGGCCAAGCAGCTGTCGCAGATGAAAGCCACGCCCTCGGACTTCGCGGGCTTTCTGGATCCGGAAGCCGCGGCCTCGCTGAACATCACCACCGAGATCGCCAAGGATAGCTCGGGACAAATTGCCGCCGCGCTGAGCACGATTCGCAGTAGCGCGATGGATCACGTGGACAAGAGCGACAAGCTGACCGACGAGGGCAGCAAGCAACTGGCCAAGGAAATGCTGGGCGAAGTATTCGACGCTCTGCAGGGCACGCTCGAAAGCGGCAAGATCGACGCCGCGGCCACGCTGCAAGTCAGCGACAAATCGATGGCGCTCGTGGTGGGCGCGTACGTTGCCGATCCGCAGGCCCTGGAAAGCGCGCTGAAGAAGTTCAGCAAGCTCGCGGAAAAGGAACCGAACTTCCCGACGATCAAGTTCGATGCCGACAGCCACGAGGGCGTACGTTTCCACACGGCCAGCATTCCCGTGCCGCAGGATAAGGGCATTGCCAAGGTGCTGGGCGAGAAGTTGGACGTGGCCGTGGGGATCGGCGCGAAGAGCGTCTATCTGGCCCTGGGCACCGACAGCCTGAAGCTCACCAAGTCGCTCATCGACAAGAGCAAGGCGCAGGCCGGCAAGGAGCTGCCGCCGTTCCAATTGAACGTGTCGCTGGCGCCGATCTTCGAATTCGCCGCGGCCATGCAAAGCGAAGAAGATCGCAAGAACGTGATGGCCATGGCCGAAGCGCTGGCCAAGAGTGACGGCAAGGACAAAGTCCGCCTGGTGTTCATGCCCCAGAAGGACAGCATGCTGATTCGCCTGGAGGCGGAAGAGGGCGTGTTGCGCCTGTTGGCCAACGCCGGCAAGATGTTGTCGGCCGCCGGCGGCGCCGGTTTCCCGGGAGCACCGTAGCGGACTCCAACGGGGGGCCGACTGGTCCTGCAGGATTTCTCAAAACCAACCAGCGGCGCTCGAATCCCGCGCGGACTCGAGCGCCGCTTTGTTTTGCGCTGTGCGGGCGGCGGAATAAGCGACGCCGCGGCGAGCGAATAGGGTGAGACGTCGAAATCGTGGTTTCGCCGCCAAACCCGCCTGCAATCAATGCCGCCCCGCTCTCCGCGTGCTTTCTTGTTGCGACTGCCAGGGGCCGTAACTAGTATTGAAACCGCGCGCGCAAAACCCACTTGGGTGGGGTAGCGCTCGACTGCGACCGCAAAATGCGCGTTGGCCCGGCGCCGGAGGAACGTCCGCGCCCCCAGCGCCCGCTTTCACTCCCGATGACGAGCCGACCATGGTTTTCCGCAACGTGCAGTGCACGCGCAGCCCGCGCGTCCGAATGACGGCACCGCGCTGGGCCCAACCGCGCATGGAACCGTTGGAACGCCGCGTGATGCTGCATAGCTCCACGGGTGACTCGACGGCAAGCAACCTCTCGACTGCCTATCAGGCGGCGCTGGTTGATTTTCACGGGCCGGATCTGGTGGGCAAAGATGGGCCGATGGCTCGCGTGGGCTTTGACTTGACGCTGCTCTACGAGGAACAGCGCTTCCACCAGCAACAGCACCCGGGCACCCCGTTCGAGCCTTCGAGCGATTCGCGATTGCAGGTCAACGGCGACTGGGTGACGGTGAACTTTGCCGGCATGGGCGACGTGAATGCGCTGACTGCACAATTAACCACGCTGGGGATGCGCAACATCGAGGTTGCGGGAAGCCAGTTCGCCGGCGAGATACGGATGGACGCCCTCGGCGCGTTGGCGGCAGTGCCCTCGCTGGTGTTGGCGCGACCCAGCTACGAGCCCATCGTTCACACTGGCTCAGTGCAGAGCCAGGCCGACGCAGGGTTGCGCGCTGACTTGGCGCGCAGTTCGTTCGGAGTGGATGGCTCCGGGGTGACGGTTGGAATTCTGTCGGACACGTTCGGCGCCGTGCCCTATGGGATCAACACGGATCCTGTGCAGCAGGACATTGCCACGGGAGACTTGCCGGTCAACACGCAGATTCTCGACGATCTCGACTCCGGCACCGACGAAGGGCGCGCCATGGGACAACTTGTCCACGACGTGGCGCCAGGTGCGGCCATTCAGTTCGCCACGGCGTTTCGCAGCAACGTCAGCTTTGCCAACAATATCCGCCTGTTGGCGAATTCCGGCTCGGACGTCATCGTGGACGACATTGGCTATCTGACGGAGCCGTTTTTCCAGGACGGCGTGATCGCCCAGGCCGTCGACGACGTGCACGCTGCCGGAATCCCTTACTTCTCCGCGGCCGGCAACTCCGGCGACGAGTCGTACGAGAGTGCGTTTGTGAACTCCGGCCAGAGCGGCGGCCTGTTCGGCAGCCCGTTTCACGATTTTGATCCCGGCCCGGGCGTATCGACACTGCAGCAATTCAACCTTTCGCTCGGCGGCTTCACGCGGATCAGCTTCCAGTGGGACCAGCCCTACGCGTCGTTGGGCGGCAGTGGATCGAACAGCGACGTGGATATCTTCGTCATCGGCGCCGACGGCACCACGATTCTGGGCGGCTCGCTGGATCTGAATGTCGGCCTTGACCCCGTCGAGTTTTTCGGTTTCTTCAACGACGGTTCCTTCGATCTCGACGGCAACGGCGCGCCGGACACGACCTTCTTCATCCGCATCGAGCTCTTCGCCGGCACGGCGCCGGGGCTGATGAAGTACATCGTATTCGGCGACGGCACGATTGCCGCGTTCGACAC
Source organism: Pirellulales bacterium (assembly GCA_050250435.1). GTDB lineage: Bacteria > Planctomycetota > Planctomycetia > Pirellulales > PALSA-1355 > JBFWOR01. The sequence continues at coordinate 73,681 of JBFWOR010000016.1, read as the reverse complement.
CAACAGCAGCACGTCGTTCGGCCATCCGAATGCCGCCGGAGCAATGGGCGTGGGCGCTGCCGTTTTTGCATCGACGCCCGCATTCGGCGTCAATCCACCGCTGTTGAACGATTTTTCGTCGCGCGGAGGAACACCCATTCTGTTCGACACTTCCGGCAATCGACTTGCGGCGCCGATCGATCGAATGAGCCCGCAGGTTACCGGCGTGGACGGCGTGAACAATACGTTCTTTGGCGGCGACATTTCGCAGGATGCCGACGGATTTCCAAATTTCTTTGGCACTTCGGCGGCCGCGCCCAACGTGGCGGCGGTGGCGGCGTTGATGCTGCAAGCCGGCGGCGGGCCAAGCTCCCTGTCCCCGCAAACGATTTTTGACGCGCTGCAGTCGACCGCCATCGACATCGTTGCGCGGCTGGACTTCAACACGCTGGGGAGCATTCCCATTGCGAACGGCCAAGGCGTCGATCGCTATAGCGGCCATGGCCTGGTCGACGCGGCGGCGGCCATTCAGTTTATCCGCACTCAGATCATCGTTCAGGATATTGCCCTGTTAGAGGGTGACAGCGGCATAACGAATTTCGTGTTTACCGTGCGGTTCCTGGGCGACACCGCAACTCCGGTCAACGTGGCGTACACGACCGTCGATGACGAAGCGACGGCGCCGAGCGACTACGCGGCAGCCAGCGGCACTCTGACGTTTGCCGTCGGCGGGCAAACCACGCAGTTCATCACGGTGCAAGTAACCGGCGATACCCTGGTCGAACAGAACGAGGATTTCCGCCTGAATATCAGCGCTACCAACGCGCGCGTCGTTCGCAGTCAGGTCGTCGGCACCATACTCAACGACGACGTCGACCTGTCGATCAACGATATCTCCATCGTGGAAGGCAACACAGGCACCAGCAACGCCGTGTTCACGGTGTCGTCGTTCGGCACGATCAACCAGAATATCACCGTCAGCTATGCCACGGCCGACGCGACGGCCCGGGCGGCGCTCGACTACCTGCCCCGCAATGGCGCGCTCACGTTCACGCCCAGCATTTCCACGCGCACCATCACCGTGCCGATTATGAACGACACGTTCAACGAGGGCACCGAAGGGTTTTTCGTCCTGCTGAGCAATGCCGTCAACGGCCGCATCATCAAGGGCGTGGGCACCGGCACGATCATCGACAACGATCCCTTGCCGGGTTTCTACGTGAACGATGTGTTCGTCGCCACGCTCAGCCCGGGCGTGGTGGGCGCCGTCTTTACGATCGCCCTGGATAACAAGAGCGGGCGCGAAGTGACTGTGCACTACGCGACGCAAAACGGCACGGCCTTGGCGAACGAGAGCTATCTGTCTCAATCGGGCGACCTCACGTTCCTGCCCGGCACGAGCACGGTGCAAGTGACGGTGCCCATCATGGGCAGCGCCCTCTACGAATCGAACGAGCGGTTCTTCCTGCAACTCTCTGATCCGACGAACGCCAGGCTGGTCGATCCCAACGGCACCTGCACGATCATCTTTGGCAGCCCGCCGCCGGTCGAGTTCGTCGTGGACGACGGCGAACCCGGCTTCACGACGACCGGCGGCTGGACCAACGTCACGAACCTGCTGGCGTACCAGCTCGACTATACGTATCACGCGGCCGGCAACGGCAGCAGCACGGCCAATTGGGCATTCAACGACATTCCCAACGGCACCTACCAGGTCTTTACGCGCTGGAGCCAATTCCAGAATCGGGCCACCAATGCCCCGTACACCGTGTTCGACGGCAACACCGCGGTCGGCACCCTGAGCGTCAATCAGCAGGTGGCTCCCGCCGGCGATGAAGTGGGCAACGTCGTGTGGCAGATCCTGGGCACCTACGCGGTCACTACCGGCTCCCTGCGGGTGCGTCTGACCGACGCCGCCAATGGATTCGTCACCGCCGACGCCGTGCGGATCGTATCGGGCGACAGCCTGCCGCAGTTTGCCGAGATGGACGTGTCGGGCTTCGATCAATCCATCGACGACGGCGACACGTCGCCTGTGTTCGACGATGCGACCGACTTCGGACCCGTGCCGGCCCAGAGCCACTCGGTCGTGCACACTTTTACGATTCTCAATACGGGCAACGCGACGCTGCATCTGGACGGTAGCCCGCGCGTGCTCGTCAGCGGCGCCCACGCCTCGGACTTTACGGTCCTCTCGCAGCCGGACTTCAGCGTTGAGCCGGGCGAGTCGACGACGTTCGACGTGCTGTTCCATCCCACCGGCAGCGGCCTGCGGCAGGCCACGGTATCAATCGTGTGCGACGACAGCGACGAACCGCTGTACGACTTCGCCGTGCAGGGAACGGGCGATACGCCCGGCCCGGCGCAGTTCACCATTGATGACGCAGGCAACGGCTTCCACCACCTTGGCGATTGGGTTTCGGGCGCCAACACGCTGGCGGTCGACGGCGATTTGCAAACGAGCGCCGCGGGCAACGGCGCCGACCGTGCCGTGTGGACGTTCCTCAATCTGGCTCCCGGGACGTACGAAGTCTTCAGCACCTGGGTTCCATTCAGCAACCGGGCGACCAACGCGCCCTATCAGCTTTCGAATGGAGACGGCACCACGCTGACGGTGAACGTCAATCAGCAGCAGGCAGCGGCCGCGGGCAACGGCACCAGCCTGGGCACGATCGAGGTGACCAACGGCCTGCTCGAAGTCACGCTGGGCGATGCGGCCAACGGCTACGTCGTGGCCGATAGCGTGACCATCGTGCGGCAAGGTGTGATTCCCGCTGTGCAACCGGTGGCCCTGGTGGCCCACAACGCGGTTCTTCCGCAGGACGTGAACGCAGACGGCATGGTGTCGCCCATCGATGCCATGATCGTGATCAACGCGTTGATTGAGGCGGACGCCGCCAAGAATGGCGGCAGTGCCACGCCCCAGGCGGCAACCGCGACTTCGAATGCCACCAACCGGCCGCAGCGTTTTGCCGACGTGAACGACGACGGCATGGTGTCGCCCATCGACGCCATGTTGGTGATCAACCAATTGATTCGTGCCGATGCGCTGGCTGCACAGGCAGCCAGTAGCGCCGCGCCCCAAGTGGCGGCCGCGACGGGCGACGCCCCAGCGGCTGCCATGGTGGCTATCGCGGTCGACCTGGCGATCGACGCCATGGACAGCGACGATTCGGCGGCTCTGACCAATGCCAGCGACGTGGTGCTGGTTGCGGTTCCGGCGAATGCGAGTGCGGTCGCTGCGGACGACGTGCTCCTGTTAATCCCCGTGGCAATCGCTACGCTCGATGACATGGAACACGACGCGGCAGACGACGATGCCGATGGCGATTTCGAGTCGCTTTCGGCCGCATTCGTTGCCTGAGGCGCGAACCTGGGCGTGGCGCGCGGCTTCCTACTACGCGCCCCACCGTTGACAGTCGGCAACGTATCGCGCGCGGACACTACCGACCGCCGGGGTGGCACTTCACTCGCAAGCAGCGATGCGTTAGGCTGAGCGATTCGCCGGGGCAAAGTGCCCCCGGGGCGGCCGGGCCGATTCCGCCGGTTGCACCACCACTACCACCGCCGCCGCGCCAGAGCTCTCAGGAATAATCTCGCCATGCCCACGACCAAGACCTTTTCTCCCTTGCGGACCGAGATCGGCGGCATCGCCGTGGAGCAATTGGCCCGCAACTTTGGCACGCCGTTGTACGTGTACGACGCGGCCACGATCCGGGAGCGGATCGACGACTTGCGCGCCTTCGATGTCATTCGCTATGCCATGAAGGCCTGTTCCAACCTGGCCGTTCTGGATCTGGTGCGGCGCGCAGGCGTGATGGTCGATTCGGTGAGCGCGGGCGAGATTGGCCGCGCGTTGGCCGCCGGATATTCCGCTGCCGGCGACCCGCCGCCGGTCGTCTACACGGCCGATATCTTCGATCGCGAAGCGCTCGACATGGTGGTGGAGCTTGGCATCCATGTGAATTGCGGCTCGCCCGACATGATCGCTCAGTTGGGCCAGGTTGCGCCGGGCCGCGACATTACCTTGCGGCTGAATCCCGGCTTTGGGCACGGCCATAGCCAGAAGACCAATACCGGCGGCGAGCACTCCAAGCACGGCATCTGGCATTCCGAGCTGTTGGAGTGTTTGCGGGCCGCCGATCATTACGGCCTGGGCGTCAAAGGCCTGCACATGCACATTGGCTCGGGGACCGACTTCGAGCATTTGTTGCAAGTGTGCGACGCCATGGAGCGCGCCGCACGCGAGGCAGGTCGAACGATCACCACCATCAGCGCCGGCGGCGGGCTGCCAGTGCCCTATCGCGAAGACGAAACCTACATCGACGTGGAGGCGTACTTCAAAATCTGGGATGCCACGCGCAAGCGGCTGGAAGACGCGTTCGACCACGACGTGCGGCTGGAGATCGAGCCGGGCCGATATCTGGTGGCCGAGAGCGGTTATCTGGTGGCACAAGTTCGCGCCATCAAGCAGACCGGCGCCAACACCTTCTACCTGCTCGACGCAGGATTCAACAATCTGGCGCGGCCGATTCTGTATGGTGCGTATCATCCGATGTCGGTGGTGCCGTGCGGGTCGCTAGGTCCGCGGCGCGAGATGCGCGACGTGGTGGTGGCCGGGCCCTTGTGCGAAAGCGGCGATATCTTCACCCAGGATGCGGGCGGCTACGTGCGGGCGCGCTCGCTGCCGGTGGCCGAAGTGGGCGAGTACGTGGTGATCGAGTGCGCGGGCGCCTATGGCGCCGTCATGGGCTCCAACTACAACAGCAAGCCGTTGGCGGCCGAGGTGTTGATCACCGACGGGCGGGCCCACCTGGCCCGGCGCCGCCAGACGTTCGAAGACCTCGTTTCCGGCGAATCAATTCCGCGCTACTGACGGGCGGTCGCGCCGCGACAGGTCGAAAACTTCCGGTATTTTGGCACTTTTGGCGGCGTTTAGCCGACGGGTCGCGCGGCCGCAAGGCGCTATCGCCCGCGCACTTTTGCAACGCTGTCCCAATTGGCCGCAGCAGCAGTTGGCCCGCTGCCGATTTGTTTCTATGATTGGGTAGTCAACCTGCCATCGTTCGGTCTGGCCCGGCTGGGCCGTGGCCGCCTGAACCAAACGTTTGAGGAAGTGCTCCATGGCCAAACAAGGGCCGCGTAAAAAGCTCCCCAAGGAACTGGCGGTTATCAACGCCGACAATTGCACGGGCTGCGAAGCCTGTTTGGAAGTCTGCCCGGTCGATTGCATCTTCAAGATTCAGCAATACGACCAGTTTCTCAATCTGCAAAGCTGGTGCGAGATCGACCTGGAGCGCTGTGTTGGCTGCGAGGTGTGCGTGCACATTCCCGGCAAGAAGAGCAATCCGTACGACCTGAAGGTCTGCCCCTGGGACGCGATCGAAATGGTCAAGACCGAGGAAGTGGCCCAAGTGGTCGCCCAGATTGGCGGACCGCCGCAGTACATCGTTGAGAATTGGGACCGGCTGGTCGGCACGGCTCAGCACCTGGCTGAGCTGAAGGCCACGGCGGGGTAATTTCAACGGGCCGATGTTCGGCACGTTGCGGCGCGCTCGGGCTCCCACTCGCGTGGCCCGCAAGGAACGTCAGCCATGATGCCGATTCGCTCGCTCGGAGTGCGCGGCTATCGCTCGGTGCAACGCATGCATCTGCCGTTGGCGCAGGTGAATGTCATCGTTGGGCCCAATGGATGCGGCAAAACCAACCTGTACCGCTCGTTGTATCTGCTGAATATGGCTGCCAACGGCCGCCTCGCACGAGTGCTGGCCGAGGAAGGCGGGATGCCAAGCTGCCTTTGGGCAGGAGAAGTGAGAAAAGGAACTCCGAAACGCATTGCCATCGAGGTTCAATTCGACGCGTGGCGATATCAGTTTGCATGTGGGCTTGCTGATGCGGGGAGATCGGCCTTCGACTTGGATCCGTACGTGCGCGAAGAAGAGTTGCAGTTCCTCGACGGAGTTCGCAGGGCGACGATCTTCCAGCGCAGGAATCGCTCCTGTGAATTGAGGGATGATTCGGGCGAGCGCGTGAAGTTCCCATTCGAACTTTCCGATTCCGAGTCGATCCTTTCCGAATTGCGAGAACCATCCCGGTTTCCAGAACTGTCCGAGTTGCGGGCAGTCTTATCCGGCTGGCGGTTCTATCATCAGTTTCGCAGTGACGCCGAGTCGCCGCTTCGTCGGCCGCAGATCGGCGTGCGCACGCCGGTATTGAGTCACGACGGCTCAGATCTCGCCGCCGCGCTGGCGACGATTCTGGAGATTGGCGACCACGAAGGACTGAAGGCAGCGGTTCAGTCCGCATTTCCGGGTGCATCTCTGCTCATCCAGCCGTCGTCCGGGGGCATAGAGGTCGCCCTCATATTGCCTCAGTTCAGGCGGGAGTTTAGCGCACGCGAGCTTTCGGACGGCACGATCAAGTATCTCTGCTTGTTGGCAACCTTACTCAGTCCACGGCCGCCTTCGCTCCTGGCTCTAAATGAGCCCGATGCGAACATGCATCCTCAATTGTTCGACCCGTTGGCTCGAATGATTGGCCGAGCTGCTCGCGATTCTCAATTGTGGATCACAACGCATTCAGAATTGCTTGCGGGGCTATTACGTGAACACGCCGCAGCGCACATCATTCGGCTGGAGATGATCGACGGGGCAACCGTCGTTTCGGGCGCTGCCAGCGAACTGGAAGTAGAGGACGACAACGGCGACGACTAGTCAGACGCTTTGGCCGACTTGCCGAGCGCCTGTTTGAGATTGGCAATACTCTCGCGCGCCAGGCGCTCTACGCCCGGTGTATAGTCGAACACTTCCACCGATACCCAGCCCTGGTAGCCAACCTCTTCGAGGGCCGCCAGAATGGGCACGAAGTCGAGCTCGCCGAAGCCGGGTCCCTGACGATTCGGATCGTTGGCGTGGAAGTGAGCCAGGTGGCCGATGTGCCGGCGGATCAGCTCGGGTATCGGCGCCGCCTCGCTCGACATGGCTTTGCAATCGAGGATCAGCCGCACGCTGGGATGATCGATCTTTTCGATCAGTCGCACGGCTTCGGCCGTGGTGACGAGGAAATCTCCCTCCGCCGGGCCCAAAGGCTCCAGGCACAAGGTGACGCCCGTTTCTTCCAGCACGGGCAACGCCGCGCTCACCACTTCCGCGGCGTAGTCGAGCGCTTGCTCCGGCGTAACGCCGGGCAGCAAGTTCCGCTGTTGCGGCGAGCCAAAGATCATGCGTGACCCGCCCAGGTCGCGCGCCAGCCGCGCCAGCTCTTGCACGTACGCGGCCGTGCGCCGACGCACCTCGGCATCGGGACTGGTGAGATAATAGCCACTGGTCTTGGCCAACAGCCAGTGCAGGCCGACAACGTCAAGCCCGGCGGTTTCGGCCTGGCGGCGAACTTGCTGCCGCTGATGCGGCGAGACCTCCCGCGCATCAGAGGCCATGGTAAAGGGCGCGAACTCAATGCCCGTATAGCCGCACTCGGCCGCAAAGGCGAAGGCGCGTTCGAACGGCCAGTCCAGAAACGTCTCGTTGCAGATGGCAAACTTCATGGAGGCAGGCTTCGGGGAGGGGTGAATGACTCAAAAGCAGTTTCAAAACCGATGCCGTGATTGAGGTTGCGAAACGGCCTCTTGGAATTTGGCTTTGCGAACCAGGCGTCAATCGTAGCAGTGCGCGGCACTGGTGCAAACGGCCCGCGCAGCATCCATCCGTGCGGCGTCAGTCGAACTCCATCACACGCTGAATCGCCGGGTGGCCGTATTCTGCCCCGCCCGTGAGAATTTGCACATTCGGCAGCGGCTGCGTTTCGCCCTGACCGTGCGTGTGGCCGCAAAGCACGGTGAGCCGGTGATTGGGATACGCAGTCATGACCTCCAGCAGCGCCTCGCCGACGGCCACGCATGTGAAGTGGGGGGACCACTCGTCGTCGGAAATGTGCCCGCCGTGCCAACACGCTTCGCGCACAGGCGGCACGTGGGTCAGGAACACGACATCGCGAAACTGCGCCAGTGCTCGCGGCAAGATTTCGCGCACGTGGCTGGCCGCTTCGTCGCCAAGTGCGTGCAGCATCTCCAGCCGCTCGCGCCGGTCGCGCCCGGCCAAATCGCTAATCAGACGATAGTCGAACATGCTCACTCCGGAGCGCATGAAGTCGCCCGCGCGGCCATCGGCCCAGCCGTCGTGGCCCACCAGTCCCACGTGCGGACTGAGCCGTACCGGTTCGCGCTGCAGGGTCAGATAATTGAGTCCGGTGGTTGCCGCGCAGAGTTGCGCCACGCGCCCGCGCGTCTCGGCGATCGAGCCGTGGTAGAAATCGTGATTGCCCAGCACGAAGTCGATGGTCGCGCCGATCCCTTGCTGCAAGCGCTCCAGGTAACGGTCCACGTCGTGCGATTCGGCGATGTCGCCGCTGATCAACACCGCATCAGGCCGGACCTCCGCCACTTCGGCCAGGAAATCCGCGGTTTGCGCGTCGGTCAAAAAGTTCAAGTGAATGTCGGTCAGCCAGGCAATGCGCTTCATCGGCAGGGATGGCGAGATCGTGCGCCTGGCGGGATGGAAAAACAGGAACGCGAGAACTCACGCCAACACGGTTTTGTGCGCAAGGCCAGCGATCTCGCGCACGTAGCGCGGCACGGCATAACCGGGCAGCCGTCGGCGCAGCGCAGCCACCAGCCGCTGGCCGCGCGCCAGCGGCACGGCAAAATGGGCCGCCCCCACCACGCGATCCAACTGGTGCAAGTAATAGGGCATCACGCGCAGGTCGACCAGTCGCTCGCAGAGGTCGGCGAGCGCTTCGACGTCGTCGTTCACGCCCTTCAAGAGCACCGTTTGGTTCAGCAGCACAATCCCGGCGTCGGCCAACCTGGCCATGGCAGCGGCCACGTGCTGGTCGAGCTCGTTGGCATGATTGGCGTGAACGACCATGATCGGCGCCAACCGCGTGGCGCGCAGCCAACGCAGCAAAGCGTCAGTCACGCGCTCGGGAATCATGATCGGCAGGCGCGTGTGGATGCGCAATCGGCGCAGATGCGGGATCTCGGCCAACTGCAAAATCAGCTGCTCCAGGTACGCATCCACGAGCGACAGCGGGTCGCCGCCGCTGAGAATCACCTCGCGCAGCGTGCTGTCAGCGGAAATCTGTGCGACGGCGGGCTGCCAATCGTCCACCGCATGCGGTGCTTCGCCGTACGGGTAATGCCGGCGAAAGCAGTAACGGCAATGGACTGCGCAGGCCCCAGTTGCTACCATCAAAACTCTGGACCGGTACTTGTGCAGCAGGCCTGGCGTCAGGGCTGCCTGCACGTCCCCCACGGGGTCGATGCTATAGCCGTGTGGCGTGGCGGTTTCTTCCTCCAGGGGGAGCACCTGCCGCAAGAGCGGGTCGCGAGGATCACCCGGCCGCATGCGGGCGATGTAGCCTCGCGGCACAAACAGAGGAAAATCGCGGGCCGCCTGTGCCGCGCCCGCCCGGCCGCGATACGGCAGGTCCAGCAAACGACAAAGTTCAGCCGGGTCGCGTACCGCGTCTTTGAACGCCTGCTGCCAGGTGTCATAACGCACGGCAGTCGCCGGGCTCCGGCCGGGCGCAAGATCAACAGAAACGCTGGAAGGGCTCATGGTCGGACGGTTGGCCTGCAAGAAGGTTGTGGGCAGACCATCAGCATAACGCTCCAGCGCAATCGAGCGAAGTAGGAATCATCGGGTGGCTACATATAACACCAGCCAATTCAAAAAAGGGCTCAAGGTCCAGATCGACGGCGATCCCTATCTGATGGTCGAGTGCAATTTCGTCAAGCCCGGCAAGGGCAATGCGCTGTACAAGTGCAAGCTCCGCAATTTGCTGCGCGGCACGATTCTCGATCGCACGCTCAAGGGTGGCGACACCTTGGAGAGCGCCGACGTCACGGAAATTGGCGCGCAGTTTCTGTATCGCCAGCAAGACATGTTCGTATTCATGGACAACCAAAGTTTCGAGCAATACGAGCTGACCAAGGACCAGGTGGACGACGCCTGGAAGTTTCTCAAAGAGGGCATGGACTGCCAAATGGTCTTGTTCAACAACAATCCCATTTCGGTCACGCCGCCGAACCACGTCGTGCTGAAGATCGAGTATTGCGAGCCCGCGGTTCGCGGCAACACGGCCACCAACCTGACCAAACCGGTGAAGGTGGAAACCGGCGCCGAAATTATTTGTCCGGCGTTTGTCGAAATCGGCGATACGATCAAGGTCGACACGCGCACCAGCGAATACCTGGAGCGCGCCAAGGTTTGAACTGCGCGGCGCGCATCTCGTGCAGCACGGCCCTGCTTCCGACGACTACCTGCCGACGGCGCCCTGGCCGAACCTGCGGCTGCGCGCGGAACTGTTGGCGCAGACTCGGGCCTTCTTCGCAGCGCGCGGTTTCCTGGAAGTGGAAACGCCGCTGCTTTCGGCCGACGTCGTGGTCGACCGCTATCTCGATCCACTAGCCGTCACGCTGCCCGCCGATCCGCGCCAGCCCGATCGCGGCATGAAATTATGGCTGCAAACGTCGCCTGAGTTCGGCATGAAGCGCCTGCTGGCGGCCGGCGCCGAGGCGATCTATCAGATCGCCAGGGCCTTTCGCGCCGGCGAGCGCGGGCCGCTGCACAATCCCGAGTTCACGCTGGTAGAGTGGTATCGCCAGGGCGACGACATGGCGGCTGGCATGCAGACGCTGTCGGACCTTGCGGAAGCCCTGTTGCAGCTGGGCCCGGCCGAACGCGTCAGCTATGCCGAGGCCTTTATCGCCCACGTCGGCCTCGATCCGCACCGTGCGAGCGTTGCCGAGCTGCGCGCCGCGGGCGAGCGGCGTGGCGTGCCCACGTCGCCGGGCTTTGCCGACGCCGATCGCGACAATTGGTTGAATCTGCTATTGGCCGAATTGGTCGAGCCGCATTTGGGTCGGTCGCGGCCCACGATTTTGTACGACTACCCCGCCCGCCAGGCGGCCTTGGCCCAAGTGAGTGGCGCGCCGCCGGTCGCACGGCGCTTCGAGTTGTACGCCCGGGGCATTGAGCTGGCCAACGGTTATCAAGAGCTCTTGGATCCGCAGGTGCTTGCGGAGCGTTCGCGCACGGCCAACGCGCAGCGCCAGGCTGAGGGGAAGCCGCCCCTGCCCGAGGACAGCCGGTTGCTGGCAGCAATGCGCAAGGGCCTGCCGGCGTGCACCGGCGTGGCGCTGGGATTCGATCGCGTGGTCATGCTGGCGGCCGGCGCCAACACCTTGGATGCGGTGTGGGCGTTTCCGATCGAGCGGGCCTGAGCCGGCAGGCATCACGGCGCGATCAGCATGCTGTCGACAGCGTGCAGCTGGGGTGACTGCAATCTGTGCGCGCTCGCGGTGCACGCTGAGCGCAGATTCTCTTGAAGAACAAAGTAGCCCCTCACAATCGCCTCATATGCGCCAGCTACCTTCGATGCTGGAGTCGTGTCCCAGATTTGCCGACTCCAGTTCCTTTGAGGCCGCAAGGGGGAGGGCTAACCGTGCTCTTGCTTTCACGTAAATGTGGACAGTCCATTATCATCAACGATGACACCGTCGTTACCGTGGTGTCGGTCGAGCGCAATCGCGTGCGGCTCGGCATCCGCGCGCCGGGCTACGTGCCGGTGTATCGCGAGGAGGTCGTCGAGCGGATGATAGCCGGCGGCGAGATCGAACCGCTGGAATGCCTGAAGCCGCAGCCGGCGGCGACGGCCTGACCCCGAGACGGTCGGCCGACGAGACGCTTGCATGCCGCCCAATCACTCGCACCGCGAGCGGTGAAAGTGCACGTGGCGCCACGCATCTTGCTGACGTTGCCAGACGCGCGTCTCTTCGAACTGCGAAGTGACGGCGGCCCCGGCGTCGTTCAGCGATTGCACCAGCCGCACGTAGCTCACCACGGCCACGTCGCCCATCAATCGCACGCGCGGCGATGACATGGTCGTGTTGCGCGGGCTGTCGCCCGACCCCATGTCGAAATAGAAGCGGTGAAACTCCATGCCTTGGATTTCGTGGCCGCGCCCCTCCGGCTCGAAGGCCGTCAGCGTGGGATCGCACAGCGTTTCGTAGGTGGCCCAATCGGCCGCGGCAATCGCTTCGAGCAATTGCTGATTGAGTTCGAGCAGCTCTGCGACGGTAGCAGCGGAGGCGGCGTTGGTCATGGCATCAGACCTACGGTTTCGATTCGCTCAGGAGCTTGAGTTGGCGCAGTTTGTCGCGGCATTCGTCGCGCTCGCGGCTGCGGGTCAGGCCGGCCCAGGTGGCATCCTGCACGGCCAGAAAATCTTCCTCCGTGGCTTGCGCGCGACCGGCGGTTTGCAGCCGGGACATCAGCCGCGCGATCAACTCGCTCTCCAATCGCGAGAGAAACAGCCCTGCCAATCGATAATCGACGAAGGCTTCCCACACCAGCGGGAACAGCGGTTGGACAATCTGCCGGCCGATCGCCGTGGCGTACTCGCGAATCTCCCATTGCGCGTGGGTGTCCATCCGCAGGGCCAGAAAGTGCAGCAGATTGTGCAAGTCGATCTTCCAGTACGCCTCGGTGTAGGTCGACAGCGGCAGATCTTTGCGCGCCTGTTCGCGGGCCACACCCAGGGCGATCCGCTGCTCGTAGAGCTCGCGCGCCTGCTGCTGAAAGTTCGCCTCGGCGGCCGAGAGCTCCGCGCCTTGCTCGGCGGAAAGCGGCTGGCCGCTGCCCTGGCGATTTTGCGTGGCCTGGGTGCGCCAGGTGTCGGGCGTCGTCGTCTGCATCGCGTCGATTGCCAGTGAATAGCGCGTGCTGTATTCGTTTACGTTGGCCGTGCGATGGCGAATCCATTGCCGCCAGCAGTCCATCGGTACGCGCACCAGCAGCTTCAGCTCGGCCATTTCGAAGGGCGTGGAATGGCGGTGCCGCATGAGGTAGCGGATCAGGCCGCGATCGTCGGACACTTTGCGTGTGCCTTCGCCGTAGCTGACGCGCGCGGCCTGCACGACCGACTGATCATCACCCATGACGTCGACCAGGCACACAAACCCGTCGTTGAGCACGGGAAACTTGTGCCAGCGCAAGGCTGCAACTTGTGCGTCGTTAGTGGGCATGAGACGTTGGCCCCGCCGCTACTTCTTGGCGAGCAGTTCTTCGACCAGTTTGGCCACGAGCGCCGGGTTGTCTTGCTTCTCGAGATGTTCGATCCGCGTCGCCGGCACCTTCAATTTCTCGAGCGCCGTGCGGATGTAACCCCACTGTTTCTGACGCTTCTTGCCTTCCGCCAGATACAGCTCGGTCACGAGCTCGCTGAGCCGCTGCAGGGAGATCGCTTCGCGGTTCTCGTAGTAGTTCTTGATGATCTTCTGCTGATGTTTCGATCGCTCGGCCACCTGAAAATCTCCGCTTCTGCCCCGGGCTTGCCAACGGGTGTGCGACGCCCCGTGATCTTCTCCCAAACGAGTCGCTTTGACAACCGCCAACGCGGTGTGTGGGAAAAACGCGGAGTTCTCGGACCGCGCGACTGCACTTGACAAAACCGCACGGCGGATTGCGGCACCGCCGTTCGCGGCCGCCAGCAAGTTTGCCTTTTCGCCCGGCGGCCCGACGCCTACGATAGCGCCCCATGGAGAGGCGCGAACCATGGCGGTTACGAAGCGGATTCTGGGTTACCGCGCTGGCGACGCTCGGCAGCCGCGTGCTAGGCCTGGCGCGCGACATGGTCACCGCCGCCCTGCTGGGGCTCGGTTCGGGCGGCGTGATGGACGCCTTTGTAATTGCCTTCCGCGTGCCCAATCTGCTGCGCCGACTGTTCGGCGAAGGGGCCTTGGCCGCCAGCTTTCTGCCGGTCTTCACCGCGCAAAGCGAGCACGACCCGCGCCGCGGCTGGCAATTGTTCAGCGTGCTCTTGGTATGGCTGGCGATTGGGCTGTCGGCGGTGGCACTCGTGGGCGAAGCGGCCTGCGCGGCGTGGTGGTGGTGGGGCGACGGCGACCCGTCCACGGGGCAGCTTGTCGAGCTCCTGGCCATCATGCTGCCCTATCTGGTGTTCATTTGCTTAGCGGCGCAGGCATCGGCCGCGCTGCAAGCGCTGTTCGAGTTCCGCCTGCCGGCACTGGTGCCGGCGCTGCTCAACGTGTGCTGGCTGGTGGCGGCGATTCTCATCGCGCCGCGCTTCGCGCCCGACAAGCTGGCGCAGGCGCGCGTGATCGCGGCGGCCGTGCTGGTCTCCGGCGTGTTGCAATTTGCCGTGCAGCTGCCGGCGCTCGTGCGACTTGGCTTTCGCTTTGACTACGATTGGCGCGCCGGCCGCGAATCGTTCTGGTTGGTGGTGCGTTCGATGGTGCCGGTCACCCTGGGCATGGCCGTCACGCAGCTCAACACGCTGGCCGACAGCCTGATTGCCTGGGGCCTGGCCGCGGAGCCCGGCGGGCCGACTACGATCGTGTGGCTGGGGAACACCGTGGCCTATCCGCTCAGGTCGGGCGCCGCGGCCGCCATCTACTACGGCGAGCGGTTCTATCAATTGCCGGTTGGAATTCTGGGCGTGGCGATTGCCACGGTGACGTTTCCCTTGCTCAGCCGGCATGCGGCGCGAGGCGATCGGGCGGCCGTGGCCGCCGACCTGACGCTCGGGCTGAGACTGGTGGCATTTTTGGCGCTGCCGGCGGGCATCGGCATGATCTTGGTCGCGCAACCTGCCGCGCGCGTGCTGTTCGAGCGCGGCGTGTTCACGGCGGACGATGCTGCGCGTGCCGCGCGGATGATCGCCGCGTACGCCAGCGGTGTGTGGGCCTACTGCGCCATCGTGGTGCTGGTGCGCGCCTTCTATGCCTTGGGGAATCGCGTGGCGCCGGCGCGATTGGGCCTGATTGCCGTGCTGGTCAACCTGGCGCTCAATCTGACGCTGATCTGGCCGCTGGCCGAGGTCGGCCTGGCCGTGTCGACGTCGTTGGCTGCGGGCCTGCAAGTGGCGCTGCTGGCAACCACCTTTTCGCGCAACGCTTGCCCGCTTGCCTGGCGCGAACTGGCAACCACCGTTGCCAAAAGCGCCGTTTCGTCGGTCGCAATGGCCGCGGCGGTCGCTGCCGTGCTGCACGTATTCGGCACCGCTCATGCGGCGCAATCGGCGCGACTTGCCGTGCCCTTGGTCCTGGCGATCGGCGCCGGCGTGGCGGTGTACCTTGCCGCGGCCTGGCTGTTGCGGATGCCGGAGCTGTCGCTGTTGTTGGCGCGCTCAGGGCGCGGGCCGGCAAGCGACGCCAGCGAGCCAGGCCCCGCGCCGCCTAAGCAATGATCTCACGAATCGGTTGGCCAAAGTCGATGGCCAGGCGCTTGCGGCCGGGCACTTCCAGCCGTCGTGGATCGATTCCCAACTGATGCATCACGGTGGCGTGCACGTCGGTGACGTAGTGGCGGTTCTCGATGGCGTGAAAACCCAGTGCATCGGTTGCGCCATGGGCGATGCCGCCCTTCAGCCCGCCACCGGCCATCACTACGGTGAAGGCGAAGGGGTGGTGATCGCGGCCGTCGGTGCCTTGCGTGCCGGGCGTGCGGCCGAACTCGGTGCCGATGACGATCATGGTTTCGTCCAGAATGCCGCGCTGCTTGAGATCCTTGATGAGTGCGGCGATCGGCTGATCGACTTGCGCGCAGAGCGTTTCGTGATTCTTTTTCAGCCCGCCATGCGCGTCCCACGAGCCCGCGCCGCCGTTGCTGCCGTGAAAGATTTGCACGAAGCGAACGCCGCGTTCGACCAGTCGCCGGGCCACCAGGCAATGCCGGCCAAAGGCCTCGGTCGCTTTGCCATCGAGCCCGTACAGGGCGCGCGTCTCGGCAGTCTCGGCCTGGCAATCGACCACGTCGGGTACGGCCGTTTGCATGCGGGCCGCCAACTCATAGGACTTGATGCGGGCCCGAATGGTCTCATCGTCCGGATACTCGACTGCGGCCAGTCGGTTCAGCGAATCGAGCAGTGCCAGCTCGCCTTGCTGCTCCTGGCGATACACGTCGCCGGCCGGCGCGGCAAACGGCAGCGGGTCCTTGGGATCGACGCCTAGTTGCACGCCGCTATGTTCGGGTCCGAGATAGTTGGCGCCGTGCGCGCCGATGCCGCCGCAGCAATCGGCAATGGGAGTGCCCATGACGACAAAGCGCGGCAAGTTTTCGTTGAGCGAACCGAGCCCATAGTGAATCCACGAGCCCACGGTGGGGAACTGGCCTTCCAGCACGTGGCGGCCGGTGTGAAACTGCAACTGCGCGCCGTGATTGTTGTCGGTGGTCCACATCGAGCGCACCACGGCCAGGTCGTCGGCACAGGAGCCCAGGTGCGGAAACCAATCGCTGATTTCCAAGCCGCTTTGTCCGCGCTTTTGAAAGGTCACCTGCAGCGGATACAGCTTGTGCCGGATGTGGCCGTTGGCGTCGTCGGGCACGACGATCCGCAGGTTTTCCTGAATGAACGATGCGTTCAGCACGTCCTTGTGCGGCGTCTTGCCGATTTCCTGCCCGGCAAACTCGTTCAACGCCGGCTTCGGGTCGAACGATTCCAGATGGCTCATGCCGCCGACCAGGAAGATCCAGATCACGCTCTTGGCCCGCGGGCCGAAGTGCGCGCGACCGTCGGGCGGCGACCAGGAGGCCGACAGGTCGCTGGCGCGGCTGATGCCGTCGGCCAGCAGCAGATCGCCCAGCGCCAGCCCGGTGAAACCCATGCCGACGTCGGCCAGGAACGCGCGCCGGTTGCGGTGTGCGCTCTGTCGCGGTGCGTTTGGTCGTCGTGTCATTGCGGCTCTCGCGCGGCTGGCGGACGAGGATCAGTCTAGCGGATCGTGACAAAGTCGTTGTGGTTCATAAGTACATGCACCAGGTTTTCCCGCGCGCGGGCGTGCGGATCGGCCGCGGGCGGGACGTGGCTCTTGTCGGCCGAAACAAAGGCTTCCAGTTTACCGGGCTCCGCCAGCTTGCGCGACTGCTCGGCCAGGAACTCGACGCAGAGCGTCTGTTCCTCGGCCGTGGGCGGCCGGCACAGCACGTGCTCAAACGCCGCGGCGACGAATGCCTGGGCTCCCTCGGGCGTGGCGGGCGCTTCGATTTGCTTGCCGAGCGTCGCGGCCAGGCGCCGCGCTTCGGCCAGCGCCAGCGAGCTATTGATCATGGCCAGCGCCTGCTGCGGCACGACGGTGTCGATCCGTCGATAACAGTCGGTCACGTTGGCCCGATCGAATAGATCGAGGAACGTCATCTTCTTTTCTTTGCTGGAGCGGAAGTAAATGCTGCGTCGCGGCACGGTCATGCCCTGGTTCTGATCCAGCTCAGGCCCGAACATGGCGGGGTCGAGCGAGCCGGCCACGGCCAGCGTGCTGTCGCGCACGGCCTCGGCCTCCATGCGGCGCGGGTTCATGCGCCACAAATAAACATTCTCCGGATCAGCCTTTTGATTGCTCTCGTTCGCCGATGACGATGCCATGCGATAGGCGTGGCTCGTGACCATCAACCGATGGATGGGCTTCATGCGCCAGCCTTGCTCCATCAATTCCACCGCCAGCCAGTCGAGCAGGGCAGGGTGGCTGGGCCGCTTGCCGTTGAGCCCAAAGTCGAACGTAGTGGCCACGAGCGGGCTACCGAAGTGACGCAGCCACATGTGGTTGATGGCCACACGCGCGGTCAGCGAGTTTTCCGGCGAGGCAATCCAGCGAGCCAGTGCCGTGCGGCGGCCCGTGCTCGCGTTGGGGTACACCGGCGTGAAACGTGCGTACTCGTCGCTCGATTTGGCGAGTGCCGCCTGAGCCGTTTCGTGCGCCTTGCGCGCTTCGGCCAGTTGCTTCTCGGCATCCTCCGCCTTCTTCTTGGTCGCTTCGCCGCCCGCGCGGGCCACGGCCAGCTCGTGCTCGGATCGCAGCACATCGCCGCGCGTGCGTAGCGCCTCGGCCATGCGCTGTGCCCGACTGGCTTCGCGAGCCAGCGTTGCGGCGTCGGCCGCCGGTGGCACCGCGAATGCGGCGCGGTCGGCGGCGATCTTGGCCCTCACCGCTGCCAACTCGGCGGACGCTGTCAGCAGCGATTGCTCGGCCAGATTCGTTTGCGCAAGCGTCGCTTCCACCGCGGCGGCCAGACTGCTTTCGTCGATCGTCGCGGCCGGCGCGCTGCCTTCAGCCGCGGCCTTGTCGGCGGGCGGTGCGGCCGGGGCGCCATCGGCCGGTGGTGCCGCCGGCGCGGCGGGTGCCCCAGCCGTGGATTTTGCCTTGGCCTCGGTGAAATCCGTCAGCGCCTTGCGTGCGGCGGCCAGCGCTTCCTGCGACTTGGCCATGGCTGCTTCCTGCTTGCCGACGGCCGTCTCGGCCACCGACAGCTCCTCGGCGACAATATGGTCTCGCAGGCCCGGGTAGTATTGGCTCGGTGCGAGCGCGACCTGCTCGATGCGAAGCTCGCCGCCTAGTGCCCGCGGTACCGCGGGCGCCAGCGGATGTTCCTTGTCGGGCCGGGCTTCGTCCCCGCGGGCGAACAGATACGTGGCGGCGCCGGCCTTCTCGTCGAAGGTGCGCACCAGGCCGTCGAGCTTCACGTCGCGTTGACCGGGCAACCGGTCGGTGCGGACGCCGTGCGGCTCGAAGATTGCTCGAAACTGGTAGTACTCAGTTTGCAGAATGGGGTCGTACATGTGGTCGTGGCAGCGGGCACAGTTCATCGTCGTCGCCAGGAAGGCCTTCGACGTGTGTTCGACCGCGGCTTCGAGCCAGACGTTGCGATTGAACTTGTACCAGTTCCGCACCAGGAATCCGCTGGCACGCAATGCGCCCTCGTCATCCGGGGCAATTTCGTCGGCAGCCAGCATTTCTTCGATCATGCGCGCGTACGACTTGTCGGCGTTGAGCGAATCGATGATCCAGTCGCGCCAGCGCCAGATGTGCGGCTGGCTTTCGCGCACTTCTGCAGCGTAGCCGTCCCAATCGCTATAGCGCCACACGTCCATCCAGTGCCGGCCCCAGCGCTCGCCGTACTGTGGGCTCGCCAACAAGCGATCGACGACGTGTTCGTACGCCTGCGGCGATTCATCCGCCAGGAACGCGCGCAGCTCGGCGGGTGTCGGTGGCACTCCAACCAGGTCCAAGTACACACGCCGCAAGAGCACGTTCTTCGCCGCCGGCTCGGCCGGCAGCAGGCCCCGCGCAGCGTGTTCGGCGGCCAGAAAACGATCGATGGGATGTGCGGACCAGCGTGGATCGGATACTTCGGGAAGCGCGGCCCGCGCCGGCTTTTGATACGACCAGTGTTGCCGCGGATCGGGCGGCAGCGGTTCGTCCGGAGCCGGCGCACCGGCATCGACCCAAGCTTTGAGCGTGGCGATCTCAGCCTCGGACAGCGGCTTGGCTTCCAGCGGCATGCGCTCGACGTCGCCGCCGCCAGTGACGGCCAGAATGAGCGGGCTTGCATCGCTTGCAGATGCAATCGCCGGCCCGTGATCGCCCCCGGTCCGCAAGAACGACACGTGATCCAGCCGCAGGCCCGATTTCTGCCGCAGTGCTCCGTGGCAGCTATAGCAATGCTGTTTGAGAATCGGCTTCACGTCGGCAACGTAGTCGACGGCGTGCGCGGCCGGGGCGATCGCCCAGCCACAAATTGCCAGCAGCCATACGCGGGTGGCGTGCATTGCGAATTCGAACTCCAGCCGAGGTGGGACTCGTGCGCGGCGCGCTGCGTCAATCGCGACACAACCTTCGGGCCGGCACGGGGAGGAAGGCAGGGCCCGGCGTTTATGATAATGCGCCCGCGCAACAGCGGCAATCCTCGGGCACAGGCCATTGAAGGGCCAAGGCGGACGCGCAACGCGCAATTCAACCGCGCCGGCTCACCGAGGCGTGCGCGAGAGCGCGTTTTCGCGCATCCAGGCGACATAGCCGCGGGCGTACGCATCGAGGTTCTCGGCGCCGCCTCCGCCGCGTACGGCGGAGCACATTTCGTAATTGGCAAGTCCGTCGAAACCGCCCTCGGTCAGTCCCGCAAAGAACGCTGCATAGTCGATGAACCCTTCGCCGAATGGGACCGCGCGGACCATGTCGGGCACGAGTGGCTCGTAGTTCACCAACTCGCTGCGATATCGATAGCGCGGCAGGCGAATGTAGTCGGCGTTGGTGGTGATGACGGTGTGCGGCGCGGCTCGGCGTGCGGCCTCATACAAATCTTCGCCGCGCAATGCAGGGCTCCAAGCGTCGAATCCCAGCTTCACGTTCGACCGGTCGATGTCGGTGAGCAGCTCCAGGAGCGCGTCGGTGTGCAACGCCACGTCGTGATGGTTTTGCACAGCCAGCGTGACGCCGTGCTCCGCGGCCCGATCCGCACACTCGCGCAAACTGGCGACCACCTGGTTCCATGCCGCGGCCGGAGTCGTCGACGCATCTTCGTAGCCCGTGAACACGCGCACGATGGTGGCGCCGAGCGCCGCGGCCAGTCGCGCCAACTCGCCCACGTAGTTGATTTGCATTTCTGCGAATGGCACTTCGGCCGCCCGCTGCGGCGAGAAGTCGGTGTAACCGGCAATGGCTCGGCATTTGACACGATGGTGTTGGAGCGTCGCGCGCAGCGCGGCCAGCGACTCGTCGTTCGTGTCGGCCGACGACAAATGCGGCCGCTTGCCCATCAGCATGACGGATGCGTAGCCTAGCGCTGCCGCGCGGCCGATGAATTCCGGCAGGTTGAGCCGCTCTTGCCCCCACAGCCCGGCGTAGCTCACGGAGAAGAGAGAAAGTTCCATGATCGGTCCAACGGTTCCAGGCCGCTCGCGCAGCGACAAGCCGGTGCCATGCGACGCAGCTTGCGATTTCGCAAAATGACGTTAGATCAATTCGCCCAGCGGCGGGTGGTGATCTGTGATGTATTGCGGGCGGCCGGAAAGATCGTTGATGGTGGCGCTGGCCGGATCGATTCCCAACCGGTTGTAGAGCGTAGCATGCACTTCTTCGAAATGGACCGGCCGCTCGACGACCTCGCCCGCCTGGCGATCGGTGGCACCGATGACCTGGCCGGTGCGCAGTCCGCCGCCGGCCAACAGGGCACACGACACGTTGGGCCAATGATCGCGCCCGGCCTGGGCGTTGATCTTTGGCGTGCGACCGAATTCGCCCCACACGACGACCGTCACGTCGCGATCGAGGCCACGCTGGTGCAAATCTTCGACCAGCGCGCTCACGCCTTGATCCAACAGCGGCAGATCGCCCCGGGCGCCGGCAAAGTTCTGACCGTGGAAATCCCAAAAGCTGTAGCTCAGCGTGACACAGCGCACGCCGGCTTCGACCAGCCGGCGGGCCATGAGGAACTGCTGCAATAGTCGCGGGGCGCCGTCGCCCTGGTGGACCGGCGTGCCGTAGCCATAGCGATCGCGCAGGGCTTGCGGCTCGCGCTCCACGTCGAGCGCCTCGGCCAGCCGGCTGGACGTGAGGATCCCGAACGCCTGCTGCTCGAACGCGTCGAGGCCGTTCATCATGCCGCTGGCGTCTGCGCGGCGATTGAAATTGTCGAGCGCGCGGACCAGGGTCTGCCGATCGCACAATCGCTCGAGCGAGATGCCCTGCAGCACGAGGTCGTCGCGGCCGTCGCCATTGGGTTGAAACGGCGCGTAAGCGGCGCCCAGAAAGCCAGGCAGGCCGGAGTTATATGGCTTGTGTTGCATGCGCGGCGAAAGGCCGACGTACGGCGGTAGCTCGCGCGTGGCGGAGCCTTGCAGCTTGCCGATGACCGAGCCGATTTCTGGCCAGCCGCCGGGCGCCTGACGCCGATGGCTGCGGCCGGTCAGGCACTGGAATGCATAATGGTCGCCCGTGGCACCGACGATCGAGCGGATTGGCACCAGCTTGTCCATCATGCCCGCCAGGCGCGGCATGTGCTCGCAAATCTGGATGCCGGGCACGTTGGTGCGGATCGGCTTGAATTCGCCGCGCACTTCGGCCGGTGCGTCGGGCTTCAGGTCGTACATGTCCTGGTGGGGCGGCCCGCCGGGCAGGTAGATCATGATGACCGACTTGTTGCTGCGCTTGCCAGTGGCTGCCTCGGCGCGCAGCAGATCGGTCATCGTGAGCCCGCCCAGGGCCAGCGAGCCGACGCGCAAGAATGCGCGGCGCGATACGCGATCGCAAAACGGCGCGCGGCCTGCGACATCCTGGCCGAAAATGGTGAGCATGGGAGGGTGGGCTTGGGGGCGGGAAGTCGATTTGGACCGCGCTTAACGCGGCGCCACACGGCCCACGAATCATATCAAGTTTCGTGGATGATTTCCACCTGAGGCCGACCGCCGCGCCGCGCCCTGTTGTTGCTGGCGGTAGTACTTCAGCCCGGGCACGAAGAAGCAGCCAGCCGACACAACGCCAAATAGCGTCAGCCCGAGCGGAATGTGATACCGCTGCAGCACGGCCATGCCGATAGCCGTGGCGAAGAGGGCCGCCGATTGAAAGTAAAACTGCCCGGTGAGCGTGCCGGCCTTGACCAGAAAGATCATGCCGCTGGTCAGTGCCAGGATGGGCGACAGCGTGAGCACGCGCATGCCCAGAATCATCTCCACGACGAAGAGCAGCGCGATCGAGATCAAGCTCGACGCCCAAACGTGCGCAATCTGCCGCTCGACGAATGTCACCGGGCCGCTGCGACGCCGCAAGCGCCAGAAAATGGCCGCCCAAGTGCCCAGCCCCGCCGTCCACAACACCAGATACGGCGCGGGCGAGTCGACGCCGCGCCACTCGAGATAATTCGTCAACAGGCACGTGACCAGCAGCGCCAGGCTGTGCCACATCCACAGCAAGCCCCAGTTCTCCAAAACCGGCGCGTGATGGGTCTCGCGAAACGCGCGGGCAATCACCTGGGTGATCACGCCGGAGCGCGCGGCGGTCGGTTCATCGGCCAGGTAAGCCTCGAGGTCGTCGGCCAGTTCGCCGGCGCTGGCATAGCGCAGATCGGGCGGCTTCTGCAGGCACTTGAGCGCAACCATTTCCAATTCGCGATCGGCACGCGGATTGACCACGCGCGGCGGCAACGGTTCCTGTTCCAGGACCAGCAGTACGGTTTCCACAGCCGTGGCGGCTTGAAAGGGCGGCCGGCCGGTGAGCATCTGGTACAAGATCGTTCCCAGGCTATACACGTCGGTGGCCGGGCCGAGCTCGCCACGGTTGCCAGCTGCTTGCTCCGGTGCCATGTAGGAAGGTGTTCCCAAAACGGCTCCCGAGATTGTCAAGCCGTCGTCCGCGGCGACACGCTTGGCCAGGCCAAAATCAGTAACGTGCGGCCGGCCGTCGGTATCGATGAGGATGTTCGAGGGCTTCAGATCGCGATGCAGCACGCCCCGCTCGTGCGCGTATTGAATGCCGCGGCAAATGGGGGCCAAGAGCCGCGCCGCCTCGCGCGGCGCGAGCGGCCCGTCGGCCAGGCGTCGCGAGAGCGTGGTGCCAGCAACGTACTTCATGGTGAAGTACGGTTGGCCCTCGTATTGTCCGACTTCATAAATGGGCACGATTCCCGGATGATCAAGCCGGGCGGCCGACTCAGCCTCGGAACGAAAGCGGGCCAGGTCTTCAGGCGAAGGGTGCGTGCCGCGCGAGATCATCTTGAGCGCCACGGTCCGGCCCAGGCTGATCTGCTGGGCCTGATACACCACGCCCATGCCGCCGCGACCGATTTCGCGCTGTAGCTCGTAGTCGCCAAACATGGCGGGCGTGGTGGGCTCACCCGGCCAGTCGGCGACCTCGGGCGCGGGAGGTAACGGCGTGGTCCGGCCGGCCGAAAGCTGCGCCGCACCGGCGGCCACGCAATCGGCCACGAGCATCGTGGCCCACAAACTGCGCAGGTCATCGGCCAGGTCGGGATGCTCGCGGACGGCGCTTTCGATTTCCGACGCGCGGCCGTCGCGCAGCCCCTCGGCCAGACGGTTGGCTAGCGCCGCAAGATGCTCGTCGCGCGGAGTGTTCGGCGGCACTTTTGCTTCGCCGCCCGCGCTACTGGGATGGGCCGTCACGGCTACCTCGCTGCACTGGGCGGCTCGGCGAGCAAGTCGCGCAATCGGCGCATGGCGCGCAGATAACGCATGCCGGCCGCGGCATCGCTCAGTTCCAGGGCCTGCGCCACTTCGCCGTTCGAGAGCTGCTCGAAGTGCCGCATCAGGATCACTTCGCGATCGGGCTCTTCGAGCACTTCGATCGCGGCCTGAAAGCGCTGCTCCAGCTCGTGATGGGTGGCCGCCGCGGCCGGAGTCAGCTCGCGGTCGCGGGCAATCGCCGCCAGGTCGAGCGCCGAGCTGTCAAAACCCGATGCGCGCTCCAACGGCTGTTCGCGGTCGGTGCTGCGCCGCGCGGCGCCGCGATGCATGCGGTGCGCATCGATCAGCCGATCGCGCGCCAAGTGCCTCAGCCAGAGATGGAACGGCATGCGAGCCTTGTCCAGATAGTCGGTCAGCCGGCGATTGGCTTCGAGCAGCACGTCCTGCACGATGTCGCTGGCATCTACGCGCCGCGCGATTTTCGGATCCATGCGCATGGCAATCATGCGCCGCAAGGCCTCGCGATGGCGCTCCAGCAATTGGTTGCGGGCCGCGGCATCGCCGCCGCGCGCCGCAGTCAGCAATTGTTGCGTCTGGGAAGAGTCGGGCCACATGGCGCTAGTATAGCGTCTACGAGCGCTGGCCGCCCACGCGCCGGGCATGCGCCTCGATGGCTTCGTAGACAATCACCTTGCGCGGACGGTGAAATTCCGTCGGATCCGCGTATTCGCGCAGCGGACGGTAGCGCGTCTCGATCTGCGAGATCCACTCGCCGCGATAGTCATGCGCGTTCACGTGCAGCACGACATAGTCATATTGCACGCCGGCCTGGCCGCGAGCCAGCGCCGCATCCAAGTTCAAGGCGTCCGGCCCCAGAATGGTCGTAGGCAGCTGGCCGTAAAAGCCTACGTAAGGCGAGTTGCACACGACGCCCACGCCCGGCCCGGCCAGCGACTGCACGTACCCGGCCGCCTGGATGACGGGTATGAACTCGCGATTATAGCTGCGCACCGAATAGGGCAGCACGATCAGCGAACAGACCGCCAGCCCGCCTACGGCAATCCACGATCGCGCACTCGGCACGAGCTTGCCAAGCTGCTCCTCGGCATACAGCAGGCCGAGCGCCGTAAAGGGCATGGCCAGTCCGACGAGTGGCAGCACGTGACGACTGCTGATGTAACCCGATACAAAAAACACCCACACCAGAATCAACATGTGCAGCGCCGCCAAGACCCACAGAAACGCGATCAGGCGGGGCGGCGTTCCGCGGCGGACCATTTCCCACTGGCCCAGCAAGTACAACGGAATGAACACGAAGCGAAATGCCTGGCAAAAACTTTCGACCAACGCCACGAGTGCTGAACCGGCCAGCCATGCCACGAGACTGAGTGTGTAACGGCGCACGGGCTCGGGTGCAGGCGCGATCGGCAGAGCCGGCCTCGCCGCAGTGGGGGGCGCTGACGCATGATCAACCGCGGCCGCTGCTGGCGCGGCTCCTTCCGCTGCGGCAAGCGGCCCTGGGGTTGGCGGAGTGTTGGGAACGTCGGCGGCGGCGGGATTTGCTGATTTCGAACGATCTGGCGGCGGCGGCAACTCGACTGATGCATGCGCGGGAGCCGGCGCGGCGGCAACCTGCTCAATGAACGTGTCGGCCGGTTGCTCCTTGAAGAACGGCAATTGCTTGCTCGTGATCTTACCGGCCAACAGCGGATAGGGCGCGGCGATCAGCACGGTCGCCGCGGCGAGCGAGCTCGCAGCCAGTCCGATGCGCCGCCAGCTGCAACGATCGCGCAGCCCGAGGTAGACCACGAATACCATCGCTACCAGAAAGACTTCCAGGCCCTCGGGGCGGATCCAAAAGGCGATGCCGCTGGCCGCCCCGGCGCCCGCCAGGGGCAAGATTCTGTTGCTCTTGATGCCGACCGTCGCCAGCCAGGCGGCGATGAGATAAAAGCACATGTGCGGCACGTCGCTTTGGGCGTCGGCGGCGAAAAGTCGCGGCAACGGCAGAATGGCAAAGATGAATGCGGCCAGGTTTGCCACGCGCGTATCGTACAGATCGCGCGCCAATCGCCACACGACCCACACGCTCAGCAGCCCGCAAGCGAACGAAACGGCGCGGCCGCCGACGATCCAAGCTTGCGGTTCACCGTGAACTCCCAGCCATTGGACTGCGCGTCCCGCGACAAGCAGCGCCGCCGGGTAGCCGGGATGCTGGTCGTTGTCGCGAAATGCTGCAATCGGGCTGCGCTCGAGCGCGCGAGCCATCTTTGCAAAGATGATGCCGTCGGCACTGATCGTCGGCATCCGCGCGATGAGAATGGCTTGCAGCAGTGCCGCCGTCAACACCGCACAAAGGAGTGGAACATAGGTTGCAGGGCCGCGCTCATTCATGGCTCAACAGGCGTTTCTCTCAACCAGCACGCGCAGCGGGGTGAGCAATAGGATGCGCACGTTGAACCATAGCGATCGATGCCTGACATAATACAGATCGCATTCCAGACGTTCCTCGATCGACGAATCACCGCGCCAACCGTTGATCTGCGCCCAGCCGGTCATGCCGGGCCGCACGGCATGTCGCTCGTTGTAAGCCGGCAGGCGCTGCGCAAACGATTTGACGAAGCACGGTCGCTCGGGCCGAGGCCCCACCATGCTCATGTCGCCCGCCAGCACGTTGAACAGCTGGGGCAGCTCGTCGAGGCTCAAGCGCCGCAAAATCACGCCCAACCGCGTGCGACGCGGATCTTCGCGCGTGGCCCAAATCGGACCGGTTTCGGCCTCCGCATCAACCCGCATCGTGCGAAACTTGTACATCACAAAAGTCCGCCCACGCCATCCGGTGCGCTCTTGCGAATAGATGGCCGGACCGCGGCTGGTGAGCTTGATCAACAGGGCAATCACCAACATCGGCACTGCCAGCACTGCGATCAGCAGGGCGGCGAGCGTCACGTCGAGGACGCGGGCACCCGCCTGGCTGATGCGGCTCGGGCTTCGCACGCTGCGGGCCGGACTGATGGCCCAAGGACGCGACGGCCGCGCGCGCCGGCTGTCGATGACGCTGGCGGAAATGCGTTTGCTCGTCATGGATGCGCTTCAGAATTCCGCGAAACGGAGTCTGACCGCCCTCCTTGGCGGTCAGGGGGGCGGACTCTAGCAAAGCCTTTGCAGCAGGCCTAGGTCATTGATTTGCGCCACATTCAGAGATCGCGAGGAGCGCGCCTGCGCGGTCGAGCGACGCGTGCCGCCATCGACACTTGTCGTAGCCGCGGCTGCCAGCAATCGCCGCTAGCAAGCGCGCCGGACGAAAGCCATGTTGACGCGATAAGCGAATCGCGGGTATAGGTTTGCAGTCTTACGATCTCCCCAGGGGGTGGCTCCTGCCGCACTCGGCGCCGACACGACGCGCGTCGTGTTCGCCGCGCACATCCCCAAAGGCCAGCGCCACCCACGACCAACCAACCCAGCCTGCGCAAGACCTGGCGTCCATAACGGATTGTGGCGCCAACCGATGCCGCGCCGGCGGCTTTGACCTCCCGCAAAGGATTGCCCCATTGAAGACCGCGGCGCCCGCCACGATGCCCGGCTACGGCCGGACGTTCGTCTATTACCGCGACCTGATCCTGGTGTTGTTAGCCAAGGACTTCAAGGTCCGGTACAAGAGCACGTTCATGGGCTACGCCTGGTCGCTCATGCACCCGCTGGTGCTGGCGCTGATCTTCTTCATGCTGTTCAGCATTGTGCTCCGCTTTGAGGTGCCGGCCTATGCGCTGTACCTCATCGCCGGGCTGTTCGCCTGGCAATGGATTGCCAATACGGCGATCGGCGCAAACGCATACTTTCTCGGTAACAGCTCGCTCATCAAAAAGGTGCGCTTTCACCGGGCGACTCTCGTATTTGCCAGCGTGCTGAATGAAAGCCTGCACTTCGTGATCTCCATCCCGGTGATCGTGGGCTTCATGCTGTACTACGGGCGAGCGCCGCGTGTCGACTGGCTGTGGATGCTGCCGATGTTGGTGCTCGTGCAATTGGCCATGACGTTCGGGTTGGCTCTGTTGATCGCCACCTGCAATTTGTTCTTTCGCGACTTGGAACGGCTGGTAACCCTGGCCATGCACTTGTTGTTTTACGTCACCCCCGTGGTGTATCCCGCCGAGCGCATGCCCGCGGAGTATTCCTGGGTTCTGATTGCCAATCCGTTTGCCCCGATCGTGATGTGCTGGCACGGGCTGTTTTACGGCGATCGCGTGCCGGTGGCGCAATTGGGGCTGGCAGCCTGTTGGGCGTTAGCATGCGTGGCTTTGGGATGGACGGTGTACGCCAAGAACGTGTGGAGGTTCGCCGAAATTGTTTGACCTCGCGGCCGTGCGCTTCGAACGCGTGACGAAGCGCTATTTTGTCGATAGCCCCGTCGCGTCGGGCTTCAAGAACCTGGTCCTGCACTTGCCCACGCAATTGCGGGCCATGCGGGGACGACGGCCGTTTTGCGCGCTGTTGGACGTCTCGTTCGAAATTCACAGCGGCGAGTGTCTGGGCGTCATCGGCCCCAACGGCGCCGGCAAGAGCACGACGCTGGGGTTGATTGCCGGAGTGTTGCGCCCGACCAGCGGCACCGTGGCCACTCGGGGCCGCATTTGCCCGCTCTTGGAGCTGGGCGCCGGATTTCATAGCGAGCTCAGCGGCCGCGACAACATTTTGCTCAACGGCGTTTTGTTGGGGCTGACGCGGCAGGAAGTGCGCGAACGCGTGCACGAGATCATCGCCTTCTCGGAACTGAGCGATTTCATCGACGCGCCGTTGCGAACTTATTCCAGTGGCATGATCTCGCGACTCGGTTTTTCCGTGGCCGTGCACATGGACCCCAACATCTTGCTGATCGACGAGGCGCTGGCGGTGGGCGATCAGTCGTTTCGGCAGAAGTGCTTGCGACGCATGGAACAGTTTCGCGCTCGTGGCACGACGATCGTATTCGTCAGCCATGAGTTGGAGAGCGTGCAGAAGGTCAGCGACCGCGTGGCCTTGATCGTGTCGGGCCGTCTGGTGGAACTCGGCGAGCCGGCTCGCGTGATCGAACACTATAGGGGATCCGTGGCAGCCGCATGACTCCGCCGTGCCGCCGCGCAGCGGCGCTCAAACGCAGAAGAAATCTATGCTAAAGGCCAACCTCGAAACTTCGTTCGCGACGGCACAACCGCCACAATTGCTGCGCACCGGCCGGCGGCTCGACATGGCCGTGATCATTCCGGAGCTGGCCAAGTACGGCGGCGCCGAGCGCTTTCTGATTGAGTGCGTTGCCCGCTGGCAGGATGACCACGACCTGACAATCTACTCGTCGATCATCAACGCGGACCTGTTGGCCGAGCACGGCATCGGCCGCAAAGTCAAGTTCTCCAAGCTGTCGCCGTACCTCGAGGGCCAGCATTCGATTTTGCTCAATACCGCGCTTTTGCCCAAAGTGTGGGAACAAGAGATCGGCAAGCACGACGTTTACCACACGCATCTCTGGCCCACGCACTTGATCGATCTGCACCCGATGGTGTGGTTTCCGCACGAGCCGCTACGAATTCTGCACGACTTGCGCTACGAACAGCCGTTGGAAGACGTGGCCAGCACCCGCCAGCGCGAGCTGCACGTGTATCCCAAATACAACTACGACTGTGTGGCCGACGTGACTTACGAGGCCTATCTGTCTTCGATGAACATGGTGGACAAGCTGGGCCGGCCGGATCGCGTCGTGGCCAACAGCCGCTACTCCGCCGGATATCTGGAAGGCGTGTACGGCGCGCCGGTGCGCGATGTCGTGTACCCGGGAGTCAACGTCGACGATTTCATCTTTCAGCCTTCCGACGAAAACATCTTTTTGACCATCGGGCAGCTCTGGCCGCATAAACGCATCAAGCTGATCATCGAGGCCCTAAAACTCGTAGAGAATGCGCAGTTGTACATCGTGGGCAGCGGGCCGGAAAAGCAGAAACTCGCGCGGATTGCCGAAGGCATGGGTTTGGAGAACCGGGTGTTCTTCCTGCATGGGCTGACCAACCTGGAAGTGAAGATTCTCTTTTCCCGCGCGTTGGCCGTGGTGTTCATGCCGGTCAAAGAGCCGTTTGGCATCGTCGCGCTCGAGGCCATGGCCGCGGGCAAGCCGCTCATCGCCGCCAACGAGGGCGGATTCGTCGAAGCGGTCGACGACAGCTGTGCGATGCTCGTCGCTCCGGAGCCCGAGGAAGTCGCCGAGCGGATGCGCTTTTTGCGCGATAACAAAGACGTCGCCCGGGCCATGGGCGCCGCGGGGCGCGAGCGCGTGCAGGCCTACACGTGGGATGCCGCTGCCAGCCAGCTGCTCGACATCATCGCCAACACGCACGATCAATGGGTGGCGGAACATACGCGGCCGCGAGTCGACACGCGCGCCCGCACCACGCTGTTCGGCGCCCAGTACTATTGCTGGTACGGCAACGGCATCGGCTCGCATCATTGGAACGACACCTCGCATGCCGGCGCCGTCACCGACATGCCGCGGCTGGGCTATTATGCCTCCAGCAGTTCCAGCACGATCGAGGCCCACTGGCGCCAGTTCGAACAGATGGGCCTGGATTTCGTGGCGGTCAATTTGCACGTCGATCGCAATGGCAGCAACGCCTATGAGCAGGCGGCAGCCAAGAGCATCTTCAACGTGGTCGACCGGTTGCAGAGCAATGTGCGGCTGGCGATACAGCTCTGCCCCTACGATTGCACGCGCGAGCAGTTTGCCGAGTCGATCGCGGTCATTCGTGAGCAGTTCGTGCCGCACGAATCGTATTTTCACTACGACGGTGAGCCGGCGCTGTTCTACTTCTGGACCGGCATCCAGGACGGCAACAAATCCTGGATCAATTTCGTCGATGAAACGACCGCAGGTTTTGTGCGCGTGGCCAGTAGCTTGCGCATGTACTCGGCCAAGGAAGAGCGCAGCCATTCGTTCGGACTGTTTCACGGCTGGAGCCTGTTCTCTCCACTCGAGCTCTCGGCGCCCACCAATTGGGAGCGCGTGTGGGCGCAGGCCTATCAGAACAGCGGCGCAGGCACGCGTAATTTGCGAGTGCTTTCGGTTTCGCCGGGCTACGACGACCGGCACTTGCGAGATCCCAATCGCAAGAGCAATCCGCATCGTTGGATTGACCGGCAGCAGGGAGCTATCTACCGGCGCATGCTGGCCTATGCGCTCAGCGTGCCGGAGCCGCCCGACATGGTGATGATCTCGACCTTTAACGAGTATCACGAAAACACGCACATCGAGCCGTCGCGCAATCATGGTGCGACGTACTTCGACATGACGCGCGAATTCGTGCAGGAAGGAAAGCGGCGATGGAGCAAATGACGGCCACCAAACAGGCCGCCGAAACTCGACGGCCCTACGTCGTCGCCGATCAGCAGCGCATCGACCTGGTCCAAACCGATCGCGCAGAACTGAAACTATCGTTCAGTTCGTCGGTGTGGGACGCCGAGCTGTTTCTGGTCATCGACTTGTATTCCGCCAGGCACCAGGTGCATCCGGAAGGGCACGTGGGCTGGTGGAAATGGCCGCTGGAGATTAAGGGCGACCTGACCGTCGAGATCGTGAAGGGGCCAGATGGGTATCAGATTAGCTTCGACGGTCGGGAGCCGCAGGAGTTCTGGCGTAATCCTGATTTCTTGGCTGTCGATGAGCCAGTGATCGCGCTGCACGTCGTGCTGCGGCCCGTGATCAGCGAGGCCGTGTGGTTTGACGACGTTTTGCATTTGTACAACGCCGAGGATGCCTTGCGCGAGTCGGTCCGGCGCCGGCACGAGCTGGATCATCCCACGGGCTGGGTGCCGTCGTCGCCGTGGTTTGTGTGGCCGAGCGAGTCGACCATTCACGTGGTATCGACCAACGCCTTTGAGCGCGACGCTGTCGGCAATTTTGCCATCGGCCTGAACCGACTGTTTCGGGCCAACGGCATCCCCTGCCAACTCTACGCCGATCAGTTTGATCCTGCACTGCGCGAATCGATTCGCCACACTTGCGAACTGTTCACCGCGGCGAACGAACAAGACGTGCTGTTGGTGAATTTTTCCATTTTCGATTCCTGGCTGCCGCGGCTTGCCCAATTGCCGGCCCGCAAAGTTCTCTACTTCCACAACATTACGCCGGCCCGCTTTCTGCAGGTATACGACGCGGAGTACGCGGCCCACTGCAGCGACGGACTGGCTCAATTGTCCCTGGTCGACCAGTTCGACGCGTGGATGGCCAACTCGACGAGCTCGGCGCGCGTATTGCTCGATGCGATGGCCGGCGACGACGACTCAAAATCACCGGAGGCCGCGATCAGCCCGCCGATTGTAGGTCCCACGGCATGGCACGAAATCGAGGCCGAGCCGATCGACCTGCCGCCGCAGGGCACGAAGTTGCTGTACGTGGGGCGGGTGGCTCCGCACAAGCGCATCGAGGATTTGTTTGCCCTGTTCGAGTGTTATCAAAAGCTCGATCCTGACGCCACACTGCTGATTGTGGGGAGCGCCCGGTTCGCCGGCTACCTGGGTTTTCTGCGCTATTTGTTGAACAGCGAGTACCAAGCGCTGCGCGAGCGCGTGCATTTCATCGAAGGGGTCAGCGATGGTCAGCTCAAGCTGATCTATCAGTCGTGCTCGGCGTTTGTGACCATGAGCGAGCACGAGGGCTTTTGCGTGCCGTTGGTGGAGGCAATGACGTTCGACAAGCCGGTGTTCGCCTATGCCGACGACGCCGTGCTCGAAACGTTGGGGCGCAGCGGCCGGGTGTTCTATTCCAAGCAATTCGAGGCGATTGCCGCCGACCTGCGCTCGGTGCTGACCACGTCGTGGAAACAGCGTTCGATCGTCGCCGCGCAGCGCGAGCGGATGAAACAAATCGTGCAGTTGGCCGATGGTCAGGCGTTTTGGGCCACGTTGGAAAAGGTGATCTTCGGTGCGCGTGCTGTATAACACGTACCCTGTCGCGTTTGCTTGTCCCGGCGGGGGCGAGATCCAATTGCTCAAGTGTCGCGAAGCGCTCACCCGGCTGGGCGTCGAGGTGGCCCTGTTCGATCCTTGGCGCCCGCAGCTCGATCGGGTCGATCTGGTGCATTACTTTTCGGTGCAGGGCGGCTCGATGAACTTTTGCGACTATGTGCACCGGCAGGGATTGCCGCTGGTAATTTCGCCGGTGCTGTGGTTGACGCCGCAAAATCGCCACGCTTTTCCGCTGGCGGAGATTCGCGACCTGCTGCACGTGTGTGATCGCGTGCTGCCCAACTCCGAGCTCGAGTGCGAGCAGTTGGCCGGTGCGTTCGACGTGGATCGCGACAAGTTCACGGTCATTCCCAACGGAGTCGATCCGGAGTTTGGCATCCCCGCCGATCCGGCCGATTTCTGTCGCCAGTTCAAGCTTGCAGAGCCGTTTCTGCTCTGCGTGGCCAATGTCGAACCGCGGAAGAATCAGCGAATGTTGGCGCACGTGGCGGCGCGCATGGATGTGGATGTCGTGCTCTTGGGCCATGTGCGCGACGGCGAGTATCTGGCCGAGTGTCAGGCGATCGGCGGGCGGCGGCTGCGCTATTTGGGACACCTGCCGCATGAAGACCCGCTGCTCAAATCGGCCTATCGCGCCTGCCGCGTGTTTGTGTTGCCCAGTCTGCTCGAGACACCGGGACTGGCCGCGCTCGAGGCGGCCGCTCAAGGGGCGCAGGTGGTGATCACGGCCGTCGGCTCGACACGCGAGTACTTCGGGCCGTGGGCAGAATACGTCGATCCGGCAGATCTGGACAGTGTAGTGAACGGCGTCGAGCGCCGTTGGACGGCGCCGCGCAGCGACGACTTGTGTCGCCACGTGCTCGACAACTTCACCTGGGCTCACGCGGGCAAGGCATTGACCGAAGCCTACGAGCGCACATTGTTGGCCGCCGCGGCGGTGTGTTAAACGAATTTTGACAGGACCTCGCATGTTCGGACATCTCAGCGCCCGAGTCTTGTATCCGTTGGCGGAGCGTCGCTTGGGACGCCAAATCCGCGCGAAGGCCGATGTGATCCGCCGCCAGATGAGCGCCAGCTTCGTCGAGCGCCGCGCCTGGGCCGCGTCGCAACTTGCGGCGCAGCTCGAGCATGCGGCAGAGGCCGTGCCCTACTATCGCGACCTGTTCCGACAGATACGCTTCGACCCGCGCAAGCTCGCCGCCGACGTAGCGTACTTACAAGATATTCCCTATCTGACCAAGGACATCATCCGCGAGCAGGGATATCGCCTGGTGTCGCAACGCTTTGAACCGGCCGCGTTGCACGTCCGCCACTCCGGCGGTTCGACCGGTCCTGCCACAAAGATCTATTACTCGCAGGAAGCCCTGGATTGGACCGCTGCGGTCAATCTCGTGAGCGTGGAATGGTCGGGTCGCTATCCGCACATGCGCGAGATGCACTTGTCGAGCCGCTTTCCGGAGCAGTTTCCCTGGCGCGATCGACTGCGCGAGCATGTGAAGTGCCTGGTCTTGAATCGCATCAATCTGGCCACCGATTGTTTCGATCCGCCGGCCTTGGAACAGGCCTGGCGGCGCATTCGACGTACGCGCCCGTACATGCTGCAAGGGCACCCGTCGACAGTTTATGCCATTGCGCTCCACGTGCGTCAAAAACGCGCACGTGCCCGCGGCGCGTTTGCCGTGTTCGAATCCACCGGCGAAGTGCTGGACGAGAAGAAACGTGAAACGATCGAGGCCACGTTCGGTTGCCGCGTGATCGATCGGTACGGCGATGCCGAGTTCGGCGTGCTGGCGCACGAACGATTGAATGACGCCTGTCCGCGACTGCGCGTGCTCGATTGTATCGCCTGGCCGGAAACGGCCGAGCGCGAGGGACGCAGCGAGCTGGTGTTTTCGGGTCTGCGGAACGACGCGATGCCGTTGGTGCGCTATCGCACCGGCGACCTGGGCCAATTGGAGTTCACCGACGATGGGTTCCATCTGCGCAACGTCGTGGGCCGCGTGCACGACGTGGTACAAATCGCCGGCCACACCTATCCCACGCATTACTTGCAGGACTTGCTCGATCGTATCGGCGGCATCGACGAGTTCCAGGTGGTAGTGCAGAACGAGGTCTCTCTGCTGCGGCTCGTGGTGCCGGACGAGAGCCGCCGCGAGAACGTGGCAAAGCGGCTGGAGTCGTGGTGGGGAGGCGCCGTGCGCGTGGAGTTTACCGATTTCAGTGGGCTCGTGCGGCGCGGCTGGCGCAGCAAATTCCACCATCTTGTCAATTCACCATTGGCGGCCGGCGACCCGGCCAGCGTTTCTCCAGCCGACGGAGAGCGGGATGTGGCCTGAGCTGCAGCCGTGCGGCGGATTTCACCCGTTGGAGCGAGACGGGCTTGGCCAGTTTGTTTGGACCCAAGGCCTGTTTCGCCTGTCACGTGTCCGCGCTGCGCGCTTTGCCCGGCTGGCACTCTGCTACAACGGCGACGGCGGCGTGCTCAGTGTCCGCTCGCACGATGACCTGATTGATCGCGTGCCTCTAACACGCGGCTGGCAGGTGTGCGCGGTGAACTTGGGCGACGATTTGACATCGGCCGCGACAGAGTTTCGGGTGACGCCGATCGTGAACGTGCCTGGCGACCACCGCGAGCTCGGCGTCATGCTCCGCGAGGCGGAGCTTTTTGACGACGACCAGGAGTATCAGCGCTTGCGCGGCGTGCATCACAACGGATGGCTCAATCAGGTCGAGTTTTTGCAAGGCGCGGCGCAGCTGGCTTCCACGCCGCCGGCCCTGCGGATCAATCTGGAAACGCGCTGCAACATTCCCGAAACGAGTCAGGCGTGTGTTTATTGTGCTTGGGATTGGGCCAAACTGGCGGAGCGCGGCTCGCCCAATTTCGCGGAACAAACGCTGGCCGAGTTGGGCGATTTCTATGCGCATGCATGGCAGGTGAACGACTGCAGCATTGGTGAGCCCAGCATGCACAAAGAGTTTGGCGCCGTCGCCGCGCGCCTCGACGCCGACGGCAAACTATTTTCGCTTACCACGAACGGGCAATTGCTCTCGCCGCGGAGACGGCGCGAAATCGTCGGCAGAAATATGGATCTCTACGTATCCATTGACGCGGCCTCGGCAGCCGGCTTTGCCCGCTACCGGAACGATCGTTTCGACGACGTTATTGCGAACCTCCGCGCCTTGTGTTGCGAGAAAAAGCAGCACGGGAATTTGCCGCGCGTCTACGCGACATTCATCGCGATGCGCTCCAATGTGACCGAGCTGCCGCGGTACTTTGAATTGATGCGCGCCGTGGGAGTCGACAAAATCAAGCTGCGAGCGCTGTATCTTGACGACAACGTGGCTCCCGTCGTGCACAACAACGGCTATCGTTTCGACTATGCGGCCGAAGTGCTCGACGCTCAGGAGCTGGAGGCCGTTCGCCAACAGGCGCGCCGGCTGGCGGCAGAAAATGACCTCGCCGTGCACGTCGAATGGGAGCAGTTCCCCGTGGAAGCCGCGGGCGACGGCACGCCTCGCTGCAGCGAGCCCTGGCGCACGCTCTATGTTCTGCGTCGCGGCATTATGCCGTGCTGCTTTGCCACGGAGCCGATTGCTCGCTGGCACGAACAAGGGGCACGCACGTTGGCGGAGTTCGTGAGCGACGTATTCAATGGTCCTGAGTTTCGTGAAATTCGGAGCGCGCTGGCCGCAGGACGATTGGCAGACTATTGCCGCCGCACGCCGAGTTGCCCGATCGTCAAGGAGGCACACGCGAAGGGCGAAATCGTCGGGTTTCTGTCCGAAATGCAAAGCCGCGCAGCCTCGACGCGTGCGTTGCCGCTGGTGCCGCTCGAGGCGCTCGCGCCCGCTCGCGACGCAGCGTAGCGGCACAGTGGCGCAGGCCGACCAAGACCCTATGCTACTCTCGCAACCCCATGCTGCGTCGGTCGTTGCCAGCCGTGTGCTGCCTGCTCGCATTGAGGTCCGCTGCAGCGAGCCGCAAGCGTATGCCCGCGAGATTGTGCGCACGGCGCTAATCCGTTCGTTCACGGCCGCGCAGGTTGCGCCAGGCAGTTCCCACGCCGACGCAGACTGCGTCGTTTGGATTCAGCCGGAGGAGGCAGCGGCCGACGATGTGGGGCGGTTGCTGGCCACCGGCGGCAAAGCGGTTGTGTTAGGCGCCATCGGGCCACGCGTGGCCGCCGTGCTCGGCCTGGAATGGCGCGGGCCGATCGACTGGCCAGGCCACTGGGGCTGCTGTCAGGCCTCAATGGAGACCCATCACGACGAGTCGCCCGTCGTCATTGTCTACGACGAACAGCACTCTCTGGGCGTCGCCTCGCCGCTGCGGCGCCGGCCGTTGTGCCGCTTTGATTTTGCGGAGGAGTGGAACAACCTCGGCTTCGGCCGCATCACGCTGTCGGGCGACGCATGGTCGCTCGCCACGGCGGTGGCCGCCGGTGACGCGCGGCCGATTGCCACCATAGCCCCACCCTCGGGCAAGCCGCTGGTGTACGTGGCCGTGCGCGACACGGAGCGCGGCAGCGCACTCTGGTTCAATCGAGCCGTGGGACCGGTCGACAGCCTGGAATGGTGCGTCGTCGAGTCCTTTCTCGGCGACTATCGCGCCGCTGAACTTCCGTGCCTGCCGTATTTGGGTGAGGTGCCCCTGGGCTATCGAGGAGCCCTTTGCGCCCGGCTCGATTGCGATGAGGCGATGGCCAGCGCGCGGCCCTTGGTCGAGTTGTATCGTGCGCGGGGCGTGCCCCTGTCGCTGGCCGTATTGACCGGGTTGTCGCTCGACGAGGCCGACCTGCACTTGATGCGCGAGGTGTTGGCCGCCGGCGGATCGGTCGTGCCGCACTCCGAGCATCACTTTGCAAACTGGGGCGGCAGCTACGAGTGCGCGCGGGCCGAGGCGGACGAATCGCGCGCGTGGTTCGAGTCGCACTTGCCCGAAGCCGGGAAAGTGCGCTACGCCGTCTCGCCATTCCACCAGAATCCGCCTTTCGCCGTAGCGGCACTGGCCGACACCGGGTACGACGGGTTCATCGGCGGGATCATCGCCAACGATCCTGAGTATCTGCTCGGCCGGGCCGGGCGAGTGCCCTTTGCGCCGCGGCCGCTCGTTTCGCATAGCGCACAGTGCATGCTGCACGGCGATTGCTATCGACGATATGGCAACCGCGTCGACACCTATTGCCAGGCTTTTGACGAGCACGTTGCGGGCCGTGCGATCTTCGGTTGTCTCGACCATCCGTTCTCGGCCCGCTATCAGTACGGCTGGGACGACGAGACCACGCGCGTGGCGGCCCATGCGCGACTGCTCGATCACATCGCCATCCAGTCAGACATTTGGCATTGCGGGCTGAACGACGCGCTGGATTTTCTGTGCCGGCGCGATCAGGTGCAAGCGGCCGTCGACTCCGCGGGGCAGCTGGCGATCGACGCTTCCGCCGCGCCTGCGGGTCCGCCGGTAGCGATCCATTGGAAAGGACGCACCTTTGGCGCCTGAAGCCACACTGCCACGCGACGTGGTCCTGCTGTCGACGGCCGATTGGGACCATCCCTATTGGACGAACAAACAGCGCGTGGCCGTGGAACTTGCCGCGCGCGGTTTTCGGGTCTTGTACGTTGAATCCTTGGGGCTGCGGCGGCCCTCGGTCGCGGCGAGCGATCTGACGCGGATCGCGCGGCGGCTGCGACGCGCATTCGTCGTGCCACGGCAAGTGCGCGAAGGGCTATGGGTTGCGTCGCCGGTTGCGCTGCCGTTCCACGGGATCGCGCTGGCGCGACGATTGAACCATCGCTGGCTCGCCGGATGGCTGGCGCGACAATGCCGCCATCTGGATCTGCAACAACCGATCATTTGGACATACAATCCGCTGACAATGGATCTGGCCCAGTCGCTGGGCGGCTCGATGCTCGTTTACCACAGCGTGGACGACTTGCGCGCTGCGCCGCACTTGCCGGCCGCGGCGATCGCCGCGGCGGAGGAGCGGCTGGTGCGGGCCGCCGATGTGATCTTCACCACCAGCCCGTCGCTGCAGTCGCGCTTGGCCCGCTGGAACGGGCGAGCCACG
The DNA here is from genome assembly GCA_050250435.1 of Pirellulales bacterium. Taxonomy (GTDB): domain Bacteria; phylum Planctomycetota; class Planctomycetia; order Pirellulales; family PALSA-1355; genus JBFWOR01. The sequence goes on along the minus strand of JBFWOR010000016.1, from coordinate 34,667 downwards.
CACTACCTGCCAAACGTGGCGGACTATGACCATTTTTCGCGGGCCCGGCAGGCCGCGCCGCTGCCGCCCGAGTTGGCCGCCATTCCGCGTCCGCGCATCGGCTTTGTAGGCGCCGTGAGCGAATACAAGGTTGATTTCGAGCTGATCGCTCAGGTGGCGCGTGCTCGACCCGCTTGGCATTGGGTATTGATCGGGCAAGTGGGTGAAGGGCAGGGGGAAACGCGCGTTGACCGGCTGCGAATGCCGAACGTTCATTTGCTCGGCCCGCGCCCGTACGAAGTGCTGCCGGACTACCTGCGCGGGTTCGACGTGGCGACGATTCCCTGTCCGGCGAACGACTACACGCAGGCCATGTTTCCGCTGAAGTTTTTCGAGTATCTGTCGGCCGGGTTGCCGGTTGTTGCGGCCCGAGTGCCGGCGCTCGACGAATTCGCCCTAGTGTGCCTGCAAGTCGATTCGGCAGATGAGTTCACGGCAGCCATCGGGCGCATCCTCGCCGGCGATCGGCCGGATCTCGAAGCGTGCTTAAGCGTCGCGCGACAACACACGTGGCAGCGGCGCACCGGCGAGATGCTCAGAGTGCTTGCAGATACGTGGCAAGCGCGGCAACGAACGCTGGCGTTGCCTACGGACAGGAGCGAGCGGGCCAAGGCCGGTTGACACCCTAGGCCGCGCGCAGCGGATGGCTCTCGGCGGCGCTTGGCGCCTCGCCGCGACCGTTCAACACGAGATCACCCGGCCTGGCAGGGGCTGCCTGAGCACAGAATCCGGCCCATTCGCGCAGTGTGTGTTCGCGAAATTCGTCGTGAAAGCGGGCCGTGTCAAACCGCATGGCATTGGCCCGGCAGGCCGTGGCCTGCAGTCGCCGTTGCTCACGCTCGAAGGTGCGCACGGCCTCGACCACCGCGTCGACCGTCTGCTCGCCGAATAACACTCCGGTTGGTTGCGGCGCATCGAGCCCGCGCACGGTTTCCAGTGCGCCCCCGCGTCCGTAGGCAATGACCGGTGTGCCGGCAGCTTGCGATTCGACCAGCACGATGCCAAAGTCTTCGCGCGCCGCGAACAGGAAGGCTCGCGCCCGTTCGATATAGTCGCGAAAGGCGGCCGGCTCCTGATAACCGAGCAACGTGACGTTCGGGCCCGCTTTGGCCCGCAAGCGCGCCAGCTCCGGGCCGTCGCCAATGACGATCAATTTTTCGTTGGGCATGTGGGCGAACGCGTCGACCAGCAGATCCACGCGCTTGTACGGCACGAGTCGCGAGGCAGTGAGAAAATAGTCGCCGCGGCGGTTGGTTGGGGAGAACTTGTCGGTTGCAACCGGCGGGTAGATCACGCGCGCGTCGCGTCGATAGGTCTTCGAAATCCGTCGCGCAATGAAGCGGCTGTTGGCGACAAACGAATCGACGCCGGCCGCCGTGCGAGCATCCCACAGGCGCAGTTTGTGCAGCATCCAGCGGGCGAACCAGCTTTTCAGGCCGCGGCCGAAGCTGCTGCCACCCAGATATTCGTGTTGCCCATCCCACGCATAGCGCATGGGGGTGTGGACGTAACTGATATGCAACTGGTCAGGCCCGGTGAGCACGCCCTTGGCGACGCAGTGGCTGCTGGAGATGACCAGGTCGTAGCTCGACAGATTCAACTGCTCGATGGCCAGCGGCATCAGCGGCAGGTAGGCCGCATAGCGTCGGCGAGCCAGCGGGAACTTCTGCAGAAAGCTGGTCGTCACCTGCTTGCCCGCTAGCATGCGCCGGTCCGAGGGCCGCAGGAATTCAAACAAGCTGAACACATCGGCCTGCGGAAACAACGCGATGAGCTGCTCCACGACGCGCTCGGAGCCCGCATAGGTCACGAACCAGTCGTGGACGATAGCAACTCGCAACGGTCCGCCCTTATGAGATTGCCTGGCGAAACTGGCGAGGTTGGGCGATGCTCAGGGCACCCTGGAATTCACCCCCTCCGCCGCGCGGTGGGACCTTAGCATAAGTCGCCAGCGGCGAAAATGGCGGTTTGGGGATGAGGGGATCATCGCCAAAATCGGCCAGTTGGGTCACGCCAGCCAGGCCCGCTCGGCAATCAACTGCACGATCCGCTGGGCTGCCCGGCCGTCGCCAAATGGGTTGGCAGTCGGCGGTTGTGCAGCCTGCGCACCGGGCGTGGCCGCCGCACTCAGCCAATGCGTCGCGCGGTCGATGAGGCGCTCTACGTCGGTGCCCACCAGTTCCACCAGTCCGGTGGTGAGCGCCTCGGGCCGTTCCGTCGTTTCGCGCAGCACCAGCACCCGCTTGCCAAGCGAGGGCGCTTCTTCCTGAACGCCGCCCGAGTCGGTGAGGATCAGCGCTGCACGGTCCATGAGCCAAACGAAATGCGGATACGGCGCCGGCGGCGTCAGGTGGATGTTTGCCAGCCCGGCCAGCGCTGCGCGCACCGGGCCGTCGACATTGGGGTTCAGGTGCACCGGCCAGACGAACTGCGCATCGCGAAAGCGAATCGATAGTTGACGCAGCGCGTCGCACAATCGCGCCAGCCCCTGGCCAAAGTTCTCGCGGCGATGGCCGGTGATCAGCACCAGCGGACCGCGGTCGAGATATGGATGGCGCGCCTGCCACTGGGCGGAGTTATTGCGCTCGCGCTCGATGGTTGTCAGCAGCGCGTCGATCACGGTATTGCCGGTGATGTGGATGCGAGCGCCCGGCACGCCCTCGGCCGCCAGCGCCTGGGCGGCCAGCGCCGTCGGCGCGCAATGCACGGCCGCGCTGAGCGTCACCACGCGGCGGTTGAATTCCTCGGGCCAGGGAGCCTGCAGGTTGGCGCTGCGCAAGCCGGCTTCGATATGCACCGCGGGCACGCGCTCGTAAAAGGCGGCCATGGCCGCTGCCATCGCGCTCGTCGTGTCGCCCTGTACGACCACGCACTCAGGCCGCTGGTGCACAATCAGCGCGCGCACTCCTTGCAGGCACCGAGCCGCCAGGTCCGCCAGCGATTGCCCCGGCGACATCAGGCCCAAGTCGGCGTCGGCCGCCAGTCCGAAGTAGTCCATGACGCCCTTGAGCATCTCGCGGTGCTGGCCCGTGGTGCAGACGATTGCCCGCACGCGCTCTTTGTGCCGTGTGCACTGGAGCACCAGCGGCGCCAACTTGATGGCTTCGGGCCGCGTGCCAAACACGATCAATGCGGAAACAGGTGGCACTGGCGATCACCGCGCGATTTGGTGCGGGGAGCCTAGGGTAGTGAGGTCGCGCACGCGTTGGTTACAATAGAAAGCTGAGGAGCACGTGCATCGGCTGTTTGGGGGGCTCAGGCGTGATCGAGCAGGCGCAATCTGACAACGATGTATCTTCGTATGGCGAACCGCGCGTTTGGAATCGCCGCAAATTTCTCCAAGTCGCCGGTACGGCAGTGGCCGCAACAGCTGCGCCGTGGCACACCGCGTGGGCGGCCGACGGCGCAACTGAACCCGTAGTCGCCGGCAAGGATCCGCGCTTGATTGTGCATACTGCGCAACCGGCGCTGTACGAAACGCCCATCGAATTGTTGCGCGGCGAGCACCTCACGCCCACACCGCTGTTGTTCGTTCGCAACAACACACAGCCGGCCGCTGCGCTCACCATTAAACCGCTGCCGCTGGCCGGCTGGAAGATCGAATTGGCAGGGCTCGTCGAGTCGCCACAAACGATCGACGCCGCTTCGCTGGCCGATATGGAACACGTCGAACGCGAAATGGTGCTGCAATGCTCCGGCAATGGCCGCTCGTTGTTCTCGCAAACGTCCCCGGTGGAAGGCACCCCCTGGGGCAACGGGGCAATGGGCAACGTGCGCTTTACCGGTGTGCCGCTGGCAAAGTTGCTCGAACGCGCCGGGGTTCGCGTGCAGCCGGCTGCAACGTTTGTGACGGCGGCAGGCGCCGACGATCCGGCTCCCGGCACGCAGGATTTCGAACACAGCTTGCCGCTCGCTGAGGCGCTGGCCAGATCGCTTGTGGCCGTGGCCATGAACGGGCAGCCACTGCCGGGCATTCACGGTGGGCCGGTGCGACTTGTCACGCCCGGCTATTACGGCACCATGCACATCAAATGGCTCAATCGACTGAGCTTCGATTCCGGCGAGAGCATGCTCAACAGCCATCTGCGCCGCTATCGCACGCCGCTGGTGCCCATCAAGCCGGGGCAGCCATTCGAATCGAACCTGACCAACAGCGAAGCCAACTGGCGGATGCGCATGAAGTCTGTCGTGCTGACGCCGAAAGCCGGCGCGGAGTTGCCGGCCGGCGAGATCGAGGTCAGTGGCGTGGCGTTCAATGACGGCGAGGCGCGGATCGACATGCTGCTCGTCTCCCCCGACGCCGGCCAATCCTGGCAGCGCGCGGCGTTGCGCCCGCCCGCTGACCCCTGCGCCTGGTACGAATGGACCACGCGCGTGCATTTGCCGCGCGGCAAGGCGCAACTTTGGGCACGCGCCATAGACGCGCTGGGCCGCAGCCAGCCCTTCGACGGCTCGATCTTTTGGAATCCGCACGGTTATACCTGGAACGGGGTCGAGAAGATCGACGTCACGGTCGTGTGACGCGACCGCGCGGACCGTCGATCTCGTTCCGGCACGCAAAAAGGGGGACATTCTAGGGGACATTCTGCTTTTCGTTGTCGCTGCCAAGAACGGCGGCCTCTTGAGTTGGAAAAGGAGAATGCCCCCTTTTTTCTGGCAGTGGTGCACGCCCCTTACAGCAGCTCGTTGATCCGCAGCAACCGGTTGTATTTTGCCAGCCGCTCGCTGCGCACGATCGAACCGATCTTGATGTGTTCGGCCGCCGTGGCCACGGCCAGATCGGCGACGGTGGTATCCTCAGTCTCGCCGCTGCGCGCGGAAACGACGTAGCCGTAGCCGCTGTGCCGTGCGAGCGCCACGGTTTCCAACGCTTCGGTGAGCGTGCCGATCTGATTTACTTTGATCAAGATGCTGTTGGCGGCGCCCAGCTGCACGCCGCGTTTCAGTCGCTCGGCGCTGGTTGTAAACAGATCGTCGCCCACCAGGCGCACGCGCCGTCCCACACGCGCTGTGATTTGCCGCCAGCCGTCCCAATCTTCTTCGGCCAAGGGATCTTCGAGGCTCACGATCGGGTAGCGATCTACCAGCGATGCCAGGTAGTCGATCCATTGGGCAACCGGCATGGCCTGCCGACCGGTTGCTGCCAGACAGTAGTTGCTTCCGTCGTAAAAATGCGACGATGCGACGTCAACGGCCAGGGAGACGTCGGCCCCGGGCCGCAAGCCGGCCGCCTCAATCGCCCGCACGACGAACTCGGCCGCTAACTCGTTGTTGGGCAGGCGCGGTCCGTAGCCCCCTTCGTCGCCCACCAGTCTCCCTTCGTAACCTCTCTCGGCCAGCAAATCGCCCAGCCGGCGATAAATGCGCACGCTCTGCTCGAGCGCCGTGGCATAGTCGGGCGCAGCGTGCGGAATGATGAGAAAATCCTGAAAGTCGATGTTTCCACCCGCGTGCAACCCGCCCGAGATCATGTTGACCATCGGCCGGCACATCGCCGGGGGCGGCGCGGCGGGGTCGATCTGCTTGAGCACGTCGTGCAGGTGGCGAAACAGCGGCACGCGCTTGACAGCGGCGCCCGCATGTGCGGCGGCGAGCGAAACGGCCAGCAGGGCATTGCCTCCCAGCGTCGTCTTGCGCGGCGAATCGTCGAGCGCCAGCAGTCGCCGGTCCAACGCCACCTGGTCCACCACGTCGCAGCCCAACACGGCCGGCGCGATCGAATCGCGAATGTTGGCGATGGCCTGCAGCACGCCGCGCCCGTCGTAGCGCGGGCTGCCAAGGTCGCGCAGCTCGCTGGCCTCGGCCTGGCCCGTGCTCGCGCCCGATGGCACGATCGCGCGGCCCGAATGTCCGTCGCTGGTGTGCACTTCGGCCTCGACGGTTGGTTGGCCGCGGCTGTCGAGCACTTCGCGCGCTACGATTCTGACAATGGACGTCACGTCGTTCGCTCCGGAAGGGTCGCGATTGCTTCGTCAAAATCGGCTGCATCCAGCCGTTGCTGCCACAGCGCGGCCACCTGGCTCCAATCGCCCGGGCGAGTTGCAAAAATCTCCCGGGCAAGTTCGCGCGTTATTTCGCGCCGCGCCGGATCGTGCAGATAGTCGACCGGACTTTTGCCGTCCAATCGGGCCCAGGCACAGCCAGCGAAATTTTGAATGCCCCTGGCCCAGAGCTGCGCCAGTTCGGCGGTGCCCACGCGCGGTTGCAGCACGCGGTCGTACGCTGCGCGAAAGTGCTCCGTGAGCCCAATGTACGCCGCATGCCGCGGCGCCTTGGCACAGGCTTTCAGCATGAGGTGCGTCAGAAAAAAACCCAAGTCGAACGCCGGGTCGCCGTAGTGTCCGGTTTCGAAGTCGACCAGCATCAGCCCGCCTTCAAACAGCAGCAGGTTCTTGGGACTGAAGTCGGCCAGCACCAGCGCGCGCGGATGCGCGGCCAGCGACTCGATGAGCGAGCCAATCGCGGTGCGCGCATCAGGCCGGGCCGCCGCGAGCGTGCGATAGTACGGGTCGATGCGCAATTCGTCGAACAGCGCGCGGTCGCCCAGTTGCTGAGCCACACCTGGGTCGTACCAGGTGCCCTCGTGCAGCGTGGCCAATAGCCGTCCGCAAGCAGCGGCGATGCGGTCGTCCGTCCGGCCCTCGAGCAGCGCTTGCTTCCACACGAAGTTGGGCCGCGGAGCCGCCGTGATCGCCAGCAAATACTGCGCGCGATCTTCGAACACAAGGTCCGGAGTGCGCGCCACTAGCGCGTTGTCCGCCGCGGAGTATTCCGGCCGGGCCAACAGGCGCGAGCAAAGGGCCAGCACGTCGGCCTCGCGCCAAATTCGTTCGATGCTTGAGTGCCAGACTTGCTGCGTGCGCAACCGGGCGCGGACCTGTTTGAGCACAAAGTCACGTCCGGGTGCGTCGGGGCGCTCTACCAAGAGCACCATGTTCGACACGCCGCCCGTCAGTTCGCGGACCGTAATCCGCTCGTTGGCTGCCACGCGGCCCGTGCTGCACAGGTAGTGCTCTGCCGAATGGGCGTCGATCAGTTGCATGCCGGACAATATCGCGGGCGCCACTAGCGCGGGTCAAGCGAGCGGCTGATGCACGGGCCTGCGCGAAGGGAAATTTCGCCGACTACCGCACGCTGGATGGTCCGCCCGACCGCAAGGCGACCTTGCAGGGCCGACCGTGGGCTCACTCGCCCGGCGCCGCTTCAGCCTCATCGCTATCGACAAGCCCGTCCGAATCGGCATCGAGTTTTTTGAACGCGTCGAGTGGGCCGATGAACTCGCGCTGGCTCACATCGCCGTCGCGATTGCGGTCCATCTTACGAAACCAGAGTGGCCCGCTGCTGCTGCCGGCGCTGGAAACGCGGCGGCGAGAGACCAGCGCGTCTTCCTCGGTCGGCGGGTCGGCGCCGCGCAGCAAGGTGGCCTTGATTTGCAACGGGAGTTCGTTGCCGCTGAGCTTGTTGTCGCCGTTTCGATCCTCGGCCAGCAGCACATTGCCCGCCGTGCGCAACTCGCGCTGCGAGAGCAGGCCGTCCATGTCGAGATCCAGGATGCTGAACAGGTCCTGTCCCAGGTTGGCAACCTGGATTTGCAGCCGCGCCGCCGCGGCCTGCCGCTGGGCGTCCAGGTAGTTGGACAACTCACCCTTGAAGATCTTCTTGTCGCCATCGATGTCCATGGCTGCAAACGCGCCCTTCCCGAAGCCTGCCGTGGTGGCTTCCATTTCGTCGACGTACTCGTTGTTGTCTCGATCGTAGGTGCGGAAAGGCGCGGTGTCCTGCTGTGGGTCGCGATTGTCGCGATCCAATTCAACATTGATTTCACCCAATCCCAATTCGTAGCCGCCGTCGAGCTTGCGGCGTGCCTTCCAGCCGTCCTCCACAGGCAGTCGCTGTCGCGCACGGCGGCGCTCCGCAGCGCTGACCGTTCCTAGGGCGATCGGCAGTTCCAGGTCCGGCGTGCGCGCCGCGAACGAACCGAGTTCGTCGCCGGCAAGCAGTCCATTGCCATTGGCGTCCAGCCGGCTCTGCACTGCCTGGGGCAAGCTCATTTCAGCATTCGCCTCGCTGACGGAAACCTGCCCGTCGCCATTGCGGTCGTAACGCTTCACCAGCAACTCGCCGATTCGCTCGGGCGACATGGCCGCATCGATTAACACCAGCGGCGTGTCGCGACGGTCAGCCTCCGACGGCGCTGCCGAAGCATTCGATGCGGCGGCGATCGCCTCGGGATCCGACAGCAGCTCAAAGCCGCTGATCGCGCCGTCGTCGTTGAAATCGCGTTTGCGGGTGCGCGCTTCGGCGGCGGCCAGTTCCTCCGCCGTCAGCTGCTGATCGCCGTTGGAGTCCAGGAGCGGAAACAGCGCCGGCCCGGCCCCCTGGGACACCACGGCTCGTGGATGCAGCGAGAAAACGGGGAACACCTGCTCGACGTAAGCGGCCAGCGTCGTGCGATCGACCGTATCGCCGCCGGCCGACTTTCGCAGCGGCGAGTCTGCCGTCGCCGACTTTGGCGAATCGCCCAAGCCGCCGTTCATGTCGCGCACGATGGCGTCGCCTTGTTCGATTGTCACGCGCCCGTCGAGGTCTCGATCTTCGGCCGCAAACAACTCGTCGAAGCGCTTGAGCCAAACTTCACGATACGCCTGGCCGTCGATCGTCACGCGCAGCCGCACCAAAAGCGGGCGCGTGGGACCCAGGAGCAGCAGGTCTTGTGCGTCGGCATTGGCCGACGTGGGGCGGCGCGGTGCCGGCGTCGTCTCGCCCACGGCCAGCGCGGCCACACACAGCCACGCCAGCGGCGCCAGTCCGATCCTGACCGCGGGTTTCATCCCACAATCTCCGTGATCGGCTTGGCGGCCGGATCGACCAGCCGGATAGGCCGGGCGACGTTCGAGAGATTCTGCTTGAGCGGATCGACGCCCAACGCGCGGAATACGGTGGCCAACAGATCGGGCACGGTGACGGGTCGATCGGCAACCGTCATTCCGTCGTCGCTCGTGCGTCCCACGACCTGGCCCGTGCGAATGCCGCCGCCGGCCAGCACGGCCGAGAAGGCATTAGGATAGTGGTCGCGGCCCTTGTTGTCGTTGATCTTGGGCGTGCGGCCGAACTCGCCCATCCAGACGATGAGCGTCGATTCGAGCAGCCCGCGCGATTTCAGCTCACTCATCAGCGTGGCCCAAGCCGGATCGAGCGTGCCGCACAAGTCCTTCACGGTTTGGAAATTGTCGGTGTGGGTATCCCAGCCCAGTCCGCCATCGCCGCCGTGGGTCACTTCCACAAACGGCACGCCGCGCTCCACGAGTCGCCGGGCCAGCAAGCATCCCTGGCCGAATCGGTTGCGGCCGTAGGCGTCGCGGACGTCGGCCTTCTCGTCGTCCAGGTCGAAGGCCTTGGCTGCTTCGCTGCGCATCAGCCGCACCGCGCGCTCGTAGGCCGTGCGGTAGCCGACGGCCGGCGCATCGGGGTGCGCGCCGATAAAGCGATCGTTCAGCGAATTCAAGATGCTCAACCGCGCGCCGACCATCTCCGTCGTCACCGCTTCAGGCGCCGCCAGGTCCGCCACCGAGAGATCGTAGTCTTCGCCATCGCCGTCGCTATTCGGCCGCGCCTCGCCTACGAACAATGGCGCATACTGCGAGCCCAGGAATCCCGGTGCGTAGGCCGCCGGATTCAGATTGCGGTACGGTGCAATGCTGACGTAATTGGGCAGCTCGGCCTGCGGATCGCCCAGCTCCTTGGCCACGAGCGAACCCAGCGTGGGATAGCGCACCGGAGGCTGCGGCAGATAACCGTTGCGCAGCAGATAGGTGGCGCGGCCGTGATCGCCCTCTTTCGAGCTCAGCGAGCGGATGATGGCCAGGTGCTCCGCCTGGGCCGCGATCTTCGGCAAGTGTTCGCAGATTTTGATCCCGGAGACGGGCGTGGCAATCTCTTTGAACGTGCCGCCATTTTCGTGGCCCGGCTTCATGTCGAACGTGTCCAGCTGGCTGGGACCGCCGTTCATCCACAGCAAGATGCAGGACTGCTTGCCGGCGGCGGCCGCTGCGCCATGTGCCACGGCCTCCATCCAGGGCAAAGCCGACGCACCCACCAACCCGGCCCACGAAAGGCGCAGCATGTCGCGCCGCGAAAGTTCAAGGCCCTTTACTGGGGAGCTGTCGCGTGCCATGACGTCGACTCCTGTGATGGACTTCCGGTGAATTCTCTGTGCCCGATGACCCGTGCCCGATGACTTGTGCCCGATGACTTGTGCCCGCCGCGCGGGACTAGTGATTCAACGCGAACTCGGCGCTATTGAGCAGGGCCCAAAACACATCGGCCAGTGCTTGCTTCGAATCGCCGGCAGCGCCGCCGCGATCCACGTATCCGGCCAGCTCCTCGAGCTCGTCGACCGAAGGCTTGCGCGACAGCGTGGCCAGGTACAACGACTCGACGCGGTCGGTCGTCTTCATGAAGGGCGCCTCCGCCACGGCCACCAGGGTCTCGCTCTTGGCCAGGCTCGTGGCATCGCTAATCAGCTTGCCGTTCATCAGTGCCAAGGCCTGCAAGATCGACGTTTCCGCTTCTGTGCGCGGCACCGCCTGATCCGCAAACCGATTGCGAAACTCGGCCGCGGCGCTGGTCAGATCCGGCAGCACAATGCCTTGCCGGGCGGCGCGGGGCGCCTCGCGGAAGCCGGTGGCCTGCACGATGCTCTCGAACAATTGCTCCGACGTCATCCGCCGCAGCGGCATCCGCGCAAATTGCGCCAACTCGTCGTCCTTCGGACTGTGGTCGGTGCGGCTGGTGAGTTGATACGCCCGGCAGCTCGTGATCGCGCGAATCAGGTAGTTCAAGTCGAACCGATGCGCGGCAAATTGCTCGGCCAGCGTTTCGAGCAGCTCGGGATGCGAAGGCGGGTTCGCCGGATCCAGATCGTCCACCGGGTGCACGAAGCCGCGGCCCAAGAAATGATCCCACAGACGGTTGACCGCCGCGCGGGCAAAAAACGGATTGTCCGTTTGCGTGATCCAGCGCGACAAGAGCTCGCGCTTGCTCGCGCCCGACTGCCAGTCCGGCTGCGAGCCGTCAAGAAACGCCGGCTCGACCGTGATCTCGGTCTCCGGAATGCGGATGGCATTCTTGCCCGCGCCGGCTGGCACTGCTGCCACCTCGGCGACGCCGGGCGCCGTGGTGTCGAAGAATGCGGCCAGCGACCAGAACTCGCGCCGCGTCCAATGTGAAAACGGATGATCGTGGCACTGGGCGCATTGCACTTGCACGCCCAGGAAAATGCGCGTCGTGCTGGCGGCGATCTGCTCGCGCTTCAGTTCGTTGGCTTGAAAAAATGCGGCCGGCGTGGGGATGAAGCTCCGCGCGTTGGCTTGGTTGGCCTGTTGCATACCGGTCTCGACCGGCGCGGTGAGCAACTCGGACACGATCCGATCGTACGGCATATTCACCGCGAAGCGCAGCCGCAGCCAGGTGTTGAACTGGGGAATGAGCAGCTGAGACTCGAAATTCTCCGGTGCGCCGGCCAGCATGAGCGCGCGCCACGTGTTGGCAAAGTGCCGCGCGTGCACGCCGCGATCCAGCAACTCGTCCACGACGAGCGATCGTTTGTTCGGCCGCTCGTCGGCGAGGAATTCTTGCAACTCGATGACCGCAGGAATCTTGCCTGCCAGATCCAGATACACGCGGCGGAGAAATTCCGCGTCATCGGCAGTTGGTGCGGGCTCGATCTTGGCCGCCGTCCACGCCGCAGCCAGCGCCTGGTCGATATGCGCGGCCAGCTCCGTGGAGTCCATGAGCGCGGACTCCGATTTCAGCGGAGTGCACGCGGGTGTGTCCGCCGCTGCGACGCTGGCGGACATCGAAAGCGCCATTAACCAGGCCGCCAGCATGCCGGCGATCCGGCGGCGGGCGCAAGCGCCGCTCCTCAGCCGTGTGTCGTTCATCCCTCTCATGCTCCTGCGCCAGGCGTGGGATTCAGACGGGCCACCGAGCGTGATTGTAGCACCCCGCTGATGGCTTTCCAATATTCGTACCCTGGTGGTGTTTTTTCTTTGCTTTTTCTCGCCGCAGCTACTCTAATCGGAAGTTACGGAACTCAAACTGGGTCATTCGCGTCTCAGTTGCCGTAGGGAGTGGGAGTGGAGGTGTCACGTGCGGGCGCTCGCACTCGATATCCGCCGCCAGGCGCTGTTGCTATCGAAACAACGGACGCGAGCGGCGCGAAAAGGCCAGTTCCCAGCCATGCGATCGATGCGATGGTTGCAGCTACTGGTTACCTCCGTCACAGTCGCAACCATGCTGGCTGCCTGCCTGGCCACGGCCAGTGCGCAAGCGGTCTTCATTGCGAACGGCAGGGCCGTTGAAAAGCCGACTGCTTCCTTTACCCTGCCCACGCAAACCAACGACGTCAAAGACGCGGTCACGGAGTTTCGCCGCTTCGTCGAGAACGAGGCCTGGGAGAAGGCCTTCCAGTCGCTGACGACCATCACCGCCAAGGCCGCCAACGGCTTTACCGAACGGCCCGACGGCGTGCTGGTGCCGGGCCGCCTGCTGGTGCGGTCCCTGCTGGCCAGCATGCCGCCGGCGGGCAAGAGCGCCTATCGCGTGTTCTACGACGCGGACGCCCAGGCTCTTTGGCAAAAGGCCACCGGTGCCGCCGAGCTCGAGAACCTGACCAAGATTGTTGATAACCACCTGATCAGCTCTGTGGGCGACCAGGCGGCCGATCGACTGGGCGATTTGTACTTCGAGCGGGGTGAATTCGATCAAGCGGTAGTCAGCTGGCGCGCCGTGCTGGACTATTGTCCGGACAGCCGCTTGTCGAAGGCGTTGTTGCTCACCAAGGTCGCTTCGGCCCAGGCCATGGCCGGTCGCACCGGTGATCTGGCAGAGACCCGCCGCAGTATTGCCGAGCGATATGCAGCGGAAGAAGTCGTTATCGGCGGGAGGGCAACAGCCGCCGGCGAAGAGCTGGCGCGGTTGGCCGCCAGCGCGCCCGAACGCACGGCGGTAACGACCGAGGCAGGTGACGACTTGACCCTGCCGGGATCCGATGGACCGTTGTGGGAGTTCCGCTTCGAAACCAAGGCCAGCGCGACCAATCCGCAGCAGCCATTCCCCATTCCCGACGTGTATGGCAGGATGCGGCCGAATGATTTCCCCATCCCGGCGGCCACCGACGGCGAGCGGCTGTTTGTCAACGTGTTCGGCGTGGAGATGGCGTTCGACCTAGCCAGCGGCAAGATGCTGTGGCGCACCGGGCGGATGCACGAGCTGGAGTTCCAGCAAAACCGCCGCGGCGTCATGCCCGAGCGCTATGCCATCGCGGTGTCCAACGGCCGCACCTGGAGCGTCACGCGTAATCCGCAGCAGTTGAATCAATATCCGCCGGTGTTTTCGCTGGTGGTGCGCGACGCGGCGACCGGTAAAGAAGTGTTCAACACGCGCACGACGCTCAGCGCCTGGAGCATCGCCGGCGCGCCGTACGTGGTGAACGGCGCCGCCATCCAGGCCAGTGCGCCATCCGCTCCGGCCGCGGCTGGCAGCGCATCGCTGGCGGGCCTGGACTTCTCGCAAGGCTTTGGCGCAGCCAACAACCAACTCACCCTGAACGGCAACGCAGCGGTCGTGGAAAACCGCGTGCGACTGACCGACGGCAGCGCCAAACAGGCAAGCAGCGTCTACTCCACCAAGCCGGTCAACATCGACGCCTTCGAGACGGAATTTGAATTCCAGCTCACCAAGGCCTTTGCCGACGGCATCATGTTCGTCCTGCAAGGCGACGGGCCCAACGCCATCGGCGATTGGAGCAATGGCAGCAACGGCATCATGTTCGAGGGCATCAACAAGAGCGTCGGCGTAAAGTTCGACATCTATGGCCCGGACGCCAACTCGACCGGCATCTGTCTCGACGGCGTGCGTCCCACGGCCGATACGGCCGTCAGCCTCAAAGGCACGAAGATCGACTTGAAGAGCGGTCACCCGTTCAAGGTCGTGATGAAGTATGACCGCCAGAATCTGAGTGTCACCCTCACGGACACGCAAACCAGCGCCACCCACACCGCGACCTACCCGGTGGACATCGCCAGTCACGTGGGCGGATCGCAAGCGCACGTGGGCTTCACCGGATCCAGCGGGCTCCTCACCGCCGTGCAGGAAGTGCGCAATTGGAAGTTTCAACCGGTTCCGTCGCGGGCCGCTCCCGCGCCGCCACCCACGCCGATAACCAGCACCGTCTACCTGTCAGCCAACCGCGTCAGCCAAGGGCGCGAAGTATCGGTGTTGTTGCTCGACGCGAACACCGGCAAGCTCATAAAGTCCTTGTCGATCGGCAGCCACACGGTGGATCAGAACCAGGTTTATAACGACCGGCCCTGCGAGTCGACATTTCTGCTGTTGCGCGGCCGCTTGTATCTCGACACGCATGCCGGTGCGATGGTGGCCCTGCGGCCCGACACGAGTGCCGTCGAATGGGGCATGCTCTACGAGTCGCCGCCGCAACAGACCGGCTACTACTACGAGTATCAGCCGCCGCAGCTGGGCGTGAGCGGACCGCTGGCAGCTGGCGGCTTGTTGTTCGTCAAAGGCATGCGCTCTCCGCGACTCCTGGCCTTGCGGGTCGACGGTCCGGAACTCGCCTGGAGCCGCCCGGTCAGCACCGGCGCAGTGCTCGCCGGCGCAGACGAAGAGTTTTTGTACCTTGGCGGCGACGAAGTAGCGGCCTACCGCCTGGCAAACCAGGAACTGGTGTGGGCCACGCAATTGCCGAGATCGGCCGCTTGGAGCGTGCCGGTTCTCACCAAGAGCCACCTGTATCAGTTTACTTCGCGCGGAATCTACGAGCTCGACAAGGTTACCGGCGCCGTCACCAAGTTGTTTCGCGGCTCCGACCTCGATGCTCTGGGTGGCTCGCTCTTGGTCACGCCCAAAGCGCTCATCACCGTTTCGAACCTGCGGATCACCGCCTATCCCCGCGCGGCGGCCGCCGACAAGGCTGGGCAATCCGAGGTGTCGGCCATTTCGTCTCCGTGAACGCGTTGCAACGCACCCGCGAATAACCACCGCGCACCATACTTTACACCCCTGTGGGGACTCGACCGATGAAGCTACGAGCCATTTGCCAACGACTGTCGCTGGCCGGATGCCTGGCAATGACCGCCGCGCACGTTTCGCTGGGCCAGGTGATCAACGCGCCCGGTAGCGCCACGAGCGATGGTATCACGGTTTCCGGCACCGGCGAGGTCGCGGCCCGGCCTAACCTCGTCGAGATCGATCTGCAGGTTTCCGGCAAGGCCGAACTGACCGCCGACGCGATCGTCAAATATCGTGATGCGAAAAAGCGCGTGCTCGACGCCTTGGCCAAGCTCGATATTCCGAACATGGCCACCAGCGAGCAAGCCATGTCGGTTACGGTCGGCAACACGTCGGCCCAGCAGCAACAGTTCATCAACGGTCAATTGCAGAACCCCGGTAAGAACCAGGTCGAGGTTTCCAGCAAGGTGCGCGTTAAGTTCACCGGCGTTCGTGAGATGGTGCCGGAAGAGCTGGTCAAGACGATCGGGCGCTTGCTCGACGTTGCGCAAGACGCGGGCATCAACGTCGGCCCGTCGGCCGCCGACATGATGCGCGCCTACCGCTACGGCCAGCAGTTGGACAACACGTCGCCCGTGCGTTTCGTGCTCGACGACCTGGCGGAGCTGCGCGAGAAAGCCTATGAGCAAGCCGTGGTCGACGCGCGCGATCGGGCCACGCGGTTGGCCAAGCTGCACCACGTGAATCTCGGGTCGGCGTTGTCGATCCAGGAGATTGCCGTCGGGGGCGATCGGCCCACGACGACCGTGGTCAACGCTTACATCTACCAACAGAACGCCGTCGCGACGACCCCCGACGCGGACGGGCCGCGGATCGTCTCGTCGTCGCTGGCCGCGGTGCCGATGCAGGTCAAGCTGATGGTGCGATTTGCCATCACACCGGCCGATCCGGCCACGGCACAAAAATGAACGAGCGGGAGATTCCAGCCATGCTGCAGGGAATGCATGTTCGGCCGGCCGTCGCTCGGCCGCGCGGTCCTTCGTGTTTCGTTGCGGGACTGATAGCCTGTCTGGCGCTGCTGGCCGTGCCGGTGCAAGCCGCCGAAGAAGTGTTGCCGAAGCACATCACGCCGGCCACGCTCAAAGCGGTTCGGGCAGGGTTGGACTTTCTCGCCCGCACGCAAGATGCCGACGGCAGCTGGCACAGCGACGACGGCGGCGAAGCCTATCCGGTGGCGATGACCGGTTTGGCCGGCATGGCGCTGTTGGCCAACGGCAACTCCTCGACCCGCGGGCGCTACGCGCCGCAGGTGGAAAAGGCCGTCGACTATCTAATGAACTGCTCCACGGAGTCCGGTCTGATCACCGGGCCCACGCAGGAAAACGGCCGGCCCATGCACGGCCACGGCTTTGCGCTCATGTTCCTGTCGTGCGCTTACGGCAGCGAAACGAAGCCCGCGCGGCGCGATCGCATCAAGGCGGTGATCGAAAAGGCCATCAAACTCACCTCCGAAGGCCAGAGCTCCGAGGGCGGCTGGTACTACACGCCGGGTTCGCCGTTCGACGAAGGCTCGGTCACGGTTACGCAAGTGCAAGCGCTGCGCGCGGCGCACAACGCCGGGCTGGCCGTGCCCCGCGGCACCATCTCCGAGGCCGTCAACTATATCGAGCGCTGTGGCACTTCCGACGGCGGCATCAGCTATTCGCTACGCTACAACGACGGGCCGCGCCTGCCGATCTCCGCCGCCGCCGTAGCCACGCTTTATAACGCCGGACAGTACGATGCGCCCGTGGCCAACCGCTGCCTGGAGTATGTGTGGCGCAATTTCGAGAATTCCAAGTCCTGGGGCAAGAGCGGCGGCCACGTCTTTTATTGTCATCTGTACGCGGCGCAGGCCTTTTACATGGCCGGCGATAAATACTGGGACGCCTATTTTCCCGGCGCGCGCGATCAGCTGTTGGCCTTGCAAAGCAAGGGCGAAGGCTCCTGGACCGGCGACGGCATCGGCAAGTCGTACGGCACGTCGATCGCGCTGGTGATTCTGCAGCTTCCCTACAAATACCTGCCAGTCTATCAACGCTGAACCCGCACAACCCTGGGGCAAGACTTGATGATCACCGAAACAGAGGCCGATCTGGCCGGCTTGAGCAAGCTGAACGAGGCACACCGGCGGATGCGCGCGGAAATCGCGCACATCGTGGTAGGACAAGAGGACGTGATCGAGCAGTTGATGATCAGCATCTTCGCTCGTGGGCACTGTATTTTGGAGGGCGTGCCGGGCCTCGCCAAAACGCTGATGGTCAGCACGCTGGCGCAATGCCTGGCGCTGGACTTCACGCGCATCCAGTTCACGCCCGATCTGATGCCCAGCGACATCACCGGCACCGAGATGTTGCAGGAGGACAAGAGCACCGGCACGCGCGAGCTGCGCTATGTGCGCGGTCCGGTGTTCACCAACGTGCTCTTGGCCGACGAAATCAATCGCACGCCTCCCAAGACGCAGGCCGCATTGTTAGAGGCGATGCAAGAGCGGCAGGTCTCGGCCGGCGGCCATCGCCACGCCTTGCCCGATCCGTTTTTCGTGCTGGCCACGCAAAACCCGATCGAGCAGGAAGGGACCTATCCGCTGCCGGAGGCCCAGCTGGATCGGTTTCTGTTCAAGGTCTTCGTCGGCTATCCGACGCCCGACGAGGAACGGCAGATTTATCGGGTGACCACCGGCATTGAACATCGAGAGTTGACGAAGGTGCTCACGGGCGCAGAGATTCCTGAGCTGCAGGCGCTGGTGCGGCGCGTGCCCGTTTCGGACCATTGCCTGGACTATGCCATGGCCCTGGTGCGCTCCACGCGAACGGCCGAAACAGACAAGCCGGCCTATGTCGACAAGTGGATCGCCTGGGGCGCCGGCCCGCGCGCCGGCCAGGCGCTGATCCTGGCGGCCAAGGCCCGCGCCGCGTTGGACGGCCGCACCTCGGTGACCATTGACGATATTCGCGCGGTGGCGCATCCCGTGTTGCGGCATCGGCTGGTAACCACCTACGGCGCGCAGGCGGAAGGCCAAACGCCCGACACGATCATTACCGCGCTATTGCGCGATATTCCCGTCCGCCCCGGAGTGGATCAGGTCGATGGCCACGTCGCCCAAGTTTTCCGATCCTGACGTGCTGGCGCGGATCGCCGGATTGCAGTTTCGTGCTCGACAGGTCGTCGAGGGCACGATCTCCGGCTTGCACCGCAGCCCGTTCCACGGCTTCAACGTGGAGTTCGCCGAGTATCGCGAATACTCGCCCGGTGACGATTTGCGCCGCCTGGACTGGCGCGTGCTGGCGCGGAGCGACCGCTTCTACGTCAAGCAGTATGAAGAAGAGAGCAACCTGCGGGCCATGCTCGTGCTCGATTGCAGCGCCTCGATGCGCTATGGTTCCGGAGCGCTTTCGAAGTTTCACTATGCGTCGGTCGCGGCCGCGTCGCTGGCCACGCTGCTGGTGGAGCAGCAGGACCCGGTTGGTATGGCGCTGTTCGACCGACAAACCAGCGAGGTGCTGCCGCCGGCGGCCACGCAGGCGCAGTTGGCGCGCCTGATCGGGCTGTTGGAGCAAGCACAACCCGATCGTGAGACAGATCTGGGCGCCGTCCTGAAATCGCTGGCCGAGCAGAGCAAGAAGCGCGGACTGTCGATTATCTTCTCCGATCTGCTGACGGATCTCGATACCTTCTACGACGGCCTGCGCCGGCTGCAGTATTGCGGGCATGAAGTGCTGGTGATGCACGTGCTCGATCCCGACGAGCTGGAACTGCCGTTCAACGACCTGGTGATGTTCCGCGATATCGAAGGCAGCGAAGAGCTGCTGGCGGAGCCGTGGGCGTTTCGGCAGGCCTATCGGGCGGCGATGCAGCAATTTGTCGAAGAGGTACAGCGCGGCTGCGGCGATCGGGGGATCGATTACCTGCTGCTGCGGACCGATCAGCCCTTGGCCGACGTGCTCAGTCACTATCTGCACGCCCGCGAGAAATTCAAGCGCGCCGTCGGCCGCGGAAAGGGATAGCCGCCCGCCGATGAGCACGCTCTCCTTTCTTAGTCAGCCGCTCTTGTGGGGATTGGCCCTGGCCTCGATCCCGCTGATCATTCACTTGCTCTATCGACGCCAGTATCGCCGCATCGATTGGGCGCCGATGCGGTATCTCAAACTTTCCATTCAGCGCAATCGCCGCCGCGTGCGCATCGAGCAGCTGCTGCTCTTGCTGTTGCGCACGGTGATCGTGCTGGTGCTGTTCCTGGCCGTGGCCCGACCGATGATGCACGCCGCCGGATTGTCGCGATTGTGGGGCGGCGGCAGCCGCACCAGCCGCATCGTGCTCTTGGACGACTCGTTGAGCATGGGCTATGCCGAGGAGGGCAAGGCTGCGCTCGCTCGCGGCCAGGAGCTCGTGGCCGATCTGTTCTCCACGTTTGGTGCCAAGGACCGTTTGACCGTGGTCTTGGCGTCGCAGCCGCGGCAGCCGCTGGTGCGCGAGATCGAGCTGGAGAATGCCGAGGAGATTGTGCAGCTTATCCGCGAAGTGCAGCCCAAGGAGATCCTGGCCGCCTGGCTGCCCATCTTTAAGGAAATCGATGCCCTGGTGGCCGGCGGCTCGTATCCGCTGCATGAAGTGACTTTGATCACCGACCTGCGCCGCGCAGGCTGGGAAGAGCGTCTGGCGGACCTGGGCGATCGGTGGGCCGGTCAACATGTGGAACTGCGCGTGCTCGACCTCGGCGCAAACCAGACACAGAACGTTGCGCTCGTCGGTCTGCGACAGGTCGATCGGCTGGCGTTGGCCGCCGTGCCCACGCGCTTCGAAGCGCTCGTGCGTAACGACACGCTGGGCGAACTGGGCGAACTCGAGGCCAACCTGGTGATCGACGGCAAGTCGTCGCTGGTGCGAGTGCCGCCGATTCCGCCGGGCGAAACGGCCCGCGTGCCGTTGGCGTCCGTCTTTCAGGATCCTGGCGCGCATCACGTGGCGTTTGAGTTGCCGGCCGACGCGCTGCCGGGCGACAATGCCCGCCGCGCGGTCGTCCACGTGCAGCAGGCGATCGAGATTCAACTGGTCGACGGCGAACCCTCCGCCGAAGCCTTGGGCAGCGAGACCGATTTTCTGGCGCTGGCCTTGTCGTTGTCCGGCGAGATCGCGGAACCGTTCCGCGTCGAAATCATCAGCGACGCGCAATGGGCCTCCACGCCCACGGCCCGGCCCGATCTGTTGGTATTTGCCAACGTGCCGCGCGTCAGCGAGGAGCAAGCGGAGCTGCTGGAGCGCATGGTGGCTGAGGGCATGGGTCTGATGATCTTCGTGGGCGACGCTACCGATCCCGACAACTACAACCTGCATTTGTTCAAGAATGGCGCGGGCCTGCTCGGCGCGTCGCTGGAGGGAATCTCGGACATCGAGTTCTCAGGCTTGCTCGTCGAATCGGCAGAGGGCTCGCCGCTGGAAGCGGTGGGGCAGCTCTCGCCCGCCGCGCTGCAGCGGATCAAGGTGCGTAAAACCTACGAACTGAAGCTGCCCGGCGGCGACGTCGAGGGCGTGCGCGTGTTGGCGCGGTGGAACAATGCCGGCGCCGCCCCGGCCGTCGTGCAAAAGACATTCGGCCGTGGACAGACGCTGTTGTGGACGATCTCTGCCGATCGTGCCTGGAGCGACTGGCCCACCGAGGCCAGCTACGTGCTGGCCATGCGCGAAGTGACGCGCGCCATTGCCAAGAGCGCTGCCAGCCTGCGCGACGTGACGGCCGGACAGGCATTGAAGATCGAATTGCCCGCCTCGCACGATATTTCGTTGCCGGCCATCGCAGTTCCCGGCCAGAAAGAGCCGCAGCCGCTGGTGGCCGTGGCGGCGAAGCCGGCCGGCGAAGGGGGCGCCGCCGCTACCCAAAAAGCGCAGTCGCCCACCTTGCAATACGACGACACGCGCCTGGCGGGCCTGTACACGATGACCTGGCGAGACTCCGTTTCCGGTGAGATGAACGAGATGTTTGCCGTCAATCCGGATCCCCGCGAGAGCGCGCTGGCGCGTCTCGACCGCGCGGAATTCAAAGCACTGTGGGGCGCGCTCGAGCCCGAAGTCGTATCCGTGGGCTCGGCCAACGACGCGTCGTTGTCCATTCAAGGGCAAGAGCTGTGGCGCACGCTGGCCACCTGTATGTTTGGTTTGCTGATGGTCGAAGCCTGCTTTGCCCGCTGGTGTGGCAGGCCGCGGTAACAACGGTCGCGATTTGTAACGAAGCATTATGCCCGACGCACTGCAATGGCTGCTGGGTCTGAAGCAAGTCCCCGACTGGGCGTCGGGCGGCTCGTGGCAGATCCAGTTTCAATCGCGCCCCGAGGGCCTGTGGGCCGTGGCCTGCGCGGCGCTCGCAGTCGCGGCGGTGGTCGGCGTGTGGTACCTGTACCGCACCGAGAACAGCACGGTGCAGCCGATCGTGCGGTGGGCGCTGATCGCCACTCGCCTGCTGGTGCTGCTCTGCGCGGCGTTTATGCTTTTGGAACTGGTGTTTGTGATCACCAAGCGCGAGTCGATACCGTCGCGCTTGCTGGTGCTGGTCGATACGTCGGAAAGCATGGGCCTGCGCGATCCGTATCGCGATGACGACGCGCACAGCCGGCTGTCCGCGGCGCTCGAGCTGCAAAATCCCGCCGCGCTGCGTGGCGAGCCGCGGCTGGATTTGGCGCGGCGAACTCTCGACAAGATTCTGCCGGCGCTTTCGACCCAGCGCGAAGTCTCGCTGTTCGGTTTCGCTCAGCAGCCGGCGGCGTTGTCGAACGACGCCTTGAAGTCCGCCACGCCGCAAGGTCCGGGCACGGCCATCGGCACGGCGATTTCGCACGCTTTGGCGGAACATCGTGGTCAGCCGCTGGCCGGCGTGCTTGTGCTCAGCGACGGCCAGTCGAACTCCGGCGAAGACGCGCGCAAGGCCGCCGAACAAGCCGCCAAGCAGGGCGTGCCGATTGTGTCCCTGGCCGTCGGCACCGAAGAGGGGCCCAGCAACGCGCGGCTGGCGGCCATCGAGGCCGATCCGGTCGTATTCGTGCGCGACGCGGCCGAAGTGAACGTGCTCGTCGAGGGTCACGGGCTGCAAGGCCGCACCGGCGTGGTTTCGCTCGAGAAGCGGCAAGACTCCAGCTGGACCGATGTCGGCCGCGAAGAGATCACCTTCGACGACAACACCGGCGCGCGGCGCTTGAGCTTCCGCATCACGCCGGACGTGGTCGGCGAAATCGAGTTTCGGGCCCGGGTCTCCGAGTTGGGCTCCGAGCTGACCGACGCCGACAACTTTGCCACGCACTCGATGAAGGTCGTGCGGCAGCAAATCCGTGTGCTGTTGGTGGCCGGCGCGCCCTCTCCTGAGGTGCAGTTCTTGCGCAATTCGCTGATGCGCGACACCGGTCTGGAATTCGCCTGCTGGCTGCAGCCGGCCGGCGACGGTTACGAGCAGATGGGCACCCGCGCCATCCGCCGGTTGCCGGCCAATCGCCAGGAGCTGGAGCAATACGACGTCGTGGTCTTGTTCGATCCCGACATGCGCGCCCTTGGCCCGGCCTGGTCCGATTTGATCAGCCAGTTCGTGGGCACGGCGGGCGGCGGCCTGGTTGTCGTGGCAGGCGAAATGCACACCCGCAACTTGTTCGACGGCGTAGCATCCGACGGCGGCGATGCCAGCGGCAGCACCATCAACAACACCTGGCTGCGCACGCTGCCGGTAGTGGCCGACCCGGGACTCTATCGCTCGAATGCCGAAGTGGCGCTCAGCGCGCTCGAGCCGTGGAACCTGGAGCTCACGGCCGAGGGCGCGATCGATCCCATCTTCGTGTTCGATGCCGATCCTGGTCGGAACCGCGAAATCCTGGCCAGCCTGCCCGGCATGTTCTGGCATTTTCCGGTGACCCGTTCCAAACCGGGTGCCACCGTGCTGGCGCGGCATGGCGATCCGCGCATGCGCAACGCCTTCGGCCGGCACGTGTTGTTCGCCATGCATCGCTATGGACCCGGCCATGCCGCGTTCCTCGGGTTCGACAGCACGTATCGTTGGCGCTATCTGCACGAAGAGTACTTCGACGGCTTCTGGGCACGACTGATCGATCGCGTGGGTCGTTCCAAGGCCCTGGGCGGCCGCTATCCGTTCACGCTCTCGACCGATCAGAGCGTTTACCGCACGGGCGATCGAGTGACAATTTCTGCGCGCAGCGCGGACGACGCGGAGACCTCGGGCGCAGTGCTTGACCTGAAAGGCGAAATCGAGCTGGCCGGCCAACCGCCAACGCCGTTGGAGATCGAGCCGCTGGCCGATCGACCGGGAACCGCGCAGGCCACGTTCACGCCCGGCGAAACGGGCGTGTACAGCGTGCGGGTGCTGCCGGGCAGCGCGGCGGCCGAGGGAGATTCGGCGATCCGGCCGGCGACGTTGAGCTTCCGCGTCGAGCCGGCACACAGCGAATTGGATCGGCCCAAACTGGATCGTGCGCTGCTGGAAGACCTGGCGCGCGCCGGCGGCGGAGCGGTGTTCCCGTTGACCGAGTTTGAACGCGTGCCCTCCGCCTTCAAAGTCAAAGAGGTGCAGCGCGTGCTGGAGTACCGGGACGAAATGTGGGACGCGCCGATTGTGTTTGGCAGCTTGATGGCACTGTTGACGCTTGAGTGGCTGCTGCGCAAACGATCGCGTATGGCCTGAGCAAAACTGAAATGGCAACAACCTCCGCCCCGCGCACGATTCCCGAACGACTGCGGCGCTGCCAGCAGGGCGTGCTTCGCCGGCTGGACCGCGTGCGCGGTCGAATTCGCGCGCACCTGGTGGTCGAGGGCATGTTTTGGACGCTCACGGCCATCGGCGTGGCGGCACTGGTGACTCTGGCGCTGGATTGGACGATCCGCTTCAACCTTCCTACGCGCCAGGTGTTGTTATTCTTGGCCCTGATTGCGATTGGCTTCGTGGCCCTGAGATATCTCGTGCGGCCGCTGATGATGCCGCTGGGCGATCTCGACCTAGCGGAACTGCTCGACCGCCGGGCTCCCGGCGTGGGGCAGCAAATCTGCAACGTGCTGCAACTCCCCGAGCTGTTGAAGTCCGAATACTACGCCTCGCCGGTGATGGTCGAAGCGGCGGTGGCCGAGTGTGCGCAATCGCTCGATTCGGTTGATCTGTTGGCCACGCTCAACACGCCGCGGCGCAGCAAGCTGCTGGCCGGCTGTGCCGCCTGGCTGCTGTTGGCTCTGGGCTTTTGGGCAGTCTGGCCCGCCACCGCCAGCTTGTGGGCCCGGCGCTGGCTGGCCGGTTCTGACGTGCGCTGGCCGCAAGACACGTACTTGAGCGTGGCCGGCTTGGGTAATCGGACCAAACTGCTCGTGCCGCGTGGCGAGTTGTCACTGCTGGAGATCGGCGCGCAACCGGAATTCACCAGGGTCGAACAGGGCTGGCTGCTCGAAGGGCGTGGCGAGCCGCTCGTTGTTGAATCGGCTACCGAACCGCGCAGCGCTTCGCCCGAGAGTGTCGCCGTAAACTATCGCTTTGCCGACGGCACGCGCAAGCGTGCCGCCGCAGTGCAGTTTGACAAGGCCACGTTTCGCTATGAGTTGCCGCCGCTCTCGGAGCCGGTGGTCCTGCGGATTGAAGGGGGCGACGACTGGTTGGGCCCCATCACGGTCGAGCCGCTGGACCGTCCGGTGATTCGCAGTCTGGAAATTTCGGCACAAACGCCGGGCAGCGCGCAGCCGGTAGTGGAAAAAGTAGGCGCCGGCACAACGCAGTTTCTCTACCTGCGCGAAACGAAGTTGGAGCTGCGCCTGGTTGCGGATCAGCCGTTGGCTTCGGCCGAGGTGCTCAATCAAGGTCAGCCGCTCGCCGGCTGGCAGCGCGTCGACGAGCGTACCTTCGTGCTCAAGTCGACGATGCAGGAGCCCTTGGCGCTGGAGTTTCGGCTGGTCGGAGAGCGCAGCGGCCTCACGTCCAAGCCGACTTTCCTGGCCATCGGCCTGCTCAAAGATCGCGAGCCGCGCTTGACGATTCGTTCGTCCGGCGTGGGCCGGCGCGTCACGCCCACGGCGCGTGTGCCGCTGGCGGTGCATGCCAGCGACGACTTTGGCCTCGCCACCTTGGCATTGGACGTGGAGCGTACCGAGCTGCGCGACGAAAAGCCGCACGTCGACACGCAGCACGTTGATTTGAACGGTGAGCCGCAGCCGGCCGCCGCGCCCCCGCGCACCGAGATCGATCTGGATTACGAGCTCGCGCTGCGCGAACGCGGCCTGGCCCCCGGCAATATCATCAAGCTGCGCGCCACCGCCACCGATCAATGTGTGCTCGGCACGCAGTCGGGCAGTTCCCGCTGGCTCAGCTTCCAGGTCGTTAGCGCCGACGAATTGCTCTATGAGATTCTCACCCAGCAGCGCGAACAGCGCGCCCGGTTCCAGGCCACGGTGGACAGCGCTCAGGAGCAATCCACGGCCTTGGCTGGGCTGACCACGCGCGATCAGGCCATTGCCGTGGCCAGGGCCGAAGGGGTGATCAGTCGCCAGGTATGGCAAGTGGCCAACCAACTCGATGCGTCGCTGGTCGAGATGACGCTCAACGACTTGGGCGACCCGGCCGCGCGCGAACTGCTGCAAACCAGCATCATCACGCCGCTGCGCACGCTGCACGGCGACCTGCTGGCGCGGTTGCGCACGGCGGTGGACGAACTGGCCGCCGGCGAGTCGATTGCCGAAGACCGGCGCGAGGCCGCCTTGCGCATCTCGGAGCAGGCCGTGGAGTCGATGCGCGCGATCCTGGCCCAAATGGCTCAATGGGAGAGCTTTGTTGACGTGTTGAACCAGCTCAAGCAGATCATCCAGCGTCAGGGTGACGTTTTGAAAACAACCGAAGAGCTGGACAAAAAGCGGACCGACGACCTGTTTGATAAGTGACCGGGCCCTGCTGGCACCGCCTGGCGGGCGGGAAATCAGGCCCTGGCCGAGAGTTTTATTGACGCCTCGCACCAGCCAACCCAAAATGAGGGGCTGGCAGGCACGCGGCAAAGGACTGAGCTGTTTCCTTAATCCGATTGGGAGCCATCGCGATGATCCGCCACGCCCGAGGGATGAGTTGGTGGGCCGCATTTCTTATGGCCGCCTGGCTGATAACGTCAGCCCGTCTGGCAAGCGCCGCGGAGGCGGCTCCCAGCAAGCCCGACGATGCCGCCGCGGCACCTGCCGCCGCGGCACCGGCCGCCAAAGCCGACGAACTCAAGGGGCTCGGCCAGCGGGGCGAGCGCGAGGTGGGCCCCGGCGACGAACTGAGTTTTCGGCAGCAGGAAGTCGCCGAGGAGATGCACGAGCTCGAGCAGCGCATGTTCCGGCTTTCAGAGACGCTCAAGGCCATCGAGCCTGAGAACTCGTCGCGCTTGATGCTCGGTCTGAAGTACGCCCGCGAAGAGCTCATCTGGCACCGCATGGGCGAATTACAGAAAACCTTGGAACAATTGGCTCTCTCTGGTGCGGTCGACGAACAGAAGCAAGTGCTGGCCAAGCTCGAACGGCTGCAGCAGTTATTGCTCTCGAACGATCTCGATTTCGAGATGAAGCTGGAGCGGCTGCGCGCCATTCGCGAAACCATGCGCAAGCTCAACGCCGTGGTGCGCGAGGAGGTGCGCGAAGAGAAAGTTTCCAAGACGGCCGCCGAGAAAGAAAAGAAGCTGGCCGAGCTGGCCAAGCGCCGCGCCGCCGTTGAGGCGCTGATCGCCAGGCAGACCGAGCACAACGACCAGCGCGCCAAGCTGGCCGGGCAAGACTCGGCCGCCGAACAAGAGCAGGCCGAGGCCGGTAAAATCGCCGAGAGCCAGGAAAAGACCCGCGCTGAAACCAGGTCGCTGGCCGATGAGTTGCAGGAGGGCGCCAAGTCTCCCAACCTGCTGGCCGCCGCCGAGAGCATGCAGGCCGCCGTCGACGCGCTGAAGAAACCCGCCGTCGATGACGCCGCGCAGCCCATGGAAGAGGCGCTCGCCAAACTCAAAGCAGAGCTGGACGAGCTGAACAAACAGGAAGCCGAGGCCAAGGCCGGCTTGTCGAAACCGCAGTTCGCCATGATGCGCGAGGATCAACAGGCCAATCGTCGCGCCACTGACGAAGTGGCTGAAATGACGCGCACCCTGGGCAACAACGGCACGGCCACGCTTTCTGAGCTCATGCGTGCGGGCGGCTTCATGGGCGGCGCCGAAAACGCATTCGGCCAGAATCAGGCCGGCAACGGCAACGGCGAACAAGGCCGCGCGCTCGAGGCCCTCAAATATGCCGAAGAGCTGCTGGCCGAGGAGGCGGAACGACTGGCTCAGCAATTGCGCCGCGAAGTGAAGAAGCGCGTCAACGACGGTTTGACCGCCATGCTCGAAGAACAGGTCATCGTCCGCAAGCGCACCGTGGCCCTGCAGCAGGGCGTGAAAGAGGCCTCGCGCGAGGCACTGGCCGCGGTCACCGCGCTCTCCAAACGCGAAGAGAAAATTACGGGCATCGCCCAGGAGCTGATCAATATCGTGGAAGAGACCGAATTCGGCATCACCCTGCCGGCCGCGCTGGCGGCCGTTCGCGACGCGACCGAAGCGGTGCAGCTCTCCCTGGCCGATGGCGACGCCTCCGACGACGTGGTCAAGGCCGAACAGCGCATCGAAGCCGACCTGAAAGACATGCTGGAAATCGTTTCCGAAATGTCCGATGCCAACAGCCGCCGCGGGCGCCGCGGGGGCCAATCGGCCGACGAGCAGCGACGCGAGCAGAACCGCATTATTTCCGAGCTGCGTATGCTGCGGCTGCTGCAAGACCGCGTCCATCAGAGCACGAAAGACGTGGACGGCAAGCGGGCCAGCGCGGCGCTGACGCCCGCCTTGCGCAAGCGAATCGAGTATCTCGAAGGCCGTCAAGACGATATTCGCGACGCTGCCGAGCAATTGGCGCAGGAGCGCGGCGAGGAAATTCAGGCGCCCGAATGAGTGCTCGAACGGCTAAGCTGAACTCGCAATTCCACGGAACCAATCGTCTCACTAACAGGGTCACGGCCATGAAAACTCGCTGGACGGTACTGGCACTGGGTATGGCGCTGTGTGTGGGCACCTGCGGCTCGGCCTGGGCGCAAGAGGATGAGATGTTGCTGGATCCGCTGGGCGACGTGATCGTCGACATGCAGGTCGCCGGCGGACGCTTGAGCAAGCTGCTCACGGACAATCCCACGCAGAAAAAACAGAAGGACGCCGTCGACAAGCTCGATGTATTGATCAAGGTGCTGGAGCAACGCCGCCGCCAGGGACGTGGCAACGGCACCATGCCCGGCGAACCATTGCAGGATTCGATGATCGTCAGCGGGCCCGGCGGCTCCGGGCCAATGCACGCCGCCCGCAAACAGGGGGCCGCGTGGGGCCAGTTGCCCGCGCACAAACGCGAACAGATTCTGCAATCGATGAGCGAGGGCTTTCCCCCGCACTATCAGCAGATCCTGGAACGCTACTATCGCCGGCTGGCGGAGGAGAAACCGGCCGATGAAGCCGTCGACGGGGCCGCAGCGTCCACCGGCGCCGCACTGCCCGCCGGGGCCACAGACCCCGCGGCAACACTCGCGCCGGCGCCCGCGGCAACAACCCAGGAGCCTGCTGGCGGAGCCAGCCCATCGCCAGGGCAACCCAATCCATGATGCGCTCGTCGGCTCGTCGTTCTAAGGTCGAGATTCGATCGATCGGCCTCAGTTGCGTTGCAACACGTGCTGACCGATGGGCACGCGCACCGTGGGCCGCGCGCGCCGCGCGGTTGTCCGTTGCGCTGGCAATGCTCTTTCTCGCCGCGCCGTCTGCATCACTGGCCGCCGACGAGGGCGAGCCGAAAAAGGTCGACGTCACTATCACCACTTCGGAGGGATCGCAAGTTGTCGGCCGGCTCGCCGGTGTGGAGTCCGGAAAGCTGACGCTGGCCACGGACCCACCCCAGGCCTTCGACTTGATGGATGTCGACCGCCTGCAGTTTGGCGCCGCGCCGTCGGCCGAGAATCCCGCCGGAGAATTCGTTTGGATCGGTCAGGACAATCACGACCTCGTGCAAGTGGGCGGCGCTCCCGGCGGCAACGGCATCCAGGATTTGCACCTCCGTGCGACCGGGCTGGCGCCCAAGGCCGTCGCACAGATCGCGGTGGTTTGCCGCTTTCCGCGCATGCTGCGCGTCTGGCGCCTGGACACGTCGCAGTCGCCCCACTGGCGCTTGGCGATTGCCCGGCCGGAGCTGTCACCGCAGGCCGATCTGTATCTCGAACCTCCGGCGGACGACAGTTTTGGGCTGAAATACGAGATCACGGTCACTTATCAGGACGGCGCCACGAGCAAGGCCGTGCTGGTGGCCGGCACGCATACCAACGATGAGCTCAAGGTCGACCGCACCGCGCCGGCAGGTTCCAGCGCGAAGGTGGCCGACGCACCGGCTACCGCGGCCGGGGGCGAAGTCTTCCTGGCCCCGCATGGGCGACTCGCGGGCGGCATCGCCGCGCTCGACGCGGAGTCGGTCCGCATGCGTGCGTCCTGGGAAGAAGAAGTGCAAATCCCTATCTTGCACGTGCAGGGCATCTGGTTTGGCAATGCCTCGGCGGCCGATGCGCGCACGGCGTTTGACAAACAGCTCGCCGCCCCTACGGCGGAAGACGTGGTCTTCGTCGTCGGCCGCGATAAAAAAGTCGCACAGGTCGCCGGCAGCGTGCGCCGCATGGATAACGAACAGCTGGTATTGCGCTTCGGTGGTGAAGATCGGGCCATGAACCGCGACCGCCTGGCGGGCCTGGTGTTTGCTGCGCACCCCAAGCTTCCGTCCATCGAAGGCCCGTATCAGTCGTTCGTGCTTGCCGCCGGTCAATCGATCGAGGGGCGCTGGACGGGCTGGGACGGAGCGTCGCTGAAAATCGAAACGCCCTGGAACGCCACCTGGACCATTCCGCACAAGTCGCTCGCTGAAATTCGCACTCGCAACGGCAAACTCGTGTTTCTGTCCGATCTGGATCCAGTCACGGTGGAGGAGACAGGGTATTTCGGCCGTGTCGTGTCCTGGGCCCGAGATACCGGGTTCGATGGCCAACCGGCTTCGCTCAAGGGCAAGCAACCCGCGCACGTCATCGCCATGCATGCGCGCAGCGTGCTCACCTACGACCTCAGCGGACAATTCGCCACGTTTCAAGCCACACTGGGATTGGACGACAGCGGCGTCAATCGCGGACGCGTTGCCTGTCGCGTATTGGTGGATGGCCGCGAACTCTTTGCCGAGCCGGACCTGCAGGGTGGCACAGAACCGATCAAAGTCAACGTGACGCTTGAGGGCGCCAAGCAGCTCACCCTGGAAGTTGATTTCGGCGAGAATGCCGATGTCGGCGATCGGGTACTATGGGCCGAGCCGCGCTTGCTGCGCGGCACCCAACCCGCGACCGGCGAGGCCTCGTAACTGATCACCTGAGCTGGCGAAGGACAACGATGATAAGACACATCTGGTTGTTGGCTGTCGGATGCGTGCTTGCGCTCCCTGGCAACCTCGCCGCCGATCCTCGCCAGGGCGAATTCGCGGTCCACGATCTGTCGTTGTGGATTGCGGACAGCGCGGGCACCCTGGCCAATGCGCGGGCCGACTTTTCGTCGAGCTTCCCCGCGACGGTCAACTCCACGCGCGCTGCGCGCACCTCGCTGAGTGAGAAGCGCGTTGGCCCGCTGGGCTTGCTCACGTTTCACGGCAAACCGGACACGGAGCTCGACGTCGAGCTGCGCATCACGTCCGGAACGTTTCTCGCCCACTGGCCCACGGCCGAAAGCGCGCCCAATCGGCTGCGCTGGGCCAAGAACCCTGCCACGTCACTCGTCGATCAGCCCGCGGACGATACGGCGCTGATGATGGTGGACGAGGATCACTGGTTTCGGCGGGCGCGCCAGGGCGACGCGCTATACGTCGATCGGGGTGCCCGCGCCGAGCGCTTTCTGGCATATGATGCCGAACTGAATCTGCCGGCGCCCGTTCAATTGCAAGGCGGCCCCGACGTGTACCAGGTCATCAACGTCTCGAACGCTCCGGTGTACGACGTGCTGATCGCCCGCCTGACGCCTGAGGGCCTGCGCGTAGCCTGGCTGGACGAGCTACCCAAGTCACAGTCCAAGACCGCGGGTCCTGCCCAGGCGCCTGTCAAAGCCGGTAGCGCCGCGGCGGGACTATTCGGCGCCGGTACCAAGAAGGCCACGCCGGCCGAGGCAACCGAGGCGGCTCCCAAAGGCGATGGCCAAACGAACGAAAAGGACGCGGCTCCGGCTGCCCAGCCCGCTGACGCGCCGGCCGCCAAAGCGCCTGCGGCAAACGCACCCGCCGCTGCAGCGCAGCCGGCTGCACAAGAGCCAAAGGGGGCGGCGGGTCTGTTCGGAGTGCGCGTGAAGAAAGATGGCGCTGCGCCGGCCAAAGATGCGTCCCCGCCCGCCGCGGCCGCCGGCAAGGACACACCATCCGCCAAGCCGCAATCGGACCCCAAAAAGAAGCCCGGCTTGTTCGGCGTCGCGGGCCAGGCTCCCGCGGCTGCTGCGCCGTCGGCACAAGCTCCGCCCGCGGCTGCGCCTGACAAGTCGCCCGCGGCCCAGCCCTCGACTCTGTCGTTGTCTGGCGTGGAAGTGCGGCTCTCGCCAGCGCTGGCAGCCGGCTCGCAGGAAGCCGCGGCGCAGACGACCAAGGCGCTGACCGAGCGGCTTGCCAAGAGCGGGCTATCGCCCGCCGAGATCGAGGTCTTTCTGTCGCGCTATTCACCCGCGCTCTTCGAGTCGAGCGAGTTGGTTGTCCTGTGCCGGCTGAATGCCGGCGTGCTGGAAGAGAAGGTTGCGCTGTCGGTATTTCCCGTTCCGGCGGCCATTGTTCGCGTGCCGCTGGTCATGGTGCGAAATGCCGATCCGGGCCTGCGCAACCAGATCGTCGAGCTCGTGAGCCGCCTGGGAGACGCCGATTTCATTGCCCGGCAAGACGCCGAAAAGCGGCTCGTCGAGCTGGGCCCGCTGGCGTTCGACGCGCTCAAGAAGGCGATCCAGGACAACGACATGGAAATCGTCGTCCGCGCCGAGCGCGTGCTGTTGAAACAGAATCAGCCGGCCGCCGGGCGCCAGGGAACCGGCGACGCCAAGGGCGCCAAACCGCCGGCAAATGCCGTCCTCGCCGCACCGGCGGCCCCCGCCGCGGCAAAGTGAGCCGCGCATGACGTCGATCGACTTGCCGCCCTTTCTTCCGCATCGCCTCTTGCGCGGAGGACACGCGCAAACGCTGGCCGGCGCGTATCTGCCGTTTCGCTCGCCCGGCTATCATGCGCAGCACGTGGAAGTAATGCTGGCCGATGGCGACCGCCTCGTCCTGCACGACGATTGCCCCGGCACCTGGCGACCGCACGATCGCTCGGCGCTATTGATTCACGGCTTGGGTGGCAGCCACGCCAGCGGCTACATGGTGCGCCTGGCCCACAAGCTGCGCCAGCGGGGCGTGCGCGTGTTTCGCATGGATCTGCGCGGTTGCGGTGCCGGCGTGGAATTGGCGCGGCTGCCGTATCACAGCGGACGTTCCGAAGATGCTGCCGCGGCGATCGGCGCGTTGGCCGAACGCTTGCCGCACTCGCCGGTCACCCTCGTCGGCTTCTCGCTGGGCGCGAACATCGTCTTGAAATTGCTGGGCGAGCTCGGCGAGGCGCCCTGTGGAAACCTGGACAGCGCCATGGCGGTCTGCCCGCCGGTGGACCTGGCGGCCTGCTCGCGCAAGATCGGCCGCCCGACCAACCGCCTGTATGACCGCTATTTCGTGCGCGTGTTGCTGGCGCAGCTCGAGCATCGCGCGCGGGCCCGACACGACGCCGTGCAGGCCACCTTCGCACGGCGGCCGCGCAGCTTATGGGAATTCGACAACGAGTTCACGGCCGTGGTCTGCGGTTTCGGCACGGCGGACAAATACTATGAGCAGGCCAGCTCGGCGGCCTGGCTGCCGCGCATTCGCCTGCCCACCCTGGTGGTCGCAGCGCGCGATGATCCCATGGTCGAATGCAACCCTCTGGAGCGCGCCGGGGCGTCGCACAGCGTGCAGGTTCACTTGACGGAGCACGGCGGCCATCTGGGCTTCATCGGACGCAGCGGCGTCGACCCCGACCGTCGTTGGATGGAGTGGCGCGTGGTGGATTGGGTCACACAATCGCGGACGCCGGTGGTGGCCGATCTGCAGCGGCCCGGTGTCGAACGTTAGTCGATTGTCGCTGCCCACTGGTCGAACGGCCGCGGGCAGTCTATCGTTTGGGCAGTTGTTCGCGCGGAGATCGCGCGCGTCTGAGAGCGACTTTTCCATCGGTGCCAGATGCAGTCGACGAATTTTCACTACCTGCCGCCTTTTTTTGGCATTTTGCTGCTGCTGTTCGGCTTGTTGATTGCCGTGCTGCAAGTCGGCGTGATGGGCTATGCCTACGAAAAGATGGGCATCAGCCGCCTGGCGGCCTATGCGATTCTGTTCGCCTCGCTAATCGGCGCGTCCATCAACATTCCGGTGGCCGAGATACAGGGGCAGTCCGTCGTCACCGTCGAGCGCGTCGACATGGGCTGGGGGCTGTCTTACGATCAGCCGGTTATCAAGCAATGGCCCTCCACGTTCATTGCCCTGAACGTGGGCGGCGCGCTCATTCCCACGCTGCTGAGTATTTATTTCATTTTTCGGCACCAATTTTATGGGTCGGCCCTGCTGGGTATCTTTGCCGTTTCGGCGGTCGTCTATCGCCTGGCCGAGCCCGTGCCGCACATGGGCATTTCCGTACCCATCTTTATTCCGCCCATCGTTTCCGCCGTGGTGGCGGTGCTGCTATCGCGCGAGCATGCAGCGCCCTTGGCCTATGTGTCGGGCTGCCTGGGAACGCTGATCGGTGCCGATCTGTTGAACCTCGGGGAACTCGGTCGGCTCGGCGCATCCGTGGCCTCGATTGGCGGCGCCGGAACGTTTGACGGAGTCTTTCTCACCGGGCTGCTGGCCGTGCTCTTGGCCGGAAATTATCGGCTTCCGTGGCACCCTCGTCCGCAGGTTTCGCCCCCGAATTGAGCGGGCAAGAAGACTAAATTTGCGTTTTGATCGGCGGTAGATTACACTCTCGTCACGTTTTGTTGTTTATTTCAGTTGGGCGGCTAGGTTTGAAGACGGTGCGGATTCCGTACCTCTTCATCACTTGGAGGGCCGCCCGATGCGCACTTCGCTCTTGGCGATCGAAAAGGTCGCCTTCGTCTTTCTCGGTCTGTTAGTCGCGGTGTCTTCCGCCGCTCCGCCGAGTTCCCCGCAGCCTCCGACCCAACGCACGGCGCGAGCGCGATTGCCCGTGCCACGTACCGAAGGCGGCGCTGCCCCGTCGGTGCCCATCGTCGACCAGGAAACTCCCGGGCGCTATCTCGAATCCATCGAGCAAATTCGCCGCCTGATTACGGCGCAAGTGAAAGCGGAAGTGGAGAACGAGCTGCGCGCGGCGCGCTCGCGCATGGGTACCGATCCGGCCAGCGTCGAACAGACTTTGAAGGTAACGCTGGAGCGCGTGCTGCGTGTGCCGGAGC
>JBFWOR010000015.1:0-168074 GCA_050250435.1 Pirellulales bacterium | reverse complement strand
CGCCGCCAACACCTCGCGACGCATCTCTTTCGAATACGGCAACATACGAACCTCCTTGTTCAGGGACAGTTCGCTAGTTTATCCAGATCGCGCGGTTGGCGCTAGACTCCCGTCAGATGCGCTCTAGTGCGTTTCTGCCTGGTGCCACTGGCATCTTGCCAGTGCGAGTTCACGCAGGCGCTGCACTGACAAGCTGCCGCTGGCGGACCGAAGGTCCGATCTATCTCAGCCTGGGGCAATCGCGCAGGCGCGTCTCGCTACGCTCGTTTTTTGGAGTGTGCCCGCCCGGCAAACCACGACGGCGAAATTCACAAGCCTACTTCGGAATCTCCACCACGGTCGCCTTCTTGATCGTTACCGGCTGCGTGGGCCGATCTGCCGATGCCGTAGGCACCGCGCCGATCTTCTTCACCACGGCCAGGCTCTCGGCATCGGCCGTCTTGCCAAAGGCCGTGTATTGTCCATCGAGATGCGGCACCCGCTCCAGGCAGATAAAAAACTGCGAGCCGGCCGTGTTGGGGTCGTTGGTGCGGGCCATCGAGAGCACGCCCGGCTCGTGCTTGGTGTTGTTGAACTCGGCCTTGATCGTATAGCCGGGACCGCCCGTGCCGGTGCCCTCGGGACAGCCGCCCTGAATCATGAAACCGCTGATCACGCGGTGAAAGCCCAGCCCGTCGTAGTAGCCGATCTTGGTCAGGCCGAGCATGTTTTTCACGTGGCCCGGCGCCACGTCCGGCAGCATGTCGAGCGTGATTTTGCCGAGGTTGGTATCGAGCACGATCTGATACTTGTTCTTGGCAAAGTCGAACGACGGTTGAGCGGCGTCGACTTCGGCTTTACGGTTCTTGGCCATGGTTGCACCTCGGCAGTGGAGATTCGTGGTGATTGGGGGCGCAGGGGTGATCGAGTCCGGGCCGCACTGCGCGGCGTGTGCCGACACGCTGCGCCGCGGTCACCTCGTGGCGGCCGCCGGCGCGTCGCGCGGCAGCGGCTCAGGATTCTCGGCGCCGCCGGCAGCCGATAGACTAGCAGCCGCGGCGCCGGCCCGATAGTCGTCCTGCTAGCGTAGTTCTGCCGCCCGAAGCCGGGAGCGCAATTGATGGCGTGGGTGCAAGTTTACGATCCGCTGGGGGCCGCCTGGCTCTCCACACTCCTGGCTGCCGCGCCCATCGTGGTGCTCCTCGGCTTGTTGGTCGTGGGCCAGCCGGCACCGCGGGCCGCGGCGGTCGGGCTGGGCGTGGCGTTGCTGGTGGCGATCGCCGGATTCGGCATGCCGACCGATGCCGCGCTGGCCGCCGCCGGCTATGGCGCGTGTTTTGGCTTGCTGCCCATTGGCTGGATCGTGCTGGCCGCGGTGTTCTTGTTCCATCTCACGGTGCGCAGCGGTCAGTTCGAAGTGGTCAAGCGCTCGGTGGCATCGATCTCGCCCGATCGGCGCATGCAGGCGCTGCTCATTGCTTTCTCCTTCGGCACGTTCGTGGAAGGTGCGGCGGGGTTCGGCACGCCGGTGGCCATTTCGGCGGCGCTGTTGATTGGCCTGGGGTTCTCGCCACTCTACGCGGCGGGACTGGCGCTCATTGCCAATACTTCGCCGGTGGCGTTTGGCGCGCTCGGCACGCCGATCACCACGCTGGCCGAAATATCCGGTCTCGATGAAATGGCGCTGTCCAAAATGGCCGGGCGGCAACTGCCGCTGTTCTCGCTCATCGTGCCGGCCTGGCTCGTGGCCACGATGTCGGGCTGGCGCGGAGTGATCGGCTGCTGGCCGGCGATCCTCGTCTGCGGCGGCAGTTTCGCGAGCATCCAATTCGCCACCGCCAATTTTCACGGGCCCACGCTCGTCGACGTGGTGGGTGGCCTGGGCTCGCTCATTTCATTGGCCGTTTTCCTGCGCTTCTGGCAGCCGAAAGAAATCTGGCGCTTCGCGGACGAACCGCCGGCAGCGGCCAGCGATGGTCCGCCGCTCTCGCGCCGCCAGGTGGCATATGCCTGGGTGCCGTGGGTGCTGTTGTCGCTCTTGGTGTTTTTGTGGGGCACGAAGACGGTCCGCACCACGCTCAACGGCGGCGACGCCAGCGCGCCCAACGTGCTGGCCGGTGTGAGCAAGATCTCCTGGCCCGTGCCGCGGCTCGACGGCCGCGTGTATCGCACGGCGCCGGTCGTGGCCGTGGCTGCCGGGGCCGATCGCGCCGCGCAGCCCGAGAAAGCCGTGTACGATTTCAATTGGCTGAGCGCCACTGGCACGGGAATTTTTCTCGCCGCCGTGCTCTCGGCATTCTGGCTGGGCATTACGCCGGTGAACTTCGCGCGGCAGTTTGGCGATACGCTGTGGCAGATGCGCTGGGCCTTGCTGACGATCGCCTGCATGCTGGCGCTGGCGCTCACGACCAAATACAGCGGGGCCGACGCCACGCTCGGGCTGGCCTTCACCAAGACCGGCTCGTGGTATCCATTCTTTGCGCCGCTGTTGGGCTGGCTGGGCGTGGCGCTGACCGGTTCCGATACCTCGTCGAACGCGCTGTTCGGCAGCCTGCAGCGCATCACGGCCGAGCAACTGGGCCTGAACCCGATCTTGATCGTGGCCTCGAACAGCACGGGCGGCGTGATGGGCAAGATGATCGACGCGCAGAGCATCGTCGTGGCCGCGGTCGCCACGCAGCAAACCGGCGGCGAAGGCAGGATCCTGCGCTTCGTGTTCTTGCACAGCGTCGCCCTGGCGCTGCTGGTCGGGCTCGTGACGCTGGCGCAGGCCTATCTGTTCCCGTGGATGATCCCGTCGTGACGCCACTGAATCCAAGCGGAATCGCTACCCAGCGCGTCGACAACTTGCGGCCACGGCGATGAAACTCGACAATTGATCGCGCAGGCCGTCTCGAACAAGCGCGCGCACGCGGGGAACTCGAACATGCGAAATCTTTGCCACGCACTGATCGCCGCCGGCGGGCTGGTCCTGTCGTCGGCTGGCGGCGTTTCGCTCGCGCCGGCCGCCGATGCGGCCAAGAGCCAGATGCCCGGCGTGTTCGAGCCGGCCGAACAGAAAACGATCGTGCCGGAGGGCGCCCAGCTCGAAGCGCTGTGGACCGAGGGTGAGTTCACGGAGGGTCCTGTGCCCGATGCCCAAGGCGGGATTCTGTTCTCCGATATCGGCGATCGGATCATGCGCTTCGATCCGGCCAACAAACAGGTCACCGTCTTTCGCGCGCCGAGCGGCAAGGCCAACGGCCTCAAATTCAATCCGGCCGGCAAGCTCGTGGCTTGCGAAGGCGCAGGCGCGGGCGGCAACCGCCGCATTTCCATCACCGGCGCCGACGGCCAGCCGCACACCCTGGCCGAGCGCTTCCGCGGCAAGCGCTTCAACAGCCCGAACGATCTGGCCATCGCCGCGAGCGGCGCCGTGTACTTCAGCGATCCGCGTTATGTGGGCGACGAGCCGCGCGAGCTGGATTTCGAAGGCGTGTTCGTCGTTACTCCACAGGGCGAAGTGCGCGTGGCCACGCGCGACGTGCAAAAGCCCAACGGCGTCATCGTCACGCCGGACGGCAAGACGGTCTATGTGTCCGACAACAACAACACGGCCGACGGCCACCATCAGCTCGTGGCGTTCGCCGTGCAGACCGATGGCACGCTCGCCGACAAGGGCGTGCTCTTCGACTTTGGTCCGGGCGCGCGCGGCATCGATGGCATGACGCTCGACGCCGATGGCAATATCTATGCCACCGCCGGGCGCAACGAAAAGGCCGGCGTGTACGTGTTCTCGCCGCAAGGCGCTCCCTGGGCTTTTATTCCCACGCCCGGCGATCCCACGAACTGCGTGTTCGGCATCGGTGACGAGGCGAGCACGCTGTACATCACGTCGGCCACCGCGCGAGCGGAGTCCGGCGGGCCGCGCCCGCCTTACGGCTTGTATCGCATCCGCCTGGCCAAGCCCGGCTATCACGTCTTTCCCAAGCCGCGGTCGTAGGCGCGGCTTGCTCTTCTGGGTGCCACGGGCGTTTCGCCAGTGCGATTTCACAAAGGCGCGATCCACTGGCAAGATGCCGGTGCCACGCAGACCGATCGCGGCTGCCTACGCCGCGTTGCGCAGGCCGCGCGTGCCCAGCACCAGTGCGGCACTGAGCACGGAGAACACGATCAGCATCTGGCCCGGGCCGTAGGTGAGCCACACCGCCTCGGTCTGGTGCGAGAATCCGTCGCCGAACAGACCAAACGCCAGGATCAGATCGCTGGCCAGGAACAGCGCGGCGCCCACCGCCAGCCAGCAGAGCCGCCGGTCTTGCAACGCCAGCCCCGTGGCCACGCCGGTCGTGCCGGCCAACAGCAGCGAATACGGCAGGGATGGCCAAACCAGATCGCGATTCTCGCTGCCTTGCATCACGACAAAGTACCAGGCCACGATGCCGACCAGTTGCCACACCACCACGGCGGCGATCATCTTCGAGCGATCGGTCAGTCCCGCGCGGCGACCGAGTCCCAGGCAGCCGGCAATGTAAGCGATGTGTCCCAGGCCGAACGCGCCGATCCCGCCCAACACCGGATCCGGCAACGGGATGAAATTGAGCAGGCCGGCATTGAAGAAATCGCCGATCGCTCCCAGCGTCATGCCGATGGCGATCAGCAGTGCGAAGCGGCCCACGGCCGCGTGGCGCCACAGGCCGTAGGCGATCCAGGCCGTGATCACCAGTGCCACCGACGAGCCCATGCGCGCGGTCGTGGCGGCCGGGGCACTGTGCCCGCTCAAAAAATTGCCCAACAGCATGGCCGTCGCCAGGAGCGCCGCCCAGACGATCCACAGCACGACGAACAAGGTGGCACGTGGCGCGGCGTGCGGCGCAGGCGCCGTGACGCGCGCGGCCGGCGACTCGACTCTAGCGTTCATGGTGACGATTCCACTGCGAAAACAGTTTGCCCGGGCCGAAGGCGTCAGTATACCTGGCGCCGCGCGGGCATGCCATGAAGCTCGGAGCGGGTCGCCGGCGCCACAAGCCCTGACACGCCAGCGAGGGCTCAGCTTCCGGCACATGGAATGTGCCGTCTACACAGAGGGCCGGCCGGGGCCTCGTTCAGCGTGACGACCTGGGCGGGCGCAACTAAACTGGTGCGTGCCGTCCCACGTTTGGTTCGTCGGCAAGCCTCGCGAACAGTCACTCTACACGGGAGCCGTATCATCAAGACCTTGTTGTTACAAGCAGCAGTTTCAAAACCCGATTACGGTGGAGTCAGGGTGCCACTTACGGCTTGCCCGCCAGTGTCCGTTGCAACCTTGCACTGCTGGCCAGGTCAGCAGTACCACCCAAAGCCGGTTTTGAAACTGCTGCTGGTCATCGCGCTTGTGGTGTTGCCGGCCGTAACGAGCCGTGCCGCCGAGCTCGAGCCGCTCACGTACAACCACCCTGGACTCGTCGTCGATTTGGGCGTGGGCCTGTGGGCCTGGCCCGTGCCGTGCGACGCCGACGGCGACGGCGACTACGACCTGATTGTCTCCTGCCCGGACAAACCGTCGAACGGCGTGTGGCTGTTCGAGAATGCCACGGGCGACACGGCCACGAACAAGTTCCCCGTGTTCAAGCCGGCGCGCTGCTTGAGCCGCACCGTGCACTACGTGATGCCCAGCTACGTGGGCGACCGGCTGCGCGTGCTCAGCCCGGGCGTCGAGTACGCCGACTTCACGACCGCCGGCATTGATCGGCCGACCACGCTCAGCGTGCCCAAGATCATTCACGAGCCGCGCGGCAATGCCCCGGGCGTCCGCAACAAGCTGCGGCACAATCAATGGCGCTACGCCGACTACGACGGCGACGGCGCGCTCGACCTGGTGATCGGCATCGAAGATTGGAGCGACTACGGCTGGGACGACGCCTGGGACACGAGCGGCCGCTGGACCAATGGCAAGCTGCACGGCTTCGTCTACTGGCTGCGCAACCGTGGCAGCGACGCTGGGCCGCCCCAGACGCCGGCGCCCCGCTATGCCAAGCCGCAACGGGTCGAAGCCGCCGGCGCGCCGG
Source organism: Pirellulales bacterium (assembly GCA_050250435.1). Lineage (GTDB taxonomy): Bacteria > Planctomycetota > Planctomycetia > Pirellulales > PALSA-1355 > JBFWOR01. The sequence goes on along the minus strand of JBFWOR010000015.1, from coordinate 162,072 downwards.
TCGACACGTACGGCTGTCCCTCGCCCAACTTTGCCGATTTCGACGGCGATGGCGACTTGGATCTCCTGTGCGGCGAGTTTCTGGACGGGTTTTCGTACTTCGAGAACACTGGCACGCGCACGAGCCCGCGCTATGCGGCCGCGCGGCGGCTCACCACGCCCGACGGCGCGCCGGTGGTTATGGACCTGGAGATGATCGTGCCGGTGGCGTTCGACTGGGATCGCGACGGCGACTTGGACCTGGTAGTAGGCGACGAAGACGGCCGCGTGGCGCTCCTGGAGAATACCGGCAAGCTCGCCGACGATCGCGCGCCGCGGTTCCTGCCGCCGCACTACTTCTCGCAACAGGCCGACCAGCTCAAGTGCGGCGCCCTGGCCACCCCCGTGGGCCACGATTGGGACGGCGACGGCGACACCGACATCCTCGCCGGCAACACGGCCGGGTACATCGAGTGGTTCGAGAACTTAAGCGGCCCGGGCGTTGCCCAGCCCAAGTGGGCCGCGCCGGTGCGGCTGTGCGCAGGCGACCGCGTGTTCCGCGTGATGGCCGGACCGAACGGCAGCATCCAGGGCCCGGCCGAAGCCAAGTGGGGCTACACCACGTTCTCGGTTGCCGACTGGGACGCCGACGGCCTGGCCGACGTTGTGCTCAATTCCATTTGGGGACGCGTGGTATGGCTGCGCAACACGGGCACGCGCGGCGCGCCGCGGCTGGCGCCGCCGCAGCCGGTCGAAGTCGAGTGGCCCGCTGCGGCGCCCAAGCCCGCATGGACCTGGTGGACGCCCGAGGGTCAGGAGCTGGTCACGCAGTGGCGCACCACGCCGGTGGCGCACGACTTCACGGGCGACGGCCTGGTGGATCTGGCGATGCTCGACACCGAAGGTTACTTGGCGCTGTTTGAACGCGCGCGGCGCGGCGACGCGCTGGTGCTCCTGCCGCCGCGGCGCGCGTTCGTCGGCGAGACCGCCCAGCCGCTGCGACTCAACGAGCGCCGCGCGGGCGGCAGCGGCCGGCGCAAGCTGTGCGTGGCGGATTGGACGGGCGACGGCCGCTTTGATTTCCTGGTCAACTCGGCCAACGCCGACGTGCTCGACCAAGTCGACGCGCGCGACGGCAAATGGTACTTCCGCCCCGCGGGCCCGATCGCGAAGCGCAACATCGAAGGGCACGACGTCAGCCCGACGGTCGTCGACTTCGACGGCGATGGAGTGGTCGACTTCCTGGGCGGCGCGGAAGACGGGCGGTTTTACTTTCTAAAAAGTCCGCGGGGAAAGTAGCATTGATCTCGCGCGAACAACCATTCGCGCCTTCTCTTCGTGCCGTAGTGTCGTTGTGGTTATATCTTGCAATTGGCTCGGCAGCAGCCTCGCCATCCCGAGACAGCCCTTGCCACTCACTCCCACAGCCCGCGACGCTTGAGGGCACCAAGCGCCTGCTGGAGTGCCGCCTCGCGCTCGGCCGAAGTGTCAATCGTCACCCAGTGCCGCGCGGCCAGTGGGCCGGGCGGTTGCCAGCGGGCGGCCGCTTGCTCGTAGATCTGCCAATCGGCGTCGGATGCGTCGCCGGTGCGAGCTGCCAGCCGCGCGCGGACCACGGCCGCGTCGGCCGTGCACTCCAAGATCAGCGGCGGCACGCCCCAGTGAATGGCCGCTTCCAGGATCGTTTGCCGCTGGGCTTCGGAGTTGAAGCTGGCGTCGACGATCACGCGGCGGCCCTCGAACAGCAACTGCTCGGCGCGGCGCCGGCACTCGTCATACGTGCGCTCGGTCCACTCGGGCGTGTAAATTCCCTCGCCAAACGGCGCGGCCTGCGACGCCGCGGGCGCCGCGCCCGCCAGCTCCTTGCGCACCACGTCGGAACGGATCACTTCACAGCCGGCGCGGGCAGCCAGATCGGCGGCGAGCGTGGACTTGCCCGTGCCCGGCAGGCCAACGATCACCAGCAGACACGGCCGGCGCTGCGGCGCTTCGAGCGCGCCCAAGCCCAGCAGCCAGAAGCCGCGCGCCTTGGCCAGCGCGATCGCGCGGTCGCGCTCGGGAATCTCGTGGTTGAAGGTTTGCATGCCGTCGACCTTGCCGCGGACCGCGGCCCGATAGGCAATGTAAAACGGCAGCAGGCGGCGCCCCTCGTCGTCGCCGGCGGCGTGAACATAGGCCTCGCAAAATGCCGCCGCCAGCTCGGCGTGGCCGGCGCGCTGCAGACCCATGGCCAAGAAGGCAATGTCGGCAACCGGATCGGAAAAACGGAACCGCTCGTTGAACTCGATGCAATCGACGATCACCAGGTTCGCCGGCGGCGCCTGCTCGGGAAACAGATACACGTGCCCCGGCCGCAGGTCGCCGTGCGTGTCGCAAGGCACGCCGCGGGTCGCGCGGGCCTCGATGAGCGGCCGATGCCGCGCGAGCTCGCCCTCAGTAAGCCCCCGCAGCCGTTCGAACACCGCGGCGCTGACGGTCGTGCCCACCTGCCGCGCCGATTGGTCGAAGTTCTCCAGCGCGTTGCGCTCGACCACCTCGTAGCTGCCGAAGTGGGCTATGTGCGCGCCGCGATCGGCCCGGGCATGAAACTCGGCCAGTCGCTGGCCCAGCACGCGCATCCACGGGCCAACGTCCTGGCCGTCCTGCAGGCGATGGTCGAGCGTGGCCTCGTCGGGCAGCCGCCGCATTCGGACGGCCCACTCGATGACAACGGCCTCGCTGCCGGCGGGCTCGTCGGTGTCGCCCGCGCTCTCCACGTGCAAAGCGCCGGCCGCGTCCGCCCTGATCGGCACCACGCCGAGATATACGTCCGGGGCCAGCCGGCGGTTGAGCCGCACCTCCTCGTGACAAAAGTGCCGCCGCCGCTCGAGCGTGGTGAAATCGAGGAAGCCCAGGTTCACGGGCTTTTTGATTTTGTAGGCGTGCTCACCGGCGAGAAACACGGCCGAAATGTGCGTTTGATGCACGACGACGTGGTCCGCGCCGCCAGGATAGGCCGTGGGCCGCGACAGGGCTTCAATCAACGGTTCCAAATCCATCGCTGCGTCCCGATCCTGCACGCGGGTTTGAACGTCGTTAAGCCTAGAGCGGCGCGGAGGCGCTGCCAAGCGCTCAAAGTGGGTGCCACTCTACACCGCTAACCGTCGACAATAGTCGGGTGGCACGGGCATCTTGCCCGTGTCAAACCCGCACTGGCCAAACGCCAGGTGGCACGCTGAAACCGTCGCCGCGGAGTGGGGCGCGCCAGCTGTCACCGGCGACTTGTCCGCCAGTGCCCGCGCACACTTGTCGCCGCGCGGCGGGCAGAGCAGAATGATCGACGGCCCCCGCGATGGCGCCGCGCGTGCCGGCTGTGCGAATTCGCCTCTCCCTTCCACGTCGTCAAGCGAGTACCCGCGGTGAGCGAACCCTCTCCTTCCAGACCGGTCGAGCGCCCCTCGCGCCTCGTGCATCAACCCATCGTCACCGTGCAGAATCATATTCTGCGTGAGCAGCGACGCTTTCCCGGCGCGTCGGGCGAGTTCTCCTGGCTGCTGTCCGGCATCACGCTGGCCACCAAGCTCATCGAAGCCAAGGTGCGCCGGGCCGGGCTGTCCGACATCCTGGGCGTGGCCGGCGACACCAACATCCAGGGCGAAGTGCAGCAGAAGCTCGACGTGTACGCCAACGAAATGCTGCTGCACGCGCTTTCGGTGCGCGAGAGCGTGGCCATGATGGCCTCGGAGGAGAACGAGCATCCGCTGTTGGCCCACGGCGGCTCGCCCAGCGCCAAGTACATCGTCGTGTTCGACCCGCTGGACGGCTCGTCGAACATCGACAGCAACATCAGCGTGGGCACGACGTTTTCAATTTTGCGGCGCACGGCCGAGCGGCTCGATACGCCGGTGGCCGCCGAAGAAGTGTTGCAACCGGGCACCAGGCAGATCGCCGCGGGCTACGTGGTCTACGGCTCGTCGACGATGCTCGTGTACAGCGTGGGCAACGGGGCGCACGGCTTCACGCTCGATCCGGCCGTGGGGGCCTACGTGCTCTCGCACCCCAACATCCGCATTCCCCGGCAGGGCAAGTTCTACTCGATGAACGAGGCAAATCTGGAGCGCTCGCCCGCGCCCTACCAGCGCTACGTGGCGCAGCTGCGCCGCGGCGACATCGGGCGCTACAGCTCGCGCTACGTGGGCTCAATGATTGCCGACGTGCATCGCACGCTGATCAAAGGGGGTGTGTTCCTCTATCCGCCCACCGACGACTTTCCGCAGGGCAAGCTGCGCTTGTTGTACGAGGCCAACCCGATCGCCTTCCTCGTGGAGCAAGCGGGCGGGCGCGCGAGCGACGGCCGCGGGCGGATCCTGGACGTCCGGCCCGAGAGCATCCACCAGCGGACGCCGTTGATCGCCGGCGGCCCGGCAGAGATGGACGCCTTCGAAAAGGCGATGGCGCAAGAGTGAAGAAGTGGCCAGCTAGTGACCAGGGGCTTACGCACCCTGGCTATTGACTTACGCCGCTTCGCGGCTCGCCCTGCTACGCGTCGGCTACTTTCAACACGAGCTTGCCGGTGTTCTCGCCCTGGAAGAGCATCAGCAGGGTCTCCGGGAAGGTCTCCAGGCCGTTGACCACGTGCTCGCGCGACTTGAGCTTGCCGGCGGCCATCCAGCCGGCCATTTCGCGGCCCGCCTGAGCGTAGCGGTCGGCATAGTCGAAGACGACCATGCCCTGCATGCTCGCGCGGTTGACCAATAGCGAGAGATAGTTCTTGGGACCCTGCACGCCCTCGGTGTTGTTGTACTGCGAGATGGCGCCGCAAATGACGATCCGTGCCCCGCGCGCGAGCTGCGTAAGCACCGTATCCAGAATTTCGCCGCCGACGTTGTCGAAGTAAACGTTGACTCCCTTGGGGCAATGCTGGCGCAGCGCGTCTTTGAGGCTTTCGCTCTTGTAGTCGATGGCCGCGTCGAACCCCAGCTCGTCGACCACATAGCGGCACTTGTCGCGGCCGCCGGCGATGCCGACCACGCGGCAGCCCTTGATCTTGGCGATCTGGCCGACGACGGAACCGACGGCGCCGGCCGCGCCGGAAACGACCACCGTATCGCCCGCTAGCGGCCGGCCGACCTCCAGCAAGCCGAAGTAGGCGGTCATGCCCGGCATGCCGAGCGTGCCCAGGTAAACCGGCAAGGGCGCGAGCTTCGGATCGACCTTGGTGACCGCGCTGCCCTTGAGCACGGCGTACTCCTGGATGCCCAGCGTGCCGTAGACGACATCGCCCACGGCGACGTTCTTGTCCTTCGAGGCGATGACGCGGCCTACGCCGCCGGCGCGCATCACTTCGCCGATGCCCACCGGCGGAATGTACGACTTGCCTTCGTTCATCCAGCCGCGCATGGCCGGATCGAGCGAGAGGTAGAGTACCTGGACCTGAATTTCACCGTCGGCCGGCTCGGCCAGCGGCTCCTCGGTGTAGTTCCAATTCGCGCGGCTGGGCACACCGCGGGGACGCGCCGCAAGGCGAAACTGATGATTGACGGTGGGCATGGTGTGCTCCTGGATCGCGGTGAACGACACGGCAGTCTACACGTCCAGGTTGCGCACTTCCAGCGCGTGCTTCTCGATGAACTCGCGGCGCGGTTCCACCTTGTCGCCCATCAGAATGCGGAACAGCTCGTCGGCGGCGCCGGCGTCGCGCATGGTGACCTGGCAGAGCGTGCGGTTCTTCGGATCGAGCGTGGTGTCGCGCAGCTCCTCGGCATTCATTTCGCCCAGGCCTTTGAAGCGCGTGATGGTGAGTCCCTTTTCGCCGGCGGCGCGAATCGCCGGCAGCAGCCCGCGCAAATCTTCCAGGCCGGTTTCGTGTTCACCCCGTTTGAGCTTGAATCGCGGTTCTTCGGTGCCGGTGCGTTCCTGGGGAATGAGATCCTGCAGCGAGAAGCCGATCTGGTTCATTTCGCCCAGCAAGTTATTGATGGTACGCACTTCCTGCAGCTCCACGATCCGCCAGGTGGGCTTGGCCTGGCCGTTGCCGTCGGCAGTATGGTCGGCCAGGGTGTCGGCCACGGCCAACTCGCCACCGCTTTCCGCCTCTTGCTTCGCGCGGAACGCGTGCCACTGTTCGGTGGTGTTGAACCAGAACTCCTGGCTGCCCAGGTAGACGTGCAGGATGGGCAGCTTGAGCGTCTGCGGATCCTGGCGCATGGCGTGGGCCCGCAAACTGATGCCGCGCCGCTCGAGCGCCACCAGCGAATCTTCCATGGCGGCCAGCACGCGGGCCAGGCGCGACATCTGCTCGCCCTCGATCACGCGGCCTTCGCCGGCGTCGAGCACCGAGTCGCCCAGGCCCAGCTCGAGCAATTGCGCCTTCATTTCTTCTTCGGTCTGCACGTAGTGCGTGTCTTTCTTGCTTTTCACGCGGAACAGCGGCGGCTGGGCCACGTACACGTGCCCCTTGCTCACCAGCTCGTACATCTGGCGATAGAAGAAGCACAACAGGAGCGTGCGGATGTGCGAGCCGTCGACGTCGGCGTCGGTCATGATCACGATCTTGTCGTAGCGGCGCTTGGAGATATCGGCCTCTTCGCCAATTCCGGTGCCGATGGCTGAGATCATGCTGCGCACTTCCTCGTTGGCCAACACCTTGTCTTCGCGCGATTTGTAGGCGTTGATGATCTTGCCGCGCAGGGGAAGGATGGCCTGATACTCGCGCAGGCGGCCGCCCTCGGCGCTACCGCCGGCCGAATCACCCTCGACCAGGTACAGCTCGCACTTCGCCACGTCGCGACTGGTGCAATCGCGCAGCTTGCCGGGCAGGCCGTGGCCGGCCAGCGCGCCTTTGCGTTCGCGCACGATCTCGCGGGCCTTGCGGGCGCTTTCGCGGGCCTCGGCCGCCAGGATGGCCTTTTGCAGGATGACCTTGGCGCTCTTGGGGTTTTCTTCCAGATACTTGTTCAAGTACTCGCCGACCGCCGAGGTGACGATGCCTTCCACCTCGCTATTGCCGAGCTTGGTCTTGGTCTGGCCTTCGAACTGCGGCTCCGGCACGCGCAGCGAGATCACCGCGGTGAGGCCTTCGCGAAAATCGTCGCCCACCACCGTCAGATCCTTGAACAGGTTTTCCTTCTTGCCGTAGTTGTTCAGGCTGCGGGTGAGCGCCGCGCGAAAGCCCGAGAGATGCGTGCCGCCTTCGGTGGTGTTGATGTTATTGACGTAGGAGTGCACGTTCTCCGTGTACTCGCTGGAATATTGCATGGCGATTTCCAGGCCCACGCTCTCATATTCGCCGGCGATGTAGATCGTATCGGGATGGATGGGCTCGCTGGCCCGGTTCAAGTACTCGACGAACTCGATGATGCCCCGTTCGTAATGGAACGAGTCGCTGTCGCCGGTGCGCTCGTCGGCGATGGTGATGCGTGCGCCCCGATTGAGAAACGCCAGTTCCTGCAGCCGGCGGTGCAGCGTGTTGTACACGAACTTGGTGTTCGGAAAGATCAGCGGGTCCGGCTTGAACATGGTGCGCGTGCCGGTCTTGTCGGTGGCGCCAATGCGGCGCACTTCGCCCACGGGCACGCCGCGCTCGTACTCCTGCTGATACACGTGGCCGCCGCGGCGCACTTCCACCTCGCACCACTCGGACAGAAAATTCACGACGGTAACACCCACGCCGTGCAAGCCGCCGGAGGTCTGATAAGCGCCCTTCTGAAACTTGCCGCCGAACTTGAGCACCGTCATCACGCCCTGTAGCGTGGAGAACCCCAGGTCGGAATGCTCTTCCACGGGAATGCCGCGGCCATCGTCGTCGACCAGCACGGAGCCGTCGTTCTTGATGGTGACCGACACGTGGCGCGCATAGCCGGCCATGGCCTCGTCGATGGAGTTGTCCACCACTTCGTAGACCATGTGGTGCAGCCCGCGCAGCGTGGTATCGCCGATGTACATACTCGGCCGTTCGCGCACGTGCTCCAGGTCGCTCAAGTGCTGCAAGTCTTCGGCCGTGTAGTCGGCTTCGACTTTCTTGTACTCGGGCTGCACGGGCGGCGCCGGTGCCGGCGTTGCTTGTTCGTCGTCAGGTCGTTTCGGCTCTTTGGCCATTCTCTTGTCTCGAAGGTGACTGCTTGAATTCAGTACGACGTCCGTGTTCGCTTCTCGACCGGCGGGGGCCGGTCATGCGGCGTCACTCCTGACGCTGCTTCATGGTTCGACCGCGGCGCCACCGCCGGGCCAGGAGGTCATTCGACGGTTATTCGAACGTTCCCACGCGAACCTTCAGGTCTCGAATCCCTTCGTCGGGCAGCAATTCGGCCATGCGCTTCACCAAGGCCGCCTTTTGAAAACCCAGTTCTTGCGCCAGGATCGAATGGCGCACGAGCACTTCCAGCACGCCGCGGCGGACTTCGGTCGCGCGGCTGTGCGCGGCTAACGTTTCGCCTGCGGCCTGGCGCCAAGCATCGGCACAGGCACCGGCCGACAGCACCCGCGCATATCCGCGGCGGGCTCCCAGTTGAGCCAGGATCTCGGCGATCGGTTGCGGGCCACGACTCATTGAAAAACTTCGCTCGGCGTCGGCGTCGCTCGTTTCAAACTCTATTTGGCACGCCAAAGGTGCCGTACCGGATCGCAGCCATCAATGCTCGCGGGCCAGCGGCATGATCACGTAGCCGTAGCCGTCCTCGGTGGTGCACACGGCGGCGCTTTCGGCGTCTTTCAACTCCACGCAAATGGACTTGTCCGGGTCCAGCACCTTCAGAAAATCGGCGACGTAACGCGGATCGAGGCTGATCGTAATCGCCGGGCCCTCGTAGCTGATGGGCAGCTCCACGCGCGATTGTCCGACTTCTGCTGCGCGACCGCTGAGCACCAGCGTGCCGCTCTCGAAACCGAAATCAACGCCGCGGCTTTCGTCGCTCGTAACGATCGCCGCCTGGCGAACGGCCGAATACAGCGGCCCTACGGCCAGGTCGATCTTCGCGGCATTGGACCGCTGCGGAAAAACGTCACGCCATTTGGGAAACCGGCCTTCGACCAAACGCGAGTAGATCGTGGCGCGCGGGCTGCGCACCAGGATTTCGTTGGCCCGGGCGGCAATCTGAATTTCCGAGTCGCCGTCGGTCAACGCGCGCTCCAACAGCTGCATGGCCTTGCTGGGCACGATGGTCATGCTGTCGCCCGTGCTGTGCCCGCCGGTGCTCGTGGCGGGAACTTCCATCTTGGCCAAGCGACGGCCATCGGTGCCGACGCCAATGATCTTGTCGGCCGCCATTTCCAACAGCACGCCGCCCAGTGCATAGCGGCTGCTCTCGTTGTCGGTGGCAAACACGGTGCGTTTGATGAGCTCGCGAAAGGCGCGGGCCGCCAGTTCGTGAAAGGCCGACTCGTTGAAATCGGCAACGGCGGGAAACTCCTGCGGATTTTCGGCCGGCAATTGAAACTCGGCCCGTTCGCCGCGCACCCGCGTGGCTTTGCCGTCGGACTCGATTTCCAGCGTGGCGTCAGAACTTTCACGCAGGATGGAACCAAACCGCGACAGCGGCAAAATGGCGCTGCCCGGCACTTGGGCTTGAATGCCCGACACCTGCAGGCGAATGCCGACCTCCAGATCGGTGGCCAGCAGGATGGCTCCTTTTTCGCTCACCTCGAGCTTGATGTTCTGCAAGATGGGCTTGGGGCTGCGCTGCGGAGCTACAGCCGCGGCGGTTTGAAATGCGGAGAGCAACGCCTCCCGATCACAAGTAACTTTCATGGCAACAGACCTTCGCTAGGTGTTCAACAACCAAACGTCGTTGAAAAGGAGTCTTACGTCCTACAAGTAATGTTTCATTAGTAGTAGTAGAGAAGCCGCGGCAGACAACGGTGAACCGGTGCAGGCCGCCATGCGCAATTGGCGGCGGGCACGAACGTTGCGCTGCGCAAGCACAAATTGTCGGCGGTGAATAACCCGTTGGCAGGCTGTCAGCGACGTGTCGGGAGTCGTCGACCATAAACCGATCGACGGCAGGCGCCGCCGCGGCCTGTTCGTTCGCGTAGCGCAAGTGAGCGGCAGCCGACACGAACGGACATGTTTTCCACTGCGATCACGAGGCATGCAGCAACCTCTTCAACTCGGCCACGGCCTGGCGGGTGGCGCGGTCGCGGGCGATCAATGTCTCGGTGCGGCGGCAGCCGTGCAGCACGGTGGTGTGGTCGCGGCCGCCAAAATACTGGCCGATCTCGTCAAAGCTCTTGCCGGTCAATTGCCGCGCCAGATACATGGCCACGCCGCGGCCGGCTACCAGGGGCTGTCGGCGGCGGGGGCTCTTCAGGTCGGCCAACGTGAGGCCGAAGTACTTCGCCGTGAGCGTGGCGATCTTGCGCAGCGGAGGGCGACGCGAATCTTCGCGACCGCCCGCCCATTGTCGCAAGCGACGCGTGTCCAGGCTCTGGCCATCGCCGCGGGCGTGCAAATCGAGCTCCGCCAGTGCGGCAGCCAGCGTGGGCACGTTGGCCGGCAGCGCGTCTGCCAGACCGTGCAGAGTGCGTTTCGTCAAGGTTAACCCGCGCGCGGCGGCCAGCTGCTCCAGCAGCGTGCGACGCGTGGCCGGTCCGGGCAGCGCCACGCCGACGGTCAGCCCGGCCGAAAGCCGCCCCAGCAGGGCCGGCAAAAACGCAGTCGTTTGCGTGGGCAGCGAACGCGAAGTGACGATCACCAGGATCTCACGATCCGCCAGCACGTCCAACAGGTGCAACAGCTCCTGCTGTGCGGGCCGCTTGGTGGCCAACTGGCCCAAGTCTTCCAGTACGACCAGTGCGGCCTCGGCCAGCTCGGACCGCCAATCTTCCAGCCGGTGATCGGACAGGGCTGCCGCATACTGGCGAGCGAAATCGCCGGCGGTTAACGTCACGACCGGCTGCTCCGGTCGCTGCTCGGCCCACCAGGCGGCCAGTCCCTGCGCCAGATGCGACTTGCCGGCGCCGTGCGGACCATACAGCAGGAGCGGACTGTAGCAAGCTCCGGCCCGCGCCATGCATTGCTCGAAAGCGTGAGCGGCGAGGCGGTTTTCTGCTCCGGCGACGAACCCTTCAAGCGCTGGGCGAGGTGCGGCCGAGGCTGCAGCAGGGCCGCAATGGGGGGCCCTCAATGGGATCGTGAAAATGCCGTTCACCACAGCGGGTCCGTCCAATCGGCTCACGCGCCAGAGGGCGCGAAAAATGCCCAGGATGCAAACCCGGATTGTACTCTTTTTGGGGCTGCTCGGGGAGGTCGCAAGAAGCGATTTGGATGAAACTTCCGAGGCCCGAATAGCCCTGGAAAACAGGGCCGAAATGAGCGCCTTTTCGGGACCGTGCGGCAGGGCCGGAAGCGGCCGGAAACGAGGTCCCGATTTCAAGGCAATCGGGCGCCGCGCAAAGGACAAGCCGGGGTCGCGCGCGGCTGCTCGCCAGACATCAGGATGCGCCATTTCCGGTTCGTGCCACATGGCGCGGACGCCGCACGTACGGGAACAGACACGTTTTGCACGATGCAAAAACGAGCCAGTCACCAAGAACCTAGCGCCACCAATCGTCGGCGAAGTCGGCGGTCGACGAGTCGTCGTCCTCGGCGACGGCCACTAGCGCAGCGTCCGTCGATTCATCGAGCCACAGCGGATCGCCTGCTACGAGCGTCGCACCCGCGGGCTCGGCGGCCAGCTCGGCATACAGGGCATCGGCCGCGGGTGGCGCTACGGCTGGCGCTGCGGCCGGTGCGCCCGCGTCGACCGACAGGGCAAACGCCACAGCCGCGCCGGCCGCGGAAGCACTCGCGGGCGTTGCTATCGCGGGCGCAGCAATCGCCGCGGATGCGATGTCCACCGTCGAGGCCGCACTCGCCGCCGCCGGGTTGGCCGCAGGCGCCGAGTGCAGGATCAGGTAGTTGATCACCTGGCCCGCATCGATGGGCGAAATCATCCCGTCCATGTTCGTATCGCACCACATCTCCGCGTCGCTGGACGACATGGGCGTGGCGTGGACGCCGCCGCGGATCAGGGCGTTGATGACCCGCATCGCATCGATCGGGCTGATGATGCCGTCGCGCGAGGTGTCGAGCCGATCGAGGGCGTCGACGTGGTTGGTGACCTTGACGTTCGCTTGCGCGTTGTCGCCCGACAGGCGCAGCCGGTAGGTTTCGCCCTGCGCGACGCTGGCACTCAGCGAGATCACCGCGTGCGCGGTGGCCGAGGTGGAACTGAGCAGGCGATAGTTCTCGTCGTACACGTAGGCCTTGATACCGCTGCCGGGCGTGGTGCTTTGGCCCTGCACGACGATCGTGCCGTCGCGCAGCGGCGTGAACGAATACCACTCGTCGCCGTTGATGGTGTGATTGCCCACCGGCAGCGAGCCAAGGATCGTTTGCGTGGCTTGGGCGCTTGCCAGGTTGGGCTGCGCCACCGGCGGATCGAGATTGCCCACGATGGGCAGCGCAAACTCGTCGCCAAACTGGGCGAAGATGTCGGTGCCCAGCGGAAAGGGCGAAAACGGATGGTCCAGTGCCGTCACCTGGTGGCCGCCGCGGAGCTCTTCGTCGAAGTCGTTCGACATCAAGAACTGCCAGTTGCCGGATTCGAGCGGCAGCACGCCGGTGCGGGCCGGCAGGAACAGACCGATGTCGGTGATGCCGTCCTGGTCCATGTCGGCCGCCACCGGTTTGTCGGCCGTGCCGGGCAGGCCCCAGTTAATGGTGGCCTCGATCGCGCCGTTCCAGCTGGGCTGCGTACCCATTCCGCCGGGTTGATCGCCGAAATCGAAGTAGAAGACGTCGTTCTTCCAGGTCGCCAGGTCCTCCACACCGTCGCCGTTGAAGTCGCCCACGATGGGCGCGCCGCGCAGGCTGGTGGTGAAGGTCAGGTCGCCGCCATCGATCACGTAATTGTGATTGGTGTCGAAGTACCATTTCGTGCCGTCGAACAGACCAATCTCGTCGCCGTTGTCCGGCTCACCGTCGAAATCGCCCGCCACCGGCAGGCCGTTGATCTGGAAGCCATTCGGCTGGATCGTGGCATGATCACCGTCGTCCGGATCGATCACGCCGTCGTGATTCGTATCAATCAGCCAACGGAACTTGCCGATCAGGTTGTCAAACCCATAGGCGGCCAGCTTGTCGTAGCCGTCGGCCACCAGGGCCAGCGCCGCGGCCGGCACCGCTTCGCCATTCTCCTCACCGTTGCGCACCTGCGAGGGGAAATTGCCCACAAACACGCCGTCGTGCACGTTGAACGGCGAGACCACGCCTTGCAACGAGGGCACGATGCCCAGGCCGAACGTGAGGTCGCGGTTGGTCTGGTCGTTGTTCACGCCCTGCGGATCGTAGATCAGGTTGCCGTTGATATCGACATAGATGCTGGCTGACGCGTAGGTGCCGATCTCGGGCCGGCTATCCACGGTGAAGCGGGCGATGAAATCGCCGCCCGGCTGGCCGTCCCCCGTCGGGAAGAGCGGGAAGCCCGTGGGCTCGATGGCGTCGTTCTCGCCGTCCAGGTTGTTGCCCGCCAAATCCACCAGCGTGTCGCGCACAGTGAGCGTATAGCGGTCGTCGGGCAGCGGCTGGCCGAACGTCAGAACGATCGTCGCGCGGGCCGGCTGGCCGGCGATGGCCGGGCGCAGCTCCACCTCGACCTCTTCGATCTGGATATAGCCGTTATGGTCGCCGCGCAGCAGGTACAGGCCCGGACTGGACGCCACGCCCTCCTCGATCGCATCGCGCAGAAAGGCGGCGTCCTGGTTGGGCAGATCCTGCAGGTTGATCGACAGCTGTGTGATCAGCGGCGTCGGCCCTTGCGAGGCATTCTCGGGCTTGAGCCCGAACAGATTGAAGACCGGATCGCCCGTGATGTGGACGTCGGTGACTTGCGGACCCTGCGTGTCGACAAAGATGTCGAGCGTTTCGAGATCGGACTCGTTGCCGGCCAGGTCTTCGGCGGTGACGGCCATCTGCCGCAGGCCGTCGAAGGGGAAATAACCCGGGTCGTTGAGACCGATGGTCATCGAGATGTCCCAACGCCCGTCGGGGAAGGCGAAGTTGCCGTCCAGCGGAATGGCCACATCCTCGCCGAACACAAATGCAGCGCCGAAGCCGGTGTTGAACAAGCGCACGATGGCGTTGGCCTCGGCCGTGCCCCAGAACGTGGGCCGCGTGACGTTGGTAATGCGATCGACGAAGGTCGCGGGCACGCCCTCGACACCGGAGTCGCTGTTGGGGTCAAGCCCGTCCTCGGCATCGCCCCCGAAGCCGAAGAAGATCGGCGGCGCGACCGTGTCGATGGTGATCTCGAGCAAAAAGTCGTTGACGTTGCCGGCGCGGTCTTCGGCCTCGAGCTTCAGGTTGTGCACGCCGTCGGCCAAGAGCGGCAGCGTGTCGGTGAAAAACTTACTGGTGCTGAAGCCGGGGATGATGACAAACGAATCGACCAACAGCACGTCGGCGCCGGTGCCCGGCCGGTCGTAGATGCGGTAGCGGATATCGTTGGGGAAGGCGTTGGTCGGCCCGCCCTGCACGTCGTCGATCGTGCTGGTAACCGTGGGCGTATTGTCTCTGGTGACGTTGTCCTGGTTGTGGCGCCCCGTGTCGCTGCCGTCGGTCAAGTCGAGGTACGGCGTGTTGGGCAGCACGGTATCCACATACACCGTGATGCTCGTTTCGGTGAAGTTGATGTTGCCCGCCAGGTCTTCATATTCGGCGGTGATGACGTAGGTGCCGTCGGCCAACGGCTCGGTCGTGACTTCCCAGTGGCCTATCGCGGGCGGATCGCCGGGCAACTCGGGGGGCGGGTTCGTCAGGTCGCTGCCCACGATCCCTTCGCCCACCACGACGCCGTTGGCCAGGATGCGCACCTTGGTGTTGGCTTCGGCAGTGCCTTGGAAGGCCAACGCCTGGATGTTCGTCACGTCGTCCGTATTGAGCGTGCCGGAATCGCTGGAGTCGAGCAGATCGGGCACGGTTCCGCCCGGGCCGATCGTGTCGATGTGTACCAACAGCTCTTCCGATTGCGCGCTGCGATTGCCGGCGTCGTCGGTGGCTTCGGCTGAGAGCGGGTGCGGGCCGGCCGCCGGAATGCCGTTGATGCCCTCGAGCACGACGAAATCGAGCGCGCGGATCGTGAACGGCACGGCCGGCATGACGAACATGTCGATCACCGTGTTGCCGTCCTTGATCACCACGTTCGTGCCCGGCTCGGCGGAGACGCGGAAATCGAGCGTGGTCAGGTACGTGACGTTGTCCAGGTCGGACGAGCCGGTGTCGAAGGCGTTGACCAGGTCGATCGTGGGCCGCTGCGGGGCCGTGGTGTCGATAATCAGCAGGAACGTGCCGCTGGCCTCGCTGATATTGCCGGCCAGGTCTTCCAGCACGGCAAAGATTTCATACTCGCCCTCGGCCAATGGCTCGATGGTGACTTCCCAGGCGCCGATGGGCGGCTCGCCGGGCAAGTCTTCCGGTGGATCGGTCAAGTCGGAGCCGACCACGCCCTCGCCCACGAGCTCTGCGATATTTTCGTCGCCGACGAGGCGGGCGAAGATGCGCACCTTGGCGTTGGCTTCGCCCGTGCCTTTGAACGCGGGTGGGTTGACGCTGGTCGCGCCGTCGCCCAGCGGGCCGCTGTCACTGGCGTCGAGCAGTTGCGGGGTGCTCGGGGGCGCCGGCGGCACGGTGTCGACCGTGATCAGCAGCTCCTCTGCCTGCGCGCTGCGATTACCGGCCGTGTCGGTAGCTTCGACCGAGAGCGGATGCGGGCCGTGGGTCAGATTGAGGGTGCGGGTGGTGAAACCGCCCGCCGGCATGACGAAGGAGTCGATCACCGTCTCGCCGTCTTTGATGACGACGTCGGCTCCCGCGAGAGCGGAAACGCGGAAATTGAGCGACTGGAAATAGGTCACGCCGTCGAGGTTCGACGAGCCGGTGTCGTAGTTGTCGAGCAGATCGATGGTGGGGCGTTGCGGCGGCAGCGTGTCGACGACCATCGGCAAAATGGTGCTGGGCAGGCTGATATTGCCGGCCAGGTCCTCCACAACGGCCAACACGTTGTACGCACCGTCGATCAGCGGCTCGACGGTCACTTCCCAGGCGCCGATGCCGTTGTCGGGCACGAGATCCGTGATGTCGGTGCCGACCACGCCCTGTCCGATCTGCAGCCCGTTGGCAAAGATGGTTACCTTGGCGTTGGCTTCGCCCGTGCCGACAAACGCCGGCTGATTGATGTTGGTGTTGTTGTCGCCCGGAAGGCCGCTGTCGCTGGAG
Organism: Pirellulales bacterium; assembly: GCA_050250435.1. Classification (GTDB taxonomy): domain Bacteria; phylum Planctomycetota; class Planctomycetia; order Pirellulales; family PALSA-1355; genus JBFWOR01. Next base: position 145,866 of record JBFWOR010000015.1, on the reverse strand, counting down.
GCCAAGAGGTCGGGGGTGCTCGGCTCGACCGGGGCCACGGTGTCGACGATCACCAAGAGCTCTTCACTTTGCGCGCTGCGGTTGCCGGCGGTGTCCGTTGCTTCGGCGCTCAGGGGGTGTGGCCCGTTGGCAAGGTTGAGCGTGCGCGTGGTGAACGCCACAGCCGGCATGACGAACGAGTCGATGACGGTGTTGCCGTCCTTGATGGCGACCATTGTGCCCACTTCGGCCGAGACGAGAAAATCGAGCTGCGTCCGGTTCGTGATGTTGTCGTGATTCGACGCGCCGGAGTCGAAGGAATCGATCAGGTCGATGGTCGGCCGCTGGGGCGCCAGGGTGTCGACAACGATATTCAGGCCGGCCGAGGCGGCACTTAGATTGCCGGCCTTGTCCTCGAGCGTGGCGATCATGCTGTAGTTGCCATCGATGAGCGGCTCAACGGTCACTTCCCACAGCCCCACGCCGTTGCCGGGCACGCCGTCGGTGTTGTCGCTGCCGACGATGCCTTGGCCCACCAGGATGCCGTTGGCGAAGATGCGCACTTTGGTGTTGGCTTCGCCCGTGCCGGAGAATGCCGGGGGATTGGAGTTGGTGGTGTTGTCGGCGGCGGTGCCGCTGTCGCTGGAGGCCAGCAAGTCGGGAGTGCTGGATGCGGCCGGCGCCAGATTGTCGAACAGCACCTGCACGGGAGTGGCCTGTGGGCCGCGGCCCTCGACCGGATCGGCCACGCCGTCGCCGTTCTCCTGCGCGTCGAAGATGTGCACGGCGGCGGTGATCAGGTTGGTCACGCCGAAGGCGGCCAGCGGTCCGGCGGCGAACTTCGCCAGGTCGGCGCTGACGTCGATTTCGAAGAGGGTGTTGTTCGTGCCGGCCACGACCGTGGCAAAGCCGGCGGAGACGCCGTTGACGAAGACTTCGACTGCGGCGCCCGGCGTGACGCCGCCGGTGGCCTGCGCGGGCGTGAGAATCGTGATGCCGGCCGCGGCCAGGGCCGTCAGATCGGCATGCACCAGAAAGTGGACGTTGGTGGTTTCAAAGGTCACGCGGTCGAGATTGCTCTCGCCCGAGTCGTCCAGCGGATCGAGCACGATGGAGGTGGGTACCGGCACGGCGATGTTCTCGGCCAGCAGGCTATACCCGTTGACGACCGAGCCGTTGGCGCCCGCGACGCGCACAAAGTAGCTCTGCCCGGCGACGACGGGAATGACGCCGCGCAAGCCATCGGGACTGGCCAGCACCGTGCCGATCGAATCGCCCAGGCTATCGCGAATGTCGAGCGCCAGCGCGCCGTCGCCCGGCAGCAGTCCGGCGGCAAACGTGCGGAAGAGCAATCGCAAATCGAGAATGCCGGTGGAGTGCGCCACGAGTCGATAAAAATCGATGTCGGACGATACTCCGGGAAACTCGGCGCTGCTGGGGAAGATGGCCCCCGTAACCGAGATGCTCGGTCCGGAGCCCAGGAAGGTGGCGTTGCCCTGGAACTCGTTGGGCTCGTTATTGTCGGGACCAATGATGAGCAAGTTCGGATCGAGGTCCGAACCGGCAACGTGCGGCGAAATCACTTGCACGTTTTCGTATTGGATGTCGGGATTGGCGGTCGTGTTTTGAAACACGCGCAGCCAGCCGGCGGAAGGCGCCGCGTCGCGATTGATGACGACGAAATGGTTGGCGGGCAGGTTGCCGCCGTCGAAATTGGCGGCCAGCACCAGGGCATTGCTTTCGCCCGGTCCACCGCCGTCGACCTTGACCAGCAGGTTGTCCTGCGGAAAGTTGCCAATGCCCGCGCCCGGGATGACCTGAAACGTGTCTTGCCCGCCCACGCCGGTCGCCAGCAGCAAATCGATGGTCGTATCGAGCGTGACCAGCTTGAGCGCTACAAAGTTGAGCGGCAGCACCTGCACCTGGCGCGTCGATTGATCGATTTGAAACAGGTCGCGGCTGTTGGTGCCTTGCACGATGAGCTGGTCGGCCGCGCCGCCGCTGCCGCCGCTGATGGTGAAGGTGCTGTTGGCCTCGGAAAAATTGAAGACCGTGTTCAGGCCCGCGTTCTTCACGATTCCCGCGGAGGAGCCGGTGGGAATGTAGGTCAGCACGTCGTCGTCGACGGTGCCGACGAAGGTGAGCGCCTGACCGTTGGCGTCGAGATTGGCCACTTCCACGCCTAACAGCGACACGAGGGCCCCATAACCGGCGACGGTGGTGGGTGTGGCGGCGATATCGTCGGCCAGATTCACAACGACGGCGGCCGCGGCATCGACCAGGTTGACGATATCGCTGGCCGAGGGATTGCCGCCGTCGACGGTGAGGCTGGTGAAAGGCAGGCCTGCGCTCGCCGCATTGAGCGCAAAGGTGTCGTCGCCGTCGAGCCCCAAGAGCGAGACGTTGATCATGTCGGCGACGTCGACGGCCACGCGATTGTTAAGGACGATGCGGCCGGTGATGGCGCTTTGGCGCGTGACTTGAAACGTGTCGGATTGATCGCTGCCGCGATAGACGAAATTGTCGATCGGCCCGTCGCCGGGCGTGCCATCGGCAAAGGCCACCAGGCCGGCGTTGCCCAGGTTGCGGAAGTTGAGCGCCGTGGCGAGGAAATCCTGGAACGTGTTGTCCTGGAAGTCCACGCGGCCGGCGTCGGTGGCCACGGCGGGGGTCAAGACTTGCGTGCCGTCGATGAAGAAGGTGTCGACGTTCAGCGTATCGCCGCCGCGCTGGCCATCGATGACCAGGTGTTCGATGCCGGAAAAGCTCACGTCGGGCAACGCCGTAATCGTCACGTCGCCAGAGCCGACGCCGTCGGGCGCATAAGCGATCGTCTCGGCGGCCGTCGTGCCGTTGACCACCAGGGTGTCGCTGGCCGTGGGATCGAAGCCGTTGACAACGATGTTCACCAGGTCGGTGGGCACCTGCGGATTGTTCAAGTTGATCGCGTCGCTGCCGGCGCCGGCATTGATCACCAACTCGTCCTTGTTGGAGAACTCGATCGACTCGAAATTGTCGACCGTCACCAGCCCGTTCGCGGCAACGCTGCCCGTGGTGTAATTGATGGCGTTGTCGGCCGCGGTGCCGTTCACGGTGAGCGTGGCCGCGGGCACCAAATCCACCACCGGCTCAAGGTTCGCAAAGCCGATCGACATGAGCCGCAGGTCCGCGGCATCCTCGTAGGTCAGCAGCCCCTCGCTCACGCCCGGGCCGACGCTATAAATCACTTCGTCCACGGAGGTCGTGGGCGTGCCGGTCACGCGCAGCTCGTCGCGGCCGGTGCCGCCGTCGAAAAAGATAGAAACGGAAACCAGGCTCGTGCCGTCGACGTCGACGCTCACCACGTCGTTGCCACCCTGGGTCTGAAATTCCAGCCGCCCCAGCAGCGTGGAGAGCTGTTGGATATCCGGGCCGGGGCCACTCACGACCACGTCTGACCCGGTGGTGGCAACCGTGAAATCGTCGTCCGTGGCAGTGCCTTCAATCACGAGCGAATCGAAGTCTTGCAATTCGGTTTCGTAGTTCGTTGCGCCAGCGAGACTCGCCGGCACGATGGTCACCACGTCGCTGCCGCCGGACGACGGCGCGATGCGAAACGTGTTCATGTCCTGGAAGCGAATCTCGGGCAACGAGTCGGACGTAACGCGATCGTAGCTGGCGTTGAAGTTGTCGACGCGGAGCCGGTGATCGCCTGCGCCGGGGTTGACGATCAATGTGTCGTCATCATCGGTGCCGTCGAAGCGGAGCAAATCGGTGCCCAGCGCTTGAACTTCGATGGCGTGCGCGGAGACCACGTCTTCCAGCTCAAGGTCGGTTTGCAAGGGGTTGACGAAGTCGGGAACGACCGTGGCGTCGAACTGGAAGGCCTGCAGATTCCATTGCACCGCGTCGGTGCCCAGGCCCATTTCAATTTGGATTTGCGCAATGTCGGCGAACGTGGCGCTTTGCACGCCCACGGCCGGATCCAGATCGTTCGAGAACGAGCCGCCGTTGACGGCCCACAATAACTCGTCAGTTGCCGCGTCGAAGCGCAGCTCCAGGTTGTTGTCGACGATGCCGGTGTTGTCGTCGGTAAAGGTCACGACAAAGTTCGGCGCCGCGCCGGAAAGGGTCGGCGTGACGGTCAGAACCAGGCGCGACTCAAGCGGCTCGTGGCCGAGGACCAACCGCCGCTGGCCCGAAAGGTTCGGGCCGCGCGAGCGCGGCGCTCGACCGGCGGACCCACGTTTGCCAGGCGCCGTGGGGCGCTGAAATCGAAATCTCAAGGGGCCGTCTCCCAAGTTGCAGCATCAAGCAGTGAGTGTCGGCCGGCAACGTTTCGCGGTGTTGCCCGCCCCTGTTGTCGTGCGCCGGGCGCAATCCCGGCGCGCACCGCCGAATCCCCGGCGGCGATCGAATTGCCAGTAAAAATAGATGATCTAGGTAGTCACGGTATTCCAACCCGACTTGTCTGTCAAACAAATTCGGATCGGTACATGTCAGAAAGGCCCCAGGTCGAAGCGCGAACATCGCAGTTCAACCCGCAGAGTCGCGTCGCTCAGCGTAGCAAGGCTGGCGGCTGCGCGACTAGCTGCGGCGCGATGCCGGCCCCCGCGGCGCAAAAAGAGTGCCAGGGTTGGCCCGACGAGCGAGCCAACCCTGGCGGCGGGTGGGAGAGACTCAACGGATATGCGGGACCTAGTAGCGGAACTCGACGCGGGAGACGATTCCGTCGAAGGCGATGGTCTCGCCGAGATCGACAAAGTCTGCAAATTGGACCGCCTGCACGTATTCCGGCGTGGCGATGGTGTTGAACCAGAAGGCCGTGTAGTAGCCGATTGAGCTGCGCCAATGTCCGCCCCGGCTCGTGTAGTTCAAGCCCACCTCATATTCCAAGATCGGCACCACGCGCTGGTCGTTCCAATTCGACGCCGCCTGCACGGAGTCCGTGGTGATGTCGAACTGCTCGTAGTTCGTGCGGAAGGTGCCGAACACCAGGCTCAAGAAGGTCTTGCCGTAGACGCCAAAGCCCCCGTGGCCCAGCCGCTGCATGCCGTCGAGACCGGTCTTCAAGCCGCCGCCCTCGAACGTGATGTTCGTGCTGGTTTCAATCGTGCCGGTGGGCGGTGCGAAATTGCCGATTTGCAAAAAGCTCTGATCGAGCTTGGCGTAGCGAGCGCCCACGGAGTAGTTCAGGGCGTAGCGGCAACCGCCGGCGAACATGCGGCGATATTCGACGTCGGCCGTTTCAAAGTCGATGTCGGCCGCCGCGTCGACCAGCGAACTCGTGGAGCCCTCGTTGATACTCTCGGGATGGAATACGAGCGAGGCGACCGTTCCGCCAGACAGGCCCGAGGCCGCCAGCGAATCGGTGTTATGGCTGTGAAAGTTCGTGTAGCTGGCCTGAATACTGGCACAAGGGCCCATCGCCACGCCAAAGCCGAAAGCATAGGCCGAGGTGTAGTTTTGATTCACCACGCCGACGCGACCCTCGGGAGTCGTGCCCGCGCCGCCCGCGCCGTTCTGCTGAATGGCGTGGGCGATGTCGACTCCGGTCGGTTGCAGATAGAGGTACTGGCCGAAGATGAACGAGCGATGCGCCCACCAGGCCGGGCCGCACATGCAGGGATCGCAGGTGTCGCAGCCCGGATTGCACGCCTCACCGCAGCCGCTGGTGCCAGAGTCGCACCCGCCGCCGCCTCCCCCATAGCCGTTGGCGGAGTCGTCGAGGAACGGTGAACGCGGGTTGGGATCGACGCCTTCCCACGGCTGATCGCCGTTGGGAGCGCTGGGCGGCAGGGGCGGCGTTTCTTCCTGCTCGGCAGCGAGCCGCGCGGCCGTCAGTGACGGGCTGCCGCTCCAGATTTTTACTTGACGAGGCGCTCCACCCCCCGCGCCGCGCTGCGCTGTCCGATAAGCCGCCGGGGCGACGTCTTCCACATCGTCCTCGCCGGCGGCCGCCACCGCGGCCACAAGTGCCAGGGCCAGCGCCGCAGAAGTGATCTTGATTTGCTTGGCAGTCAACATGACTGTCTCCCCCTTGCTTGGAAAAGCCCACCTAAGTGCGATAACTCGTATCGCCCGCACAACAGTCATCGACGGAAGAATCGTCACGCTGCAAAAACTGGCCGCCACGCGCTACAACCGGCAAAAGCGGAGAACTTTTCCCAGCTTTCCCAGCAAATCGCCGCTGCCGTGCCCGCCATGCTGGCAGATCGGCGTCCGCGTAGATTGGGCGGACTTTGACGGCCCATGGGCTTTCCCTTCCTTCAAGCCTTGCCGATCGGGTGGACGATGATGATTGCGCGGGAGAATGCGCGCCACGCGGGCGTCGCGAGGATGAGCGCGCAGACGCCGCGCCCGATTTCACGCAGGGCGCGCCCGCAATCGCAAGGGGGCAGAACGTGGAACGCACTGTAATATGTCGCCGGTCAGATTGTCGCGGCACGGCCCGGCTGTGGGTCGGGGCGCTACTGCTGGCCGGCGCCGCCGGCTGCAGCGGGATCAAGACGTCCGATTCGCAGCTCTTCGGCGCGCATGGTGGCTGCCAATCGGCCGCGATTGCCTATCGGGTGGAGCGCGATATTCCGCGACAACCATCGGGAGACTCGCGTCTGGCCAAGTGGCTGGCGCCGTACGATGCGAATCGTCCGCCCGAGCGCCGGCGCACGACGCTGGCCGTGCGGTATCCGCATCCCAGTGGGCGTGCCGGCTACGCGCGCGTGGAATGTATCGTCGAAGACGTGACCCGGCCCGCCGCGCCGGTCGCCGACGATTCCAGCTGGCTGGGGCGCGTGCGCCGCGCGGCCGACGAGCACATGCCGGGCATCGTGCTGGCCGATGGCGTTCACGAGGCCATGGGCTTAGATGTGCGGATCGAAGATTTGGCACCGGTGCTCGCGCGCCTGCGGCAGCCCGAGATTTTGACAACGGCCGCAACGGCGCGCGTTGGCGAATCACAAGCCAACAATGCCGTCGTGCAGGTGGCTTGCACGATCGACAACGCGCCGCTGCCGGCGCCGCCAGCGGCACAGCGCGTGCAGGAGCTTGACAAGCTCATCGCGCGTGTGCGTCGTGACGGCAGTTTGATTTCGCACGACGCGCGCCTGGCCGATCCGTTCGCCGGAATCGCTCCGGCGCCCACGGTACCCGCCGGCGCTGTCTTTGCGGCCGCGGCCGCGCCAGCGCCGGGCACGAGTGCGGCGCCAGCCGCATGGGCGCCGGTTCCGCCCACGACCGCAGTGGTTGCCTCCGCAGGCACGATGGTCGGCGGACAGCCAGGCGGCGAGGTGGTGGCGGCCACGTTTGTTCCGGCCGCTCATGCGCTGCCCGCAGCCATCGCGAGCCCAGCTGCGCCGCCCACGATGTGGCGGCTGCCACCGGTGGCGCCGTAACGGCCTGCACCTACCGCCTGCGGGGCAGCGCAGCCGCACACCAAGCGCCAGTCGTCTTGCCTGTGCCCCGCGACTTCGGCCACAATCAGGGCCCGCGCCGCGGCCCGTCGCCAGTTGCCGCGCGCCATGCAGGCCAGGAGTTGGGCATGCCTTCGCGATCCGACGAAATTCGACTGCCGTTGAACGAGCCGCCGCGCCTGCCGCGCAATCGCCAGTTGGGCATCGGCTGTATTGGCGCGGGCTTTATCATGGCCGATTGCCACCTGGTGGCGTATCGCGCGGCCGGTTTTCAGCCGGTGGCCATTACGTCGCGCAATCCCCAGCGGGCCCGCGAAGTAGCCGAGCGCCACGGCGTGGCACGCACGTATCCCTCGTATCACGAGTTGCTGGCGGATCGCGACGTGGCGGTGGTCGACATCGCCGTGCCGCCGGACGTGCAGTTGGACGTGGTGCGCGAGGTGGTCAATCACGCGGACCACGTGCGCGGCGTGCTGGCGCAAAAGCCGTTGGGCACCAGCTATGCTCAGGCGCGCGAGATCGTGCGCTTGTGCGAGAGCGCCGGAATCACCTTGGCCGTGAACCAGAACATGCGCTACGATCAGTCGGTGCGGTCGTGCCGCGCGCTCTTGAACGCGGGCGAATTCGGCGAGCCCGTGCTGGCGACCATCGACATGCGGGCCATTCCGCATTGGGCCCCGTGGCAGCAGCGGCAAGGCTGGGTCACGCTGCGCATCATGAGCATTCACCACCTCGATACCTTTCGCTATTGGTTCGGCGATCCGCAGCGTGTGATTGCCAGCGTGCGGCCCGATCCGCGCACGGCCCAGCAGTTCGCCCACGAAGACGGCATTTGCCTGTACATTCTGGAATACGCCAACGGGTTGCGGGCCGCCAGTTGGGATGACGTGTGGACCGGGCCGGCGCGCGAAGGCGCCGCGGCCGACATCGGCATTCGCTGGCGCGTGGAAGGCACGGCCGGCGCGGCGCGGGGCACCATCGGCTGGCCCGCTTATCCCGAACGGTCGCCCAGCACGCTGGATTTCACGAGCGTGCAGCGCGGGCCGAAGTGGTTTGCTCCGCGCTGGCAGGAAGTCTGGTTTCCCGATGCCTTCGGGGGGCCGATGGCCGAGCTGCTGTGCGCGTTGGAAGACGGCCAGCAGCCGGCGTTGTCCGGCCGCGACAATCTGCACACCATGGCCCTGGTCGAAGCCTGTTATCGCTCGGCGCGCGAGCATCGGGCAGTAGAGCCGCGCGAGATCACCGAGTAAGGATGGCGCGGTGTCCGCACAGCTCCCGGTTTGCCGGGCCGGAGACCATTGCCGGGCAACGCGCTCGTTTAGCACCGCCCCCGAGGAGCCATCGACATGCTGGAAAACTTGCCCGAGTGGCTGCTGTTCACGCTGGACAAGTGTGCCCGGCCAATCGTCGTGTACGGCTTTCTGCTGGTGGGGCTGCGGCTGGCCGGCAAGCGCGAGCTCGCGCAGCTCAACGCCATGGACTTGATCGTGCTGTTAATGCTGGCCAACACGGTGCAAAACGCGATCATCGGCCCCGACAACTCCGTGATCGGCGGCTTGATCGGCGCGAGCACGCTGTTGCTGTTGAACCACGTGGTGGTCCGCTATCTGTTCAGCCATCCGAAGATCGATCAGCTCATCGAGGGGCGGCCGGTCAAGCTGGTCGAAGATGGCAAGCCGCGCCGCGCCGACATGCAGCGCGAGCTGATCACGCGGCACGAACTGGAAGCCGCGGCTCACAAACAAGGGTTTCGCTCGCTGGGCGAAGTGCAAACCGCCACGCTCGAACCAAGCGGTGTGATTTCGTTCGTGGGCAAGGAGCCGCCGCAGGGCGAAGTGTGGCACAGCGACCTGGCCCAGCGCCTGGACGACGTGGCCCGGCAACTGGCGGAGATCCGCGCGCTGGTGGCCAAGGGAAGTGGTTAGTGGTCAGTGCTGAGTGGTTGGAGACAATGTCAGGCGTGCTTGACCTTCCAGTCCAGTAGGTCAGGCACCCCCGTGCCTGACATCTTCGCCGAGTGCCACTGGCGTCTCGCCAGTGCAATTTCACGTCCCAGCTGCGCTGCACTGGCAGGATGCCAGAGGCACCCGAAAAATGGGACGGCCCCCTCCCAAATCGGTTGCAACGGGTTCTAACCACTGCCTTCAGCTCGGCGAGCCGACGTCGACGATTGGTGCAGGCAGTTCGGTCCGCCGCGGATCGGGCCGCGTGTACCAGTAGGCCCAGGCAATCAGCACGCCCTGCAGCCACAATCGTATGAGGTGCACGGTCTGGCTCACGCCGGGAAACAAATCGGGATGCTGATAGACGTAGATGTTCGCGGGAAACACCGCGATCAATAGCGCAATCAATCCCCAGGCGGCCAGCCGCGTCGTGCGCGGCACGAGCAACAAGACGCCCAGCACCACCTCGGCAATGCCGCTGACGGCGACCGCCGGCCAGTGGAATTCCTGGGGAATGTAGTCGGGCATGATGCGCAGGTAGAACTCGGCAACGGCGAAGTGATTGATGCCGGCCACGATGTAAAACAGGCCGCAGATGTATTTGGTAACCGCTTTGGCGATCCGCATCATGGTCTACCTCGACTCAAGCAAAGAACCAGCACATCCATAAGGTTGCGGCCACGAGCAGCGCGGCCCACAGCCGGTCGCGCTGCCACCAGGGGCGCGGCGCCGTTGTATCGCCGGTCGTTGCGCCGTGAAAGCGGCGCCAGGTGTAGTGTTCGCGCTGTTCGTCGCGCTCGCGCTGGGTGAGCGCGCTGGTGACGAGCAACAGCACGTAGCAGGCCACGGTCGCCAGGCCGGCCCGATGGAATCCCTGCAGCTCGTGGTCGAAGCCGTACCGCGCGCCCTGCTCGAAGACGATCGACAGAATCGGCCCGCCCAGGATGCACGCCAGCGCGGCGGTGCGCGTGACCAGCGGCTGCAAGATACCGGCCACGTAGGCCACGATCACGCCGGGCACGAGATAGGCGTTGTAGTCGGCCATGGCGTTGAAGATGCCGCCCTTGGCCTGGCCCAAGTACAGCGACAGGCCGATCGCGGCGCCCACCATCGCCATCATGGCCACGCGGCCCACCCAGACCAGCCGCATTTCCGAAGCGTCGGGCCGGATGTACTTCTTGTAGATGTCGAACGTGAACAGCGTGGAGGTGGAGTTCATCATCGAGTCAATGGTCGACAAAATGCCCGCCACCAGGCCCGCCATCACCACGCCCACCAGCCCGTAGCCCGGCGGCAAGAGCGCGCGGGTCAATCCGGCAAAGGCCGTATCGCTTTCGGTCGCCGGGTCGATGGCCAGAATATAGCCCGCGGCCATGCCGGGCACGATGCACAAAAACGGAATCAGCAGTTTGAAGAATCCGGCCACAATCGTGCCCATGCGGGCGTCCCAATCGCTGCGCGCCCCCAGCGTGCGCTGCACGATGAACTGATTGGTGCCCCAATAGTACATGTGCAACACCATCAGCCCGCTGAGCACGCCGCTCCAGGGAAGTTGCGGATGATCTGCCGGAAAGAAGACGTGAAACTTCTCGGGCTGTTTTTCCAGCAGGCCGGAGATGCCGCCGACGTTCGTGTGCCAGATGGCCAGCACGGCCAACAGCCCGCTGCCGATGAGCAGCAGGACGCTCTGCGCGACGTCGTTGACGATATCGGCCTTGAGTCCGCCGAAGAAGGTGTAGACTGCGGCCACGGCGGCCATCAGGCACACGGCCCCTTGGTAGCTCACGGCGTAGGGCGAGTCGGCCGTGAGCGTGGCCACGGTGAGCGCTCCCAGAATCATGGTGCCGACCATCTGGATCAGCAGGAACGCCATGTTGGTGAGCGAATAGACCAGCCGGCTGCGATCGTCGAAGCGGCGGCCGAGATATTCCGACAGGGTGTACACGCCCATGCGGCGATAAAACGGCAGAAAGAAGTAACAGAGCATCATCAGGCCAAAGATGGCGCCGAACTCGAAATTGGCCTGGGCGAAACCTTCTTTCAGGCCCGCGCCCATCATGCCCACCATGTGGTGCGAGCTGATGTTGGTGCCGAAGATCGACCCGGCCACGGCCCACCAGGCGACGCTGCGGCCGGCGAGAAAGTAGTCGCTGGTGCCGCTCTCTTTGCGTCCGGCCCACATGCCCAGGGCGGTCACGCCGAGCACGGTGCACAAAAGCACCAGCACGTCGAGCCATTCCAGCGGCACGCTGGAGGCTTCGGCGAAAAAGGCGGGAAGGGAGGTCATGCGTAAGCTCATCCAGCACTTGGGAATCGCTGCACGTTAGCAATGTGGCAGGGGAGGTGCAACGCGGTTTGCGGACGGAGGCGAGGCCAGTTTCCGGCTCCTGGTCGATCGTCGCGGTCGCTGGTGGAAATAGTACCCCCATGCGCGGGGCAGCGGTATCATGGATTCGCCGCTTCCCGTGTGTTCGATCTCAGGAAAGGGATCTCGATGCCACGTCGACAAAACGCTGAACACGAACAGACTGTAGAGGAAGCTCGCGTTCGGGTGGCCGTTGCGGAGTCGATCAGTCAAATCGATGCCGATCTGGCCGAGAGGCTCTTTGAGCAATCCTTGCGCGATGCCCCCGATACCGTTGAGGTGGTGGGCGGGTATGCGATGTTCTTGGAGAGCGTTCGAAAGGACTACGATCGGGCCGAAGAATTCTACGAGCGCGCACTGAGCGCGAATCCGACGCATGCGGTCTTGCTGTGCAACTTCGCAATCTTTCTCAAAGACGTTCGGCAGGACATGGATCGGGCCGAGGAGCACTACCTACGCTCACTGCAGGCGGATTCGCACGATGCGACGAATCTTGGCAACTACGCGGTGTTTCTGCAGCAAGTTCGCCAAGACATGGATCAGGCAGAAGAATACTTCCAGCGTGCGCTGCAGGCAGACCCCCAGCACGCGCACAACTTGGGCAACTATGCCAGATATCTGCGCTGGGTCCGGCAGGACGTCGCTAAAGCAGATGTCTATTGCGAGCGGGCCGTGAGTGCCGAACCGGCGCATGCGGGCAACCTCGCCGACTATGGAACGTTTTTGCACCTCGTTTGCCAGGACTTTGATCGAGCAGAAGATTACTACCAACGTGCGGTCGAAACAGACCCGCAGAACGCGGACAATCTCGCTAACTATGCGGTCTTTCTACGGAGTCATCGTCAAGATATGGATCGGGCCGAGGAATACTTCGAACGAGCCGTGCAAGCGGATCCGCATCATCCGAACAACTTGTTCAACTACGCGATGTTCTGGCAAGGCGTCCGCCGTGACACCGATCGGGCGGAGGAGTACTACCGCCGGGCAACGGAAGCAGACCCACAGCGTGTCGTATTTCAAAGCGGTTATGCTCTCTTCCTGCAGAATATCCGCCAAGACATGCAGGGGGCTGAAAAGCACTTCCGACTGGCGCTGGCGGCCAACCCGGCCGACGCCGGAACTCTAGGCAACTATGCCCGTTTCCTTTTCGCCAACGGCCAACTTGAGGAAGGCCAATCCATACTCGAACGGGCAATCCAAGCGCACGACTTGGCGATGGGAGACGCGCTTTCACTCGAGCTCGCCTTTTATGCCTTCGCCATGGGGCGCGTAAATGAGCGTCAGTGCCACCTCACGGCGCTGCGGCAACTGTTGGAGGCCGGCATCCGCTCCCCGGGCTGGGATCTCAATCCGATCGTCGAGCGCGCGATCGAGCTGCATCATCCGGCCGGCGAGTGGCTTTCAAAACTTGCCGCAGTCATTAGCGACGGCGCCGATCTGGCCTCGCTCGACGACTGGCCAGACTGGCGAGCAGCCAAACCGGTTGACAGCGACGATCAGGCAAATGGGTCGCAGTGAGTGAGTTCGCGCTCGCTACCGTACCGGATCAAAGTCGGCGTCGAACAGCCCGTACCAGGCGATGAGCGGTTCCAGCTCGCGACGGGCCTGCTCGTCGGCCGCCAGGAACATCACCGGCCGCGGCGCAGTCAGCGCCACCAGGTGCCGCACGTCGAAGTTTTCCAACAGCCCAAACGGAAACAACTCCGGCAGCTCTTCCACGGCCTTGTCCTCGGCGATCAGCTGTTTCAGGCTCGACAGCCCGCCGGATAATTCCGTGCCGGTGATCGCCTCGGGCTCAAGCGCCGCGGCCACCAGTGCCACCATGCTCGCGCGTGGGCCGACGGCTTTGACGGTGACCGCCATGAGCGGGTCCTTGAAGTGTGCCTTTTGCCAGCGCGCGATGGCAATCAGTTGCGCCGCTTGGATGGCCAAGGGGCGCTCGCCCACGGCCTGCACGAACAGCGGATAGGTGTATTCGGGATCCTGCGACTTGACCTGTCCCTCGCCCAGGAACAAGGGATCAAAAGCAATCACCAGCAGACCGCTTTCCAGCGATCGGGCCACGTGCTCGGCCAGCGCGGCGCGGCCGGCATCGGCGATCGAAATCACCACTCCTGTGTGCTTGCGCTTCTTCGGCACGATCAAAGTGGCCGGCAGCATCCAACTATCGTTGATCTTGAACACGCGCCGTTTGGCGATAAACGCGTCGGTCGCCGCCGACAATGTGATCGCTTCTTCCTGCAGGCCGCGAACCGCATAGCTCGGCAACCGCAACAGCGACTTCAGCTCCGCGCGCTTTTGCTGCTGCCAGCGCACGGCGTCGGCGTGGTTCAGGGGCAGCTCGCCGTCGCGCGGCAACTCGCCGGCCAGCGACTCGGCCAGGCGGTGAAAATCGACGTTGTCGGCCGGCAAGGGAACCGTCAGCTCGGCGGCCGTTTTCAGCTCATCCTTCGAGGGAATCTCGCTGCGCACGAACCTGGCGTCGCCCGGGTAAAAGTAGTCGCCCACGGCCGCGTACAGCTGTTCGCGGTTCTCTTGCTCAAAGTTGTGCGTGCCGGGCACGCGGTTCACGTGCGAACGCAGGCGGTCCTCGCCGCCGAACAGCGCGAACACGGGCCGGGCCGCGGCCAACAGCGGCTCCAGCGTGTGCCCGCTCTTGAAACAGCAGTCGTCGCCCGCGTTATACGTCAGCAGCGTGGGGCGTGGGGCGCGCAGGGCCGTGAGATGCGTGTAGTCGGCCACGGTCGCCATGTCCGTGGGCGCTTGTTCCGAGTCGCCCATATCGTCGTAGGCGATGTTCGTGAAGAAGCTGCCATAGCCGGCCACCGGATTGGCCAGAGCGACGCGCTCGTCGAGCGCGCTGATAAGGATCGTCTGCCATCCGCCGCCCGAGAGACCGCTCACCAGAATGCGGTTCTTATCGGCATGCTCGAGCGACACGGCCAGATCGACCGCGCGGCTCAGGGCCAGGTAAAACGGCGCGAGGCCGCCGGCGCCGCACAGGTCGAGCTGGTTCAGGCGGCCATGCGCAAAACCTTGGGTGCGCAGCTGGCCCATGCCGAACCATTCCAGGTTCAGCACCAGCATGCCGCGCTTGGCCAGGTTGATGCTGCGCAGTTGCTTGTAGTCGACGGCCTTGCCCTCGGGTGCGTGGCCGTTGACGTTGATGGCCACCGGCACCAGGCCATCGAGCTTGTCCGGCAGATAGAGGAGGCCGGGAATCCACATGCCCGGCAGCGCTTCGTAACGGAACTTGCGAATCTGGTAGCCCGGCCCGCCGGCCATGGTGTCGAGCCATTCAACCTGGCACTTTGCTTCGCGCCAACCGGCGGCAGCGCCGCGAAAGACGATTTGCTCGAGCATGTCGCGGCGCACGCGCTGCGCTTCCTGCTCCCAGGCGGCGCGGCTGGCGGGCCGTGGCGGCTTGATAATCCGCGGTTCGATGAACGCGCGCACGTCTTTGAGCACCTGGCCAGGGGCGAGCGCGGGCAGCTCGAGCGCCTGCCGGATGGCCGCCGCGTCGTCGGCGCGAGCCGCCGCCGCAAGAAGCTGCCAAGACAGTACGGCGACGGCGAGGCGCAGTGTGTGTTGCCCAGTGCGGCTTGGCTTTTGGCGATTGCAATTGGTAACGATCGAGATCATCGCTGTGCAGCCGGCAAAGCCGGGGGCTGAACGGCCGGTACATTCCGGTTCACTTCTTCGGCGGCGCGAAATCCGGCAACGTGCCGACATCGTATTGCACGCTGGCCAGAAACGCCAGCAAGTCGGCCAGGCTCTGCGGATCGACGGTCTTCTCCAGTCCCTCGGGCATCAGCGACGTGCCGGTGCTCTTGATGGCTTCGATGTTCTGCTTCTGCAGCGTCTCGGTCACGCCCTTGTCGCGGGCCAGCGTGATGCTCGCCGGCGTTTCGGCCACGAGCAGTCCGGTGCTGGTGCGGCCGCTGGTGTCGACGACCACGTAGCTCAGGTAGTTGGGCGCCACGCTCTTGTTCGGATCGAGGATGGCTTCGACCAGCGCCTCCGGCGTGCGATTGCGAATGAGCGCCAAGTTGGGACCGACTTCATGGCCGCGCGGGCCCAGGCGATGACAGCCCTGGCACTCGCGCTCGTACACTTTGTCGCCGCGCAGCGCGTCGCCCCTCAGTGTGAGCGCCGCGCGATAGCGGGCGACCGTTTCGGCCCGGGGACGCGCGGCGCCAAAAAGCCTGGTGGCGCGGGCCCGCTGCGGTTCGTTCTCGACCGACAAGAGCGCGGTTTGCGTGGCGGCCGGAACGAGTCCGACGGCGATTTCGCCCCGTTCACAGGCGGCCAACAGCGCGTCGACCCACTGCGGCCGCGCAGCCAGAGCCGAGACGATTTCCGCCTGCACGCGCGGCGTGGAGCCGGCGCAGATGGCCACCAGGCGCTCGGCCACGCGCGACTCGCCGGTGCGCGCGAGCACCGCGAGTGCGGCCAGCTGCAGCGACTCGCTTTCGGCCGGATCGAGCAGCGCGCCCAGTGCGTCGACGGTTGACGGCCCACCGCGATAGCCCAAGAGGCGAACGGCCTGGCCGCGAGCGTCGGCCGGCGCTTGGCGATCGCGCGCGGCATGCTCGGCGGCGGACACCAGCCGCGCCACGAGCCCGACCGCCGGCGGCGAGGCACCGGCCGTTGCCACGTCGAGCGATCGGTTCGAGCGCGCCAGGCCGGCACCAAGGCCCAGAACGATGGCCGGCGGCAGCGGGGAGTCTTCCCGAAGGGCAGCGGCCGCGTCGAGCAGGCGCGTCATCTCGGTCGGTTCACCGCGGGCGCCCGTGATCGTAGCCAGGTCGCCCAGCCAGGTGATCGCGGCCGGTCTGGCGACGAACGTCACATTGGCCAACAAAGCCGCGGCCAGCGCGTCGGCCCGGGCCGCGCAGCTCGACAGCACGGCAGTGCGGGCCCACGTGTTGTCGGCATCGCGCGCGGCGATACGCTCAAGCGCTGCGGTAACGCGCGCATCGTCCGTCTCACCCAATGTGAATGCCACCTGGAAGCGCACGCGCGGGTCCGCGTCGTCGGCCAACGCCAGGATTTTGTCGAGCAGCGCGGGCGAGTTCTTGATGCGCTTTTCCGCCAGGCGCAGCGCGTGCTCGCGCACCCCGGGCGACGTGTCGCCGAGCGCGACGATCAAATCCGACTCCGCGAGCGCGTCGAGCCCCGCCAGCGCCCACAGTACGTGCATGCGGCCCACGTCGGACGAACTGGCGCGCAGCCGCTGTTGGAGCAATCCCACGACTGATCGATCCTGTCGCTCGTAAATCAAGCGCGAGGCCGTGTCGCGCCACCAGCCGCCGGGATGCTCCAGCTGCGCAACCAACTCGGCCGTGCTGGCCTGGCCGAGCCGCGGTTGCGGCGGCGACGTGAAGCCCGGCGGCGCAAGCCGGTAGATGCGCCCCTTGTCGCGGCCGTTGGTCAAATCCAAGTGAGCCACCACGTCGTGCGCGATGTGGATCGACTCGATCACCTCGCGCGACATGTCCAGCACGTACAGCGTGCCATCCGGCGCGTTGAGGCAATTGACAGGGCGAAACCAGGTGTCGACCGTGCGCACGAACTCCGTGTTCACGTCGGCGCGCTCGGAGCGAAACGTCGGCCCGTCCGGGATGAGCCGGCGGCGATGCACGAGGTTGTTCTGCGAGCAGCCGACGAACAGCTGCCCGCGATACTCGCCGGGATACGCATGGCCGCGATAGATGGCCAGGCCGGCGGCGGCGTCGATCACGTTGTGGCTCAGGCCCGAGGAATCGGCCGAGCGCTCGCCCACGGCCAGCCGCCGGTCGGAACGCACTTGCCGCCAGCGTTCGATCGGGCTGGTGCGAAAAATTTGCGTCACGCCCGGCGCGAGGTTGTTCGTCGCGCTAGCCACCGCCAGGTACGGGTTGCGGGCCAGATAGCGCTGCGGCAACACGACGTGATGGCCGGGATCGGCCTGGCTGCACAGAAACCGGTTGAACCAGTCGTCGAACGCGTTGCCAAATTGCTCGGAGCCGCTGACCGTTTCGAACCGCAGCGACACGGGATCGAAGCGAAAGTCGAGATTCGCCAGCGCGATCGGCGGAGCATCGGGCCGGCCCGCGGGACGAATGTCGCCGCCGTTGGTCGAGCCGGAGCCGTAAATCGTGTGGTCCACGTGCCAGGCCAGGTTGTTCACGCCGCCTTGCTGATTGCGATCGCCAAAGCCGCTGAAGGTCTTGGTGCGCACGTCGGCGCGGTGGTCGCCGTCCTCGTCTTTCAAGTACCAGATGTCGGGCGCGGCGGCCACGAACACGCCGCCCTGCCAGCAGACCACGCCGGTGGGCCAAACCAGCTCGTCGGCAAAAATCCAACTGCGCTCATAACGGCCGTCATCGTCGGCATCTTGCAGGTAGCGAATGCGGCCCAGCGGCTTGGCGCCCTCCTTGGGCCGATACGGGTAATCGATCATCTCGGCCACGTACATGCCGCCGTTCTCATCGAAACATGCCGCCACAGGATCGGTCACGTCGGGCTCTTGCGCCACCAGCTGCATGCGAAAGCCGGCCTGCGTTTCGAAGAGCGCCTCGGCCTCGGCCGGCGGCTTTGCCGGCACCGGTTGCAGGAACTCGGCGAGCGATGCATCGGTCGGTGTGCCGGGCGGCTGCACCGTGTGCGCCGCGGCAGGCGCATTCATGACGGTCGCATTCGCGCGCCCCGCCGTGGCCGCCGCGGCCGCCTGCATTTGCCCGCCGGGCGGAATCGGCCCGCCACGGGCCCGCATCTGCTGCAAAATCTCGCGCGACTTCTGGAAGTACGCGATGGGCACGTTCTTCTCGGGCACCTCGCGCGCCGTGTGGTCGGCAATCTGCTCGTCGAGCCGCGCGATCAGCCAGTCAACATCCTCGGCCTGATACGGCGGCTTGCCGCCCAGGTGGACGTACACGGGGTTTGTGTGGGCCTCGGCATCGGCACTGCCGAACGGCGACTTGGAAAACGCCCGGGCCGCGATCCAGCTCGACTCCTTGAGCACCAGCGGCACGACCATCTCCAGCCGCTGGGCCGTGCGGGGCCTGGCGTCGGCCTTGAGCGTTTCCACCACGCGGCCGTTGACGATCAGTTGCACGTCGCTCACCGGCGCCACTTCGGTTAGCACGCGCACGCGGGCCCGCACCGTGCGCGGCCGGCCATCGCGCGTGGTGAGCGTGTCTCCCGGCAGCCGGCCGTCGACATCCAACAGCACGAGCGGCCCGGTCGTCATGAAGCTGCGGCCCGCGGCGGCGCCGTGCAGCCACTGCTCGACCGTTGGCCGGCCGTTCAGGTGGACGTACGTGCGGCAGTCGCCCAGCATGCGGCAAGCCGGATAGTCGCTGGCCGCGTAGCCCGGGAAACGGAAGCCGGCATTAAGCACGTGATACCAGCCTTCCTGACCGATGCCGCGATAGATGCCAAACTGCAACAGCTCAACCGCGTTGGTCGCGCGCTGTACCAGGTCGGCCCAAATCTCCAGGGCGTAGCCGCCGTGCGCGTGAAAGGCGTAGCCGCCCTGGGCCTGCGTTTCGGCGCCGATGGTGCCGAACATGGGCCCTACGTTCGGATCGAGCTCGCGGCCGGCGAGCACCAGCGAATCGCGCAGGTACAAGTTCATGTGCCCCAGCACGCCGTTACGATATTCCTGGCCGGAGATGATCTGATACGCGCCGCGGCCGGCGATCGATTTGCGGCCCAGCCCGCGCCGCTGCGGCGTGGTTTGCTCGGGCATCATGCCGCGATAGCCGCTGGTGTTTTCGTTGTAACAGAGGATCATCCCGAAACGGATGTCCTCGGCCTCGAGCAGGTCGAAGATCGTGCGCTCGTCGCGGTCGCCGGTGCGAATGAAGTGCAGATGCGGATCGCCCGAGTACCAGCCTTCGTGGGCGATGTCGCCGCGCCGCGCGATGCGTAACCGCAAATGACCCGCCGCTCCGGCCGCGAGCTCAGTGGTGGCGACCGCCGGCCGATATTCAAAGCCCTTCCAGACTTCGATGCGCACCGGGCCCGCGGGCACGTCCACGTCGAATGTGCCGCTGGTGTAGAAGAAATGGCCGAAGTAGCGGATCGGCTCTTTGCTCTCGCGATTGCCCGCCAGCCGCTCCGGCCAGGTGCCGGTGAGGCTGAACTCGGCCAGCGCGTTGTCGCGCGGCTGATAATAGTTGCCGTCGGCGCCGATCACGTTCACGCGGCAGAACGTCGGCCGGCCCGTGGCCGCGTCGTGAATGGCGACGTGCAGCCGTGCCGAGCTCGGGCCGCTCGCTTCGGCCGGCTTGCCTGCGCCTTGGAAGCCGGGCGGGGTGAAGATGTAGGCCTCTTCGGCCGGGTTCACATCGCGCTTGTCGAACTGGCCGTGCTCGGCCCTGGCGGCGTGCGCGGCGAGGACAAGCAGGGCCGCGGCGCTGGCTGCGAAGAGAGACGGTTTGCCACAGAGGGCACCGAGATCACAGAGAGAGACGAAGTGACGAAGCGTTCTTTGCCGGTGGCCTACAGCCTGTCGCCTACAGCCTGCTTGCGCTGCGTCCCTCGGCGCACTCTGCGGTTCAATTTGAATCGACAGCTCGATCGCACGTGGCAGAAACGAGATCACAGCAGGGCACCGAGGGCTGGTCACAGGGCGGGGCAAGCGGGGCGCAGACGAACGCCTCGCATGCTAACCAGCGGCGCGGGGGTGTGCAACTTTGGCGGTTAGGCGACCAAGAGATGAAGCGTTCTCACCCTACAACCCACGCGCCCGATTCGAACATATAGATCATCCAGGCACAGAGGATCAGCCCTACGGCAAATCCAATCAAGGCAGCTATGCGGCCACAACCGAACAGCACACCAATTCCCGCCGCGCCCGCAGTCGTGCAAGGCGTTAGTGCAAGGCCTGCGAAGGGGAGATACGGAACCAAGAGTTGCCATACTCCCACAGCTGACGCCACCAGGAACACCGCTGCTGTCAGTCGCTGAAGATTGAACTGAAATCGTGGTTGGGCTCGGGGATCCGCATTCAGCCGACGAACGAATGAAACATAAGCGACGAAGAGTGAGAGCCCGGCGACCACCACCAGACAGAACGCGAGAAACATCGGCGAATACCTCTTACGCCAAAGTCCGGAGTCGCGTCTCTTGTGCTGTGGACGGCGAAGAAACAGATCGTGGGCAGCGTGAGCACCGATCTAGCCATGCGCAGTGAAGCAAGCGGCGAGTCGGTGCTAGTTACGCCCGCTCTCCGCAGCCTCCGGCCTACAGTCTCCAGCCTCCAGCCTATTCGCCCGCCCGCGCCGTCTCTTCGCCCACCGGCGCGCGGATCGTGGTGTAGTAGCCCACCATCATCTCTTCCCACGATTGCAGCCCGAAGCGAACGGTCTGCGACGGATCGGGATTGAGCGGGTTGGCGTCCGAGTTGTCCCACACGGCCGTGCACACCAGTCGCGACCCCTTGGGCATGAACACCGGCTTGGCCAGGTCGTAGCGCAGCTGCCAGTTGAAGTCGTAGTGCGGCACGTTCAACAGCACTTCGCGGCGGCCGTCGGGAAACTCGGCCTCGAACTTGAACGACTTGCCCCGATAGTGCATGTGCGGAAACAGGTTCAGCACGTATGAGTCTTTCAGGAACAGCTTGCGCGCCTCGGCCACGTGGTTCTCGGCGTGCGGCGGGATCTCGAAGCTTGGATTGACCACCATGCCGTAGCGCACTTCCTGCTTCACGTCGTCTGGCTCCAACAGCTTGAGCGCCACCATGCTCTTGTCCGACTGCTCGAAGCCGTTGGGCGTGTAGTGCATCTGGATCACCAGCGTCGAGCCGGCGACGATCTTCATGGCCGTGCCCGCGGGATAACGCCAGGGATTCATGCCCGGCGCATACACGCCGATCATCTGTCCGCGCCCCTGGGCTTCTTCCAGCTTGGCGAGCTTTTCGCCGGGCGGCACGGCGAACAGCACCACGTGGTGCACCACGCGCGCATTGCCCGGCCGGCACTCGGCAATGGAAACCCACAAGTCTTTCTCCAGCTTGGGCCCGACCGTGAAATATTGATACTCGACCGTGCCTTCCGCCGGCACCGTGTAGGGCTTTTCCATTTCATAGACCAAATCGGGCTCGCCCATCCGCCAGCCGGTGTAAAACTCGGGCGCCGGCGGCACATCGGCCGGGTTGCCCTGCGGGCAGCCATTGTCGATCCAGGCCAAGAGCGTCTGGGTGTCGTCGGCGCT
Source organism: Pirellulales bacterium (assembly GCA_050250435.1). Lineage (GTDB taxonomy): Bacteria > Planctomycetota > Planctomycetia > Pirellulales > PALSA-1355 > JBFWOR01. The sequence goes on along the minus strand of JBFWOR010000015.1, from coordinate 123,985 downwards.
CATGCTGCAATCGTTGGTGAATTTGCCGAACGCGGGATCGGCAAACCAGGGTGGCATGCGATGCTGCGACACGACCTCGCGAATCGTATCGGCCCAGGGGGCAACGTCGTCGTACGTGGCCAGCGGGAACGGCGCCAGCTCGCCTTCGCGATGGCACTCGACGCAGTGTCGATTGATGATGGCCGCCACGTTGCCGCTGTAGGTGATCTCGCCGTGCGGCTCGATCTTGCGCACCTTCGAGATCAGGCAGCCCGTGAACTTGGTCGACGGCGTGGCGACCGGCTGGCCGGCAACCAGCTCGTCGATGGCCGTGGCCAGGTCGCGATGCTGCGCCTTCTCGTGAGTGGCGCCCACGACATACTGATCGTCGATGCGACCGTGATAGCGCACCACGCCTTGCGCATCGAGCAGAAAGACCTCGGGCGTGCGCGTTGCGCCCAGCTTGTCGGCCAGCGCGTTGCCCGCGTCGATCAACAGCGGGAACTCCATCTGGTACATGTTGGCAAAGGCGACCAGCTCGGTGGGCGTGTCCTGCACGTTGGCATCCACGCCGAGAAAGGCAACTTCTTTGGCCGCATAGTCGCGCGCCATCTGCGCCAGCCGCGGAGCGTAGAGCCGGGCCAGCGGACACTCGGTGCCCAAGTAAACCAGGGCCACGGCCTTCTTCGCTTGATAGTCGGCCAACGCGTGCGGGTTGCCGTGCTGATCGCGCAGCGTGAAGCCGTCGAGCTTGCGGCCGACGAGCGCGTCGTCGTTCGCCGCGACCGGCAGCGAACCCTTGGCCGGCTCGTCTGCCAGTGCGATGCCCGCCAGTCCCAGGAACACCACGGCGGCCGCTACGAAATACTTCGGCATGATCGTCCTCGCACGTGAAGGAGTGACGCGGCCCGTAGGGGGGCCGCCCGTTCGATCGACATGCCTCTGGCCGTTCCGGCGGCCAAGTGTAACAGTCAAAATGGGCCGCTGCTACCTGGCGTCGGCCCACGCACAAGTCATGTCAGGCACGGGGTGCCTGACCTACTTTTGATACTCGATCCACGATACCTGCGTGATCAGGTGCGACAGCGAGGCGAACGAGATCGCGGCGTTCGTGGCAAACCGCGGGCTCGAGTTGGCCGGAAACGTGGCCAGGGTCGCATCGCCCACCAGGAACACGTTGAAATCCTTCGCCAGATTCTCATATCCGGCCGTCGTGCGGCAATAGCACATGTCCGTCGCATAGCCGGTCAACAGCACATGACGTATGCCTTGCCGCTGCAGGAATTGTTTCAACGGCTCGTAACCGGCCGCGTCATAGATTACCACGTCGTCGGGGTGCAGTGTGATGTCGCGGGTGACCGGGATGGGCAGGTCCCAAAAGCCGGCGTTGTTGAACCGCGGCCCCGGATCGAGCCCGCTGAACTGCCGGAAGTAATCGATCACCGGCTTGTCGTGCGAAAGCTTCAGGCGGGCCGGCACCGGCTCGCCCCGATAGTCGAAGCCGTTCAGCTTGGCGTCCAGCTCGCGGGCACCCTCACGGCGCTCGGCCTCGTCGGGCGTGCGGGTGAACGAGCGATAGAGCTTGCGGCGGATGGGGTCTTCGTCGCCCGGCAAGCTGTACATCACCAGCGACACCTTGCCGCGCAGCGACTTGAGCAGCGGGTCGATCACTTCGCGCGTGTGGCGGCCGGCCAGATGGTTCTTCTCGGGCGTGCAGAAGTCGGCGGCGCCCGCCGGCTCCGGCGTGCGCCAGCCCTGGCCGTCGTCCACGCCCCAGGGGTGCACCATGATCACGGCCGTCTTGGCGGCTTCGAGCCGGTTGGGCATCTCGACGATGCCGCGCGCGTTGTACGAAAAGCGCCAGGCACGGACGTGCAGGTCGGCCTGCGGATCGTCGACCAACAGCGGCGCCTCGTAGCGCACTGTTTCGTGCACGGGCTCGACGAACTCGGGATGATCGGCCAACAGCGGCTTGGGATCGGTCAGCCGCACCAGGCGGTTTTCGTAGCTGCGCGGCTCGAGCTCGGCAGCCGTGACGGCAGGCGCCCCCATTGCCAGAAGGCAACAACCCGCGACCAGCGCGACGGTGGACCCATTCGAGCGCATGACTAACGTCTCCCTGAAGTTCTTGCCGCCGAGATGCAACAAGGCTCGGCCGGAGCCTCGCCCTCCCGCACACACACCGCCGGCCCCATCATAGCCGAGCCGCCGGCCGGCTCAATCTTTGGTAGTGTCTTAATTGTGTGTTGCTCGCTGTTCGGGCGGGTCATATTCGACTCGGCGGACCATCGAGTAGGTGTGCACCTTGTCCGGGTGAATTACTGAGCTCATCATCCATTCGGAGACGTTGTGTTCCTCCATGTACTCGACCACGTCTAAAACGACCCGGTCGCCCGAGCGCAGATGGGCCTCCCGAGCCCAGCCCATCGCAAACGCGACGGCGGCTGTGAAAAGCAGCCCCTCCCGCACGGTGAAGTGAAACCAGCGGCGGTTGTTTGTGGCGGTCATGGGGCCTACTCAAATAGCGCTTTCTGGAATTCCGGTGCTTCGTAATTGCGTTTGATGAATCGCTCGAATAGGGGCACAGCAAAGCAATACTGGCCGTAGCGATTCTTGTACAGCAAGCCACGCTCAATTAGACGCGGAAGTATCTGGCTAACATCTCCCCTCGAAAACGGCTTGATCCTTTTTTGGGTCTTCGCGGAGGCTTCCACAATGTCGGGAATGGTGAATTCTGATTGCTCGGGGTCGAGATGGGAGCTGCAATAAAGCATGTCTCGCTGCCGGTCGCTCAGAATCTCTCAGCGGCCGCTAAAGAAATCGGAGTCGAAATTGCCGCCGCCGGCCGCCGTCGTTCATGGCTCGGCGGGAGCCTCGCCCTCCCGCACACACACCGCCGGCCCCATCATAGCCGAGCCGCCGGCCGGCTCAATCTTTTAGCCGCGATCGCTGGGGCTGGTAGCCGGGGCCGCAGCGGGCCAACTAAAATACGCCCCTGGAACACTCATTCCAACGGCGAGCGAGGACACGCGTGAGCATCTACGACCAGTTCGGGCTGCAGCCGATCATCAATGCCTCGGGCGCGGTCACGCGCTTGGGCGGAGCCCCCATGCCGGACGCCGTGCTCGACGCCTTTCGCGCCGCGGCGGTCGACAGCGTGCCGCTCGATCTGCTGCAGGGCGCCGCCTCGCGCATCATTGCCGAAGCAACCGGCACCGAGGCCGCTCTGGTCACCGCCGGTGCCGCCGCGGCGCTCACCTTGGGCGCCGCCGCTATTTTGTCCGGCGGCGATCCGGGCCGCATGGAACGCTTGCCCAACTGCGAGGGCTTTCCCTGCGAGTTCGTGGTGGCGCGCGAACATCGTAACGGCTACGATCACGCTGTGCGGGCGGCCGGCGCGCGACTGGTCGAGGTCGGCTTTCACGAGAGCGCCTCGGGCGCGGGCATGCGCCGCGTGGAGGCCTGGGAGTACGAGGCGGCGTTCGGCCCGCGCACGGCCGGCGTGCTGTATGTATTGACCGACGGCTCCCGTCCCCCCTTGGCCGACGTGGTGGCCCGGGCCCACGCCAATCACCTGCCGGTGCTGGTCGACGCGGCCGGCGAGTTGCCGCCCCGCGCCAACTTGCAGAAGATTCCGGCTAGCGGCGCGGACCTGGTGGTGTTCAGCGGCGGCAAAGCCATTCGCGGTCCGCAAGCGACGGGCATTCTCTGCGGACGTCGCGCGCTGGTCGGCGCGGCTGCGCTGCAGATGCTCGATATCGACGAGCATGCCGACCTGTGGCAGCCGCCCCTCGAGCTGATCGATCGCGAAGCCCTGTTGGGCATGCCTCGGCAAGGAATCGGCCGGGCGATGAAGGTTTCCAAGGAGCAGATCGTGGCGCTGGTGACGGCGCTGCGGCTGTTCGTGCGCGGCGACTATGACGCGGAGCTGGCCGGCTACACACGCCGACTGCAATCGATTGCCGACGCGCTGGCCGGCGCGGCGGCCCGCTGCACGCTGCACACGGCCAACGGCGAACGGATGCCCATGCTCGAAATTGCCGTGGATGAAACGAAGCTCGGCCGCAGCGCCATCGAGGTCTGCCGGCGGCTGCGGGCCGGTTCGCCGCCGTGCTACGTCGGCCACTGGGCGCTGGATGAAGGCCAGCTGCTGTTGAATCCCCTGCACCTGAACGACGAGCGGACGCGCGAGCTCGCACGTCGGCTGCGCGAGGAGCTGACGCCATGAGAACGAATCTGCACACGATTGCCCCGCGACGCCCGGCTCACTGGCTGGCAATCGCGGTTCTTCTGCTCGTGCCGGCGGCACGCGCCGTGGAGCCGGCAGCGAAAGTCAATGCTCAGACCAACGTGATGGTGCCCATGCGCGACGGCGTAAAGCTGGCCACCGACATCTACCTGCCGGAGCCCAATGCAGGCCGGCCAGCGCCCGAGAAGCTGCCGACCATTCTCATGCGCACGCCGTACGGCAAGTCCACGTCGCTGGCCGACGGTGAGTACTACGCCGCGCACGGCTACGCCTTTGTCGTGCAAGACACGCGCGGCCGGTACGGTTCCGAGGGCGTGTGGCACATGCTCACCGATGACGGGCGCGACGGCTTCGACACCTGCGCGTGGATCGGTCGGCAACCGTGGTCGAACGGCAAGCTGGGCACGATCGGCACCTCGTACGTCGGCGGCACGCAGCACGCGCTGGCCATGGAGCGCCCGCCGGAACTGGTCACGGCCATCCCAGTCGATGCGATGTCGAACTTGGGCTACGCCAGCATGCGCAACGGCGGCGCGTTCGAGCTGCGCTTCTGGAACTGGATCTATAGCATCGCCGGGCCGAAGGGCAGCCGGCAGGCGCGCGATCCGGCCACGGCCGCCATGTTGTCCGACATGATGGAGCATCGCCGCGACTACCTGGCGAACCTGCCGCTGCGCCGTGGCACCTCGCCGCTCAAGCACATCCCGGAATACGAAGAGTGGCTGGTCGAGGCGCTGGGCCATGGCGTGAACGACGACTTCTGGCGGCAGAACAACATTCGCGACCACGCCGAGACGTACAAGGAAATTCCGGTGTACCTGGTCGGCGGCTGGTACGACTCCTGGGCCAGCAACACGACGTCGAACTACACGACGCTGTCGCGCACGCTCCAGAGCCCCGTGTACTTGATCATGGGTCCGTGGATTCACGGCGCGCAGGGCGGCAGCCAGCACGGGCAGGTTGATTTTGGCAAGAACGCGGCCATTGCCGATCCGCGCGCCTGGCGGCTCACCTGGTACGACCGTTGGCTCAAGGGCAGCGACAACGCAGTCGGCAAGAGCGAACCGTTTGCCAGCCGCGTGCGGATCTTTGTGATGGGTTCAGGCAGCGGCGCCAAAACGGCCGACGGCCTGCTCGAGCACGGCGGCATCTGGCGCGATGAGCACGAGTGGCCGCTGGCGCGGGCCCGCGCGACGCCCTACTACTTGCAGGCCGGCGGACGGTTGTCGGCGGAGAACCCTGCGGCCGCCGCTGCGGCCACGGGCCTGCGGTTCGATCCGGCAGATCCGGTGCCGACCATCGGCGGCAATATTTCGTCTGGCGGCGGCATTTTGCTGCAAGGCGCCTGGGACCAGCGTGGCGGGCCGCACGTGTGGAACGCGCCCCAGCCCATTCCCTTGTCGGCGCGCAACGACGTGCTGGTGTTTCAAACCGAGCCGCTGGCCGAGGACCTGGAAGTGACCGGCGAGATCGAGGTGAAACTGTGGATCTCGTCGACCGCCGTGGATACGGATTTCACGGCCAAGCTGATCGACGTCTATCCGGCCAGCGCGGACTTTCCCGGCGGGTTCGATCTGAACATTGGCGACGGCATTTTGCGGACCCGCTTTCGCGAGTCGCTGGACAGAGAAGTGTTCATGCAACCGGGCACGATCTACCCGATCACCGTGCGGCTGTATCCGACCGCGAACCTCTTTAAGCGCGGCCACCGTATCCGCGTCGATATTTCCAGCAGCAATTTCCCGCGGTTCGATATCAATCCGAACACGGGCGAACCGTTGAACGACAATCGCCGCCGCGAGGTGGCCATCAACACGGTGCATCACGACGCCGATCATCCCTCGCACATCGTGTTGCCGGTGGTGGCGAAGTAGAAGCAGAGAGGCCAGGAAAGAGAAACCGCGCGCCTCACGTCGTGACCGGCACCACGATCACCGCGCGGGTGGTGGCGCGGATCACGCGTTCGGCAGTCGTGCCGAAGAGGACCTTTTCGATGGGCCCGCGCGTGCCGAAACGCCCCATCAGAATCGCATCCACCTGAAAGTCTTCCGCCTTGCGCAAGATTTCCAGAAACGGCACACCCTCCGAGACGATGGTTTGCACGTCCACTTTTCCCGCGACCGCGGTCTTCCATTCCTGCAATTCGCGTTCGGCCTTGGTGCGGGCCGCGTCCAGAATCGACTGCCGCGTGCCCAGCCCCAGCTCCTCGGCAAACGTGATCGACGAGGGATCGATGGCGTGCAGCAAGAGCACGGCGGCATCGTCGCCGCGGGCCAGTTGCACCGCCTGCTCGAAGACGCCCCGCGAAACGGGCGAAAAATCCACCGGCACCAACAGCGTATTCAGTTCGAGCATGTTTGAAACTCCCAGCCGCCATCGCCGCGCGAGCCGCTCTGCCCGCCGCGGCGCGAATATCGGACCGCCAACAGTGTATCATACACGTCCGCGCCGATACGGCGCGGTCCACGTCCTGCTGGCAATCGCATGAGCGCTCGAGCAGATCAGAGCCCTTCGCCCCCGCGCTCCGCCGCCAAGGCATCCTTCGCTGCGCCGGCCGGCGGGCTCGACCGCGTGAGCACGGCCATCACGATCTTGGCCCTCGCCGCCATCGCCCTGCACCTGCTGTTGCGCTTCGCGCTGGCTGCCCAGCCAGACACGTACAACCTGCCCCTCTATGCGGCCCTCTTGTTGGGCGGCGGGCCGCTGGTGTTCCGCCTGGCGCGGCAAGCCGTGGCGCGCGAGTTCGGCGCCGATCTGCTGGCCGGCATCGCCATCGTCACTGCCGTGCTGCTGGGAGAGTACCTGGCCGGCACGATTGTGGTGCTGATGCTCTCCGGCGGTGGCGCGCTCGAATCGTACGCCGTGCGCAGCGCCTCGAGCGTGCTGGCTGCGCTGGCCAAACGCGTGCCCTCGGTTGCGCACTGGCAGCGCGACACGGGCCTGGTCGACGTGCCACTGGAAGACGTCTCGATCGGCGATCGACTGCTTATCTTGCCGCACGAAATCTGCCCCGTCGACGGCACGGTCGTCGAGGGGCGCGGCGTGATGGATGAATCGTACTTGACGGGCGAGCCGTTCATGATGTCGAAGACGCCCGGTACGCCGGTTTTCTCCGGGGCGATCAACGGCTCGTCGGCGCTGACGATCGAGACGACCCGCCGGGCCGTCGACTCGCGCTACGCCCGGATCATGCAGGTGATGCAGTTGTCGCAGCAGCGTCGGCCGCGGATCCGCCGCTTGGGAGATCAACTGGGCGCGTTCTACACGCCGCTGGCCCTGGCCATTGCGCTAGCGGCCTGGGCAGTCAGCGGAGACTCCACGCGCTTCCTGGCCGTGCTTGTCGTGGCCACGCCGTGTCCGCTGTTGATTGCGATCCCCGTGGCCATCATCGGCTCCATCTCGCTGGCCGCGCGCCGCGGCATCATCATCAAAGACCCGGCCGTGCTGGAGCAAGTGGAACAGTGCCGCACCGTCATTCTGGACAAGACGGGCACGCTCACGTACGGCCGGCCGCAACTGGTGGCCCAGCAGCTAGCGCCCGGTTTTGAGCGGTCGCGCGTGCTCAGCCTGGCGGCCAGTCTGGAGCGCTATTCCAAACATCCGCTGTCGCAGGCCATTGTCGAGGGCGCTCGGCGCGAAGGGCTCGCGCCGCTCGAGGCCAGCGAAATCCGCGAACCGCCCGGCGCCGGCCTCCGCGGCACCGTGGCTGGTGCCGACGTGCGAATCATCAGCCGCGCGCAACTCCTGCGCGAAGGCCTGGCGCGCGAAGACCAACTGCCGTTGGCGGCCGCGGGGCTGGAGTGCTGCGTCGTGGTCGACGGACGCTACGCGGCCACCTACACGCTGCGCGACGAGGCGCGCAGCGAAGGCGTGCCGTTCATCGGTCACCTGGCCGCCAAACATCACGTCAACCGCATTCTGCTGGTGTCGGGCGACCGCGAAAGCGAAGTCCGCTACCTGGCCGACCAGGTGGGCATCCGCGATGTCTTTGCCAGTCAGAGTCCGGAGCAAAAGGTCGACATCGTGCGCCGCGAAACGGCCCGCGCCAAAACGTTGTTCCTGGGCGACGGCATCAACGATGCGCCGGCGCTCACCGCCGCCACCGTGGGCGTGGCGTTTGGGCAGAATAGCGAGATCACCACCGAAGCCGCCGGCGCCGTGATCATGGACAGCACGCTCACGCGGGTCGACGAGTTTCTGCACATCTCACGGCGGATGCGCAGCATCGCCCTGCAGAGCGCCTTGGGCGGAATGGCGCTATCGCTGGTGGGTATGGGCTTTGCCGCGGCGGGCTGGCTGCCGCCCGTGGCCGGCGCCATTGCCCAGGAAGTGATCGACGTGCTGGCAGTGGTCAATGCGCTGCGCGTGGCGGTGCCGCCCAAGTCGCTCACCGATTTCTGAATAGGCTGTAGGCTGTAGACCCTAGGCTGCAGGGAGAGGAAGATCAATCCACAGATGACGCAGATGGCCACAGCTGAAAGGCGACCTCTGTGGTTCAACGCTTCGTATTTCGTCCTACAGCCTCGACCCTATAACCTGTAGCCTACAGCCTGTTTGAGGTCGGTCGCAGCGATATAATTCCAGCGGCGACACGGCATCCCGTTGGCAGCCCCGTGCAGGAGACCAAACATGCGACGGCGAGATTTTCTGGCAGCGGCCTCGGCGACGACACTTTCCACGGCAATGATGTCCGGCTGCGCGGCCCGGGCCGCGGCCCCGGCGGCGCAGAACGCGCGGCGGATCTACGCCTCGCCGGCCGAAGCCATGCGCTCGCCGCGCGAAAAAGAAATGTACGTCACGGCCCTGCGCGTCGGCATCGAGCCCGAGGGCAAGGACTACCTGGCCGTGGTCGACGTCGATCCGGCGTCGAGCAGCTACGCCAAGATTGTCGATCGCGTGGTGATGCCCACCGCCGGGGACGAGCTGCATCACTTCGGCTGGAACGCCTGCGCCAGTTGCCACGCCGACGCCCAGCGCGCGCGGCGCTATCTGATCGTGCCGGGAATTCGCTCGGGCCGCATCCACGTGATCGACGCGGCCGATCCCCGCGCGCTCAAGATGCACAAGGTGATCGAGCCGAAGGAGATCATCTCCAAGACCAATCTCAGCGCGCCGCACACGGTGCATTGTCTGCCGGACGGACACGTGATGATCTCCATGCTCGGCGACGGCAAGGGGGACAAGCCGGGCGGGTTCTTGCTGTTGGACGAAAAGTTCGGCGTCGTCGGTCGTTGGGAGCCGCCCGACAGCGGACTCGAATTCAATTACGACTTCTGGTATCAGCCGCGGCACGACGTAATGGTCTCCAGCGAGTGGGCCGCGCCCAACACATTTAGCGCGGGCTTCGACCTGAAGGACGTCGAAGCGGGCAAATACGGCCATTCGCTCTGCTTCTGGAATTGGACCGACAAGAAGCTCATCGAACGGATCGACCTGGGGCCCACCGGCATGATCCCGCTGGAGGTGCGCTTCCATCACAATCCGGACAGCATGCACGGCTTTGTCGGCGCGGCGCTCTCCAGCACGATGTGGCACTTTCTCAACAAGGACGGCAAGTGGCAAGCCGAGAAAGTGATCGAGGTCGAACCGGTGGAAACCAAAGGCTGGCCGTTCCCCGTGCCGGGCCTGATCACCGACTTGCTGCTCTCGATGGACGACCGCTTCCTGTATTTCTCCAACTGGCTGCACGGCGACCTGCGGCAGTACGACGTGAGCGACCCGGCCAAACCCAAGCTGACCGGCCGCGTGTGGCTGGGCGGCGTGATCGGCAAGAGCGGCAAGTTCCGCGGCAAGGATTTTGTCGGCGGGCCGCAGATGCTGCAGCTCAGTCTCGACGGCAAGCGGCTGTATGTCACCAACTCGCTGTACAGCAGTTGGGACAACCAGTTCTATCCCGACATCGCAAAGGGCTCGTCGCTGTTGCAGATCGATTGCGACACGGAAAAGGGTGGCATGAAACTGAATGAGGATTTCTTCGTCGACTTCGCGGGCGAGCCGGACGGCCCGGCCCGGGCGCACGAAATGCGGTTCCCCGGCGGCGACTGCACAAGCGATATCTGGATCTAGGCTGTAGACTGTAGGAAGAAGAAGGAAAAGTGAACCACAGAGATCGCGGAGGGACGCAGAGAAGGCAATAGACGAAGCAAGAGACAAAAAGCAGATTCACTAGCATTGACCTGGTTGTCTCTGTGTCTCCTGCGTTCTCTGTGGTTCGGCTTTCGTAGGTGGGAGTTTCATGGACCGGCAGTTGGTCACCTTTGAGCAAGACGGCGAGATCGGTTTTGTCACGCTCGACAATCCCGACAAGCGCAACGTCATGTCGCGCGCGGCCATGCGGCAGGTGATCGAGCGGCTGGAACAGGCCGAAGACGCCGGCGACGTGAAGTGCGTGATCCTGCGCGCCACCGGAGGGGTGTTTAGCGCGGGCCACGATCTGAGCGAGATCGTCGACGGCAACGACGCCGAGCGCGAGTCGCTGTTCGCGCTGTGCACGCAGATGATGACCAAAATTCGCGAGCTGTCGGTGCCGGTCATCGCCCAGGTGCAAGGGCTGGCCACGGCCGCCGGCTGCCAGTTGGTTGCCACGTGCGATCTCGTGGTCGCGGCCGAAGAGGCCGCCTTCGCCACGCCGGGCATCAAGATCGGGCTGTTCTGTTCCACGCCGGCCGTGGCCGTGTCGCGCGTGATCGGGCCGAAGAAGACGATGGAGATGCTGTTGACAGCCGAGCCGGTCGGGGCCCGCGAGGCGGAGCGCATCGGCCTGGTGAATCGCGTAGTGCCGCGCGCACAGTTGGCGGCGGCCACCTTGGAGCTGGCGCGCAAGATTGCGGCGTCCAGCCCGTACATTCTCGGCCTGGGCAAGCGCGGCTTTTACGAGCAGATCGATCTCGAGCTGCCGCTGGCGTACCAGGTGACCGAGCGGATCATGGTCGAGAACGCCAAAGCGCCCGACGCGATCGAAGGCATGAAGGCATTCTTGGAAAAGCGGCCGCCCAAGTGGGGCGGCGAGTAGCCGTCAAGGCACTTTGCCATGCCAAGGTTTCGTCTGAGAACGCTGTTCTTGGCAATCGCGGCGCTTGGCATCGTGATCTGTTTCTTTCCGCTTTCGGTTGCGGTTTGGGACGGTCACTTCCCCGTTCTGATCGACGTGCGATCGGAGCTTCCGGTGCAGAGAGTCGAGTATTGGACCAATTTCAGCAAAGAACTCGCTGACCGCTTGGCTGCAAAGGGGTGGGATGACCCGGATCTTTCTTGGCGAATGGCTGAGTTTAAGGGGGACCGCTATGTTGCGTACGGTCGGTCTTCGGGTCGATTCGATCCGCTGTTTCAGCGCGAGCTGAGCTACGTTCAAGAACGTGTCATTGTGGTGCGTTGCACCCTGAAGGACGGCACGGAGCATCGAAAGTGTGTTGACATTCCACCCCGCCCGGGCCCCCGAAGCGTTACGATCTCCATCCCGTAGGGTGTCGGTCCGAGCTCGCCTTGTTTGGACCCAAATTCGGTCCTAAACTAAAGGTTTCGCGGGCGATTTTGGGCGCGCGGCATCGGTTCAGCCCCCGGCTCCGCCGGGGGACCTTCCTTGCCGGGCGGCTTCGCGGCGCAGATCGCTCGTGGTTGGCCGTCCACTTCGGCCATCCAATCCCCCGGCAAAGCCGGGGGCTGAACAGTACAATTTCTTAGTCCACTCTCACATCCATCAACCGTATTCCGCACTCGCGAGGGTTCGCACCAATGGCCACCGCCATGGATCGCAAACTGTGGGCCCAGTGGCAGGCCGAGATCGAAAAGGCGCCGCCGCCGGCGCAGCCAGCGACGACCGTCAGCGGCGTGCCGATCGAGCCTTTGTACACGCCCGACAGCCTGAGTGACTTCGACTACGACGCGGACCTGGGCTATCCCGGCCAGTATCCCTACACGCGCGGCATCCACGCCACCATGCATCGCGGGCGGCTGTGGACCATGCGGCAGTTCGCCGGCTTCGGCACGGCGCGGCAGACCAACGAGCGGTTTCATTTCCTGGTGGCCCGCGGCCAGACGGGCCTGAGCACGGCCTTCGACCTGCCCACGCTGATGGGCCTCGACAGCGACGACCCGCGCGCCGTCGGCGAAGTGGGCCGGCTGGGCGTGGCCATGGACACGATCGACGACATGCGGCAGCTGTTCGATAAGATCGATATCGAGAAGCTGTCGGTGTCGATGACGATCAACGCGCCCGCCGCGATCGTGATGGCCTTCTACCTGGCCAACGCGCAGGATCGCGGCTTCGACTGGCGCAAGCTGCGCGGCACGATCCAGAACGACACGCTGAAAGAATTTCACGCGCAAAACGAGATCTACTTCCCGCCCGAGCCCTCGGTGCGGTTGACGATCGACGTGATCGAGTTCTGCACGCGCAACGTGCCGCAGTGGAATCCGGTGTCGATCAGCGGCTACCACATTCGCGAGGCGGGCTCGACCGCCGCGCAAGAGCTGGCCTTCACGCTGGCCGACGGGTTTCACTACGTCGACGAGTGCCTGGCCCGCGGGCTGGAAGTCGACCAGTTCGCCCCGCGGCTCAGTTTCTTCTTCAACGCGCACAACGACGTGTTCGAGGAGGTGGCCAAGTATCGCGCGGCCCGCGTGCTGTGGGCCGAGCGGTTGCGGAACCATTACGGCGCGAAGAACGACAACTCCTGGAAGCTGCGGTTCCACGCGCAAACGGCCGGCTGCTCGCTGCAAGACAAGCAGCCGGAGGTGAATTTGATTCGCGTGGCGTACCAGGCCATGGCCGCCGTGTTGGGCGGCTGCCAGTCGCTGCACACCAACAGCATGGACGAAGTGCTGGCGCTGCCCAGCGAGCACGCCGTGACGTTGGCCCTGCGCACGCAGCAGGTGCTGGCGCACGAGACGGGCGTGACCAATACGGTGGATCCGCTCGGCGGCAGCTACTTTGTCGAAGCGCTGACGCGGCAATTGGCCGACGAGGCGCGCAAGTACTTCGACAACATCGAAGAGCTGGGCGGCATGCTGTCGGCCATCGATCGCGGGTTCTTCCGCCGCGAGATTGCCGAGGCCGCGTTTGCCTATCAGCGCGAGGTCGACGCCAAGCGCAAGCTGATCGTGGGCATGAACGCCTATCAGGAGGCCGAGGAGAAGCCCATCGAGATTCTCGAGATCGATCACGCCGTGGAGACCGAACAGATTGCGTCGCTGGGGCGCGTGAAGCGCGAGCGCTCCGCGGAAGACGCGCAGCGCACGCTCGACAGCGTGCGCCGTGCGGCCGAATCGGGCGGCAACGTTTTACCCTCGTTGATCGACGCGGCCCGCGCCCGGGTGACGGTGAGCGAAACCATGCACGCGCTGGCCGACGTGTTCGGCCGCTGCGATACGGCGGTGGTGTAAAGCAGCGACGAACGGCCGCATGACGACAAACCCCGAACAACCCAAACTGCGAATCGTGCTGGCCAAGGTCGGGCTCGACGGCCACGACCGCGGCGTGAAAGTCATCACCCGCGGCTTGCGCGACGCGGGTTTCCATGTGATCTATCCGGGCCTCTGGCAATCGCCCGAGGCCGTGGTGCGCACCGTGGCCGATGAAGACGCCGACTGGCTGGGCATCAGCTTGCTCAGCGGCACGCACATGACGCTCGTGCCGCGCATCGTGCAGTTGCTCAAAGAGGCGCGGCTGGCGCACGTGGGCGTGCTCGTGGGCGGCATCATTCCCGAGGCCGACGTGCCCAAGCTCTTGGCGCTGGGCGTGGCGCGGGTCTTCGGCCCCGGCACGCCACTGCCGGAAATTGTCGAATTCCTGCGCTCGCAGGGGAGTCGCACGCATGCTTGACGACCAGCTCGCCGGCCTGCGCAATCGCGATCGCTTGGCGCTGGCCCGGGTGCTTACGTTGGTTTCACGGGGCGAGCACTTATCGCAAATCCGCGCGGCCGTCGGCCCCAAGCCCGACGCTACGCCGGTCGTCGCCATCACGGGCAACGCCGGAGTGGGCAAGAGCACGCTGGTGGGCAAATTGGCCGAACACTTGCGATCGCTGGGCAAGAGCGTGGCCGTGCTGGCCTGCGATCCCGAGAGTCCCCTCACCGGCGGCGCCTTGCTCGGCGATCGCATTCGGATGCCCAGCCGGCCCGACGACGCCGGACTCTATATCCGCAGCCTGGCCGCCGCCAGCGGTCACCAGGCCGTGGCTGAACATGTCGACCTGATGATTCGTGTGTTGGCCGCCTTCGGCTTCGACGTAATCCTGCTGGAAACGGTGGGCGCGGGGCAGGGCGATACGGCCGTGCGGTCGCTGGCCGACGTCGTGGTCGTGCTCCTGCAGCCCGAGAGCGGCGACGAGCTGCAATGGGAAAAGGCAGGCCTGTTGGAAATTGCCGACGTGGTGCTGATCCACAAGGCCGACCTGCCGGGTGCCGAGCGCCTGGAATCGCAGGTCAAAGAGCTGTTGAGCCTGCCGGGCTCGCGCGAAGTGGCCGTGCTGCGGGCCAGCTCCAAGCAATCGCAAGGGCTCGATACGCTCTGGGCGGCCGTTGAGCGCTGTCCGCGCCGTGCTGGCGCGCTCGAGCCGGCGGCGCAATTCCTCTTGCGCCGGGCGCAACAAGTCCTCGCCGACCGGTTGCTGGTGCGTGCCGGCCACGTGGGCCCGGTGGTCGATCGCTGGAAGCGCCACGAGCTGGACGAAGAGCAGGCCGCCGACGAGCTGTTGCACCTGCTGATCGAATAGACGCCCGTTCTGGCCGGGTTTCCCCGCTCGCCGGCACCGGCGCGGATCGTGCCGGGGTATGCTAAATTGTACGCATGGCACACGACTTCCAGCGCGCGGGCGACCTGTTTCTGGCCGCGGCACGCGCCTTTCAACAGACCGAGTGGCGGCCCGCGGTCGACGTCTACCAGACCCGCGACGGCTGGGTGCTGAAGTACGAGCTGGCCGGTGTCTCGCCGCAGGAGTTGCAGTTGAGCGTGCGCGGGCGGGTGGTCTCGCTGCGCGGCTTGCGGCGCGACGTTCGCCGCGAGGACGCTCAGCAATCCTATTCGCTCGAGATTTCGTACAACCAGTTTGAGCGTTCGCTCGAGCTGCCCTGCGATCTCGATGCCATGCAAGTCGATACCGAATATCGCGACGGCATGTTGCTCGTCCGCCTAAGCTGCAAGGATTCCCGCGCATGAACGTGGAAGAAACTCGCACGCTGCCGGTGCTGCCGATCAAGAATACGGTGCTGTTTCCGTATCTGCTGATGCCGCTGTCGGTCGGTCGCGAGCGTTCGCTCAAGGCGATCGAGGCCGCCGCGGCCAGCGAAGACAAGACGCTATTTGTCGTCTCGCAAAAGGACGCGCGGGTGGAGGATCCCGGCCTGGAAGATCTGTACACGATCGGCACCGAGGCGGTGATCAAGCGCATGGAACGCACCGACAACGCGATCCAGTTGATCGTGCAAGGCACGCGGCGCATGGAATTGATCGAAGCGCTGGCGGCCACGCCCTATCAGCAGGCGCGGCTGCGGCCCCTGGCCGAGCCGGTCGACCGCGGGCCCGAGGTCGACGCCCTGCAACGCAACGTGATCGATCTGGCGGGGCGAATTCAGGCCATCTCGCACCCCGAGGCGCAGGTCGGCATCGCGCAAATCCTGTCGCAATTCCAGGACCCGCTGCACCAGGCGTATTTGCTGTCGTCGATGATCAGCCTGGATTTGGACAAAGAGCAGCAGCTGCTGGAGGCCAATTCGCGCGTCGACGCGCTGCGGCTGGTGCACGAGTTTCTCACGCACGAAGTGCAGATCGTCGAGCTGCGGCAAAAGATCGCCAGCCAGGCCCAGACCGAGATGAGCCGCGAGCAGCGCGAATATCACCTGCGGCAGCAGCTCAAGGCCATCCAGCAGGAGCTGGGCGAGGGCGACGGCGAGCAGGCCGAAATGGTCGAGCTGCGCAAGCGCATGGACGAGGCCGAGCTGCCCGCAGACGTGCGCAAGGAAGCCGAGCGCGAGCTGGTGCGCCTAGAACGCATGTCGCCCGCGGCGCCCGACTATCAAATCGCGCGCTCCTACGTCGAGCTGATTCTCGAGCTGCCGTGGACCAAAACGACGCAAGACAATCTCGACCTGGCCCGGGCCCGCGCCGTGCTGGACGAAGATCACTACGATCTGAAAGCCGTGAAGGAGCGGATCGTCGAGCAGCTGGCCGTGCTCAAGCTCAATCCCGGCGCCAAAGCGCCCATCCTGTGTTTCGTGGGGCCGCCGGGCGTGGGCAAGACCTCGCTGGGCCAGTCCATCGCCCGGGCATTGGAGCGCAAGTTCGAGCGCATGAGCTTGGGCGGCATGCACGACGAATCGGAGTTGCGCGGGCACCGCCGCACGTATATCGGCGCCATGCCCGGCCGCATTCTCCAGGCGGTGCGCCGCGCGGGCGTGCGCAATCCCGTGCTCATGCTCGACGAAGTGGACAAACTGGGACACGATTTCCGCGGCGATCCGGCGGCGGCGCTGTTGGAGATTCTCGACCCGGCCCAGAACTTTGAGTTCCGCGACAATTACCTGAACCTGCCGTTCGACCTGTCGCAGACCTTCTTCATCGCCACGGCCAACACGCTCGACACCATCCCCCGGCCGCTGTTGGACCGCATGGAGATCCTGCGCCTGGCCGGCTACAGCACGGAAGAGAAACTGCAGATCGCCCGCCGCTACCTGCTGCCGCGGCAGATCAAAGACGCCGGGCTCAGCGAAGACCAGCTCACGCTCGACGACGAGACGCTGCGCGCCGTGATCGATCGCTACACGCGCGAGGCCGGCGTGCGGCAATTGGAGCGCGCCCTCGGCCAGCTGGCGCGCAAAATGGCCGTGCGCCATGCCGGCGAACAACGCGAGCCGCTCAGCTCGATCCGAATCGAGGACCTGACCGACCTCTTGGGCACCGAGCGGTTTCACATGGAAGAAGCGAGGCGCGAGCAGCCGCCCGGCGTGGCCACGGGCCTCGCCTGGACCGAAGCCGGCGGCGAGGTGCTGTACGTCGAGGCGCTGGCGCTGCCCGGCGGGCGCGATCTCACGCTCACCGGTCAGCTGGGCGAAGTGATGCGCGAAAGTGCCCGCGCGGCACAAAGCTATATCTGGTCGCATGCAGACCGCTTGGGAATCGCGCAGGAGACGCTGCACTCGGCCGGCGTTCACATCCACGTGCCGGCCGGCGCCATTCCCAAGGACGGACCGTCCGCCGGCGTGGCCATGGCCACGGCCCTCGCGTCGATGTACACCAATCAGCCCGCGCGGCACGATACGGCCATGACCGGCGAGATCACGCTCACCGGGCTGGTGCTGCCGATCGGCGGAGTGAAAGAAAAGGTGCTGGCCGCGCGGCGTTCGGGCATTCGCCGCGTGATCCTGCCCAAGGACAACGCCAAGGACTTGCGCGATTTGCCCGATGAAGTGCGCCGCGAAATGGAGTTCGTGCTGGCGACGCGGATTGAAGACGTGCTGGCGGCGGCGATCCCGGCACTTGCCGAGCGATTGAGCGGCATGGCGCACCTCGTGCTGGCCGAGCCTCCGGCCGACAGCGGCAACGGCCGGCAACCAGCGCCCCGGGCAGCGCAGCCGGCGGAAGGATAGAGGTGCGGACGGCGCCGTGCCTGCGTCTCAGTCGGCCAAGCTGCTGCAAACGCTCGCGATGATGGCGACTTGCCCAGCGCCACGCCTGCTTGCTGTGCCGGACGCGGCGACCGATAATGGGCCGGATCCGTTGCCGTCGGCACGGACCTCCAGCCACACGCCCCACCCACGCGAGACCGGCATGTCGCGTTGTGTACTCATCGCTCGTTGGACAAGCCACCAGCCGGCGGTTGTCGCCGCGCTCTGTCTGTTCGCGGTGCTGGGCGGCGCGCTCGCCCCGGCCGCCGCCGACGAAGCGCTCGAATTCAATCGCGATATTCGCCCGCTCTTGTCCGACAACTGCTTCCAATGTCACGGGCCGGACCAGGCGCAGCGGCAGGCCGAGCTGCGGCTCGACGTCGAGGCCAGCGCCAAGCGCGACCACGACGGCGTGCGGCCGGTAGTGCCCGGCGATCCGGCGGCCAGTGAGCTCGTGCGCCGGCTCAAAAACAGCGATCCCGACGAGCGCATGCCGCCGCCCAAGAGCGGCAAACACCTCACGGCCGACGAGATCGCGCGCATCAGTCGCTGGATCGAGCAGGGAGCGCAGTGGCAGAAGCATTGGGCCTTTCTGCCGCCGGTCCGTTCGCCGGTGCCCGCAGTGCGGGCTGCCACGCGCATGCAAAACCCCATCGACGCGTTTGTGCTGGCGCGGCTCGAAGCCGCGGGCCAGACGCTCTCGCCCGAGGCGCCCCCGGCCGCGCTCATCCGCCGTGTGACGCTGGACCTCACCGGGCTGCCGCCCACGCCGGCCGAGGTCGATGCCTTTCTGGCCGACCAAGCGCCCGCTGCTTACGAGCGCGTGGTCGATCGGCTGTTGGCCTCGCCCCGCTACGGCGAGCGGATGGCGGCGCGCTGGCTCGATGCGGCCCGCTACGCGGACACCAATGGTTATCAGGACGACGGCGTGCGTCACATGTGGCGCTGGCGCGATTGGGTGATCGACGCCTACAACCGCAACCTGCCGTTTGATCGCTTTACCGTCGAACAACTCGCCGGCGATCTGTTGCCGGACGCCACGCTCGAACAACAGATTGCCACCGGCTTCAACCGCAACCATCGCACGAACGCCGAGGGCGGCATCATCCCGGAAGAGTACGCCGTGGAGTACGTCGTCGATCGCGTGGACACGACGGCCACGGTGTGGCTGGGTCTGACGATGGGCTGTGCCCGCTGCCACGATCACAAGTTCGACCCCGTCACGCAGCGCGAGTTCTATCAGGTCTTTGCCTATTTCAACAACGTGCCGGAGCGCGGCCGCGGGATCAAGGTGGGCAACTCGCCGCCGACCATGAAGGCGCCCACCGGCGATCAGCAGCAGCAACTGGCCGCCGTCGATTCGGAGTTGGCCGCCGCGGAAAGCACCTTGGCCGCGCTGCACAGCGAAATCGCCGCGCTCGAGGCGGCTTGGGCCGCGTCGTCGGCAGCGAGCCAGGCGGTCGATTGGGTGCCGAACGAGACGCTCCTGGCTCACCTTCCGTTCGATGGCAGCGCCCAGGAACGCGTGGCCGGCAAGCCGGCTGCGCCGGAAGGCAACCTGACGTTCGAGAGCGGTTCGATCGCTCAGGCGGCCGCGTTCGACGGCGCCGCCCTCGCCAATGCCGGCGACGTCGGCAACTTTGGCTTCTTCGACAAGTTCACGCTCGCTGCCTGGGTGCTGCCCCGCGCCGCCAACGGCACCATCCTGGCCCGGATGGCCAACGACGCCAACGCCGAGGGTTATAGCCTGGAGCTGGTCGAGGGCAAGCTGCAGGTGAACTTGTCCAAGCGCTGGCTCGACGACGCCTTGCGCGTGGAGACCGCGGAGCCGCTGGCCATGGATCGCTGGCAGCACGTGGCGGTGACCTACGATGGCACGCGCGTCGCCCCGGGCATTCGCGTGTATGTCGACGGCCAGGAGCGGCCGTTCAAGGTGCTGCTCGACGAGCTGAATCAAACGTTCAACAGCAAGGAGCCCTTGCGCATCGGCGGGGGCGGGCGCAGCGGCCCGTTTCGCGGCGCGCTCGACAATGTGCTGATTTACAAGTCGGCACTGGCAACCGGCGAAGTGGCCCTGTTGGCCGAGCCGGCGCCGATCAACGCCATCGCCACGACGCCGGCCGCAGCGCGCTCGCCGCGCCAGGCGGCTACGCTGCGGGCCTACTTCCTGGCCGAGCAAGCGCCGCCGCACGTGCGCGAGGCCATCAAACGCATTCACGACGTGCGCGCGCGCAAGCACAACCTCGAAGAAGGCTTTCCAACCACGATGGTGATGGTCGAGATGGCGCCGCCACGCGAAACGTTCTTGCTCGAGCGCGGACAGTACGACAAGCCGGCCGCGCGCGTTTCGCCCGCCGTGCCGGCCGTGTTTCAGTCAACGCCCATCGCGGCGCCCGACCGCCTGGCGTTCGCTCGCTGGCTGGTCGCGCCGGATAATCCGCTGGTCCCGCGCGTGGCCGTGAACCGCTATTGGCAATCGTTCTTCGGCACGGGTCTGGTGAAAACGGTGGACGACTTTGGCGCCCAGGGCGAGGCCCCCAGCCATCCCGAGCTGCTCGACTGGCTGGCCCGCGAGTTTGTCGACGGCGGCTGGAACGTCAAGCACATGCAGCGGCTCATGGTCACCAGCGCCACGTACCGGCAATCGTCCGCGGCCACGGCCGAGGCCTTCGCGCGCGATCCGGACAACCGGTTGCTCGCCCGCGGACCGCGCCTGCGGCTGCCGGCCGAAATGATTCGCGACCAGGCGCTGGCCGCCAGCGGGTTGCTGGTGGAGCAGCCGGGCGGACCGAGCGTCAATCCGTATCAACCGCCCGGACTGTGGAAAGAACTGACCGGCGGCAAGGAGTTCGAGCAGGATCACGGCGCCGGGCTGTACCGCCGCAGCCTGTATACGTTCTGGAAGCGCACGATCGCGCCGCCGTCGATGATCACGTTCGACGCCTCGCCGCGCGAAGCGTGCACGGTCCGCGAAACGCGCACCAACACGCCGCTGCAGGCACTCACGCTGCTCAACGAGACGACGTTTGTGGAAGCGGCCCGGGTATTGGCCGCGCGCGTGCTGGCGAACACTTCGATCGCGGGTTCCAACGGAGCTGCCGCCGCGCCGCGCGAGCGGATCGCACTGGCCTTCCGGCTGGTGCTGGCACGCTCGGCGAACGAGCACGAGTTGAACGTGCTGGGCGAGTCATACGAGCGGCACTTGGCGCGGTTCCGCGCCGCTCCCCAGGACGCCGCCCGGCTGCTGGCCGTCGGCGAGGCGCCACGCGATCAGCAGCTCGAGGCCGCCGAGCTGGCCGCGTATTCGGCCGTGTGCAATTTGATCTTCAATCTCGACGAAGCCGTAACGAAGGAGTGAGGCCGTGGATCCCAGGCTCGAACACGCGCAGTTGCTCTCCAGGCGGCACTTCTTTTCCCGCTCGGCCGGTGGGCTGGGTGTGGCGGCGCTGGCCACGCTCTTGAGCGAGCAGGCCACGGCAGCAGGTGCCGCGTCTGCGACCGGGGCCTTGCCGCGCGGCGCCGCGGCCGCCGGCGGACTACCGGAGCTGCCGCACTTCGCGCCGAAGGCCAAGCGCGTGATCTATCTGTTCCAGTCCGGCGCACCCTCGCAGATGGACCTGTTCGACTACAAGCCTCAACTCAAAGAGCGCCAGGGCACGGAGCTGCCCGATTCGGTTCGCCGCGGCCAGCGCCTCACCTCGATGACCTCGCGCCAGGTGAGCTTTCCGATTGCCGCTTCCAAGTTCGCCTTTGCCCAGCACGGCAACAGCGGGGCCTGGCTGAGTGAACTGGTGCCGCACACCGCCCGCGTCGCGGACGAGCTGTGCTTTGTGCGCTCGATGCACACCGAGGCGATCAATCACGACCCGGCGATCACGTTTTTGCAAACCGGCGCGCAGCTGGCCGGCCGGCCGAGCATCGGCGCCTGGCTGTCCTACGGGTTGGGAAGCGAGAACCACGATCTGCCGGCCTTCGTGGCCATGATTTCGCAAGGCACCGGCAACCCCGGCGATCAACCGCTGTACGACCGCTTATGGGGCAGCGGGTTTCTGCCGTCGAAATACCAGGGCGTAAAGTTTCGCTCCGTGGGCGATCCGGTGTTGAACCTGTCGAACCCGCCGGGATTGGACGGTGCCGCCCGCCGCCAGATGCTCGACGAGCTGGGCGCGCTCAACCAGTTGAAGCTGGCCGAAGTGCAGGATCCGGAGATTGCCACGCGCATCGCGCAGTACGAGCTGGCCTATCGCATGCAAACCAGCGTGCCGGAACTGACCGACGTGTCGGACGAGCCCCAGCACGTGTTCGAGCTGTATGGGCCCGAGTCGCGCACGCCGGGCACGTTCGCGGCCAATTGCCTGTTGGCGCGGCGGCTGTGCGAGCGCGGCGTGCGCTGCGTGCAGCTGTTTCACCGCGGCTGGGATCAGCACGTGCACCTGCCCGAGCAGATCGCCCTGCAATGCCGCGACACCGATCAGGGTTCCGGCGCCTTGATTGCCGATCTCAAGCAGCGCGGCCTGCTGGACGACACGCTGGTCGTCTGGGGCGGCGAGTTCGGCCGCACGGTCTACTGCCAGGGAACGCTGACGACGGAGGACTACGGCCGCGACCATCATCCGCGCTGCTTCACGGTCTGGCTGGCCGGCGCGGGCATCAAGCGGGGCACCACGTTCGGCGAGACCGACGACTTTTCCTACAACATCACGCGCGACCCGGTCCACGTGCACGACCTGCACGCCACGATCCTGCGCCTGTTGGGCATCGACCACACGCGACTCACGTTCAAGTTCCAGGGCCGGCACCACCGCCTGACCGACGTGCACGGCACCGTGGTCGACGGAATTCTGGCGTGAGCGCGACGCCGATCGATCGCGCCTTACGGGAGGGCGAGGCTCCCGCCGAGCCTTCCGTAGCCGGCACACCGTGTGCCGTAGCTTTCGGGTGCCACTGGCGTCTCGCCAGTGCGGTCTTCGTAGTTTCGTAGGTCAGGCACTCCGTGCCTGACATTCTTCGCCCTAACCCGCGACCACATTCTCTGAACCACACCACCACCACGTAAATCTTCTTTGCCCTTCTCCTCGGTGCCCTCGGTGTCGTCCTCTGTGGCAAACGATTTTGTCTCTTCGTCTCTTCGTAACTCTTCGTCCGTCGTGTCGTCGTGGTTAATCAGAAGGCTCGGCGGGAGCCTCGCCCTCCAGAGCGAGTCCGTGCTCCCTACGAAGTGTCCCGACCTACTGCCGCTTCAGGCGCTCGCCTTCCACGATCATGTACATCGAGTCGCCGGTGGCCACTTCCTTGCCGGCCGCGTCGTGCACCACGGCCGTGGCGTGCGTAATGGTGCGGCCGACGCGCGGCGTGTGCGCCTCGCAGGTGATGATGCCCTCGGAGACGGGCCGCAGATACTTGATGCGCAGGTCGACCGAGACGATGCGCGCGCCGCGCTGGTGCGCCTCCATGTAGCGTGGCGTGAGCAGGATGCTCTGGGCGATGGCCGTATCGACCAGTGAAGCGATGGCCCCGCCGTGCAGGATGCCGGCCGGTTGGCACAAGTCGTCGCGATAGCTCATGCGCAAGATGGCCCGGCCCGGCTCGACCTCCACCAGCTCGATCCCCATCAGCTGGAAGAAGGGAAACTCGCGGAAGAACTGGTAGAGCGCTTGGCGATGCTGGTCGAGCGTGTTCTGGGAGACGTAATCGGGATCGGCCATGATGGGGTTCCGCGGTGCTGGTGCCACGGGCGTTTCGCCGGTGCAATTCGCAATCACGGGCTGCACCGACATGCCGCCGGCGGCACACGGGTTCGCGCGCTGGCCGCAACTTAGCACATCGCCCGGGCCGTGCAACCGCCCTCATCACCAGCAGTCCAAGGTTGCCCAAGACACTGGCGGACAAGCCGCCAGGGGCGCCCTGAATTTAACGCAATTGAAGTTCTTGAAACTGGTTCTAGCCCGCGTCCGGCACCAGCACGGCGGCGCCTCGCACGCGGCCGCTGCGCAGATCGTCGAGCGCACGGTTCGCGTCGGCCAGGGGATAGGCCTGGGTGTGCGCTCGCACCGGCACGCGCGGCGCCAGTTCGAGAAACTCCTCGGCGTCGCGGCGCGTGAGGTTGGCCACCGAGCGCAGCACGCGCTCGCCCCACAACAACCGGTACGGAAACGCGGGGATGTCGCTCATGTGAATGCCGGCGCAAACCACGGTGCCGCCACGCTCGGTGGCCGCCAGCGCCGCCGGCACGAGCGATCCGACCGGGGCGTAGAGGATGGCCGCGTCGAGCGGTTCGGGCGGCAGGCTGGTGGAGTCGCCTGCCCAGGTGGCTCCCAGGTCCAGGGCAAAGCGCTGGCCGGCCTCGTCGCCAGGCCGAGTGAAGGCATAGAGCTGACGACCCTGGTACAGGGCCACTTGCGAAATCAGGTGGGCCGCGGCGCCGAAGCCGTAGATGCCCAGCCGCCGGGCGTCGCCGGTCATGGCCAGTGAGCGATAGCCGATCAGTCCGGCGCAGAGCAGGGGGGCGGCCTCGATATCCGCATAGCTGTGCGGAATGGGAAAGCAGAATCGCTGGTCGGCCACCGTCATGGTTGCGTAACCGCCATCGACCGTATAGCCGGTAAACGCCGGATACAGGCATAGGTTCTCGCGACCTGCCAGGCACTGTGGGCAATGGCCGCAAGTGCTGCCCAGCCAAGGCACTCCTACCCGATCGCCGACTCGAAATCGGTCCGCCCCCGGACCGCATGCGGCCACGATGCCCACGATCTCATGGCCCGGCACGAGCGGCAGCTTGGGATTGAGCAGCTCGCCATCAACGACGTGCAAATCGGTGCGGCAGACGCCGCACGCGCGGACCCGCAGCACGAGCTGGCCCGGTCCGGCCGTGGGCGCCGGCAGTTCAGCCGCCCGCAGGGGCGTGCCGGGTCGATCGAGGACCATGGCGAACATCAGACCGGCCCCGTGGTGCGTTTGTGTGAAGACTGCGCTAGTTGGCATGAAATCGCGCAATCGGTGCGCGGCGTTCGCTTAGGGACAGTGCAGACAGCAGGCGAAAATGCTCGATTTGGGCACATTCCGACCCCTGGCACGAAATTCGCTGTGGTGAACCACGCCTTTGTCCCTCCACGCCAGCCGACACGCAACGCGTGCATAGGATTTTACAATGATCGTCGCCATCAGACAGCCGACGGACCTGGAAGTTGCCTGCTACGATCGCCAGGTTCACCATGCGGCAACGGCTGCCTTGGGCGCCAGCAAGTACTCGGCCCTGCGACAGTTGCGGTGCACGGTCTCGGACGGCGTGGTGGAGATCTCGGGCACAGTGCCCAGCTTCTATCTGAAGCAGTTGGCGCAGGCCGCGGTCATGCAGCTGGGCAACGTCGACAGTGTGCGCAACCTGGTCACCGTGAGCGGTGAATCGCCGGTGCTGGTTTCCACAGAGTGCTAAGCGGCACCCCGGCTGCCAGTTTCTTGCTCCAAGGTGCCAATCATCGCGTCGTTGTCCACTGGCCACCCGGTCCACTGGCCACCCGGTCCACTGGCGAGACGCCAGTGCCACCCGCTACCACGACGAGCGCTACCACCACGAGCGCTGTCACCACGAGCGCTGTCACCACGAGCACCGCCCCGCGACTACGGTGTCCGCTGCGGCACCACCAGCACCGAACAGGCCGCGTGATTGAGCACGGCTTCTGACGTGCTTCCCAGGATGATGGTTGCCACGGTGCGCTTGTGCTGCGAGCCGACCACCACCAGGTCGACATCGTCCTTCTGCGCGGCGTTCAGGATCTCGCGGGCCGCCTCCCCTTCGGCCACCAGTGTCTGGCAGCTGCTCAACGGCGGGGCCAGCCCGGCGACCAGTTGCTCCAGGCGTTTGCGCGCGGCCTGCAAGTCTTCCTCATGTTCCTTGGCCCAAGCCTGCACCATGGCCTCGACGTCCGGGCCGCGGGCCTGTTGCTCGAGCCAGTCGGGCACGCGGCCGGCAAAGATCGATTGCGCCACGCTGATGGTCGAGAACGTCGAGCCGCTCGGCCAGCTGAAGCGGGCCAGCAGTTCGCCCACGGTCTTGCCCAGTTCCGGCTTCTCGCAGGCCCACAATACCCGCATGGCATGGTGCGCGCGGGCCGGTTTGGCGCGGGCCACCCAAACGGGAATCGTCGACTGGTGGACGATCGCGCGGGAGACACTGCCCAACAACAGCCGTTGCAGCGTGCTCAGCCCGCGGGCGCCAACGGCGATCAGGTCGGCGCCCCAATCGTCGGCCTCCAGCGGCAGCCCATGCCGCGCGTCGTGCGTGTCGACCACGGTGCGCGCCGGATGCAGGCCTGCGGGCAAGTGCTTGCGGGCCTCTTCGAACACGGCTTCGGCAATCCCTTGCTGGGCGCGGGCCATGAGCTTCGGCTCGGGATGGTGCACGCGCAGCTGCACGTCGGGGGGCGAACAGTAGAACGCCACTTCATCGCCCTGGGGCGATAACACGCGTCCCATTTGCTCGACCGCTGCGAACGAGCCGGCCGAACCATCCACGGCAATCATCACCTTCATCGAACACTCCTTTGACGCGATCGCGCTGCGCGCGCGAACGGGTGCGCTAGGATCCCAACGGACGCGCTTCCCCAGAGGCCGTCATTTCGAGGCGTCGGCCATACGAACGCCGCGCACGTACTTGTGGCATTCCACGCAGCGCGTGGTGACCTGGTTGAAGGCCAAGGTGGCGCGATCGAGATCCTTCTTTTTGGCGGCTTCCGCCAAGGAATCGGCCGCGTTGCGGAACTTGCGGCTGTAGTCGACGTACTCGGGCGTTTCGAACACCTGCCAGGTGGCAGCCAAGCTGAGCAGGCTCAGCTCCTGCGCGTTCTTGGCCACCTCGTCAAAGTTCTCCATGACCAGGCCGTCCAGCACTTTCTGCGAGTGCCGCAGCTTGACGCGCATGAAATCCTTCAACTCGTTGCGCTGCTGGCCCACGCCGCTGGGGATCATCCAGCAAACCACGGCCACGGCCATGAGGGCCACGATGACCAGACGTTTCATAACGGTTACTCCTCATCTGCCGCGTCCACGCGGCGCAGGTGAAATTGCTCGTGTCTCAGCCTCCCGCATCGGGAGATTTGTCCGATTGCTTGAGCGTCAGCACCGGGCAGGTTGCCCGCCGCATGACGGCTTCGGCCACGCTGCCCATCAACACCCGTTTCAGCCCCGTGCGGCCGTGGGTGCCGATCACAATCAAGTCGGCGTGCTGCTCCTCGGCAATGCGTACGATGTCTTCCGCCGGGGTGCCCAGCACCAGATGATGCTCGTACTGCACGCTCTTGTCCGTCGGCACGACGGCATCGAGCATGCGGCGAATTTCCGGGTTCGGATACTCCGGCTGCGGCAACAACATTTCGCCGCCGGCATACGGCGTGGGCAGCTCTTCCACGTGCAAGATCAGCAGCGTCGCTCCCGAATCGCGGGCCAGGGCCGTCGCATACTTCAGCGCCGCCTCGCTGGCCGGTGAAAAATCCGTGGCGAACAGAATGCGTTTGTACTTCATGGTCGGTGCCTTTGCTCGAAAACCAGTTCGCCGTTGCGCCGGTGCTGGCAGACTGCTTTGCCGGAGTCAGCCGCCCCAATACAACGTTTGCAAACGAGGTGCCAAGAACGCCAGATACGCGTGGCCAGGTGCGCCGGACGTCCGGGTTCGCCCATTTTGAACGTCACCGCCGCCGGCCCTGCTCCAGCCGGCGCAGTCGGAAGCTCCGCCGGCGCGGAGTCATGTGCTGTTTCGCTCATGATTGTACCAAATTCGCACAACCTCCCAAACATTCAAAACAGCTGATTTGCATCTCCAATGGGCCGCAATTTGCGTTACGCTGTTCGGAAAGACGGAAGCACAGTAGCCGGCCGCCGCGCATGACCAACGAGAAATCGCAACCAGGAGTCTCCAGCGTCTCCAGCGTCGCCGGCGGCGCGACGGCGCAGCAGCGTGACGGCTCCCGGGCCGCGGCAGCTGGCACGCCCGCTCTGCAGACGGTCTGGCATGCACTGTCGTCCGAGGCCGTGGCCCAGCATCTCGGCACGGGACCGCCGGGCCTTTCGCCGGAGGAGGCCCAGCGGCGGCTGGCACAGTATGGGCGCAACGAGTTGGCGCAGGCCCCGGCGCCTTCGCGCCTGTGGGCGCTGTTGGCCCAGTTTCGCTCGGCCGTGGTGTGGCTATTGATCGTCGCCGCGATTGTCTCCGGCGCCTTGGGCGAGTGGCTCGACGCGATTGCCATTCTGGCCATCGTTCTGCTCAACGGGCTGCTGGGCTTCTTGCAGGAAGACAAAGCGCGGCGGGCGCTGGCAGCACTGCAGAAAATGTCGGCCCCCATGACCCGCGTGATCCGCGGGGGCTCGCTGGAAACGATTCCCGCGCGCGAGCTGGTGCCCGGCGACGTGATGCGCATGGAAGCGGGTGATTATGTGGGTGCCGATGCCCGGCTGCTCGATGCGGCCCAACTCCGCGCCCAGGAAGCTTCGCTCACCGGGGAGTCCACGCCGGTCGACAAAGACGCGCGCGTCGTGCTGCCGGAAAAGTCACCCTTGGGCGATCGGCAGAACATGCTCTACCTGGGCACGACCATCACCGCCGGCAAAGGCAACGCCATGGTCGTGGCGACCGGCATGCACACCGAACTGGGACACATTGCCGGGTTGCTGGAGCAGCGCGAGCGCGAGTCGACGCCGCTCGAGCGGCGGCTCGACGAGCTGGGCAAGGTGCTGATGGTGGTGTGCCTGGCCGTGGTGGCGGTGATCTTCGTGCTGCGCTGGTTTCGCGGCGGCGACTGGCTGGAGATATTTCTGCTGAGCGTCAGCCTGGCGGTGGCGGCCGTGCCGGAAGGATTGCCGGCCGTCGTCACGCTGGCGTTGGCGCTTGGCCTGGAGCGGATGGTCAAACGCCACGCCCTGGTGCGCAAGCTGCCCAGCGTGGAAACGCTCGGCAGCGTGACCGTCATTTGCACCGACAAGACAGGCACGCTCACGCGCAACGAAATGACCGTGCGCGAAGTGGTTGCCGGCGGGCAGAGCTACCGCGTCACGGGCGTTGGCTTCGAGCCGCAGGGCCAATTTCTCAGATCGCCCGACGGTGTGTCGGCAGCGGCCGGTGAACCAGCTCGCGGCGAGCCGGCCGACTTGAACCAGGACCGCGACCTGGCGGCGACGCTCTTGGCCGGCGCGCGCTGCACGACGGCCGAACTGCATTCGCCCACTGCCGACTCAGCGGGCTGGACCATCGTGGGCGATCCGACCGAGGGCGCCTTGTTGGTGGCGGCGCGCAAGGCCGGACTCGCAGACGCCCACCAACGCGGCGAAACGGTCCACGAAATCCCTTTCGACTCCGAGCGCAAGGCCATGTCGGTGGTGGTGGAGCTGGACGGCGCGCAGCGAATGTTCAGCAAAGGGGCGCCGGAGGTGATCGTGGCGGCCTGTATTCACGAGTCGGTCGACGGCCGGCCGCGGCCGTTGCAGCAGGAACGGCGCGACGAGCTGCTTGGCGAGGCGCAGGCAATGGCCGGCCGGGCGCTGCGCGTGCTGGCGCTGGCCGGGCGCGATTTTCCTGCCGGGCATGCCGCGCCCTACGAGGAGGCCGAGCTGACGTTCCTGGGCCTGGTCGGCATGATCGACCCGCCGCGCGAAGAGGCCAAGCTGGCGGTCGGCCGCTGTTTGCAGGCGGGTATCCGCCCGATCATGATCACCGGCGATCATCCGGCCACGGCCGCGGCCATTGCCGGCGAGCTGGGAATCGACGGGCAGCGGGTGATCACCGGCGTGGAGTTCGACGCGCTTAGCGATAACGAGCTGGTGGATGCGGTCGCGAGGGTGTCGGTTTATGCGCGCGTCTCGGCAGAGCACAAGCAGCGCGTGGTCACGGCGCTCAAGCGGCGCGGCCAGGTGGTGGCCATGACCGGCGACGGCGTGAACGATGCGCCTGCCGTTTCCGCCGCCGATATCGGCATCGCCATGGGCATCACCGGCACCGATGTGACCAAGGCCGCCTCGGACATGGTGCTCACGGACGACAACTTTGCCTCGATCGTCAACGCGATCGAGGAAGGCCGCGGCATTTTCGACAACATTCAGCGCGTAGTGCTGTATCTGCTCTCCTGCAATGCCGGCGAAGTGATGTTGATGTTCGTGGCCGCGCTGGCCGGCTGGCCCACGCCGCTATTGCCCATTCAGCTGCTGTGGATCAACCTGATTACCGACGGCTTGCCGGCACTGACGTTGGGCATGGAACGGCCGGACGCAGACATCATGAGCCGTCCCCCGCGCCCGCCGCGCGAGCCGGTCATCACACGCGCGCGGGGCGGGAAGATTCTGGCCTACGGCGCACTGTTCGCCATCAGCATGGGGCTTGGCTTTGCGTATCTGCGCTGGGACGAGGGTGCGAGCCTGGAGACCGCGCGCACCGCGACGTTCTTCATTGCCTGCTTCGGCCAGATGTTCTTCGCGTTGGGTTGCCGCAACGAAGGGCTCACGTATCCGCAACTGGGCTTCTTTTCCAACCGCGCCATCCTGGGCGCCATACTCCTCTCGGGCTTGCTGCAAATTGGCACGGTGGCCATTGGGGGCGCGCGCAGCGTGTTCGGCACCACGCCGCTGGCCGTCGAGCATTGGATTCTGGTCGGCTTCCTCGCGCTCATGCCCATCACCGTGCTCGAGGTGGTCAAGCTCGTGCGGCGCGGCTTCGGTGCGAACAGCTGAGCGAGAGTGGCACGCCGCGGGCGCGCCCGCTTTGCGGCTGAACGGGCTGCTGGGCACTGGCACCTTGGACTGGCAAATTGGACTGGAAATGCAGGTGGTCGCGGCCGGGGCCGCTCGTTACAATAGCTGGCATGCCCGCCGCGGATCGCGTATCTTCCCACCCTCGATCCCGCCCGAAAACAACATGCCTCGAACTGCACTCACATGGCTCGCTGCGCTGGCGGTGTGCCTGACGGCCGCGCCGCTTTTTTCCGCCGAGCCAACGAATGTTGCGGCCTCTGCCGCTGCCGACAATCCCACCTTCGAACGCGACGTGCGGCCCCTTCTCAAGGCCCATTGCTTCCGTTGCCACGGCGGCGAAGAGCAGACCGAAGGCGGGCTCGATCTGCGACTGCGGCGGCTGCTGGCGGCGGGCGGCGAATCCGGACCGGCCATTGTTCCCGGCCAGCACGACCAGAGCCTGCTCTATCAGCGCGTGGCCGCCGGTGAGATGCCGCCGGTCGACTTGAAGCTCACGGCCGCCGAAGTGGCGACGATCGGCCGTTGGATCGACGCCGGCGCCGCGACAGCGCGAATTGAGCCCGAGCGCTTGGATCCGGGCGTGGAAATTACGGAAGAAGAGCGCGCTTTCTGGTCGTTCCAGCCGATCCCCCAGGCGGTGCCGATCCCGGCGTTTGCGTCGACCGATCGGGTGCGCACGCCCATCGACGCCTTTCTCGTCGCGGAGCTGAACAAGCACGCGCTGCGGTTCTCGGCCGATGCGGAGAGAGCCGCGCTGCTCACGCGGGCCTACTTCGATCTCGTGGGCCTGCCGCCCACGCGCGAAGAGCTGGCCCATTTTCTGGCCGACAACGATCCACAGGCCTACGAGCACGTGCTCGACCGCCTGCTCGACTCGCCGCACTACGGCGAACGCTGGGGCCGCTACTGGCTCGACGTGGCCGGCTACGCCGACTCGGACGGTTACACTGCGGCCGATACGCCGCGGCAGTTTGCCTACAAGTATCGTGACTACGTGTTGCGCGCGTTCAATGCCGACAAGCCGTTCGATCAGTTCATCACCGAGCAGCTGGCCGGCGACGAGTTGACCACCGGGCCGGCTTCGCCTCCTTCGCCCGAAGATCAAGACAAGCTGGCCGCCACAGGATTCCTGCGCATGGCTGCCGACGGCACGGCCACGGGCGGCATCGATCAGGACCTGGCGCGCAACCAGGTCATGGCCGACACGATCAAGATCGTTACCACGTCGCTCTTGGGGCTGAGCGTGGGCTGTGCCCAGTGTCACGATCACCGCTACGATCCGATTCCACAGGCCGACTATTACCGGCTGCGAGCCGTGTTCGAGCCGGCCTACAACTGGAAGGATTGGAAGCTGCCTGAGCAGCGGCTGGTGTCGTTGTGGACGGATGCCGATCGGGCGAAGGCCGCCGAGGTGGACGCCGAGTCGTCGCAGGCCGGTAAGCGCCGCCAGGAAAAGCAGGACGCGTCGATCGCCGAGGCGCTGGAGAAAGAGCTGGCGACGTTGGACGAGCCGCTGCGCGAGCCGTTGCGGGCGGCCTTCAAGGCGGTGGCCGATCAGCGCACGGCCGAGCAGAACGAATTGCTCGACGGCATTCCGCGCATCAAGAACCTCAACGCCGGCACGCTCTATCAGTATCTGCCCATGGCGGCCGAAGAGCTGAAGAAGATCGATGCCGAAATCGCGGCCATCCAGGCCAAGAAGCCATTCCAGGATTTCATTCCGATATTGACCGAAGTGCCGGGCAATATTCCGCCCACGGCGCTCTTCCATCGGGGCGATCACCGGCAGCCCAAGCAGGAGATCGGCCCGGGCGGGCTCACGGTCTGCTCGACGTCGGGCGCGCGGCTGCAGATTGCGCCCGACGACGCCGAGCGGCCCACCTCGGGCCGGCGTCTGGCGCTGGCGCGCTGGATTGCCAGCGACGCCAACCCGTTGACCGCGCGGGTGCTCGTCAATCGCATGTGGTTGCACCATTTTGGCCGCGGACTGGTGAACACGCCGGCCGATTTCGGCTCACTGGGTGAAAAGCCAACCCATCCGCAACTGCTCGACTGGCTCGCGCGCGATTTCATGGCCAATGGCTGGAAACTCAAGCGGCTGCACAAGCTGATCATGACTTCCACGGCTTATCGCCAGAGCTCGGCGCGCGAACCCGGCACGGCCGACTCGGATCCGGAAGATCGGTTGTATGCGCGGATGCCCTTGCGCCGGCTGGACGCTGAGGCCCTGCGCGATCGGATTCTGGCCACCACCGGAGCCATCAATCGGTCCTTGTACGGCCCACCCACTTCGGTGAAGGAAGACGCCGTGGGCCAGATTGTCGTGGAGGCGGAGGTGCCCGCCGGCAGCGAGCCGCCGCCGAACCACTCGGCGTTTCGCCGCAGCGTGTACGTGCAGGTGCGCCGCAGCCAGCCGCTGGCCATGCTGCACGTGTTCGATCAGCCGGTGATGGAAACCAATTGCGAGCGGCGCACGGTGTCGACCGTGGCCACGCAATCGCTCATGCTCATGAACAGCGATTTCGTGCTGCAGCAGGCCGGCTACTTCGCCACGCGGATTCGCAAAGAGGCCGCGGGCGATCCGGCGCGGCAAGTGCAAACGGCCTGGCAACTGGCGTTCGGCCGCGCGGCTGAGCCGGCGGAGCTCGAACGGTCGCTGGCGTTTCTGGCAGCGCAGAGCGCGCCGGCGGCGGCCCAGCCGGTTGCCGCGGCGGGCGCGCAGGCAGCGGGTGGAACACCTGCCGCACCCAGCGCCGCCGACCAGCCGGTCGACGCGCTGGTGAATCTGTGCCAGGTGCTGCTGACCAGCAACGAGTTTTTGTACGTCGAGTAACGAGCCGCAGTTTCAAAGGGTGCCACTGCTGGCTTGTCCGGCAGTGCTGAATCTGCGGCCAGCGCACTGCTAACGAGTTAGCAGTGGCACCCGGAAACGAACGCTGTGAGGTCTGGAAATCGCACCGAGTCCGAGGAGTTTCGCGATGTCGCCCTGCACGCCGCGCACCCGCCGACAGTTTCTGGCCGAGAACGCGCTGGGGATGGGCAGCGTGGCGCTGGCCTGTCTGTTGCGAGACGAACAACTGCTGGCTGCGCCGCACATGCCGCGCGCGGCCCGCGCCTTCGACATGCTGCCCAAGCCGGCGCACACGCCGCCGCGGGCGCAGGCCATGATCTCGCTGTTCATGCACGGCGGGCCGAGCCACGTGGACCTGCTCGATCCCAAGCCCCAGCTGAGCAAACACAGCGGCACGGATTACGCCGGCGAAGTGGTGTACAGCTTTGCCAATCGCGCCAGCAAGAAGCTGTTTGGCTCGCCCTGGAAGTTTGCCAGGCACGGTCAGTGCGGCACCGAAGTTTCCGAGCTGCTGCCGCACCTGGCCGAGATCGTCGACGACATTGCCGTGATCCGCTCGATGCACACCGACATCAACGGCCACGAGTCGTCGATCTGGTTTATGAACACGGGCAAGTCGCAGCCCGGCCGCCCGGCCTTGGGCTCGTGGCTTACCTATGGGCTGGGTTCGCAAAGTCAGGATTTGCCGGCCTACGTCGTGTTGAGCGATCCCGGCGGACATCCGGTCGACGGCGTGCGCAACTGGTCGAACGGTTGGCTGCCCCCCTTGTATCAAGGCACGGTCATCCGCCCGCGCGAACCGCGCATCTTGAACCTGGATCCGCCATCCCATTTGCGCGGGCAGCGGCAAAACGAAAACCTGGCCCTCCTGGCCGATTTGAACCGGCAGCATCTCGCGCGGCACCCGCTGGAGGCCGATCTCGAGGCCCGCATCGCCAGCTACGAGTTGGCCGCGCGCATGCAATCGGTTGCCAAGGAAGCGCTCGATGTGAACTCCGAAAGCGAGGCCACGCGCAAGCTCTACGGTCTGGATGAACCGGAAACGGCCGAGTACGGCACGCGCTGCCTGATCGCCCGGCGCCTGGTCGAGCGCGGCGTGCGCTTTGTGCAGTTGTTCCTCGGCGGGCAGCCCTGGGACAACCATACCGACATTCGCAGCACGCTGCCGGGCATTTGCCGCCGTACCGACAAGCCCGCGGCCGCGCTGGTCAAGGATCTCAAGGCCCGCGGCCTGTTGGAGACGACGCTCGTGCACTGGGGCGGTGAGATCGGCCGCTTGCCGGTCACCGAGGGCGAAGGCGACAAGTGCGGACGCGATCACAACGGCCAGGGTTTCAGCACGTGGCTGGCCGGCGGCGGCATCAAGGGCGGCATCACCTACGGCCAGACCGACGAGTTCGGCCATCGCGCGGCCGTCGATCCGGTGAGCCCGAACGATTATCAGGCGACGCTGTTGCACCTGTTCGGGCTCAATCACACGCGGCTTTCGTTCCACTACAACGGCCAGGAGCAGAAGCTCACGGACAATCGGCCGTGCCGCGTGGTGAGCGAATTGCTGGCGTAGGGGCGAGCACGGCCCCCTGTAGCTCAATTCGCCGGAGTTCACCCGATGGGCGTGAAGGCTCAGAACTTCGGCCAGTTCAACTGCCAAAAAATCCCCGGCCGAGAAGATGATTCTACTGCTAGCGCATCGGACCTGCTGATTGGCACCTTGGATTTGTCACACTCATCGACGCTGAAGGCGTCGTAGTCAATAGCCCAGGGCGGAGCCTGGCGGAGCCCTGGGTACACGACCGAGCACGTGGCAATCGAGCCCTGACAGGGCGACACGATTGAAGGAAGAAAGTTGCGCCTCTGCAGGGCTTTAGAGATGACGTTGTACGTCACGGGAACCCAGGCCGTTGGCCTGGGCTATCGGGCACCAACGCTTTCAGCGTTCCAAGAATATCGCGATCTCTCGTGACAGCAGTTGAATAGTCTTCGGAGCCGGAAGCTGAACAAACGCACGAGCGGCACCATCGTCCGCTTCACTCGCACCGGCAGCTGCGCACCAGCTCCCAATCTACGTCGACGCCGAGGCCGGGCGCGTCGCTGATCGTGGTGATCGGCCCGGTGATAGGCACCGGATTCTTGGCCACGCGCAGCTCGTGGTAGTCGGCGCCCAGCATGTCGCCCGGGTATTTCTCCACTTGCATGTTGGGGCAGGCCACGACGAGGTGGGCCATGGCCGCCGTGGCGACGTCGAGCTCCAGGTTCGAACCAATGGAGCAGGCCACGCCGTGCTCGGCGGCGAACGCGACGATTTCCACGGCCTTGCGAATGCCCGCTTGCTTGCCGGGATACACGCTGATCACGTCGCAGCCGGCATTGCGCACCAGTTCCTGCGCGTGTACCAGGTTGAAGCACATGTCGTCCGCCATCACGGGCACGTTGGTCTCGCGGCGCACGCGGGCGATGGCCGCATAGTCGCCGTCGGGCGTGGGTTGTTCGACCAATGCCAGGTGGCAATCGTCCATTGCGCGGATTGCGCGGATCGCCGTGTCGGCGTCCCAGCCGCAGTTGGCGTCGATGGTCAGGTCAATGTCGGGACCGATGGCGGACCGCACCGCGCGCACGCGGGCCACGTCGGCGGCCGCGTCGCGCCCGACCTTGACTTTGATGGTGGTGAAGCCCGCGGCCACCAGTTCCTTGGCCCTGGCGCTGGCGTGCTCGGGCTCGTAAGCGCCCATGCTGTAGCGGCTGCGCACGGCCAGCGGCCGGCACGCGCCGCCCAACAGTTCGTATACCGGGCGGCCCTCGGCCTTGCCGCGGATATCCCAGCAGGCCATTTCCAGCGCGCTCTTGGCGAACCAGTTGTGCGCGGCCGCGGCGTCCATGCGGCGATCGATCTCGGCCACGTCCAACGGGTCGCAGTCGATCACCGCGGGAGCCAGAACGCGGTCGATCAGCGACTGCGCGGTCCAGACGGTTTCGCCGCTCCAGCGGGCCGTGACCGTGGCCTCGCCCGCGCCCTCGATTCCCGCGTCGGTGAGCATGCGCACCAGCAGATAGCGCGACACCCTGTGCTGGCCCAGCGAGCTGATCATCCAGCGCTCGGGCTTGATGGGAATCTCGACGGGATAGGTTTCGACGTGCGTGATCTTCATGATGAGCGACCATTCTGGCACGTGCGGGTGGCCCAGACAACTTTGTTGACGCGGTTCGGGCTACTGTCGGGGCCAAATCCACGAGCCCGACGCGCGCGTCGGGCGACGCACCAGCGGCGCGAGATATCACACCCTCGCCGGCGCTGCGGGCGTGTGCAACGTTGCTGGCATTCGCCGCGCGGGTGTGGTAGAACCGTCCGCGAAATTCCGCCCGCCGTGCCCGCCCCCATTTCGCCGAAGGTCTGCCGCCATGCTCATCGGATACGTCAGTGACGAGCGCTACGTGGCGCTGGCCGACGTGCTGGTGGAATTCGAGCGTGGCGGCCGCTCGATCGAAACGCGCTCGCGCGCCACGGGCGCCCTGCACGCCGAGCTCGAGCCGGGCGAATATCGCGTCACGCTTTCCAAGAGCGGCTTCGGCGCCAAGCGCGCGCAAGTGGTCATCGCCGCTGAGCGCCCGCATCACTTTCGTCTGCTGGCGGACGGCTTGCTGGGCTATGCCTGGCCCAAGTGGGTGCGCGGCGGCGAGCGGTCCGAGTTTCGCGTCCACTCGGTCGAGCCATACAAGATCGAGCTGGTGCGCTACGGGCTGCACAAGGAGCCGGTGGCCAAGATCGGCTGGTTCGACGAGCACGGGCCGCTGGCCACGATGCAAATCACGCCCGACGGCGATTACACGCAAACCGGTGTGCAGTGGAACCAGGTGGGCTACGGCAGTTGGCAGCACCATCAATACGTGACGGCACCCGAGCGCAGCGGCCTGTACTATTTTCACGCGCGGACCGACAGCGGTCGGTTCTTTGCATTTCCCTGGATTGTCGCGCCGCGCGTGCCGCAAGCGAAGATCGCCGTGCTGGCCGCGAACATCACCTGGAACGCCTACAACAATTTTGGCGGCCGCAGCAACTACATCCATGCCGATCGCTTGCCGGGTGAGCCCACGGTCAACGCGCGGATGGAGCTGGCGCGATACAACGATCCGGAGTTCGGCACCTGGAATGCGGAAGACTACCGGCCGCTGTCATTCGATCGGCCCGAGC
Organism: Pirellulales bacterium; assembly: GCA_050250435.1. Lineage (GTDB taxonomy): Bacteria > Planctomycetota > Planctomycetia > Pirellulales > PALSA-1355 > JBFWOR01. Next base: position 86,392 of record JBFWOR010000015.1, on the reverse strand, counting down.
CGATCAACCACGTGCCCGAGCACGTGCAGGCCCTCGATCCGATCGAGGGGCGTGCGGCGTGCCACGTGGCGCCCACCGACTGGCGGATGCTCGCCTGGCTGGAGCGCGAGGGCTTCGAATACGACCTGTACGCCGACACGCAACTGCACTTCGGCGAGCTGGATCTGAATGCCTATCGCGTGCTGGTGCTCGGTCCGCATCCGGAGTATTGGTCGCGCGCGATGTACGAGCGCGTGAAGACGTGGGTCTTCGAGCGCGGCGGGCGACTGGCTTACCTGGGCGGCAACGGCTTGAATTGCGAGGTCTCGCTGAGGGATGCGGCGACGATGATCGTGCACAACGGCGACCAGCGCAAGCTCAAAGGCGAACGGGCGCACTGCGAGAGCCGCTTTGGCATGCGCGTGGAGTCGGAGGCGCACCTGCTGGGCGTCGTTTACACCGAGACGGGCGTGATGACCGCCGCGCCTTATCGCGCGTTGCAAGCCAATCACTGGGCCTTCGAGCGGACCGGCCTGGCCGACGGGCAACTCTTTGGCCAGCACAGTCAGCACGAGCGCATTCCGGGCGGAGCCTCGGGACACGAAACCGACAAGCGCTCGCCCAGCACGCCGCCGGGGGCGACGCTACTGGCCAAAGGGCTCAATCCGGACGACGGCGGCGCGGAGCTGGTTTGTTTCGAGACGGCGAGCGGCGGCAGCGTGTTTTCGGCCGGCTCGATCTGCTGGCCCAGCGCGCTGTTGGTCGACGAAGGCGTTTCGCGGATCACGGCCAACGTGCTGCGGCGATTTTCGCAATAGGAACAAAGGCCGGTGAACCCGTCTCCGCCCAACAGTCCGTTGAAAAATGCCGGCGCCGGTCCGCTGGCTGGCTTGCCGCCGGGACCGGCCGAGCAGCCCAGCCGCGCCCGTTACGGCGTGCTGGGGTTTCTGTGCTCGCTGGCGTTCGTGCTCTATATCGACCGCGTGTGCATCGGCAAGGCGGTGATCCCGATTCAGAACGAGCTGGGCCTGTCGAACACGCAGATGGGCTACGTGCTGGGCGCGTTCACGGTTGCGTACGGTCTGTTCGAAGTGCCGACCGGCCGCTGGGGCGATCGATTCGGCTCGCGCGGCGTGCTGACGCGGATCGTGCTGTGGTGGTCGCTGTTCACCGCGCTCACCGGCGCGGCCACCGGCCTGGCGATGCTCGTGACGGTGCGGTTTCTGTTCGGCGCGGGCGAGGCGGGCGCCTATCCCAACGTGGCGCGAATCATTGCTCGCTGGTTTCCCCGCTCCGAGCGCGGCGCGGCGCAAGGCTTCGTCATCTTCACCGCGCAACTGGGCGGCGCCGGCGCGCCGATCGTCGCCGCTTACGCGATCGACGCCATGGGTTGGCGCGCCACGTTCGTCGCCTTCAGCCTGCTGGGGGTCGTGTGGGCCGTGCTGTTCCATCGCTGGTTTCGCGACGATCCGGCGCAGCATCCGGCTGTGAATGCCGCGGAGCGCACGCTGATCGCCGCGGGCCACGCAGCCGCCAGCGCCGCGGATGGCGGCACGGACGATAACGCCGCGGCCGCGCACGCCACGCCGCACGGCGCCGACCATCCGCCGATCCCCTGGCGCGCCATCCTCTCGAGCAGCAACGTGTGGCTGCTGGGCACGCTGCAAACGTGCTCGTCGTTTCTGTCCTACATGTTCATGGGCTGGTATCCGACGTACCTGGAGAAGGCGCGCGGCGTCAGCTCGATCGAGGCCGGACAGCTGGCCTCGCTGGTGCTGTTGGGCTCGGCCGTGGGCTGCCTGGCCAGCGGCTATATGAACGATTTTCTTGCGCGGGTGACGCACGACCATCCGGCCCGATTTCGGGTGTACGGCTTCTGCGGCACGTTGGCCGCGGCGGGCGCGCTGCTAGTGAGTATTCAGTGCGAGAGCGCGCTGGCCACCAGCCTGTGGGCCGCGGTGGCGTTCATGGCCGCCATCTCGCAGCAAGCCACGTTTTGGGCCGTAACCACGGAGATCGGCGGCAGCCACCTGGGCGTGGTGTTCGGTCTGATGAACTCGATGGGCGTGCCCGGCGCGTTCGTCTCGTCGGTCTTCCTGGGCCGATTCGTCGATTGGATGGGCGAGCGCGGCGCCAGCGGCCGTGGGCAGTGGGACCCGGCGTTCTATGTCTACGCCGCCGTGCTCGTGGTGGGCGCGTGCTGCTGGCTGGCCGTCGACGCGACGAAGAAGATTCCGGATCGCGAGGAGTAGTGATTGGTGCCACTGGCGTCTCGCCAGTGTGAATTCCAATATCGATGCCGTGACAATTCAATTCACCGGCAAAACCGGTGGCTGCACGAACACGCGGACGAGCCGCCGCCGGCTTACTTCTTTTTTACGCCCAGCTCGGCCAGCTTCTGGGCGATGTCGGCGCCGTGCTGAGCCGCTTTGACTTCCTTGTCCACGGCCAGAACCTTGCCGTCCGGTCCGATGTAGAACGTCCAGCGGTTGGCCATGCCCCGGGCGGGATTCAACACGCCGTAGGCTTCGGCCGTTTTCTTGGTCGGGTCGCTGAGGATGGGAAAGTCCAGCCCGAGCGACTCGGCGAACTTCGTGTTGTCCGTCACGTTGTCGACGCTGGCGGTGAAGTAGGCCACGTCGAACGCGCGGATGGATTCGCCCTGTTCCTTCATGTTCTTGCACTCGGCCGTGCAGCCGCGCGTGAAGGCTTTGGGAAACCAGGCGATGACCACCGGCTTCTCGCCTTTGAACTGAGACAGGGAATACTCCTTGCCGTCAGAGGCCTGCAGCTTGAAGTCGGGCGCTGGATCGCCGGCTTCGGGTGCCGCAGCCAGCGCGCGGTTCGTAATCATGACCAGAATGATCGCAGCGAGGGACAGGAAGCGTTTCATGGCGAGACTCCTGGTGCCAGGTGTGGGCAGTGAGGGGGAGATTTTGATCCGGGCGAATCGCCGGCAACCGTACCGTTCAAAAAATCGGGACAGTCCCCGCGAAGCGCTTTCAGCCTAACGGATTCCCCGCGCCGTTCCAGGGGGCCGGCCGTTACAGGCGTCAGGCGAGCGCCAGCAAGTCCGGCGGCACCCAGCCGCTGCGGGCCTCGGCCGACATCAGCCGCTCGCGCGTGTAGTAGCGCAGCGCCGCGTCTCGCCCGGCATCATCGTGCGCCAATAGCCCGTTGGTGACCGCCAGCCAGTCGGAGCAGTCGGGCAGGCCGTTCAAGTACCGGCCGATCAGCCACAGGTAGAAGCGCGTGAGCGTTTCATGATAGCCGCCGGTGGGCGAATCCACCCTGCCGCAATGGGCGTTGTAGCGCTTGATCGCCTCGCGCACCCGGTCGAGCGCCTCGTGCGGCGGGCTGTCGCGCAAATACCACAGCCCGACGGTCAGGTGGGCCGCGTGCGTCCACTGGGCGCAAGGCAGCGTACCGTCGCCGAACTCTTGGACGACGCGCTCGATCTCGGCCAGGTGACGGTAGTTGCTCATGCGCGATAGCTAGCTGGGACGGCTCGAAAAATAGCACGAACGCGGCAGATCACGAAGAGACATTGCCGGGCGGGCTCAGGTTCGAGGGGCCGGATGTTGGGTGCCATGCGCACGCCTGCATGAGCATGTGGCTGGCAGTCGGGACAGCATGCTTGGCGAAGGCGGCAGCCAGGTATCGCCGACTATGCCCAGCGGCTGCCGTTCCAATCGATCGTGCGGCGCAGCAGCGCCACCAGGTCGTCGGTAAACAACCGCAGCAGCGTTTCTCCCTTGGCGGCGGATGCCACGCGCGGATTGCCGATGTGGCCGACGGCGCTGCGATCCTTGGTGGTCCAGGCACGATGGGCCGGGTCGAACGTTCCATCCGGCGCGATCAGTTGCGCGGACTTGTAGTCGCCGACCAGCTGCGGCGCGAGCGCCAGGATCATGGAGGTTTCCCATTCGCAGGCATGGCCCATGGCCGGCTGGTCGAGCGCGGGCTCAACCTCTTTGGGCCGGCAGCCCAGCGCCCAGTAGCAAGCAAACAGCAGCAACAGGTCTTCGCGCGTGCGATGTTTTTGCCGTACTTCGAAAATGGCCTGATCGCCGGGCACGTTATTGCCGCCGTGTCCGTTCACCAGCACGATGCGGCGAAAGCCGTGCGCCAGAAAGTTCTCGACCATGTCGACCAGCAAGTCGATGTACGTGCGCGGCGCGGCCGACATCGTGCCGGGAAAATCCAGGTGGTGCTGCGAATTGCCCAGCCACATGACCGGCGCGAAGAGCGTCTGGCGGCGCAGCTGCTCTTCGGCCCGGCGCGTGATTTCGCCCACGAGGATGCTGTCGGTGAACACGGGCAAGTGATGGCCGTGTTGTTCCAGGGCCGCGATGGGGATTACCACCGGCGTGTCGCGCGAGAGCGCATCTACCGCGGGCCAATTCATCTCTGCCAACAGCACAGCAGTTACCCTTCACTCCGGCCCGCTCCCACAAGGGGAGAGGGAGAATTCAACAAGGCTCGGCGGGAGCCTCGCCCTCCCGCATCCAAAACTGCGGGCGCCCTGCGGCAGACAAACTGCGGGCGCCCTGAATTCAATCTATTTCGGCCGCGTCACTCGCTGCTGATGCAATACAAGTTTTCCCGGCCGCGCAGCAGGATTTCTTTGCCCACCACGGCCATGGAGCCGTCGAACCGATCGTCGAGCTGATTGGTGGCCAGAATTTCCAGCTCCGGCCCCAGTTTGACGACCACGGTGGCGCCCTCGCGGCTGGTGAAGTACACGCGGCCCGCGGCGCCGACCGGCGAGGCGTAGATGTTCGCGATGCCTTCGATCCGTTTGCGTTCGATCAGCGGCTTGCCGGTCTTGGCTTCCAGGCAGGTGACGATGCCCTTGTTGCTGCTCATGAAGTACAGCTGCCCGTCGTACAGCAGGGGCGAAGGAATGTACGGCGCGCCCGGGTCGCCTCGCATCCAGGCGATTTTCTCGGGCTCCTTCTTCTTGGCGAACTCAGTGATATCGCCCACCGTGTCCAACGGAATGGCGTACACGGCGTTGCCCATGTAGCCGCTCATGCAGTAGACGTTGCGGTCGTCGGCCACGCAGGTGGGAATGGCGCTGGGCGTTTGACCGCCGCAGGCCCAGATCTCCTGACCGTTGGCCGGGTCGTAGCTGCGCACGCGTTTGCTGCCATGCACGACGAGCTGCTGCTTGCCGCCGTAACTCACCAACAGGGGCGTGGCCCAGGTGGTCGTCTCGTCACGATCGATTTTCCAGCGCGTCTCGCCGCTCTGGGCGTCGAGCGCCGTGATGAACGAGCCGTCCTTTTTGTCCTTGAGCCCGCCCTGATGATCCCAGTTGATGATCACCGTGTCGCCGTACAGCACGGGCGATGAGCCCTCGCCGAAGGTGAAGATGATTTTCATCTTGCCTAGGTCGCGTTGCCATTTGGGCTGTCCGTTCAGGTCGTAGCAATGCACGCCGCGCGAGCCGAACGACACGTACAGGTGCTGGCCGTCGGTGGTGGGCGAGGCGGAGGCAAAGCTGCCGTCCGCATGGCGGCCTTCGTGCGGCACTTCTTCGCGGGCCGTGTGCTCCCACAGGGTTTTGCCCGTGCGGCGGTCGAGGCACATCACGATGAACTGGTAGTAGTTGGCCGGCTTGGTAATCTGGAACGGGCCCATCGGCTTGGCCTCGTCTTCGGGCAGCTCAATGGTGCGGTCGGTCTGGACGGCCGTGACGATGAAGATCTTGTCGCCCCAGACGATCGGCGTGGCGGTGCTTTCGCCGGGAAGCTTGACCTTCCACTTGATGTTCTTGGTTTCGCTCCACTCGAGCGGCGGATCGGCATCGGGCGCCACTCCAGTGGCCAGCGGTCCGCGCCACTGATGCCAGTTGTGCGCGGCCTGCGAAGAGAAATCGTCGGCCGCCTGGGCGCAAGCGGCGAAAAGCAAGAGTGCGAGCGAACCGAATATTCCGCGCGTCATGGGGAGGTCCTTTGTCGGGTGTGTCCGCGTGAATCTTGGTGCCGCTAGCGCGGCGGCCCGTCGAACGGCCGCGCGCACGGCAGGTGGTATCTTACCGCAGCGAATGCAGAAACTCGATCAAATCGGCCAGCTCCTGCCGGCTAAGCTGCTGGTCCATGCCCTCGGGCATGATCGAAACGGGGCTTTGGGCCATGGTTTCGATGCCGCTGCGCGGGACGCGCGTTTCCACGCGATTGGTGCCCACCAGGTGAACGGCGTCGGCCGTTTCGCGGGCGATAATCCCGGCCAGCACCTGACCGTCTTCCGTCACGATGTTAAACGGCTCGTAGCCGCGGGCGAAGCTGGCACTGGGCACGACCACGGCTTCGAGCAGATCGCGCGGGGTGCGAATAGCGCCGATCTTGGTCAGGTCCGGCCCGATCTGTCCGCCTTGGCCCTGCACGGCATGACACGTCGCGCAAATGGCTTTCTCATTGGCAAAGAACAGCTCGCGGCCGCGCTGAATGTCGCCGCCGGCCAGGGCGCTCTCCAGCGACGCGAGTCTGGCTCTTTGCTGTTCGACGTTTGCCTGCAGCTTGTCGACGAGCGGCGCCGCTTGGTCGCGGACCGGCTGGGGATACGCCGCCAGCACGGCCGTCAGCGTGCCAGCCTGAATTCCGCGCAGGCCTGGCGAGGAGTTGAGCGCGGCGACCAGCGCCTGACCCACCGTGGCACTGCCATTCCCTTCGAAGGCGCGCACCAGCCGCGGCATCTCCAGCACCCCGGCCTGGCCGACGGGACCGGCCAACGCCAGCAGTTGTTTCTCATCGAGCCGGGCGCGCGACAGAGCATCGGCCGCGTCGAGCCGCACCAAGGGCGCCGGCGCCGTGCCTAGCTGGCCAATCAGAAAATCGAACAGCGCCGGCTCGACGGACTGCAATCGTGGCGCAACGGCGGCGGCCGCTTGCACGCGCAGCTCGGCGGGCCGCGCTGTGTCGGCTGCTACGGCGGCGAGCAATTCGTCCACGTTGCCCTCGGGCTCGTCGGGGAATGTGTCCGGCCGACCGCCCAACGCGTAGAACCGGACCGACAGGCCGGGCTCGAGCGCAAAGGGGTTCGTGGAATCCGGCGCCTCGGTGGCGACCACGTGTTCGCTTCCGCCGGCGCGGCGCGGACGATGGAACAGGGCTTCGGCCGGGACGATTTCTTTCGCACGGCCCTCAAACGACCACGACAACCGGCAGGCGGCTTCGCCCTCTTCCTGAACGAAGTCAAGCCGCAGCTCGTGCAGGCCGGCGCGCAGGTGCACGGTATCCTCGCGCTCGCGCAGCGCGTGCGAGCCGCCGTTGTCCACCACGCGGCGGCCATCGATGAACAGTTGCGAGCCGTCGTCGGAATCGAGAGAGAACGTGTAGGTCGTGTCGAGGGGGCAACGGATCGCGCCTTGCCAGCGGACGCAGAAGTTTTCGGCCAGCGTCGTGCCGGCAAAGTCTTTTTCCGCCATGGGGTAGTCGATCTTCGCGTCGACGCGCGATACCAGCGGCCGCTTGTCCGCTGGCAACGTTCGCACCGTGGCGATCGCCTGGCGCACCATGCGCTCGTCAGGATTCGCAAGCGATGCTGCAAGCGCCCGCGACCAGTCAGATGGCAACTTCTCGAGGCCGGCCTGGCCGATCACTTCCAGCAGCACCAGCCGCATGTCGGCAGGCGTATGCTGGTCGAGGACCGCCTGGCCGACGAGCTCTTGCACGCTCGCGTCGGATGCGAACGCCAGCAATTGGCGGCGCAGTTCGGCCCGATTGTCGTCATCGGCCGCGCCGCGGGCCAGCCAGCCGCGGAAGAAGTCGACCATCGAACGGCCCCAGTCGCCGTGATGGGCAATCACCCACAGCGCGGTTTGCTGCAATGCCGGATCGGCCGGAGCCAAGAGCGGCACCACCAGCTCGGGCGTCAGCCCGCCGCCGTCCATCTGATCCAAGGCCACGAGCGCGCCGCGTCGGGCCGGAGAGTAGGCCGATTGCAAGCCGGCCAACGTTGTCGCGCGGTCGTCGATCTGGATCAGTGCGAAGATCAGCGCGTGCTCGAGAAAGCGATCGTTCTTGGCCGTGTTCAATCCAGCCAGCAGCGCGGGCACCGCCGACTTGTCGCCAATGCGCCCCAGTGCGGTGGCCGCTTCGCGCCGCACGGCGGGGTCATCCGTGGCGAGCATGGCCGACAAGCGCGACACGGCCGCGGCATCGCGATGCAGGCCGGCCGAGCGGGCCAGCGCTTGCCGTACGCCACGAGCGCCAAAATCGTCGAGGGCCATGCGAACCGCCGCGCGGGCCGACTCGGTTTCAATGCGCGTGAGCGCCCACACGGCGGCGGATTTGGCTTCGGTATTCGCCGTGTTGCCCAAGAGTATCATCGACACATCCCGCACCGCCTGGTCGCCGTGCGTGGCCAATTGCGCGACCGCGCGGTCGCGCACGGCAAAGTGCTCGTCCGACAAGAGCGCCGTCAGCTCCTTGACGGTGAGCGCGGCCCAATCGAGCTGCAGGCCGCGCGGGTCGGCTTTTGGCGCGCCTGCCGTCGCGTCGGGCTGCGCCCGCCGCACGCGATAGATCGCGCCCAGCACTTCCGGCTTGGCCACCTGCGAGGTGGGACAGCCGATGCGGAACCAGCCGCCCGTATTCACCACCAACAGGCTGCCGTCGGCATCTTCCAGCACGTCGGTGGGATGGAAGTCGGCATCGTCGGTGGCCAGAAAGTCTTCGTTGCGACAGGTGAAGGTCGCACCGGCCGGTTCGACGTGGTGCCGCAGAACCTTGTGCAGATTGAACTGCGCGGAGAACAAGTCGCCGCGCGAACCCTGACCGAGCGCTCCCGCGCGGCAGAGCAGCAGATCGCTGGCGGCCGAGACGCCCAAATGGGTCATCGGCGGCAGCAAGTCGCCGGTGCGCTTGTGCTCGTTGAGCACGCGATCGCGCACGGGATACTCGCCGCCGTCGACGCAATGGATCACCGCGTCGCGCAGGCCGGCGCCCATCGAGTTGGGCGCCAGGAACGTCCCGCTGGCGAACATATCGCCCGCCGAGGTGAAGGCCACGCCCACGGCGTTGCCCTGCGAGCCGCACACCACTTCCACGTCCGTGCCGTCCGGCTTGCAGCGCAGCACTAAGGGCGCGGTGCCCTTGTGGATGACGGGACCACCGGGCTTATGAATCTCATGCGGGAAGCGGCCGGCGCACCAGTAAATCCGCCCGTCCGGACCAAGGCTGCCGCCGTGCATGTCGTCGGCCACGCCCGTGTTGGCGAACCCGGTGACGAGCTCTTCGCGCACGTCGGCATGGTCGTCGCCGTCGGTGTCGGTGAGCTTCCAGAAGCTGGGGGGCGACGAGCAGTACACGCTGCCCGCGTGCCAGACGATGCCTTGGGGAAAGATCATCTTGTCGGCGAAGACGGTGCTGCGGTCGAAGCGGCCGTCGCCGTCGGTGTCGTCGAGGACGCGAATTTTGTGAGGTGGATTCTTGGCCAGCTCCGGCCCGCGCTCGTTCACGCCCGCCGAATCACACACGTACAGTCGCCCGCGATCGTCGAAGCTCACCAGCATCGGCCGTTCGATCAAGGGCGGCCCGGCGACCAGCTCGACGACGAAGCCTTGCGGAACCCGCAGGGCGGCCGTGTTGCCGGCGGCTGTGGCGGAGGGTTCGTCGGCCGAAGCCGCTAGCGGCGCGATTAGCAGCACTCCCAGGGCAAGTACGCCAACCCGAAGCGCCAGCGAGGGCGCGGTCGCGTGCGCGGACTTTATCTCGCCCTCGCTGGCGCTTCGGGTTAGTGTTGATACCAGGTCGTCGATCACTTCGAGCGTAGCAGCCATACGACATCTCCGGCGGGATAAAGCGCGGTCCGCAAGGGCCGATTGTACTCTGGCGTCTCGCGGCTCACCACGCGCGTGCTGGCACCTGACTGGCGGGCGCCCCTCAAAACACTTGCGCAATCGGACGGCCGTCGCTGATGGCCATGGGCCGGCCCAGCGGATCGTGCATCAGGGTGTGGGCTTCGAGCCCCAGCGCGTGATAGATCGTGGCCACGACGTCGGCCGGCGTGACCGGCAGTTCCGCCGGAAACGCGCAAATGCGGTCCGACGCGCCGACCAGGTTGCCGCCGCGCGTGCCGCCGCCCGCGAAGAGCACGCTGGACGAGTGGCCCCAGTGGTCGCGTCCGCCGTCGTTGTTGATGCGCGGCGTGCGGCCGAACTCGCCCATCGTCACCACCAGCGTCTCGTCGAGCAGGCCGCGCTGCTGGAGATCGTCGACGAGCGCCGACAGGCCTTCGTCCAACAGCGGCAGCAGCTCATCCTTGAGCGCCTCGAAGTTTTTCTTGTGCGTGTCCCAGCCGTCGCACTTGGTCATGTAGTTGAAGTGCACGCCCACGAACGACACGCCGTGCTCGACCAGCCGCCGGGCCAACAGCAGGCTCTGGCCGAAGCGATGCCGGCCGTAGCGATCGCGCAGCGGAGCCGGCTCGCGCGCGAGCGCGAACATGCCGCCGTCGGCCGCCGCGCCCACCATCCGCGCCGCGCTCTCGCGATACGTGGCGTAGTCATTGGCCGCCGCCGCGCGGGGCGCCCGTCCGTCGAGCATCGCCAACAGCGACTGCCGTTTGTCGAACTCCGCCAGGGTGAGCCCCGGGGGCAATTGCAGCCCGGCCACCGGTTGGGTTGGATCTTCATTGAGGGCCAACGGATCGTAGGCGGCGCCTAGAAAGCCGGCCCGCCCTCCGCCCGAAACCGGCGCCGCCTGCATGCGCACGCGCACCTCGGGAATGGCCACGTAGCCGGGCACGCCCGAGACGCGATGCTTGTAGCGCGCCACCACGGCGCCCATGTGCGGATCGTCGCTGCGCGAAGGAGGCAGCACGGTATTGGCGCCCAGCGGCACGCGCGACTCGCGCCCGGTGAGCGTGTGATAAATCATCGCCGGGTGATCGTTGTTCGGAAACGTCACGCTGCGCAGGATGGCCAGGTTGGCGGCCTGTGCCGCCAGCCGCGGCAGATGTTCGCAGAACTGCATGCCCGCGACCGGTGAGCTGATGGGCCGAAATGGCCCGCGAATTTCCGCCGGGGCCGCGGGCTTCAAGTCCCACATGTCGATCTGCGGCGGCCCGCCCAGTAGATAGACCAGGATGCAGCGCTTGGCGCGGCCGAAGGCGCGCAGGCCGTCGCTGTTGCCGGGCGAGAAGCCGCGGGCGACCCGGGCCGCCGTGGCGCCGGCAAAGAGCGAGAGCGTGCCGGCCTGCAGGAACTGCCGGCGGGCCAAAATGTGCGAAGGACCGAGCGTCATGCGCCCGATTGTAGCCCTGCCGCGGCGGCTGCCGCAACGTGCGCGGCGTCTGCTGCGGCGTTCCGCCGGCCGGTCATCATGGCCCGGCGCATGGCCCATTGCGTGCCGGCATCGAACGATGCGTAGAACTCGGCCACACCGGCCACGCGTGAGGCGACCATGCGGCCGTCTTGGATCACCAGGGCATTGCGATGCGTGGCAGCAATGCGCGGCCCTGCGACCACGATGCCGAACAGATTGACCGGATCGGCCGCGGAAACGACGGTCCACGGGCCGTGGCTGGCCGCGTCGCGCGTCTCGCGCAGCCGCTCGACGACTTCGGGCAACGCGTACTGCTCGCCCGAGACGTGCGCCACAAATCGTCCGCCGCGCACTTCGCCGCGCAGCTCCATGCGCCGCAAGTGATGGACGAGCGATTGCCAGCCGGGGGCGGCCGTTTCGCGGGCGATCACGTCGCGAAAGACCACGCCGTAGCGGACCAGCAACTGGCGGCACCAGTGCTCCACGTGCTGCTCGCGGCCGGCCGGCTCGATCAGTCCGGGGAACAACGACCAGCGGCCGATGGGCGCGGCCACGCCGTGCAGCGGGCGGCGTCGCCCGCGGCCACCAGTCTTCGCGGTATCGCCGCCGGCAATGTGCCGCACCGCGGCAAATGCGTCGGAAGTAATTAGTCCCAGTGCGGCCAGCTCGCGCAGCGCTTCTTCCAGATGGCCCGGCAGCATTTGCGTGACGGTTGCCAGTTCGTTGAAGAACAATGCGCCGCGACCGCTGAGCGCTGCGAGCACGTTCTGCGCGCCGCTGCGGAGCACCGGCGGCGCGGCGGCCGCATCGTGGGTCAACAGCAGCGGCAGATCTTGTCGCAGCGCCAGCGAGATGGGCACCGTGCGCGAGAGCGTCGCCATGCTGGGTCCGGCCTCTTCGTCGCGCCGCGGGCGATTCAAGCGGCCCCACACGACTTCGCCGGAGAGAAACAAGTGGTCGAGCCAGTCCGGATCGTACTCGGCAATGCGCGCAGCCAGCACGCGCGTTTCCCAAGCGCCGGCCGGCATCTCGAAACCTTGCAGCTGGGCGATGGCTTCGCGCACGCCCACCGCGCCGCCCCACTGCCGGTCGCGGGTCAGCCGGTGATGATCCAGCAGGAACGCCAGATAGATGTGCGGCTCGACCGGTCGAATCTGCTCGCGCAGCCCGGCTAAGGTCAGGCGATGAATGCGGGCCAGGAGCCGCCGGTCGCACCAGTCGTGAGCCTGGCCGTTCCTTTCCGCTGCCTGGTTGCTGGCCGCCGGGGCATGACCATTCGATAGCGCCGCATGACCATTCGTGCCGGCCGCGCCAGGCTGCTGCGCGACACGGTCTGGCTGCGAGGCGCTGGGCCGCTGCGAAAAGTTGCCGCGCAGGATGAGGCCCTGACCTTCGAGCGCTTCGAGCGAGGCTTCGACCGCGCCCAGTGGCAGGCTCAGTAACTCGGCGATCCGGGTGGCTGTCGCGGGCCCGCTATGTTCGACGCGTCCGCGCACCAGTTCCGTGATGGCCTCGTGCCGCGGCACTTCGCGCAGCAAGCGCTCGGGCAATGCGACCGGCGGATCGGCCTGGGCGCCGTCATAAGCGGCCGCGACGACGGGCCATTGCTCGGCGGCGGTCCATAAATCGCTGCCGTCAAGGCGCGTCACGCGCGTGGCCCGGCCGGCGCGCATGAGATCCTGCAGCCAGGCGGCCCAGGCGACCGCTTCCACTTCGTCGATCGTCACCAGGTTCATCAGCGCGTCGTGCAGCTCGTCGGCACTGCGCACCAGCGGCCACGCTTCGCGGCGAACCTGGTCGACGGCCGCGGGGTCGAGCACGGCCAGGTCGCGCACGTCGTCGCTGGTGATCGTGCGCCGCGTGGCGACGGCCCGGGTACGCCGTTCCTCGAGAGCCGCGCCGTCGAGAAACGCATACGGGCTGGCGTTGAGCAACTCGTAACTGAACGGCGAGGGTTCGCGCGTGTCGCGGCCGACAAAGCGCACGTCGCCGGCGCGCACGCGCCCAAACACGCGCACCAGCCCGTCGAGATCGAGCGCCTCGTGCAGGCAGTCGTGCATGGTCTGCCGCACCAGCGGATGATCGGGAATCATCACGTCGCCCGAGTGATTCTCCAGGCAGCCGACGGTTTCGGGAAACACGGCCGCTAGCAGGTCGTCGGAGCGGAAGCGCTGCATGTGCGGCGGCACGCGCTTGCCTCCTTGCTGCCGCAGCACGACCAGGGCCCGGCCCACGTTCCAGCGCCAGCGCACCTGAAACAGCGGCACGGCCAACAGCGCTTGTTCGAGCAGCGCGGCCACGTTTTCGGCGTTGAGCATCTGGAACAGGTTCTCGATGGGCACGCTGTGCTGCGGACCGAGCGAAAGCACGATGCCGTCGTTGTCGGCGCTGGCCTGCAGCTCGAAATCAAAACTGCGGCAGAAACGCTTCCGCAGGGCAAGGCCCCAGGCCTTGTTGATGCGCGCGCCCAGCGGTGCGTGGATGACCAACTGCATGCCGCCCGATTCGTCGAAGAACCGCTCGAACATGATTTCGTGATCGGTGGGCACGAAGCCCACGGCCGCCAGTTGGGCGTCGACGTAGGCCAACGCCTGGCGGGCCGCGTGTTCGTCGGCGCCGCATTCGGCGGCCAGCCACGCGGGCAGTTCAGCGCCATCTCCATGCGCGCCGTTTGCGCTGCCGCTGTGGCCGTTGCGCACCGCCGCTGCCAGGTCTTCGCGCAGGTGGGAGACCTCGGTCGAGAACTCAGGCGTGCGTCCCGGCCCTTCGCCCAGCCAGAAGGGAATGCTCGGGGGCGCGCCTTCCGCGTCGCGCACGCGCACTTCGCCGGCCCGCACGTGCTGGATGCGCCAGGAGGTATTGCCCAGGAGGAACACGTCGCCGGCCAGGCTTTCCACGGCGAAATCTTCGTCCACAGTGCCGACAAAAGTACCTTCGGGCTCGGCCACCACGCGGTACTGGGCCGTCTCCGGAATGGCGCCGCCGGAAGTGAGCGCGGCCAGCCGCGCGCCGCGACGGGCGCGCACGCGGCCGTGAATTTCGTCGCGATGCAGATAGGCCCCGCGCCGCAGGCGGGGCGAAATGCCCTCGCTCAGCATGGCCACGATTTCGTCAAAGTGTGCGCGCGACAACTTGCGATACGGCCAGGCCCGGCGGCACAGCTCATAGAGCGCGGTCTCGTCCCAGTCCTCGCAAGCCACGGCGGCCACGATCTGCTGCGCCAGGATGTCCAGCGGCTGCTCGGGAATCTCCACCCGATCGAGCCGGCCGCGGTGCACGGCGCGCACCAGCGCCATCGATTCCAGCAGTTCGTCGCGCGTCAGCGGCAGGAGCCGGCCCTTGGGCACCTTGCCCAGCGAGTGGCCGGCGCGGCCCACGCGCTGCAGAAACGTGGCGATGGAGCGCGGCGCACCGAGCTGGCACACCAGGTCGATATAGCCGATGTCGATGCCCATCTCGAGCGAGGCCGTGGCGACGATGGCCTTGAGCTCGCCGGCCTTGAGCCGGGCCTCGGCCGTTTGACGAATTTCGCGCGCCAAGCTGCCATGATGCGCGGCTACGGCTTCTTCGCCCAAGTGCTCGCGCAAATGGTGCGCCACGCGCTCGGCCAGCCGGCGCGTATTCACGAACACCAATGTGCTGCGGTGCTGGGTGATCAGCTCGGTGAGGCGCGCGTAGATCTCGGCCCATTGCTCGTGCGAGCAGACGGCCGAGAGTTCTGACGGCGGTGTTTCGATCGCCAGGTCCAGCTCGCGAGCGTGGCCGCCGTCGATGATGCGGCAATCGGGCGTATCATCGGCCGACACCTGCTCGGTGCCGACGAGGAAGCGAGCGATGTCGTCGATGGGGCGTTGCGTGGCCGACAGGCCCACGCGCACCGGCCGATGCGCGCACAGCTCGTCGAGCCGCGCCAGCGTAAGCGCCAGGTGCGAGCCCCGCTTGTCGCGCACCAGCGCATGGATTTCGTCGACGATCACCGTCTCCACCGAGTCGAACAGCGCACGGCTCTTGGCCGAGGTCAATAGCAAGTACAGCGACTCCGGCGTGGTGACCAGGATGTGCGGCGGCCGGCGCAGCATCTGCTGCCGCTCAGCGGCGGGCGTGTCGCCGCTGCGCACGTTGGCGCGGATCGGCAGGCGGCCGTGGCCGGCTTCCTCGGCCAGCGCGGCGATCTCGGCGAGCGGCACCTGCAGGTTGCGGTGGATGTCGTTGCCCAGGGCCTTGAGCGGCGAGACGTAGACCACGTAGGTCTTGTCGTCGAGCGTGCCTTCGAGCCAGCGCACGAGCAGCCGGTCGAGACAAACCATAAACGCGGCCAGCGTCTTGCCGGAGCCCGTGGGCGCGGCGATCAGCGTATTGCGGCCGGCGGCAATTTCCGGCCAGCCGCGAAGCTGTGGATCGGTGGGGCTGCCGAAGCGGCTGTGAAACCACTGTTCGACAATCGGATGAAACATGCCGGGCTGCATACCTTCATCATAAGGCTCCGGATCGCAGCGGGGCAGGGTAGGGTGGCCGGGCCGAACGTTGCGCGACCGGGCTGAGACCCGAATAGCGCGGCAAACTGCACACGACACTTCGTCGCGGCGGCTGGAATCTTGCCCTTTTGTGTCGCGCGCCCGTCGCGATGCCGAAGCGCTCGGCGGGAAGCGTTGGGGATCGCAATGCGTCCGTACGCAGCATGAATTCTTCGACCGCCCCGGGGTGCATCTATTGGGGCCGCAGCACGGCCGCCAATCCGCCACCAGGAGCCAGCGAAACTCGCACCACGGTTTTGGCCGTCGCCGGTTGCTCCTCGCGCTGGATTGCGTTGGGCTGGTCTTCGGCCAGGCTGCCGTCGCGATAGACGGTCAGTTGGTACTTGCCGTCGCCAATGAAATCCAGCGGGATCGCCAGGTCACGCGGCGTCCAGTTGGTCATGCCGCCCAGATACCACTGGCGGCCGTGTCGGCGCGCGACGACGACATATTCTCCCGGCTCGCCGGCGAGAAAGCGCGTTTCGTCCCAGGTGGTGGGAACGGCAGTGATGAAATCGAAGCCCGTCTGCCCGGAATAGACGGAGGGCGCATCGCTGACCATCGGCATCGGGTTTTCATAAACGACGTACATCGCCAGCTGGTGGCAGCGCGTGCCGAGGACCAGCGGGTTCTCGTTGCGCGGCTCGAAAATGTTTCGCGAGATCGCCTGGAAGCCCCCCAGGTGATAGTCGAGCGGGCCGGCCAGCAGGCGCGTGTAAGCGACGCCGACGTTGTGCGGCGGAGTGCAGCGCTTGCTCCATTTGAGGTATTCCAGGTTCAACACCCCTTCGCGATTGAACAGGTGCGGGAAGGTGCGCTGTTCGCCGCTCGGCTTGTACGAGCCGTGAAACTGAATGTGCAGGCGGTGACGCGCCGCCGACTCCAGCACCCGCTCGCAGAATTCGACCATCTCCTGGTCGTCGCGATCCAGGAAGTCGACCATCAGTCCCCGCACTCCCCACTTCTCGTATTGCGCAAACGCTTCTTCCAAATGCTCGTCCAGCGGCTTCCAGTGGACCCACAGCCGAATGCCAACACCTTTCTGTTTCGCATAATCGAGAATGCGCGGCAGCTCGAGCTCTGGGCGCGGGGTGAGGATGTCGGTATCAGGCTGAGGAGCAAAATCCGCTTTCGACTGCACGTGCCACGGGCGGTGGTCGGCCACGACAGCGTGGTAGGCAATTTTGTGCTGCGCGCAGAAATCGATGTAGTGCCGATGCGTTTCAAAGTTCATGTCACATTTGAACCCCAGCCCTTGCTCCGCCGTGCCGTTCCACCAATGCCAGGTTGTCTTGCCCGGCTGTGCCCAGGAGTAATCGCCAGCGGGTGGTGGATCGTTGAGGCACAACAGCAAGTTGCTCTCGATGAGCTTGCCCGCGTGATCGGACAAGAGCACCACCCGCCAGGAACTCGACAGGGGTGTGTGGCCGACGACGCACGCATCGGCGCGCGAGGGCAAGGGCGACAAGCGACATTGCCAGGTGTGCTCTTGTGGGCGCCGCTCGAAATACAGGCCCGTGAAGTGGCGCAGCCGGGCCTCTGTGATCGCCGCCGCGGTCCCCTCCGGCCAAACGGCCAGAACGGGCAAGTCGATGAGCTTTTGCGCCGGCACGTCGGCCAGGGGTATTTGCTGATACTCGTTCTCGTGGTCCGTGCGAAAATTCTTGCACGTCATGAAATGAACGGTGGGCGCCGCGGCCAGGCAAACTTCACTCTCTTCGGCTTCGATGACCACGTCGGCCAAGGGTGGCTGCACTGGAAACACATAGCGGAAGGCGACCCCGTCGTCATAGGCCCGCAGCTCGAGCACCCAGGCCATCGCGGCCGACGTGAAGCGCGCACGGGCCCAACGGCAACGGTTGTGGACCGTCCGGCACTTGCCCCAAGGCAAGTCGAACGACTCATCGAGTTCGCCGCGCTCGATGCCGGTGAGGCGGAGCTTGTCGGTGATCGACCCTTGCTCGGCGAGTCGCAGGCCGATCCGCGAGGGCCGAACGAGCTCGCGGCCGTTTCGGGCAACCGCAAGGCTGAGCCCGGAGCCGCCCGGGCCTGGCGAGACAGCGATCGTGTTCTTGCCGTCCGGCGAGCGGACGTCGAACGGTTGGATCTCTTGTCCGGCCACAGGCGCGCCAAGCCATGCCAGCACCAGGATCGCGCTCCAAGACAGTCGTTCAAACAACAACATGACAGACGCTCCGTGGCCGGGGGTTGTCCTCCATGGTAATGACAATCCTGCCGTCACTGAACCCGGCACGAGCGATTCTCTGTGGGGGTTTGCAGTCTGCGGCAATCTCGCGTGCGCTTTCACCCACGAATGAAGGTCTCTTGCTACATTGAAGGTTGCAGGTACGGCCGATTCGTTCCACACGCGTAGGAGGCCGTCGTCTCGGTTCGCATTCGCACGAAACTGAAGCCGTGCGATATTCCGCGCCCAGGTCCCATCTTGCGGAATATCCACGCTCACGTCAGGTCCCCATTTCCGGTCACAGTTTCGAGGAGGCGTACCATGTTAGTGCCACATCGTCGCGCGTTTACGTTTGTAGAGTTGTTGGTGGTCGTGATCATTTTGGCGATCACGGTTGCCCTGTTGCTGCCGGCGGTGCAGTCGGCGCGGGAGGCCGCGCGCCGCTCGAGCATGAGGAACTATGAAAGAGAGCGGGAGTACGCCGCCGCCGCGGCACGCGAAGACGGCCACGGGCCGCTGAGCGACGCGCTCGTGCGGTCGTTCGTGGCCGAGGTGACGCTCACGCCGAAGCTCAGCGTGGGCACCGATGCGCCCGAGTCGATCTACGAGGCCCGCTTTGCAGGGCAGATTCAGGCCGTGCACGGCGGCGGCCAGGCCCTCGATTGCCAGATCGTGCTGCCGTTGCCGCCACAGATCGTTTCGCTCTCCGGGCTGTCGATCAAAGTCGCCGGCCAGCCGAGCGAGAACGTCTCGATGTGCGACGGCAAACTGATTTGGCGCGGCAAGCTCACCAGCGAGCCGACGGCCATCGACGTCGCGTACGCGGCGGTCGGCAAGGGCATGTTCGAGCTGCCGGTGGCGCCGGGCGCCATTGTCGAGAAGTACGACGTCTCGCTGGTGGCGAACGGTTCCGACGTGCGGATGCTGGATTTGTCATTGCAGCCCACGAGCCTGGAGCGCACGGCCGACGTCAGCACGTATCACTGGAACTACGAGCGGCTGTTGTACGGACAGCCGGTGCAAGTGGACGTGCTGGGCATTGCGCCCATCGATCGGCTGGGCGAGCTGACCTGGCTGGGGCCGATCAGCGTCGTCGCGTTCGGTCTGCTCATCGGACTGATGGTGCACGCCACGGCGGGCGACCGGTTTGACGTCTGGATGCTGCTATTGACCGTGGGCACGTTTGCCGGCGCGTATCCGCTGATGTACTTCGCGCAGGAGTACATCGCGCTGGGGCCGGCGGTGGTCATCTCCGCCGCGCTGGCAATCGCCATCATCGGTCTGCGGGCCGTCACGCTGCTGGGGTTCTGGCACGGGTTGACGGGCGTGGCCCTGCCGGCGGCGGTCATCCTGAGCGTCACGCTCGTGGCGGCCATCTGGCCGGCGATGCAAGGGCTGCTGCTCACGGTTGAGACACTGGCGTTCTTTATCGCGGTGATGATGTTGATGCCCAAGTGGAACGCGGCCGCCGGCGGGTTCTGGACTCTCGGGCGCGAAGCGCCTGTGCCGGCGGCGAGTGCGTAAGGGTAGACGTGGTCGCGCGGTGTGGCGCTACAGCGCGCGCAACCGCGTCGAGCGGCAGCGGCCGTAGGACGTGTCTGCGGGGAATTGCAACTCTGTGGAACGCGCCTGCGGCCGCGGCTTTGCAACGCGCCGGCAAAGCGCGTCCCGGATGCGATCCGTGGCCCTAGCGACCGCGCCCTGCCGGCGGCTTGTAGAGCGGCGCGGGCTCGAACTTGAACTGCGAATTGCGCCAGTTCACGCCCTGCGGATTGGCCTGATAGGCGGGCGACTCGCGGTACCGCTCCTCCCACTCGCGCCGGCTCTTCTCGGCGGAGTCCGTGAGGAACTTTTCGAACGTCTGGTCGTCTTTCGCCCCGCCGAACCACAAGAACCAGTCCAGGGTGTGCGTGGAATGCTTGGCCCGGGCGTTCACGCGGTCGCGGGCCGCCGCGAAGTAACCGATCGCCAGCAGCATCACGCTCACGGCCAGCGCCGCGCCAACGAAGAGTGAAAGCCGCGCCGTCACGCGCTCCCAGGCACCGGCCGGCGGCGCGGACAGCATCTCCGTCAGCGGCGCGGGCGACGTTGCCGTTGGCGGCGCGTCGGCCTGCGCTGCCGCGCGTTGGGCTTCCAGGGCCTGCGCGTAGTAGGCGGCGGTAGTCAGTTGCGAATCGGACAGTTGCGAATTGGACCGTTGCGAATTCGACATGGCAGCGGCTCCTGGCCCGGACGCGAAGAGCTACATCACTCAAGTCTAGCTCGCCGCGGCAGCGAAATTTCCCGGGGAATTTGCAGCGCGCGCTTGCGGCAAGCGCGGCGCTCTCCGCACCGCGAGCCAGAGTCGAGCGCCGCGCATTAACGTCTCGGAGAAGTCTGCGAACGGTCATCAGGCGGCCTCTCGGGCAACTGAATTGTGGAACAAGTCGATGCGGCCTGGGCAACGGAACGTTATGCTACGCAAGCACTCTGTCGGAGACTTTCTCTGCAATTAAGGCCCTTTTCATGATCCTCGAAGTCGCCATTCTCGACGTCGTGCCAGGCCAGGAATCGGAATTTGAAGCCGCGTTTGGCGCAGCTCAGAAAATCATCTCGTCGATGTCTGGTTACATCAGTCATAACCTCAGGCGCTGTGTGGAAATACCGTCACGCTACATCCTGTTGGTTTATTGGAAGACTCTCGAGGATCACACCGTGGGATTTCGCGGTTCACCGGAATATCAGCAGTGGAAGGCGCTGCTGCATCATTTCTACGATCCGTTTCCAGAGGTCGAACACTACGCGGACGTTGGCACGTGAGGAGCGGGTCGTCGTGTCGACAAAGTCGCGCGGCCGCAGGGCGTCATTCATACGCTCCCAGCACTTGCTGATCAAAGTCGATGATCGCGCCGGTCATCAGGCCCGCGCGGTCGGAGAGCAGGAACGCGACGACTTGGGCCACCTCGGCCGGTTTCACCAGGCGGCCCAGCGGCTGCCGGCTTTCAGCCTTCTCCAGCCAATCGGCGCTGGCATTGTGAAAGCGCTGCTGAATGGTCGCTTCGCCGGGCGTGTCCATCCAGCCGAGGTTCAAGCCGTTCACGCGTATGCGCTGCTTCAGCATTGCGCCGGCGACGTTCTTGGTCAGCGTGGCCAACGCGCCCTTCGACATCGAGTACGGCGACAGAAACGGCTGGCCGCCGTGGCTCGACATGCTGAGGATGTTGACCACCGCGCCGGCGATGCCGCGGTCGAGCATGAGCTGCAACGCGCCCTGCATCAGGAAGAACGGGGCCCGCACGTTCAGCGCCACGATGCGGTCGAACAGCTCGGGCGAGGAGTCCAGGATCGTGCCGCGCTCGGAAGTGGCGGCGCTATTGACCAGATAGTCGAGGCGGTCGAACGTCGCTCGGGCCGCGTCGATCACGCGCCGGCAGTCTGCCACGCGCGTCAGATCGGCCGTGACAAATTCCGTGCGGCAGCCCTGGCCGGTCAGCTCGTCCGCCAGGCGGCGTCCGTTGTCGGTATTGCGGCCGCAGATCACCAGGCCGCCGA
This sequence comes from Pirellulales bacterium, assembly GCA_050250435.1. Taxonomy (GTDB): domain Bacteria; phylum Planctomycetota; class Planctomycetia; order Pirellulales; family PALSA-1355; genus JBFWOR01. Next base: position 64,910 of record JBFWOR010000015.1, on the reverse strand, counting down.
TCATTTTCTCGGCGACAAGGCGCCGGGCGATCGCTTCGCCCAGGCCTTGCGTGCTGCCGGTGACGAGCGCGACTTTCGCAGGCGAGGGTGCGGCCTGTGTCATGGTGGGTACCTACGCGTCGTGTGCGGCGGGATGTGTGGGAGGCCGCTATTGTATCGCAAGGGCCGCGGCGCCGGGCAACCAACCGCGCTCTGGCGACCGCCGCCGGAGTCGTGGTGCCACCTCGACATTGGGCGAAACACCAGCCCGAAGCGCCAGCGAGGGATTCGCTTTCGGCCCTCGCTCGTGGATCGGGCTTATGTCGCGGCGCGAGACTCGGGGCACGCCGATTTGAGTTTTCCCGCCCGGGCGACTAGCTTTGAGGGCGATGAGCGAGTCTAGCGACCATTTCGTCGTGAGGGTTGGGCCGGCGCCGTTCGCGCCGCGCCGCGGCGCACGCCTGCTGGCGGCTGTGACGGCGTGCGCGATGATCGTGCTGGTGCCTGCCCTGCGTGCGGCCGCGCAAGGCTACGATCCGCTCGAGGCACCAAAGCGGATGACAGTGCCGCCGGGCTTCACCGTGCAAACCGTGGCTGCCGAGCCCCTGGTGCGGCAGCCCGTGGCCATCGAGTTCGACGACGCCGGCCGCCTGTGGGTCATTCAATATTTGCAGTATCCAAATCCGGCCGGATTGAAGCGGGCCAAAGTCGATCGCTACTCGCGCACCACGTACGACCGCGTGCCCGAGCCGCCGCCGCGCGGGCCGAAGGGGGCGGACCGCATCTCGATTCTCGAAGATACCAACGGCGACGGACGTGCCGACCGCGCTCACGATTTTGTGAGCGACTTGAACCTGGCCAGCGGTCTGGCGTTTGGCCATGGCGGCGTGTTCGTGCTGCAGGTGCCATATCTGCTGTTCTATGCCGATCGCAACGGCGACGACTTGCCCGACGGCGATCCCGAGGTGCTGCTCACGGGCTTCGGCATGGACGACGCGCACTCGGTGGCCAATTCGCTCACCTGGGGCCCCGACGGCTGGCTGTACGGTTGCCAGGGGAGCACGGTGACGGCGAACATTCGCGGCCTCGAGTTTCAACAGGGTGTGTGGCGGTATCATCCCGTGTCGCGGCGTTTCGAATTGTTCTGCGAAGGCGGCGGCAACTCCTGGGGACTCGATTTCGACGCCCGCGGCGAGCTGTTCTACTCGACCAACTACGGTGGCTACGCCATGCTGCACGGCGTGCAGGGCGCGTATTACTGGAAGCAGTTCGGCAAGCACGGCGCGCTACACAATCCGCACGCTTACGGATACTTTGATCATGTGCCGCACGAGCAGTTGCGCGGCGGGCACGTGACCGTCGGCGGCGTGATTTACCAGGGCGACTTGTTCCCGCCGCAGTTTCGTGGCAAGTATATCGCGGCCGATCTGTTGGGCCATGCCATGTATTGGCACGCGCTCCTGCCGCGCGGCAGCACGTTCTCCGCCCGGCAAGAGGGCGACCTGCTCGTGGCGAACGATACCTGGTTTGCGCCCAGCGACGTGACGATCGGTCCGGACGGCGCGGTGTACGTGTGCGATTGGCACGACGCGCGGACGGCCCATCCCGATCCGGACGCCGAGTGGGACCGGGCCAACGGGCGGATCTATCGCATTGCTCCCATAGCGCCGGCAAAGCAGACGAGGGGCGCGCCGGCGGCGCGCAGTTCCCAGCCCATCGCGTCGCTCTCGCGCGATCAACTCATCGGCCGGCTGACGGACGCGAACGACTGGTACGTTCGTCGCGCGCGGCGGCTGTTGGCAGAGCGGCGCGACTCGGCCATGGTGTCCCAGTTACAGGATCTCGTAGATCGGGCCGACGGCCCGCTGGCGCTGCAGGCGCTGTGGACGTTGGCGGGGGGCAACGCGCTCGAGGAAGACGACGCCCGCAGTTGGCTGGTCCATGAGAATGCCGACGTGCGTCGCTGGGCCGTGCGGCTGCTGGGAGATCGCGAGCACGTTTCGAACGACACGGCGCGCGAGCTGGCGCGGCTGGCCGTCGGCGAGCCGGCGGTTGCCGTCCGCGCGCAGCTGGCGTGCACGGCCAAGCGCTTGCCGCCGAAACAAGCGTTGCCGGTGATTCGCGCCCTGATCGCACACCCTGAGGATGCGGCGGATCCTTACGTGCCGCTGCTCGTGTGGTGGGCCGTCGAGCGACACGCGCTTGTGGCGCGCGACGAAATGCTGACGACGTTTGCCGGGCCCGAAGCCTGGGCGCTGCCGCTGGCACGCGATGCGGTGACCGCCCGACTGCTGCGGCGCTATGCGGCCGAGGGAACGCGCGCGGGATACCTGGCATGTGCCCGATTGCTCGCCGCCGCGCCCCAGGACCAGCAAAGCCGCATGTTGGCGGCCCTCGATCAGGGTCTGGCTGATAGGGGCACGTCGCGCGGCGGCCGCGCGGGCACGCTCTTCGCCGACCTGGCTGCGTCACCGGACGCAACCGGCGCTGGTTCGGCCGCGGCGCCCGCCGCTGTACCGCCCACCGTTGGGCCGCCCACCGTTGGCCCACCGGAAGAGATCCCGCCGGAGCTGGCCGCAGCAATCGATCACCATTGGCGCGACGACACTCAGGATATGACTGTCCTTCGCCTGGCCGCCCGCTTGGGACGGCCGGCGGCGCTTGCGCGGGCCACGGCCCTGGCCGCTGACGAGCAATTGCCCGCCGAGCAGCGCGGCGCGGCGATCGGTTTGCTGGCCGAGCTGCGCGCCGCGGAATCTGTGGAGCTGCTGTTGCGACTTGTGCGGGGGCCAGGCACGGAGGTCGTTCGCGAGCAGGCATTGACGGCGCTGGCCGCTTTCGAAGACGAGCGCATTGCGCCGGCCCTATTGGCGGCGTACTCCGAAGCCGACGGGGCGCTGCGGCGCCGCATGGTCGACGCACTGCTGGGACGCAATGCCTGGGCCGCGGCTCTGCTGGCGGCTGTCGACGAAGGACGCATCGCGGCCAAGGACATCGCGGTCGAACAACTGCGCGTCGTGGCGCATCACCAGGACGCAGCGCTCGACGCGCTGGTGAACAAGCACTGGGGGCGGATCGCCGCGGGCACGCCCGAGGAACGGCTGGCTGAAATGCGCCGCATTCAAAACGACCTGCGCGCCGCGCCGGGCGACCTCGCCGCCGGCAAGCCGCTGTTCACGAAGCACTGCGGCACGTGCCACCGCTTGCACGGCGAAGGCAACCAGGTGGGGCCTGAATTGACCCACGCCAATCGCAAGAACAGCGATGAGCTGTTGAACACGATCGTCAATCCGAGTGCCGTGGTGCGGCGCGAGTATTTGAGTTTTCTGGTGCACACGACCGAGGGGCGCGTGCTCACCGGGCTGCTGGTGGATCAATCGCTGGGGAGCGTGACCTTGTTGGACGCCAAGAATCAGCGCACGACCGTGCCGCGCGAACGCATCGAGGTGATGACCGAGTCGCCCACGTCGCTCATGCCCGACAACTTGCTGGCCACGCTGCGTCCGCAGGAGCTGCGCGACTTGTTCGCCTACCTGCAGAGCGACCCGCCGGGCGCCAAGTGAAGAATCAGCCAGCGATGAGCAGGATCGACAGAGGTAGTCCATAGATGGCGCAACACACAAACGGCAACAACAAAGAAGTGATCCACAGATGGACAGGATGGCCGCAGAGACGAAGAACGACGACGAAGAGGGCAGCGAAGAACGAAGAGATGAACCACCCAGTCCGCGGAGGACACAAAGCGGGAGGACACCACGAAAGCGCCCGCAGAGCGAGCGGCTGAACTCCCTGTGAACCGAACTACAAAGGCACCAACGGCACGAAGGATAGCCTGTCTTCATGAGACTTCAAGTGGATGAGTCTGTGAACTCGCGGCGACGGTTTCTGGCCGCCAGTGCAGGCCTGGTTGTCGCGGGCCCCGCCTCCTGCTCGCCTGGCCCGGTGATCGCGGCAGAGCCGCCGACCGCAGCCGCTGCGCCGCGCAAGGCGCAGATCGCCATCACGCTCGACCTGGAGATGAGCCGCAACTTTCCCGTCTGGGAAGAAATGCGCTGGGACTACGAAAAAGGAAATCTCAACGACGAGACCAAACGCTACGCGGTCGAAGCCTGCCGGCGCGTGAAGGAACACGGCGGCGTGCTGCATGCGTTTGCGGTCGGCCAGGTGTTCGAACAGCCGGACGTTGAGTGGCTGAAAGGCATCGTCGCGGCCGGGCATCCCGTGGGCAATCACACGTACGACCACGTGAACGTCACGGCGACGCGACCACAGGACATCCAGTTTCGCTTTCAGCGGGCGCCCTGGTTGATCGAGGGACGCACTGCGGCGGAAGTGATTCGCGACAACATTCGGCTGTGTTCGGCGGCGCTCAAGTCGCGCTTGGGCGTCGAGCCGGCCGGCTTTCGCACACCCGGCGGATTCGCCACGGGCCTGAACGACCGGCCCGACGTGCAGCAGATGCTGCTCGATCTCGGCTTCACTTCGGTGAGCAGTTTGTATCCACCGCATCCCGTGGGCGAGCCCAAGCAGCCGCCGACCGAGGGAGTGCTGGCCGGCATCACGGCGGCGCAGGCCAAGGCGCAGCCGTTCGTTTACCCCAGCGGCCTGGTGGAAGTGCCCATGAGCCCCATCAGCGACGTGGGTGCGTTTCGCAACGGGCGCTGGCCGCTGCCGTCATTTTTGGAGGCGATTCGCCGCGGCGTCGCCTGGGCAATCGAGCACCGCGCCGCGTTCGACTTTCTGGCCCATCCGTCGTGCCTGTACGTTGCCGATCCCAAGTTCGAGACCATCGAGTTGATTTGCAAGATGGCCAACGACGCGGGCGACCGGGCCGAGCTGGTCGATCTCAACGCGCTGGCCAAAAGGGCCAAGGCATAGCCTATTTGACCGGCCACCCATCAATGTCGTGCACGAGCGTAGGTGTTTCGTGCGTGGCCGCGACAGCGGCCTAGGTCCCTAGCGGCGGGCTTCAGCCCGCCGGACACGACCTCCCCAAAAACTAACAGGGCCGCGCGCTTCGGCGGCCAGGCCGCCACGACTCTTCAGCCGCCGCCATGCCGAAGCGCGCGGCAACGAGGGTTGAGCGGATCGGGATCCGTGGGCTCGCGCCCACGGCTACAGACCTCAGCCGCTTGCGCGGCTGGGTGTCGATCAGTCTCGCAAGTTGTGCGCACGGTTGCTGCGAAGCACACCGTATGCCTGACAGGACAACGTCGTCGATCCCCGGGCACCTGTTTCCTAACCCCTACGCCTTCACCAGCCGCTTGCCGGTGTTGTCGCCCTGCAGCATGCCGATGAATGCCTGCGGCATGTTTTCAAAGCCCTCGACAACGTCTTCCTTATATTGCAGCTTGCCTTCTTTGATCCACTGGGCCATTTCGGCCGCGCCCTCGATGAACTTGGCGGCGAACTGAAACACCAGGAACCCTTCGGCCCGGGCCTGCTTCGCAATGAGATCCCACAGGATGCGAGGGCCGGTCTCGCGCTTGTCTCCGTTGTACTGCGAGATTTGTCCGCAGATGGCCAGCCGGGCGTGCGAGTTCAACAGCCCAATCACGGCGTCGGTGATCGGGCCGCCCACATTGTCGAAATAGACGTCGATGCCCCGCGGGCACAGCTCCTGGAGTTTCTCGCCGTAGTTCTTGGTCGTTTTGTAGTTGAACGCCGCGTCAAAACCCAGCTCGCCGGTGAGCCAGCGCACTTTGTCGTCGTCGCCGGCGATGCCCACCACGCGGCAGCCCTTGATCTTGGCGATCTGCCCGACGATCGAGCCCACGGCGCCGGCCGCTCCGGAAACCACCACCGTTTCACCGGCTTTCGGTTGTCCGATGTCCAACAGCCCAAAGTAGGCCGTGAGCCCGGGCATGCCGAGGATGCCGATCGCCGTGGAGACCGGCGCGATCGAGGGATCGATCTTGCGCACGCCCTTGCCGTTGGTGATGGCGTACTGTTGCCAGCCGAACTCGCCTTGCACGATATCGCCGACAGCAAAGCGCGGGTTCTTGCTTTCGACGACCTCGCCCACCACGCCGCCGCACATCGTGCCGCCGATGGCGACCGGCGCGGCGTAGCTCTTGGCGTCGCTCATGCGGCCGCGCATGTAGGGATCGACGGAAAGATAGAGTGCTTTGACCAGCAGCTCGCCCTCGGCCAGCGCGGGCACGGGCTCCTCGACCAGTTTCCAGTCGCTCAATTTGGGCATGCCGACGGGCCGCGCCGCCAGCGTGAATTTGCGATTGATGCGTGAGGGCATGGGTGGACCGCCTGGTGAGGGAAGGAACATGCTTAACTTGATAAGCGAATCTCAAAGTTCGCAACGATCCGCCATTTTGGCCGAGCGCTATAGACGCCGCAAATGAGATTAGCCATTGCGTATCCCCTTATGCGTCGAATCTGTGCAACGCTTTCAACGGCCCTCGCCGCGCGGTAAGATAAGCGACCGCTGATGCTTTGGCCCCGGGCGATTCCGCGAGGATTCCATCCGCCATGCTGCACCGACGCGATGCCATGATTCGCCTGGGCACAGCCGGTCTCGGGGCGCTGGCGCTGCCCAATCTGCTGCGCGCCGAGCGGGCCGTCGCGGCTGCCAGCGCCGCGCCGCAGGCCACCGCCAAGAGTTGCATCCTCATCTATCTGTGGGGCGGACCGCCGCAGCAGGATATGTGGGATCTCAAGCCCGACGCGCCCGAGGGCATTCGCAGCCAGTTTCAGCCTATCGACACCGTAGTGCCGGGCATTCGCATCTGCGATCAGATGCCGCAGATCGCGCGGCACACCGACAAGCTGGCCATCATCCGCTCGTACACACATCCCAGCAACGCGCACGAGGTGGGCGTGTATCACACGCTCACCGGCAAGATCGACAACACGCTGGCCGTGCCCCGCAACCAGCGCAAGCGGTCCGACTTTCCGAACCCGTCCGCCGTGGTCAGCCACTTCAGCCCGCCCGGCAGCATGCCGGCAAGCGTGACCATTCCCAAGCCGATCGGTCACGACGGCGTCATCTACACCGGCACGTACGCGGGCTTTCTCGGCGCGCAGCACGATCCGCTCGAGCTGCAATCGCCCGGCGAAGTGAACGTTCGCGCGCCGCACAGTCTCGACATGCCCGACGGCATGGACGCCACGCGGCTGCAAGCGCGCCACGGACTCTTGAAGCTCATGGAGTCGCACGATCGCGTGGTGCAGAAGCGCGGCATCACCCCGGGCGGCGCGCCGGGGCTGGAACAATTTCGCGAGCAGGCCTTCCGCATGCTGATGTCGCCCGAGTCGCGCGGGGCGTTCGACGTGAGCCAGGAGCCCGACGCCGTGCGCGATCGCTACGGCCGCAACGAGTACGGCGAGAGCTTCTTGCTGTCGCGCCGGCTCGTGGCCGCGGGCGTGCGCCTGGTGAGCGTGGTCTGGTCGTACATCTGTCCCGACGGCAACGTGGCCAACGTGTGGGACAATCACGGCGGCACCGGCTCGCTGGGCGGCATCACCGGCTTCGCGATGCTCAAAGAGAAATACTGCCTGCCCCCCTTGGATCAGGCGTACAGCGCGCTCTTGGAAGATCTCTCGGCGCGCGGCATGCTCGATGAGACGCTGGTGGTGATGCTGGGCGAGTTCGGCCGCACGCCCAAGATCAACAGCGCCCAGGGACGCGACCACTGGGGCCCGTGCCAGTCGGTAGTGCTGGCGGGCGGCGGCATCCGCGGCGGGCAGCTCTATGGATCCAGCGATCAGCACGCCGCGTATCCCAAGACCCATGCGGTCTCGCCCGAGGACCTGATCGCCACGATGTACCATGCAATGGGCATTGGTCCGGAGAGCCTGATCTACGATCACGAGCGCCGGCCGCATCGGCTGACGGAAGGCCGGCCGCTGGTCGAGTTGTTTGGGTGAGTGGTACGAACGGCTGGTGGCAGCGCGTTCCTTCGCCGCAAGCGGAACCAAGCCGTCAACCGCCTTCTTTCTTTTTCCTTTGGGCTATAGCCTGGAGCCTTCAGCCTCCCGCTTGTTTCCGCCAGTCCTCCCACGACACGACGCCCAGTTCCGGCCGGGGCGCGTCGTCGAGCATGGCGATCAGCTCCAGCAGGTGCCCGTCAGGGTCGTCGAAGTAGATGGAGATGGCCGGCATCCAGCCGAAGACCATGGGCCGCTCGGTGCCGTCGTCGAGAAAGTTGCGGCATGCGACCTGACGCTCTTTGAGCCAGGCGACGGAGCGGCGGCGAATGTCGTCGACCGTGGCGCGAAAGGCAAAATGTTGCGGCACGACTTCGCTCGGCGGTTTTTCCCACAGGCCCAGCATGGCCTCGCCCCGACGCCCCAGCCAGAAGAACGCCACGCGGCGCTGGGCTTCGCGGTGAGCCAGCTCCAGGCCGAGGGTGTCGCGATAGAACGCGATCGAGCGGTCCAGGTCGCTGACGTTGATGTGCGTTTCGAAGAGTCCGGTGATCATGCAACCATTCCCTCCACACGTTGCTCGTGCAACCCTCGACTTTGCCGGGAGATGTCCTTCGTAGCTGAACTCGTCAGAGTTCAGTGGCCCGCCACCAGCCGGCTGAATTCTTGCGAATTCGGCTACCAGTTCGCTGCCCGGGCGACAGTTTTGCAAAATAAGTGCGCGAGAATCGTGTCTCGATTATATTCACATTTCCCGCCAAACCATCCCGCCTGGAGAACCCGCCATGTTTCGCTGCCCGCCCGTATTGCTTTGTGCTCTGGCGGTGATTGTTGCCCCGGAACCGTCGGTGGCCCAGGCCGACGAACCACGCGCAGGCGACGGTCGCAACCAGATCGTCGTTTCGCCGCAGGGCCCTCGCGACGGCGGCGACTTCGGCCCGCACACGCCCGGCACCAAGACCTCCGGGCTGCAAGAGGCGCTCGACGCGGCCAAGGAGCAAGTCAAAGACGTGTACATTGCCGGCGGCAGTTGGACGGTCGACAAGAACCAGCCGGTCGTCTATCACCTGCACGAGACGCTGCGCGTGCCGTGGATGCAAGATTTCCGGCTGGACAGCGGGCACTGCGTCATCAACTACACGCCCAAGACCGGCGACGCCATGGTGATCGACAGCCAGATGAGCTGCGCGTATCGCTTCGGGCTGATCGTCTCGGGCGCCGACGGCGCCGTGGTGCGCATGCGGCCCGACAGCAAAGGGCCCGATCATTTTCAGGTCATCACGTCCAGCGAGTTCGTGTTCAATGCGCTGGTGGGCGGCGGCGGCGCCTGGCCGGGCGGCGAAGCGTTCAACAACCAGCTCGACAAGTCGCACGCTTGGAAAGGCGTCGGCCTGTGGCTCGACGCCGAGCCGGGTCCCATCGACGGCAACAAGATCACCGTGCTGGAGACCGTGGGCTGCCACGTCGGCCTGCTGCTCACGGGCGCGACGACCCGTAACACCATCGAAGAGATCAACATCCATCTGTGCCGCAACCACGTGCAGATCGGCGAGCAAGCGAACCCGCTGCCGAACGACAACCGTGTCGAAGCGTTCATGGACAGCCAGGGCATCGAGCCGACCAGCGGGGCGCGCATTTTCGGCGCGCGGAACTTGCTGGTGCTGAGCACGCGGCAAACGCCGCGCAGCGCGGACCTGCAGTTCGAGTCTACGGCCGAAGGAAATATCGCGCTGGTGCACTCGGCCATGCGCAGCAAAGACACCTCGCCGCGGCGCACCAATCGCGTGATCGCGGCCGGCAACAGCGCGGCCGAGGTGGCCACGCCCGCCGTGCCTGCCTCAGGCCAGGAATGCGCGAACGAGCACGCGTTCCCAATCGAAGTGCGCATCGTATCGCCCGGCCGCGTGCGCAGCTGGCACGAGAAGCCGCCGGGCGGCCAGTCGCTGGAATATCCAAGCGGGTTCACCGCCGGCCAGTCGTTCGTGCTCAACCCGGGCGACCGCGTGCGCTTCGACTATGACCAGGCGCCCACGTGGCGCTGGAAGGCAATTCGGTAACCAGCGGTCGTGCTTTCCTTCGTTCTGAATTGTGGGCCGGTCGCCGCGTTGCGGCGCGTGCCGTGAACCCGCGCGCGCAACCATCAGCCCCCGCAGCGCACTTCGTCGGCTGAGCGTCCGCCGCGATGGTGCAGCCACGCCACCAGCCCGTTGGCGCCGGTGCGCCGGGCCGCATCGAGCGGTGTCAACTGATCGTAGCCAACCCAATTGATGTCCGCGCCGCGGGCCAGCAGAAACTCGGCCGTGGCCTGCTGCCCGCCATGACACGCGCACCAGAAGGCGTGTGTCACTTCGTTGGGCGCCGCGCCGCCCGGCTGTGCCGGCCCAAACGGCCAAGGCGGCAGCGGGGCGGCGGCAAAGTGTTGTTGCACGCGATCCAAGAGTCCCAGCGCGGCCGCCTCCCAGAGCGAGGTCTGCGCGCCGCGTTCCACGAGGCGCCGCGCCGTTTGCCATTGGCCGAAGGCGGCGGCGTCGGCCAGCGGCGTGCCACCGCCGATCACCGCACCGGGCGCCTCGATGTCGGCGCCATGATCGAGCAGGGCATCGAGCACGGACACGTCGTCGCTGCTGGCGGCCCAGTGCAGGGGCGTCTCTGTGTGCGGACCTGCAAAACGGGCGTTCACGTCAGCCCCGGCCGCGACCAGCGCCGCCACGGTTTCGGCGCCGTTGGGGAAGTGGCCCGGCCAATCGGTGACCACGTGCAACAGCGTGCGCGACATCTCGCACGAGCCCGCCGCCGACTTGCCGCCGAGGCGCGCGGTCGCCAGATCCGGATGCTCGCCCAACAATCGCTTCAAGTGGTCGACGTTGCCGGCGCGAATGGCGGTCACGGCAGCAACTGCCAATGGATCGTCGGTCGAAAGATATCGCATGGCCCTACCCCCGCAACGCGCCCCGATGAGAAGCGCATTGTATCATCAAGGGCGCTGGCGTCGCGCCAATAGCCCTGTGTGAGCCCGTGCGAGGTGCCTCATGTTCAAGCTCGCCATTCCCGTGTTACACGTCACGTCGTCCGTGGCCGCAGAGGAGTTTCTATTGCCAGAAGCTGGGGTTCACACGCCAGTTCGCCACGCGCTTCGACACGCCCGATCCCTGCTACCTGGGTGTGACACGCGACGACGCCCGGTTGCATCTCTCGAGCTTCTCGGGCGATGCCGTGCTCGGCGGGGTGGCGTTCATTCTGGTCGACGACGTGGACGCGCTCCATGCGGAGCTCGCGGCCAAGGGCGTCGCCATCGAGCTTTCGCCCACGGATCAAACCTGGGGCAACCGCGAGATGTGCGTGCGCGACCCCGACGGGAACAGCCTGCGTTTCGTCCGCGCGGGCGAGCGCTGAGGTGATGAGTGGAACACAATCCCTTTGGGTCTCCGGCCACGGAAGCGCGCGTTGCCGCGCCGCGGCGTTCGTTCTGGCGGGCCGCGCTGGGCGGCCTCAAATGGGGCGCCATCGTGGGTGCCGGGCTGGCGACACTGATCGTCGTCGCGATTGTATATTTGGACGCCATGCCCTTAGGCATCGTGTTCTGGCGGGGTAGCGCGCGACGCGCTGCTGATAGTTGGAAGCTGGACTTTCATCGGCGCCCTGGTGGGCGCTGCGATCGCCAGCGGCCGGGCATGGCTGCGACGCTAAGCGACCGTATCGTGATCGATCGATGCTAGCGTCGGCCAGGCGTGGTCCGCTCACAGGACTCAGACGCCCGCTCGCACCCCCCCTGACCGGAAAGTTTTTTCCGCGCAGTGGTCGAAAAATCTTGACGGCCGCCGACTCATTCGCCATGTTGTGGGTCGTTCCGCAAGGAATCGGACGCTCGCGGCAAGGATCAGGAGGTAACGCTAATGAGCCGACCCATCGCCGTTTGTCTCTTAACGGTGATCGCCACCGTTGTCGCCGCACCGTTGCCGGCGGCAGTGATCCCGCCCATTGGCCTGGCGCCCGGTGCTTCGTACCAGTTGATTTTCGTCACAGCGGATATTCACGACGCGCTGTCCGACGACATCGCCATTTACAACGCGTTTGTCACGACCGAGGCCGCGCTCGGAACACCCTCCGGCTTGCCCACGGCCACCTGGACGGCGGTCGCCTCGACCGCAGCCGTCGACGCTAACGTCAATGCCCCCTCGGGCCTGCTGCCCGTTTACAACACGGCCGGACAGCAGGTCGCCGGCCCGGGCGTCGGCATCTATACCGGAACGCTCGACAACCTGGTGGCCTATGACCAGCACGGTGACGTGGCGCTTTCGGCGCAGGACTTCGACGTGTGGACGGGTTCGGACTTTCAGGGATTTGGCGTCCCCGACGCCACAATGGGAGCGCTGACCAATGAAACCGAGATTGGCCACGTGGCGCTCGATTCGACGTGGCTGCAGTTCGACATTCATCTGCAGACCAGCGAAATTCTGTTTCGCAAACCGCTTTACGCGCTCAGCTCAACGCTGACCGTGCCGGAAATACCCGAGCCCGCAACCATCACGCTGTTGGGCACGGCGCTGGCCATGTTGGTCGGCCGGGGAATCTGGCGCCGGCGGCGAACGTAGCGGACCGACCACGCATCCATGTCATGCACGATCCGTTGCAAACTACCGGGTGCCATGCTCACGCCACGTGCTTGCGCAAACGCAAGCATGGCCCCCGACGTTTTGGTGTGGTCGGTCCAGTAGCGCGCGCACGGGGCGGCCGTCGAGCTGCTGTGAAACGCCTCTTGTGCCTGCGGCCCCCAGATGCCGGCCGTGCCCGGCTTGCGATCTTGCTGGCGGTGCTCGCGATAACCGTATGCGTTGTCTGCGCAATGGCGACGACGTAGCGCGATTTTCTGTTGAGCACTCTGTCCCTGACATGAGTCGCACAGGGCGGTCGGGTCAGGATTAATCCTGACCTGCTGGCTGGATCGCCGAAGCACTCACGGCGTTTCTCCCCGATCGTCTTGAGATCACACGCCACGACCGCGAAATCTGGCCCCTTGAAGGCCTCCGCAGGTTAATGTTAATCTTGAGGGATTTTACAGAGGGCCCTTGGCTCTGCTGGCTTCCACGCCCCCAACCGGCGTGATGCCGCGCGCCGGATGCTCGCGTGCCCGTTGCTCGCGCGCCTGACAACGGCCCACCCGCTCCTCAAGGTCATCCGCCGTGCCCCGACGCGACGATCTCCACAAAATTCTGATCATCGGCTCCGGCCCCATCGTCATTGGCCAGGCCTGCGAGTTCGACTATTCCGGCACGCAGGCCTGCAAGGCGCTGCGCGAAGAGGGCTACGAGGTCGTGCTGGTCAACTCCAACCCGGCCACGATCATGACCGACCCGGGCATGGCCGATCGCACGTACATCGAGCCGCTCACCTGGGAAGTGGTGGCCAAGATCATCGAGGTCGAACGGCCCGACGCGCTGTTGCCCACGCTGGGCGGACAGACCGCCTTGAACCTGGCAATGGAGCTGTCCGCGCACGGCGTGCTGGAGAAATATGGCGTGGAGATGATCGGCGCCCGGCCCGAGGTGATCGCCAAGGCCGAGAACCGCCAGGAGTTCAAAGCGGCCATGGAGAAAATCGGCCTGGAAGTCTGTCGCGGTCAAACCGTGCACAACCTGGCCGACGCGCGGGCCTTGCTGGGGGAGATTGGCCTGCCGTGCGTCATTCGCCCCAGCTTCACGATGGGCGGCAGCGGCTCGGCCGTGGCCTACAACCGGGGCGAGTTCGATCAGCTGGTGACGCGCGGGCTGGAAGCCTCGCCGGTCACGGAAGTGCTGATCGAAGAATCGATCATCGGCTGGAAAGAATACGAAATGGAGGTGATGCGCGACGTTGACGACAACGTCGTCATCATCTGCTCGATCGAAAACTTCGATCCGATGGGCGTGCACACGGGCGATTCGATCACCGTGGCCCCGGCCCAGACGCTGACCGACAAGGAATACCAGCGGATGCGCGACGCGTCGCTGGCGGTGATTCGCGAGATCGGCGTGGAGACCGGCGGCTCGAACATCCAGTTCGCCACGCATCCGGAGACCGGCCGGATGATCGTCATTGAGATGAACCCGCGCGTCAGCCGCAGCAGCGCGCTGGCTTCCAAGGCCACGGGTTTTCCCATCGCCAAGATCGCCGCCAAGCTGGCCGTGGGCTATCGGCTGCACGAGCTGCCCAACGACATCACGCGCGAGACGATGGCCTGTTTCGAGCCCACCATCGACTACGTGGTCACCAAGATCCCGCGCTTCGCCTTCGAAAAATTTCCCGAGGCCGACGCCACGCTCACCACGCAAATGAAGAGCGTGGGCGAGACGATGGCCATCGGCCGCACGTTCAAAGAGTCGTTCCAGAAGGCCTTGCGCGGTCTGGAAGTCGGCAGCTTCGGCTTCGGCTGCGACTCGAAGGACTTGTGGGGCACGCCCGAACAGCCCACGCACGACGAGATCCGCGTCAAGCTCTCCACGCCCAGCGACGATCGCGTGTGGTACTTGCGCTACGCGCTGAAGAGCGGCATGTCGGTGGCTGAGATCTACCGGCTCACGCGCATCGACCCCTGGTTTTTGCAGCACCTCAAGGAGATTGTGGAGCTGGAGGAAGTGTTGCGCGGGCACGCGGGCGTCGACGCCGTGAGCGACGCACTGTTGCGGCAGGCCAAGCAGTACGGTTTTTCCGATCGGCAGCTGGCCACGCTGTGGGGCACGAACGAGATCGTCATTCGCCAGGCGCGCAAGGCCCGGGGCATCGTGGCCACGTTCAAAGCCGTGGACACCTGCGCGGCGGAATTCGAGGCCTACACCCCGTACTACTATTCCACCTACGAAGACGAAGACGAAACGCCGCGCAAGGCGCCCGGCCAGCGCCGCATCATGATCTTGGGCGGCGGGCCCAACCGCATCGGCCAGGGCATTGAGTTCGACTATTGCTGCTGCCACGCCAGCTTTGCGCTGCGCGAACTGGGTATCCAGTCGATCATGGTCAACTCGAATCCCGAAACCGTCAGCACCGACTACGACACGAGCGACCTCTTGTTCTTCGAGCCGTTGACGACCGAAGACGTGCTGAACATTTGCGACCGCGTGCGGCCGGACGGCGTGATCGTGCAGTTTGGCGGGCAGACGCCGCTGAACCTGGCCCGCGCACTGTCGAGCGCCGGCGTGCCGATCATTGGCACCAGCGTCGACACGATCGAAGACGCCGAGGATCGCGAAAAGTTTCAGCAGCTGCTCAAGCGTCTCGACCTGAAGCAGCCGGCCAACGGCATCGCCCGCACGATGGCGCAGGCCCGAGCCGAGGCGGCTGCCATCGGCTTTCCCGCGCTGGTGCGGCCCAGCTTCGTGCTGGGCGGCCGGGCGATGGAGATCTGCTACGACCAGGCGCAGCTGGAGCGCTTCGTGGCCGAGGCCTTTATCGTGGCCCAGGGACAGCCGGTGCTGATCGACCGCTTTCTGGAAGACGCCATCGAGGTGGACGTCGACGCCATCAGCGACGGCAAGCAGGTGGTCGTGGCCGGCATCATGGAGCACATCGAAGAGGCGGGCGTGCACTCGGGCGACTCGGCCTGCGTGATTCCGGCCTACAGCCTGCAAGGGCCGATCCTGGCCGAGATTCGCGCCGCCACGCACGCGCTGGCGCGCAAGATGCACGTAGTGGGGCTGATGAACATTCAGTTCGCGATCAAGAAAGAAGACGGGCGGCAGAACCTGTACGTGCTGGAAGTGAATCCCCGCGCCAGCCGCACCGTGCCGTTCGTGTCCAAGGCGACGGGCCTGCAGGTCGCCAAGATCGCAGCCAAAGTGATGGCCGGCATGACGCTGGCCGAGCTGGGTTGCGAGAGTGAGCCCATTCCCAGCCACGTGTCGATCAAAGAAAGTGTGTTTCCGTTCCGCAAGTTTGTCGGCGTGGATATTGTGCTCGGACCGGAGATGCGCTCGACCGGCGAAGTGATGGGCACCAGCGAGCGATTCTCGATCGCCTTTGCCAAGGCCCAGCTGGCTGCCGGCACGTTGTTGCCGCGCGCGGGGACGATCTTCATCAGCGTGGCGCCGCCGGCCAAGGAACACATGGTCGGCCTGGCCAAGCGCCTGGCCGACATGGGCTATCGGCTGATGGCCACCGAAGGCACGGCGCGGCGGATTGAAGCGGCCGGCATCGAAGTGCAGCACGTGAACAAGCTGCAGGAAGGCCAACCGAACCTGCTCGACTATCTGTTGGACGGCGCCATTCACCTGATCATGAACACGCCCAGCGGCAAGGGCGCGCGCACCGACGAAGGCCGCATTCGCTCGGCCGCGGTAGCCGGCGGCGTGCCCTGCATCACGACCATTCAAGCGGCCGATGCCGCGGTGCGCGCAATGGAAGCCCTGCGCGATGAAGAGATCACCGTGCAAGCCCTGCAAGACCGCTTTCCCGCGCTGGTGTCGGGCAAGCAGATGGTGTGACAACCAGTGGCCTGCGGCCACTGGTAGTGGTCAGCGGTCAGAAAAGAAGCGACCTCGCACACTCGCGCTTGCCATGTTGCGACGCGTTCGCGAGAATTGCGCCTCATGCCCGCACTTGATCCACACGTTTGGCAACGCCTGCTGCTGTTGGCGATTGCCGGCGCGCTGGGCACGTTGGCCCGCTATGGCCTCGGCGGACTGGTGCAGCGCATTGCCCCGGCTTCATTTCCCTGGGGCACGTTTGCGGTCAATGCGCTCGGCTGCTTGATGTTCGGCATCGTCTGGTCGCTGGCCGAAGAGCGCGCGCTCATCAGCGGCCGCACGCGCATCATTTTGCTCATCGGCTTTATGGGCGCGTTCACCACCTTCTCCACGTTTGCTTTTGAGACAGGCCAGTTGCTGGCCGATTCCCAATGGCTGCTGGTCGCGGGAAATATGCTGTTGCAGAACGCCGTCGGCATCGGGCTGCTGTTGGCCGGCATCGCCCTGGGAAAACTGGTCTAGCGCGGGTTGCTGCCGGCCCGCGATATCTGCATTCGGGAACTGCGCCATGAAACTTCCCTCGGAAGCCCAGTTGCTGCGCATCTTCATCGGCGAGAGCGACAAGCATCACGGCCGCCAGCTCTACGAAGTGATTGTCGAGAAGGCGCGCGAGCGCGGCCTGGCCGGCGCCACCGTCCTCAAGGGCATGCTCAGCTTCGGCGCCAATAGTCGCATCCACACGGCCAAGATCCTCAGGCTTTCGGAAGACCTGCCGCTGGTCATCGAGATGGTCGACACGCCCGAGCAGATTGCCGCGTTCCTGCCGGAGCTCGACGGCCTGATCGCCGAGGGATTGGTCACGCTCGAGAAAGTGCAGGTCATTGTCTATCGGCACAACAGCGGGTAAGCGCGTTCGCCGCGAGCTTACGCGTGACGCCGGAATGAAAAAGGGGACATTCAGAATGTCCCCTTTTTCTCAGCACCCGCGCCGTAGCGCCCGGCCGGGCGGACGCGGGCCGAGATCGACCAGCGGCCGGCCGTCGCCGAAAATCTCCACGCCGTTGACCAGCACCCGCTGGATGCCGACGGAACGCTCGTGCGGGTTGTCGTAAGTGGCCCGATCGGCCACGGTCGCGGGATCGAACACGACGATATCGGCAAATGCTCCCTCGCGCAGCACGCCGCGATCTTGCAGACCAAACCGGGCGGCCGGCAGGCCGGTCATCTTGTATACGGCCGCTGCCAGCGAAAACAGTTTGCACTCGCGCACCAGGGGCCCGAGCATGCGCGTGGCCGAGCCGGAGACGCGCGGATGGACCTGGCCGTCAGGGAAATAAATGCCGTCGCTGCCGAGCATGCATTTCGGATGCGCGAGGAACGGCCGCACGAGTGCGTCGTCGCCCACGCGCAACACGCACAGCGCCGCCAGGCGCTCGGCCACCACCAGGTCGCACAGCGCCTGGCCCACGCTTTTGTTCTGGTCGGCCGCATACTCGGCCAGCGTGCGGCCCACGTGCCGGCGATTGGCCGCGCTTGCGCACCAGGCCAAGGTCACGCGGTCGGGCGGTAGATCGTAGCAGGCGATCATTCGTTCGGCGCGCGCGCGCACCTGTGGGTCGGCGAGCTTGTCGATCGCCGCTAGCGGTCCGTCCTGCCACACCTCGTAGGGCAGCAGGTAGTGCAGCATCGTGGAGCCGGCCAGGTAGGGATAGATGTCGAACGTGAAATCCACTTGGTGAACGGCGCTGCGGTCGACGTACGACAAAATGCGGTCGCCCTCTTCCGCCGAGGTCGGCTTGAGGTGCGAAACGTGCACCGGCACTCCGGCCCGGCGGCCGATATCCACCGCTTCTTGCACGCCGGCCAGCGTGCCCAGCTTGTAGCGGACGTGCGTCACGTAGGGCTTGCCCCAGGGCGCCAGCGCCCGGCAAGCGTCCACCAGCTCGTCGGTGGTGGAGAAACACTGCGCGATGTAGTCCAGCCCGGTCGACAGGCCGCAAGCGCCGGCTTGCATGGCCAGATCGATCTCGCGGCGGATCATTTTCAACTGTGCGTCGTCGAGTGGGCCGCGCCCCCAGCCGGCGGCCAGCACGCGCAGATTCGCGTAGGGCACCAGCATGGCCGCGTTCTGCGCGCTGCGGCCGTCGAGGTGCGCCAGAAACTCCCCCAGGGTGCGCCAGCCGCCGTAGTCGCTTTCCTCCAAGGCGTTGAGCGCGCGCAAATAGTGGAACCACTCGCGCCAGTTGTGCTCCGTCACCGGTGCGTAAGAAATGCCGTCGCTGGCCAGCACTTCGGTGGTGAAGCCCTGGCTGGTCTTGGGCACCAGCTGCGGCAGCTTGACGAGCCAGCCGTCGGAATGGTTGTGCACGTCGATGAAGCCGGGCGCCACGACGAGTCCGCGGGCGTCGATCGTGCGGGCGGCGCTTCCGGCGTGCGCGGCGAGCGGCCCAATGGCGGCGATGCGGTCGCCGGCAACGGCCACGTCGGCCGCGCGGGGCGCGGCGCCGGTGCCGTCGATGAGCGTGCCGTTTTGAATCAACAGGTCGAACACGAGCATCCTTTCGACAGTCAGGCTCCGCGCGCCGTTATGGCCGTTATGACTTCGGCACCCTGTAGCGCATTACCACGCGCAGCCTGGGCGACAGGCCGCGACCCTCCTCGTAGCGCACGATAGCCGCCAACTCTGCGCTCAACTGGTCGGCGGGCACCTCCACAAACCCCATCCGGGCGTAGAACGGCATGTTCCAGGGCACATTGCGAAAGGTGGTCAGCGTGATCGCAGCATGGCCTGACGCTTTGACCCACTCGCACACCGCTCGTACGAGCGCCGTGCCAACGCCCCCTCGCCCGTGCTCGGGCAGCACGTCGATCTCTTCCAGGTGCGGTTGTCCGCTATCGAGCGTTTCGACCAGCGCGAAACCCACGGGCCGGTCCTCGGTAAGCGCGACCCACAGATGGCCGCGCGCATGCGCCCTGACAAATTCCTCGGGCGGGGTGAACTCGATGTCCGGCGAAAGCCGGATGTAACCCTTAAACAGCGCCGCGGCAGCCAGTTCGATAGCGGGCAAGGCAGCGAGATCGGCGGCGCGGGCAGGCACGATCGAATAGCACACGAGCGGCACGGATTGCGTTTCAACGATCCGGTTCATCTTCTCCCCGCCTTTCGCCAGGTTGGCCGCCAATCAATTGCTGTCGGTCGCCAGCCGCCGCAGCGTGTAGTACGCCTCGGCCGGAAAGAACTCGGGACCATCGGTGAGCTTGCGCAGATGGAACTCATAGACAAAACCGGCGCGCAGTTGCGGCAAGTGCAGCAGGACGCTGCGGCCGTCTTTGGCCACCTCCACGCGCGCAATCGATTCAATCCGCCGATCGACGTCAGGCCCGCCGTACTCGGGCGTGGAAATGCGCTGGTACGACGAAACGGCATAGTTCTTGGCGTCGGCGGCCAGCGCGCGGTCGACAGGTTGCGTGAACTCGATCGCAAAGCCGTCGGGCCGAGCGCGCACCTGGGCGATGCCGGCCGGCAGAGGGCCGTCGCGCTTTAGCCGCACGAGCGAACCCGTGTTGGACCCTGCGCCCCAGCCGCTGTCGCGCAGGCTGCCGACATATAGATCGCCCGCCGGCGACATCTGGCAGGTGATGGGACCCTCGAACGTCTCTTCGCCCTGCGCCGGCTCGCGCGACAGGGGGTAGATCGCGCCCTGAAACTGGCCGCCGACTTGCTCCAGGCTCATGCGCACCAGCCGCCGCGTATCGTATTCGCAGCCCACGAGGTGGCCGGCAAACGGCCCGAACAATTCCGCCGAAGACTGGCCGGCACCCTCGGGCGCCGCCAGAAAACAAATGCCGTTCACGCTGCGCGTCCAGGGATGCGGAATCTCGATGGCGGCCTGCACGTGCGCGCCGGGCTTCATGCCCGCGCGGCTTTCCAGACTGTTGATGAAACCGTAGCGGGCCTGGGGCCGAATGTGATTCAGCTCGTTGAACGGGTTGTAGTTGCCCTGGTTGTCGGTGACGAACAATTCGCCGTCGGCAGAGCGGGCGATGCCCTGCGCGAATCGCAACCCGCCGCAGATCTCCTGGAGCGAAAACAACCGCGGATCGTCGGTCGTCGCGGCGCGCGGCACGAGTCGCACCAGCTTGCCGCGCAGCAACGCGGCGGCCTCGGAGCGATTGTCGCGCTGACTGGGCAGCGACACGATGTAGCTGCCGTCCGGCTCGCGCGGCAGGCCCACGGCCCAATCGTGATAGTCGCGCGTGTGGCCCCAGCCGGAGGCGACCGTTTGCATGCGGTCGGCGCGGCGGTCGCCGTCGTCGTCGAACAGCCGCAACAGGGCGTACTTGTTGATCACGTCGATCGCGTCGCCGGCCGCGGCCACGCCGTAGGGCGCCGCCAGGTCGTCGCTGAACGGCTCGAGCGCATCTTCCAGCGTGTCGCCGTCGGTATCGCGCCCCAGCCACACGCGCCCTTCCAGCGATGCAACAACGAGCGTGCCGTCCGGGCGCCAGGCCAGCTCCGTGGGCATGCACTGATCGGTAACCGGCAGTCGCACGGCGGCAAAGCCGGGCACGACGTGCAGCTCTGCTGGTTTCACACGCCGGTCGATGGCCGGCAGCGGCGGGAATTGGTCGGCCACGATCTCGGCCCGATAGTCGAGCTGGCACTCGACGGCGTCGGCCGCGTGGGCCAAATTCACAGCCGGGCCGCGCGGGGTGTTCGTCCATTCGGCTTGGGGCGGCTCGCGCAGCACGACTCGCAGCGGCGCCGGCTGCGAACGCACGATCGCGGTCCGCGCGGCGGCGTCGATCGCGCCTTCGGCCCCCAGCGCGAGCAATCGTGCAGTCACGCCATTTGGCAGTCCCGCGATGCGCACGCTACGGCGAAATCCGCTGGCACCATTTTCGTCCGGCGGCAACGCCGTCATCCGCTGCGTCACGTGGACCAACACGGCACGGCCGGCCAACTCGAACTTCAAACGCTGCGTAAACTCGATGCCCTCGTCAACATGCGCGAGCGAATCGAACGCGGTAAGGAACTGCCCTTGGGGCACGGCCGCACACGGTTGACCGTTGTACCAGAGCACCAGCTCGCAGGCCGCATCGTCCGATTCGTCGTGGGCTACCGGCACCAGTTGCGGCACGCCCGCCTCCCAGAACCAGGTCTTGCCGCGCGTTTGTTGCCGCGCGGTGTCGCCCGTCCACCAGGCGGCCAGCCGGGCCGTGGCCAGGTCGTAGAGCACGTTGTGGCGATTCGCCAGGCCCACGACCAGCGGCTTGGTGAAGCCCGATCCGCCCACGTCGATGACGTCGGTCAGCACGTCGGCCGGACGCGCGTCGCCCGGGAGGTTTGCGTGTCGCACCACGCGCAGGGCATTGGGCGCGGGAGGCGTGAAGTCCGGCTGGTTCAGCACGTGCCAGATGGCGGCGATCTGGCGATCGAGGTTTTCGTCGAGCACGCCGCGGATGGGCTGCACGATGGCCGGCATCTCCATCGCCGGCACAATCCGCGCGGGGTTGCGCACCCAGCGCTCGAACCACTCGCGCCGCACGCGCGCGCCGATCGTCGATAAGTTGACACCCTCGGCCCCCGGCGCCACTTTCTGCGGCGCCCACTTGCCCAGCGCATGGCAGCTCGTGCAGCCGAAGCCATCGGCCGTGACCAGGCGCGCACCGGCGCCGGCCGTGGTCGGGTCGGTTGCAGGGGTGACACCCGGCTGCGCCTCAGGCCGGGCGGGAATGCGGTCTGCATTCACAAAGTGGCGCACCAGGGCTTGCGTCTGGGGCGGCGAAAATGAAAAGCGGGGCATCCGCGCACGCAGCCACGTCTGACGCGGCGTGCCCGACACGGTGATGGCCGACAGCAGCGCGTCGTCGTGCAGCTTGTCGCCCACGCCTGCCAGCGAAGGCGGCCGCAACAAAGCCGTCACCTCGGCCAGCGTCTCGTCCGCAGCCGCGATTGCCGGCAGGTGCGGCGCCAGCCCCGCCACGTGGCCGCGCGCGTGACACGCCAGGCAGTTGCGTTCCGCGAGCACGTCGCTGCCGATGGGCGCGTCGGTGCCGAGCCGTGCGTCGCTGCCCGCCGATCGTGCCGCGGTCGAAAGATATGCGCGAACGGCGCGGCGCGCGTTGTCGTCGAGTTGGTAGCCGGGCCGATGCTGCGCCGGATCCGGCTGCTCCAGACAGCTCTTCGTGGCCTGGCGATCGACGGCCGCCAAGTCGAGCGGCAGGCGCTTTGGAGCGGGCGCGTCGCGTTCGCCCAGCTCGTGGCAGGCGGCACAACGCAGCTCGCGCACCAGCGCTTTGCCGCGCGCGACTCGGCCGACGTCGGCATCGGCCGTATCAAACGGGTCCGCCGCGACAGCCGGCTGGCCCAGCGCAGCAAGATACAGCGCCAGACTGGTGACCTCGTCGTCTGCGAGCGCAAACACGGGCATGCGGTGGCTGGCGTTGGTCGCCGCCGGATCGCGCAGCCAGAGGGCAAAGAAATCTCGCGGCCGTTTGGCGGCGATCGCTGTGAGGTCGCCGCCGCCGAAGGGCCCGTCGGTCCCCAGCTCGCCGACTCGGTGGCAGGCCAGACAGCCCAGGCTGCGAAACAGCGTGCCGCCGGCCGCCGCGCTGGGCGGCGCTGGTGGGGGCTGCTCCTCGTCGTCGTCGGACTTGCGCTGTTTGGCGGGCGGTCGGGCGGTGTCGGGTTTCGCAGCGGGCGCAGGCACGACGGGCCGCGAAATCGATAGCACATAATCGGCCACGGCTGCCGCGTCGGCAGGCGGCAGCCCAAAGTGCGGCATGTTCTGCGTGGCCGTTGGTGTTTCTTCGTCCGCCGTCGCAGGCTTGGCGGGCGCACTCGTCAACCGCGCCACCAGCCACGCGCGCGAAATGTTTCCCCGCACGTGATCCAAGGCCGGCGCAGCGAGCGCCACGCGTTCGTGGGGCAACTCGTGACAACCGGCGCAGCGCAGCGCCCGCAGGACCAATCGGCCCCGCGTAAACTCGTCTGGCGGCGTGTGCTCGCGCTCGTGAAACAGGAGCCGCGCGGGCACGGGCTCCAACGCAAAGCCCGGCCCTTCCCAAAACAGGTTCAGGCGGACCGGCTCGTCCGTGCGGCGATAGCGCACCTCGAGCGCTTGAAAGCCAAACGGCAGATCGATCGCTGCGCTATCCAGCCACTTGGGCTCGGCGGCGGCCGCGTCGAGCACCGTCGTGCCGGCCAGCTTCACCTGCACGTGCCCCGCGGCATAGACAAGCACTCGATGTGCGCCGGGCGACTGCACGAGCAGTTGCGCCTCGAACGTGGCCGAGAATGGGCCCGGCGAGAGGGGCAGCGCGGCGACCTCGTCGGCCGACAAATGCACGACCTCGGCGAGCGCGCGGTGCGAAAGTCCGCCCGGCTGCTCGTAGCGCGAGATCGCTCCCGCGCGGTACGGATTATCTTCGTCTTCATCGGGATCTTGCGCGGCGGCGCCCGCGCCAAGCAACGTGAACGACGCGACGGCCAGCCAGCATGCCCAATGCCGCCAGTTGCGGCCGCGGCGCAGGCGACAACGGCTGGACGCGGCAGTCATCAGCGCAGCCCTTGAGCCAGCGCGGTGCTGGTCGTGCTGGGGCACCAGTGCCGCTCGACGTGCTTCACCACCAGGTCGGTGCCGGCCGCATGCTCGACAAACGGGCGCATGCGCGGGTTGTACATGGTGTCTGTCAGGTCGCGGACCAGATAGGTGTGAAAGCCCAGCCTGGTCATCTGGCGAATGCCGAACGAGCGACCCAGCACGCACATGTTGGTGTGCACGCCCATGTACACGATGTTCTTGATGCCGTGCGCGACCAGGTAGTTGTACACTTCCTGGCCGTTGTCAGAGATGATGTCGGCGTCGTCGATGCGAATGGCCGGATGCTGCCGCGACCAGGCCTTGCCTTGCTTACACTGCGGCTGGCAGTCGCAACCGCCGTCGGAATCGTCGATGGGCAGAGTGCCTTCGCGCTCGGCCTCGAGCGAGCACCAACCGCCGATGGGCGAGGGGGGAGTGGCCGCTGCCGTGGCCAGGGCCCGCTTCCGCGCCGGATGGTCGCGATAGAAGTCGAGCGTGTCGGACGGCGCGTGAATGATGTGTACGCCGCGGGCACGAGCCTCTTCCACCAAGGGGGCCATCCGCCTGGCCAGCTCGTCGCAGCGACGCGTGGCGCTCGCGCACCAGTGCTTGTTCCAGGTGTCGCAGATCAGGATGGCCGTCTCGGCCGGCACGAGCTTGCGGACGGCCGTTTGTTCGATCGTCGCTTTGCCATCGGCGGCCGGCTCTTCCCAGCGCACCGGAAGTTCCAGCACCGCCGTTGATTTAGCCGGCTCGGCGGCAACGAGCAACGGCGCGCCGCCCACGAGCAGCACCAACAACCATGCGCGGTGCAGCCCCCGGCTCCGCCGGGGGACAGTATTATTTGGCAACCGTCGAACTCGCATGTCGTTTCCTTTCGCGCGCAGGTGTTGTCGACCATTCGCCCTTATTTTGTCGCCGGCTTCGCCAGGTATGCAAACAGATCCGCAATTTCCTCGAGCGATAGCGTGTTGAACAGCCCGTCGGGCATGGCGGATTGCCGGCTGGGCACGATCTCTTCGATCTCGTCCTTGGCGACATTCGCCTTTTCCGTGTTGGCTTGCAGCACCACCACGCCGTCGCTGGTCGGCCCGACCATGCCGGTGTAGGTCTTGCCGTCCTTGGTGAGCACGGTCTTGGCGGCGAACTGGTCGGAGATCACTTGCGAGGGAAAGACCACCGATTCCAGCACTTCCTTGCGTTGAAAGCGACTGGCCACGTTCGACAGATCGGGGCCGATGCCTTCGCCCCGCGCGCCGTAGCGGTGACATTTGACGCACTGTGCTTTCTCGAACACCACCGCGCCGCGCTCGGCGTTGCCGCTGGTGCCCGACTCGCTGGCGAGGAACTCGACCAGCTCGGCAAACGTCCACTTGGCGCCTTGCGGCTCCACGGGCAGCACGGGCTCCGGCTGATCGGGATACCTGGTCGTAAACCACTTCTGCCACTCGGCCAGCGATTGCTGCCAGGGAGTGCGCGGTTCCGCCACCTTCTCGTCGGACCAGCGGGCCAATAGCGCGACGGCATCGCGCCCGCCGTCATCGCCGAGCTTCAGGCCTTTGAGAATCACCTGCCGCAAGTCCTGCGGTTTGTCGTTCTTCTTTCCGAAGCGGGCCAACGCGCGCAACACTTCCCGCGCCGCCGGACCTTCCACCACTGTCAGCGATCGCACGAGGCGCTCCCAATCGGCGGGTCGCTTGTCTTTCTTGAGGGAGTAGGTGGCCAACGCCTGGGCAGCGTCCTGCCGGCGATCGGGCGACGATTCGAATACTTCGCCCAAATAATCGGCCGCCGTACTGTCGCCGTGGCCCAGCGCCAAAAGCGCGCTTTTCGCCAGCTCGCGCGCCACGGCCGAGTGATCGGCCGCCAGGGCCCGATCGAGCTCCACCAGCGCGGCCACTTGTTCCACCGTGAGCGCCGTCGACAGATTCTGCACGACTCCCAAGGCCGCGGCCGGGTCTTTCACCCCCGCCTTGATCCGCGCCACTTGCTCCGCCGCCGGCATGCTCTTGAGCACGTCGTTGGCCGCGTTCGACAAATAGCCGCGATAACTGTTGCCGCCTTCCAGCGCTCGGGCCAGGCCATAGAAGTCGAGCAACTGTCCGCGCAGCTCGGGCGTCCAGCCCACGGTCAAGAACCGCGCCAGCATGGCAGCCTGAACACGCTCTTCCATCGGCGCTTTGCCGTACAGGTGTTTGACCAGCTTGGGTGCCAGCGTGTCGTCGTCGAGCATCACGCCCACGCGCACCAGCTCGCGATTCAGGCGAAAGTCGTCCGTGGGAAATTTGGCGGCCAGTTGCGAACGCAAGCCGGCGAACTCGTCGCCCTTGAGCCCGCCCTGAACCACGGCCAGCTCGATCACACGCAGCAGGTCCACGAGATCGTCGTTCGTCAGCCCGCGATCCAGCCACCCGCTGGCCTGGGCCAGGATCATGCCGGCGGTCGTGCGGTCGACCCCCAGCACTTCGAGCGCCACGCAGCCCACAATGAACACGCGCGGATCGTTGGTGTTGAGCACGGTGAGACGCCATTGTTCGACGGGCAATTGTTCCAGGGTTCGCCGCGCGGCCCAGGAAACAAACGGACGCGGCTCGGCCACCAGCCGCAACACGACGTCGAGCGGCGCCGGATGGCCGGCACGCAGCAAGGCCTCGCAGGCCCGGCGGCGCACCAGCGGATCGGCGTCGCCCAGCAGTTCGACCAGCCGGTCGTTCGAGGCGGCGCTCGTGTGGATGCCCAACAGATAGACCGCCTTGGCCCGGACCTGCGCGTCGCCATCGTGCGAAAGCTGGACGAGGAGTCCGTTGGCCGGCGGCGGACCAAGAAGTTGCATCAGGTCGAGCGCCCGAACGCGATCGGCCGCATCGGCCTGGCCGTTGACGGCCACGGCTTGCAGGCTCGGGCCCCACTGATCGCCGAGTTGCTGCTTTGTGTCGTGCACGGCGCGGCGGGCCCAGGCGCTTGCGAGTTGCGGCTGGCGGATGGCCCGGTCAATGCCTTGCGCGGCGTCGGGCGGCAGCGGTGCGGCGTCGCGCGTCACGACGCGGAAGATCGAGCCGGCCGTTTCGCGTCCGCCCACGGCGATGTACAGCCAGCCGTCCGGCCCGACGTCGATGTCGGAGCAGTTCAGCGGCCGGCCTTCCAGGAACAACTCGCTGTGGGCCTTGTACGTGCCGTCGGCCGGTTGCATGGTCACGGCCACGATCCGGCCCTGCGACCAGTCACACAGGAACAAGGCGCCTTGGTACTTTTCCGGAAACCGCCGGTGATCGTAGAACACCACGCCGGTGGGCGAGCCGCGGCCAATGTCGATCGTCGCCGGCAGGCTGTCGACAAAATACTCCGGCCATTTCGACCAGCCGCTGCGCCAGCCGAACTCGGCGCCCGGAATCAAATGGTTCACGCGCGTGGGCCGATACCAGGGCAGTCCCACGTCCCACTCCATGTCGGAGTCGTAGGTGAACAGTTCGCCGTAGCGGTCGAAGGCGTGGTCGTAGGCATTGCGAAAGCCGCCCACGAACAACTCCAGAAAGCTGCCGTTGACGTCGGTCCGCACCACGGTCCCGCCGGGCGCCTTGATGCCGGCGGCATGGCCGTTGGCGTCTTCAAACTTCGGCGTGATCAGCTCGGCGTCGTAGTAGTGATGGTGCGGGCTGGTGGCGGCCACCGGCGGATCGACAAACGCATGATTGCCGATCATCACATAGATCAGCCCGTCCGGGCCCAGTACCGGCGCGTGCGGTCCGTGTTCGCCCATGCCCCCTTTGAACTTGAACAGCGTGTCGACCTTCTCGGCCACGCGGTCGCCATCGGCGTCGCTGAGCCGATACAGGGCCGGGCCGGAGGGTCCGTCGCCCACGGCAAACACGTGCTGGCCGAGCGGCAAAATGCCCTGGCAGTTTTTCACCTGATCGCAGAACGTGGTGATCGTTTCGAACTTGCCGTCGCCGTCGGTATCGCGCACCAGGATCAGCGGCCCGCGCTCGCGCGAGGCGATCATGCCGCCCGATTCGTCGAAGGCCATGGCCACCAGCGAACCGGTGGAGCCGGGCGTGACGACTTCTTCCACCACAAAACCGTCGCGCGGTGTGAAGCGGCCTTCCAAGGGCGGCGCGTCAGCGGCCCTGGCACTCGTCTCGATGAACAACAGCGCCGAAACGCCGGCGCAGACCGCGTAGATTGTCAGACGGAAACGCGTCATGGGTGGAAGAGCCTCGGGATAGGGGGGACGATGGCGCACCCGGCGCCGGAGGGCAAAATCTCTGCTGGGCTCGCCGCAAACGGCCCTACGCCGACAGTATAAACCAAGGCCCACAGCCATGCACGTCCCGCGTTGCTACGGCAGGCTGAATTCCGGCGGATTCAGCGGCGGGAAACGGCGGCCGTCGACACGGTTTGTGCCGTCGGCAAACGCCACCGCCTATTTCGTCCGAACCGACGATTGACTCGGCACGGCCGGTGCGCGAAGCTAGGCGTACGTGCGACTCGGGCGGAGCGCAATGGGAACCATCGTCGGACAAGTGCGCGCCAATACTGCGCGCTGGACCGGCTCCCCGGCCTTAGCACCCACATGAAGAAGCCGCACATTCTCATCGTCGATCCCGACGCCCAGGCTCAGCCGTCGTATACGGCGGCGCTGGCCGAGCTCGATGGGCCGGACCTCTCATTTGTCGCCACGGCCGAGCAGGCCCTCGAGCGCTTGAAAGGCGCGCAAGTAGACCTGCTCATCGCCGACGTCGAGCCGGGCGGCAAGCAGCTGGAGCTGTTGCGCGCGGCGCGCGAGCAGGACGCCGAACTGCCGATGATTGTCGTTACCACGGCGCCGCACCTGGACACCGCCACGGCCAGCTTGCGTCTGGGCGCGGGCGACTACCTGGCCAAGCCGTTTGCCGCCGACGTATTGGCGGCCAGCGCTCAGCGGCTGTTGGGCGAGCGGCGACTGGAGGCCGAATACGAGCTGTTGCGCCGCCAGGTCGAGCGGCCCTATCGCTTCGACGACATGATCGGCGGCTGCGCGGCGATGCGCCGCGTGTTCGACACGATCGAACAGGTGGCCCAGAGTGACGTTGACGTGTTGGTTGTAGGCGAAACGGGCACCGGTAAGGAGCTGGTCGCGCGCAGCATCCATCGCCGCAGCAACCGCGCCCAAGGGCCGTTCGTGCCGGTCGATTGCGGCGCCATTCCCGAAAGCCTGCTCGAAAGCGAGTTCTTCGGTCACGAGAAGGGATCGTTTACCGGCGCCGATGCGCGGCGCATCGGCCTGTTGGAGTTTGCCGACCGCGGCACGTTTTTCCTCGACGAGTTGGGCGAGCTGCCGCTGTTGTTGCAGGCCAAGCTGTTGCGGACGTTGCAGGAGCGGAAGATTCGCCGCGTGGGCGGGCGCGAGGAGATCGACGTGGACGTGCGCATCGTCGCCGCCACGGCCCGCCATCTCGACGACATGATCCGCCAGCAGCAGTTTCGCCAGGACCTGTACTACCGCATCAACGTGGTCCGCATCGATCTGCCCCCCTTGCGCGAGCGGGGCGACGACATTGGGTTGTTGGCGGAAAACATGGTCGTGCGATACGGTCGCGAAATGGGCCGCTCGCTCAAAGGGCTCTCGCCCGAGGCCTACCAGGTGCTGGCCCAGTATCGCTGGCCCGGCAACGTGCGCGAGCTGCAGAACGTCATCCGCCGCGGCATTGCGCTGGCCAAAGGCACCACCCTCGAGCTGGACGATCTGCCCGACGAAGTCGTCGCCGCCGCCGGCGAGGGTCGCACTAGCGGTCCGGTGGGTTATTTCGAACAGCGCGACCGGCATCTGGAACAGTTCGAGCGGCACTACCTCCAAGAACTGTTGGCCCGCCACCACGGCGACGTGCGCACGGCGGCGCTGGAGGCAAAGCTGCCCCGCGGCACGCTCTATCGCTTAATGAAGAACCACGCGCTGGATGGCGCCAGTTTTCGCTAGCCCGGATTTCTCACCGACTTCGTAGCGAGCGGAGCTAACAGCCTGGGGACAGAACGTCGGGGACTGTCCCCCTCTCTGTGGCCGTTCTGTCCCCAGGCTCTAAGTCCTTGACTGGCGAGGAGAGAGGTGCGGCTCGGCCGCAAGCGTATTGGTGCATACGCTGAGAGTCGAGACGCGCCCCTCGACGACGCCAGTCAAGGACTTGGGCTCCGCGGAGCAGGAGGCTGGTGAGAAATGCGGGCTAAGCACTCGCGCGCGGTTCACAGAGCAGTAGCTGACCTCTCCTACAGCCTACAGCCTGTTTTCACACGCCGTGGACGACGACCGTTTTGAGCTCCGTCATCTCGGCCACGGCGTATTTCGGTCCTTCCTTGCCGAAGCCGCTCTCCTTCAACCCGCCGTAGGGCATCAGGTCCGCGCGCCATTGCGGTCCCCAATTGATGTGCAGGTTGCCGGCGTCGACTTGCCGGGCGAACTGCATGGCCCAGGTGATGTTCTCGGTGAAGATGCCGGCTGCCAGCCCGTAGGGCGAATCGTTCGCAATGCGGATGGCCTCTTCGATCGACGCGACCCTGGTGACGGCCACCGCCGGGCCGAACAGCTCCTGACAACTGACGCGCATGCGCGGGTCGACGTCGGCCAAGAGCGTGGGCTCGAACAGCGCTCCCTGGCGGTTGCCGCCCGTGACCACGCGCGCACCGCCGGCCACGGCCTCGCGAATCCACTCTTCCACGCGGCGGGCGTCGGCTTCGCGAATCATGGGCCCCATTTGCGATTTCTCGTCGAGTGGATCGCCCACCTTGATCGCCTCGACTTTGGCACGCACCGCGCGCACCACGTCGTCATACGTTGGCGCCAGCGCAATCACGCGCTGCGTGGAGATGCACACCTGGCCGGCGTTGGAATAGCCGGTGGCGGCCGTGGCCTCGGCCACCTTCGCGAGATCGGCATCGGGCATGACGATGATCGGACTGTTCGAGCCCAGCTCCATGGTCACGCGTTTGATGCCGGCCGTCTTGCAGATGTGCTCGCCCACGTCGCGGCTGCCCGTGAAGCTGATTTTGCGCACGCGCGGATCGGCACAGATGGCGTCGCCGATAGCCCCGCCCGAACCGGTGACGCAAGCGATGGCCAAAGGCGGCAAGCCGGCATCGAGCAAGATCTCCACCAGTGACAATGCCGACAGCGGCGTATCGCTGGCTGGCTTCAACACGACTGCGTTGCCGGCGGCCAAGGCCGGGCCCACTTTGTGGCACACCAGGTTAAGCGGAAAGTTGAAGGGTGTGATGGCGGCCACCACGCCGCACGGCACGCGCAGCGTGAAGCCCAGCTTGTTGGCGCCGCCGGGCGCGCCGTCGAGCGGCAACACTTCGCCCGCCAGGCGCCGCGCCTCTTCCGCAGAAAGATCCATGGTCTCGCACGCGCGCGACACTTCGGCCCGCGCCTCGGCCAGCACCTTGCCCTCTTCGCTGCTGATCAGCCGGGCAAGTTTCTCCGCTTGCTGGCGCATGCCTTCGGCCGTGGCGCGCAAGATGCGGGCGCGATCGTAGCCTGGCAAGGCGCGCATCAGGCGTGCGCCCTCCACGGCGCCGGCCAAGGCCCGTTCGACGTCGTCGGCATCGGCCCTGGGCACGGTGTCCAACGGGGAGCCGTCGAACTTTTGGCGCACTTCAATCTTGGCAGCTTTGTCGACCCATTGGCCGGCCAGATACATTTTCATGGGGAACGATCCTTTCTTGCCGGCTTGGCGCGCCGACTTGGGCCCGCGGCAGCAGGCGCCGAAACGTCGTGGCGTGCTTCCGTAAGGTTATGGCGGACGGCGCACGGAAGTCAAAGCGTGTCTTGAGCCGGTGGCCCCCACAGTGTTAAGCTGCCGCCATGGCCGGCCATCAACGCATTGTATCGCTCATTTCAAGTGCCACGGAAATCTTGTTCTTGCTGGAGCTGGGCGAGCGGGTCGTCGGCGTGAGCCACGAGTGCGACTTTCCGCCGGCAGTGGCCGCCTTGCCGCGACTGACTCGCGCACGCATTGTGGCGTCGGCCTCCAGCCGGGCAATCGATCAGCAAGTGCGCGAGCTGAGTGCCACGAGCGCGGCGCTGTACGAGATCGACGTCGACCGCCTGGCGGCGCTCAAGCCCGACTTGATCATCACGCAGGCCCAATGCGACGTTTGCGCCGTGCGCTATGAAGACGTGGTGTCTGCCGTGCAAGCGACGCCGGCCTTGGCGGTCGCGGAGATCTTGGCGCTCAATCCGCATTCGCTCAGCGAGGTGCTCGACGACATCGAGCGGGTGGCACGGGCGGTGCGCGACGACGCCGTCGCGCGGCGTGGCGCGGCGCTCAAAGCCGAGAAGGTAGAGTTTCTGGCCCAGCGGCAGTGCCAGGCCGCCGCGATCCCAAGCGGCGAAGTGCCGCGTGTTATCTGCCTGGAATGGATCGACCCGCCCATGGTCGCCGCCAACTGGACACCGGAGCTGGTGGCGTGGTCGGGCGGCCAGCCGGGGCTCTCTCGCGCCGGCGCCCACAGCACCTATGCCGACTGGCAGCAGATCGTCGACTACGATCCGCAGGTGCTCGTGATCATGCCCTGCGGATTCGATTTGGACCGGGCCATCGACGAGGCGCAAGTGCTGAGCCGTTTTGCCGGCTGGCACGCCCTGTCGGCCGTGCGCTGTGGGCGCGTCTACGCCGTCGACGGCAACGCGTATTTCAATCGCTCCGGGCCGCGGTTGATCGACAGCCTGGAGATCCTCGGTCAGTTGGTGCAGCCGCGCTATTTTCCGCGGCCGATCGACGAGCGGGCGGCGCGGGCCTGGCGGCGAATGGACACCCGCGGCGCTGCGCTGGTCGCGGTGTGACTTTGTTGCGTGCCGGGGCCGTTCGCGACTGCTTAATTCGAACTGGGAACTTACGCATGGACATCAACACGATGCGCGTGCCACCGGATAAGCCGGTAAAGCTCTCCAAGTACCCGACGCTGCCGACGAACACGTCGTTGAACAAGCTGGAGGCGCAGGCGGAATTGGCCGAAGGCATCCGGCAGCTGGCCGACATGCAGCCCAAACTGTACGCGCAGAACATCTATGCCTTGCTCGTGGTTCTGCAGGGGATGGACGCCGCGGGCAAAGACAGCACCATCCGCCACGTGATGTCCGGCGTCAATCCGGCCGGCTGCCAGGTGCGAAGTTTCAAGGTGCCTTCGGCCGAAGAGCTGGACCATGACTATCTGTGGCGCTACGTGCGGGCCCTGCCGCAGCGCGGCAATATCGGCATTTTCAACCGCTCGCACTACGAGGAAGTGCTGGTGGTGCGCGTGCACCCCGAGCTATTGCAGCGCGAGCACATTCCGCGCGGCCGGCAGGAGCAGTTTTGGCGCACGCGGTTCGAGGAGATCAATCACTTCGAGACGTATCTCGAGCGCAACGGCATCGCCGTGCTGAAGTTTTTTCTGCACATCTCGAAGGAGGAGCAGAAAAAGCGTTTCCTCGAGCGGCTCAACTC
This sequence comes from Pirellulales bacterium, assembly GCA_050250435.1. GTDB lineage: Bacteria > Planctomycetota > Planctomycetia > Pirellulales > PALSA-1355 > JBFWOR01. The sequence continues at coordinate 31,571 of JBFWOR010000015.1, read as the reverse complement.
GCCCGACAAGAACTGGAAATTCTCCGAGGCCGACGTGCGCGAGCGGGCCCATTGGGATGCCTATCAGACGGCCTACGAAGATATGTTGTCGCACACCAGCACTACAGTCGCGCCGTGGCACGTCATTCCGGCGGACAAGAAATGGTTCGCGCGGCTGGCCGTTTCACGAATCATTGTCGAACAGTTGCGCGCCCTGGGGCTCGACTATCCGAAACTGGGCGAGCCGGAATTGGCAGCGCTCGAGCGGGCCAGGCAGTATTTGGCCTGCGAAGAGTAGTTGCGCATTGTTCAGCCCCCGGCTCCGCCGGGGGACGGCCTCATTGGGCGTCTGATTTCCTTTATGCCCTGCCAAAGCCAGGGGCTGCACAGGGCCCAACGCGCACTCTACGCCAGCGCGTAACGAATCGCCGGGTTCTCCTCACGCTTGAACTCTTCGAGGTTGGCGATCGTCAGTTTGCCGTGCTGATACAGGAATTCTACGTGCGCGGCGACTTCTTCCAGCGCCAACAGGATGTGGAATCCTTCGACGTGCGTATAGAGTTTCTGGGAGATGTCGTTCGTGGTGGGCGGCTCGGGCGCTTCGCGAATGATCGTCAGCACCTTCTCCAGTTTGCGCTCATGGCTCTGGCGGATCTCGGTGATGCGCTTGTACACCTCGCGAATGGGTGCGCCGTGGCCGCCCAGCGCCAAATCGAAACCGCCGGTCCGGCCGATCTTGTCGAGCGACTCCAGGTAATGGCCCAGCCCCGTGTACGGCATGATGCTTTCCGGCGCCTGATGCGGCGTGATCTCGGGCAGCACGTGGTCGGCGCTGAACAGCACGTTGCCCAGCGCGATGCACACCTGTCCCGGGCAATGGCCTGGCGTGTGAATGAAGCGTAGATCGTCGAGCTGCTGATAGTCCACGAGCGTGCGCGTGACCGGCAGACTGTGCACGTTGGTTTTCGAATAGCCGTAGATGTCCATAAAGGCCGGCAGCAAGTCGGGCTCGACCCCGGCCTGCTCGAGAAAATGGCGAAAGGCTTTTTTGGCCACGGCCACGCGCTCTTCGTAGGCCGTGAGAATGCGCACGTCGAGCTCGTGCACGGCAATCTCGGCAGCGGGCAACTGTTCGTGCAGAAACGGCAAGCCGCCAATGTGGTCGATATGGCCGTGCGTGATCACGATGCGGCGGATGTCGCCCAGCCGGACCGACTCGTCGAATTCGCTGCCGACTTTCTCAATGCCTTCGACAAGCTGCTTGTTGGCGTCCCAGAAGCCGCTGCCGGTATCGATCAGCGTGGGCGGTCCGGCCTCCAGAACCAGATAAATGTTGGCGGCAAAGCCGGGAAACGCCAGGCACGTAATGCGGTAGATGCGGGCGCCGGTATTGGAGTCAAAGCGGCTGACTTCGGGCAGGGTTCGTGTTTCGGCGTGCATGCGCGTTTCCGGGATATGACGGCAGAAGCTGACGGCGCGGCCGCGTCATTATACCGGCGGCATCCAGTGGCTGCCGCGGTCCTCGTGGACCCGGCGGGCATCCTCGAGCAATTTGATCAGCTCGCGCAGCTGTGACTCGGACAAGTGACCCAGCTGGCGCACGTGGCATTCGCGCACCCGCTGGTCGAGCTCGGCCAGGAGCGATCGCCCGGCAGCGGTCAGGCCGATGAGCACGACGCGGCGATTGTCGGGCGGGCGCTCGCGTTCGATCAGCCCGCGCTCCTCCAGCTTGTCCAGCAGGCGCGTGATATCGGGCGCGCGCGACACGAGCCGGGCCGCCAGGGCCAGCGTGGGCAGCTTGCCGCTCTCTTCGCCACGCAGCAGCCGCAGGGCGTTGTATTGCTGCGGCGTAAGATCGTAGTGGTCGAACAGCTCTTCTTCGCGCAGGTGGAGCCGGTCGTAGGTGCGCCACAGGTTAAGAAACGCTTCTTGCTCGAGCGAATCGAAATGGCGGGCCCGGCCGGCAGGCTCCTCGGCGGGTGAACCAGCGGAGTCATTCATGGCCGCTATGCTACCGGCCGGACAGGCGGTTGTCACTAAGGGCCAGCATGCGCACCGTCCGCAATTACACGAACAGCTCGTCGACCGGCAGGCCGCCGTCGACAATCTTGATCGGCCGGCCGTTGGGCGCGATGTTCTCGATCTTCGGATCGATCTGCAGGCTCTTGCAGAAAGTCTGCAGCAGGTCGGTGACGGCAACGGGGCGATCTTCGACTTCGGCGCCGCCGGCGTCGGTGCGGCCGATCACGCGGCCGCCCTGAATGCCGCCGCCTGCGACAACCACGTTGAACGCGCGCGGATAGTGGTCGCGGCCTGCGCGAGGATTGATGCGCGGCGTGCGGCCGAACTCGCCCATCCATACCACGAGCGTCTTGTCGAGCATGCCGCGCTGGTGCAGATCGCTGAGCAAGTACGCGAACGGCTGATCCACCTGGCCAGCCATTTCCTTGACGCGCGGGAAGTTATCGAAATGGGTGTCCCAGCCGTTGAGCACGACCTCGACGCAGGGCACGCCGGTCTCGACGAGCCGCCGCGCGAGCAAACAGCCCATGCCGAATTGCGTCGAGCCGTAGCCCTCGCGCACGTTGGCCGGCTCGCCGTCCAGCTCGAAAGCCTTCATCTGCGAGCTCTTGATCATGCGGGCCGCTTTTTGATAGAGCCGCTGGTGCTCGGCCACTTCCTGCTGGCCGCCGGCCGATGCGTAGCTGGAGTCCAAGCGACCCAGCAGACCCAAACGCCGATCGTAGCGCGTGAAGTCCGTGGCCGGCGCGGTGTTGGTGGGTAGCTTGCCGGGCTCGGGCATCAGAAACGGATCGTACTCGATACCCAGAATGCCGCCGCCCGCGCCGTCGCGGCTGTTCTGGCCAATGCGCACAAACGCCGGCAGCTCCAGCTCCGCGCTGGCAATCTGCTGCGCAACGATCGAACCGAACGCGGGATACTTGACGCTGGCCGTGGGCAAGTAGCCGGTGTGCATCAAGTACGTGGCCCGCGGATGACTTCCCTCCTTGCTGGTCATGGAGCGAATGATGGCCGCGTGTTGCATTACTTTGGCCACCTGGGGGAAATTATCGCTGACTTCGATGCCGGGCACGGACGTGCTGATGGCTTTGGTCTCGCCGCCGTTCTCGTGGCCGGGCTTGGGACTGAAGGTTTCGAAATGACTGGGCCCGCCTTGCATCCACAGCAGAATGCAGGCCATGCCGCGCTGGTTCAGTTCGGCCGCCTTGAGCGTCACCAGGTCGCGCCAAGAGAGCGTGCCGGCGGCGATGCTGGCGGCGGAAATGCCGCGCAGAAAATCGCGGCGACGAATCACGCCGTGCCGCGACAGCGACACGTCGACTTGATGGCGTAAGTGCAGGCTCATGGCAATCGTCGTTTCTGGGTAAGGGACGTTGGAGCGGCCGCGCGGTACGGCCGCATTGGCGTGCGTGGCGTGGCCGCTACTTGCGGTTGAGGAACTCCGTCGAATTCACCAACGACCAGGCAATGTCTTCAAAGGCTTCGCCCCGGTTGCCGATGGATTTGACGTACTCCAGGCAGGTTTCGACTTCCTCGTCGTGCGGTTCGCGGGCCAGGCAGCGCAGATACAGCTCTTCCACCACGGCGTCGTCCTTGTCAATCTCGGCCAGCAGTTTGCCGAGCATGGTGTTCGGTCCCCGCGCCGACAGGGCCCGGTTCAATTCCGGCCCGTTCATCAGGAACAAGGCTTGCGGAATCGAGCCGGCGACTTCGTCGCGCCGCACGCTGGGATCGTAGCCGAAGGCCAGATTCACGCGGCCGCGCGGCGTGGCAAACGGCCGGCGATAGTCGGCCCGCTTCGCCTCACCCTGTCGATCATCGTCCAGCCCGAGGATCGTGGCGAGCGTGTTGTACAGCTGATCGGCACGCAAGCGCTGCGGACAACTGGCGGCAAACGGAGCGCCGCTCTCGTCGTAGCGCGAACGACTGCTGCGGGCATACGCCTCGGTGGCCGTGATCACGCGGAACAACCACTTGACGTCGTATTGGCTGGCGGCGAACCGGTCGGCCAGAAAGTCCAGCGTGTGCGGGGCCGAGCATGCGCGGTCCGGCCCGATATCGTCGACTGGCTCGTAGAAGCCGCGGCCCACCAGCTCGGACCACAGGCGATTGACGAACGCCTTGGCAAACCAGCGGTCTTTACGGGCGGTGATCCATTCGGCCGCCAGCGTGCGGCGCTCTTGATCCGTCAATCCGGTATCGAGCTTCTGGCCGGTGACGAAGAATACCGGCTTCATCAGCTTGCCTTCTGCTTCCGGATGGTCGAGATCGGGCATGTAGTGTTCCAGGCTGCCGCGATTCGGCTTGTCGGCCTTTTTGACTTTCGGCCCGCGATCGATGCTCACCACCTCGAAGCTGCGGCGCTTGCCTTTGTCCGCGTCGCGCACCGGCCGCACGGCGATGCGCGGGAAGAACGCGGCCAGCTCGTGGAACTGTTCGCGCTTCCAGCGATCGGTCGGATGGTTGTGGCACTGGGCGCACTGAATTTGAATGCCCAGGAAGATGCGCGAGATCTCGGCGGTGGTGTCTTCGGCATTGGCCATTTGCGCCATGATGATGGCGGTGGCGCCTTCTTCGGTGACGTCGCCGGTGGCGGTGATGAACTTACGCGCGATCTGGTCCCAGTGCGGATCGCCGTTGAACTCCTTGGCCAGAAATTCGACCACCGCGCCACTGGCCAGCAGGGCGCGCTCTTCGCTGCGGCGATACATGATCACGTCGCGCCAGTAGCGGGCCCAGTTATCGCCGAACTGTGGGCTGGCCAACAGTCGTTCGACCGCGGCCGCGCGCTTATCGGGCGCGCTGTTCAACGTGAAGGCGGTGATCTCTGCGGGCGTGGGCGCCTGACCGATCAGATCGAGCGTGAGGCGGCGCAGCAGGGTCTGATCGTCGGCTTTTGCCGCTGGCGCGTGCGCCCCAACCGGCTTCGCGACAGCCACGTTTTCGGCGGCCGCCTTTTCGGCTGGCTCCTTCGCGGCGACCGCATCCGCAGGCGCCGGGGCGGCCCCGCCAAAGGCTTCGCCGGCCAATAGCTCGTCGACCCGCTGGGCAGTAGCTTGCGGATCAATCCCGCCGGCCGAGGCAACCGGGACTGACAGCCAGGCGGCGGTGAAAAAAGCCAGGAAAAATCGCCATTTGGCCATTGGAATTTCCTCGTCGTCGGCTGCGGCCGGAGCGTGCGGGGCGGCGGGTGCGGCACCCCTGAAATCTTCACTCGGCATTGAACACCGCATTGGGCAGGAAAGTTCCGCCAGCGGCCCAGGTGTCCGATCGTGCCGAATAGGCTTAGATTTCCGGCCTGGGCGGCCCCTTCGCTGGAAGCCGTGCGGCCCGCTGCGTGTCGGCGGCGATTGCTATTCGTCGACGAACGTGGTGCGGCGGACCCGGCGGCGGCGATAGCCGGTCGTCCGCACATACTCCCCCTCGACGAAGAAGCGGCCGGCCAGCAACCGGTAGAAGAGCAATAGCGCAAACGCGCCCGCGGTCGCTACCACAAAGCCGATGGGACTGATGGGCGTCACGCGCTGGCCGCCGGAGAAGTACATCGTGGCGCTGCAGCCAATGACCGTGCCGCCCATGCCCATCATCAAGGTGGCGACGGCGCCGCCCGGATCGCGGCCGGGCATGACGGCCTTGGCCAGCAGTCCGACCAGGGTGCCGAAGCCGACCCACGCGAGCGCATCGTTCGCCCATTGCGCGGCCTGGTTCGAGAGTTGAGCGTCCATGACGAGCTGGTGTTGGCTCCGGGCGAAACGGCTGGGAAAAAATCCCTCGGCCGCTGACGCCCGAGGCGCATCGCGCAGAGCGCGGTGCGTTGATCTTCTCGAGCGTCAGCTGCCAAGGGCGTCGTCCCCCCACAACACCCACCGAGCCGCGGCGCCAGACGCCTCGCAGCGCGCAAGCGCATCGAGGTTCCCGCCGCGCCGGCCGGGTGTTCGACGAAACTGCTTGGGCGACGACCCGGCAAGGGGCCGCCGCCGCGAAAACTAAAATCGCTCTCCTACGGCTGTTGCGCCGCCTGAGTTTCTGAGAAGGCCTTTTGAGCCGCCGCTTCGCGCGACAGCTTGAACTCAGGTCCCGGCGGGAAATACTGAATGTCGTCTTTCTGGTACCAAGGGCTGGGCAGCGTCTGGCCGGCGATGTCCACCTGGCAGCCGGTCAGGCCCAGGGTTGAGCAGACTCCTAAGCTCAGCAGGGCGCGCCGCCAGGAGTTTCGGCGCTGGTTGGTACATCGCATCGCTTGATCCTCGCAGTGTGCGGACGATGGCGCGCCCACGCTGGCACTTCCTTGCGCCGCGCCGGCAAAGTCACCGTGTCCGATACAATCCGCAAAGAGGTTATCGGCAGGGCGGATTGCGCGACTTTGACGCCAGTGGCAAACTTGTTCAAAAACAGCCGCCGCACCGGCGCCCGCCCCAACCGCTGGTGCCGCCGCAGCCGCAGCTAGCACCAGCCGCGGATAGTTCGCCAAAGCTGGGCAGCGTGGGTATGATGAAAGCACGGTCGCACGGACGCTTGTGCTCTGCAAGCTCCGGCCGGGACGTTCGTCCCGGCAGCCGTCGAGGCACTTTCGATCCCAGGCGAATCGGGCCCTGGCCGGCCGCCGTGGAGGGTCGCACGAACATGCTGGCAATTACTTCGCGCAGCCGGCGCTTTGGCCGTGGGCTGGCATTTCTGGCGTGCCTGACGACGACGTTCCTGGCGGCAAAATCGGCCCACGCGCAGCTGATCGGACCCGGTCAGAGCATTCCCAGTCAGCTCTATTTTGCCACGCAGCCGCTGTATTACGACGGCAACTATCGCGCGGCGCTGGCCACGTTTGCCGCCGAGAGTCGCAGCTCCATACGCACGCCTAACGGGCCGTGGCTCGACTCGATCATGTATCTCACCATGATCGGCGAGTGCCACTATCAGCTCGGGCAGTTGCCGCAGGCACTGGCCAACTACGACGCGGCACTGAAGATTTACGTGGCGTATTACAACTGGATGTTGTCGGTGCGGTTTCCGTTGGCCATTGCGCCGGCGCAACCCGGCGCCGTGCGTTTGCCTACTTGGGGACAAAGCCGTCGCGGCGCGCGGGTGGGTTTGTTCGAAGAAACGTACATGATGCAGGAAGGGCGGGTCGATAACAGCGCCACCTTCCGGCAAGGCGGCGTGGTTCAGCAGGCGGTGCAGTTTCCGGTCAACGCCGCGGAAATCGTGCGCTGCACGAGCCTGGCGATCCGCCGGCGACGCGAGCTGCTCGGCCCGATCGGCAAGTACGACCCGCTGACCAACGACTTGATCAACGTGCTCTCGCGGCGGCCGGGTCCGCCCAATCATTGGTCCGAAGCCTGGGTGCAGGTGCAACTCGGCTGCGCCTATGCGGCCGCCGGCGACACGGCGCAGGCCAAGGCGGCGCTCGAGCGCGGCGTGCTCGTGGGCGGAGAGTACGACCATCCGCTGACCAGTACGGCGCTTTTGGAATTGGGCCGGCTGGCGCTCGAAAGCGGCGACTTCGTGGCCGGGGGCAAGCTGCTCGAAGAAGCCACCTTTGCCAGCGCCACGTTTCTCAATCCGTCCAATCTGGAAGAAGCGTTTCGCTACGCCGTTTTGGCGCATCAGCTGCTAAATCAGAAGGCGGCCTATACGCCGCTGGTGCCGGCGATCGCCTGGGCCAAGACCATGGGCCTGCGCGAGCTGCAGGCGTCGTTGTCGGTGTTGGCCGCCGACAATTTGGCCGCGCTGGGCCAGGCGGAACAGGCGTCGGGCATGTTGTCGGCTGCCACGGGATTGCTGCCACGTAGCGATCTGGCAATCAGTCAGCTCGGCGCACGGTTCAACCACTCGACGGCGCTGGTCGCCTATCAGACGGGCAATGTGACGGCGGGAGATCGGGCGCTCGGCGCGGCGCTGGGCTTTCTGCGCAGCGGGTCGCTATGGATGTTTCAAATCGCGCTGGCCGATGCGCGCTACACCAGCGGTGAATACAGCGATCGAGTCGGCACGGCGCTCTATGAAGTGCTGCTGCGCGATCCCACGCCCGGTGATTGGGTCTACAGCCCGCTCGAGTGTTTGTCGGTGCTGACCACTCCGCACAGCGAGGTACTGGAGCATTGGTTCGAAGCGGCGATCGAGAACACGCGCGAGCAGGAGCTGGCGCTGGAAATTGCCGATCGCGCGAGACGGCATCGCTTTTTGAGCACGCTGCCAATGGGCGGCCGGCTGCTGGCGCTGCGCTGGATCCTGGAAGGGCCGACCGAGTTGTTGGGCGAGCGCGGGGTGCTGGAGCGACAGGAGATTCTGGCGCGGCATCCCGAGTATCAGCAATTGGCCGACCGGGCCGCGGCGGCCCGGGCCAAATTGGCCGCCTTGCCGGTGGTGCCCGACAACGATCAAGCCCGCACCGACCAGGCAGGACAACTCAGCATCTTGGCCGACGTGAGTCAGCAGCAGGAAGTCTTGTTGCGGCAGATTGCCGTGCGACGCGAGCCATCGGACCTGGTGTTCCCGCCGCAGCGGAAGACCGAGGATGTGCAGAAATCGTTGGGCGAAGGCCAGGTGCTGATGGCGTTCTTCCGCACGCGACAGAATCTGTACGGCTTTGTCTACTCGCGCGATCAATACGCCACGTGGCGCGTACAATCGCCCACGCAACTGCAGAAGCAAGTCGCGACGTTGTTACGCGACATGGGCAACTACGACGCGAACCACGCGCTGCCGGCGGCGGAGCTCTCGAAAGACGCCTGGCGCACCTCCAGTGCCCGCGTGCTGGATTTACTGTTGGCCCGCTCGAACGTCGACCTGGCCGGCAACTTTCACGAGATCGCGATCGTGCCGGACGGGTTCTTGTGGTACCTGCCGTTTGAGGCGCTGTTCGTGGGCAAGCCGGAGGCGCGGCGGATGCTGATTTCGCAGGCCCAGGTGCGCTATGCCCCCACCGTGGGCCTGGCCGTCGGATACGCGCGCGTGCAGAAGCCCCGCCCCAAGGTGGGCGTGGTCGTGGGCAAGCTCTTTCCGCAAGATGACGACGCGGCAGCGCCGGCGGCGTGTGATGAACTCGTGCGCGCGGTGACCGGGGCGGCGAAATTGCCTGCGGCGCTGCCGGTGCCTTCCAGTGTCTATCGCACGCTGCTGGATGGGCTGGTCGTGCTCGACGACGTGGAGCCGACAGAAGGACCCTACGATTGGTCGCCGGCGCAACTCGATCGCGGCAAACCGGGCGCCGCACTCGACAGCTGGCTGCTGTTGCCCCTCGGCGGGCCGGAACTTGTCGCCCTGCCGGGCTATCACACGGCGGCGGAGGCGGCGTTGCGCAAAAGCGGGTCCGCGGGGGACGAGATGTTCTTGTCGGTCTGCGGGCTCCTGGCCTCCGGCACCAGGACCGTTCTGATGAGTCGCTGGCGCACGGCGGGACAGACAAGCTTTGATCTGGTGCGCGAGTTTGTGCAAGAGCTGCCGCACACAACGCCGGCCGACGCCTGGCAGCGCAGCGTGCAGATTGTCAGCGATACCGAGCTCGATCCGGCGCGCGAACCACGAATCGCCAATACCTCGGGAGCCGGCGAGCCGCGCAAGGCCAGTCACCCGTTCTTCTGGGCCGGCTACATGTTGATCGACACCGGCAGCAAGGGCGTTCCCCAGGAAAATGCCCTGGCGGCGCCGGGTGCGGCTGCGCCGCCGAAAGACGACGCAGCGCCCGGGGCGCCACAGGCACCCATGCCTGCAAACGGGAATCCCGCGACGGCGCCGACCAGCTTGCTGCCGGGCGGCATCGGCGCGCCCGCGGCCGACGCGCCACCGGAAGATCCGCCCGCCAAGAACGGCCGTGTCGCCAAACCCAAGTCTTCGCGTGCCACGCCCGCCAAACCGCCGCGCGCCCGCCCGGGCAAAAACGGCGCCGGCAAAAACGGGACAAAGCCCGCGCCAGGCAAGCCCGGGGGCAGCAAACCAGCGCCGAGCGATCCGGCGCCTGACGAGCCGGATGCAACGCCCGCCACGAGTTCGCCGGGCGCGAGCCCGTAGCGGCGCCGCGGGGGCGACAAGCTGAATCGGTGCGAGTTCAGCGGCGCCATCGTCCTGCGACAGTCCGTGTTTTGCCGGCAATGGGCGGGCCGCAATGCATTTGGCCTGCCGCGAGTGTTGCCCGGGATCCTATAATTTCCCGGCTACACGAGTTGCCGCGTACCGGTCCGGGCGCACCCGGGACGCGATTTCACCAATCGGTCCTTTTTTCCCAAGGGTGCGACAAGCGATGGATGTGGAGTCGTTCGATCTCAGTCGGTATGACATTTTCGGTCCGCGCGTGCTGCGCAATGCTCCCGTGCCGCTGCTCTATGAGCAGGCCATTGCCGCCGATGGCGGCTTGATCACGACCACCGGCGCGCTGGCGACTTACTCGGGCGAGAAGACGGGCCGCAGCCCGCGCGACAAGCGCATCGTCGAGCATCCGGCCAGCGCGGCCGACGTGTGGTGGGGCAGCGTCAACACGAAGCTGGGCGAAGATTCATTTCAGGCGCTGCGCGAAATCGCCGTCGAGTTCCTCAACACGCGCGAGCAGTTGTACGTGGTCGACGGATTTGCCGGCTGGGATCCTCGCGAATGCCTGAAAATCCGTGTGGTGTGCGCCCGGCCGTATCACGCGCTGTTCATGCACAACATGCTGATGCGGCCCACGCCCGCGCAGCTCGCCGATTTTGGCGAGCCGGACTTTGTGATCTACAACGCCGGCCAGGCCGCGGCCGATCCGACGATCGCCGGCGTGGCCTCGAAGACCAGCGTCGCGTTGAATTTCGAACAGGGCGAGCTGCTCATCCTGGGCACGCAATACGCCGGCGAAATGAAGAAGGGCGTGTTCACGCTGATGCACTACCTGATGCCCCGGCGCAACGTGCTCAGCATGCACTGCTCCGCCAACGAAGGACCGCTGGGAGACGTGTCGCTCTTTTTCGGCCTGTCGGGCACCGGCAAGACCACGCTCTCGGCCGATAGCGAACGCCGGTTGATCGGCGACGACGAACATTGCTGGAGCGACGAGGGGGTGTTCAATATCGAAGGCGGCTGCTACGCCAAGTGCATCCGCCTGTCAGCCGAGAAAGAGCCCGAGATCTTTGAAGCCATTCGCTACGGTACGGTGTTGGAGAACTGCGTGGTCGAACCGCTTTCGCGGCGCGTGAATTTCGACGACGCCAGCGTCACGGAGAACACGCGGGCCGCGTACCCGATCGACTACATTCCCAACGCCAAGATTCCCTGCGTGGCCGGGCAGCCGTCGAACGTGATCCTGCTCACCTGCGATGCGTTTGGCGTGTTGCCGCCGGTGAGCCGGCTGACGCCCGACCAGGCCATGTACCACTTCATCAGCGGCTACACCGCCAAGGTGGCGGGCACCGAAGTTGGCGTTGTCGAGCCGCAGGCCACCTTCTCCGCCTGTTTCGGCGCCGCCTTTCTCGTGTGGCATCCGGCAAAGTACGCCGAAATGCTGGCCGAGCGAATCCACGCGCATCAGGCGCGCGCCTGGCTGGTGAATACCGGTTGGTCCGGCGGAACGCACGGGACGGGCCACCGCATCTCGCTGGCACACACGCGGGCGATTATCGACGCCATTCACTCCGGCGAGCTGGCCGCTGCGCCCACGGTCGAGGAGCCGATCTTTGGGCTGGCCATTCCGCGGCACGTGCCGGGCGTGCCGGATGAGATCTTGCTGCCCGAAAAAACCTGGCCGAACGCCGCGGCGTATCGCCAGGCGGCGGAGCGGCTGGCGGGGCTGTTCCAGCACAATTTCCGGCAGTACGCCGACGGTGCCAGCGATGCCATTTGCGCGGCCGGCCCGCGCGTGGCCGAGCAGGCGGCGAATATCTAGGCGCCAGAATCTGCGGCAGACGATCTGCACTATTTTTTCAAGATCGCGGCTGCGCCGGCGAATTCTTGTAGGAAACCGCCGCTGCCGAGCTAGCGGGACCGATGCGCCGGGGATTGTTGGGAGCTCCCGGCGCGTGCAGCGGGCACACTCATGCGCGCCTGTGAATGCGATGGCGCGCTTCGGTCGGCCCGCGGGCCCGCCGGTTCGGTGCGGCGCATGTGCAGAACGGACGCCGCGATGGTGGTTCTTCGAGTTGGGCCTCGGAAGAACCGCTGTTGCGTGCGTCCGTTTTGTGTTGCCACAGAGGAATTTCCAAAGTGGCCTAGAAACTCGTCTCGAAATCAGCCGCGCGGTTTGAGATAATCCCGATCGTCAAGAATAACTAGCCAACGCCGTGGGGCTGCGCGATAGCGCGGCGCACGTGCGGCGGCAAGCCGACATAACATCCAAGGGTACTATTCGGAACTCGGCGTCGAGCCGGGTATCACGAAAGGCCCGTTGCGGAGGTGTGCTTCTTTTTGGAGCCACTTCGGCAACGGGCCTTTTTTTGTTGACCATTCAACGAACAGGAGCATCTTCATGATCCATGGCAATGCCGACGACGAGCGACGTGACGATGAGGAGCTTCGCGATAAAGCGAACGCCCCGTCCGATCTAACCCCTCAAGGAACAGATCCGAAGGCAGCCGCGGATCGCCCCGAGCAGAGCGTAACCCAGGGTGAACCGGTTCCGCAAACCTCAACGGACGGCTCGGACGTCGACGGAATTCCAGGCAACTTGAATCAAGGTGCTCGCGCAGATTCTCGCGAGGATTCTGGCAGTGTGTCCTCCGACGACTTGGAGGAGACGCCGACTGCTTCGAACGCAAGCCATGCCGTTGAATCGGCAGGAGTCTTTGCCGGACGCAGCGAGTCCTCGCAGGCGCCGAGCACGATCCCCGATGGAGGCATGTCTGGAGTCTCGCAGTTCATTCCCGTCGAACCGAGTCCGCAGCCGCTTCAAATCCGCGTTCTCCACGCCGCCGAGCAAATCGACGATGACGATCGCTCAGGCGCCGACAACGCACGATCCAGCGACGAATCGGCGATCACCGACTCGCCTTGGCCGGACGAGTCGGCTGAAAGGTCGAACGGCAGCGCAGCGACGGAGATACCGCGCGGCCAGGAAGGTCTGTACTTGCCGTTTCGATTGGAGGTAACCGTTGCCGACTTACTGCCGCTGGTGCGCGAGGCGATCCACCTGTCCGCGCAGGAGATCAACCAGGGACTGGATGCGCGGCAACGCGATATGCAGCGCGAGATGGAGTACTCCTGGCGCACCGAGCTGCGTTTGTTGTTCAGCTAGCGCACCCGGCCAGAGGGACAAATATGAGTCAACTCGGCTACTGGGATTACGTATTGTCCAGGGTCTTCGAGAACCTGATTCGCCTTATCGAGCGGCGGATTCGCCCCTTTCTCGACACGCTGGAGAGTTGGATTAGCGAGCTATTGTCGCGTCGTTTGCCGCGGCAGTGGCGCGAGCAGCTGCACGCATATCTCGACAGTTGGGAACCAGAAGGCTTTTCGATCAAGGCCGAGCATCGGCCCGTTTTGGAGAACTTTATCGAGCGCTGGGCGACGAGCCGAGGGCTGTTGCCGTTGCCACCGCACGAGGAGCAACCGGTTGAGCGCTGGCCCACCTCTACTCAAACTTCCTTCCGGCGGACCGCGACCCCCGCGCCGGGCAGACCGACGCAGAAGGGGCTGAGCGAGCGGTTCTTCAACGACAAGTTGATCGCCGCGGAAGATCAACTTCAGGAAATCATCCAATCGCTGGAATCGCTCGCCCAGAAGCTCGATGCCGCGCAGCTGGGCGAAGAGGTCGAGGTCCAGGCGGAAGTGGAAGCCGCCGAGGCAGCCATCTGGTGCTACAACGACGCGCTCGAATCGGCCCGGGACGCCTGGCTGCGGGACGATCTCGATTCCGACGCGATGATGCGTCTGTACTCGATGAGTTCGCCCGCCTCGTTTGGACTGCCGCTATTCATCGACGAGCAGCAGGCACAGCGCGCTAGCGACCAGGAACTGCGTATCAACGAGCGGATGCGCCAGCGCAACCTGACGCTGGATCGCATTGTCCTGGGCATGCAGATCGTCGAGGGTGCAGGCACCGCGGCGGGACTCTTGCTGGGCGGTGGCGTGGTGCTCGCGGCCTACAAGAAAGGCGGCAAATGGGCGGTCGCCAAAACCGTCGCGGCTGTCGGCGCCGCAGTCGTTGCCGACGAAGCGGTTGAAAGCAGGCGCACGCGCCGCGGGCGTCGAAGAACAGACGGTCCAGGGCTTCAAATTGGCCGCCAGCGTCGCGAAGCTTATACTACTGCGACGGCTTAGCCGCGCGCAGCAGTCCCGTACCGCGCCGAGCACGCCAACTGCACCGTTGCCGCAAGGAACCGGCTTAGTTCCAACTGCCACGGTTCCACTCGGCGAGTGGGGTGAGACTCGGCTCAAGCAATTCCTCGGGGGACTTGGATTTAAGCCAAGCTCACCGTACAAGACAAGTATGACTCTGCGGTACATTGACCGGTTGGTCGATGACGTGGCCCATGAGGTTAAGGCCGGTTTAAACGTGCGCCTGACATCAACTATCAGGGTGCAAGCGCGCAAGGATGCTGAACTTGTTGCCGGGCGCAAGATTGACGGAGCTCATTGGCATTTCTTTCAGGGGGCGCAGCAAGAACTCTTGGACTTCTTGACGAGCCTTGGAATCCAATACACGGTGCACTGATGGACTATGCGTTCTTCGAATCGCTCAGCGCCGACCAGGCTCAACAATACTTGCAGAGATTTCGGGATGTCGAGCGCGAGGCTTTGGAACAAATGACTTGGGCGGCGACCGCCAACGGCGTGTCAATCAAGTACGACCTGAAATCTCTACCGGCGGTTCTTAAGTGGCTTTTAGGCCAAGTGCATTTCCACTATGTCCCAATGCCAGATGAGGAACCACCGTGGATCAAACAAGCGCATCCACTCGGGATTTTCGAGTTTGACGAGGATTCGAAGAGCATCGTCATGCGGGCCGGGTACTATCTGGGTGAGTGCTTTGCTGGTTTACCTGGTCTACGCTGGTCCATCGGCGACCCACGGTATATGGGAAAACACATGCCTGTCATCGTGGGTTTTCAAGGCGGTGACGAGCTGCCCGCAATTGTCGTGGTAAACAACGTGTTCAAGCGAATTCTCGGCCGCGACAAGCCGAAAACAGAAATTGACGCAACGATTGACACTTGGTTGAGCCGCTATTCGACGGCCACAGATTAGAGTTGCGAAAACAGAAACGAATACCTATGTACTAGCGTTGTGGAGAGTGAGGGACCGCGGCGATTGTATACACGGTGCACTGATGGACTACGCGTTCTTCGAATCGCTCAGCGCCGATCAGGCTCAACAATACTTGCAGAGATTTCGGGATGTCGAGCGCGAGGCTTTGGAACAAATGATCCCCTCCGCGGCAGTCGACGGCATAAGGCTGGAATATTCGGTAGATCTTTTGCCGGCAGTTCTAAAATGGCTTCTAACCCATGTGCATTTTCACTACGTTCCAATTCCCGATGAGGAGCCGTCGTGGATCAAGCAGGCGCACCCACGGGGCATCCTCGAATACGACGAGGACTCGAAGAGCATCGTCATGCGGGCCGGGTACTATCTGGGCGAGTGCTTTGCCCGACTACCCGGTCTACGTTGGTCCACGGGCGACCCGAGGTATATGGGCAAGCACATGCCCGTCATCGCAGGTTTTCGTGGCGGCGACGAAATGCCGGTGCTGGTTGTAGTTGACAACGTGTTTGCAGGGATTCTCGGAGGTGAGAAACCAATGACACGAATCGACTCGGCGATAGACACCTGGTTTGCGCTGCGTCCGCCCAGGGAGAAGTGAAGTCACGTCGCCAGCAACATAGAAATCATGGCGATTAGCCAATGAAGCGAGCGAGCGCATATCTGAGAACCAACGGCTGGTTTCTCAGCGCCGTGTCGCGCACCACCGTAGGGATCGGCATGGACACCCCGCCGCGCATCAAGGTCGAGGCGAATGCCAGTGACGCAACTCTCGGCGAGGCCGTTCTGCAGGCACTGTCCGGATCGCGTGAAGGGGTTCCCCATCCGGATCCAAAGACAGCGGATCGGAGCTTCGATGAAATGCTCGACCTGGCCGGTGTAAAATCCTGGGCGGCCTTTGCGAAGAACGCATTGAACGTCGGCACCGAAACAGACGGCGAGTGGCTGGTGATCGAGCCCTGGAAAAACGAAGGGGCCAAACGCGGCTTCACGCAAATCGCCAATAGAAATGTTCGCGTCCGCGCGGACGCGTCACCCTCCGAGATCGGCGCCGCCCTGAAGAGCGCCATTGAGTTGTGCGAGTAGGCGAGAGTCTCGATGCACTATCGTCGTTCGAGCAAGCCTCCATCAACAAGCGCGCAAAACAACGGACGCCGCTCGCCTCGACCCTCGGCTTGGGAGCTGGAGGAATCGAATCGATCGGCGTCCGTCGTATTGAGTGGCCCCTGCGGCTCCGCCCGAGCCGCATGCAGTCTGCCGATGTCTTCGACAGGCTGCTGACCACCGCCTTGCCTGGGCGAATGCCCCGTCGTTGCACGCTTTCTTCGGCCACCCGCCTCTACTTGTCCCCTATCGTCACGGCGGCCCTATCGTCACGGCGGCCCTATCGGCACGGCGCCCCTGACCGCACGGCCCGTCGTTACACGGCCGAGTCGTCGCTCTCGCCCGTGCGGATGCGAATCGCGCTTTGCAGGTCGCTGATGAAAATCTTGCCGTCGCCCACCTGACCGGTGCGGGCCGAGCTCAGAATCGCATCCACCACGGTCTGCGCGTTTGCGTCGGACACGACCACCTCGATCTTTGACTTCGGGATAAACTCCACCGCGTACTCGGTGCCGCGGTAGGTTTCCATGTGTCCCTTCTGCCGGCCGAAACCGCGAACATCGGTCACGGTCATGCCCTGCACTCCCTTGGCGTTCAGCGCGTCCTTGACTTCTTCGACCTTGAAGTGACGCACGATGGCTTCGATCTTTTTCATGGCTAGGTTCCCTTACGTTGCAAGTGACGGCCCGCGATCAACGGCGAGCTCGAATGAGTTGTTTGCCGTGCGGCCGACGCGTGCAGCCGCTTTTCGCGAGCCACTAAAAGCAACGCGCGTGCCAGAGCCTGTTCCGATCGCACGCAAGCCCTCAACACCGCGCGCAACGTGTTGTAAACAGACGGGTTGAGGGCGCGCGAATTTCTGCGCGTCGCTTGCCGGCGCGGACACGCGAATTCGCGCCCGCGCGACGCGTGGCGATGCCAGCGGCGCGAGCTTATTGCGGCCGCGCAGGCAAGTGCCCGCGAAACCGCGGATCTTCGGGCAGTTGCGTCTGTTTCGCGCCGGCGCGGCGCGATTCACAAGAATGTGACACGCCTGGCTCTCGTCGCCAGGCGTGCGCAGCCAGGCCCATCGCTATGGCGTGGCGGACGGTTCGGGCGCTGTAGCTGGCGCGTCCGGTTCAACCGGTGGTTTTGGCTCAGCCGGCGGCGCGGCTGCGGGGTTGGCCTCGCCAGTGGGTTCGCTGGGGGTGCCGCCGGGCTCGCCCGCAGCGGCGGGGGCGTCGCTTTCGGCCGCCGCGGCCGCGGCATCGTCTTTGCCCGGTTCGGCCGCCGCGGCGTCGTCGCTGCTGGGCGGCGCGCCGGGGAAGGCCCGGCCGGTAAACTGCTCGTTGGCATCCATCACGTCTTGCAGGACGAACGGCTCGGGCAGCTTCTCGTCCAATTGGTGCATCAGCGCCACGTAGTTGCCAATCGAGAACGACAGCTCTTCCACCAGCGAGGGCGTCTCGATCAGGAATTTATTGGCGTCGAGCACTTCGCGCCACTTCTGCCAGCCGGCGTTGTACAGATCGCGGGCCTCGACAATCTGGGCGCCGGTAAATGCCTGGTCCGCGTCGTAGATCTTCTTGCGGGCGTCGAGCGTTACGTCTTGCGGCTCGATCTCGCAGCGCTTGCGCCAGTAATCGAAGTTGACGATGCCGCGCTCGATGTCGATCGTTTCCGACATGAACTCGGCCTGCGTGGCTTCCTCGGCCGCCTTGAGCGCGGCGGCGCGGTCGGCGCCGGTGATACGGGCGGCGACTTCGGGATGCGCGATCTTGAGCTTCGCGTCGACGCCATACATCAACGCGTTCTGCTCCGCCGTGCGATCCGCCGGCAGGGCCTCGTATGCAGCTCGTTCTTCGTCGGTCAGCGTGGCCAGCTTCTCGGCCTGAATCTGTTCGCGCAATCCCTTGGGCGTCAGCCGTTCCAGCTCGGCAATGGCGTTTTGCGCCCGCTTGTCATACTCTTCCTTGTCGGCCAGGCGAATGAAGAAGCTGTGCTGCGTGGGCAAATCGCGATTGGCAAACTGATTCCAGGAGTCTGCCGCCTTGCGCCAGGCGCTTTTCGCCACTTCGCCAAACGTGCCTTCTTCTTCCAAGGCTTCGCAATAGTTGATCAGGCACATCACGGGATGCGAGTGGAACAACAGCGGACTCTTGCCCTTGACTGTCAGGCCTTCTTGATCGACCCAGCGCTGCGCTTCCTGCAGATACTCGCGGCCCACCAGCCAGTTGTCGCGCTGCGCGCGGGGGCGGGCGCCGTGGAAGTCATCGTCTTCACGGAACAACTTGCGATACTGCAGGTGCTCGTCGGCGCGGCCGATCTTTTGGGCGATCGTCCAGCCGACTTCCGACGTCAAGCGGGGCTCCTTGGCGTTGTAGCCGGTGCCCTCCTTGAGAAAGTTGATGCCGCGGATGACCCAATAATAGCGGTCGCGATAGTCGTCGAACTCGACCGAAATGTTGTACGAGAGGTTCCAGCCCTGGTAGACCCAGACGCTGATGAAGTTGGGCTGCAGCTTGGCGATCTGCTCGAGCGTGGCCGACAGCCCGACCCAATCCTCGTTTTTCCTGTACTCGTGGGCCTTTTCCCAGAGAATGTTGGCCGCCACGCCGCGCATGCCGAGCGTGGCCAGCTTGATCGTTTCGCTGGCCGGATCGATTTCGCCCAGCGTGGCCTGGCTGAGGTGGTTTTCCTTCCGCATCTGGGCCAGCACGCCGCCGTCGCTCTCGGTCGTGGCCGGCGCACTCAACCAACTCAACGGCAAGAGCAGCGCGGCAATGGCGCAGGCATAGACGATCTTGCGAATAAAACGCTGACGTTCGCTCATCGCGCCACCTCGCGGGTCCGCAGGAAAAAATAGCCGATCACGGACACGGCCAAGACATAGGCCAGCGCCCGGACGATTTGAGTCATGACCAGGCTGGACGGGATGTCGAAGCCGTGGGCCACGTAGTCGACGTCGCTGAAACTGCGGAAATCAGGCAGCAGGCTCGTTACCGACTGCATGAAAAACATGAACACGCCGTCCAGCGACTGCACCACGTTCTTGGTCAGGCCCGGGTCGAGCTGGGTGGTGGCGTTGCGCTGGGTGATGAGCCGGACGAACGACTCCACCGGTCCGCCGCCTTCCACCGTGCCCACGGCCACGCCGTAGATGAACTGTGTGAAGAAGCCCAACACCAGCGCGGCCATCGTGGCCATCATCGCCACGGCCCCGCTCAAGAACGTGCTGAACATCACGCCGAAACTGGTCACCAGAAGCATCTGCGCCCAGATGCCCACGTAGCTCTTGAAAAAGTTCATCGCAAACGAGGCGTCGCGCGCTCGCAAATACAAGTCGGGCTTGGCCACGCCAAAGTATTGCGAATCGTCGAGGCACTGCAGGTGCACTTCCAGCTCGCCGTCCGGCGCCAGGTCTTCGAACAAATCGATCGGCTGGCCTGAAGGATCGGCCAGCTTGCGGGGGATGAAGCGGCGATCGATGTCCTGATCTTTGGCGCGAAACGTCTCGATGGCGCTGGTGCGCCCGGTGCGCGGGTTGCGAAGCACCAGGCTGCCGAGAATGCCTTGCTCGATATCGCCCTTGTGGGAGCGGAATACGCGGACGGTCAACTCCAGCGGCAGACCCTCGGGAAATTCTTCCGGCGTGACGTTATCGAAGGTCCAGATGGCGGCGGCCAGCGTGGCCCCTTCGATGAAGCTGCGATATTTCGACTCGCTGCCGACGCTGATCCCGCGATCGCTCCCCTTGCCGGTGCGATCTTTGAAACGCAAGTCGGCGGCGTATTGGGGCACGCGGGCGGCGAACAGATCGCGCGGCGGGCCCACCGTGTACGTTACCTTGTCGCCGTCTTTCACCTCGTCGACTTCGTGCCAGTGCCCTTGCACGATATTCGTGCTGCCCGTGCCGTCGGCATTCATGGTCACCTGGTGCCGATGGCCGGCCGCCTGCGTGGTGCGGCCCACGCGGGTGCCGCTGGTGTCGTTAGCCAAGGGCTTGAGCGAGGCGACCTCGACTTCGTGGGTGTGGTCGAGCACGCGGACCACGAAGATGTAGCTGATGATTCCCATCAATGCCAACAGCGCGGTGCCGATGGTGGCGAATCCCAGAATTCGTCCCAGCACGATCTCGCCCGGCCGCACCGGCTTGGTGACGATCGTGTAGATCGTGTGGTTCTTGATATCCGCCGGAATGCTGAAGGCGCTTAGAAACAGCGCCATCAGCAGCACCAGGTAGGTCGTCGCCGTGAGCACGAAGCTCAAGTACAGCGTGGCGGGATCCGTCGATTGGGTATCCAGGAACCAGCCGGCGAACAGCAGGATCAGCACAAAGATGCCGAAGCCCACCAGCACGCGCCGCCGCAGCGATTCTTGAATGGCCAGCCAGGCCAAGGCCAGGATGCGCCGCAGCGACATGCCAAACAGATCGAGCACGGCGGTGCGCAGCGTGCGAAACACGATGTCGCCGCCGCCGAGCGGGCCGTAGCGGAAGGCCGAAATCAGGTAGCCCACCACCAACGCAATCGCGCCCAGCAGCAGCGCCACCTGCAAGAAGAACAGCGCCGCCGGGCCTATCCAGGCATCGAACGGCGTGGGTGCGCTTTCCAGAACCATGGTTCAGATTGCCGGGCTGGCTGCGAACGGATATCGACGGTTGGCAAAAACTGGCGGGCGGCCCGAGCCGGCTGCCCACACCGGACAAAATCAGGAATCTTGCTTTGCGCGGCGGCCGGGACGGGCCTCGCTGTCGCGCACGATGGTGAGGAACAACTCTTCCAGCGTGGTGGTCGGGTTGCCCATGGACAACACCGAGGCGTGATCGCGCTCGATGACGGCCCGAACTTCGGCCTCGGCGGAGGGGCTCAGGCCGCGCACGCGAATCTCGGTCTCGTCGCGCAGCTTGAGCAGGCTGTCGACGCGGCCCAACTCTTTCAACTCGCCCTGGTGCAAGATGGCGATGCGATCGCACACGTCCTGCACGTCGGCCAACAGGTGGCTGCACATGATCACGGTCTTGCCTTGCGACTTGAGCTTGAGGATCAAGTCTTTCATCTCCCGCGTGCCGATGGGGTCCAGACCGCTCGTTGGCTCGTCGAGCAGAATCAGCTCCGGGTCGTTGATCAGCGCCTGCGCCAAACCGATGCGGCGGGCCATCCCCTTGGAATACTCTTTGAGCTGCCGCCGCTTGGCCCAGCCGAGGTTCACCAGATCGATCAGTTCGGCCGTGCGCTGTTTGCGGACGCTGGTCGGCATGTCGAACAACCGACCGTAAAAGTCCAGGGTCTCTTCGGCGTTCAGAAAGCGGTACAGATACGACTCTTCCGGCAGGTAGCCCAGCCGCTCGTTCTTCTTGACGTCCGTAGCTTCGCGGCCGAAGACCAGGGCCTGGCCGCTGGTGGGGAACAACAGCCCCAGGAGCAGCTTCATGGTGGTGGTCTTGCCGGAGCCGTTGGGGCCCAGCAGGCCGAAGATTTCGCCCCGGCGAATTTCCAGGTCCAGGGCCTTCAGGGCCCGCACCTTCTGGCGGCCCCAGAAGTCGCGATAGACCTTCGACAGGTTGCGCGTCTCGACAACGATATCGGACGGGTCGGACGACATGGGTGCTCCTTGTCGAGCTGGGCGTTGTCGAACTGGGCGGGCGTTTGAGCCGCAGGACGTTCTATGCCGGCGAAATCAAGCCAAATTTCAGGGGCCGCCGACGGCGCAGAGAATCTGCCCCAAGTCCTTGGCTGACATCGTCAGATACGTCGGGGCGGGCCGCAAAGTTCGGCCCGGACCCACAGAAAGGCCCATTCCCGGCGTCCCATCGCCCACCCCCGAAACCTCTCACTATACACCAGCCGCAAATGGGCTTTCAAGGACGGCTGGCGCGGGTGGCAACGGCACTTTGAAATTATCTCGGGGAGGCTGCGGCCGCGGTTCCGGCCTGCTTCCCGATGTCTGATCGAAGTATCAGCAAACGCCACTCAATATCGGCTTCCGGAAACAGTCTCCGACACAACTCGACTTCGGCCATTTCCCGACTAGTGGGTGCGGTCTGTCCTTCCTTGACGAAAAACGCAAAGTCAATGGCGGGAATCGCCTCTTCGCCGAATAGCCACAATTGCCATGGCGCAATAGTGCTTGGGCGTCCGAATGGAACCCGTTCACCAATGCTGGAAATGTCGGCGCCTCGTCGATCAATCTCGGCACGCATCGCCTGCCACCTCTCGGTAAGTGCGTGCCGCTCCCGAATCCAATTCAATTGGTAGCCCAGCCAGACACAGAGTACCGTCACGCATAACGACAGCGTCCGCAGCGAGAATCGTAGCCAGCGGCGCTTTCGGAGAGGGATTTCGTACATGGCCCCATTATAGCCGAGCGGCGGGCCATTCTGGCTCGGCAAGACAGCCGCCGGCCGGTCGAGTAAACTCGGTTGGACAGGCTGTAGGCTGTAGGCTCTAGACTGTAGGAAGCATGCGGTAGTCGATCATCCGTTGCATTCATCTGTGTCCATCCTGCTCATCTGTGGATGATTCTCCGCGTCCTCTGGCGCTCTCTGTGGTTTGTCCCGGTATTTTCGTGCCTTCCTGACCCCTCGCCCCTGATCCTGCTTCGGAGCCCCGTCATCGCATCCCTCTCCCAGCGCCAAGCCGGATTTTCGCCCGGCACCGACGCACCGGCCGAGTTTCTCACCAGCCGCATCAACTACGAGCGGATGTCGATCGTTCCCTACAGCCAGCGCGATTTCCGCCTCGACCGCATGCGGCAGTTGCTCGAACGGTTGGGCAATCCGCAGCAAGGGCTCGCAATCGTCCACGTGGCCGGCACCAAGGGCAAAGGTTCCACGGCCGCCATGATCGCCGCCGTGCTCAAGGCGGCCGGCCGTCGCACCGGCCTGTTCAGCTCGCCGCACCTCGATCGGGTCGAAGAGCGGATCGCCATCGACGGCGCGGCCTGCACGGCCGATGAGCTGGCACACCTGGCGGCGCGCGTGCGGCCGATCGTGCTCGAGATGGATGAGCTGCCCACGGACGATCCGCAGGAATCGAACCGGCCCACCTATTTCGAAGTCGTCACGGCCATGGCGCTGGTCTACTTTGCCGAGCGCCGCGTCGACGCGGCCGTGCTGGAGGTGGGCCTGGGCGGGCGGCTCGACTCGACCAACGTCTGCCAGCCCTTGGTAAGCGTGATCACCAGTATCAGCTTCGACCACATGCTGCAGCTGGGCAACACACTGGCCGCGATTGCCGGCGAGAAGGCGGGCATCATCAAACCCGGCGTGCCGGTGGTGAGTGGCGTCATTCTCGACGAGCCGCAGCAGGTCATTGCCGACGTGGCCGCCGAACACGGCTGCCGGCTGGTGCAGCGGGGTCGCGACTTTGATTTTCGCTATCATCCGCCCCGCGGTCTGGAGCAGGGCCCGGCCCGCGGGCGCATCGAATACTGGGACGGCCGCGCCGCGAAAGGTGACGTGACGACGCTGGAGCTGGAGCTGTTGGGCGATCACCAGGCGGCCAACGCCGCCGTGGCCCTGGCAACGCTCGCCGAACTGCGCCGCTTGGGCTGGAACATTTCGCCGGCGGCGATTGAACGCGGACTGGAGGAGGTGCGCTGGCCGGCCCGCGTCGAAGTGGTTCGCCGGCAGCCGACGGTCGTGCTCGACGCGGCCCACAACGTGGCCTCGATCGAGGCCCTGGTGCGCGTGCTCACTGAAAGCTTCTCGCCCGGCCCGCGGCTGCTCGTGTTCGCCACCACGCGCGACAAGGACCTGCGCGGCATGCTGCGCGTGTTGCTGGGCGCGTTCGACGAGGTGATTCTGACCCGCTACTGGCAGAATCCGCGGGCCGTTCCGCCCGAAGAGCTGGCCGAGCTGGCGGCGGAGATAGGCGGAGCCCCGGTGCACGTGGCCGCCGATCCGGCGACGGCCTGGAACCTGGCTTCACAGCTCGCCACGCCGCGGCACCTGGTCTGCATCACCGGGTCGTTCTTCATCGCCGCGGAAATGCGCGCGGCCATGGCTGCCGCGGGCGGGTAGTTCCCGTTTGAAACCGCTTTGGGTGCCACTGCTGGCTTGTCCAGCAGTGCAGAATCTTCCGCTGCTAAGCAAGTTTGCAGTGGCACCCCGAGATCAGCGTCATGCGGGATTGAAACCGGTTCTGGGGCGGCACTAACCCGCAGCGCCAGCGAGGGTACTTTTTCCGCCCTCGCTTTGCGTGGGGCTGATGCCGCTCAGCGGCGACAGAAATTCGCACCGTCGAGCGGCCGCCGCTATACTGGCGGCCAACTGCTTGCTGTCCCGCCAAATTGCTCGCCCGACATCCGTGCTTTATGTCCCGATTGCCCCAGCTAGTCGCCTTATCGGTAGTGGTTGCGTTGACGTTGGCCGTCACACGCGCGGCCGCGCAAGACGAGCGCGACTTTACGGACCCGATCATCGGCAAGCTCGACAATCGCGTGACGCAGTTTCTCAACTCGGTAGCCGCGGGCACACCGAGCGCCGCATTCGGCGAGCTCTTGGCCGGCAGCCGACTGCTCGAGCAGGAGGCGGCCGTGAAGACCCTGGTCGACAAGGCCAAGGAGATTCCGGACCGTTATGGCGCCTATCGCGAAAGCGAACAGCTCAGCGCCAAGCGGCTGGGCAAAGACCTGGTCTTGCTCAAGTACCTGTTCAAATGCGAGCGCTTCCCGGTGATCTGGTACTTCGCCTTCTATCGCGAGACATCCCGGGCCACCAACGGCGACGACAACTGGGTGGTCATCGCCGTGCGCTTCGACACGCAGGTGGACACACTGTTTGATTAAACGGCACGTGGCACTCTAGCCGTTTTGCGTTGGCATTCTCGGGTGGCACGGGCATTTTGCCCGCGTCGTGAAGAGCCCCGTGTCGTGAAGAGCACTGGCGCGACGCCAGTGCCACGCAGTAAGCCCCGCCTCACCGCCCCGGCCAGTTGCGCGGCGCCCAGCCGCCACGCCGATGGTCGTTGTCGGCATCGTCCGAGCTGTCGAGCGGAGGTGGCAGTTCACCGACCGGTCCGCGCTCGCTGCGATCCCAATCGTCCTCGCGGCGCAGCTTGTCGATGAGCGCGGCGATGTACGGATCGGCCCAGGGCACCAGTTCTTGAAAGCCGCGCTGCGGGCGCGGATCATAAGGATCGTCCATGGCGGGCACCTCAACGACGGCGCAGTGAATCGTGCGCGACGGTTCCGACGAATTGTTCCAGCGATGGGTCATCGGCGACGTGCTCCTTGCGAGATGGGATGGGTCCATGCAACCGGCGCAACCGGCCAGGTCACATGCGGCGAAAGGACACACGTCGCTATAAGCAATTCGCGGGCCAAAGGGGCGTTTATTGCGGGCCGCCGCCGGAGAGAAAGTCGCGAGGCCAACGGGCGCAACCGCTTACGCGCAGTAGGAAGTGCGGCACGACCGCACGGCGGCCCTCCGCTAGCAGGCCCGGCGATCCAAAGTTTGCAAAACGCTACGCGACGCGCGTGGCGTTAAAGCTTCACGCGCGCTCGCGCGACGGTGGCACCCGGTGCCACTCTACGCCGTGAGCGCAGGGTGGCACTGGCATCTTGCCAGTGCGCGTCGCCAATCGCTTAAGCCGCCGCCTTTTTGGGTGCGGCCTGTTGGTCGAGCTCTTCCTTCAGCACTTCGACGGCGCGGCGCAGTTGCGCGTCGAACTCGAGCGGCGAGGCATACTCGCTGGCGGGCGACGTGGGCGCGGCCTCGGCTTCCTTGGGGAGCATGCGGCCGTCGCGCTTGCGGCGCGCCTCGAGCCAGGTGGTGATCTGTTGTTCGTCGAGCGGCACTTCGCAGCCCGGGTCGGGCCGGACGCCCCACTCGTCGTGGTCCTTGCTCGTGGTCATGCGATGGATGTTCTTTTCGCTGGGCCGCCAATACGTGGCGATCGTGAGCTTGAGCGAGCTTTGCCCGGCCTCGATGGGGATCAGGTTCTGCACCGTCCCCTTGCCAAATGTCCGCTGGCCGACCACCTTGGCCCGCTGGTGATCCTGCAGGCAGGCGGCCACGATCTCGCTGGCGCTGGCGCTCTGCCCGTTCACCAGCAGCACCATCGGCAAGTCTTGATACGGGCCGTTGCCGGTGGCCAGCGATTCTTTGCGCACCCGGGCATCGCGGCCGCGGGTGGTCACGATGACCGCGTTGGCCGGCAGAAACGCGTTGCACAGCTCCTCCGCCTGGTCCAACAGCCCGCCGGGATTATTGCGCAAGTCGATGATCACACCGCGGCATTTGCGCGCCCGCAGCCATTCGATGGCGGAACAGAATTCTTCGAACGTCAAATCGCCGAACGAAGTGATTCGCAAGTAGCCGATGCCCGGCTCGCCGGGCAGCAGAAAATCCCACGTGCCGTCTTCGTTGCGCGTATCGCCCAGCACTGATTCCACCTTGATCAGGGCCCGGGTGATGCGAAACTCGAGCGGCATTTCGTGCCCAGCGCGGCGCACCCGCAGGGTGACCTCGGTGCCGGGCGTTCCCCGGAGCAGGCGCTGGGCCGCGTCGATGGCGAATTTCTCGGTGTCGACGTTCCCGATACCGACGATCACGTCGCCGGCTTGCACGCCCGCCTTGTATGCCGGCCCGCCCACGCGAGCCCCCAGCACGAGCAAACGTTCGCGTTCGAGGGCCACTTCGATGCCGATGCCGCCGTATTTCTGCTCGAGCGCCTCGTCGAAATAGGTCTTGAGGGTCCGCGGCAGGAACGACGAGTAGTCGTCGAGACGGCCGACCATGCCGCGCATGGCGCCCTCGAACAACTTCTCGGAATCAACGGCTTCGATATAGTCGTTTTCGATGGCGTCCATCGCCTGGCCCAGCCAGCGTCCGTACGGATTGCGCGTGGCGCGGCCGTAGCATAAGAGCGACAACGTGATGACGGCGAACAATACCCACAAACTGCGGCGTGACATACGAGTTCCGTTGCTGGAAGTGGCCGGGACAGAGCGCGCAGGCGGCGCTGGCGAATGTGTCGGCCGCGGCCGCCCATTCGTATCGTAGCCGCAGGGCGGCACTGGGGCAAAGCGGGCTGCTGGCACCCTGCGCGGAGCTGCATTTTCGGGTGAAGATCTATCTAGTCGGGGCGTCCTTTTTGGTCCACTGGTGGCTCGCAGAGACACCAGTGGGTGGCACTGGCATTCTGCCAGTGCGGCGCACCCCGGCGCGCTATGCCGAACGTTCGAGCACGAAGGTGGCCATCGGCTGCGTCTCGTGTCCCGGGTTGACGGCCGGCTGCATGCCCAACCGCGCCAGCACGGCGAGCGAGTGGATATTGGGCGGGTCGGTGCGGCCCCAGATGCGCGTGAGACTCAGCACGTCGAAGCCGTATGCCAGCACCGCGCGCGACGCTTCCGTCGCCAGGCCCTGGCCCCAATGGTCGGACGCGAGTCCGTAGATGATTTCGATTTCAGTGGTGCCGCCGATTTCGCGTAGCGCACAAAAGCCGGCCGGTGGTTCGCCAGGGCGCGTCTCGATGAGCCATAATCCGCCGCGCCGCTGGTTCGCCGTGTCGCAGAGCGCCTGCACGACTGCGGCCGCCTCGTCGCGCTCGATCGCGCGATCGTCCCACAGAAACCGCCGCACTCCCGGATCGGTCCACAGCGCGTGCAGCGCAGCCGTGTCGTCCGGCGTGCAGGGCCGCAAACTGAGCCGCGCGGTAGTGAGCGTGGGCAGCATGCGCTGTAGCGAGAAATCTAAATCCGGGAGGGCGAGGCTCCCGCCGAGCCGCCTTTCGAGTGTCGATCGAGTCTCGCACTGGCGAAACGCCAGTGCCACCAAGTGCCACCCGGCAATCGCGAGGCGTCACGCCACCGAGCGCCACCTAGTATTCGTGTGCTTCGCCGCGCTCGCCCAATCCGGGCGCGCGCATCTGCACCACCTGCCGCACCCGTTTCTGGGCCACTTCGGTCTTGAGCTTGTCGATCGCGGCCGCCAGCGGCATCGCGCCCAGGTCGCCATCCACCCGATCGCGCACCGACACGGTGCCTTGCTCGGCATCGCGCGGGCCGACGACGAACATGTATGGAATCAGCTCCAGCTGGCCGTCGCGGATCTTGGAGCCGAGCTTTTCGGCCCGGTAGTCGCCGCTGGTGCGCAGGCCCTCGGTGCGCAGCCGGGCCTCGACCTCGCGGCCGTAGCTCTCGGACTTTTCGCTCACGGTGAGCACGCGCACCTGCTCTGGCGCCAGCCACAGCGGAAACGCGCCGGCAAAGTGTTCGATCAGCACACCCACGAACCGCTCCAGCGATCCTAACGGCGCGCGGTGAATCATCACCGGGGTGTGCGGCTGGTTGTCGGCGCCGGTATAGCTCAGGTCGAAGCGCTCGGGGCTCGGCAGGTTGTAGTCGAGCTGTACCGTGCCGAGCTGCCACTCGCGACCCAGGCAATCGGCCACGACGAAGTCGGCCTTGGGACCGTAGAACGCCGCTTCGCCGCGCTCGACTTCCAGGTGCGGCAGGTTCATGCCGCGGCACACGTTTTCGAGCGCGGCCTCGGCCCGCGACCAGTTCTCGTCGCTGCCCACGTACTTGTCGCTGGCCGGATCGCGAAAGCCCAGCCGCACGCGATAGTCGCTCATGCCCAGCGCGGACAGCACGGTCTGGGTCATCTCGATGCAGCCGCGAAACTCGTCGGCCACCTGCTCCTCGGTGCAAAACAAATGCGCGTCGTCCTGAGTGAAACCGCGCACGCGGGTCATGCCACCCAGCTCTCCCGACTGCTCGTAGCGATACACGGTGCCGAACTCCGCCAGCCGCACCGGCAAGTCGCGATAGCTGCGCGGCTTCGACTTGTAGATCATGATGTGGTGCGGGCAGTTCATCGGCTTGAGCAAATAGCGCTCGTGCTCGGACATTTCGATCGGCTTGAACTGACTGTCCGCGTAGTACGGGAAATGGCCCGAGGTCTTGTACAACTCCACGCGGCCGATGTTCGGGGTGTACACGCCCTGGTAGCCGCGCTTGTTGAGCTCGTCGCGAATAAAGCCTTCCAGCAGGCTGCGAATGGTGGCGCCTTTGGGCAGCCACAGAATCAGCCCGGCGCCGACGTCCGGGTCGGTGGTGAACAGCTCCAGCCGTTTGCCCAGCACGCGATGATCGCGCCGCTTGGCTTCTTCCACGCTCTTCAAGTGCTCTTCAAGCTCCGCCTGCGAGAACCAGGCAGTGCCGTACAAGCGCTGCAACTGCTGGCGCGTGGCGTCGCCCTTCCAGTACGCGCCGGCGATACTCAAGAGCTTGAACGCGCTGATGGCGCCCGCACTGGGCACGTGCGGCCCGCGACACAAATCGATGAACTCTCCCTGGCGATAGAACGACAGGGTAGGGTGGTCGGCCAGGCCTTCATTGATGTGCTCGACCTTGAACGCCTGCCCCAGATCGCGGACGACGGCCAGGGCCTTGTCGCGCGGCTCTTCCAGACGCTCGAAAGGCTCGTTCGCCTTGATGATCTTGGCCATCTCCGCTTCGATCGCCGGAAAGTCGTCTTCCGAAAGCGGTCGCTCGGAGGCGATGTCGTAGTAGAACCCGTTGTCCGTCGTGGGGCCGAACGCCAGTTGCACGCCGTCGAACAGCCGCATCACGGCCCGGGCCATCACGTGGGCCGCCGAGTGCCGCATGACGGCCAGCGCCTCGGGATCCTTCTTGGTCAGCAGCCGCAGGGCGACGGTACCTTCTTCGGGCAACCAGATATTGGCGCCCACGACCTGGCCGTCGACTGCGGCGGCCAGCGTGGCCTTGGCCAGTCCGGGGCCAATTTCCGCGGCGATGTCGATGGGCCGCACGCGACGCGAATATTCGCGAACCGATCCGTCGGGCAGGGTGACCTTAAGCATGGGCAGTGCTAATTCCGGAAAACGACTGGGGCGTGCCGCTGCCGCCACCAACAGGCGACGAAATTGCAGCTCGTAACGTAGGACGCACGAGGGCGGGGCTCGGGTTCACGCGCGGGCCCGCCTCTCGCCGCAATGTATCGGCCCGCGGCAGTTTAGGGCAAGCCGGGCGGAAATTGGAGGTCACCGAAGGCCCTGGACTCTGGCAAAATCAGGGGCTTCGCTGCCGGGACGCTTCGACCACCTTTATCCAGGCGACTCATAACATGCGCGTGCTCGTCACCGGAAGCTCCGGACATCTCGGCGAGGCGCTGGTCCGCAGCCTGGCGGACAGCGGCGTCGACGTCATCGGCCTCGACATCCTCGCCGGTCCGTTCACTAACTCCGTCGGCTCGATCGTCGACCGCGCCTGCGTCAAGCGCTGCCTGGTCGGCGTGCAGCGGGTGTTTCACGCGGCCACGCTGCACAAGCCGCACGTTGCCACGCACGGCCGGCAGGAATTCGTCGACACCAACATCGCGGGCACGCTCAACGTGCTGGAAGAGGCAGCCGCGGCAGGCGTCGAGTCGGTTGTCTACACGAGCACCACGAGCGTGTTCGGCGACGCCCTGGTGCCGCCGGCCGGGGCGCCGGCCGCGTGGATTACCGAGCAGGTCGTGCCGGTGCCCAAGAATATCTACGGCGTGACCAAGGCCGCGGCGGAAGATCTCTGTCAGCTATTCCACCGCAACCACGGGCTGCCGTGCCTCGTGCTGCGAACGAGCCGATTCTTTCCCGAGCCCGACGACGACCCCGTCGCCCGGGCCGCGTACGCAGACGACAACCTGAAGGTGAACGAGTATCTCTATCGGCGCGTGGACATTGAGGACGTGGTGAGCGCGCATCTGTTGGCGGCCGATCGTGCGCCGTCAATCGGCTTTGGTCGCTACATCATCAGCGCGACCACGCCGTTTCTGCCCGCAGACATGACGCAGCTGCGCAGCGATGCGGCGGCGGCAGCGCAGCGGCGCGTGCCCGAGTATGTGGCGGAATTCGCGCGACGGCAGTGGCAGATGGTTCCCGGTATCGACCGTGTGTACGTCAATGCCCGGGCCAGGAATGAGCTCGGCTGGCAACCGCAGCACGATTTCCAATCCATCGTGGAGCGACTGCGCGCGGGCGACGACCCGCGAAGCCCCTTGGCCCGACGGATCGGATTCAAGGGATACCACGGCCAGGGATGCACCGGACGTCCTTATCCAACCGAGTGAGCGCGCGCACGCTAGCGATGGTCGCGACGGCTTTGCCAACGCCGGCTGTGCGCGACAGGCCGAAAGAGCGCCAAACACGCGTCGTTTGACCCTCAAGAAGTCGAAAGGTAGAATCCGTTTCGGTTCCAAATCGCGTGGTCCGCGATCAATTTCGCGGATTGCGTGGTTGCCAGTGATCAGGGCGATTAGCTCAGTTGGTTAGAGCACTAGCTCGACAAGCTAGGGGTCACAAGTTCGAGTCTTGTATCGCCCA
>JBFWOR010000014.1:0-169248 GCA_050250435.1 Pirellulales bacterium | reverse complement strand
GACTTAGGATCCAGTGGGGCAACCCGTCCGGGTTCGACTCCCGGCTCTCGCATTCTCGAAGTGGAAAGACCGCGCGGGCCACGGGCCGCTGGCAGTCGACTCGTGCGGCGGATTGCGGGCCGGCCATATTGTTGCTCGAAACCTCAAATCGGACGGAGTCCCTGATGAAGATCAGCGCGCGCAACGTGCTGGCCGCCAAAGTCGTGTCGGTCACGCCCGGCGCGGTCAACTCGGAAGTGGAAGTCGAGCTGGCCGGCGGACAGCGGATGGTCTCGGTCATCACCAACGCGGCCGCGACCAAGCTGCAGTTGCAGCCCGGCAAACCTGTCTACGCGATCGTCAAAGCTTCCAGCGTCATGCTCGGGATCGACTGACGAGGCTTACCGGCGTGTCCCTTTCTCCAGGGCGCGAACGTGCCCAGTGAACGTGTTGCCGCGGCTGCGTGCACCGGTTGAAACTGGGCGGCCTGAGGTTGGTCGCCGGGCGATCAGGCTGCGATCTGGCCGACGAAACGCGACGCTACCGGCCCTGTTGGCGACGAAATCCGTGCCCAGTGAGCGTTCGCGCTTCGTCGAAGTCAGACTACAATTGACCTTTGGCACTCTGATCGGCCGCGCCGCGCCGGTTGAGGCAGCCAATTCGCAGGTACCCGGAAGTTGCGCATGCCGCGCATGATGCGTCAGTCTTGGGCGCCCTATCTGGTGGCCGTGGCCACCATTGCCGCGGCCGCGCTGCTGGGCGAGCTCGTCGTCCAGTCTTCCTTCGAATCGGGTCTGCTGTTCGCCCTGTTCTTTGCCGCGGTCACGTGCGCCTCGTGGTACGGCGGTCTGTGGCCGGGCGTCACGGCGACCGTTCTGAGCTATTTCATTGCCAACTGGTTGTTCGTGCGCCCAGTGGACCGGTTCACCCTCAACGGGACGATGCTGGCCTACTTCATCGTGTGCATCGCGATTGCCGCGTTCAGCGAGATCACGCGCCGCGCGCGTCGCCGCGCCGAAGCCAATGCACAACAGATCAGCTCAATATTAGAAGGCATGCCCGATGGCTTTGTCGCCATCAACGACCAGTGGCAAGTGACGTATACGAATCCGGCGGCGCGGCAGTATTTTCAATTGCCGCCGCTCGAGACACAGCGGCCGGTGGCGTTGGAAGATTTTTTGCCGCTGGCGCGCGGACCGGCGCTGGGCCGGTTGCAAGAGGCTGCCGCCGCGGGCGTCACGGTCGAGTTCGAGCAGTTCTACGAGCCGACCGGGCGCTGGCTGGAAGTGAACGCGGCGCCGGGCACCGCGGGCGGCCTGGGCATTTATTTCCGCGACGTCACCGAACGCGAGCTGGCCCAGGAGGAACAGCGCAAACTGGTGTCGATCGTCGATTCGTCGAACGACGCCATCATTGGCGTGGACCTGGCGGAAAAGATCAGCAGTTGGAACCCGGGGGCCAAGAGCCTCTATGGTTACAACGTCGACGAAGTTCTCGGCCAGCCCATTTCGATACTCTCGCCCCCGGACCAGGAGGGCGACGAACTGGCGCTGCTTTCCAAGATCGCCCGGGCCGAGCAAGTGCTGCACTTCGATTCGGTGCACCTGGCCAAGTGCAGCCGGCGGATTCACGTTTCGCTGAGCATATCGCCCATTCGCGATGCCGGCGGTCGGATTGTCGGCGTATCGATGATTTCGCGCGATATTACCGATCGCAAGCGTGCCGAAGACATGCAGCGCGAGGCCGAGCGCCGCAAGGACAATTTCCTGGCCGTGTTGGGGCACGAGCTGCGCAACCCGCTGGCCGCGATCGTGAATGCGGCCGAAGTGCTGAACTACGTGGCCTCGCTGCCGCCCGACGCGGTGGAAATTCGCGACCTGATCAAACGGCAAGCGCTGCAAATGAAGCGCCTGATCGACGACCTGCTCGACGTGTCGCGGATTGCCAGCGGCAAGATCGTGCTGCGCAAGGAACGCCTGGAGCTGTCGCGCTTGATCGGCCAGATCGTGCAGGATTATCGGCCGCGGCTGCAGGACAAGAAATTGAGCTTGGACCTGCAATTGCCCAACGAGGCGTTATGGATCGACGGCGACGCGATGCGGCTCTCGCAGGTGCTGGGCAATCTGCTGGAGAACGCCGTGAAATTTTCGGACCTGGGCGGGCCGATCGCCGTGACGCTGGCGGCGGCTGCCGACCATCGCAGCGCGCTCATCGCGGTGCGCGATGACGGCGCCGGCCTGATGCCCGAGGCGAGCGCCACGCTGTTCGAACCGTTCGCCCAGGCGGAAGAAACGCTCGACCGCAGCCCCACCGGGCTGGGCCTGGGCCTGGCCCTGGTCAAAGGCCTGGCGGAAATGCACGGCGGCGCGGTGACGGCGGACAGTCCAGGGCCGGGAGAAGGTTCGACCTTCACCATTTGGTTGCCGCTGGTGAAGGCGCCGGCCACGCGTGTGCCGCCGCCGATGAGCAAGCCGCGGGCGCGGGCCTCGTGCCGTGGCCTGATCATTGAAGACAACCTGGACGTGTCGCGGCCCATCGCCCGATTGCTCGAGCTCAACGGCCATCAAGTTCGGGCTGCCGTGGACGGGCCGAGCGGCGTTCGGTTGGCGCGGCAGTTTGTTCCGGATATCGTGCTGTGCGACATCGGCCTGCCCGGCGACATGGATGGGTATGCGGTGGCGCGTGAGCTGCGCTCGGATCCCAGCACGCGGACTGCGTATCTTGTGGCCGTGACCGGTTTCGGCCAGGAGGCCGACCGGCGACGAGCGGCCGACGCGGGTTTCGATCGCCATCTGACAAAGCCGGTCGATCACTCGAACCTGTTAGAGTTGATTTCTGAGATTGCGTCGGCCAGAGCGCATGCGGCGGCGGGGCGCTGAGTTTCCAGATCCAAGGAGCCGCCGTGACGGAGCACCATGACCCGCTAGTCGAGCGCATTCGCCGACACGACGTGGCGGCGCTGGGGGAGTACATCGCCGCCCATCGCCAGCCGCTGTTGGCCTATCTCGAGCGGCAACTCGGCGCGGCGCTGCGCCGCAAGCTGGAAGTGGAAGACGTGTTCCAGGAGCTGAATGTGGAGGCGGTTCGCGCCTTGCCCGACTCGGACCTGTCCCAGCGCGACGTCTTTGGCTGGCTGTGCCAGATTGGCGAGCGGCGCATCATCGACGCGCATCGACACTTTTTCGCGGCGCAGAAGCGCGACGCGGGACGGGAAGTGCCGCTGGGCACTCCGGGCGGCGATACGGCGCAGGCGGCCATTATCGATTTGCTGGTCGCCTCGATGACCACGCCCACGCAGGCCCTCTCGCGCAACATGAAGGAAGTGAAGCTGCTCGAGGCGCTGGCCACCTTGCCTGACGACCAGCGCGAGGCGCTGCGCCTGCGGTACCTGGAGTCGTTGCCCTCGAAGGACATCGCTGCGCGATTGGGCAAGAGCGACGGCGCCGTGCGGGTGATGCTGACCCGGGCCCTGGCCCGCTTGCAGCAGATCCTGGGGCCCGAGGCCATGCCTCGTTAAAAAGGCGTAAATTGCTACACTATTCGTGTGCCGCCCGCGGATGGCACCCCGGCGGACGCAACTGCCCGGAACGGTGCCGCGCTATTCCGCGCGATGACCATACGATTTGCCCTGCACCATGGCCCAAGCTGCCGACAATCTGGCCAAGACCGAACCGTCGCTGGTGTGGCAGCAACTGTCGGAGCGGATCGACGCGCTGGTGGCGGCGTGGGAAAAAACGGGCGAGCCGCCGGAGCTGGGCGACTTTTTGCCGGCTGAGCCGGCTACGCTGCGACAGCTCGTGCTGGTCGAGGCCGTGAAGGTCGACCTGGAGTACCGCTGGCAGGGGCGCCGGTTTCCGAAAATGCTGGAAGCGTACGCGGAGCAGTTCCCCGAGCTGGCGGGAGCCGACGGCCTGCCGTGCGACTTGATCTACGAGGAGTTCCACGTCCGCAAGCAACGCGGCGACGCGGTGTCCGTGGTCGAATACTGCGAGCGGTTTCCCGGGCGGATCGATGAGCTGCGACGGCTGCTGGATCTGGAAGCGCCCGAGCAAACCACGTCGCTGGTCCCGACGGAAAAACCGCCCGTCTACGAGCCCGGACAACAGATCGATGATTTTGATTTGTTGGCGTCGCTGGGCAAGGGCGCCTTTGCCACGGTGTTTCTCGCGCGGCAGCGATCGATGCAGCGGCTGGTGGCGTTGAAGGTATCGCGCGATCGAGGCTCGGAGCCGCAGACGCTGGCCCAACTCGATCATCCGCACATCGTGCGCGTGTACGACCAGCGGCAGCTGCCGGCGCACAAGATGCGGCTGCTATACATGCAGTATATCGCGGGCGGCACGCTCAAGGAGGTGGTGGATCACGTCCGGCAGACGCCTCCGGCGCAGCGCAGCGGGGCGACACTGTTGGCGGCGATCGACCAGTCGCTGGTGCGCAACGGCGAGCAGCCTCCGGCCGATTCGTTAACGCGCTATCGCTTGCAGCACGCCAGCTGGCCGGAGGTCGTGTGCTGGCTGGGCGCGCGCCTGGCCGGCGCCTTGGCCTATGCGCACGACCACGGCGTGTTGCACCGTGATGTAAAACCGGCAAACGTTCTGGTAGGGCCAGACGGGCATCCGAAGCTGGCCGACTTCAACATCAGTTTTTCAAAGCTCGATGGCGCGACGCCGGCGGCGTACTTTGGCGGTTCGCTGGCGTACATGTCGCCCGAGCAGCTGGAAGCGTGCGATCCCGCGCACAAGCGCCAGCCAGGCGATCTGGACGCGCGGAGCGACGTGTATTCGCTGGGCGTGCTGTTGTGGGAGCTGCTCACCGGCTGGCGGCCGTTTGCCGAGGACGGGCTGGCGGCCAGCTGGTCGCAGGTGCTGCCCAAGATGACAACGATTCGCCGCTCGGGCCTGCCGCCCGAGGCCCTGGCCCGCTTGCCGGTGGGATGTCCGCCGAGCATTAGCGAAGTGCTGCGCAAATGCCTTGTTCCCCAGGCCGATGGGCGCCACCAAACGGCGGCCGAGGTGGCGCAGGAGCTGGACTTGTGCCTGCAGCCGCGTGCCCGTTCGCTGTTGCACTCCCAGGGCTCGTGGACCACGACGATCAAGCGCTCACCGGTGCTGTGGACCGTCGTTATCGGGCTGTTGCCGAACATCGTGCTTTCGCTGCTCAACATTGCCTACAACTGGCAAGGAATCGTCAGCCAGTTGAGTCCGGAAGAGAAGCAGGTGTTCTTGCGCTTTCAATTGGTGGGCGTCAACACGACCTTGTACGTGATCGGCCTGGCGTACATGGCGTACTCGCACGGCGGATTGATCGTGGCGCTGTCGCGGCTGGCGCGCGGACAAAGAGTCGATCCGCCGCCCGCGCCGGCGGTAATGCGCAAGTGCTTGACGCTGGGCAGCGCGGTGGCCGGACTGTCGGCGGTGTTATGGGGCTGTTCCGGTTTCATTTTTCCCGCCTGGATGGCCATGGTGGCCGGTCCCGAGAGCCGCCTGCTGCCGGAGCACTATGCGCACTTCGTGGTGTCGAACCTGTTGTGCGGCATGATTGCCGCCACGCAGACCTATTACGTGGTCACGTTCATGGCGTTGCGGTTTTGCTATCCGTGGCTGCTGCAATCGCGCACTACCGAATCACACGACGTGACCGACCTGTCCGACGTTGTGCGCCGCGGGCGCATCTTTCTGGGCATCACGCTCTCGGTGCCGTTCATTGCGCTGTCTGCGGTCGTGCTGATCAATTTTCAGCGCGGGGTGATTGCGGGCTTGGGAGGCGTCGGGCTGGCCGGGTGCGCCTTGGCCTATTGGCTCGACCTGACCATCCGCAGTGACGCGGCGGCGCTGGCGTCGGCCATCAAGCCCGGCGGGGATCCGCTGCTATCGACCGATTCGGTTGAATCGCTGGCGGGCAGCTGGCGCCGCTGAGCGCCGGCCGGGACCACAATGGTTTCTAACCGTATTCCGGCAAACGGGTTACGTCCGCTGGATTGGGCCCCGACCCAAACGTCGCCGAAGATCGCGCTGCCGGCTTGTAACAACCCGGCGGTTTCTCCGCTGTGAAGGGTAGAGGCAATGGGCAACTTTGCCCGGCCAGAGAACAGACCCAACTCTGAGGAGATCGTCATGAAACGTTCCAACGCTTACCTGCTGTATGCAATCAGTTTGACAGTCGCCCTGGCCGCCAGCCCTGCACTGGCCGGCTCGAAAAAGGGATTCAGCCTGAATCGATCGTCGATGAGCCAATCGAGCGTGAGCCGCTCGCTGGCGCCGCGTGTGTCGACGGGCAACAACCTGATCAAGTCCAACCAGATCAACTCGATGAAGCTCAACACGGGCGCACTGAGCGGCCGCACGCTGTCGGCACGTCAGCTCAATTCGAACGTGAAGAATCTGGGCCAGTTCAACACCAGCACGCAAACGGGCGTGCCGACCAACGGCCTGACCCGCAGCAAGATCGGCAAGTTCGATCCCAGTAAGTTCACGCCGGTAGTCAACGGCACCACGGGCAACGTGGGGACGGGTCGCGGCGGGTCCCTGGGACCGATTTTCGATGCCGGCAAGCCCCTGGTTACGACTCCGATCATCGACAAACTTGGTCCTATCGTCGGTGGCCGTCGCGGGGGCGTGTTCGATCCAGGCCAGGTGTTCAATCCCGACAAGCCGATTCTGGATCCGGGCATTGGCGGCGGGCGCGGGCCGCTCGTCGACGTGGGCGGCATCGGCGATCCCGGCAATCCGCCGGTCCTCGATCCGGGCGCCGGCAACGGCGGGCCCAATCCTTCGCCCGACGATCCGGTTGGTCCGGGCGCTGGCGGTGGCAATCCTCCGGCCGATCCGCAGCAGCCTCCCTGCCCGCCGAACAATCCTCCGTGTCCTCCGCACTGCGATCCTCCGTACTGCGGCGGCGGCAACTGGGGCTTTCCCTTCCCGTTCCCGGTGCCTTATCCGGTGGGAGGTGGCGGCGGATACTATGGCGGCTGCACCACGGTGGTCGACAACTACGTTCCGGTGACGACCGTGGCGGCCGGGATTCCCGCGGTCGGTCAGACGGTGCAGCCGATCGACCTGGAAGTGCTCGAAGTGCGGCAGCTCGATCGGGGTGACAGCGCGAAGCAACTGGGCGCGGCCTACCGCGTGTGGTTGCGTAACAAGAGCGGCGTCGCGGTCACCACATCGTTCAACGTCGGCTTGATCGCCTCGATCGGCCGCGTGCCGTCGACGGATTCGACCTTTGTGATGCAGCGGGCCGAGAAGATCGACGCCGGACAGACCCTGGCGGTCGATATTCGCCTGCCGGCCAAGGCCTACAGCATGGCCCAGAACGCCGACGGGCAACCCGTTGGGTTTGCCTTCCTGACCGCCGTGGTGGACACGCACTCGGAAGTCGAGCAAGCGGATCGCCAGAACGACGTCACCACGTTGAACCGGGGCGACATCGCGATGGTGGCCCAGCAATAACGGCCCGCGGTGCGGCAAGCGCCACGATGTCCAGCGTCAGCGGCCGGGAACCTGATAACGGGTTCACCGGCCGTTGGCGTTTTCTAGCGCCAGCTTCGAACCTGAACGGATGCCACTCTATTTCAGCGGAGCGGCGGTGGCGGCAGCCGCAGCTGAGCCTTCGAGCCGTCGCTCAATTGCCGGGCGTATTCGCGCAACAGCTTGTAAGTGGCTTGAAACTCCGCCCGGCTGTTGAGAGCTTGATACTGCGGATCGTTCGCCACGCGGTCGAACTGGCGCAACGATTGTTGCAGCGACTCCACGCTTGGTGGGCCCTGGCCTTCGTACACTTCGCGCGGCAGCGCCAAAAAGCGTTGCCAGTCGCTGGGCAGCTCGGCTTGCAACGCGGTGGCTCGGGCCGCCAGCGCTTCGCGCACCGAAGTACCTGCGGGAACGGCCAATTGGGGAACGCCCGGGATGGGGGCGAGATTCGATGTGGGCTGCGCTTGTCCCGGCGCAGCAGGCTGCGGAGCGCCGGCGCCGTCGAGGGGTTGTCCTTCGACGCCGGCGGTTTGCACTTGCGCCGCGGCTGCCATCTGCGTGAGATCGGCCACGAGCTTGGCGGCCGACTCGGGCACTTGCACAGGCTGTTGGCCCGGTCCGGCGCCGTAGTAACTCGTTTGCGCGACCGGATTGATTTCGATCACGGAGCCATCGAGCGCCAGGCCGGCAAACAGGCCGCGGCTGCGCGAATACGAAAGGATTTCGGCCTTCATGCGGGCATCGGTGGCGGCGGCGGCATTGCGACCGATCGGTCCGGCGGCGGCCGCGGCATCGGCGCCGATGGTGAACTTTCCGCGCAACAAGCCCTCAACGCTTTTGCGCGTCATGAACACGAGCACGACGTCGGTGCCTTGCACGCCGGCCTGCCAGCCGACACTGCCGCCGGTGAGCGTGACGAACTGCGGCAGGCTCCAGGCCCCGTTCGGCTCGCGCACCATGACGACGCCGTGGCCGCGGCGAACCGCCGCGACGAAACCGATTTTGAGCACGTCGGGAATAATGGCGATTCCCTGCGCGTCGCTCAACAGCGCGGTGGGGATCTGCCGCACCGGTATGTCCATGCCCTCGTGCAGCACCTGATCGGCCGCGCGAATGGTTTCTTCCGGGTCGGCCTGCGCGGTCGCAGGCGCGGCGAGCGCAAAACCAACCACCAGCAAGGCGACGGGCCAACGTAGTTTCGACATCAATCTACCTCGCTGACGGGATATTGTGCCGCGGACGTGCCGCAAACGCGGGGCAGTTCTAGCTGAGAAGCCGCCTGCGAGGCAATCTCGATTGGGTGAACACGCCCGTTTGGCCGGCAAATTCGCGGTGCCAGCACCGGGGAAAGAGCGTCGCTCGGTACACGAGAAGATCACAATCCGGTGTGTTATAGTACGCCCAAGGCTGGGCGTGCTGGTCGCTCGGGCTGCGAAGAACAATTTCGGGAGATGGTTCGATGCGCTGGCTTGCCGCACCGCTTGTTGTCGGGTTTCTCGTGGCCGCTTCACTCCTGGCAGCCGCGGAACCATCGGCGCCGGCAAGTGCGGGCGACGCCAAGCGCGCGCAATACGACATTGTGATTCGCGGTGGCACGATCTACGACGGGTCCGGCGGTGAGGGAGTCGTGGGCGACGTGGCTATCCGCGGCGACCGCATTGCCGCCATGGGCAACCTCGCAGACGCGCGCGCCAAGCGCGAGATCGACGCCCGCGGGCTCGCCGTGGCGCCGGGATTCATCAACATGCTCAGCTGGGCCACCACCTCGCTGTTGGCCGATGGCCGCTCGCAAAGCGACATCCGTCAGGGCGTGACGCTGGAAGTGTTCGGCGAAGGCTGGTCGATGGGCCCGCTCAACCCGCAAATGAAGAAGGAAATGCTCGAACAGCAAGGCGACGTGAAGTTCGAGGTGCCGTGGACGACGCTGGGCGAG
The DNA here is from genome assembly GCA_050250435.1 of Pirellulales bacterium. Classification (GTDB taxonomy): domain Bacteria; phylum Planctomycetota; class Planctomycetia; order Pirellulales; family PALSA-1355; genus JBFWOR01. The sequence continues at coordinate 159,867 of JBFWOR010000014.1, read as the reverse complement.
TATTTGACACACCTGGAACAGCACGGCGTCTCGTGCAACGTGGCTTCGTTTCTGGGTGCCACAACGGTGCGGATTCACGTGCTGGGCTATGCCGACCGCCGGCCCACCAGTGCCGAGCTGGACCAGATGCGCCAGCTTACGCGGCAGGCCATGGAAGAAGGGGCGCTGGGCATCGGCTCATCGCTCATTTACGCGCCGGCCTTTTATGCCGACACCAACGAACTCATCGCGCTGTGCAAAGTGGCCGCCGAATACAACGGCATGTACATCTCGCATATGCGCAGCGAAGGCAATCAACTGGTTGAGGCCGTGGAGGAGTTGATCAAGATAGCGCGCGAAGGGGGACTGCCGGCCGAAATCTATCACCTCAAAGCGGGCGGCCAGGAGAACTGGCCCAAGCTGGCGCGCGTGGTGGAACTGGTCGAGACGGCCCGAGCCAGTGGCACGCGCATTACGGCGGACATGTATTTATATACGGCTGGCTCGACCGGACTGAACGGCTCGATGCCGCCGTGGGTGCAGGAAGGCGGCTTGCAACAATGGATCGATCGGCTGCGCGATCCGGAGACGCGCCAGCGCGTGGTCACCGAGATGCGCACGCGCAGCGACAAATGGGAAAACCTGCTGCTCAGCGCCGGCACGCCGGAGAACGTGCTGTTGGTGGGCTTCAAGAACCGGTCGCTGAAACATCTCACCGGTAAGACGCTGGGCGAGGTGGCTCGGCGGCGCGGCACCTCGCCCGAGGAGACCGCCATGGATCTGGTGATCGAAGATCACAGCCGGGTCGACACCGTGTATTTCATGATGCACGAGGACGACGTGAAGCGGAATGCCAAACTGCCCTGGGTCAGTTTCGGCTCGGACGCGGCGTCGATTCCCAACGAAGGCCCGTTTCTGCTCGCGCAGCCGCACCCGCGCACCTATGGAAACTTCGCCCGGCTGCTGGGCAAGTATGTGCGCGACGAAAAGGTGATTCCGCTGGGCGAAGCGGTGCGCAAGCTGTCCGCGCTGCCGGCGGAGAATCTGGGACTCAAGGACCGCGGCCAGATCAAGAGCGGCTATTTTGCCGACCTGGCCATTTTCGATCCGGCGAAGATCCAGGATCACGCCACGTTCGAAGCGCCACATCAGTATGCAACCGGGATGGTCCACGTGCTGGTCAATGGCACTCCGGTGCTGGCGGGCGGAGAGCACACGGGCGCCACGCCGGGCCGAGCCGTGTGGGGCAGGGGGCGCAAACAGCCGTGACGTGCCGGCCGCCGCGCCTCGCGACAGGCCAGCCGAGTGGCACGCCCGGCACGTCGTATCGTACACTGCGGGAACGAACCCATCGCACACGGTGCGAAAGCAATTATCTGTTGGTGACTGCGGAGATTACGATGTTCGCCGGTTGCAGGCGGCAGCCCGCGAGCATTCTTTCGAGATATCTGGACAACACGATGTAAGGAGTCGGAACGATGAAAAAGAAAAGTCTGGTATTGGCCGTCGCCTGTTTGGGATTGTTGAACCACGCGGCCTACGCCCAACGCAGTGCCGGCAGCAAGATGCTGGGCACGGCCTATGAAGGTTGGTCGGGCGGAATGTATCAAAGCCACGCGTACGACCACGCGGTGGTGTTGCAGAATTACGCGGCGGCCGGTGAACAAGTTCCACAGGAAGTCGCCCGGCGTCACGTCGAGGCGGTGCGCAGCAACCTGATGGCGGCCAAGAAGAGCTATGCCAACCTGGCCACCGCCCACAAGGACGATGCCACGGCGGCCAAGCATCTGGCGGCCATCGATGAACACCACACCAAAGCCTTGGCGTTGTGCGACAAGATCGACACCGAGTCGGCGAAAGGAGACGCCGCGGCCAAGGGGGTTCACGAGTGCTGCAGCACGGCTGCCGACCACATCAAGGCGGCCCAGGCCGAGCACGACAAGCTGATGAAGCACCTGAAGGTGAACAAGCCCACGGCGGGGGCCAAGCCGGCGGCGATCAAGTGATCGCGCGGGCACCTGGCAAATAGATGGGCAGAATCGCCTTTTTCTGTGCGTGAACGCTATTTCCCCAGCAGCACGCGCAGCTCGCTGTCGGAGAGCGCGCGGGTCCACACGGCGGCCTCCTCAAATTCGCCGCCGGCCGGCCGCACGACCTGTCCGCCGTCGGTTTCGGCGCCGATCAGGATGGGCTCTGTGTTGACCGTGAGCGCCCCGCGCGCCGGAATCCGCTGCATGAGTGCGCCGTCGCAGAGGAGCTCCAGGTGGCGGCCGTCGTACCTCGCGACCAGATCGTGCCAGGCGGCCGCGTCGATGCGCGAGACGGGAAACGACGCCTGATAGAAGTCCTGGTCAGGATGAACTTCGAAACCGATGTCGGTCCCGGGCGTGTCGGGCAGATCGACACCAAAGAGATTGAAGTTCAGCGTCTGGTGACTGCCGCGCTTGGCGAACAGCCCGTGATTCCAGTTGCCATCCGGCATGCGAGCCCGCAGGTAGACGGTGATCGCATCGCCCGAGGTGTTCCAGTCGCGGCCGCCATCGACGTACGCCTGCTCGAAGCGGGCGACTTTCGCCCCTGAGTGCGCCGCGGTGCCGCTGGCCGGCAACTCGGCAACGATGGTTCCCTGCGCCGCCAGCGGCGGCTGGTGCGCCGAGGGGCGCTCGCCGAGTTGCCAGTCGAGCGCCGCGGTGGCCAGCAAACGCTCGCGCGGGGTCGGCGGAATGGCGGGCGCCAAGCGCTTGATCCGCAAGTTGCGAAACTGGGCTTTCATCGGCGGCCCGGTGTGCAATTGCATGGCCAACACGCCGAGCGGCTCGTACTGCTGCGGATCGTTGTCGGTGGATTGGGCAACGAGCTTGCCGTTGATTCGTAGCTCCAGTAGTGGACCACGCGCGGTCAGGTGATACGCGTGCCACTCGTCGAGCTTGAAGTCGGCTGCGCCCGACTCGAGCGGCAGAGGTTCAACGTGTCGCTGACCGGCGGCATCGAACACACTGCGCTCGCCCTCCAGCGCCAGGTCGTGGCGGCCGAACTCGTCGTACAGCCGCACCTTCCAGCGCTGGCCGAAATTGTTGTCCACCTGATAGCCGGCCACGTCGCCATTGGGCAGGCGGCGGCTGCGAAACTGAAATCCGCCGTTCGTGTTGGGTGTCGTCGAGCCGGTCAGGCGAAATTCGAGCTGCAACTCGAAATCGTCGACAAGTTCGCGCTGCCACACCAGATACTGATTCATGGGCGGCGCGTGCTCGGGCGAAATCGTGCCCGTAATGGCGCCGTCCTCCACGGTCCAAAAGCTCATGTCCTGGCCGAGCCAGCCATCGAGCGAGCGGCCGTCGAAGATTGGCTCGAAGCCGTCTTCGGCCTGGGCGGCGCTCAAACTGGCGCAGCATGCCGCCGCGAGCAGCAACGATCGGACGGTTGAGGTCATGGTTGCGGCGCCTCGCGCACACAGTCGCGCAGGCCTTCCATCAACAACCGCGCGGTTTCCGGCCCCACGCTATTGCGTTCGCCGTATTGCGCGCTCTTGCGACCATAGGCGTAGGGCGCCACCACGTCCCACTGTCGTTTGGGCACGATGTAGCCCACTTCGTCGTTGGCCAGCCCCAGCACCAGCATTTTCTTGCCGGGCAGGATGGCGGTGATGGGTTTCTCCAGGGGTGCGTCGAGAAAATCGGCACCTGGATCGACCGGATCCTGAAACTTGCCGTACACCAGCTCCGGATAGAGCTCACCGGGAATGGCGGCCACGTGCAGCTCGCCCAAGCGCAAGTAGGCGACCTCCGTTTCGAGCGCCTCGTTCGGGTCGCTCTGGCCCTGCGGCACAGCCTCGCCACGGCGATTGCGATCGCCGGTCCAGGCGAACGCTGCGCGATTGAGCACGCCGGCGGCGCGGGCCTGGCGATAGCCCTCGTTGGCCAACGGAATGTAGAGCGGCCGGGCCGAGACGGCCAAGGGCGTCAATTGCACCGGCTCGGCATGCGCCAGGGCCCGATCTGCCAGGCCCGCGATGGCTTCGCCGGCCATTTGAATGAGCGCGAACGGATCGGTAATGAGCTGGCCCTGGGCATCCTTTGGATGCACGTCGGGCGTGCCCATCAGTCCGCCAATGGCGCCTTGAAAGTAAATGACCGGGCAGCCGTGACGTTGCGCCAACGTGTCGACCACGACGCCCATGAAGTCGCGGGTCACCTTGGGATTCTTGCTGGGCTCCACGCCGTGACTGTTCCATTGCACGACGATGCCGAGCGGCCGTCCGTCGCTGGCGCGCGAAAACCGCAGCACGCGCAGCACCGCGTCGTACACCTTGGGCAGGCGATAGTCGCCCAATAGGCTCTCGTCCTCGGCGGTGGCGTACTCGGCTTTGGCAGGCGTCAGGTTGGCCGCCGCTTTTTGCACAGCCTCGACGATGCCGCTCTCCACCTGCCGCAGGTAATCCGGGTTGACGCCAGACGCACCCTCCGAGGGTCCCCAGATGCCGATCACGTCGGGGCTGGCGTGCGAGTGCGTGCTGGCGACCAGCACGTACGACAGATCCGTCAGCTGCGCGCGGGCCCGCTCCACGCTAGGGCGAGGCAGGCCAATCGAGTCGACCGAAACGAGGGCCACCCTGCGTGCGCCATCGGCCAGCACCACGGCGCGGGCAAACAGCGGATCGTGAATTTCCTGGGCGGCCCGATTGCTCTCCAGGCCGGCCAGCCAGATCGGCTTGCCCGCTTCGAGCTGGGGCGAGATGTCGACCGACGCGAAGCCGACAGAGAGCGCTTCGGCCGCGCGCGCCGGCGCCCCGGTGCCGGCAACCATGCCGAGCGCAGCTATGCTGACCAGAACGAGCAGAGACACTGAGCGGCAGGCGCGCATGGAATGGCCTTCCTGGGCGAAGTGGAGCGCAGACACGAAGCCGGCGGCGCCGGCAATGTCCCGAGCTTCGCTGCAATCTCGGCCGCTGTCAACTAGCGCGCCAATGCATCACGTGATGCCGGTCCGCAGCAGCACCAGCGTCTGCTCTGAGTCGAGCTGCGCTGACACTTCCAGGACCTGGAATCCCGGGATGCGCACCCGCAACGTGTAGGGCGCGGCGATGAGGCCCTGGAACGAATAGCGGCCGCTCAAATCGGTAAAGGTCGTGGCCACCAAGGTGCCGCCGGCGTCGTACAACAAGACCGTTGCGCCGGGCGTCGTGGTCGTACGCCGGCTGGCGCTGAGCGGCAGCACAATGCCCGACACCGAAACCTGTGAACCTTCGTCGGGCTCAAAGGCGGGCGCAGGATCGCGGCGCCGCACGCCGCCGCCGCCGATGCTGTTCGGCCCGTTGTTGGCAACTACGCGCAGATACGGCGTCAGCCTTCCCAGCTCGTTGCCGCTGGTGGTCACGATGTCGGCGGCGCCGCGCTCGGCGTAGTAGATCACGTTGCCGCCGCCGGTGTCGGTGATGTACGCGCCATAGTCCTGCAACGCGCGGGCGACGGCCAGTCCTTGCGGGCTCAAGCCCAGCGAGTTGATGTTCACATCCGGCGGGATGGCCAACAGGCTGCCCATGTACAAATTGCCGGAAGTGCCATAACTGCGGTTGGTCGGACCGGGATTGTCGGACCAGCTGGCCGGATAGACCCAGTGACCGCCGCCGGGGGCGAAGTAGTTCAAGGCGGTCGGCCGCACCGCGATCGCCAGGGCGTGCGGAATGTTGAGACTCTGGAGTTCCTCGCGGCGGATCAGACCGGCGATACCGCTCATGCCGCCGGCGCGAATGCCGTGCCAGTTGAGCGACGTGCCTTTGTTGAACGTGGCCGGGCCGGTCAGATCATTGACGATGCCGGCCGTGGCCGTGATGTTGCCGTTCGACTGCCGCACGGCGCGCCACAGCTCGACCACGGTTTGATGCGTGGGATCGATGATGTGCAGACTGCCGTCGGTTTGGGCATCGGGCGTGGCGTCGGCCGGCACACGCACCTGTACGTTGAGGGCCGGCTGCAAAATGTCGGAGTTGGGCGCGGTGATGGTAACGATGGGATCGGTGGCCGAGGCGATATATACCGGGTGCGACCAGTTGCGCACATTCAGGTTGGCACCGCCGGAAGGGTCGAACACGGGCGACGTCTCAGCGACGTACTGCGCGCCGGAGCCCAGCGGGGTGTTGAAGGGGTCGCCGGACGCAAAGGGCCACAGGGCCGGATCGCGTGCGATCGCGGCCTGCGGCGCCACGGCGACGGCGAGCGGTTCTGTGGCCGCTGTCGGATCGGCGAGCGGCCCCACGAATGGAATTGTCACCGCCGCGGCCAGGAGACTCCTGGCCTCGAGCGCCTCGAGCTTCAGTTTCCGCATCACTCTGCTCCACACGCCTCTGTGCCCCACGCTCATCTTCGCCTCTCGTTGGCCCAATTGGCAATGGCACCGGACCGCGGAATCCCTTCCGCGCTCCGGCGCTCGAACGTGCGGTTGCCGTAGGGAGAGGCTCGGCAACCGCTACCGAACATTCATTGGCCTCCCGGCAATTACAGCTTTCCTCCTGGCGAGGCGGTGAGTTGCGTGGCGTCTGCCAGCAACGGATCCGCCGTTGCGCTGGCGTTGCGACCTGTCCCGCGCACGCCCACCAGCTTCACCCCAAAGTTCACCCCGGTAATGTCCTGACTGCGCGTGATGGCCACCTCGCGGGGACTGCGCGTAATCTGCTGCAGGAAGGACGGCAGCGCGAGCCGCACCTGGTAAGTGCCGAAGTCCACGTCGTCGAAAGTATACCGGCCGTTGCGCCGGGTGATGGCCGTGGCGATCACGTTGCCGTCCAGATCGACTAGCTCCACCGTCACCCCGGGCAGCCCCACGTCGCGCGAGGAGATCCGCCCGTCGCGGTTCACGTCGATCTGCACGCTGCCGGAAATCGAGGTGTGGAACGTGAACACGTCCGCCTGCAAGTTGCCGATGGTCGTGTTCATGCGAATCACGTCTGCCAGGCTGGTATCGTTGACGCGATTCAGCTCGCTACGCGACAGATCGCGCTGGTACCAGAAGCGGTCACCGTCGCGAATGCGCTCGAACTGGTCGGCGACCATTTCGCGGAACAACGGTCCCAGGCTGCTGCCGCGCGCGTGATCTTCGGCGAGGCCGCCCACCCAGAGGTCGATGTTGTCCACGTTGCCGTACATTTCTTCCAGGGCCGCTTGCACGGCCGGATCGGAGCTGATCTGGTCGAAATCGGTGACCGGCCGCAAGCCGTACGCGACACGGGTGGCATTATAGTCGGCCAAGCCGTGATCGCGACCGCGCTGGATATTCAACGAGGCCAGGTCGAAACCACCGGCGCCCGGTGGCCCGAACAGGAAGTTGCGCACATCGTCGACCACTTTGTTGTCGATTTCGCGCGCCGGATCGGACGCCAGGTACTTGAGGATGGGATCGATCCCGGTTTCAGCCATCAGCTCGGGATTGAAGAACGCGTCGCGCAGCTCAACCTCCTCGTGGACCTCCTGGCCCAGGTTGTCGAGAAACTCGACGTCGGCGCCGAGCATGCTGTGCCCCAGGCGAAACGCCGCCGTGGAGAACTCATTGGCAACTCCCGGGTTGATGCTGGGATCATAGCCGCGATACCGCGAAACGGCGCCATCACCCAGCAGGGCCGGCAGGAACTCATTGTAGGTTATCGCCTGAAGCTCGGCGATCACCGTGCGCCGGGCAGCCTGAAAGATCTGCTCGTCCGTCCAGCTGAGATGCGCGGCCGAGTACTGATCGGCCAGGCGGTTGTGCTCACGCATGAACAACGTGTGAATTGCCGTGAGCTCGATATTCTCGTTGGCGCGCACGTCGCCAGCGGCGTACAACGTGTCGTACGGAACTTGCAACTGATTGTCGTTGGGCAAGTTCAGGTAGTTGTACGGCAGGTTATTGCCGTCGCTGGTTTTCAATCGTCCGCCCTGCAGTGTGCGCAGGGCTGCCGCCCGCGTGGCATCGGAACCGTAAATCATCGATCCGTCGAGATACGCGGTGACGTCGTTGATCTGCTGGCGCGGATCGTTGTCGCCGGTTTGCGGATCGTAGTTCGAGCGATTGAGCCCGATCGTCGCGGTGCCGGTGCCGAACGGATCGAAGTGCGGGTCGCCTGTCGGCACGGCGATGGGAAACGACTCACGGCGAACACCGTTGGTGGTGAGGTCGAGATCGTGATCGATGAATTGTCCCCAGGCGTAGACGAACGCCGACAGTTCACGATCGTTGAGAAACTCTCCGTCTTGCGTGGCCAGCGCGTTGGAGATTTCGCGCGCGCTGGGCCGATTGGCGCCCGCCGGAGCGGCAAGCCCGTCGGCGTACTCGGCGGCCACGGTTCTCACCAAAGCCTCGCCGGTGCTGCCCCATTCGGGATTGGCCAGGTTGTTCAATGTGCCGTCGTAGGTGCGCACGTCTGCGGCCATCATTTGCCGTTGCTCGAGGGGCTCAAGGAGCGGCCCATAGTGCTTTCGTAGTGTTGTTCGCGGCGCGACCCTGCGCACGCAGCCTGATCTGGATGGACAACGATCCGTCTGCAATTGCGGACTCATAGCGTGCCTCTTCTCTAAAACGAAATGGGAGCGACGCGACACGCTGTCCCGGGCGCGCAACGTCGGTAAGACGCAACACCAAGTGCGAGTAGAATACGCCGATCCCTGCGTAGAAAGGCGGAGCTTGCCTGGCGCTGTGCCGGCCCGATAGGATGCTGGGCGGCGACCAGCGACACTCCGCAGTTGCGCCATTACTATAATCTTACGAACGTGAAAGACAACGGTCCGCGCCCCCCGCTGCTGGTGATTATTTGTCAAGTAGCAAACTCGCGCGGTCTGCGAAAGCGCCGTAGCCATGCAGCCTGGCAGCCGTATGACCGGGGGCGCCGCAGTCGGGTGCGCGGCTAACCCGACAAGGTGGAACGACGCTGTCGTGGCCTCCAGGAGCGACGCCGCGGCATTCGTCGCGGTTTCATCAGATCCCACAGGAGTACGAGCACAGTGCCCACGGTGAGCGGGATGAAGGCGGGGGGCTTCTACGACGAACATAGCGGCGGCCAGCGTTCGTCGATCGAACGGCTCATGGATTGGATCGAGGAAGCGGCGCAAGATGTGGCGATCCCCCCGGCAGACGTCCCGCTGGCGCTGGTCGACTACGGCTGCTCCGAGGGCAAGAACTCGCTGGCCGCCTTGGCGCGGGGCCGAGACGCGCTGCGGAAGCGCGGCGCGACGCATGCGATTTGCCCCATGTTCTCCGACCTGGCCACGAACAATTTCAATCGCTTGTTCGACAATCTGCGCGAAGCGCGGCAACTGGCGAGCGACTTGCCCGGCAGCTTTCCGCTGGCGGTCGGCGGATCGTTCTACGGGCCGCTCTTGCCGCCGCGCAGCGTACACCTGGCGATTACGTTCAATTCAGTCTTGTGGCTTGATGCGCTGCCGCCCGCCCCAATCCCGGATTTTCTGGTGTATCCCGGCCCGCAGCCGCACCGAGCCGACGTGCATCTCTCGGCCGAGGCGATTCGCGCATTTAGCGCGCAAGCACAACGCGATCTGGAGCGCTTTCTCGAGTATCGCGCCGTTGAGCTTGCGCCGGGCGGACGCTTGATCGTGGCGACGCCCGCCCGCGAGGGCCAGCGCTGCACGTGCCACGGCCTGTACGACGTGGTGCACGACGCCTGCCTGGACCTGGTGCAGGCAGGGAGAATCGATCGCACGGCGTATGAGGCCGTGCTCATGCCGATTTACTTTCGCACTCTCGAAGAGTTGCTCGCGCCCGTACAAGCCTCGAGCGGACCCTTGGCTGGCAAGTTCGTCGTGGAGAAGGCGGTGTGTGAGGAAGTGCCGGTGGCGTTCGTCGAAGCCTACCGGCAGACGGGTGACCTGGCACGCTACGCCGAACAGTTCGTGGGCTTCGTCCAGGCATTCACGGAGCCGATTCTGCGACCGGCGCTCGAACCAACTTGCGACGCGGCGACCATCGCGGCGATCTATGCGCGTGCCCAGGAGCGACTGCGCGCGGAGCCCGAGCGCTACGAGTTTCACTACCTGCAAGCGGCCGTGTTGCTGGCCCGGCAGTGAGACATTGGTTGTGGCGCGCTACGTCAGAGCTCGCCGTGGGCCCGTGGTTTTTCCTGCGGCGGCGCAGCTTCCGGGGTAGTGAACTTCAATCCGACGATGCCCATCAGGATGAACGCCACGCAAACCAGGCGCGCGACGCCGACGGGCTCGCGAAACAGCGCGATGCCCAGAACGACGGCCCCAATGGCGCCGATGCCCGTCCAAACGGCATAAGCCGTGCCCAAGGGCAGCGTGCGCATGGCAAGGCTCAGCAAGAAAATGCTCACGCTCATCGCGCCGAGCGTGACCAGCGCCGGCCAGAAGCGGGTGAAGCCCTGGCTGTACTTCAAACCGACGGCCCAGCCCACTTCAAACAATCCGGCAAGGACGAGCAGGAACCAGGCCATCGTGTTTTGCTCTCCCAGGTATCGCAGCCGCGCATCGATCGGCGTGTGTTTTGTGAGTCCGCCCACACGGGCGGATGGCAGATGGTATCAGTGGGGACCGTCAGGTTCCAAGGGCGCCTCGTGTGATCCTCCGTTCTGGCCGGCACGACGACGCGATACAATGCCGCCATGACTGGGGCAAACGACCGACAAGACGACGCGCCGGCACCAAAAAGCTCATCGGGCGACGAGACTTCCGGCCTGCTGGACTCGCCCGGCGACACGACCGGTGCGTACTCGCTGGCGCAGCTCGTGGGGTATTTTCTGAAGCTCGGTGCGCTGGGGTTTGGCGGCCCTGTGGCGCTGGTGGGCTACATGCACCGCGATTTGGTGGAGCGGCTGCGCTGGTATTCAGAGGCGGACTACAAAGAAGGACTGTCACTGGCGCAATTGGCGCCCGGGCCGCTGGCGGCGCAGTTGGCCATCTATCTCGGTTTCGTGCACTATCGCTACCTGGGCGCCACGGCGGCCGGCATTGCATTTTGTCTGCCGTCGTTCGCAATGGTCGTGGCCCTGGGCTGGGCCTACCAGCGCTACAACGGGTTGGGCTGGATGCAGGCGGTATTCTATGGTGTCGGCGCGGCGGTGATCGGCATCATCGCCCGCAGCGCCTATCAGTTGACGCGCAGAGCAGTGGGCGTGGATGTGCTGTTGTGGCTTATCCTGGCTGCCAGCGCGGTCATGACGGTGATTACCGAGACCGAGTACATTGCTTTCTTCCTCGGCGCGGGCGGATTGGTCTGGCTCGTGCGCCGGCCGCCGCGCATTGCCGGCGGCCATGTGGCGGGGGCGCTGGCACCGTTGGCCTTCTGGGGTCGGGCCGTAGCGATGGGCGACGACAACGTCCTCTGGCAGATGGCTCTGTTCTTCAGCAAGGCCGGCGCGTTCGTTTTCGGCAGCGGCCTGGCGATCGTGCCGTTTCTATATAGCGGCGCCGTGAAAGAATATGGCTGGCTGGACGACGCCCAGTTTCTCGACGCGGTGGCCGTGGCCATGATCACGCCGGGGCCGGTGGTCATCACCGTCGGATTCATCGGCTATCTGGTGGCGGGTTTCGCCGGTGCCTGCGTGGCGTCAGTCGCCACGTTTTTGCCGTGCTACTTGTTCACCATCTTGCCGGCGCCCTTGTTCAAGAGATACGGCCGCCGGCCCGGCATCGTGGCGTTTGTCGACGGGGTGACGGTGGCCGCCGTGGGCGCGATCTGCGGCGCCGTGGTGGTGCTGGGGCGCCGCACGCTGCTGGACGACGCGGGAGACGCTCAATGGCCGAAGATTGCCATCCTGGCCGTCACACTCGGGGTATTGATCGCGACGAAGCGGATTCCCGAGCCGGTGATCGTGTTGGCCGCGGCGATCGTGGGACTGGTGATCTTTCCGTACGTTGGCGCGCGCTAGTGCGTTACAAACGGCCCGCTTCTGCGGTGGTTGCGCTTGATCAAGCCGCGCGGCGCCGGCCTAACTGGACGATTTTGCTAGGACCGTGCCCCTCGCCGTCGCCGCCAGGCCATGACCCCGCACAGCGCGATACCCATGCCGGCGATCACGAAGCTGGAGGGCTCCGGGATGGGGTGAGTTCCCTGAACCACGATGCTATCGATCTTACCGTAGTCCCCCTCGCCGTTGTCGAGCCAGAAGGCGACCCACACACTGGGTTGGCCCAGCGGCAGGGCAAAGACTTCGCTGTGCCAGGAATTGCTAGCTGAAGCGCTGAGCAATTGTGTCCAGTTGTTGCTCCACCAGCTGGAACCGAAATTGGCATAGAAATCTTCATAGCGGTCAGAGCCGAAATTCAAAGTGCCCACGTAATAGCCAACCTTCAAACGGTCACCGGTCTCGGCGAGGAACGTGCGCCAGTCGAAGCTCAGCGAGGCAGAGTCCAACCCGACCGTGCTGATGTTGAATAGGATGCCGGCGTCGTCTTCCACCCTGCCGGTGCGCGTGCTGTTGGAGCCACCGCCGATTTTCTGCACCGCCAGGTCCGAATCGATCGTGCCGCCGCCCGATTCAAATCGACCGCCATACCAGTATTCGTCCGCGCCTTCCGATTGCAGCGGCAAACCCGGGTTGACGAAATCGCCCGAAGGAATTTGCGAAGGAAAGGATGTGTACCCGTCGAAGTCCTCCGAGAACAAGATGTCCCCGTGCGCCCTGGAGCACTCGCTGGCGATCGCGAGTGCGGCGATGAGGGGTAGAGCGAAGGGAAGGATGCGGCGGGTCGTCATGGTGCGTTCCTTTCGAGGATTTCCGAGGCAAGTTGCTGCCGCCAACGCTGGGCACAGCGACGATGACAGTGGGGGATCAGGAGGAGAGTCCGGCAGCGCGCGGAGAACTGGCGAGGAAGCGTGAGACGAACACGAGCGGCGAGCGAGCCGCTGGAAAGAAGCGAATACGCATGCGCATTCGCGCTGCACGACAACGGCGACCAGGCCGTCGTCGCGGCATGAAGACTCAGTCGTGTGGTCCGGGTCATTAGCGTTCCAACCACTTCAAAAGCGCGACGTGCGGCACACCGATCAGCACCCGCAGATATGCACGGGTGCGATTGGGTGCCACCAATAGGGTGGAGTATAGGTGCATTTAAACCAAGAAGTCAAGCATTTTTTGTTGGATGATTTTGCCACTTTCGCGGGGTGGGAGGGATCGCCATTTTGAACCCTGAAAATCGGCCGCAGGCGCGCGGATTTGGGAAGCCTGGCGAATCAAACTAGCCGGCCGAGCGGGGCCAGAATGCCATCTTGCCGGCTGATTCCAACCCTCAGCGGGGCGCCGACTGGCGAAGAGATTGGCGACCGCGGCGGCGACGGATCGCCAGCGCCACCGAAGCAGCCCCCACGCCGGCGAGCAGCAGGCTGGACGGCTCCGGCACCACTTCGGTGCACTCGACGTGAATATTGTCGATTTTCGCCTGGTTGCCTTCGCCGCCATCGAGCCAGAAGGCGACCCACACACTGGCCTGTCCGGGGGGCAGCGCATAGACCTGGTGCTGAAAGCTGCTGTTGTTGCCGGCCAGCAATTGCGTCCAGTTCGTGCCGAACCAAGTGGACCCAAACAGCGTGTTGAAATCGAGGTAGCGGCCGGAACCGAAATCGAGCTGACCGATGAAATAGCCAACGCGCAGTCGATCGCCGGACTGCGTCCACAACGTACGCCAGTCAAAACTCAAACTGACCGTCTCACAATCCAGCGTGCTGATTTTAAATAACAGCCCGGCTTCATCTTCCACGCGACCGACGGGCGTCTTATTCGGACCGCCGCCATAGCGCTGCGTGGCGAGATCTGAATCGATGCTGCCGCCGTCGGCTGCTTGGAACCTGCCCCCGTACCAGAATTCGTCCGCGCCTTTGGCTTGAGTCGGCAGACCGTTGTTCACTTCGTCGCCGTGCGAGTCGGTGGACGGATAGCTTTTGATGCCGTTAAAATCCTCCCAAAACAGCGTATTCGCGCCGGCCTGCGGGCACAGCCCCACGCACGCCAGGGCGAAGAGCACGATGGATCGAGCATGAAGACAAGAGCGGTGGGCGCTTGAATTCAAGGTATAAGTGCGAAGCATATTGTGTTCCTTATGGAAGCCGCGGTTGGCTCACCAGTGCCGTCGATGCGCGCGCAAGCGCGCACCGCGACAGACTGTCGGTCTCAAAGGGATGAAGAAGGCAAAGCGGGGCAGAGGTCGGCTAGGACCTCACGTTCCACACACTTGCGATAGGCATGCAGCGCACGCTACGAGAGACAACAAGATCTAGTGCGTATTCATTCCGCCAATCACTCGCGCGACCGTCCCACCGGCTTGCAGGCCGAACACTTCGTCGCGCTAACGATACGCGTGGCAGTCTTAGCTCCGGCACGCTTGCGGAATCTCTGGAAGATTAACCGCTGGCGAGCGTTACTGCAGCCACGCCCCTATATCACTAGGTTTTTGCAGGAAAGTCAATGACTTTTTTCTTGGCCGGAAATGCCCAGCGAGCCTACTTTGCCAGGTCGCAACGGGTTGCCGCCCGTGCCACGCACTTTCTCCGCGAAGAATCCGGCTCTTTTGCATTGAGCGGCGGGGAGCGCAAACCGTCCGGTGGCAGGGGTGATCGATTTTAGATCAACTCGCGAATCGGCTCGCCGTCCGGCAAGATCGGAATCGGACGGCCATTGAAGTCAGCGAACGTTGCGCCGTAATCGATGCCCAGGTGGCGATAGATCGTTGCCAACAGATCCTGCGGCGAGAGAGGGCGCTCCACGGGGTACTCGGCCTTGGATGTCGTCGCGCCGATGACCTGGCCCATGCGCAAGCCGCCGCCAGATACGAGCGCGGCCTGTGCGCTGGGCCAATGATCGCGACCGAGCACACCCTGCGGACTAGCCAGGCGCGGCGTGCGACCGAACTCGCCCAGGGCAACGACCATGATCTTTTGGTCTAGCCCGCGCTGGTAGATATCCTCGATCAGCGTGGACAGCGCCTGATCCATGAAGGGGCCGCGCCAGCGCATGGCGCCTTCCAGATTCCAGCCCGTGGCCGGATTGGAATGATCGTCCCAGCTGAAGTAGATCGGATTGGTGGGCACGGGCGACAACGCGTCGACGGTGATGACCGCGGAGCCGGATTCCGCGAGGCGGCGCGCGAGCAGACAGCTTTGTCCCCACAGGTGCCGACCGTAGCGATCGCGCGTGGCGGGCGTTTCTTGCTCGAGGGCAAAGGCATTGGCCACGGCCGTGCTGGTGAGCATATCGAAGGCTTGCTGCCGAAAATCGTCGGTGGCTTGCACGGCGCCGTGCAGGTCGCGAGCGCGACGATAACGATCGAGCTGCGCCACCAGGGAGCGGCGATCGCCCAGTCGCACGCCGTTGATCCCGGCGTCGAGCGACAGGTTGCGGGGCTTGAAATCAGCAACCGATGGATCGCCCGCGGCGAAGCCCGCGTGCGTCATGCCCAAATACGTAGGCTGGGTCATGAACGGCACGCGCGGGATACCCACATAGGTGGGCACATTGCCAGGGCGGGCACCGCGATAGCGGCTGGTCACCATGCCGAAATCGGGATGGTCGCTCTTGGCCGTGGAAGTGACGTCTTCCTTGGCCGGCGTTTTGCCGGTGAGCACCTCGATGGAGCCGTCGTTGTGCGAGGCCATGCCGTGGTGCAGCGAGCGAATGAGCGCAATTCGGTGCCCCAATTTGGCCTGCAGTGGAAAGACTTCGCACACGTCGAGGCCGGGGACCGTGGTGCGGATGGGCCGCAACGGACCGCGATATTCGCTGGGAGCATTGGGCTTGCAGTCCCAGGTCTCCAGCTGGCTTGGTCCGCCCCACATCCAGAACAGGATGACCGACGTGTCTGGCGCGGTGACGCTACGCGCCGCCGCGGCCGAACGCAACCGCAACAGGTCGGGCAGAGTCAATCCGCCCAGAGCCAGGGCACCCACGCGCAAGAAGTCTCGTCGCGCGAGCGGGCCTCGGCAGGTGGAGCTTCGCATGGCAGGGCCCTCGGAGGCAGGCACGAACCGGCGGGACGCATCAATGTAACACGATGCGTCGCCCCTGCGAAGTGCCAGCCGGGCCGGGCATCAATCCACGACGCACGAGAGACGTTAAATGCCGGCCCGATCGGCCGTTTGCACGACGCGCCGCCACAAAGGATAGACGACAACGCCGGCGCCGATCACCGCCAGCGCGAGGGGCAACATGTGGTATTGCGCCCCCAGCATGAACAGCCAGCCGAGTCCGGCGATCAGGCTGGGCAGGGGATACAACCACATGCGAAAGGGCATCACGACGTCGGGTCGTGTAGTGCGGAGCACGTGCAGGCCGATGATCTGGCCGAGAAATTGCACGAGAATGCGCACCACCACGGCGGCCATGATCACCGTTTCGAGCGTGAAGAAACAGAACACGCCGGTCAACACACCCAACGTCAGGAGCGCCACCGTGGGATATCGCCCCTGCGGATGCAAATAGGCGAAGATGCGAAAGAAGTCGCCATTGCGCGCGGCGGCATAGAGGATGCGCGAGTAGCCGAGTGTCATGACAAACACCGATGCCAAAGCCGCCCAAATGATCAGGCCCGTAAACGCCACTGCGACGCGGCGGCCGTAGAGAATCTCCATGAACTCGGCGGCGATATTCTGCGAGGCCATCACCCGCTCCCAAGGAACGACGGCCATGATCGAGATGTTCATCGTCAGATAGATGGCAGCGACCACCACCACGCTGATAATCACGGCACGAGGGATGGTCTTCTCCGGTTCGACGACTTCGTCGCCCAGGTGGCACACGTTGTAGTAGCCGAGGTAGTCGTAAATGGCGATCAGCATGGCGCCGCCCAGGCCGCCGAAGAATTTGGCGTCGAGCCGAAACGCATCGGGCGGTAATGTCAGGAGCGAGGCGTCAAAGTGGATCAGGCCGGACACGATCACCACGGCCGTGGCCAGCAGCGTGCCGGTGCAGAGCACGACGGCCAGCCAGGCCAATGAGCGAATATGCCGGCAGAGCGCGATGCTCACGCCGATGGACGCCAGGGCCGCACACACGCTCAAGCCGCGCGCAATGCCCCAGTCGGCCAGTTGGCTCTCCAAGTCCGGGAGGGCGTATGCCAGGTAATTGGCAGCGCCGATGTAGCCACTGGCCAGCTCCAGCGTGCCGCTGATCATGAATTGCCAAATGAAGAGGAAGGCAATCAGCCGCCCGCCTCGATGGCGACCAAAAATTTCGCGTAGAAAGTGATAGGTGCCGCCGCTGCCCGGCAATGCGGCGCCCAGCTCGCTCCACACCAGGCCGTCGCACAGAACCAACACGGCGGCCACCACCCAGCCGACGAGGGCTTGCGGTCCGCCCATCGACGCGACGAACAGCGGGATGGTGATGAACGGGCCCACGCCCACCATGTTGGCCACGTTCAGACTGGTAGCCTGTACGAGCCCAATGCCCCGCGCGAGCTGGGGTGCGTGGGTCGGGTCGCCGCCGGCGGAATCCTGGGGCGCCTGGGGCGACTCAAACGTCATGAACGAGTTCCTCGCAGCTCATCGACAGAGCACGCGGCACGGGCACAGGAGCGGTCGCGTCGCAGCGCGCGCCGATTGTGAAAGTGCAACCGCCGGCAATGGACGCCGCACAGTATACGCGCGATGCGCGAGGCGTGGAACCGTTGTTGCATCCCCGCTCGCGCGACGCGACCAGCCATCGGCCACGTCCGTCGTGTTAAAGCCTGCCGCCAGAGGACCAGGCTCGCTGCGCGGCTGAACCGGCAGGGTGCCACCCAAAGCTGTCGAGAGCCGCTCTTCTAGTAGTCGGCCGCGGTGAACATGCGCGCCGAGACAAACAGCACCACGAGGCCGAAGGCCGCGGAGCTGAGCACCGAGAGCGTCATGGAGAAGCCCTGCGCATGCAGGGCCGGCGCATTGAGCAAGGTGCTAAAGTCGCTGCTGGCCCCCAGCGATTCGGACAACAGCAGGCCCATGTCCGCCGGCTTGGGCAGCGTCCAATATCCGAAATCGATCAGACCGCTCAAATAGCTCGAGCGAACCGAGGAGGAGAACATGTCAGTGGCGGTCATCAGGGCGTGCCGGCCGAAGTTCAAGCTCCAGGCCACGCACCAAAACAGGATCGAACCGAAAACGCACACCACCGCGTTGTGTGTCCACACCGCCAGCAGCACGGAGAAGGCGAAGAAGACGGAGAACTGCAGGAGCAGCAACGGCACGGCGAGCAGGTAGGCCGGATCCCAAAATCCGGTGCGGATGCCGATGGCCAGCCACGTGCCACCCACGAACACTGAGGCGTGCAACAGCACAAAGAGCAACACGCCCAAATACTTGCCGAACAGCAGGACCCACCGCGGCGCCGGCTTGGCCAATAGCACGCTGATGTTGCGTCCTTCGAGAAAGCTTGGCAGGAAGCCGGCCGTCCAGATCAGAGTCAGCAGCACGCCGAGTGTGTCGGCCACGCCGCCGGCGAGCACCAGCTCCAGAAAGTGTACGGCGGCGGCCGTGTCGCGCGCCCATGGAACGCTGATGGCGCCGAAGGCCAAGGTGAGCTGGCTGTCGGCGACGATCACGCCGGATTGCTTCAGCTTCTCCGCGTTTTCTGCATCCGCGTCGCTGCGCGGCAAAAAGTCGGGGCTTTCTTCACCTTGCCACAAGGTCGGCCGGCCCTTGACCTCGATCGTCAAACAGGCTGCGATCGAGATCATGCTGACCAGCAGCAGAACCCCGAAAATGCCATGCGCGACCGACTGGCGAAACGTGTCGCGGACCAGCCAGGCAATCGTTACCAGCCGTGGAGAGTCGAATAGCTTCATGCCAGAGATTCCTCATAGAGCGGCCCAACGGCCGATTCCAACGAACGCGATTCGCCTTCCGGCGACTGGCCGGACAGCTCGTCAATTCTGCCGGTAAAGCTCAGCTTGCCCGAGCAGAGCACGGCCACGCGGTCGCACAGCCGTTCGACGTCGTCGAGCGCATGCGACACCAGGATGACGCTGGCTCCGCATTCGCGGCGCTCGCGGATGATTTCGTGCAGCAGCCGCCGCGCGGTAAGGTCCATGCCTTCCGAGGGCTCGTCGAGCACCAACAGTTGCGGATCGTTGACCAGCGCCTGGGCCAGCGCCAGCCGCTGCATCATGCCTTTGCTGAAGCGTGCGATGCGCTCTTGGCTGCGGTCGGCCAGGCCCACCCGTTCGAGCAGGCTGCCGGTGCGCTCGCGCAGCAGCTTGCCGCGCACGCCCGACATGCGGCCGTAGCCTGCGACCACTTGCCAGGCGGACAGGTAGCGCGGGAACGAAAGGTTTTCGTGCACGTAGCCGATTTGGGCCAAGGTGCCGCGATCGGACCAGGGGCGCTCGAGCCGCATGATGCGGCCGGCGCCGGGATGGCAGATCGACAGCAGGATCTTGATCAGCGTGGTCTTGCCGGCCCGATTGGGGCCGATGATGCCGAAGACTTCACCCCAGCCGACACTGAGGCTAACGTCGTCGAGCGCGACGACGCTGGGCCGGCCGAGCGATCCGGGATAGACTTTCGTGACCTTGTGAAATACCGCGGCTGCGCGGGCGCTTAAACGAACATCCATATTCTGGTTTCCTGACGTCCTATTCGATGAGCGAGACCTGCACGCCGCTTTGCATGATCTGCGTAAAGGCGTGCTGCAAGGATGACACAACCGTGGACTCGGGACCGTAAATGATCTTGTAGGAAGGCATGCCATCGGTGACTTTGCCGATGATCTGCATCTGGTTCAGCGTGTTGATGGCCGCGGTCCGGCCGGAACTGCCCGGTGCGAACACGGGCCCGAAGCCAATGCAGTGAATCAGCACCGGTTTGGCCGTCGTGGAATAACCCGGCGGACTGGCCGTGTCGAGCGCACAGATACGGTTGCACACATTGTTGATCTGGTTGGTGACGGTGCTGGCGTTGTCGGAGTATCCCGAGATGCTGAAGGGAAACTCGCTGGACGACGGATTGGAGCTGTTGTAGCGGATGGAGTAATAGCTGTTGTACTGGCCGAGGTTTTGGAAGGAGGCATCCGCGGTGGTGTTGGGAGCACCGTCGGTTTCGAAGATGATGATCTTCTGTGCACCTTTGCGGCCATTGCCGCCGGCGTCGCCGGCCGGTTCGGCCGGGTTATACGTTGTCAGGCTCGTATTGGCGCTGAACTGGTTGTATGCCTGCATCAGGCCCATCGAGTAGCACGTGCCGCCCACGGCGCGCGGCACATCCATATTGTCCGAGTCGTAGGGACGCACCGTGGCGCTCGCGTTGCCGATGGTTTCCGGCGGATACCACAGCGATTCCTGCATGCGGGTGTAGTTCCGGCTGAGCCCCACGCGCACGCGATTGAAGCGCCCGCCACTGTCGTTGGCGCTCGAGCGGGGCACGGCAAACATCGACAGCGCGACCAAATCGTTGGGATGGTTGTTTTCCACGTCGGTCAGCGCCGCGCGAATTCCCAATTTGCAGGCATACATGGGCGATTCATGACATGTGCCCGGCCACCAGCAGAAGCGCGAGCAGTTGGGGCTGATCTGGTACCACAGGTTGTAGTTGCCCATGAAGTCGACCATTGACAGCCCGCCAAACCAGAAGTGCGTGCGTGGGCGGCGCGGATTGTCGGCGTAGTGCATGTAGGGCGGCGGATTGCCGGTCAGCGAGCTTTTGGCCGTGATTCGAACGGTGCCCCAGGTGTAGTCGGTGCCATAGCCGCCGCGGCCGTTGCTGCCGTCGTTAATCACCATCCAGCTACTGCTGCCGGTTTGCACCAGTCCCAGGCAGTAGTCGATGTAGTCCTTCCAGAACCGCTCGTTCAGATCGCTGGGCGGATAGGAACTGCTGATGTTGTTGGGGATCTGGTCGTAGTACAAAATGCGGCCCGAGCGCAGCTGCGAGGGGAACGGATTGGGGCCGACGTTCTTGATGAAATTCAAGATGGCTGCGTAGTTGATCTGGTAGGTGGAGTTGCCGGGCGCACGCCAGTTGCCGGAGCTGTCCCACAGGCGCGCGTTGTCGTCGATCGGCGTGCTGGTGCCGGGGTACACGAAATATAACTGC
Source organism: Pirellulales bacterium (assembly GCA_050250435.1). Lineage (GTDB taxonomy): Bacteria > Planctomycetota > Planctomycetia > Pirellulales > PALSA-1355 > JBFWOR01. The sequence goes on along the minus strand of JBFWOR010000014.1, from coordinate 138,897 downwards.
CGCCAGTCGTAGTTCGGGCGGGGATCCGGCGGCCACATGAAAAAGGTCTTGCCCCAGTAGCCAGGCCCCTGGGTATAGCCATTGAATTGCGGCGTCATGCCATAGGCGGTGTAGCCCGAGGTCTCCCACGTGGGGTCGCGGGTTGAGTTGGTGGCCGAGCCCAGTCCGAGCACGTGTTGCACGTGGTTGGAGTAGCCAGGTCCTGCGTTCTGATTCAGCAGCAGGTAGTTGTCGCCGCCGGGCGCCGTTGCATAGCCGGCGGACGCAGGTGAGAACGCGGCCGTGCCGCTAGTGTCTTGATAAAAGTCCTGCACGATCGCCGCGCGGCCATCGCTCGTCATGCTCGTCAAATTGCACGGGTCGTAGGGCGACGTGAAGCTGGTGGCCGTCATGGCCGCGCTGCCGGTATTCGAGTAGTGTCCGAACAAGGGCACGACCGTATCCGGGTTGTTCGAGGTTGCGTTGGACGCGAACGGATCGTCGCGCACCAGGCTGCCGAAGCGCATCGAGCCGGAGTAGTCGAGAACGATCATCACGTCGCGCGGACGATGCGCGGCAGTGGCGGTGGCTTGAATGTTCGTGCCCGTGAAGCCGAAAACACGCGAGAACGCCATGTTCGCGCTCACGTCGGCGCCCACCGTGGCGCGGACCATGCTCCAGTTCTCGGCCGATGGGCCAGGAAACTGGCCTTCGAAGCGCTGATTGCCGTTCACATACACGTAGCGGCCGACATTAATCGCGACCTTGCTGGTCTGGATCGGCCGCGAGAGCACGGTATTGGCCGTGGCCACTTGAACCGCGTTGGGCGTGGCGGCGGAAAAGTTGTTGTTGTTGGCGCTGGAGCCATTCAAGGTGCGAGCGCCGGTCATGGCGGCGGCGTCGGCGGCGTCCTGGCACTGCGTGCGGGCCACGGCCAACAGTCCCAAGTCGATCGCCAGGGCCACAAAAGTCAGCAGCGTGATCAGGCTCACCAAGAGCAGGACCAAAGCGGCCCCACGTCGTGAATCGCATCGATGATGTCGCATAGTTTGCCTCACTACTCTTGGCGTTGGGCCGAGTTTTAGCGGAGCCTGCACGGCTCGTTAGTTGCTCTCGCTGCGCATGACCGCGCGGGCAGTCACGGGAAGGGTCAACGGCAAGCGCAAGAGCGTGGAAACGATGACTGGATAATTGCCGGAGATTTGCACTGCGACCGACTGGCCGACCTGCGCGTTCGTCCAGGTGCCGACGTTGTTTCCTTGCGAGTCGGCGGCATAGATCGACACGGTTTGACCCGACAGCGACTGGCCGGCCAGGGCCTTGTTGATCACGGCCTGCACGTCGCTGGTGGCATTGCCCGAGGTGGTGCCGTTGACGGTCAAGGGTTGCGTATGAATTTGAGCGTAGCGGGCGCCTTCGCGCGCCGCGTTGGTCAGAATCTGCCGCATCATGACGTAGCGGCCATATTCCATAATGCCGAACAAGAACATCAGCACCAACGGCAGCACCAGCGCCGCTTCGACGATCGCGCCGCCGCGGCGACGTTGTGCGATCCGGCGGCGACGAGTGGCTGGTCGTTTCATGGTTTCCTCACGCGCCCAAAGGCTAGTACGGTAGCGCCGTGTCGACGACGATCTCGGTGTTGTTCAACGAGCGCCAGGCCACAGTGGCGGACATCTGGTTCATATTGGTGATCGGTGCCAGCAGGTTCCATTTCAAGCTGTTGAATGCGGCGCCGGACGGGATCGTCACGGTCACCTGAAAGGCATCCAGTGGATTGGCAGCCGAGGGATCCGACCAACTCGGCGACGCCTGGCAATTCAGGGTGACGGTTGAGTTGTTCACGGCCGTTGCCGGCAATCCGGCCGAGAGCATGTAGTCCTGCACCGCGGTGGTGACCATGGTTGAGGTGACCGGCACGGAGTTGACATAACCGCCGGCGGCCAACCGCGCGCCCTCGCGCGCCGCGTTGATGACAATCTGGTTGACCTGCACCACGCGACCGACCTCCCAAATGCCGAACATCAAGATGATCAGGACGGGGAGAATGACGGCCGCTTCAACGGCCACCACACCCCGACGAGCTTTGTTCTTTCGCGTTGGGCGCATTGGAATACCACCGAATCGAGGTGAGGCCGACGGTGCAACCATTCGTGCAGCGCAAAGTCGTGCACAAACAATTCACCCATCTTGCCTGATACGAAAAGTCTATCACTGAAAGTTCGGGGGAGACCGCGCCGATCGATCGATGGGCGGCCGAATTGAACCGACGTTGCGCGGCACAACCGATAGAACCGTCATGCCAGGTCGAAGTGCGCGCGAGCGTGACAATCATGCGGGCGCGCCCGACGCGTCGCGCGACTCATCGCAAGCCGTCTGAGGGGATGTGTCAGCGGGCGGCCAGCCGCCGGCGACGGGGCACGTGGCGAGCGCACGCAGGCCTGCGGTCGAACCGTGCGGCGGCGGCCAGCTTCGTCGAACGCGGGGCGTGGTTACACGACCTTGGTGATGCCCGGCACCGGCAAGGGGTACAGGCCGTCCGGACCCGGCACGCTCTTGGGCGTGGCGTCGAACGAGAGCTCGTCGGGCAGCAAATTGATTTCCGAGTTCAACGCCTGCTCCCAGCTGATTTCCTTGCCGGAGTAGGTGCACATGCGGCCGAGAATGGCCGTCATGGTGCTGTGGGCGCCACTTTCGGCCTCGTTCAGCGGCTCGCCGCGGCGGATGCTGGCGAACAGATCGTCGTGCTCCACCTGGTACGGGTCGGCGTCGTCCTTGCGATATCGCCACCGTTCGCCGCCGGCCACCTCAATCATGCCGCGGCCGATGTTGGCGGTGCCCTTGGTGCCGTGCGCGTGCTCGCTGACGCTGTTCCAGCAGCCGGGAATGTGCCGGCACTGGCTGTACATGCGGGTGCCGTCGGCGTATTCGAACTCGACCGCATGATGATCGAACGTTTCGCCGTAGTCCTTGCCCTTGCGAACCTGGCAACCGCCCATTCCGTTGGCTTTGACCGGCGGCCCGCCCTTAAGCCAATTGCTGACGTCCATGTTGTGGATGTGCTGTTCGACAATGTGGTCGCCGCAGATCCAGGTGAAGTAATACCAGTTGCGCATCTGGTATTCCATTTCCGAGAGGCGATGGCCGTATTTGCGATCCAGATCTTCGCGCGTGTGGACCCAGGGGGTCGAGCCGTTCCAATAGACTCGCGTGGCCACGATGTCGCCGATCGCGCCGTCTTGCAGTCGCTTGATGGTATCCAGGTACACGCCCTGGTGATGGCGTTGCAGGCCGACGCCCACGCCCAGATTCTTCTTCTTCGACTCGGCAGCCGCAGCCAACACGCGGCGCACGCCCGGGGCGTCGGTGGCGACGGGCTTTTCCATGAAGACGTGCTTGCCGGCAGCCACAGCGGCTTCGAACTGCTGCGGGCGGAAGCCCGGCGGCGTCGCCAGAATCACGAGGTCCGGGCCGGCGGCCAACGCCTTCTGAAACGCATCGAGACCGACAAACCGGCGATCGGGCGGAACATCGATGCGGTCTTTGATCTGATCCTGCTTCTGCAACTGCTCGTAGCTGCCCTGCAAGCGGTCTTCGAACGCATCGGCCATGGCGATCAGCCGCACCTTGCCCTGCGTGTGCAAGGCCTGGTTGGCCGCTCCCGTCCCGCGACCGCCGCAACCGATCAGCGCGATCTTGACCTCATCGTCTCCGGCGGCGTAAGCGCTGCGCGCGATCGACAGATTGCCGACCAATGCGCCGCCCACGATCGCGGCGGACGAGCTCTTGAGAAAATCGCGGCGCGAGGCGCTGCGCTGCGGGACTGCGGGAGTCGAGTCGGACATGGTCGGATCTCCGATGGCAGGAATAGCATGAATCGAGGGGGAAAGTTTATTCTCGCACGCCGGCGTTCCACACTTCGGCTTTATCTTGCGCCGCCGGCTCTGCCAGCGGACGCACGACGCGAAAGCCCAAAAACAGCGCGTCGGTAAAATACCAAATGCTTTGCGGCAGTTGCGGGTCTTGTTGCTTCCAGTCCTTGTTCGAGCCGCGGCGGGCGGCGCTGCGCAGGGCCGGCGCGTCATCATCCCACGAACCGCCGCGAACCGCCAGCGGATAAATCTTCTTGGGAACCGGCCAGGGATTGGCGGCGACGCCGTCTTTGAACTGCGCGTAAAAGTCGGGGATGTACTGGTCCAGCGTCCACTCCGACACGTTGCCGTGCATGTCGTGGAGGCCCCAGGGATTGGGCTTCTTTTCGCCGACCTTGTGATACGAGTCCTCGGCGTTGTCGAAGTGCCAGGCATGCTCGTCCAACTCGGCCGCGTCGTCACCGAACGAGTATGCCGTCTGGGTGCCGGCGCGGCAGGCATATTCCCACTCGGCCTCCGTCGGCAGCCGGTAGTAGCGGCCGGTTTTGGCGCTGAGCCATTCGCAGTAAGTGCGCGCTGCCAGCTGGGTCATACAGATTGCCGGAAAGCCTTCTTTGCCCATGCCGAAGGTCATGTCGGTGTAGGGTTTGGTGGGCCGGGTGACGGCGTCGGCCAGCTTTTCCAGGTCCGTGGTTTCCGCCTTGAACAGCTCGCGACGCTGCACGTCGAGGCTGAACATCCACACTTCGTATTCGTCCCAGGTGACTTCGCACTTGCCCATCCAGAAGGGCTTGATTTCGACCTCGTGCTGCGGGCCTTCGTCTTCGTTGCGGCCCGCTTCGGAATCGGGGCTGCCCATGAGGAACTTGCCGCCAGGGATGGGCACCATGTTGAAGCTCACGTCGGCATTGGCAATCACCTCGGTGTAGGGCTTCATTTCGGCGGCGGTCGTGGCCGTGGCGTTCTGCACTTGGGCGGGCGATTTGACCGCCGTGGCAGCGCCGAAATCGCCGCGCGCAACGGTTGGCGCGCAGGCCGCTATCATTCCCGCGGCCCATAACCAGGTTTGCATGCGCGGAACTCGCGCAAGTACGCTATGCATAGGATGTCCTTGGTCGTCGCATGGCATTTTTCGGCAGCGGGCACGAAATTGCAGACGCGAAAGCACCGCCTGCCGTCGCCCGAAGCGAAGCGCCTGGCCGCGAGCACCACGCCATGAGTCAAGTTTTGCCCGGAATCTGCTGCTGGTGTGTCTGCCTGGGGTGGTGCGCGGTGGCGCCCGTCCGAGCGGCGGAAACTGCGCTGGCGCGTTTCGAGTCCACTCAAACCCAGATGGGGGTTCCATTTAAGATCGTATTGTACGCAGCCGGCCCGAGCGCTGCAAACGAAGCGTTCGCGGCTGCATTTGCCCGCATTGGCGAGCTTAATCGCGTGCTGAGCGACTACGATCCGCAGAGCGAACTGAGCCGGCTGAGCCAGGCGTCGCCGACGCCACAGGGCATCAAAGTCAGCGACGACTTGTGGCAGGTGCTCGAGCCCGCGCAGGCGTTGGCGGCCCGCACGGACGGCGCGTTCGACATTACCGTTGGGCCCTATGTGCGGCTATGGCGCCGGACGCGACGTCAAAAAGAGCTGCCGCCGCCGGAGCGGTTTGCCGAGGCCCGCGCGGCCGTGGGCTATCGCCACGTTGAGCTCGATCCGCAAGCCCGGCGGGTGCGGCTGCTGGCAGCGAACATGCGGCTGGATTTGGGCGGCATTGCCATGGGCTACGCCGTCGATGAGACGCTACGCCTACTGGCAGAGCGCGGCATCACGCGGGCGATGGTCGACGCCAGCGGCGATATCGGCGTGAACGAACCGCCGCCCGGCAAAGCCGCCTGGACGATCGGCGTGGTGCCGTTGTCGCCCGCGGGCACGCCGAGCCGCGAGATCCAACTGGCTCACGCGGCGGTCACAACCTCCGGCGACGCATTTCAGTTCGTGGAAATTGCCGGCCGGCGTTACTCGCACATTATCGATCCGCACACGGGCCTGGGCCTGACGGATCGCAGTGGCGTGACCGTGATCGCGCGCGACTGCATCACGGCCGATAGCCTGGCCACGGCCGTAAGCGTGCTGGGTCCGCAAGCCGGGCTGGCGCTGATTGAGCAAACGCCGGGCGCGGCCGCGTTCATCGTGCGCGCCAGCGCGAAAGACGCGATTGAGACACAGCAGACCGCGAACTTCTCGAAGTACGTCGTGGGGCACGGCAACGAGAGCGTGAGGTAGCGACGATGAATATCTTTGTCGCCGGCGCCACAGGCGTCCTGGGACGGCAGATCGTGCGCCAGCTGGTCGCCGGTGGCGACACGGTCGTCGGCCTGGTGCGCGATCGCAAAGGAGAGCGCCGCGTGACGGACGCCGGCGGGCAAGCGCGCTACGCCGACCTGTTCAACGCCGGCAACCTGGTACACGCCATGAAAGGCTGCGAGGCAGTAATTCACGCGGCCACGGCCATTCCCACGAAGGCCCGCACGGCGCCGGCCGATTGGCAACTGAACGACCGCATCCGGCGGCAGGGCACCGAAGCATTGGCGCGGTGCGCCGGTCAGGTGGGTGCCCGCACGTTCGTGTTCCAGAGTATTGTCTGGGTGGCCAGTCCCAGCGATGGCTCGCCGTTCGACGAATCGAGTCCGCCGCGCCCCACGAACGTCACGCAATCGGCGCTGGATGGCGAAGGGATCGCGCAAGTCATCGCCGCGCAAGAGGGTTTTGCTTCCGCCGTCCTCCGCTGCGGCATGTTCTACGGCCCCGAGGCCGCGCATACGCGGATGATGGCGCAAGGGCTGGCCGCGCGCCGGTTGCCCATCTTTGGCGCCGGCGACAACTATTGGCACCCGTTGCACACCGATGATGCCGCCAGCGCGTTTGTGATCGCGGCCCGAGCCGGTCGCACCGGGCTATGGCACGTGGTGGACGATGAGCCGGTGCAGGCGCGCGAGATGCTCGGCGCGTTGGCCGCTCGCTTGGGCGCCCTGCCACCACGGCGCATTCCCAAGTGGCTGGCGCGCATCCTGGCGGGAGGCGAGGCCGTGGACTTCATGACGCAATCGATGCGCACGAGCAACGCGCGTTTTCGGGCCGATTTCGGCTGGACGCCGAAATACCCGACGTACCGCGAAGGGATCGAGCAGATCGTGACGGCCTGGAATGGCGGGCTGCCGAGGTGAGGAAGAGGCTCTCTAGGCTGTCGGCTGGAGGCTCGGGGCTCGGAGCTGGAGGACGAATGGGCCGGCGACGAAATGGCTCGGCGGGAGCCTCGCCCTCGCGGACGAATTCCGGATCCCCGATTCCTGACCCGTGACCCCTGGTTCTACTCGCCGATGCACCAGAGCTGCGTGGCGCTGCGCAGAAAGATGCAGCCGCCGGAGATTGCCGCCGAGGCGTACACCGGCTCGCCGATCGCATTCCTGGCCAGCTCTTCATAGCGGTCTGTGCCGGCAGCAAGGACCAGGGTTTCGCCATCCTCGTTCGTGAAGTAGACCTTGCCGTCGGCCGCCACCGGCGAAGCGGTATACGCGCCGGCAAAGCGCTTGCGCCACAGATTCTTGCCGGACTGGATGTCCAAACAGGTGGCGATGCCGTTGTCTTCAGCCACGTAGAATCGTCCGTCGACGACAATGCCCGACGGCACATACGGATTCGCCCGCGTGCTCTTCCACACGGTGTGCGAGGCGGTGATATCGCCGCGTCCGCCGGGACGCACGCCGTACGTAGCCGCGCCGGGACCGCTGGTCGTCACGATCAGTCCGTCGGCCACGATGGGCGTGGGAATGCACTCGCGCGCCATGCCGGTGTGCGTCCACAGTTTCGCACCGTTCTGCGGGTCGAACGCGTCCATCTTCTCGGAGCCGCAAACAATCAACTCCGCCGGCCCGTTCTCAGCCGCGGCGCACACGGGCGACGACCAGGAGAGCCACACTTCCGGCCGGTCCGTCTTCCAGCGATTGGCGCCGGTGGACGTATCGATGGCCAGCAGATACGACGGACCAAAGTGATCGCACTGCAGGATCAGCGTGTCGTTGTACAACAGCGGCGAGCTGGAGGCGGCAAAGCGATTCTCGAACGGGCCGTATTCCTCGGCCAGCGAGCGCTGCCACACGAGGTGGCCCTCCATGTCCAGGCAGAACACGTCGCCGCTGCCGAAGAAAGCAAACACGTGCCGGCCGTCGGTCACCGGCGACGGGCTGGCCATACTGCTTTTGGTGGCGTGGTACAGCGTGGGCGCGGTGCCCCACAGGCGCGCGTGCCACAGCTCGCGCCCGCTGGTGCGATCGAGACAGATCACGTGCAAATCCTGCTGCCGCGCGCCGTCGGAGCTGGTGCAGATCACGCGATCGCCCCAAACGATGGGGTTGGAAATGCCCGAGCCGGGCAGCAACGCCTTCCAGCGCACGCCCGAGTCGGCCGACCAGTGCACGGGCACGCCGCGCTCTGGCGAGACGCCATTGCGCGCGGGGCCACGCCAACCGGGCCAGTTGTCCGCGTGGGCCGAGTGCAGCGGCGCGCTACAGAGCAAGATTGCCAGCACGAAATGTTGCCAGTTCATTTGCCGGTCTCCTCGGCGGCCGGCAGCAGCGACCGCAGCCCCACGCCCTGGCCGGCCTCATCGCAGAATCGCGCATACAACGTCCAGGCATTCACCACTTCCGGATTCTTGTGTTGCGGCCCCTGGCAGACTTTCACCAGCACGCGGTTCGTTCCCTCGCGCAGCTGCACGGCTGCCATGAAACGGTCGAACCGTATGCCGTTGAGCCATTGGTTGCGGCCAAAGACTCTCTCGCCGTTGAGCCACACGGAGCAGTTGTCGTCGGCGCCGCAGCGCAGCTGAGCGGTCATGGCCCGGGGCGACTGCAGCTCGGCATACGCGTAGGCCACGGCTTCTTTCGCCGGCGCCAAAGCCAGGGCGAGGTCCGCCAGCCCAAGCGGATCGTTCGTATGGTAGCGCGTCCAGCGCAGCGTGCGGCCGTCCTGGCCGGAGTACTGGGCCTGGAGGTCGACCGATTTCTCCGGCGGGTAGACGGCGTCAAAGCCGCTGAATTGCGGCGCGTCGAAGGGACCGATCACCCACCAGTCGACCACCAGCCCCAGGTGGGCGGCGATGTCAGTCGACACGCCCAGCGATTGCAATTTGCCCGCGGCATTGACCACCTGGTCGCTGGTGCGGGCGTGGTCATAGGCCTTTTGAAAGCGCTCTCGGGCCAGCCCGGTTTGTTGCTTATCGAGCGCTTGCTGGCCGGCGGCTAGCGCGGCGTCAACCGCGTCGTCGCGAAATTCCGGGTCGTCGAGGAACTCTGGAATCACCGCGACCGCAAAGCCGGGCTGCAGCCGGTCGCACAGGGCCAGCGCCAACCGGCGCGGACGACCGCCGCGCTTGGAGTCGCGGACGAACGACTGCAACTCCGGGATGGGAAACTGTGGCCGCGGGGCGGCGAGCTCGCGAGCAACGATCGCTTCGTAGGCCGCGCGATACCAATTGGCCGCCACGGGATTGGGCGTCTCCATGGCGACCAGCAGCCGGGGCAACTCCGTGGCGCTGGCTGTTGAAAGTTGATCGCAAGCGGCGCGCGCCGCCGTGGAGCCCGCGCCCAACGGGCCGACTTTGGCGATGGCGGCGAGCTGGGCCGCGATGTCGTCGGCCGGTGCCGGCAGCGCGGCCAGCAGGATCAGGCTGTTCAAGAGGGCGCAGCAGGCGGCAAAATACGGGCGGGGCATGCGGACGCGGCGGGTTGAGGCGGGGTGAGATGCTTCGCGGCATCCTACTTCAGCACGCCGGCCGGCCGCAAGCAAGTGGCACCCGATACGTCGCTGACGGGTGGACCAACTACTACCCTCGCTCGCGCTGCGGGCTTGTGTGGTCAGGCGCGAACCGCACGCGCAGCTATTTCTTCTTCTTCAGCGCGAGCATTCGCAGGAGATTCTTCACCAGCGGCTCGCGCTCTTTTTCCGGTACTTTTTGCAACTCTACGTCTGAGAGCCGACCGTCCTTGTCAATGTCCAGCTTGGCGTAGAACGGCCGCAGCTTCTCGACGATCAGAACGCCCGCCGCATTGGTCGGTTCGGCATCCTCCGCCTCCGCGGGTTCGTCGTCCGCAGCGGCGTCTTTCGCGGCCGTCTCGGGCGCCGCGCCATCGGCCACGGCCGCGACGTCTTCCGCTTCACCGTGTTCGGCTTTCACACGGTGTTTCTTAGGCTTCTTGGCCGTCTTGGCCTCGCTGGGCTTGTCGTCTTTGACCGTCGCGGCCACCGGGGCGCCCCCTTCGATGCCCGCCGCCAATTCATAGGCGGGCATATGCGCCACTTTGCGCAGATCGTCGAGCGTGTCGGTAAACACTTGCAGCGTGACTAAGCACATCTCATCGTTGGTCTGCTCGCCCCAATGAACTTCCTGGGGTGGATTGTTGGGGTTCTTGGGATTGTCGGCCGAGTTGTCGTAGACGGCCTGCACTTGCACGCGCGAGCCCTTGGGCAGCCGCAGCGGGCGAACATATTGATAGGTGCCCTGCCAATTGAAGTCCCAATCGCCGATCGCGATCAACGGCACGCTTTTCTTGCCCGAGGGATCCACCACGGTGACCCTGATCTCGCGGCCGAGGTTGTGCATGTGGGGCGAGATGCCGAGCAAGTGCACGTCGCTGGGAAGCGGCTCGCTGCGGGCACGCACTTCAGCCTTCGCATCGCCGGCGCGGAGCTTCAAGTTCGGCTGCACGATGGCAATGCCGCTGACGATCCGTTGCACGGGCTTTTTGGTGAAGTGCAAGCCGACGAACGATTGATCGGTCTCGGCCTTGCCGTTGGGATGGTAGTGCAGTTGCAACACGAGGTCGCTGCCCTTGGCCACGTATTTCACGATGCCGTCCGGCAGGCGGCGCGGCATGGCGCCCGGCGCCCAAGCGCCCAGGCCGCCGGTCGGCGGGACGCCCGGTCCGCTAAAACTCTCGAAGCCGGCCATGCCGTCTTTTTTGCTGAGCTTGCGCGCGTCCTGGTTGGCGTCCAGAAACATGATCGCGTGATGGACGACTTTCGGGTTGCCGGGTCGAAACTCCACGGCGCTGACCATCAGGTCTTCGGGCGCGTCGATGGGGATTACGAAACAGCGGTAGATGTCGCGACCATCGGCCGGAATCGAGAAGGGCTCCGCCATCTTGAGCACCATGTCGGGCTCGCCCAGTTGCCAGCCGTCGGTGAATTTGGGCGGCTCGGGGGCGACTTTGGGATCGCCCTGGGGCGCTCCGGCGGCGGCCCACTTGGCGAACAGGGCAATCTCGTCGTCGCTTAAGCGCCGTTCGTCGCGAAACTTGCCGATGCCCGCCTCTGCCTTCCAGGGTGGCATCCGGCGCTCGCGCGTGATCTCGGCCAGGAAGTCGGCCCGCTTCTGGGCGTCTTCGTACGACAGGAGCGAGAAGGGGCCGATTTCGCCCGGCCGGTGACAGGCGGCGCAGTGCTTATGCAGCACCGGGGCGATGTGTTCGGAAAAGGTGATCGCGCCTGGTTTGGCGGTCGGTTCGGCAGCGCGTGCCATTGCGCCATAGCAGGAACTTGCCGCCAGAATGCCCGCACAACTCACACGCCAGGGAAACGCTCGACAACTTCCAAGTGCCGTACGAATAGACAACGATCCCTCTCTTGTCCCAGCGGGGGACGAATCGATTCCGCCTTGGTTGCCTCTCGCGGCCAGTGGGACGGCGCGCGGCAAAGAATGTTCCGTTCCTGTGCACTCCGCGCGGCCCGGCAAAACTCGCGATTGGGAGATCGCGATAGCGCCGCTCCGGGGTGTGCGAGCTTGATAATACACCAACCGCGCCGGAATACCAAACCCGCCAGGGCAAATCAGCGGCCGCGCCGGTGCAGAAAAGGCGACGAGCACCTGTTGGACCGGAGGACCGACGCGAACGGAGCCCGTATGCCGCCGTTTAGTACGAAAAATAGCCGCTGTGGTCGACCCACAACCGGCCGGTCGTGGCCTGGTAGATCCAACCCACGCCCGGTGAATTGACGGGGGTAGGCGTGTTGGTGCCGGTAACCAGGCGCATGTTGGTCGAGCCGGAGAATGGCTGCGCCGGAACGTCTTTCAGATAAGGCCCATAGGGATAGTTGGCGTCGGCCAGGCCCGTGGGGCTGATGTTGCCGTACGCGTCGGTGGCGCCGGTGAGCTGGGTGCGCGCGTTGCCGGGAGGGGTGCCGAAGTGGTGCACCTTATACAATTCGATTTGCGCGCGCATGGTGCGCAGGTGGTCGCGCAGCAAGGCCTCCTTGGCGTCCTTGTTCGTATCGGACATGTGCGGAATGATCGCGCCGGCCAGGATGGCCATGATGACCACCACGATCAGCACTTCAATCAGCGTAAACGCCGCACGGCGCGCGCACTTCACAAGCCACCTGTTGCGAAACTTTGTTGCAGAGGGTGGCACTGCGGAAAGGCGGGAGCGGTGCCACGCTATAAGCCTAGACCGTAGTGGCGGCCCGCGCATCTCGCGCAGGTGCGTCACAGCCCCACGATGCCTGCCGGCCAGGTGCTACAATCGTCCCGAGCGCACGCGGTCCTGCCTTACAACCCGCATTGAATGCCCCGCCTGACGGTGTTTGTCCCATGTCGACTTTGCCCCAGCGAACTTCTCCCGCGCACGCCTGGGCGTGGTGTCTGTTTTGCGCGGTGGCAATGTCTTATGGCTGGGGTTGGCGCGGCAGCTACGGCCACGAAGACGGCGCGATGCTGCCCGGCGCGCTGGTGGGCATGGCTGTTTGTCTGGGCTCCCGACGGGTCGATTGGCATCGTCGCACGGCGCTGGCGGGATTGTGCGGCGCCGTGGGCTGGAGCTGGGGCGGATCGCTGTCGAACATGGAGCACACGTTCTACGTGGTCAGCGACTCGGGGCCCGACGTGGTGTGGGCCTTTGCCTGCATCTTTCTGGTCGGCATGCTCTGGTCGGGCATCGGGTCGGCGGTCCTGTCGTTTGCGCTCACGCTGCCGCGATCGGTGCTGGCGGGCTTTGCGGGGCCGCTGGCTGCCAACGGAGCGGCCCTGTGCGCAACGTACCTGGCGTATGCCGTGCGGCCCGACTGGGGCAACGCGGTCGAATCGTTCGGCGTCGCGCACTTTCACGATACGAAGTATTTTGCCGCGACGCTCATCCTCGTCGTTTCGGCGGTCTACGCCTGCGTACGGCCGCGCGAGCGCGCGCAGGCCGCGCTCTTTGTGGCGGGCGCCGCGGGCTGGTGGGCCGGCTACCTGACGCTCACCAGGTTCGGCGGCCTGGTGCTGGCTCCGCCCGACCGCAGCGAGGGCTGGGGCGGCTGCCTGGGCGTTTTCGTCGTGCTGCTTTTGTATCTGGCGCGGCAGCGGAATTTTGCGGGCTTGCGAATGGCGCTCGTCGGCGCGTGGACCGGCGGCGCGGCCTTTGTGCTGGCGCTGGCGGCCACGCATCCGCTGGTAGTGCGCTACGGCCCGTTCGCCCAGACCACGGTTACGGACACATGGAAGATCACCGAGGAGACGTTCGGTTTCCTGATGGGACTGGGCGTGGCAGCCGCCGCCGTGGGACTGGCGCGCGGCGAAATCGCGCCGGCGGCGGAAGACGCCCATCGGCGCCGTAGCGACACGTTTGCCGCGTTCGTGCTGCTGGTCTTCATGATGTGGCTGAACTTTGCCAAGAACGTGCGCGACTGGCGCGACCGCTACGATATATTGCCGCACCACGAGATCGCCGGCCTGAGTGCCGGGCAGTGGTTCCTGGTGGTGGGCGTGGCGGCAACGCTGGTTGCGCTGGTTGCGTTGTGGCGCCTTCGCCGCGGCACGCTCGAGACCGCGCTGCCAGCGACGCCGTTCGGCAAGGGAGCCGTTCTGTTTCTGCTCGTGTTGTGGATCGCCCAGAGCGGCATCAGCGTGCATCGGTTCGTTGAAATTGGCCACGGCAGCAACGTGCTGGTCGAGGTGAGCTATTGGCTGCTGGCGACGTTGGCGACGGGGATGTTGCTCGAATTGACGCCGGCTGATGAGACCCCGGAAACGGTGCGCGGGGCGATTCCCATCGAGGACCGGCGTTGGCTCCCAGGGCGTTGGTATGCAGCGGCCTGGCTGGCCACGCCGCTGTTGGTGGCGGCGAGTGCCGCATTGGCCATGGCCATGCAGGAGGGTCCCCACACCAAGGGCCGGCTGCGCTTCGGTCCAAACGCCTATTGGCGGACGCAGCAGCCGGCGGCCACGACCAGCGAATCGCCGGCGTCGCCGGCAAAGTAGGCTGCCCGCGATGGTCTGCAGGGCGCCGTGCAGGCCGGGGCCGTGCAGCCTGGATTGAACGGCGCCGCGCAGTAAGTCATAATTTTTGCTTTCCAGCAGTTGCCGCCCTCGGCGGACGCTGCGCGCCCACGCGTGCGACAGGGCGCCTCGTGATATCGGCCGCGCACTCGAACCAGGATTGGGACACTTTCCATGAGAGCGTATTCCACACGTGCGTTGCAGGCTTGTCTGGCAATGGGTCTGGCTCTATCGATCGCCGCGCTGGCGCGCGCCGAACAGAAGCCCGGTGAATGGCGACACTACGGTGGCGACCTGGGGAGCAAGAAGTATTCGCCGCTCGATCAGATCAATAAAGAGAATGCATCGAAGCTGAAGATCGCCTGGACGTGGGAGTCGCCCGACCTGCCGCTGCAGAAAGACGACCGCCGGCTGTCGTCGTTCGCGTTCGAGATTACGCCGCTGTGTGTGGGCGACACACTCTATACCAGCACGTCGGTGGCGCAAGTGGCCGCGATCGACGCCAAGACCGGCAAGAACAAGTGGGTCTTCAATCCGGAAACTTACAAGGCGGGCCGGCCGACCAACCTGGGCTTCGTGCACCGCGGCGTATCGTACTGGACGGACGGCACGCAGGAGCGCATCTTTCTGGCCGCGCACGATGCCACGCTGTGGGCCATCGACGCCAAGACCGGCACGGCAGTGAGCGAATTTGGCGACGGCGGCAAGATCGACCTTACCAAAGCGATTCCTCGCGCGGTGAAAGCGCGGAACTACACGTGCACTTCGCCGCCAGTGATCTGTCGCGACGTGGTGGCCGTGGGGGCTTCGATTTCCGATGGTCCGCAATTCAAAGAAGCGCCGCGCGGCGACATCCAGGCGTTCGACGTGCGCACCGGCAAGCCGGCCTGGCTGTTCCACGTGATTCCGCAGCCCGGCGAGTTCGGCAATGAAACCTGGGAGAACAACTCCTGGGAATACACCGGCAACGCCAACGTATGGACGCTGATGAGCGCCGACGAAGAGTTGGGCTACATCTACCTGCCGTTCAGCACGCCGACGAACGACTGGTACGGCGGCCAGCGCCTGGGCGACAACCTGTTTGCCGAGTCGCTGGTGTGCGTGGAAGCGGCCACGGGCAAGCGCGTGTGGCATTTCCAGACCGTGCACCACGGGCTGTGGGATTACGACCTGCCCGCCGCGCCGGTACTGTGCGACATCAAGGTGGACAACAAGCCGATCAAAGCCGTGGCGCAAATCACGAAGACCGGCTTCACGTTTGTGTTCGACCGCGTGACCGGTAAACCGGTGTGGCCGATCGAAGAGCGGGCGGTGCCGCAATCGAAGGTCGAGGGCGAGCGGACTTCGCCCACGCAGCCGTTTCCCACCAAGCCGGCGCCCTACGAGCTGCAAGGCTCGATGGAGGAAAACCTGATCGACTTCACGCCGGAGTTGCGGGCCGAGGCCAAGGCCATTCTCGATCAGTACGATCACGGTCCGCTCTTCACGCCGCCCACGGAACGCGGCACGATCAACATGCCGGGCTGGGCCGGCGGTGCGAACTGGTGGGGCGCCGCTTTCGATCCCGATAGCGGGCTGTTCTATATTCCATCCATCAGCATGAACATCGTGGTGAAGTTGAACAAACCGGACGAGGCCCGTTCGAACTTGAACTACGTGCGCGGCGGCCCGGCATTTGCCGGCGCGGTGCCGGGCCCCAAGGGCTTGCCGTTGTTCAAGCCGCCCTGGGGTCGCATCACGGCCATTGACCTGAACACCGGCGAGCATGCTTGGATGGTGCCTCACGGCGACGGCCCGCGCGAGCGCGTCAGCGCGATGGTGGGCCGCGACGTGGGACCGCTGGGCAGCGGCGGCGGCGGGCCGCTGTTGACCAAGACGCTGTTGTTTGTGGGGCAGGGGGGCGGCGGACGCGGCGCTCGGGCCGGTGGTGGCGCGAACGTGCTGCGGGCGTTCGATAAGGCGACCGGTGCGGTGGTGGCGGCCATTGAATTGGCGGCCCCGCCGAGCGGCACTCCCATGACGTACGCGGTGGATGGCAAGCAGTATGTCGTGCTGGCGACCAATGATGGTAAGCTGGTGGCATTGAGCTTGCCCGACGGAGCGTGATCGGTAACTCCCATAACCCAAGGAACTGCGTGATGAACCTCGTTCGCCACCTGATGGTTTGCGTTGCTGCCGGCTGTGTTTTGGCGGCCTGGGCGGCGCCGGCTGTAGCCCAGTTGCCGGCCGACGCCGTGATGCTCGACAAGGTGAAGATCCCCGAAAAGCAAAAGTCAGTCGACTTGTGCCCCGTGTACCTTGAGCCCTCGGACCCCAAGTTGCCCACTTGGGAATACAAGGGCGTCAAATATCGCGGCAGCCAACCGGATGCGCAAGAGAAATTTCAGAAGGAGCCCGACAAGTACGCCAAGGCCGCCGAGAAGCAGCGCTTTGTCAACAACTTCATGCAGGCGATGAGCACTATCTGGTGTCCCGTGACCGATGAAGTCACCCCGGGCGGCATGACGCAGTGGAAGCGGCTGGGCTTCACGTGGGAAAGCTGCTGCACGTTTTGCGACGAGTCGTACGAGGAATCGAATTTCGACGACGCGCTGAAGAAGCTCAAAGATCGGGCCGAGAAGACCTACGCGTTGATCGGCGCCAAGTACACCGAGGGCGCCAAGAGCCCAGTGGAGGGCGCAATCAAGAAGCCGGAGGAGAGCCCGGCCAACTAGGAACGGATCTCGAACTCGGTCCGCAGAATTCGCAGATCGCCGCGGTTCTGTGTCACGAGGAGCCAGCCATGAGCGCCATCACGGTGTTAGGCGGAGCGCGGCAGGCGTGCTCTGGGCCAACCCGCCGCGAAACGCTGAAGGTCGGGGCCCTGTCACTCTTGGGTGGCCTGTTCAGCACGGCCAGGCTGGCGGCTCTCGACGACGCGCAGCGACGCTTCGTCCATCCTGGCCGGGCCAAGCGCGTGGTGCTCATCTATCTGCAGGGCGGCCCGCCCACGCAGGACATGTTCGACATGAAGCCTGAGGCGCCGGACGGCGTCGGCGGAGAGTTCAAGCCCATTGCCAGCAGTGCGTCGGGCGTGAATATCTGCGAGCTCTTGCCGCAGACCGCGCGCACCATGCACCACACGGCCATTGTGCGCAGCGTGTATCACAACGGCGGTTGCCACAAGAACCTGCCGATGTACACGGGCTATGACGTCAACCTGCCGGACGAAGAATTTCGCGACAGCGATCCGCCGAGCATGGGCTCGGTCTGTTCGTACTTGCAGCGCGACGAGCGCCGCGAACTGCCGCCGTACGTCTACTTGCCGTGCCCGCTGGGCTGGGGCGAAGTGCGCAAAAAGGCCGGGCCGCACGGCGGGTTTCTGGGCCGGCGGTACGACGCGTTTTCGACCGAGTGCACGGCGTTCGTCGATCACCCGCCCGACGACATCTGGAAGCCGCAAGTCGTGCGCGGCGAGCCGCAACTGAAGGACACCGTGCTGGCCGATGGCATCACGCTCGATCGGCTCGCAGGGCGACGACGCCTGGTGGAGCAGCTGGACGACGAGTTTCGGCGTGTCGAGAGCGGGCGCGACCTGGGCAACCTGCCACGCGAGCAGCGACTGGCCTACGAGATGCTCACGTCGGCCGCCATTCGCGAAGCGTTCGACATCGGCCGCGAAGACGCGCGCACGCGCGATCGCTATGGTCGCACGCTGTTCGGCGCGTCGGCCCTGTTGGCGCGGCGGCTGGTCGAGCGGGGCGTGCAGTTCGTGAACGTCAGCTGGGACAACATGGCCAAGCGGTTCGACGTAAGCAAAGCCGCCTGGGACACCCATCAGCGCAATTTCCCCATGCTCCGCGAAACGCTGCTGCCGAATTTCGATCAAACGTATTCGGCGTTCATCGAGGATCTCGACGCCCGCGGACTACTCGACGAAACGCTGGTAGTCACGATGGGCGAAATGGGGCGGACGCCCAAGATCAATGCCGACGGCGGCCGCGACCACTGGACGTTTTGCTACAGCGTGCTGCTGGCTGGCGCGGGCATTCGCGGCGGCACGATCTACGGCGCGTCGGACGCGCAAGCGGCCTTCGTCAAGGACAAGCCGGCGCACATACGCGATATCTGCGCCACGATCTATCACCTGCTCGGCATCGATCCGGAAATGCCGGTCTACGATCGGGCCAACCGGCCGATTGCGGTGGCCCACGGCGGCAAGGCGATCCATGAGATCCTGGCGTGAGCAGAATATTCTGTTGCTGCGAATCACGCTGGCCGCATTGTCGTTGGCCAACGTTGGCGTGCTCGGACCATCATTGCTCGTCGCCGCGGACGCGGCGCCCCGCACCGAGCAGGCCGTGTTCGCGGGTGGCTGCTTCTGGTGCACGGAGTTGGCCTTCGAGCAGGTCAAGGGTGTGCTGGAAGTCGAGAGCGGCTATTGCGGGGGCACGGCTAAGACCGCGCGGTACGACCGCGTGCATCGCGGCACGACGCGACACGCGGAAGTCGTGCGCGTGACCTACGATCCGGCACAGATCAGCTACGAGCAGCTGCTCGACGTGTTCTTTGCCGCGCACGATCCCACGCAGCTCAATCGCCAGGGCGATGAGGACGTGGGCCGGCACTATCGCTCGGCGATTTTTTACGTCGACGACGTGCAGCAGAAAGCGGCCGAGGCGAAGATCCGCGAGCTCACCCAGAACAAGACATTTCGCAAACGGATTGTGACCCGGCTCGAACCGCTGGTGGAGTTTTTTCCGGCCGAGGACGGGCACCAGGATTTTGCCCGGCTGAACTTCTACAGCGACTATATTCAGCGACACGCCGTGCCGCGGGCGTGCAACGTGCGGGTGCTGCATCCGGAGCTAATTGCGCCGGGGAAGTAGGGACTGCTAGGGAATAGGGAATCGTAGGGACGGGATACAGCCCCTATGCGCGGATTTCGCGGGCCACGAGCCGGTCGGCGTAGATAAACAGCAGACCAAAAACGAAGTCGCCCAGCACGGGCGCCGCCAGCAGCAGCCCGCCGCGCTCCGTTGCCAACAGCATGGCAACCGTAGCCACGAGCCCGAGCTTCGCCAGCGCCGAGAGCAGGATCATGGGCCGGAACCGCAGCGGATCAAGCACCACGATGAAGTACACCACCTGCCAGGCCAGCGCACCGCCCACAAAACCGTAGTAGTATTCCGGGTGCGAGATGGCCGGCGGGTCGAGCCGCGCGACGAGCGGCTCCAGGAAATAGGCCGGCGGCACGACCAGCACGCCGTAGAGGGTGGCCAACAGGAAGACGCGGCGGCAGAAGATCATAGGGGCAGGCCCGCTTTCACAGGGCACAATTCAATTCGGCGCCGTCGCTAGCGCACCCACTTTTCGTTGCGCAGGGCAACGAAGGAAACGGCGAACAGCACGCCGAGGGTCAGATCCATCGCCCCGCCAAGCACCGGACCGGCCGAGATGCGACCTTGCGACCAGAGCACCATCACGGCGACGCCGTACGTCGCCTTTTCGACCATGGCGGGAATCATCATCGGCCGGAAACGAACGGGATCGGCAGCGATCACCAGAAACAATAGTTGGCAGGCCACGGCCACGCCGACGAAACCGTAGTAGAACTCGGGATGCGTGATCGGCGGCGGGTCGTTGCGGCTTAAAAAGTCTTCGAGGAAGTAGAACGGCAGGAGGATCAGCAAGCCGCTTAGGCCCGCGAAGAGAAACAGATAACGCGAGTAGACGATGTTGGCACGCATGATGGTCGCCCGGTGGGAAATCGATTCAAGGCGGCGTGCGGCGCTACGCAGAGCGCACTGGCTCGCCACGAGAACGCTGTAAGACGGTGATTATGCGCAGCGTGTTGCCGCTGAAACAAGAGAGAACGGCGCAGGCCGCGCGCCTTCCGCACGCCTGCCGCATCAAGCCTGCACCAGCGCCGCCAGCTCGCGCGCGATGCGGGCAAACACCGGCGGCCAGTCGTCGTGGTCCGCTTGCCGGAAGAGCCGCATGGACGGATACCAGGGCGTCGTCTCGCCGGTAGATCGCCAGCGCCAGTCGGGCGCATACTGTAGCGCCACCCAGACCGGCTTGCCCAACGCCGCGGCCACGTGGGCCACGGCCGTATCGACCGTGATCACCAGGTCCAGGTTCTCGATGACCGCCGCGCGGTCCATGAAGGCTCCGGTCGAGAAGTCCATCGCGTCGGCCAGGTCCAGCACTGGCACCATCGGGCTGCACTCGGCCAGTTGCTGCCGGGGCGGGCCGTGCTGCACACTGACGAGCTGCACGCCCGGCAGCGCCGCCAGCGGCGCAAAGTGCGCCACGCGTGTCGAGCGAAACCGATCGTGCGGATGCTCGGGATTGCCGGCCCAAGCGATGCCAACCTTGAAGCGGGGCACATCGCGCAGCCGCTCGCGCCAGTGGGCCACTAACCGCGGATCGGCCTGCAGATACGGCCCCGGCCAAAAAGGCTCGCCGCGCTCATCTGGCAGATGCCCGGCCAGGCTCAAGAGCGACGCGTGCACGTCGAACGCCGGCTGTTCGCCCGGCGCGACCAGGTATTTGTCGAAGCCCGATTGCACAAGCAGCGGCCGCAAAGCTTCATGCGGCTCAAACCAAACGCGCTTCGCCTGGGCCGCGGCCAGCGGCAGGTACCGCGCGAACTGCAGCACGTCGCCGAGACCCTGTTCGGCGTAGACGTAAAGCGTCTTGCCGGCGAGCGACGAGCCGTCCCAGCGCGGCTGCGGATGCTCGCGCTTCGCAAAGTCGTCGCACGCCAGGCGCGACTCAAAGGCCGGCCAGGCCCGGCGATAGTCGCCCCGCAGAAACCACACGAGCGCCTGGTTGCGGAGCACCTCGGGATAGTTTGGCTGGATGGTCAGCGCGCGCTGGAACGCTTCCATCGCCGGATCGAGCTCGGCCGAGTCGAAATGCGCCAGGCCCAAGCTGCACCAGGCGCCGGCGTCGTTCGGCAGCAACTCCAGCGCCCGGCGGAAGCTACTCAGCGCCTCGCGCGGGCGACCCATCGCCAACAGGACGTTGCCACGATTGAAGTGGCCGGTTTGATAATCGGGCCGCAAGGCCAGCGCGGCCTCGAAATTCGCGAGCGACTCTTCGTATTGCGCGTCGTCCTTCAGTGCCAGCGCCAGATTGTTGTAGAGCTCGGGACTCGGCGGGCCCATCGCCAGTGCCGCGCGAAACGCGGTTACGGCCTCGGCGCGGCGCTTGAGCAAACGGGCGGCCGCGCCCTGCGCGCTATGATATCCGCCGTGCTGCGGATGGCGCTGCGTGGCCTCTTCCAGCGGTCCAATTGCGGCATCGGGCCGGCCGGCCTGCAGGTAGAACAGGCCCATCTCGCCCCACACGTCCGGGATGTCGGGAAGTTGTGCGACCAGCTGGCGATAGATCGCTTCGGCTTCGGCCAGTTGACCGGCAGTGGCCAGCCCGCGTGCCTGCTCAAACGCTTCAGCCAGAGTTGGCACGCTGATGCTCGTGACGGTGCGATGGAAACGCCGGTGAGTCGCGGCGGCTTTACTGCGCTCCGCTGGCAGGCGTCGCGGGCGGCGTCGCCGACGGCATGGCGGCGATCCACTCTCGAACCAGCTCGGCCCCTTCCTTATGAATCAGCCGTTTGCCCAGCTCGGGCATCATGATGCCGGTGTCGATCGACAGGATGCGATACATCAGGATCGATTCGTCGGGTTGCCCGGGCACGATTCCGTATTCGCGGCCGCCCGTGCCACGGCCGGCGGCCACGGGCGTTTTCATGATGCCGTACGACGTGGGATTGTGCTGACTGGCCAACAGGTCGAGGCCCGAATTGCGGGCCGGGCCGGTCGGATTGTGGCAATGAGCGCAGTTGATTTCGAGCCAGGCACGGGCCCGCTGGTCGAGGCTGCCGGTGGAGGGATCGTCCCACACGGCCAGGCGCGGCGCATCTTTGGGATCGGGCGCGCCGCTGAGCGCGCCGTGCTCGCTCCAGTAAGCCAACTGGTTCTGGGTGCCGTCCGTGTAGGCAAAGTCGCGATTCAGGTGCCGGGCCTTGGGGCCCAAGGGCTCCATCACATCACCCTGCTTGTGGCACCCCTTGCACTGATTGGCGTTGGGAATGATGTAGTTGTTGGTCCGCTCCTGGCCCGCGGTGTCGATCCACTTGGCATCGACAAAGCTGCCAGCCACGTCCAGCGTGGCCTCCGTCTGCTCGGCGTTCCAAACGTAGGGCAGTCCGACCCAGCCGTCTGCTTCGCGCTTCAAGATGCGGGTTTCCAGCAGGCGCCGGCCGAGCTTCGGATCGCGCGCGTCGACGGGATAGGCAAACGTCTTGGCGATCAGCGTGCCGACGGGAAAGTCGAACGCCGCGTCCGATTGGTATTTCGCGCTTTCACCGGCCGGCAGCTTGACGAAGCGGAACTTCTCCGTGTAGTCGGAAAAGAGCGGCGTGTTCAGATCGTAGGGAATGACGCCGGCCGCCGCCTCTTGCGTGCTGCCGTTGCCCGTGAACAGGCCGTAATCGGAGAGCTTTTCCGGCGGTTCGCCGCCGGCCTCGTCGACGGAGCGCGCGCAGCCGGCCAACGTGCCCAGACCGACGAGCGCGCCCAACACCAGCAGCTTAAAGCACGTGCCGCCGCGCAGGCTCGCAATGAGACCGCCCAGCCCGCCAAATTGCCGACGCCGAATCATGACACTTGCTACTTGACGCCTGCGATCGACACCGGCTCGAGCTTGGGCATCTCGCCCTCGTACGGCTTCAGGTCGCGGCTGATGTTGGCGTTGGTGCTCTCGCCGGGATTCTCCATGTTGACGTGGGCCAGATCGAAGTTGATGAAGTCGGCATCGCCGTTGTTGCGAATGCGAATGGCGAGTTCGGCCGGCAGTTGGCCTTCGACGGCCTTCTTCGGATCCACGACGCCGTCGTAGGCGATATCGGGCAGCTTTTCGCCACCCGCCAAGGCCTGCAGCAGCTCGCCCAGGCGTCCGTTCGGCTTGTCGCCGCCGCCGGCAAACTTGTTGTCGTGCACGTAGATCGCCTCGCAGAACGGATCGTAATTCGGATCCTGCTGGTATGGCTTGCCGCTGGCCAGGTAGCTGATGATCGACAAATTCACGTTCGCGTTGTTCTCGATGGTGTTGTCGAACACTTCCACGTGACGATTGGCCATGATCATGACGCCCGTGCCGGCCGGCACTCCGGCCACGGTGGCGCCTTTGGGGGCGAAATTGGGATGGTTGTTTTCGATGATCTGGTTGTTGTACACGCGGCAATGATGGCCGATCTTCTTGGGCAGATCGGGCAGCGAGAAGACCAGGATGCCGCCGGTGTTGTTGGTGGCGATGTTCTCGTAGACGTCGGCGTTCACGGAGTTTTCGATCTCGATGCCGGCCACGTTATGCTCGGCCCGATTGCGACGCACGATGATGTTTTCCGATTGGCCGACGTAGATGCCGGCGTCCGAGGCGTCGAGGGCGATGCAATCCTCAATGAGCACGTTCTGCGAGAGGACCGGGTAGAAGCCGTACGCGCCGTTGGTTTCCTTGGGACCGCCGTTCCAGCTGACGCGCACCTTGCGCATCGTCACCCCGTCGCAGCCGTTGACCTTGATGGCGTCGCCCTTGGCGTCTTCGACGGCCAGGTTCTCGATGGTGAAGTTCTTCTTGCTGGTGACGAGAATGCCTTCGCCGCCCGTGCCTTGGCCCTGCTGATTGAACGCCAGAGTCGTCTTGTCGCTGCCTTGTCCGCGAATGGTGATGTCGTTTACATCGCAGGAGAGGGTGGAGGTGAACTCGAATTTGCCCGCGCCGAACTCCACGACGTCGCCCGGTTTGGCTTTGATCAGCGCGGCCTGAGCCTGCTTGAGGGCGTCGGCGCCGGGCTCGATGGTGATCACTTTTCCATTGCCGGCAGTGGGTCCGGCTTGCTTCGCGCAGCCGACCGAAAGCGCAACCGCACATCCCAATGCAATGAGACTCAGAAAGAAAAGTCGCACGGTAACGTCTCCTGTTAAGACAAGTGTACGAGAGTCTGTTCGGGCGCTACGGGCACGGCGCTGGAACAGGGAAAAGTTTGCCCGAAAGGGATCGTTCAGGATGCGACCAATTATATCCTGGAATTGCCCCCTGCCCAGCGGGGTAGGTTCGCCGGCGGCGGCCGCCGTTGCCGCATCGTCGGCAGGACGAAACCCAGTGGCCGCATTTGATACGAGCCGCCAGGCAGTACTGCACAGCGTGCGACGGGCCGCTTAATCCTCACTGTGGCCCTGACTGCGGCTGGAGAAACTTGTCGAACCAGGCGGCCACGGCGGTGTACTGGTCGAGAATTCCCGGCCAATACGTGTGGCCTCCGCCCGGCTGCACAATCAGCTCCACCGGCAGCCCCAGCTCTGCGTACCTGGCCTGCAGCACCTCCGACTGCTGCAACGGGACCGTACGGTCCTTGTCGCCGTGAATCAGCAGCAGCGGCGGATCGTCCGCGCTGGCGGCGTAGATGGGCGAAATGGAGCGCAGCTGACCCTCCAGATCGGTTACTTTTCCGAAAATGTTGGCGAAGAAGCCGGGCCGCGATTGCTCGATCTCACGATAGCCCTCGGGCTTGCCCCAATTGATCAAATCGGTCGGCGGAAACCAGGCGACCACGGCCTGCACGCGACTGCTTTCGGCCAGGATGGGATCCTTGGCGTCTGACTGGCCGTCATCACCGGTCATGGCCACCATCAGCGAGAGGTGACCGCCCGACGAGCCGCTGGTGATGCCCAGATGCTGCGGGTCGACGTGGAACCGATCGGCATGATGGCGCGCAAAACGCACGCTGCGGCGAATGTCGTCGACCATCTCCGGGACATAATAACGTGGTGCGCTGCCGTGCCGTGTGACGAACAGGGTGTAGCCGCCGCGCAGCAGACCTTGCACCCAGTGCTCGGTGTTGCGGCGTCGCTCGTCGGGGCCCGGCACGTCGGACTTCTCGGACTTCCAGCCGCCACTGGATACCAGCACTACACCGATGCCCTTGGCTCCTGTGGCGGGTGTGAGCACGTCGAGCGTGAGCGCCAGGCCATCCTTGTGCCCATAGACGACATCTTCGATGGCCACATACTTAGCCGGGCCGGAGGGCGCTTCGGCTTGGACCGTCGACGAACTCAAGGCGAGCGCCAGCACGATGGCGGCGACGTGGCGAGGGCGGGTCTGCATGTTTGTACTGTGCGGGAATGCGGCGGCTGGTAGGCGGATGCGTTTATCCCACGATACTCGCCGGCAGGCCGTCTGCAAGTAGGGCCTGCCGCCCGCGCGCGCCCTGGGGCTAAATCAGCCATGCCCATGGCTCCGGGACGGGCCAGCTGACGATTTGCCTGACGAACCAAGGGACGTTAGGTTTGTTGGAAAGGTGGCGGCAACTCTTCGGTCATTCGATTTCTCTCTTCGCACGGGAAGCACGGACATGAAACGCGCCCACTTGCAAACGACGGTGTGGGGACTGGTTCTCTCGATCCTCTGTGCCGCGCTCGCGGCGGGTGCGGTCCGGGCCGATGACGAACCGCTGCGAATCGACAGCGGCTTGATCAGCGGCGCGCGAACGGGCGACCAAAGCGACGTGCGCGTCTACAAGGGCATTCCGTTCGCAGCGCCCCCGGTGGGCAAGCTGCGCTGGCAGCCACCGCAACGACCGAGTGCTTGGGATGGCGTGCGCGAGTGCGCTACGTTCGCTCCCACCTGTCCACAAGCGCCCTATCCGGCCGGTTCGGTGTATGCGATGACCGCGCAGCCGCAGAGCGAAGATTGCTTGTACCTCAACGTATGGACCGGCGCAGGGCGACCGAACGAGAAACGACCGGTGATGGTCTGGATTCACGGCGGCGCGCTGACGCGCGGCTCGGGATCGATTCCAGCGTACGACGGCGCGGCGCTGGCGCGCAAAGGCGTCGTGCTCGTCACCCTGAATTACCGCCTGGGCCCGCTGGGATATTTCTCGCATCCGGCGTTGAGCCGCGAGTCGCCCCACGGCGCCAGCGGCAACTACGGCGTGCTCGACCAGATTGCCGCACTCGAGTGGGTGCAGCGCAACATCGGCGCATTCGGCGGCGATCCCGGCCGCGTCACGATTTTTGGCGAGTCGGCCGGCTCGTGGAGCGTGTGCGCGCTCGTCGCCACGCCGCTGGCGAAGGGCCTGTTTCACCGCGCGATCGGTCAAAGCGGCGGCTGCTTTGGGCCGATGCCCAAGTTGAAAGAAGCGCGGGGCGAGCTGCCGCCGGCGGAACAGCGCGGCGAACAGTTAGCCGCGGCGCTCGCTTGCGACACGGCCGCCGACCCGCTGGCAGCCCTGCGCGAAAAGTCGGCCGAGGAGCTGTTGGCTACCGTGGCCAAGATCCCTGCGCAGGCGCGCACGCACGCGTGCGTGGACGGCTGGGTGTTTCCCGAGGAGATTTCGGCAATCTATGCCGCAGGCAAACAAGCGGCCGTGCCGGTGATCGTCGGCTCGAATGCCGACGAGGGGACCAGTCTTGCGGCGCAGAATGTGCCGCCCAGCAGCGAGCTGTTTCTCACGGCCGCCAAGCGCAAATATGGCGATCTGGCCGAGCAGTTCAACAAAGTCTACCCAGTCACCAGCGAGAGCGACGTGCGCGACGCGTTTTTGCACAGCATGCGCGACGAATGGTTCACCTGGGAGATGCGCACCTGGGCCCGCATGACGCAGAAGGCCGGGCAGAAGGCGTATCAATATTACTTCACGCGCGTGCCGCCGCGGCCCGAGCGGCAATCGCTGGGGGCGTATCACGCGGCGGAGATTCCCTATGTGTTCGACAATCTGGCGATCACCAACTGGTCGCTGGAGCCCGTTGACACTGCGCTGGCGAAAGCAATGTCGGACACCTGGGTGCGCTTCGCCGCAACGGGCGATCCGAACGGGGATGGAGCGCCCGCCTGGACTGCCTATGGCTCGGGCGCGGAGCCGTATTTGGAGTTCGGCGACACGATTCGGCCTGGCCAAGAACTGTTGAAAATGGAGTGCGATTTTTACGACCAGCACATGGCTGTGCGGCGCAGCAAGCCATGAAGTCCGAGGGACTCGGGTGGTCCCTAGCCAGACAGACCGTTCCGGCTATACTTTGGCACTTCTGGCTCGGCGGCGGATTCGTTTGCCGCGGCGCCACTGTTTGACACATTGAGGAATGACGATGCAAGTTTCGATCGATGAGCCGTGGCGCACGTTTCCGTTTGTCGACTTCGTTGCCGCGCCGCCCACGGTGTTGGCCGAGGACGATGAGGAAGAAGACGAGGATGACGACGAAGAGGAAGAGGGCGGCGACGAGCTCGACGACGATGATATCGGTCCCGAAGTTGAACCGGCGATCGAGCCCGTCGAGGATTTCGACGACGATGACTTCGATGACGAATTCGATGATGACTTCGAGGAAGAATTCGACGACGAGGACGATGGGCACGGCGGTGACGATGCGCCGGTCCCAGCCCGGGAAGAAGAACCGGACGATTTTGACGACGAAGGCTGAGTGGCCGGCCGGTAGCGCGGGCGGGAAGAGTCGGCGGTGACGGCGTGGCATCGGGCATCGCGGGGGTAGGCCGCTTGGGCCGCGGCTGCTGGAATCGGGCCCGGGCTTCAAGTACACTCGAAGTTCCCAGCATTGCGCTCGTCGAACTTCTGCCGAGTTCGCCCCCGACCCGCCTTTTCGGAATGCCCCGTGTCCCACCGTCGATTGGAATTCCTGCGCCGCCATTGGCTGCGGAGCGTGGCTGTCCTGGCCGTCATCGGGGTGGCGCTGCCGAGCGTTAGCGCGGCGGACAAATCGCAGGGGCGCTTCACACTCGTCGACGGCGACCGCGTGGTGCTATTGGGCGGCACGTTCATCGAGCGCGAACAGGCGTACGGCTACGTCGAGGCGGCACTGACCGCCCGCTTTCCTGACGCTCAAGTGCAATTCCGCAACCTGGGCTGGAGCGGCGACACCGTGTGGGGCGAAGCGCGTGCCGGATTTGGCACGCCGGCCGACGGTTTTGCCCAGCTGAAGCAACACGTGCTGGAGCTGAAGCCGACAGTTATTCTGCTGAACTACGGCGCGAACGAATCGTTCGCCGGCCGCGCGGGATTGGCAGATTTCAACGCCGGGCTGAGCACGTTGCTGGCGGCCCTCGATGAGACCAAAGCGCGGGTCGTTTTTCTGTCGCCCACGCCACACGAAGATCTCGGTCGGCCGCTGCCCAATCCTGCGCGGCACAACGAGCAGCTGCGGCTGTACACGGCCGAACTGGCCAAAGTGGCCGCACAGCGCAACGAGCCACTGGTAAACTTATTTGAGCTGTTAGGCAAGCAGCTCGCGCCACCCGCGGCGATTCCGTTGACGGACAACGGGCTGCACTTGACGGCCTATGGCTATTGGCGCGCCGCACCAGTCATCGAGCAAGGGCTGGGCCTGACGCCCCGCGCGTGGACCATCGAAATCGACGCGACTCGGCACAACATCGCGGCGCGCGGCACGAGCATCAGCGAGGCCTCGTTCGTTGGCGGTGCGATTCGTTTTTTAGCACGCGATGCACAATTGCCGGCCGCACCGCCGCCCGCGGCGTCGCCACAAGCGGCCGGTCCCGCGCCGCGCGTGCTGCGGGTCGACGGGCTTGAGGCAGGGCAATACACGCTTTCCGTCGACGGCGAAGTGGTTGCCGGGCCAGCGCCCGCGGCGGCCTGGTCGAACGGCGTCGCCATCGATCGCGGTCCGGATTTTGCGCAGAGCGAGCAGCTGCGCCAGGCCATTCTGGCGAAGAACGCGCTGTACTTTCACCGCTGGCGCCCGCAGAACGTCACGTATTTGCTCGGCTTTCGCAAACACGAGCAGGGGCAGAACGCCGTGGAAATTCCGCAGTTCGATCCGCTCATCGAGCAGCAGGAAGCCGCCATTCACGACCTTGCAGCGCCCCAGGCGCGGCGCTATGAGCTCACGAGGGTCAGTGCGCCATGAGACGTAGCGCTGCGCAGATTGTTGCTGACAAGCCGGCCCGGCCTCGCTGGGCTGTGTGGCTGGGCGTGATCGCACTGGTCATGTCGTTGCCCGCCGTGGCTCACGCACAGCGCGAGTTGCGCGTCATCCCCGACCCGGATCCCGAAGAAGAGCGGCGCAGCTTTCAAGTGGCCGACGGACTGGAAGTGAACTTGTTCGCGGCGGATCCGATGCTGGCCAAGCCCATCCACATGAACTTCGACGCCCAGGGTCGGTTGTGGATTGCCACCAGCGAAGTCTATCCGCACGTCAAGCCGGGTCAGGAAGCCAACGACAAGATTCTGGTTCTGGAAGATGCCGACGCCGACGGCCGCGCCGAGAAGACCACCGTGTTCGCCGACGGCCTGCTCATTCCCACGGCGGTCGAGCCGGGTGATGGCGGGGCATACGTGGCCAACAGCACCGAAATGCTGCACCTGGCCGACACCGATGGCGACGGCCGCGCCGATCGGCGCCGCGTGATGCTCTCCGGCTTTGGCACCGAGGACACGCACCACATCATCCATACGTTCCGTTGGGGGCCCGACGGAATGCTGTACTTCAACCAGTCGATCTACATTCACAGCCACATTGAAACCCCGCATGGCGTGCGCCGGCTCAATAGCGGCGGCGTGTGGCAGTTCCGGCCCGAGACCATGCAGCTGGAAGTCTTCTCGCGCGGTCTGTGCAATCCCTGGGGCCATATCTTCGACCGTTGGGGCCAATCGTTCGAAACGGACGGGGCCGGCGGCGAAGGCATCAACTACTCGTTTCCCGGCGCCACGATGTTCACGTACGCCGGCGCGAAGAAGATCCTTCGCGGGCTCAATCCGGGCAGCCCCAAGCACTGCGGCCTGGAAGTGATCAGCGGCCGGCATTTTCCCGACGACTGGCAAGGCAGCCTGGTGACCAACGACTTTCGCGCGCACCGCGTGTGCCGCTTTGTGGTCAGCGAGAGCGGCGCGGGCTATGTCTCGCGCCAACAGCCCGAGATCATCAAGACCGCGCACGCCGCGTTCCGGCCGGTGGACGTGAAGATGGGGCCGGATGGGGCGTTGTACATCGCCGATTGGTACAACCCGATCATCCAGCACGGCGAAGTCGATTTTCGCGATCAGCGGCGCGATCACACGCACGGTCGCATTTGGCGGGTGACGGCCAAAGGGCGGTCGCTCGTGGAGCGGCCGAAGCTGGTCGACGCTCCGGTCGAGCAACTACTCGAAGCACTCCAGGCTCCCGAAGACTTCACGCGTCTGCACGCCAAGCTGCAGCTCAAGGCGCGCGGCCGCGACGTGCTGCCGCAGCTGGCCGGCTGGGTGGCTGCGCTCGATGCGGCAGATCCTCAGTACGATGAGCGCCGTGTGGAAGCGCTGTGGACGTATCAGGCGCTCGACGTGCCTGAGCCCACGTTGCTGACATCGCTGTTGCGCTCGGCCGACCATCGCGTGCGCGCGGCGGCCACGCGCGTGCTGCGCGCCTGGCGCGACAGCGTTCCGCAGGCGGCACAACTACTGTCCACGCAGGTTGCCGACGAACACCCGCAAGTGCGCCTGGAAGCGGTGCGGGCCCTGGCGGAACTGAACACTTCGCAGGCAGCCGAACTGGCCATGCGGGCGCTCGATCGGCCGCTGGATCGCTTTCTCGAACATGGGCTGTGGCTGGCGGCGCGCGATCTGGCGCCGGCCTGGCTGCCGGCGCTCACCAAGGGCGAGTTCGACTGCGGCGGCAACGTGCGGCACCTGACGTTCCTGCTGCAATCGGCCGATTCGCCGGCAGTCGTCGGCCCGCTGATGGACATGTTGCGTGCCGGCAAGTTGCCGCGCGACCGACAGGAGAGCGTGCTGGTGCTGGTGGCTGCGTTGGGAAAGGACACGGATCTGCGCGCGGTGTTTGACATGGCCTTGGATGAGCAGGCGCCGGCGGCGGCCCGCGCGGAACTGCTGGATGCGTTGGTCGGAGCGGCGCGCATGCGCAAGGTACGGCCCGCGGGCTCGCTCGGCGCGATTGCGGGCCTGGTCGATGCTCCGGATGCAGCTCTGCGGCGAGCGGCCATTGAGGCAGCGGGCGTCTGGCAAATGGAGTCATTGCGCGAGCGGTTGCTCTCTCGAGCGAAAGATGAAACGACGGACGCCGCGGAGCGCCGTGCGACACTGGCGAGCGTCGCCGGCATGGGGCCGGCCAGCACGCCGGCCATTTTGGCGCTGTGCAAACCAGATCAACTTCCGCCGCTGCGGGCCATGGCGATTTGTGCGCTGGCTGCGCTCGACGTGCAAAGTGCCGCCGCCGAGCTGGTCAATCTGATGCGCCATGAAACGTCGCTCGATCCAACCGACGCCGTAGTGACCTTGATGGATCGGCGCGGGGGCGCGGCGGCACTGACCGAGGCCCTGAACGGCCAAAAACTTCCTGACGACGTGGCCAAGCTGGCCGTGCGTGCCGCGCGTAGCGTGGCGCGCGAGGAGCCGGCGCTGATCGGAGCCTTGAGCGCGGCCGGCGGAATTTCCGGCGGCGCACGCACGCTCTCGCAAAGCGAACTCAAGGCGCTGATCGATGAAGTGGCATCCAGCGGCGATGCCGAACGGGGCGAAGCTGTCTTTCGACGTGCCGATCAGGCTTGCTTCAAGTGCCATGCGATTGCGGGTGCGGGCGGCCGGGTCGGGCCGGACCTGGTCAGCATTGGCGCCAGCGCCCAGGTCGACTACCTGATCGAATCGATTTTGCAGCCCAGCGCCAAGATCAAAGAGAATTACCACTCGCTGGTTGTCGTGGCCGACGGTCGGATCACCAGCGGTGTGCTGGTGCGCGAGACGGATAAGGAGCTTGTATTGCGCGACGTCGAGGACCGCGACGTTGCCATTCCGCTCGATGCGATCGAAGAGCGGGCCAATGGCGGCTCGCTCATGCCGCTGGGCCTGGCCGACACGTTGACCCGCGCCGAATTGGTCGACCTGCTTCGATTTCT
This sequence comes from Pirellulales bacterium, assembly GCA_050250435.1. Taxonomy (GTDB): domain Bacteria; phylum Planctomycetota; class Planctomycetia; order Pirellulales; family PALSA-1355; genus JBFWOR01. The sequence goes on along the minus strand of JBFWOR010000014.1, from coordinate 106,842 downwards.
CTCGGAATTGGGCAAGGTGGGGCGCTATGCGGTCAGTAGCGCGCCGGTGGTGCGTCGCTGGCAAGCGTTGACCTCGGCGCCCCAGGCCGCGGGCGTGTTGGCCGGCGGCCTTCCGGAAAAGCCGCCGGTGGATGAGCCCGGCGGCGCTTGGGTCAGCTGCTATAGTGCCGTATCGGGCGAGCTGCCGTTGGCGACGGTGCCTGTCCCGGACGCGGCCGACGGCGACCAGAGTCGCTGCGTGCTACGCTGTCAGTGCGAAGTCGCCCGCGCCGGCAAGATCGGGCTCAAGTTTTCCGGGGCGATCGACAAGCTCTGGTTTGACGATCAGCCGATCGCGACGGAGGCGGAGGCGGTGATCGATGCGACCGCGGGCACGCACACCGTCACGCTCATCGCCGCCAAGGGGCTGGATCGCAAAGTGCGAGTGGAACTCGTCGACGTACCCAACTCCGCAGCGCAGATTCAACTGGTCGGGGGCAAATAGTGGTTTCCGACAAGGCGGCCGCCGCAGTTTCGAGCGGCTTCCTGTTCGCCACGTGTCAGGTCGGCGCCGAAGGCGCGCTCAAGAGCGAAATCCGCCGCCGCTGGCCCGCGCTGCGCTTCGCCTACTCTCGGCCGGGCTTTCTCACGTTCAAAGCGCCGGCCGCACTGGCGGCCGACGAACCGTTCGCGCTGGATTGCGTGTTCGCGCGGGCCTGGGCCCACTCGCTGGGAAAGGCCACGGCGCACGGCGTGGGCGCGCGGGCCCGCGAGGTCTGGAAACTGGCCGCGGGTGTGCCGTGCGAAGCGATCCACGTTTGGCAGCGCGACATGGCGCGGCCCGGCTGGCGCGGCTTTGAACCGCACTTCACTCCGGCGGCCGTGCAGATCGAAGCGGCGCTGCGTACCCACTGGCCGGCAGGGCAAGGGACGCGCGAAGCGGCGCACCCGCGCATCGCGCAGCCCGGACAGCGCGTGCTCGACTGCGTGCTGGTGGAGGCCGACGAATGGTGGGTCGGTTGGCACCGCGCGACGACGAATGAGTCCTGCGTGCCGGGCGGAGTCTTTGACATCGCGCTGCCGGAGCATGCCGTGTCGCGGGCTTACCTCAAGATGGCCGAAGCCCTGAGCTGGTCCGATTTGCCGCTCGCGCGCGGTGAACGCATCGCCGAGCTGGGCTGCGCACCCGGTGGCGCCAGCCAGGCCCTTTTGGACCGCGGATTGCACGTCGTGGGCATTGATCCGGCGCTGGTCGATCCGCGCGTGCTGGCGCATCCACACTTCACGCATGTGCAAAAGCGCGCGGCCGACGTGCGACGGCGCGAGTTTCGCGGCGTCGCCTGGCTGGCCGCGGATATGAACATCGCGCCGGACAGCACGCTCGACGCGGTCGAGGCGATCGTTACACATCCGGCGGTCAACGTGCGCGGGCTGCTGTTGACGCTGAAGTTGCTCGACTGGTCGCTGGCCGAGGCCGTGCCCGATTATCTGGCGCGCGTGCGCCGCTGGGGTTACACCAACGTGCGTGCGCGGCAACTGGCATTCAATCGACAAGAGATCTGCGTGACGGCGCTGCGGGCTGTGACGAAACGGCGGAAGCGTGCGCGATAACTAGGGTGGCAGTGGCGCTTCGCCAGTGCGGCCGGCCGTTGCACTGGCAAGATGCCAGTGGCACCCTGAATACCAACGGCTAGCGGTGTTGCGTGGCACTCTAGCGCAGCACGCCCGAGTAGAACTTCTGCCAGCCACTGGGAGTCTCGAGCACGAGCGCGCCATCCGGGGCGATGCCTGCGCAGCGGCCGGTCGTGCGGCGTCCGCCGATTTCGATGGTCAGCTCGCGGCCCACTTGCAGGCAGAGCTCTTGAAAACGTCGGCCGTACGCGGGTGGATCGGCAGCCGCGGCGCGCACGGCCAGCTCCACGTTGGACAACAAGTCGGCCAGCATTGCCGTGCGGTCGAGCGTCGCGCCGGTCAGCTCGCACAGGCTGACGGCCCTGGCGCGCACGTCGTCCGGCGCGTCGGCCAGCGAGTTATTCACATTGAGGCCGATGCCCAGCACGTGGCGCCCGCCGGGCAGCACGTCGATCAAGATGCCGGCGAGCTTGCGACCGCCCACGAACACATCGTTGGGCCAGTGCAATCCGATGGTGTGTCCCGGCGCGAGCGGCACGACGGTGTCGACAATCGCGGCGCCGATGGCCAGCGAGCGCTCCGGCAACGGCTCATTCGAGAGCACCCAGGCAGAGGGGTCAAAAAGCAGACTGAACGCCAGGCTGCCGCGGCCGGTCCACCAGCGATTGCTGCCGCGGCCGCGGCCGGCCGTTTGTTCCTCGGCCACCACCAAGAGCGGTAGCGTGCCAGGATCGGCCGTGCGGGCCACCTCGTGGGCCCGGTCGTGCGTGCTCGAAAGCGTTTCGTAGTACTCGACGCGCGCGACGACGCCCGCGGCCAGCAGCCGGTTGACGTCGATCGCCAGTGGATCGCTTTCGCCCATGGGCTATCAATGCTAGCAGAGCCGGCGGCGGACGGCCAAGCGTGGCGCGTGAACGCTGGCAGAGTGGATGCCCTTGACGGTTCCCAAGCGGACTGATATTCAACTGCCGCTCAGAATCCTCCGCCCCGGCGGCATCCCGTCTCTTGCACTCGGTTCCGAGCTTGAAGCCCATCACGCATTCCACCGCCTGCACGTTGCGCGGCATTGTTGCCGTATGTTGCCTGCTGGCCGCTCCGGCGGCGTGGGCACAGCGTGTGCAATTTCCCACGATGGTGGAACCGGGCGTGGTGACCAGCCCACCGGCGACGACAACGCCCGGCTGGACGACTCCGGCCTACAGCACGCCACCACCCTCGTTGAACGCGCCACCGCCTTCCTGGAGCGCACCGCCGTCGGGCTTCACGTCGCCCGGACCGGCGCCCGCGACCGGCGCGCCGCCCGCATTCGATCCGTACGCCGCGCCGCTGTCGTCGCCTGCGCCGGCGCCGTATTCGCCCTATGCACCCTCGCCGTATGCGCCGGCTCCGTATGCATCGCCTTATGGCGCGCCACCGGGCGCGCTCTATCCCGAGGGAATCGCCACGCCGCAGTGGCAAACGCCCTCGCTCGGCCAGCCGCTGCGATTCTTGCAAGAGATGCGCCTGCGCTGGACCTGGCTCTCGCCGATGGGCTCGAATTCGCTGGGCATCAACGACGTCGACACGTCGGCTTCGTTCGCCGTGCCGTTCTTCAAGACCACCAGCCCGCTCGTGGTTACGCCCGGCTTTAGCATTCACTTTTGGGACGGGCCGGTGACCACGCCGCCGGTCGACGCCGACCTGCCGGCGCGCACCTACGATGCGTACCTCGACACGGCCTGGTATCCGCACATCACCCCGTGGCTGAGCGCCCAGGTGGGCGTGCGCGTGGGTGCCTACACCGACTTCAACACCTTCAATACACAAAGCATCCGCGTTATGGGTCGCGGCTTGGGCGTGATCGGCCTGACGCCAAAACTGCAGATTGCCGCGGGCGTGGTCTACATCGACCGCTTGTTGATCAAGCTGTTTCCCGCGGGCGGTCTGATCTGGACGCCCCACGCCGACGCGCGCTACGAGTTCTTGTTCCCCAACCCGCGCTTGTCGCGGCGATTGACCACCATTGGGAACACCGACCTGTGGCTGTACGGCTACGGCGAGTACGGCGGCGGCTCGTGGACCATTCAGCGGACCAGCATGAACGACCAGTTCGACTACAACGACATTCGCTTCGGCGGCGGATTGGAAACGTTTGGCTATCGCGGGCTGCACGGCTTCTTCGACGTGGCCTACTCGTTCAACCGCGAGGTTCTCTATCGTAGCGGCACGCCGAACTTCTATCCCAGCGACACGGTGATGTTGCGGGCCGGGCTGGAGTACTAAGGGCCGGTTGTGCGCTGCCGCGTTTGCTGGCCGCGCGCCGGTATTGCGAGCCCCGCCAATCCGCGTCGCTTGAAACGCCGCACCGAGGCCAACTAAGATGGCACTGTGCAGCCGGGCGATTCACACTGCTGGACAAGCCAGCAGTGGCACCCGAATGCGATACCGCGGCCGCCCTCCCGCCCTCGTTTTACGCCCGCCCAGGATTGCTCGATGTCCCAGCGAACGCTTGTCGCGGTCCTGCTCTGCGCCGTGCTGTCGATGATTGCGGCACCGGCAGGCGCGCGTGCGGCCGGCCCGCCGCCCTTGGTCGCGCCCACCGACGCCAGGTCGCCGCAGGAACAACAGAAGTTGTTCCACCTGCCGCCGGGCTTCGAGATCCAACTCTTCGCCAGCGAACCGGCCATCCACAAGCCGATGAACATCACGTTCGACGCGGCCGGGCGGTTGTTCGTCACCGACACGCTCGAATATCCCTATCCCGCCGCCGACGACAGCGCGGCCCGCGACACGGTCAAGATCCTGACCGATACCAATCTCGACGGCGCGGCCGACGAAGTTACCACGTTTGTCGACGGATTGAACATTCCGCTAGGCGTGATGCCCGTTCCGCGCGGGGCGATCGTTTACACCATCGGCTCCGTGCTGCGCTGCGTCGACGCCGACGGCGACGGCAAGGCGGATGCGCGCGACGTGCTGTATGGTAATTTCGGCTCGCGCGACACGCACGGCATGGTCAACTCGTTCACGCACGGACAGGACGGCTGGCTCTATGCGTGTCACGGCTTTGCCAACGACTCCGCGCCGCAGGGAACCGACGGCCACCGGGTAAAGATGAACTCGGGAAACACGTTCCGCATGCGGTTCGACGGCTCGCGCGTGGAGCAATTCACGCACGGGCAAGTCAATCCGTTCGGGCTGGCGTTCGACCCGCTGGGCAATCTGTACTCGGCCGATTGCCACTCGATGCCGCTGTACCTGCTGTTGCGCGGCGCGTATTACCCGAGCTTCGGCAAGGCGCACGACGGACTGGGCTTCGGGCCGACGATGATCAAGCACGACCACGGCTCGACGGGCATCGGCGGGGTAGCTTTCTACGCGGCGGCCCAGTTTCCGCCCGAGTATCGCGGCACGGTTTTCATCGGCAACCCGGTGACGGGGCGCGTGAACCACGACCGGCTGGCGGCGCACGGCTCGACGTACGAGGCGATCGAACAGCCCGACTTCATCACCTGCGACGATCCTTGGTTTCGCCCGGTGAACTTGCAGGTGGGCCCGGACGGGGCGCTGTACATCGCCGACTTCTACAACAAAATCATCGGCCACTACGAAGTGCCTTTGGAACACCCGGGCCGCGACCGCGAGCGAGGGCGCATCTGGCGCGTGGTTTACACCGGAAGCGGAGTCGATGGGCCGATCACGACGGCGCCACCCATCGGACCGCGCGTGAGCCAGGCGTCGCTGCAGCGCTTGCTCGAACTGCTGGGCGACGAGAATCTCACGCTCCGCACACAGGCCACGCACGAACTGGTCGAGCGGATCGGAGCGCCGGCGATCGAACCGTTGCGGATGCTGGTCGCCTCGGCCAGTTCGACCCCGACCCAACGGGCCCACGGCATGTGGGCGCTCGAACGGTTGAAGGGACTGACGCCGGAATTGCTGGGGCAACTTGCTCGCGACGGCGATCGCCTGGTGCGTGTGCACACGATGAAGCTGCTGGCCGAGCGCGACGCAGAGCACGTGTCGCTGGTGCTGGCGGGACTGGCCGATAGTGATCCGTTCGTGCGCCGCGCCGCGGCCGACGCGCTGGGTCGGCATCCATCGGCCGAGCACGTGCAGCCGCTGTTGAAGCTGTGGGCCGCGACACCGGCGGAGGACACCCATTTGATCCACGTGGCACGGATGGCCCTGCGCGATCAGCTGTTGCTGCCCGGCGTGTACGCCGCGCTGCCGCAGATGGTTGGCGACCATAGCGATAGTCTGCAGCGGCTGGCCGAAGTAAGCCTGGGCGCACCGACGACGGAATCGGCCGAGTTCGTATTTGCTCAGCTCCAGGCCGGACGCTTGCCGGAGCGGCGCGATCCGTATTTGCACCATGCGGCCCGGCACATTTCGCACGATCGGCTTGGCGAGGTATATGACTTCGCCCTGTCGCGAACGAGCGAAAATGCCGACGAGCAGGCGCGCTGGGTGAAGGCCTTAGGGCGGGCGACGCAGGAACGCGGCACGGCGCTGCGCGAGGATGTGAACGCCTGGGCCGCGCGGCTGGCCAGTCAGTTCCTGGCGGCGAACCAGGAGCATCAGGTGCGCGACGGGATCGACCTGGCGCGGGACTTCAAGTTACCGTTGTTCGATGCGCTGGCCGCGGCCGCCGCGCCGCAAGCACGCTTCGCGAACCTGCGCACCACGGCGCTCGAAGCCTGCGCCGCGAACGACGGCGCTCGGGCCGTGTCACTGGCGAGCGGCGTGCTGGCCGACACGAACGAGCCGCTCAACTTGCGGCAGCATGCCGCGATGACCTTGGCCCGCATCAACAACGACGTGGCCCGGGCGGAATTGCTCAAGCAGTTGCAGACGGCGCCGCAGCGGCTGGCGATCGACATTGCGGCGGCGCTGGCGGAAAGTCAAAGCGGCGCCGGGGAACTGCTGGCGGCCATTGACAGCGGCAAAGCCTCGCCGCGTCTCTTGCAAGAACGGGCCATCGTCACGCGGCTGCAAATTCAGCGCGTGCCCGACCTCAACGCGCGCCTCGCGAAGCTGACCGCCGGGCTGCCGCCCGACGACGAACGCATTCGCGTCCTGATCGACGCTCGGCGCGCGCAAGTCGCCGCCGGCGCAGGGGATGTCGCCTTGGGGGCGAAAGTTTTCGAGAAGCACTGTGCCGCGTGCCATCGCATTGGCGAGCTGGGAGCCAAGGTGGGCCCGAACCTGGACGGCGTGGGCATTCGCGGCGTGGAGCGGTTGCTGGAAGACGTGCTCGATCCGAGCCGCAATGTGGATCAAGCGTTTCGCACCACGCAAATCGTATCGACTGACGGGCGGCTGATCACTGGGCTCCCCTTGCGCGAAGAGGGCGAGGTGCTGGTGCTGGCCGACGCACAGGGCAAGGAAGTGCGCGTGCCGAAGAGCGAGATCGACGAGCGCGCCGAGAGCCCGTTGTCGCTCATGCCCACGAACGTGCCGGAGCTGGTGAGCGAGCCGGACTTCGTGCACTTGATGGGGTATTTGTTGTCGCAACGCGTGGCAGCGGCGGCGAAGTAGCGTGCATCACTCTGCGCGACGCCAGGGCCAAGTCGGTCATTCAGCGTTGTTGAACGCCTCGACCTGGTCCTGAAACACGGCGTTGCCGGGATCCAGCTTGGCCGCGGCACCATATGCTGCCTCGGCGTCTTTCATACGTTTCATCCGGTGATACGCGATGCCCAGGTTAAACCACCAGCCAGCTTCTTTCGGCCGACTAGCTACTGCCTGCTCGAAATAACAAATCGCTTTCTCGTTATCGTCGTCGAGCAGCGCCTCGTATCCAAGGTAGGCCATCTCGTGCGCAAGTCCTTGGCCGAAATTGATCCAAGGTCGAGCAACGAGTGCCGCCGCAAACGTTCCGATGACAATCAGTGTCAATGCGCTGGCCCATACCCGCCGGGCCAGCGCAGTTCGTCCCGTTATGGCAAAGCCGAGCATAACGCCAAGTATCGCGCCGGCGCCGTGTGCCACATTGCCAATTTGCCAAACACCGGCCATCGTGGTCGCGATACACAGGAAGAACCATACGACAAACAACACGACGACGCCTTGGTTCACTACACCGGCGAATCGCGGATCGCGATAGGTTAGCACCCACAATAGTCCGAACAGGCCGTAACCAATTCCAGACAGCCCTATGCCACCGTCCATCAGTGCATATTCTGCAAGCGAGGAACCGAATGCGAGCAGCACGTAAATCGAAAACGTGGCCCGCGAGCCAAGAACATCTTCAACCTTCGAGCCAAACCGAAACAGCCAATAAACATTGAACGCGAGATGGATGAGGTCGGCATGGGGCAGAACCGGCGAAACGAATCGCCACGGTTGACCGTTAAATGCCCGGAAGTCGAGCGTGAAATGCTCTAGGTCGCCGCCGGTCCAGATATATACCGACACACCGATTGCTGAGAGTGCCAGTAGCGACGTAACTGGACGTTTGTAGGCGGCGACAAATGCGCTATCGTCCATTGCTTTGTCAACACAAAACGGACGATCTGCAATTGTTGAATTGCAGGTGTGATGATCGCGGAACGAACGCTTGTCAGGACAAGTCCTGACCTAGTTATTTGCATCTTGCCAGTGCAGCGCAAGCAGACGACGTTGGTATCGCACTGGCGCGCCAGTGGTACCCAAGGTTGAGCGAGTGCTACCCAGCGCGGCGCTTGCGGCCGATTGCCCGTTGCAACGCTGTGCCCATGTCGGCCGGGCTTTCGGCCACTTCGATGCCGGCGGCTTCCAGCGCAGCAATCTTTTCAGCGGCCGTGCCCTTGCCGCCGGAGATGATCGCGCCGGCGTGGCCCATGCGCTTACCCGGGGGCGCCGCACGGCCGGCGATGAACGCCGCCACAGGCTTGGTTACGTGCTGCCGGACGAAGGCGGCGGCTTCTTCTTCGGCCGTGCCGCCGATCTCGCCCATCATCATGATGGCTTCGGTGGCCGGGTCGGCCTGATAGAGCTTGAGCAGGTCGATGAACGAGGTGCCGACGATCGGGTCGCCGCCCAGGCCAACACACGTGCTCTGCCCGAGGCCCAGGCCGGTCAACTGCCACACGGCTTCGTAGGTGAGCGTGCCGCTGCGGCTCATCACGCCGACCGGGCCCTTTTTGTGAATGTAGCCCGGCATGATGCCGATCTTGCACTCCTCGGGCGTGATGACGCCGGGGCAGTTCGGACCGACAAGCGTGGAGTTGCTATCGCGCACGATGTCGTAGACCCGGGCCATGTCGATGACCGGCACGCCCTCGGTGATGGCGACCACCACCTTGATGCCGCCGTCGACCGCTTCCAGAATCGCGTCGGCCGTGAAGGCGGGCGGGACAAAGATCATCGCCGCGTCGGCGCCGGTTTGTTTCACGGCTTCCATCACGGTGTCGTACACGGGCACGCCGTCGACCGATTCGCCGCCCTTGCCAGGCGTGACTCCGGCAACGATTTGCGTGCCGTACTCGCGACAGCCCTTGGTGTGGAACTGGCCCACCTTACCGGTGATGCCTTGCACGAGGACGCGGGTTTGTTTGTTGATCAGGATGCTCATGCGATGAATCGTTGCTGGTTCGTTCGGGGTTTGAAGAACCCTCGCTTGCGCTTCGGGTTGGTGTATTGATTGTCTTTCGTCTTCCCTACAGCCTAGAGCCTACGGCCTACCGCCTATTTCATCGCCGCCACCACTTTCTGCGCCGCGTCGGTCAGGCCCGTCGCGCCGATGATGGCCAGTTTGCTTTCCGACAGGAGTTTGCGCGCCTGTTCCACTTCGGTCCCTTCCAGCCGCACCACCAGCGGGACGTTGAAGCCCACGGTCTGGTACGCTTCGAGCACGGCTGTGGCGATCGTCGTGCAGCGCATGATACCGCCAAAAATATTGACGAGCACGGCCTTCACGTTCTTGTCCGACAGCAGGATGCGAAAGGCCTCGGTCACCTGCTCGACGTTGGCGCCGCCGCCCACGTCGAGGAAATTGGCCGGCTCGCCGCCGTGCAGCTTGATGAGGTCCATCGTGCTCATGGCCAGCCCGGCGCCGTTCACCAGGCAGCCGATGTTGCCGTCGAGCTTGACGTAGCTGAGGCCGGCCTTGGCCGCGCGGACTTCGGCGGGTTCTTCTTCGGAAATGTCGCGCAGCTCGGCCAGATCCTTGTGACGAAACAGCGCGTTGTCGTCAAAGGTGATCTTGGCGTCGAGCGCCAAGAGCTCGCCTGCGCCGGTGACGACCAGCGGGTTGATCTCCGCCAGGCTGCAATCGCACTTCACGAACACGCGGCACAGCGCCTGCATGAACTTCTCGGCTGAGCGGACGCTATTGCCCCGGAGCCCCAACAGCGCCGCCAGCTTGCGCGTCTGGTAGCTCAGCAAGCCGCTGTCGGGATGAAAGTGCTCGCGAAAGATCCGCTCGGGCGTCTTGGCGGCCACTTCCTCGATGTTCATGCCGCCTTCGCTCGAGACCATGAGCGCCGGCAGCGCCGCGGCCCGATCGACCACGATGCCGAGATAAAGTTCGCGGGCGATGTCGCAGCCTTCTTCAACGAGCACCTGATGCACCACTTGCCCGGCGGGTCCTGTCTGGATTGTCACCAGATGCTGGCCCAGGAGCGCGGCGGCGACTTGTTTGGCTTCGGCGGCGCTCTTCACGAGCTGCACGCCGTGCTGCCGCGGATTCTCTTTGATCGTGCCCTTGCCGCGTCCGCCGGCATGAATCTGCGCCTTGACCACGGCCAGCGTTCCGCCGAGCTCCAGGAACGCGGCCTCGGCTTCTTCGGGAGTGCGAGCGACCACGCCGCGCGGCACGGGCACACCGGCTTCGCGCAGGATCTGTTTGGCTTGGAATTCGTGGATTTTCATCGGCTGTGCATCGTTGCGAGAGGAGAGCAGGACGTTCCGGCGGCGACTCGACCGTTCGGGGTAAGCCGGCGATTATAGAAGTCCGCCGACAAGAGGGTCAAGCGAACGAAGAGCAACATGCCGAGCGCCATTGCGCACAGCTGCGGAGGTGCGCGATTGCTTGACCATTTCCGCCGCCCGCGCTATAGTTGGCCATGATGGCACCTCGCAATGCGCGCCTGGAGCGCTCCACCAAATCGCTCGATCCGTCGACCGTGGGACGGGTGCGGCAGGCCTTGGAAGAGGCCGGCTGTCGCTACACGCGACAGCGGGGCGAGGTGTTCGCCTTCTTACAGAGCGTCGAATCGCATCCCACGGTGGAAGAAGTGTATCGCGCGGTGCGACGGCGCGTGCCTCGAATCAGCCTGGCGACCGTCTACAACGCGCTGGAGGCGCTGGTTTCCGCCCGGTTGGCCGCGCGGCTCACGAGCAACGACGGCCGCTCGCGCTACGACTGTCGCAGCGAAGATCACTATCACTTGCGCGACGTGGAGACCGGCGAGATTCGCGACTTGGGCGTGAACTTCGATCCGCACCTGCTGGCCAAGCTCGATCCGTGCTTGGTCGACACGCTGGCCAACAGTGGCTTTCAGGTGACCGGCTACCGGCTGGAAGTGTTGGGCCGTTTTGGGAAGTAGGCGATAGGCCCTAGGCTGTCGGCTTGTAGCACGGGCGGGGTTATCGCCGCCTCGGTCACTGCTTCATTCGCGCCCGCTAGTTCCCGCGCGGCCTTTGGCGAGTAGCGCCTGTAGCTTGGGCAGGTCGCGCGTGTTCACCACGTCGCGCTTGGTCAGCCCCGCGCGGCGGGCCTGCATAATGCCGTAGCGCAGCACCGACAGCCCTTCGGTGCTGTGCGCGTCGCTGGAGATAACGATCGGAATGCCGTGGTTCTTGGCTGCCGCGCAGGCCACGTCGTCCAGATCGAGCCGGTTCGGGTTGGCATTCAGCTCCATGATCTTGCCGTGTTCGTGGGCCGCCGTGAAGACCGCCTCCAGATCGATCTCGTAGGATTTGCGCCGATTGATCAGCCGGCCGGTTGGATGGGCGATGGCCGAGACATAGGGATTCGCCAGGGCGCCCAGCACCCGCTTGGTAATTTGCTCGCGCGATTGGTTCTGCCCGTAGTGCACGCTGGCGACGACCCAGTCGGCCTCGGCCAGCACGTCGTCGGGCAGATCCAGCCCGCCACGCTCGAGAATATCGACCTCTACGCCCTTGAGCACCTTGAAGTCGCGCAGTTTGGCATTGATCTTGTCGATCTCGCGCCATTGCCGGCGGAGCCGCGGGCCATCCAGGCCATTGGCCATGGAGACGCGCTTCGAGTGATCGGTGATGGCGATGTACCGCAGGCCTCTGGCCTGCGCGGCGGCGACCATCTCCTCCAGCGTGGCTTTGCCGTCGGTGGCTGTGGTGTGCATGTGCAAATCGCCGCACAAGTCGTCCAGCTCGATCAACTTCGGCAGTTTGCCCTCGGCCGCCCATTCGAATTCGCGCCGCGCTTCGCGCAGCTCCGGCGGAATCCAGGGCAGATCGAGCGTGGCGTAAACTTCCTTTTCCGTGCCTCCGGCGACAAACGTTTCCTTGTCGCCCTTCACGCGAAACACGCCGTACTCATTGATCTTCAAGCCGCGATCCTTGGCCATGCCGCGGAGCACGATGTTGTGCTGCTTGGAGCCGGTGAAATACAACAGCGCCGCGCCAAAGCTCTGTTGGGGAACGACGCGCATGTCGACCTGCAGGCCATCTGCCAGGCGGATGGTCATTTTTGTAGGCCCGCGACCGACGACCGCCGCCGCATCGGGAAACGCGCCGAAGCGGTCCATCACTTCGTCGGCGTTGGACGAGACCACCAGCAGATCCAAATCGCCGATGGTCTCGCGGCCCCTTCGAAAGCTACCGGCGACTTCCAGCTCCTTGATGCTCGGGCAGCCGGCCAGGTGCGCGCGGAGCGCGCGGGCGAACTGATCGGCAATGGCCCAGAGCATGCGATCGCCGGCAGTTTGCGCCAGCGCCATGCCGGCGAGAATGGCCTCCTCGGTCTTAGCGCCGAATCCTTTGAGCTCTTGCACCTGATGGGCTTCGCAGGCGGCCTTGAGCTCGTCGAGCGTCGCGATCTTGAGCGTGTTGTACAGCGTGGCCGCCTTCTTGGGCCCCAAGCCGGGAATGCGCAGCAGCGCCAGCACGCTTTGCGGCACCTGGGCCTGCAGCTCTTCGAGCATGGGCAGCGTGCCGGTTTTGCAGAGCACGGTTACCTTGTCGGCCAGGTCTTTGCCGACGCCGGGTATGTCGGTCAGCGCCGCGCCGGGATCATTGACGATCGACTCCATTGGTTGTGGGTAGTCGCGGATGGCACGGGCACCATTGCGATAGGCGCGAACCCGAAACGGATTGGCGTCCTGGAATTCCAGGATGTCGCCGATCAGATCAAACACTTCGGCAATGCGGGCGTTATTCATCGTGGTGTCAGGGAGTTGCCGGCGCGGTCGGTTGCCTGGGACGGTTTCGATTTCGACTGCCGCCTATTCTAGCGCCGCAGCGGCGCATTGCGCAGGGCGCAATAAAAAACCCGCCTTCGATCGCGTGGATCGAAAGCGGGTCGGCGTGGGTCAGTAGTCGCCTGTGGTCGTTCGTCGGCCAGGGCCGAAACCTTACTTGCTCGAAGCGCGCCAGCCGTCGTCGCCATCCAGCACGTCGGCCTTCACGCTGGAAACCAGTCGCGCGGTCATCGTGCTATCCAGCGGGCGAGCCGTCATGCGGTCGCCGCCTTCCGGATCGAGCGCACGGGGCGCTCCCAGCGTCGTCGACGGGTTGAGCTGCAAGGGCTGAGGATTCATCATCCGCGATTCCGGCTCGGTCGCGGGCTGCTGTTCAAAGGTTGTTTCCGGTGTGGTCGACTGGGCCGGAGCCGACTGCGGAGCCAACGTCGGCGCGGCGGTGGTGCCAGGCGTGGACGAATAGACCGGAGTCGCGGTGCCCGACGACGCGTACGGAACCGAGGTCGCCGGCGCCAAGCTGGTCACGGTTGAACCGACCGCACCCGGAGGGGCGGCGCTAACCACGGGGCTGCCCGCGCAGCACGAGGGCGCTGCCGGTGCGGCCACGGCCGGAGCCGCAACGGGCACCGCCGGATACGCCACGGTCGTGGCGGCCGGAGCACAGCCGGTTGCACAGGGCGACGGCGCATACGCGGCCGTCACGGGGGCACAGCCGGTCGCACACGGCGACGGACAATAGTTCGCAGTCACCACCGGGCGGTACGACGTGTACGCCACGAGCCGCGGTTGCGCCACGTACGACGTGACCGGCTGCATTACTGTGCGCGGACAGCCCGTGCACGGGTCGCAAGCGGTCATGGGGCGATATGCCACGACCGGAACGTTTTGATACACGGTGCGGTAACAGGTCTGCGGCATGTAGCTGACCGTTGGTTGCGGGCAGCAGGCCGGCTGCGGACAACAGACGGGCGCGGGCGGCGCGTAATACGCCGCTTGGTGGCCGCCAAAGCAGCGCCGCAGGAATTCACAAGCGTCCGCCTGCGACGCAGGCAGCGACAGGCACGTCAAGACGATTACCGCGCCGCGCGCTTTTTGTGCGAACATGATTTGCTCCCATCCCAATCGAGAGGTCGTGAAACTTCGTTAGACCGGCGCTGGCACACGGCGTCAAGCATGGCCGGTGTCCGCGCGATCATTTGGTGAAAGATTACGGTCAGGCAAACTCAGCGTATTCAAACGATCGTACGGAGCGGGCAAATTGCGCGGCACACTCGCGCAGCAGCGCGCGGCCGCACAGCGCCGCCTGGCAGCGACGAACTGCTTGCAAAACTTTAGATCAAGAAATGCGCGCGGCGCAGGAAATCGGCCGAATTCACACGCCCGCACTGCCGTGCTGGCTTGCATCCATCGGCACGCCCGCCCGGGTGACCCTAGGCGGAAAAATCCGCGCAACCGGCACGCTCGGACACCTGGCCGGCCGGGCTCACGGTTCCGCCCATGGCGTTGCAGCGGCGGGAACGCTCGTGGCGATCGTAGAGCAGAAACAGCATTTCGCGGACGTTGCCCTCGCAAGCCAGCCAGGCATCGGCAACCCACGCAGGCGATACGTCCGCACCGACTAAGCGCTCCACAACGCGGTGCGCCATCACCGCCGAGGGCTGCAACTGCGCAACGGTCGGCAGGCCCATGTCGCGATGGGCCGTGATCAGCAGGCCCCAGCCCGCGCGTCGGCAGCGCGCGTTCAACCGCCACCGAGCGAGGCGGCCCAACTGCTCGTAGCCGTCGACGACCACGATCTTCGCACCCGTGGCGCGGACCGCTGTTTGCCACTCGCCGGGAAGTTGGCGCTGGCCGTTGTGCAAGACAACAATTTGCGCGGGGCGGCCCGCGTCGGACAGCGGCTGCAACAGACTGGCCAGCAGCGTCGACTTGCCCACCCCGTGCGGGCCGATGATCTGGCCACGCCACCCGTGCTGTGAGAGACGCTCGATCATTCGGGCGGCGCCGTCGCCCGGAGCAAACAGATATTCGATGGCGCCCGGCCGCACGAATCGCGTGGAGAAAGGATTGCCCTGCAGCGCGATTTTGGTCACGTGGCCACCTCTTGCGGATGGGGCAGCTCACCGAGTTGAAACGGCACTTCGGCCGACAGTTCCTTGCCCCGGGTGAGAAACACGCGCAGCCTCACGCGCCAGCAGATCTTTACAATCAGCCCGTCGTAGCTGAGTGGGCTGTTCGGCAGCATGGTGCTGAAGCGGCGCGGTTGCCGCAAGTCGATGGGCTGTCCATTCTGCGGCTCGACGCGCTCGAAATGGTGCACCGACATGTCCTCGTCCCCTTTGCCCTCGGTGTGCCACAACACCGACAGCTCCAGGGCGCGAATCTCCTCCGGCGCCACGCCTTCGAGGTTGAAACGCCCGGCCAGTGCGTCACCCGGATGATAGGCTCGGGGTTTGTCGTCAAGTTGTAATCGCAAGCGCGGCGCGTTCATGCCTGGCCGTTCCCATTTGTGGGCGGATTGACGACGACCTGAAACACGCGCTCATAGTCCGGCCAGCCCTGCACTCTGCCTTTGACAATCAACTTCCAGCTCACCTGATTGTGATTTGACTGAAAGGAATGCATCGCGCCGGCGGGCACGCAGATTTGGCAACGGCTCTCGAAGGGCAGGCCGGGGTCGATCTGCACCCCTTCGCGCACGAAGCACCGCTCCTCGAACACGCGCTGGGTTTCAGTGCGGGTGTCAGTGCCCTGGCGGTAGGTGGCTTTTTCCTCACAGGCCAGCCACAGTTCGAGCGAGTTCATTTTCAAGCGACCGGCTTGCGACAACAGCGCTTCGCACGTCCGGCCCGGCACCAGCGGATGATGGGCGATCTCGATCCACGTCGGTCCCACGCCGGTGGCCACGAGCGCCAAGCGCACGAAATAGGCGACCAGACCGACGCCCGCGGCGAAAAAGGGCACGATCAAAAGCGTCAGGATCCAATCGGGTTCGCCGCGCGCGAACCCGCCGAGGGCCATCACCACGAAGATAGCCACGATGCCGTTCCACAAAAGACAGGCCATGCCCACGGCCACCAGCCGCAATCCGGTCGTGGCCGCCGCGGGTAAGCGAAAAGCCAACGTCGTGCCCGGGCTGTTGGTCACATTGGCATCGGCCGGCACGGTGGGAAAGGTGCGATTGCCGCCGCTGGGATCGAACGGGTCGAGCTGTGCGGCGCGCTGGGCGCGCAAAGAACGGCGCTCGGCCGAAGTGTTCCATTGCAGCAGCGTGTAGACCAGGCCACCGCCGCCGATCACGACGAACGACACGGGAATCAGCAGCAACAAGTACAGCCAGCCGCTGTAGCCGCGCACCAGCACGGCCGATTGCGGATCCATCGGATCGTACCAGCACGCATAGCGCGAGCCGACTTCGAAGCGATCGAGGATTTCGTCGGCACTGGCTCGATCGGTGGTGTGAGTGCGGCGCACGTCGTAGGTCTTGGCGTCCCACAAGCGGCCGTCGGCCTGATAGCGGATGGTAAACTGCGGAAAGTACGAGGCGGGCTCGTTGTCGCTGGCCGGGCGCTCGACGATTTCCTTGTCCAGAATGATGCAGGTGGTGTCGGCAAACTGGCGATTGGCCCGCCATTCGGGCCAGACGAGCAGCGACACGATGATGGCAAAGGCGATGCAGCCCAGGGCAAAGAACCCGCCGAAGAAGAGCGCCTCGCCGATATTGCCCACGGCCTTAGAGCCGGTGCGCCGGTCACCGCGTTTCTTTTCGTAGAGTCTGAAAAAGCGTGACACGCCGCAATTCCTCCCGCGCGCACGTAGTGGCAGAACCCGCCATCGGCGCTTTGTTCCCTGCCGCCGGGCCTGGCCCGTGCGGCGAATCCGCCGCGCGACGGGCTGCCGCCGGGGCCCGGAGCATTATAATTGGTCGCTCGGCTCTGCACGGCGGGGGCCGATGCCACCGTGCGGCGCCGCGGCGACACGCTGCCCGTTGATAGGTGCCCGAACGATGCCGCAAACCATTCTGCTCTTTGCATCCCTACAGGACAACGGCATGGACGACATCCCACCGCTTCCGCGAGGCCTGACCGCACCGCCAAACCGCGGGGCACCGGCAGGGTTACTGTTCGTTTTGGTCGCCCTGTGTGCCCACCCTGCGGCCGCCGGCGACTGGCCGCAGATTCTGGGTCCGCACCGCAGCGGACTGGCCGATGGCGAGCAACTGGCCGAGACCTGGCCGGCCGACGGGCCAAAGCTCGAGTGGCAACACGCCGTGGGCAACGGCTTTGCCGGCGCGGCGGTGCTGGGCAGTAGGGCCGTGGTGTTTCATCGGCTGGGCGGCGAACTCCTGGGCGAAGGCCTCGATCCGACGACGGGCAAGGTGCTGTGGAAGGTCGCATTTCCCACCAACTATTCCAGTCAGGTCTCGTACGACGACGGCCCGCGCTGCGTGCCGCTGTTGCACGAAGGCCGGGCCTTCCTGCTCGGACCGGCCGGAGAACTGCAATGCGTAGATCTGGCGACGGGCAAGAAGCTCTGGTACCGCAACTTGTATCAGGAGTTTGACGCGCCCGACGGATACTTCGGCGCCGGCAGCAGCCCGATCCTCGAAGGCGGCAAGCTATTGATCAACGTGGGAGGGCAGGACGGAGCCGGAATCGTCGCGCTCTCGCCGGCCGATGGAAAAACGATCTGGAAGTCGACCGACGAAGCGGCCAGCTACTCGTCGCCCACCGCCGCCACGCTCGACAACGTCCGCCACGTGATGTTCGTCACGCGGCTCAACGTCGTGTCCATTGACCCGGCGAACGGCAAGGTGCGCTTTCGTTTTCCGTTTGGCGCGCGCGGGCCCACGGTGAACGCCGCCAATCCATTGATTCTGGGCGATCACTTGTTCGTGTCGGCCAGCTATGGCGTGGGCGCCAAGTGGGCCAAGATCGGTGCCCAGGCCGCGACCACGGAATGGGAAAGCGATGACGTGATGTCGAGCCAGTACACCACCTGCGTCGAGAGCGGTGGGTTTCTCTATGGCATCGACGGGCGACAAGACGTCGGCGTGGCGCGGTTGCGCTGCGTGGATCCGCGCCAGGGCAAAGTTCTGTGGACGAAGGAGGGCTTTGGCACCGGCTCGCTGATTCTGGCCGACGGGAAGCTGGTCATCTTATCGACCGAAGGCGTGCTGACGCTGGCCAACCCGTCGCCCCAGGAATTTCAGCCGCTGGCGACGGCCAGGCTGTTCGACTCGACCGTGCAGGCCCTGCCGGCGTTGGCCTCCGGGCGGCTATTGGCCCGGGACACGAAGACGCTGAAGTGCTTCCGGGTGGGGAAGTTGTGACGGGGCCGCGCGTCGGGCGCAGTGCCGACAGTTGCGCAAAAAAACCAGGACAGCCCTCTCGGTCCCGAGAGCTGTCCTGGCCATGGTTCAAACACGCGTTCGGCGTGGCGGCCTCATGCCGTGACGGCTTGCCGCCGCGCACGGCGGTAAAAGCCGACCCCCTCCAACGCCTTATACACCTCTTCCAACGTCTTCTCACCGAAGTTCGAAATGCTCAACAGATCCTCGCGGGTGCAGTGCAGCAGATCGTTGACGGTGAAGATGCCTCGCTCCTCGAGGCAGTTGGTGGTGCGGACCGACAGACCGATTTCCGCGGTGCTCATGTCCAACCGGTTGGTTAGATCATCAGCCTGGCTCTCGGTCGAACGCAACGGAATGCGCGTCATTGGGTTCCCTCCCGTATAGAGTTGTAGTTGTTGGCGGGCAGTGCGCATCAGACTTGCTGCTCGCCGGCGGCCGGGTCCTGTTGGCCGCATGACGCGCGACAATATAGCAACTTTCCTGGGAAATGGTACCGGTTAGGCAAAATTTTCCGCGTGACATGCTAGCATACGGACCTGCGCGCGCGATCGCGCGTCGACGAGCTGACGTTGCCGCCGCGCGAGTGGACGGCGGCGCGCCGAGCGCAAGAGTGTCATGATGGCGCAGCTGCATGACTCAGCGCCCGCGCCCCCCCTCGCCACTGCCGGCGGCCGTATACTATAACGTGGGCGTGTTGGCCCAGAGGCGCCGGCTCGACGAGCAATTGGGCGCTTATGGCAAATTCTAAGGGCATCGAGGAAGCGGACCGGCGTGTGGAGTGACCTCCTCAATTCTTTGACCCCCGCGCAGCGCGAAGCGGTGGAACATCTGGAAGGGCCGCTCTTGGTCCTGGCCGGTCCCGGTAGCGGTAAGACCCGCGTTATCACCCATCGCGTCGCCAATCTGCTGCGGCACGGGGTGCCCGCGCGGCAGATCGTGGCCCTGACCTTCACGAACAAAGCGGCCGAGGAGATGCGCTCGCGGATTGCGCGGCTCGCCCCGGGCGAAGCCGTGGCGATGAGCACTTTCCACCGCTTTGGGTCCCGCCTGCTGCGGCAATATGCCGCCACCATCGGCCTGCACGAAAACTTTACGATCTACGACACGTCCGACAGCCGCCAGGTGCTGAAGCGCACCCTGGAAGAACTGGATATTGACGCCACGCTCTATACGCCGGAGCGCATCGCCGCCGCCATCAGCTGGGCCAAGAACAACCTGATGACCGCCGAGATGTACCAGCCACGGCCGGGCCATCCGCTGGGGCAAATCGTGGCGCGGGTCTATCCGGCCTACCAGGCGCGGCTGCTGGCCAGTAGCGCCGTCGACTTTGACGACTTGCTGCTGCACGTGGCGACCTTGCTGCGAGAGAACCCGGAGCTGCGCGCCACGCTCGACGAGCGGTTTCGCTATATCCTGGTCGACGAATACCAGGATACGAACCTCGCCCAATACACCATCGTGCGGGCGCTGTCGATCGACCATCCCAACCTGGCCGTGACCGGCGACCCGGACCAGTCGATCTATGGCTGGCGCGGGGCCAACCTGAGCAACATTCTGGATTTCGAAAAGGACTATCCCGATGTGCGGGTGGTGAAGCTGGAGCGCAACTATCGCAGCACGAAACGCATCTTGCGCGTCGCCGATGCGCTCATCGGCTACAACCAGCGGCGCAAGCAAAAGGGGCTGTACACCGAAAACGACGAGGGACAAAGCGTGCGGTTGGTGGCTTACGCCACGCAGCGCGTCGAGGCTGAGAGCATCGCGGCGTACATTGCCCAGGAAGTGCGTGCGGGCCGCCGCCGCCCGCACGACTTTGCCATCTTCTATCGTGTGAACGCGTTGTCCCGCAGCCTGGAACACGCGCTGCGCGATCAGGGCGTGCCGTTCCAGATGGTCAACGGCGTGGAGTTCTATCAGCGCAAAGAGATCAAGGACGTCATGGCCTACCTGCACCTGATCAACAACCCGCGCGACGACAACGCCTTCCTGCGGGTGATCAATACGCCGCCGCGCGGAATCGGCAAGTCGACGATCGCACGGCTGGCAGAGCACGCAATCGCGCAACGCGTTTCGCTGTTGGATGCGGCGCGCGAGTGCGGGATGATCGAATCGCTCAACAAGCGCGCCGCCGTGGCCGTGGCGAAGTTCGTGTCGCTTTACGATCAAATGGCGCTGCACGCCACCGCTGCGGTCGAAGAGATTTTGGGGCACGTGCTGTCCGGCTCCGGCTACCAGCAATTCCTGATGGACTCGGACGACGAGGACGACCAGGAACGGCTGGCCAACATCGAGGAATTGCTCACGGCCGCGCGCGAGTTCGACGAGCGCAATCCCGGCGATGGGGCGCTCGAAGGCTTTCTCGAAGACACTAGCCTGGTCAACGACACCGACGCCTGGGCCGAAGAGGAGGATCAGGCGACGCTGATGACCTTGCATGCTTCGAAGGGTCTGGAGTTCCCCGTGGTGTTCATCATCGCGCTGGAAGAGGGGCTGCTGCCGCACGAGCGCAGCCGCGAAAACAACGACCTGCTGGAGGAAGAGCGGCGGTTGCTGTTCGTGGGTATCACGCGGGCCCGCGAGGAATTGCACTTGAGCCTGGCGACGTATCGCGAGTTTCGCGGCCAGCGGCGGCGCACGGTGCCGAGCCAGTTTCTGATGGAGTTGCCGCGCGGCGAGATGGACGTCGTCGAATCGCGGCCGCCCCAAGACGTCGCCTGGGAGGCGCAGGAACCGCTGGAGGACGCCGCGAACTGGAGCGACGAGGTGGATATCGAGTTCGATCCCGAGAAACTGGAACGCGCCGCGCCTGCGGCGCCGACGGCCGGCGGAGCCGCGCGGCCAACGACCGCGGCCACGGCCACGCTGATCACTGCCGCGGAAATGCAGCGACGCGCGAACACGGCGACGCCGCCGGTTCCGCCCGAATCGTTTCATCAGGGCATGATCGTGCGGCATCCCGAATACGGTCTGGGTAAAATCGTGGCCTTGAGCGGCAATGGACTGCGGCGGACGGCCACGGTGGCGTTTGCCTCGGCCTCGGGCGAGAAGAAGTTCATGCTCGCGCGCAGCCCCCTGCGGCCGGCGAAGAGCGAGTAGGGATGGATCCATTGAGCGATAACATGTCAAGCGGCGGTGGTGGCGTGTAGTCCATGGCCATGATATCCTGGCGAGTGAGGACGATTTATGGCAAACGAATTAGCACAGGAAATCCTCAAGCACGTCGAGAACCTGACGGCCGCCGAGCAACTTGCAATGCTCGACGAGTTGCGCCGCCGTGCTGCCAGTGCGGCGGCGCCCACCAATCCGCGAAGCATTCTCGAACTGGAAGGGCTGGGAGTTGAGGTCTGGAAAAACCTGGACGCGCAAGAATACGTTCGTAGTGAGCGAGCGTCATGGAATGGGTAGAACGATTGCGAGGAAGCGTAGTCGCGATCGACACCGCACCGTTCATCTATTTTGTAGAACGGCATGCTCGGTACCATGGGCTCTTGCGACCGTTCTTTGAATCTCTTGACCAAGCGAACTTTGTCGCTGTCACATCGATACTGACAGTGATCGAAGTGCTGGTTCAGCCGTTACGAGCAGGCAACACTGCGCTGGCGCAGCAGTATCGCGACATCCTGCTCAACGCTCGAAATCTAACGACACTCGTCGTCACGCGCGATATTGCCGAGGAAGCCGCCAAGCTGCGAGCCTTGCATCGATTGCAAACGCCCGACGCAATTCACCTGGCGACCGCGATGCGCGGCGGCGCCGCCACGTTTATTACCAACGACGTCTCAATGAAACCAACACCAGGATTGGCAGTTGTAACGCTCGATCAAATGCTCACGCTCCCCTAGCGCGACCACTAAACGCCGTCAGCCAGGCTCGATTGCAACCGACTGCCACGATCGCATGTCAGTTCCGTATCCCAAGATCGCGCAGCTCAAAAGTGTGGACCAGTTGCGCGAGCGGCTGAAGGCGTTGGGGCTTTCGCTGCCGATCGACGACGAGATCCTGACCGCCGAGGCCGGCTCGCCGCTGGCACAACCGATCGAGTTGGGCGGCTTTCGCGCCGGCAACCGCTGGTGCATCCATCCGATGGAAGGCTGGGACGCCCAGCGAGACGGTTCGCCCTCGGAGCACACGTTGCGCCGCTGGCGCCGTTTTGGCGAGAGCGGTGCGAAGATCATTTGGGGCGGCGAGGCAGCCGCGGTCGCGCCCGCAGGCCGTGCCAATCCCAACCAAACACTGGCCACGGCCGAAAATCGCGCCGGACTGGCGGCGCTGTTGGCCGAGCTGCGGCGCGCCCACGAGAAGAACTTCGGCGATACTTCGGATCTATGGATCGGCTTGCAACTGACACACTCGGGCCGCTTTTGCCGACCGGATCGCCTGCCGGCTCCGCGCATCGCCTATCACCATCCGTTGTTGGACGCGAAGTTCGGCATCGAGCCGGACGACCAATCGGTCATCATCTCGGACGGGGAATTGGAACGGCTCGTCGACGCGTTTTGCGCTGCGGCTCGGCAGGCTCATGACCTGGGCTTTCACTTCGTCGACGTGAAGGCCTGTCACGGGTACTTGCTGCACGAGTTTCTCAGTGCCCGCACGCGACCGGGAATGTTCGGTGGCGACTTCGTAGGCCGCACCCGCCTGCTGACCACGATCATCGAGCGCATCCGCAGTGAAGTGCCACAGCTGGCGATTGGCGTGCGGCTGAGCGTGTTCGACACGGTGCCCTATCAAACCAGCCGCGAGATCGGCGCCCCGTGGCCCTATCAGGATTACTTGCCGTACACGTACGGCTTCGGCGTCGATATGGACGATCCGCTGCAGATCGACCTGACCGAGCCGATTGCGCTGATCGCACGATTGCACGCGCTGGGCGTGGCGGCGATCAACGTTACCTGCGGCAGCCCTTATTACTGTCCGCACGTGCAGCGGCCGGCGATTTTTCCGCCCAGCGACGGCTATCTGCCGCCGGAAGATCCGCTGGCGGGCGTGTGCCGGCTGATCGACGCGGCACGGCAGTGCAAGGAGGCCATCCCGGAGATGCCGATGATTGGCACTGGCTACACCTACTTGCAGGATTACCTGCCCCAGGTGGCGCAAGCCGTCGTTCGCGCGGGCTGGATCGATGCCGTCGGTCTGGGGCGGATGGTGCTGGCGTATCCTGAGTTGCCGGCCGACTCGCTAGGCACGGGTCTCTTGGCGCGCAAGCGCGTGTGCCGCACGTTCAGCGACTGCACTACCGGGCCGCGGCAGGGTGTGCTGTCGGGCTGCTTTCCGCTGGATCCCTATTACAAGGCCCTGCCCGAAGCGGCTGTGGTGCGCGAGTTCAAGCGCGACCTGGACTGATGCGAAGGGGCACGGAGCGGACTCTCCGTTGCTGGGCTGATCCGCGCCGCCGTCCGGCCGGAGCGACCTTTCCCAGTTTGGCTGTAGGGCCTAGAATTCGACGCACGAATTTATGGCCCAAGCGCAAGGTGTCCTGACCGCGCCCGATCGGCTCCACGATCTGGTCGGGCGTCTGGAGGCGCAACAAGGCTTCGCCGAAGTATTGGCCAGCTTGCAAGCCGGTCATGCGTCTACGGTGGGCGGAGTCTGGGGCTCAAGCTGCGCGCTCGTGGCGGCTTCGCTGGCGAGGCAGGCGCCGGCGCCCCTAGTCGTCGTGTTGCCGCATATCGACGACATCGACGACTTCTGCGCGGACCTGCCGCTATTCACCGCGGCTCGGCCCGAGACGTTTCCCGCGTGGGAGCGCGAAGCGGGCGATGCCGTCATCTTCGACGAGATCTACGGCGAGCGACTGCGCGTGCTCAAGGGCCTTTCGTCCGCCAACCCGCCGCGACTGATCGTGACGAGCGTCCAGAGCCTGCTGCAGCCGGTGCCCGCGCGCGAGCGGCTCGCGCAGCAAACGCGCCGCCTGCACCGCGGCGAAATGGTGGATGTGGCCGAGCTGCTGCGCTGGCTCGTGACCAACGGATTTCACAGCACGAGCGCCGTCGAGCTGCCGGGCGAGTTCTCGGCACGCGGCGGCATTGTCGACATCTTCGCCCCCGACTGGTACGACCCGGTGCGCATCGAGTTCTTTGGCGACGAGCTGGATTCGATCCGCCGCTTCGAGGTCGCCACGCAGCGCAGCCTGGAAACGCTCGAAGAGATTGACATCACGCTGCTTTCGGCCCGGGGGGAAGACCGCGAGCACTTTGCGGGCTATCTGCCGGAAGGAAGCTGGTTCTACCTGATTGAGCCCGACGAAATTGCCGAGGAGGGCCGGCGCTATCTGGAGCGGCTCGACAGGCCGCAGGATTTTCACAGCGTGTCGACCACGATGCGCGAGGTGACGCGGTTCCCGTCGATCGCCGCGGCCAGCGTTCCCAGCGGGTCGTTGGAGACCACGTGCCATCTGGGTATCGAATCGGTCGAGCGTTTTAGTGGCGAGATCGCCAAGGTGCGCGACGAGCTGGACTCGGCCATGTTCGCCGGCCAGGCCGGCGAACAAGACGTGTTCGTGGTGTGCCAGACCCAGGCCGAGGTGGAACGTCTGAAAGAAGTGTTCGCGAGCACGCGGCTGGCAACGGCCGGCCGGCTGCACTTCGCCATTGGCCATCTGAAGAGCGGCTTCCGCCTGGTGGGCGAGCAGGTGGCACTGATCAGCGGCAGCGAGCTGTTTCATCGCGCGGATCTGCATCGGCCCGCGCGGCGCCGCCTGGGGCGCGTGATCGACAGTTTTCTGGAGCTGCGCGAAGGGGACTACATCGTCCACTTGTCGCACGGCATCGGCCGTTACCGGGGGCTGCAACTGCTGGAAAAGGCCCATCAGGCCGAAGAGCACCTGGTGCTCGAGTTTGCCGGCGACACGAAGATCTATGTGCCGGCTTCGAAGATCGAACTGGTGCAGAAGTATGTCGGCGGCAACAAGCGCTCCCGGCCCGCGCTGGCCCACGTGGGCGGGCGGATGTGGTCGAAGCAGAAAGAAGCGGCGCAGGCCGCCGTCGTCGATCTCGCCTCGGACATGCTCGAATTGCAGGCGGCGCGGGCCTTGCGACCGGGCATCAAGTTTCCCAGCGATACGCCGTGGCAGCGCGAGTTCGACGCGTCGTTTCCCTATCTGGAAACCCCGGATCAATTGACGTCGATCGCCGCGATCAAGGGCGACATGCAGCAACCGCGACCGATGGACCGCCTGCTGTGCGGCGACGTCGGCTTTGGCAAGACGGAACTGGCGATGCGCGCCGCGTTCAAAGCGGTGGATCACGGGCACCAGGTGGCGGTGCTCGTGCCTACGACGATTCTCGCCGAACAGCATTTGCGCACCTTCCGCGAGCGGATGGCCGAGTTTCCCTTAAGCATCGTGTCATTGTCCCGTTTCTGCACGGCGGCCCAGTCGCGGGCCATCGTGGAGGGTCTGGCCGAGGGGACGATCGACATTGTGGTGGGCACGCATCGGCTCGCGCAGCATGATGTGACGTTCAAGAATTTGGGCCTGGTGATCATCGACGAGGAGCAGCGCTTCGGCGTGGAGATCAAGGAGCGGCTTAAAGCCCTGCGGCAAACGGTCGACGTGTTGACGATGACCGCGACGCCCATTCCGCGGACGCTGCACTTGTCGTTATTGGGCGTGCGCGATATTTCGAACCTGGAAACACCGCCCGACGACCGGCTGGCGATCGAAACGCGCGTCACACGCTTCGAGCCTCAGCTCGTGCGGCACGCCGTAATGCGCGAGCTCAATCGGGGCGGGCAGATCTTCTTTGTGCACAACCGCGTGCACGATATCGAGAAGGTTGCCCGGCGGCTCGCAGAGATTGTGCCCGAGGCCCGCATTGCGATCGGCCACGGACAAATGTCCGAGGGCGACCTGGAAAAGGTGATGCTCGACTTTGTCGACCACCGGTTCGATTTGCTGCTGGCCACGACGATCGTGGAAAGCGGGCTCGACATTCCCAACGCCAACACGATATTTATCGACGAGGCCGATCGGTACGGCCTGGCCGATTTGCACCAGTTGCGCGGCAGAGTAGGGCGGTACAAGCACCGCGCGTATTGCTACCTGCTTATCGACCCGCACAAGCACCTTTCATCCACGGCGGCCCGGCGGCTGCGCGCGATCGAAGAGTTCAGCCAGATGGGCGCCGGCTTTGCCATTGCCATGCGCGATCTGGAGCTGCGCGGCGCCGGCAATATCCTGGGCACTCAGCAGAGCGGGCACATTGCCACCGTGGGCTACGAGTTGTATTGCGAGCTCTTGGAACAGGCCGTGCGGCGACTGAAGCAGTTGCCGCCGAAGGTGCAGATTGACGTCGGCGTGGATCTGCCGGGCGAGGCTTACATTCCGCGCTCCTATGTGCCCGATATGCGGTTGAAGATCGATTTGTACCGGCGCCTCGCGCGGCTGGCGACGATCGCGGAGTGGGAGGATCTGGCAGCCGAGTTCGTCGATCGCTTTGGCGCGCGGCCGCCGCAACTCGAGCGGATGCTGCTGGTGGCCAAGCTGCGCATTTGGGCCCACGGCTGGCAAATTTCGTCGATCCACGTGGAGGATCAGTTTGTGGTGTTTGGGTATGCGGATCGAGCCCGGATCGAAGCGCTGGCCAAAAAGAGCGCTAGCAAGCTGCGGGTGGTCGACAGCGAGAGTGCGTATTTGCCGGTTACTCAAGAGGTTATCGATTCGGGCGAGGTGGCCGCGGTCGTGGAATCGCTGTTGCGGCCGTAGGCACGGATTCCTATAATCCCGCCCCGCCAGCGGTCCGGCCGGAGAGCCGGCCGCGGCGATCCTTTCGCGAAATGTCGGGTATTCACCCTGTGCGTTCCATCGACGGTTGGACCAGGCGCATGACCTCGTCCCACGCTAGCCAGTCTGTGCTTAGGCTCCGCTCTCGCGCGCTCGTGTTGGCGACGATGGCCTGGGCCGCGCTCTGCTGCTGCGCCGAGATGGATCTGCTGCCCAGTTGGGCGCGCGCCGTATCGGTGGCCCGGGCTCAAGGGAATCCTTATCCGCGCGGATACGAAACGGCGCCGATGGGCTCGTACGGCGCATCGCTGCCAGGAGCCGATCCGACGCAAGGCGTGGGCTCCAGCGGCTACGGACCGACCTCCCCGACGCCGCCCACGGCTCCCACGCGACCGGCTTCCTGGCCGGGAGGCGCGCCGCAGCAGGCGGTCGCGCCGACGGTATCGGCCGTGTCGCCCGAGGCGTCGGTCGACCCTCCGCACGCCAAAGATCCCACGGAGCCGCCCTTTGAGCCTGCGGCAATTCTGGCGCGCGTGGGCTCCGACGTGGTGCAGGCCGCGGACATTCTGCCCACGGTGCACCAGTATCTGGAACCGCACCTGAAGAAGCTGGGGCCGGAGTTCGACCAGATGCCGGAGGACGTCAAGAAGGAGCAAATCGGCCGCTGGCGGCGCGAGGTGGTGGACAAAGTTCTCTCCGACGCCATTAACATCAAACTGGTGATGGCCGAGATCCGCCGCGTGGCGCCGGAAGAAGGCGTGAAAAAGAACCTCGACCATTTCCGTGAATTGTTCAACGAATCGGAAATCAAACGGCTCAAGGAAATCTACAAAGCGACCAGCGTGACCGACCTGGACAACAAGCTCCGCGCGCAAGGTGGCTCGCTCGAATCGCAACGGCTCGTGTTTTGCGAGCGGTACATGGCGCAAGGCTGGATGTTTCAGCAGCTCAAGGACGAGAAAGATCCGTCCCACGAGCAGATGACAAATTACTATCGCGATCACATGGCCGATTGGGAGCGCCCGGCGCGGGCCCGATGGGAACAGCTGACCGCGAAGTACAGCGAGTTTCCGTCGAAAGATGCGGCACGAGCGGCGATCGCGTCGTGGGGCAATGCCGTGCTCAACGGAGCGCCCTTGGCCGAAGTGGCCAAGGCCCATTCGCACGGCCTATCGGCTGAAGAGGGCGGATTGAACGACTGGACCACGCACGGCAGCCTGCGTTCCGAGGCGATTGATCGCGCGATCTTCGGCCTGCCGGTAGGCGCCTTGAGCCAGATCATCGAGGAAGAGGACGGCTATCACATCGTGCGCGTGGTAGAACGCGAAGACAAGCACCTCGTCCCGTTCAGCGAAGTGCAGCCGGAAATCAAAAAGAAGCTGCAGGCCGGAGATCGCAACGAAAAGCTGAACGAGTATCTGGTCAGCCTGCGGCAGCGCATTCCGGTGCACAATACGCTGGAAACGTCGCTGGCCAATCGCCCCACCGGCACCACGCGCTAGTCGTTTCTGGCGGCCGTCTCTGGCCCTGCTGCCATGTTTCGCCGACGCGCCGGGGCGCGTTTCCGGCGCACCGTTGTCGCTGCCGCGCAGCTTACGTCTCCGCAAGAAGCAACGCCGCGGCGCCGACAATTGTGCATCCCACGGCCGGTGTATAAGATTACGTGTTTGGGCGGCCCCCAACCAATGTGGGCGACAGGGTGAGACCATGCAGACGGAATCAACCCCCGGCGCTGTTTCAACTTCCGGCACTGTGCGGGAAAGGAAAAGCTCGATGAGCGAGGCTGCCAAGCTGCGGATCAACGGCCAGGAGATCGACCTGCCGATGATCGTGGGAACCGAGGATGAACACGGCCTGGACATCAGCAAGCTGCGCTCCGAGACTGGGTGCATCACGCTGGACGAAGGTTACGTGAACACGGGCTCCACCACCAGCGCCATCACGTACCTCGACGGCGAGAACGGCGTCTTGCGGTACCGCGGCTACCCGATCGAGGTCATCGCTGAAAGGTGTGATTTCATCGAGACCAGCTATCTGCTGATTTTCGGGGAGCTGCCGAACCAGGAGCAGCTCGACAAGTTTCGCACGTCGCTGCGGCGACACACGATGATCCACGAGGACATGCGCTCGTTCTACAACGGCTTTCCGCGCGACGCGCATCCGATGGCGATCCTCAGCTCAGTGGTGGGCGCGCTGTCCACGTTCTATCAGGATTCGCTCAATCCGCGCGATCCCCGGCAAGTGGAAATCTCGGTGCATCGCCTGATCGCCAAATTGCCGACCATCGCCGCCTACGCATACAAAAAGTCCATCGGCCAGCCCTTCATCTATCCACAGAACGACTTGGACTATTGCGCCAACTTTTTGCGGATGATGTTCGCGGTGCCAAGCGAGCCGTACGCCATCGATCCCGATTTTGTCGAGGCGCTGAACCTGCTGCTGGTGGTGCATGCCGACCACGAGCAGAATTGCAGCACCTCGACCGTGCGGATGGTGGGCTCGAGCGACGCGAATTTGTTCGCTTCGATCTCGGCGGGCATCTGCGCCCTGTGGGGACCGTTGCACGGCGGCGCCAATCAGGCTTGCGTGGAAATGCTCGAAGCCATTCGCGCCGACGGGGGCGACGTGGCCAAGTACCTTGCGCTGGCCAAGGACCGCAACAGCGGTTTTCGCCTGATGGGTTTTGGCCACCGCGTGTACAAGAACTTCGACCCGCGGGCCACGATCATCAAACGCATGTGCGACAAGCTCTTGGCCAAGCGGCACATCGACGATCCCATCTTTACCATCGCGCAGGAGCTGGAGCGCGCCGCCCTGTCGGACCCGTACTTCATCGAGCGCAAGCTGTATCCGAACGTCGACTTCTATTCCGGCGTGATTTACCGGGCCATCGGCATTCCGGTGCAGATGTTCACGGCGCTGTTCGCCATCGGGCGGTTGCCGGGTTGGATTGCCCACTGGATGGAGATGCACGAATCGCCCACCAAGCGCATTTGCCGGCCGCGGCAGATCTACACGGGCGCCAAACAGCGCGAATTCGTGCCGCTGGACAAGCGGCGTTGATTCACGGTTCCAACGGACGCGGCACCGCAGACTCTGCTGGCGAGACTGCAAACCACCCGCGCACGCTCGTCCGCTAGCACTCTGCCGAGGAAGCGCACCCACGAGTGGCGGGGGCGCGGCGATTTCCTGTCTTGCCTGACCGGCACGACCTTCCTGCGGAGATGGCTTAAACGCCGTTGCGCTTCGGCCTTGCGGCCATTTCAGCCGATACCAAATGCAGCGGTTGTGCCGCGCTTTCGCGCGCAGTAGCGCGAGCCGTCGCCGGAGCCGGCATGGCCGCGCGGCATTCGCAGGATCGCAAACGGAACGGGAAGACTCATGATGCGTCGATGCATGTTTGCGCTGATAGTGTCGGCCTGCGCTCGCGCGGTCGTTCCGGGCGCCGCGGTTGCGCAGCAGACCACGACGGTCGAGCCCTCACAGATTATTGAGTACGAGCCCAGGTTGCCCGAAGATCGCCCGCCGGTGATTACGGCCGTGGCGCTCGTGGCCGGCGGCGGCATGGTCGCCACGGCAGGCGACGACCACGTCGTGCGGTTGTGGAACACCACGAGCGGCCAGCTGACACAGACGCTGGAAGGTCATCGCGATTGGGTGCGCACGCTCGCCTTCAGCCCCGACGGGCGCACGCTGGCCTCGGCCGGCGATGATCGGCAGATCATCTTGTGGGACGCGGAGACCGGCAAGCTGCGTTCGCGCTTCGCGGCGCATCGCTATGCCGTGTACTCGATCGCTTTCAGTCCCGATGGCGCGCAACTGGCCGCCGTTGGCTTCGAACATCTGGTGCGCGTCTACGACGTGGCCACCGGCCAGTTGGCGCGCACGCTGGAAGGCCCGGGCGTTGACTTGCGAACGGTGGTTTTCTCGCCCGCTGGTTCCCACCTGGCCACCGCGGGCCGCAACGGACAAATTCGCGTGTGGCGGCTGGCCGACAGCACGATCTCCTTGGAAATCGCCGCCAGTCCCACGCGCATTCGTACGCTGGCCTACGTGCCGCAAGGCAACTTGCTGGTGGCGGCCGGCGACAGCCGTGCGATCACGTTTTGGGACGCCACCAGCGGCGAGCAGCGCGGCACGCTCAATCCGCGGTCGGGCAAGTTGTTGTCGATGGCCGTGTGCGGCGAGAACGTAGTCGCCACCGGCGGCAGCGACAACGTGGTGCGCGTGTGGAACTGGCGCACGCAGCAAGAATCGGATCGACTGCTGGGTCATACCGGCTCGGTCGCCACGCTGGCCTACGATCCCACGAGCGACATGATCATTTCCGGGAGTTTCGATACGACGGTGCGCGTGTGGAAACTGGCGGGCACGGCCGCCGCGGCCAGCAGTGCCGACGCACAGCCGGCCGACGGTCCCGTGCGTCAGTAAGGTTGCCGCCGCGACGTCGCGCGGTGAGAGTACTTTGTTCGCCCCAGTTTACAGGGAGGTAACCGGTGGGCCTGCTGCGAAAACTTTTCCGAATCGGCGGCGATCCGTCCGCCAACCACCGAGTCGATCCCGCCCATCGCAAGCTGCGGCCGCACGTTTGCCGCTTCGAGCAGTTCGAGCCGCGCCGCGCAATGGCCGCTGACCTGCACGTGGGTAGCGTGTACTACGAACAAGCCGGCGGCGACGACGCGCTGCCCAACATGATCGAGTTTACGTTCGAAGGCGGCGCTCCCGGCACCCAGCTGACGCGCATCATCATCGACGGCGACAAGGACGGGCAGGGTCGCTCGTCGGGCGACGTGTTCTTTGACACGGCTCCCGGCGGACTGGGCGTCTTCAAGTCCAGCCCGCTGCAGATCGTCTCGCACGACGGCTTTCAGGTCGTCAATACGCAGGTCGTCGACGGCGGCATGCGGATGGTCATCGATCTGGTCGGGTTCGAAGTTGGCGAAAAGCTGGTCATCAGCGTCGACGTGGACGAGTCGCAGTTCGTCGATCCGCAGTCGGGCGAAATCGACGTGAACGCCGTGGCCGAGGGCGGCGAGTTTCAGCGTTCGCACTTCATTGCCTCGTTCCAGGCGCCCCACTATCACGACATCACGACCTCGGTGCAGTTCTGGGACGAGTTCAACCAGCGCTTTGCCGAGGCCGAGCAGAGCACCGGCTCGCACCTCGAACTGCCGCCCGACCGTTATCGCGGCCCGATCGACTTGTCCGATTTCACCGCCGGCGCCGTCGCCCAGGCCGAACAGATTCCGCTGCCCAGCAGCATCTCCGGCGTCGTCTTCGTCGACCAGAATCTCAACAACCTGCAGGATCCGGGCGATGAGGGAATCGGCAACGTCACCGTCACGCTGATGCTGTTCAACGGCTCCGCGTATGTCCCCACGGGCCTCACGACCGTGACCGACACGCTGGGCAACTACCACTTTGACGGACTGGCGCCCGGCAAGTACCGCATCGTCGAGACGCAGCCCGTGGGCTACTTCAGCGTGGGTGCCCGGGCCGGCACGGTCGAAGGCATTACGCGCGGCGTAGTCACTTCGCCCGACATCATCAGCGACGTGGAACTGTTGGGCGGCGACGACAGCGTGCGCAACGACTTTGCCGAGGCGCTGCCCAACTCGATCAGCGGTTATGTGAACGTTGACGTCGACCAGGATTGCATCACCGATCCGGGCGAGCCGCCCATTGCGGGCGTGGTGCTGCACCTGCTCAACGACAAGGGGCAGGTCATTGCCACCACCACGACCAACGCCCAAGGCTTCTACGAGTTCAAGAACCTGGCACCGGGCACGTACGGCGTGTTCGAAGAGCAGCCGGCGGGCTATCTCAACGGTTGCCACAGCGTGGGCACCGCCGGCGGCGAAGAATCGGCCGTGGACACCGTGACCGAGATTGTGCTCACGTCGGGCATTCACGGCGAACACTACGATTTCCGCGAGCTCGAGCCGGTGAGCATCAGCGGTCGCGTACACATCAACACCACCGGCGATTGCGCCGACCCAGCCAACCCGCCGCTGGCCGGTGTGACCATCGAACTGCTCAATGCCACGGGACAGGTGATCGATACCACGGTCACGAACGCGGACGGCTATTACATCTTCGATGCGCTGCCGCCGGGCACGTACACGGTGCACGAAATTCAGCCGCTGGGCTACTACAACGGCGCCACGTTCGTCGGCTCGGCCGGCGGCGTGAAAGGGGTCGACATCGTTTCGCAAATCGTGCTCACGTCCGGCACGGATGCGGTGCACTACGACTTCTGCGAGTTGTTGCCCGTGAGCATCAGCGGCCGGGTGCACGTGAACACCACCGGCGACTGCGCCAACCCGGAAAATCCGCCGCTGGCGGGTGTGACCATCGAGCTGCTCAATTCCAGCGGCACGATCATCGCCACGCGCGTGACGGATGCCGACGGCTATTACATTTTCGATGCCCTGCCTCCCGGCACGTACACGGTCCGCGAACTTCAGCCGGAAGGCTACTTCAGCGGTGCCACGTTTGTCGGCTCGGCCGGCGGCACCAAGGGCAGCGACATCGTGTCGGACATCGAGCTCAAGAGCGGCACGCAAGCCGTGCACTACGACTTTTGCGAGATCCCGCCCGCCGAACTGTGCGGCTGGGTGTACGTCGACACCAACAACAACGGCCTGCGCGAAGCAGGCGAAGTGGGCATCGCCAACGTCACGCTCGTGCTCAAGGATGGCAACGGCGTGCCCACGGGCATGACCGTGCTGACCGATGCCACCGGCCACTACTGCTTCGAGGGCTTGCGGCCCGGTGAATACACGGTGAGCGAGATTCAGCCGGTGGGCTATCTCGACGGTCTCGACACGCCCGGCACCGAAGGCGGTTTTGCCCAGAACCCGGGCGACACGATTCTCGGCATTTCGCTGAAAGCCGGTGTGCACGCCGAGGAGTACAACTTTGGCGAACTGCTGCCGGTGAGCATTGGCGGCCGCGTGCACGTGAACACCACCGGCGATTGCACCGACCCGGCTAATCCGCCGCTGTCGGGCGTGACGGTCGAACTGCTCGACGCCAATGGCAGCGTGATCGACGTGGCCATCACCGGCAACGACGGCCGCTACCTGTTCGACAACCTGCCGCCGGGCACATACTCGGTCCGCGAAACACAGCCGCTGGCGTACTTCAATGGCGCTACGCTCGTCGGCTCGGCCGGCGGCGTGCAAGGCCGTGACCTGATCACCGATATTGTGCTCATCGCGGGCACGGACGCCGTGGACTACGACTTCTGCGAGATTCCGCCGGCCATGCTCTCGGGCTACGTGTTCCAGGACGGCCCGCCGATTCCGCTGTCCGACACGAGCCAAACGATCTACGTGCCCGACTACCGCGACGGCAAGCTGACGCCGGACGACACGCGCTTGCCGGGCGTCACGCTCATGCTGCGCGACGGCGTGACCGGCGCGATCATTCTCGGCTCGGCGGCGCTGCCGGGCACGTACACGGCCGATCAGCCGATCACGGTCTTCACCGATGTCAACGGTTACTACGAGTTCGCCGGCCTGCGTTCCGGCACGTACGCGGTCTACGAAGTGGCGCCGGGTGGATACATCCCTGGCATCGATACGGCCGGCTCGTACGGCGGTATCGTGGTGAGCGCGTGGACCGTGGTCGATCCTGCGGTGCTGGCGCAATTGACCGATCCGCCGCCGGACGACGCGATCTTGCAGATTGGTCTGCCGACCGGCAAACACTCGACCGACAACAACTTCAGCGTGGTGCTGACGCAGCCCGAGGTGCAGGTGTTCGTTATTCCGCCGCCGTTGGCGCCGGAGCCGCTCGTGCCGGCGGGTTTCAATCCGCCTTTGCTGCCGCTGTTCGCACCGCCGCCGCCGCTGTTGCCGTTTCTGCTGCCGCCAGCGCTGACCCGCACAGGCGGTCAGCTCTATACATGGCACTTGAGCGTGATCGACGCCGGCCAGCCGCGCGTGGCGCAGACCGAGGGCAGCGCACAGTTCCAACTTACCTCCAGCGCCAACGTGGAAGAGATTGCCTGGCGTCGCGACGACATGGGCGATTCCGAGTGGAGCCTGTTGACGGACTTGGCGCATCCGGAGTCGGCACGCCGCGTGCACTTCGGCATGAAGGGAGGCATTCCGTTGGCCGGCGATTTCAACGGCGACGGCACCTTCGAGGTAGCCATCTTCCGCGAGGGCCGCTGGTACATCGACTTGAACGACAACGGCACCTGGGACGAGGGCGACCTGTGGGCCAAGCTCGGCCGCCGCGGCGATCGGCCGGTCACCGGCGACTGGGACGGCGACGGCAAGACCGACATCGGCATCTACGGTCCCGCCTGGCTGCGCGATCCACGGGCCATTGTGAACGAGCCGGGCATGCCCGATCCGCACAACGAGAACACCGCGGTGCACAAGAACATTCCGCGGCCGCCGCATCGCACCGCCGTCGGCAAGCGCGAGATGAAGCGGACGGCGGAAGGCCGGCGCCGCGAAGACGTGATCGATCACGTGTTCCTGTACGGTCTGCCAGGCGATCATCCGGTGGTGGGCGACTGGAACGGCGACGGCGTGGACACCATCGCCGTCTTCAAAGACGGTCGCTGGAACCGCGATATCGACGGCGACGGCAAATGGACGAACTCGGACGTGCGCGAGAACTTCGGCCAGAAAGGGGACGTGCCGATCGTCGGCGACTTCAACGGCGACGGCATCGACGACCTGGGAGTGTATCGCGACGGCGTGTGGTACATCGACACCAACGGCAACGGCGTCATCGACGACGACGACCTGGTGTTCAACCTGGGCGGCCCCGGTGACTTGCCGGTGGTGGGCGACTGGGACGGCGACGGCAAGACGGACGTGGGCGTGTGCCACGGCGCCAGTCCGGCGGCGCGGACCGTGCGGAAGTAGGGCGCGCGGCACGCGGCATTACTTCAGCTTGGCCAGTTCGGCCTCGGCCGTGGCGATCTCTTGTTCCAAGCGGCGCACTTCGTCGGGGTCGTCCATTTGACGCCGCGCGCCGGCCAACTGCTGCTGCAACTTCTGCACGCGATGCCGCAGCACGTCTTGCTTCTTCTTCGCTTTCTTGTCCATGGTGTCTTCCAGTGCGGGTGGTGGGAAAGCGTTTTTCAAAGGGGGACAGGGGGACAGGCACCTTTTGCTTCTCAGACTTCGCAAAAGGAGCCAGTCCCCGACCTCACGGCGCGGCCTCCGCCGTCGGCACAGGCACAGCGCCATCCTTCGGCTCGCGCTGAGCGGTACGCAGTACGCCCGACAGACAGACCACGATCACGGCAAGCACGATGTTCAGGTTCAGCCAGAAACGCACGTTGCGGCGGACGTTCTCGGCCGCCGGCGACTTGCCGGTCAGCAGGCTGGCAACGGTGAACACCAGAAACGCCAGCAGGAACTTCACGCCGAATACCGGATGATACCAGCGCGGCAGACGATACTCGATCGAGATCACGGCGATGTTGTACAGCCCGCTCAGCAGCAAAAAGCCGATTGCGGCCGCGACGATCTTCGACCAGCGCGAGCGCATGGCCGCGTGCAGCGCGGAGCGCTCGTCGGGCGCGAGCGGCTCCAGGCTTGGCACCACCACGAACCGTGCGAAGATCGTGCCGCCCACCGCCGTGATGGCCGCCAGGATATGCAGCCAGCGCGATACCAGATGCAAAAGTTCCAAAGGTTCCATGCGTCAATCGGCCTCAGAAGGGTGGGACAGGTCTTGCTTGAGCAGGTCGTCGACCAGGGCCAGCGCTGCCGTGCGGTTCGCCACGCGCCCCTCGAGTTGCGCGTCGCGCACCGCGTCGAGCAAGCGCTGATAGTGTTTGCCGCGCGGCACGCCGTGAGCGATCAGGTCGTCGCCGGTCATCAGGGGCGGCGGATTCAACTCCGCTGGCGGCAGCGCCAGCCTGGCCCGGCAGTATGCCACGTGGGCCGTATCGCGTCCGGCCGCCAGGGCGAGGGCTTCGTGCAGGGCCACGAGTTCCTCACTGCCCTCGGTGGTGAGCAGGCGCTGCAGCTTGGGCCACGCCGCATGCGGCGCATCGACCAACGCGGATTGCTCGTCGATCAACCAGCGCACGCGGCGCCACTCGCGCGTCGGCAATTTCAGCCGCCGGCCCACGGCCTCGCCCCCGGCACCATCGACAAACGCGTGCAGCAGCACCGCCAGCGCCAGCGCGAAACTGGGGTCAACCAGCGTGGCCAGCGCATCGAGCGTGACCACCCAGGCATCCTGCGAATCGCGGCCGGTGGCGGTGAGCGGCTCGTCGCGATCGAGCAGCGACAGCTCCGGCAGGACAGCCGACAAGAGCCCGGTCTCATGCAGCAAAATGACGGCCCGCACGCGTTGCGGGCAAACCAGCATCAAACGCAGCTCAATAGCAATGCGCTCTACGCTGACAATGTTGATCTCGCCGGCCATGGCCTCCAGAGCGCCGCGCGTGGCCGGATCGAGCGTGAAATCCAGGGCCGCCGTGAACCGCACGGCGCGCAGCAACCGCAATTTGTCTTCCGCGAACCGGGCGCGCGGCTCGCCAATGGCGCGCAGCACTTGCCGCACGAGATCGTCCTGCCCGCCGACGAAATCGATCACGCGGTCAGCGAGCGGGTCGTAGAACATGCCGTTGACGGTGAAGTCGCGCCGCTGGGCATCGGCCTCGGGCGTGCTGAATTGCACGGCGTCGGGGTGGCGGCCGTCGCTGTAGGCCACATCCTGGCGGAAGGTGGCCACTTCGATCGGTCCGGCCGACTTGGGCCCCAGCACGCGCACCACGCCGAACGCCTCGCCCACGGGCACTGTGCGACGGGCGCCGAACACGGCGCGAATCTCTTCCGGCCGGGCACTGGTGGCAACGTCGTAGTCCTTGGGCGTCTGGCCCAACAGCTGGTCGCGCACGCAGCCGCCCGCCCAATAAGCCTCGAACGATTGCTCGCGCAAGCGGCGCACCACGTCGACGGCGAACGTGCGCTGCTGCTGCGGATCGAAATCAAGCGGGCTCACGGCAATACCAGAGGCGCGAGGGCAAAATGGGTTCGCCCGATTATAGGTCGCCTGCGCTGGACCGATAAGCCGAGCTGGTAGCCCAGGTGCCCAGATGCGGCACTTTTAGAACATCGTCAGCTGCCGTCCGCCGGTGGCACTGTCATTTGCAGCCGACCGGGGCTGTGGCGCGTGCGTGTTGGCAATCGCCCGCTCGACCAGGCTAATGGCACGCTTGCGCGCGGCGGCATCCCAAGCAAACGGATGCTCCAGGCCGCCGCGCAGAAAGTGCAATGTGACACTGGCGGGCGCGGCGCCCAGAATTTGCTCGGCCGCCAGGGCATACACGAGCATTTGCATTTCATAGGCCGCGGCCACGCGGGCCAGGCTGTCCGCGGTCACGCGATTGGTTTTGAAATCGAGCAAGTGCCACCGGCCCGACGGGTCCTGGTCGAGCCGATCGATATAGCCCGTCAGCGTGATTGGCGCGGCACCCTTTGCAGCGAGCGGCCAGGCCAACTGGAACTCGGCCTCACAGAGAGACTGCGGCGATTGGGCCAGCGCGACCGCGCGGGGCGAAGCCACAAACGACGCGAGCAATTGGTTCGCGGTGGTCACCGCCGGCGACTTGGGTCGCAAAAACTGGCGCTCGGCATGCAGCGCGATAAGCTCACGCCAATCGCCGGGATCGCGCCAGTCGATGGCCGCCAGCACGGCGTGGACCAGTCGGCCCAGCGCCAGCGCATCGTCGCCGGGCTCCTCGCGCGCGGGCAACTGCGCAGCGGCCGCGGTGTCGCTGCCGGCGCGTTCGTCGTGCGAGTCAAGCGGCACTGCGGACAAAGCAACGTGCAAGCCGCCGGAAAGACGAGAGAAGGAGTACTGCCGCCTTGCGGTAGCATCCGGGGCCACCGCCCCAATTGCGGCGAGAACCTGCGGGGGCAGCGTGGACGCTGCACGCACCTCGTCGACAGCCTGATCGACGGCCGTCCAACGCGTGTGCTGCCCGCCGCGGGCAGGCGCGGCGGCCGGCGATTCCTTTGTCACCCGCACGTGCGGGACATTGGCGCCGGCAGTGGCTGCGCCCAGGAATTCGCCGGTGGCCAGATCAAATCGCCTGGCCAACAATTGCATCCACGGCCCCTTGGGCGCCGCCGCGTTGGCCGCGCATCCGGAAAGCACCAGATAGTCGGCCGCCCGGGTGGTCGCCACATACAACAACCGATAGAGCTCCGCCAGATCTTCGCGTTGTTCCAGGAAGCGCCACATCTCGTAGCCGCTGGTCGGGCGGTTGCCGTCGGCATCGTCGGGCATCAACACCAGCGGCCCCAGCTGCGCGTCGTAGTGCACCCGGTCGCCGCGGCGCTCGGCGACGCGATCCAGATCAGCCACAAACACCACCGGAAACTCCAGTCCCTTGGCCTGATGGATCGTCATCAAGCGGACTACGTTGGTGTCTTCCGGCAGCGTCGCGGCCAGCGGCTCCTTGGGCTGGCCGGCGACGAACTCCGTCAGCTCGGCAATGAAGTCGACGAGCCGAAACGCCCCGCCCCGCTCGAACGTGCGGGCCTGCTCGATCACTTTTCGCAGGTTGGCCAGTTTGCGCTCGCCGAGGAACTCTGCCAGCAGCACGGCGTCATAGCCGGTCAGGGCCATGGCCCGCTCGATCAATTCCGAAATGCGCAGGCGATCCTTGGTGTCGCGCAGTTCTGATAAGGTGCGCGCCGCGCGGAGCACCTTCGGCCGTTCCTCAGCGGAGAGCTCGCGCGGAAGCTCAGCGGCGAACAAGCCGGCCGCCAGTCCCGCGGGATGCTGCGCCAGCCAGAACAGCGTCTCGTCGGCCAGCGCGAATAGCGGGCTGCGCAGCGCACCCGCCAGGCTCACGGTGTCGCTGGGGCTGGCCACGGCGCGCAGCAGATTCAGCAAGTCGAAGATTTCCTGCTGTGCGTAGAACGCGTGTCCGCCGACCAGGTAATACTCGATGCCGTAGCGCCGCAACTCGTTTTCATACAGCTCCACATCCGACAGCGCGCGAAACAAAATGGCAATGTCGCCGGGCGTCACAGCGCGCGGCCGCTCGCCTCCCGGCTGCGAGGCGTCCGGCGCGCCGATCAGTTGTTCGCTGCCGTCGAGCATGGCACGAATTCGCCGGGCGATCCATTCCGCTTCGGTGCGCCGCGCGGCGCGAATGTCGGGCGGCGGGCTCGTGGGGCTGGCCCAGAGAAACTCGACAGCGGGCCGCGGCGCCGTCTGTGTCCGGTGCGGCACCAGCGGCTCGTACTCCTCGCCGAACTCTTCGCAGAACAGCCCGTTGACGAATTCCAGCACGGCCGGTTGGCTGCGGAAGTTGTCGACCAGCGACAGCCGCCCGGCGGCGGGCGTTCGCTCGCGCAATTGGCGGAACACGCCGGGATCAGCCCCGCGAAAGCGATAGATCGACTGCTTGTAGTCCCCCACGACGAACAGTTTGCCCGCATCGACCTCGCTGCCACAGAGCGCCTGCACCAGCTCGTTCTGTACGCGGTCGGTATCTTGAAACTCGTCGACCAGCAGCAGGCGCAACTGCGACGACAGCCGCCCGCGCAACTCCTCTTGCTGCGGGTCCGCCAAGAGGTCGCGCGCCCGAGCCAAGAGGTCGTCAAAATCGAGCGCCGCCAGCTCCGCCTTTCGCGCGGTATAGCGCGCGCGCACCGCGGCGGCCAACTGCAAGAGCTCGTGGCCGGCTTCCGCGGCGCTGCGTGCGGCCCGCGAATCGAACGCCAACAGCGGCTCGAGTTGATTGGCCAGTTTGCGCAGCTCTTCCGCCGCGCTCTTGAATGTTTCGTAGGTCGCTGGGCTGCTCCAGCTCTTGGCAGACCCGCCGCCTTGCACTCGGGCATGCTCGTGCAGCGAACGCAAGTCGGCAGCCAGCGCTGCGGCCGAGCCGGCGCCTTGGCCCAGCCGAGGCAGGATCTCCAGCAGTAGATTGCGCCGCTTGCGCATGGTTGCGTGACGGGGCGACTCGTCGCGCAGCGACTCAATAGCAGCCGACACCGACGACGATTCGGACAGCTGCCGGCCAATCTCCGGCAGGATCTGGGTCTCAAAAAAGCTTGCCCAGCGAACAACTTGCTCGTCCGGCGGCGTTAACAGCCAGGCGGCGAGCTCCGGACCGGCCGCCTCAATCGCCAGCACACGCACCATACTGCGCAGCGCATACAAATCGAAACGCGCGGCCAACTCGAACGTCGCGGCATGGCGCTGGGCTACGCGCTCCCGCAGTTCATCGTCGAGCGCCTCGGACAAGAGCGTTTCAGCCTGGGCCTGCTCCAGCACCTCGAAACGCGGATCGAGCCCGGCTTCCACGGCATGCGAGCGCAGCAGTGCGGCGCAATATGCATGAATCGTGCTGATGCGGGCATTGTCCAAGCCCCGTACCAGGTCCGACCAGTACTGGGAGTCTGCGCTGGGTGCGGCGGTGGACAAGCGTCGATAGCACTCGCGGCGAATGCGATCGCGCATTTCGCGCGCGGCACGCTCCGTAAACGTGATCGCCAGCAGCTCGTGCAAATCGTCGGGCCGCAGCGCGCCCGACTCGCCGGGACGAAAGTGCGCCAGATACCGCTCAATGAGCACGAACGTCTTGCCGCAGCCGGCGCCGGCGGACAGCGACACGGAAACATCGCGCGTCTCGATGGCCAGCCGCTGGCTCGGCGTCCAGCGCGGGCCGTCTGCCGATGAGACGATCATGGGGTACCCCCTGGCGGCGGCTGCCCCTTGCCCAGCGCCCGCGCCTGGTTCACCCGGCAGACCGTGCGAAAGGGACAGCGGCTGGTGCAGTGCTCGTCTCGGTTGACCATGGGAAACACTCCCTCCCGAATGCCGCTCACCAGCGCCCACACGCGCGCGGGCAACTCGCGCCGCAGATCGTTCCAGCCTTTGGTCGCGCGCGGGCCTGATCTGGACGGCTCGTGCAGCGTTATCGTTTCCTTACAGCCCTTGCCCGCCACGTGCCAATAAGCGATCAACGCCGGAATGGCCTGCATTGCGGACAACAATTGCTCCGTGGCCAGCGCGTAGAGAGGAAGCTGCAGTGCGAACCCGTCGACGATGGCCTCGACTTGCGCGCTACGCGAGGCTCCGCTCTTGTAGTCCAGCACGGCAAAGGCGGGCCGGCCGCCAACGGTGCCGACGTCAATCCGGTCGATGCGGCCGGAAAAGTAAATCGTCTGCCCTGCGCAAGCCAATTCGAAGGGGCGCGTGGTGGACAGCGGATCGTCCGTATCGACGACCTCTGCCGGATCGGCCGCGGCGCCCGAGCGGCGCGGGCCGAAAGCCACCTCGAAGTGCGCCGGTCGCGGCGGCTCGTCCCAGTCGGCAAAACTTGCGCGATACATGTCCTGCTGCCGCTCATAGTCAGCTAAGGTCATCGTCGTGCGGCGAACATCGATCTCCAGCAACCCCGCGGCCAAAGGCCGATCGCCGGCGGCGCGCGCAAGCAATTCGTTCCCGAGCTCCTTGACGATGTCGGCCAGTTGACCTTCGATAAGCTGAGCGGCCTGCGCCACGGCGCCATTCGGTGCATTCAGCCGACGATGCAACGTGGCCAACATCCAGTGCAACATGCGCCCGCGGGCGGCATAGTCAACCGCCAACAGCGGATCTTCCAGCGCCTCCAGCTGCAACACGCGCTCCAAAAAGAACTGGTGCGGGCAAGCCGCGTATTGCTCCAATTGGCTGGGACTCCAGCAATGATCCGCGCCAAAGCGCGCGGCCAGCACGGCCCGCGCCGCATCGCTCGAA
The DNA here is from genome assembly GCA_050250435.1 of Pirellulales bacterium. GTDB lineage: Bacteria > Planctomycetota > Planctomycetia > Pirellulales > PALSA-1355 > JBFWOR01. Next base: position 64,040 of record JBFWOR010000014.1, on the reverse strand, counting down.
ACGATTCCTTCGAACGGGCCGAACGTATCGCCGCGGGCCCGCGACGCCACCACCTGCAAGGCGTCGGCAATTGCCAGCGCCGCGCTGTGGGTGGCCGGATGCCGGACCAGCGGCGACAGCAGCGCGCGATCGTCGGTGAGCGCCTGCGCGGCGGCCCGCACGCGCAGCTCGCGCGGCGAATAAACCCGGTCGGTCGGCGGCACGGCGCTCAGATTCGGCGTCGTGGTGCGGGCCAAACGGTGCGGCGCGAACAACCGCTCGAGCTCGCTCACATACGGGCTGGGCGAAAGCGGCTGCGCCGCGTCGTCGAGCGCCGGATAACTGAGCACCACCTTGCGCGTGGCCCGAGTAAGCACCTGGTAGAACAAAAGCATCTCGTGGCTGCGGCGCTGGGCACGCGGCACCAGCGGCAAGCCGGCCGCCACCAGCTCGCGCGTTTCCATTTCGCCGTACAGACAATCATCGCTCGTGGCGGCGGGGAACGAGCGCTCGGACAATCCCGCCAGAAAGACGTAGGGCGCGCTCAGGTGCCGCGCACTTTCCGCCGCCAGCACGCGCACGCGACCCGCGTCGTCGCCGGCCACGGGGTGTGCAACGGTCCGCAAAATGTCGCGCAACTGGTCGAGAAACTCGCGCCGTGAGAGTTGCGCTGGCCGCCCGCCGACAAGCGCCGTCAGACGCTCCAGGTCATCGAGCGCGTCGACCAGGGCCTGCCAACAATGCCAATCCTCGCGGGCCGCCGGGGGCGAATGCTCGTCAGGCTGCTGGCTGGGGAGCCACCCGGCCTCGCGCGCCAGATCCGCTGCCGCCGCGGCCCATTGCGACGGCGTGGCCCGCGTGGGCAAGCTGTCGAGCGACTTCACAATCCGCAACAACAAGGGCCGGGCAAGCAGGGCCTGCGATTCCAACTCGTCGATAGCGGCTTCACCGTCTGCGGCGGCGCGCTCGGCGCGTTTGCCAAGGCGATCGAGCTGCGTCAGGAGCGCCTCGCGGCCGACAGGCACCTGCAACCGGCGGACGACGTATTCGGCCGCGGCGGCCGCGCGACCTTGTTGCCACTCGGGCCAGGCAGGTCGCAACAGGTTGTGCAACACCAGGGCGCACAACGCGCGATACGGCCAATCGTTCACGTCCAGTTCGAGCCAGGCCGCCAGGTACTGCACGGCCGGAGAGCGTTCCAAACGCGGCGCGTGATCGACGGCGCAGGGAATGCCGTACTCGCAGAACACATCGCGCACCAGGTCGGCCGTGTCGTCGCTGAGCGAACGAAACACCACCAGCACTTCGCCCGGGCGAACCGCTGCCGCACCCGATTCCGCATCGCCGTGGATCAGCAGCGCCTTGATGCGCTGTGCCAATTGCTCGATCTCCTGCCGGCCGCCGCCGGCGGGCACGACTTCCATGCCAGCGGGCTCAGGCGGCGCGGGCACTGCGCGCGGATTGGCAAACAGGTATTGCTCTGCGTGCGCCAGCGCCGCAACCTCAGTACGCGGCCGGCTGCATGACTCTACAACGAGCCCGGCGTGGCGCCGCTCGAGCGCGCGCAGGGTGGCCAGCGGTTTGGCAAATAACTCACTGCGCGGCCCGTCCAATTCCAGCGGCAAGCTGATGGTCAGCGATTTGCATCGGCCGGCCAGCACCTTCAAGATCTCATACTCCGTGCGCGTAAAGTCGACAAAGCCGTCGACGAACACGTGCTCAAGCGCCGTGAAGGGCCGCGGTTGTTCGGTCAAGAGTTGTGCCCGCGCGCTCCAGAACCTGCCTTGCGCGTCGTAGAGATCGTGTTGGTTGAGCAATCGCTGGTAGGTCTCGTAGAGACCAAACAGCTCGCGGTCCTTCTCAGCGCCGCGGGCAGCACGCAGCTCCTGCGGCCAGATTTCCAGTCGCTTGAGCTCCTGGATAAAGCCCAGCAAGAGATCCAGAAAACCCTGGGTCTGAGCAATGGGCTGGAAGTGCCGGAGCTGATCGGCCGCCAGGGCCTCCTGCACGATGCCGCGCAGCAATCGACGCTGACCGACAAGGCCCAAGGGGCGGAAGCGCAGCCGCGAGGCCTCCAGTACCCGCCGGGCAAACTGGTCGAACGTGAGGCATTGCGGGCTAAAGCAGCCGCGCAGGGTATCGTCGAGCGTTTGCTCGCGGACGGCGTTGGCAGCACGCTGCGTGGGAGCCAGCCAGAGGGCTGCGCCGGGCGGATGCTGGGCCAAAACCTGGCGGTAGGCGGCGAGCATCCGAGCGGTTTTGCCCGAGCCGGACACGCCGGTCAGAACCGAGATGCCCTCCCGCATGATCCAGACGCTCCTTCGACATTAGAACGTCCACCGGCGCCGAGGTTCGGCAGCCGCGAGCAATCGCCGTGTCCCGGGCTCGCAGCGGCCCGGACTCCACACCCCGCGAGTCGGCTCAGGTGGACAAATGGTTACTATAAGGCTCCGGCAGCGGGATCACTAGTCCCGTGTGGTGTACGGCACGGTGGCTGGGCACGGTCGCTGGGCTTGATGGCTGGGCTTCGCGCCGGCCGGGGTTGTGTGCCCCGGATCGTGGCGCGGCGCGGCGGCGCGGCGGCGGGTGCCGGTCGTGAAAAAGCAGAACTTCCTGTTTGACACGGAATTTTGGACCCGTTAGATTACTGTGTATCTACTGTGGGGCTCGGCATTTGCACTTCCGCCCCGCTGAAGAGGCGTTCCATCATCTTTGTCATCGTTCCCTTATTCGAAGGAGGTGACGTATGGTCACCAGATCGAAGGCGCGAGGGTTCACCCTCGTGGAGCTGTTGGTGGTGATTGCCATCATCGGCGTGTTAGTGGCACTGTTGTTGCCGGCCATTCAAGCTGCCCGCGAGGCGGCCCGCCGCAACTCGTGTACGAACAAGTTGAAGCAGATTGGCGTGGCGCTGCAGAACCATCACGACACTTTCAAGAAGTTCCCGCTCTTGACGTGGTGCACGCCCAATCAGAATCTCGGCGTGACCAACTCGCCCGGCGGCAGCGTGAATCCGGCGCGGGGCTTCCCGAACGTGTGGGCCACGCAGCCCGGCGCCGCGACCGTCTCCGGCAGCACTGACCCAGCCGGCTATAGCTGGATCGTGCGGCTCCTGCCGTTCATGGAAGAGAACGTCATGTATCAGAACATGGCCAGCGTGTCGAACAAGTTTTCGTTCCCGGCCTTCGCCTTGCAGGGTGGTATGGCGATGGGCACGGGCAAAGGTCCCGGTCTCCGCTATATGGCGGGCGGCACGACCAGTCCCTGGTGGCGGCACTTCTCGACCGTGGACCTGGACCAGGTGCGCTGCCCGAGCTTTGCCGGCGATCCGCCGTCGCCGTTGACCAACTACAACCCGTACTCCAGCGCCAGTTCGCCCGACCCGCTCACGCCTACGCCGTCGGAACCGTGGTCGGTTGTCACCACCAACTACAAGGCGATGGCGGCCACGCACTTTGGCTGCATGCAAGATCCGCAGCAAATTATGACCGCCACCCTGGTGGAGCAGCCCAACGGCGTCATTACCCCGCCGAACAACCAGTTGGGGCTGAAGGCGGGCGGCATCGGCATTCGCTCGGTTGTCGACGGCACGTCGAAGACCATCATGGTCGCCGAATCGAAAGAGCAACTTTATTCCTCCTGGTACGACGGCACGACCTCCTGGGTCGTGGCCATTCCCCTCGGCTCGATGGGACAGGTCAGCAATACCACAACGTCGAGCACCACGAATCCGGCACAGCCCATGAAGGTGCCGGTCACGATGATGAACACGGGCATCATGACCAACTTCTGGAGCTTCAATGCGAGCGTCACTCCCACGCACGCCATGAATTTCGGCCCCAAGATCGACACGACCCAGATCTACATGGGCACGGGTTCGTCAGGATTCAATCCGCAGGGTGCTAAGACGCTTTCACAAAACTGGGATTGGGGCCCGAGCAGCGATCACACGGGCGGCGTCGTGTTGCACGCCTGGGGTGACGCGCACGTCTCGGGCTTGAACCAGGATCTCGATCCGACGGTCTACATCCGCCTGGTGACCCGAGCGGGCCGCGAGCCGGAAGGCGATCCGTCGGGCGAGTAATTTTTCGCCCCCGGGACTTGTTAAGACTCACGTGAACCCAACGGGCTGCTCCGGCCACCCACCGGAGCGGCCCGATTTTTTTGGCCCAACGCGGGCTTGCGAACGCAGTGTGACCGACGCGGGTCGCGGGCGGCCTCTGACCGCTGCGGCTATTTACAAGGAGCGATCATGGACGAACTGCCCTGGGAAATCGATTGCCAGAGCGTGCAGGCGCAACTGGGCACGGCCGACTTCGTACTGCTGGACTGCCGCGAGCCGGAGGAGCACGCAACGGTGCACATCGCCGAGGCGACGCTGGTGCCGATGAGCCAGATTGCCGCGCGGCTGGCCGAGCTCGAGCCGTATCGCCAACGCCGGATTGCGGTGCATTGCCATCACGGCGGCCGCAGTTTGCGCGTGGCGCAGTGGCTGCGCGAGCAGGGCTTTGCGGGCGCGCAGAGCATGGCGGGCGGCATCGATCGCTGGAGCGTGGAAATCGATCCGGCCCTGCCGCGGTATTAGGGAATAGGGGCAGGAAGAGGGCACTGGCGAGACGCCTGTGGCACCGGAGAAGAGTGTCAGGCACGGGGTGCCTGACCTACGGACTGAACTCTGGCGCTTTTCAGCTACGAAGACCGCACTGGCGAGACGCCCGTGGCACCCGACATCCAATCATCGACCGCTATTTCTTGGCGTGCGGGTTCAAGCGGATCTTGGCGTTGATTTCGCCCTTCAAGCGTTCCAACACGGATTGCTTGTCGGTGGCCTCGAGGATGCGCTTGACGATCGTCTTGGGCGCTTCGCCGCCCCAGCTGGCGCCGTGCTCGAAGTAATACTTGGCGGCCTGGCCGACGACGAACGAGCCGTAGCCGGCGGCGGCGCCTTGCGGCAGGGCGGTCAGGGCCACGCCCGCGCCCAGCGTGAGACCCTTGAACAATGACGCCGCCAGGTGCGTGACCATTTCGCCCAGCATCACCCAGCCGGCCGCCTTCACGATCGACTCGATGAGCTGCCGGGCGTTGACCCAGGTGAGTGAGATGCCGTAGATGTGCGCGAGCGTGACGACCATGGTCACGTCGACGGCGCTGCCGCCCAGCACGTCGGCCGCGGGCACGGGCGTGAGCGCCACGCCGATGGACTTCATGGCGGCGTAGCTCCAGATGACGGCGTTGGCCCGCTCGTCGCGCATGCGGACTTTGAGCGTGGCGATGCGGTCGCTGCGGTCGGCGGCGTACATGGCGGCGTTGAGCGCCAACAGCGATTTGCCGTCGCGGTCGAGCATCTCCAGGATGCGGGCCTTGAGCGCTTCGATCTGCACCGGCGGGCGGCGATACTCGTGCCGCTCGGTGCCGTCGGGCTGCTCGACGATGTACTCGCGCGGCAGCGGATCGGCGGCGGCCTCGACCACGTCTTCCGGGCCGATCAGCCCGCGCATGCGGCTATCGACCAGCGCCGCGCGGAGCTGGGCCCGCTGCTCACGCGTGTAATTGTCGATCTTATTGAAGACCAGCAGGATCGGCTTGTGCGAGGCGGCCAGCGTGGCCAGCGCCTGGTGCTCGGTGTGGTTCAGGTCGGAATCGGTGACGAACAGGATGAGGTCCGCGCGGGCGGCGGCGGCGTGGGCCATGTCGGCCCGCTGTTGCCCGTCGACTTCGTTGATGCCGGGCGTGTCGACGAGCACGACTTCGGACTGCATGAAGCCGGGCACGACGTAGCCCGCGCCACTCCAGGTGGTGCTCCAGACTTCGCGTGTCCAGCCGCCGCGGACGTCGACTTGCGCCACGTTCTGACCGACCAGGGCGTTGATGAGGGCGCTCTTGCCGGTGTCGATCTCCCCGAAGAGCACGATCTCGACCCGGCCGTCTTCCAGCTTGCGGGCCATGGACTCCAGCTCGGCCAGTTCGCGCACCAGGGCCTGCTTTTCCTGATCGGTGCAGCCGCCAAAGCGCTCGATGGCGTGGCGCACACTGGCCAGCGCGTCGCGATATTGATCGTCGTGCGCAGCGGCGCCGGGAGGGCCAGGCGATTCGGCCGGCGCGGCGGGCGGCAGCGTGGCCGGCAACTGTTCGTCGGGCGGGCGATCGGACGGCGGTGGCGTCATTTGTCGGCTCCCAGGCGCGAGAGGCCCGCTTTCACCAGCCGCGCCAGTTCTTCCGGCCGGGTGACTTCCTGCCACTGCTGCCGCGCCAGACTGGCCCAATCCGTGGCGGTGTCTTGCATCTCGCGCTTGAAGTAGACGATGAACACGCCGCCGATCCAGCGCGTCACCAGCACCTGCACCAGGCCTTGCAGCACGCCGCCGGTGATCGTGCCGACGCCGGGCACGGCCTTGAGCGACGTGGCCAAGGCTGCGCCGAGCGCCGGCGCAGCCACGTTCGCGCCGGCCACGCTGAGCAGTTGTTTGCCCAATTCGCCAAGCAGGCGGGAGAGCGTGTCGAGGTCAACGTTCTGCTGGTAGACGCGCGCCAGCTGCAGCACCATGTTCGACGTGACGCCGGCGCCGGCCACGAGATCGAGCACGGGCAACGGGCTGAGCGCGGCCGCCGCGCCGGCCTGCCACATGGCCCGGTCGACGATCTCGTGGGCCCGCTTGTCGAGCTCGGTCTGCACCTGGGCCTTGGCATCGGCCACGAGTCCGCGCGACTGCAACAGCAGGTTAGCCAACAGCAGGTCGCGGCCGTCGCGCGTGACAATTTGGCGCATGCGCGTGGCCAGGGCCGAGAGATCGGCCTCGACCGGCACGCTTTCGTCGCACTGCGAGCCATCTGGCAGCACGCGGGTGCGGACGCGCGACGTGGGCTGGGCCCGCAACGCCACGATGTTTTCGCGGGGCACCAGCGCAGCCACTTGTTCGACGATCTGGCCGAGCAGCAGCGCGCGGTCTTCCGGGCGAAACCAGTCGGACTTGTTGAGGCACACGAGCACCGGCTTCTCCATGGCGGCCAGATGCTCGAGAAAGCGGTGTTCGAATTCCTTGAGCGGGCCGTCCGTGACGAAGAGCACCAGGTCGGCATCGCGCGCGGCGCGCTTGGCCAGCTCTTCGCGCTCGGCGCCGTTGATCTCGGCCAGGCCTGGCGTGTCGACCAGGATGACGCGGTCGGCGCCGGGCCAGGGGATTTCGTTGCGGGCGACCGTGGTGCCGCCGCGCACCTCGGTGCGAAAGACGTCGCGCCCGGCCAGCGCGTTGAGCACGCTGGACTTGCCGCTGGAAACGGTGCCGAAGGCGACGATCTCGAGCGTTTGCTGGGCGAGCTTTTCCTGCACCGCGGCCAGCGAGCGGCGAATGGGCTCGCGCGTTTCGGCCGGCAGGTGGGCGTCGTCGGCCAGGGTGCGCCCGGCGGCCAATTGCGCTTCGATCTCCTTGCGCCGCTGGGCCGGCGACATCTGGCTAGGGGCCAGGCCGGCGGTGGCGCGGCGGCGGTCTTTGGAGCGCGTGTTGGAAACCAGCGCCCACACGGCCCAAAGGATGAGCATCACAAAGGCCGCGCTGCTGACGCCCACGACGGCCAGATAGACATAGCCCCAGGCGGGATGAAAGCGGGCGGCCTGTTCGTACTCGCTCAAGACGCTGGGCACCAGGCCGCGCAGCAGATAGCCGGCCGCGGCCAGTGAGACCAGCAGCACCAGGGCCGTGATTCTGCGATTCCACGCCATGTTGTGCCCAACGGGACCCATCGAGACTGTCTGGAGATCGTCTCGCAGCAAACCACACCAGCCCGACGCGCGGCGAGGGCAGTCTGTCGAGCGGCCCGCCGGCGCACCCTCGCTGGCGCTTGAGGCTTGTGTATTTACCAAACCGCCTGCTTGCGGCACGCGCCGCCTGGCGAACGCCCCAAAAGGGGAGCGGCACCTTTGCCTCGCGGACTCGGTAAACGAGCCAGTCCCCCGCTGATTCCGACGACTATTCTACCGGCAAGGCCGACATGGGCACCAGCGCAGCCTGGCGGCACAGCGGCGCGGACCGTCCGCGCGGCGGCGACACTTGCGCACGCTAACAGCATTTCGTAGAACTAGGTCCAGTCTTGAGCTGCCGGCGTTGGCGGCCGCTTTCTGAGCACGATTTCCAGGCAATTCGTTCATGAAAATCACGAGCATCGAAACCCACGTCTGCCACGCGCGGATGCGTAACTGGATCTTCGTCAAAGTCGTCACCGATCAGCCGGGGCTCTGGGGCTGGGGCGAGGCCACGCTGGAATGGCACACACGCGCCGTGGTCGGCGCGATCGAGGATCTGGCCACGCTGGTGGTCGGCGAAGACCCGACGCGCGTCGAGCATCTCTGGCAGATGATGCACCGGCAACACTTCTGGCACGGCACCGGCGTGGTGCGCGGGACGGCCATCAGCGGCATCGACATCGCGCTGTGGGACATCGTGGGCAAGCTGCACGGCGTGCCATGTCACAAGCTGTGGGGTGGGCCGGTGCGCGACACCATTCGCACCTACTGCCACCTGGGCGGCGGCCAGATGGAGGACTTTTATACGATCAACCCGGCGGACGCGGCGCGCTTTGGCGAGCTGGCCAGGCGGGCGGTGGCTGACGGATTCACGGCGTTCAAGTCCATGGCCGTGCCGGCGACGATGCCGCTGGAAGGTTTGCGGCCGGTGCGCTATGCCGAGGCTTGCATGCGCGCGATGCGCGACGCCGTGGGCGAGGCGATCGACATCATGGTCGATTGTCACGCACGCCCTTCGCCGCGGATGGGTTTGCTGTTTGCCAAGGCGCTTGAGCCGTACGGTCTGTATTGGTTCGAAGAGCCGTGCTGGCCGGAGAGCGTGGCGGGCATGGCGGACATTCAACGCGCCGTGGCCACGCCGATTGCCACCGGCGAGCGGCTGGTGGGGATTCACGCGTTTCGCGACCTGTTGGAGGCGCGGGCCTGCAGCGTGATCCAGCCCGACATCACGCACACCGGCGGGCTGAGCGAGGCGCGGCGGATTGCGGCGCTGGCCGAAGCGCATCGCGTGGCCATGGCGCCGCACAATCCGCAAGGGCCGGTAAGCACGGCGGCGTCGCTGGAGTTCGGTTTCGCCACGCCCAGCTACATCATCTGCGAGGCGGTGCACCTCGACGTGCCGTGGCGGCAGGACGTGGTGCGCGAAGGTTTCACCGTGGAGCCGCAGGGGCGGCTGGTGCGGCCCAACACGCGGCCGGGGCTGGGCATTGAGATCGACGAAGCGGAAGTGAAGAAGCATCCCTTCGAGCAGGAGATCGTGCTGCGCGAGTTTTACGCGGACGGGGCCGTGGGCGATTGGTGAGGAGGGGGCTGGAGGAATAGGCAATAGGCAATAGGCAATAGGCAATAGGCAATAGGCAATAGGCAATAGGCAATAGGCAATAGGCAATAGGCAATAGGCAATAGGCAATAGGCAATAGGCAATAGGCAATAGGCAATAGGCAATAGGAGAATACGGGGGGAAACAATGCGAGATCACAGGAAACTGCGCGCTTTTGAGCTGGCAGACTCGCTCGCACTGCTCACGTATCAGCGTACCGCAGGATTCCCGCGAAGCGAGCTGTTTGGACTGACCACTCAAATGCGACGAGCGGCCGTGTCAGCTGCGTCCAACATCGTCGAAGGGTGCGCTCGCGAATCCTTTACCGAATACATCCGGTTTCTCGACATCGCTTACGCTTCGGCGTGCGAATTGCAGTATCAGATTTCGCTCGCCGCGCGTCTTGAATACCTGACAGCAGAGCACGCGAACGAGCTGTCTGCGATGGCAATTGACACCAGCAAGGTGTTGAACGCCTTGCTCCGCGCGTTGCGCACTCAACCTGACGGATAGCAGGAAGGCGCGAAATTGCGATCTGCGTGAATGTCCGATCACCTATAGCCTGTAGCCCATCGCCGACAGCCTACTTCGCCGCCACTGGCGCGGGCGGCGTGTATCCCGGCGCGGCGATGAAGGCGGCCACGGCGGCGCCGTCTTCGGCGTTCCAGATGCGCACTTCGCCGGCGAAGCTGCCGGCGGCCACCTTGCCCGAGGCCGGGTGAATGGCCACGGCGTAGGCCACGTCGGTCAACCCTTCGTGGAGCTTGAGCTGCGCGAAACCTTCGAGCTTGTGCTGGCGGACGGTCTTGTCAGCCGAGCAGGTGAAGACCTTGTCGGCATAGGCCACCAGGCCCAGCACTTCGCGGCCGTAGCCGGCGATTTCGCCCTTCTTCGCACCGTCGTCGGGATTCCAGGCGTGCACTTTCTTGTCGTTGCCGGCCGAGAGCACCAGCTTGCCGTCGCCGGAAAAGCCCGCGTCGAACACGGCGTCGCCGTGGCCGGAGTACGTCGTGAGCGACTCGCCGTTGGCAGCGTTGAACATCTTGGACGTTTTGTCGCGACTGGCAGAGACCAGCTTCGTGCCGTCGGGACTCCAGGCGAGGCCCACGACCCAGTCGGCGTGGTCTTCGATCAAGATCTCTTCCTTGCCGCTGGCGACGTCGAAGATGCGGATGGCCCGATCCGCTCCGCCCACGGCCAGCTTGTTGCCGGCGGGGTTGAACACGGCCCGATAAGCCACGTCGGCCGTCGAGCAAACTTCTTTCACCAGGGCACCATCGGCCGGATTGAAGAGTTTCACTTCACCCGACTGGCCCGGGGTGCCGCCCGCCATGGCCAACAGCGTTCCATCCGGGCTGTAATTGAGCGAGTGGACGCGCTGCGGCACGTTCTTGATGCGCCGCAGCAGGGCGCCATCGGCCGTTTTCCAAATCGTTACTTCGTGGTAGCCGCCGACGGCCAGCTCGCTGGCATCGTGATTGAAGGCCACGGCCGTGATGGGCACAGGCCGGCGATACGCTGCCGGCGGATCGGGCTGAACACCCTTGGGCACAATGGACGCCAGCGGTGCGTTGGCGTCGGCCGCGTCGTACTTCGCGCCTTCGGCGATCCAGCGCTTGATCAACTCGATCTGCGCCGGGGACAGGGCATCGGCCTCTTTGGGCATGCGCAAGTCCGCGTCGTCTGAGGCGACCAGGTTGAACAGCTCGCTCTCTGCCGGCTTGCCGGGCGTGACAGAGGCCGACTCGGATTCACCCGGTTTGACGACGTGGGTGTAGTTGATGACCTGATAACCGCCCTTGGGCTCCGGCGGACCGTGACAGGCCTGGCAATTCTTGATGAGGATGGGCGCGATGTCTTTGCTGAAGCTGAGGGGTGCTTCGTCGGCGGATACGCGAGCCGGCAGCAGCGAGAACAGCAACGCGACCGTGAGTGTGGCCGCGATGGCGCGAGTGAGCGACACAGTCATACTCCCGAGTTCGTTGGACGGACAGCCGACGGAGATGTGGCGGATTTCGCCCTCACTCCGGCCCTCTCCCACAAGGAGAGAGTGCGTTACAAGTCCCCACACCCGAATCACTGCAAACGCCGTTGACCGCTAATGCTGGAACAAAAACTCGTTGGCGTTGAGCAGGGCCCAGCAGACGTCTTCCAGCCCGCGCATCCGATCGCCGGCATTGGCTACGTGACGCGTGGCGGTGTTCATTTCCGGCTCCGTGGCGTGGCGGCAGAGCGCGGACAGGTACAGCTCGTCGATAATTTCGTTGTCCGGTTTGCCGGCGGTCACCAGCTGACGCAGCCGGTTGTTCTCGGCGCGGACCTTGCCGTGCACCAGCGGGCCGTTGATCATCTGCAGCGCCTGCGAGAGGTTCGAGTCGCTGGAGCGCTCGCACTGGCAGGCCGTTTCGCGCGCCGGCTGGCCGAACACCTTCAGGAATTCCAGATCGACGTCAGGGCTGGGCAATTGCGTGGCGCGGGTGCCCGCGGGCAGGCCGGCAAACTTTTCGGGCACGGCTGTCACGCGGCAGATGGCGTCGAGCAGTTGTTCTGCCGAGAGCAGCCGCGTGTTGGCATGCGAGAAGTATTTCACGTCCTCGGCGTTGAACTCATTTTTGCGGGAGCTCAGCTGGTACGTGCGGCTGTTGAGGATGGCGCGCATGACGCGGCGGCGATCATAGCCATTGTTCGCAAAATCGTCGGCCAGGGCGGCCAGCAGCGAGGCGCTCGACGGCGGATTCGAATCGCGGAAGTCGTCGACCGGCTCCACGATGCCGCGGCCAAACAGGTGGCCCCACATGCGGTTCACTTCGACCTTGGCGAAGAACGGGTTTTCGGGCTTTACGAGCCAATCGGCAAAGGCGTCACGGCGATCGTCTTCGCCCGTCATTTCTGCCGCGCCGGTTAGCGGCAGCCAGGGCTGCATCTGCTTGCCGGTGCGGGGTTGCGTCACTTCGCCGGCGCGGGCCACCCAGATCACTTGCTCGTCCGGGTTCGTGCCGGGTTTGCGCTGCACGCGGTTGAAGAACGCGCCAATGCCGTAATAGTTGTCTTGCGACCAGCGCTCGAACGGATGGTTGTGGCACTTGGCACACTGGATGCGAATGCCGAGGAACAGCTGCGACGTGGTCTCGGTGCAATCGTTGGTTTCAGTGGCCGTGCGATAGTAGTTGGCCGGCGGATTTTCAAACGTGCTGCCGGAAGCGGTGAGCAGCTCGCGAGCGAACTGATCGTAGGGCATGTTGTCGCGGAAAGCGGCCACCAGCCAGCGATGGAACTTGTGCACGCCGCCGACACTCACTTTCGCGTTGCGAATGCGCAGCAAGTCGCCCCACTTGAGGGCCCAGAACTCGGCGAACTCGGGCCGTTCCAACAGGCTGTCAATGAGCTTGGCGCGCTTGTCGGGGGCCGTATCCGCCAGGAAGGCGGCCGTGTCGGCCGGCTGCGGCAATACGCCGATGACGTCCAGATACAGGCGGCGGACGAACTCTTCGTCGGTGCACACCTCCGACGGCAGGATCTGCAACTGCTCGAGCTTTTTGAAGACGTGATGGTCGACAAAATTGCTCTCCGGCGGCTTGCTCCACTGAAAGCCGGGAATTTGCTTCAAGAACATGAGCGACGAGGTTTCGATCTTATCGAGAAAGCGCGCCAGGATGGCCGCTTCGCCGCGGTCGACCCCTGTGACTATACCGTTGGCATCCACCGTGGCCACCGAATCGTCCGAACTGGTGAACACGGCCAGCGACGTGACGTCGCGCACCGAGCCATCGGAAAAGTGCGCCAACGCCATCACCTGTTGCGTGTGGGCGGGGCGCATCAAGATGCGCTCCGTGGGATAAACTTCGAGCTTGGTGCACTGCGGCGCATCGGCCGGATCGGCCTGGCAGCCCTGGGCAATCCAATCGCGCAAGACGGCATAGCCGGGATCGGTCTTCTTCAGGCGCCGTCCGCCGCCGTGGGCCACTTCCATGAGCGGCTTGCGGAGGATGAGGCTGGACTCGGGCTCGTACAAATCGGTGCGACGATTGAAAGCCTCGCGCACCAGGGTCTCGATGTCGAGCGCCGGATCATAGGCCCGCAGCGACATGCGGAAGCCACCCTTGCCACTAGGCGAGCCGTGGCAGGCTCCCATGTTGCAACCCTGCTTGGAAAGAACGGCCAGGGTGCCGTACTGAAACGAAATTCGATCGGTCGTTTCCTGACCGACAACCTGCACGGGAACGCTCTGCTCGTGGCCGCCGACTTTGACAACGACCTGCGTGCTGCCGTTGGCGGCCGGATGGACCACCGCGCGGTCCACCGTGGCGATGGCCGCATCTTGCGAGACGACTTCGGCCACTGTCGTAAGATCCTGCCGGCTGCCGTCGGCGTAGTGGCCGGTGACCACCAAGTGCATCTCGCGACGGGGCGTATCGAGCTTGATTTGCGTGGGGAAGACTTCGATGCGCGCCGGCGTGCCGACGACGATGGGCTCATTGCCGGCGGGAGCGGCCGCTGCGGGCGCGGCGAGGGCGACACTTGGCATTGCCATCGTTGAAATCGTCACGATGGCCGCGCACCAACCCAGGATCACCAGCGCCGACCAGGATCGCCGGCCATTTGTCCGTGCGTGAGTAAACATCGAATCACTCCTCGGTTCGAAGGATCTCAGGGTTTGGTGACGTCGAGCGCCGCAGGCGCCGATTCGGCGGTGAACGGTCCGGCGGCGACCGTGGTGGTGCCGGCGACGACGATGTTCTCCAGCTTGCCCGCGGGCACGTCCGCGCCGGCGGCCAGCTCTACTTCCGCTTTGTCTTGCGCTTCGACGAGCACGATCTCGCCGGGAACGCTGACGCCGGCCGGCAGATTGCGCCAAGCCAAGCGCACCAGCCGCTTGTGCGCCGGGGCGATGCTCGTGGCCAACTGGCCTTCCGTCTCGTCCAGCCGCCAGTAGGCCAGCGGGTTGTCTTTAAGAATCACGTCGCGGGCCGGGGTGGCCGCCTTGGCCGCACCAAAGTGCGCTTGCACTTGTTCCACCGAGAGGGCCGTATCGAACACGGCCACTTCGTCGAGCCGGCCCTGGAATGGAGCGTAGCCGTCGCTGCGGGTGCCGAGCGTGAGCAGGTTCGAATTGAAATTGCGCGGGGCAGTCAGCTGAATCTCGGGAGTGGCGACTTCGCCATTCAGATACACGCGCACCTGATCGCCGGTGCGAACGAGCACCACGTGATGCCAGGTGTTGAGCGCGAGCGTCGTGCGGCCGGGGACGAGCGTTTCGCCGTTGTAGAAGAACAACTTGTCGCGCGGCGCGCTTTCCACGCCGCCGATGCCCAAATGGTCGCCCGGCTGAGCGTTGGCAGCGCCGGGTGTGCCGGCCCGGCTGGCCACGTAGCCCGATATGGCCGGCGCGTTGGGCTGCGCCAGATCGCGCGTGTTGTAGAGCCACAGCTCAAGCGTGTAATCGGCGGCGTTGGCGATGGGCAGCTCGGCCGTCAGTCGATCATCGCCCGGCGCCTTGTCGATGCCGGAGAACGCGGCGGACTTGTTGTCGCCTTCGAAGCCGGGCAGGGCAGGAGCGCGCGGCCCGTCGGCGCCACGCGTCACGCCGCCTTGATAGCCGGCGGGGCTGGGCAGCGGAGCCAGCTCACCGCTCAATGCAAGCGTTGCCTTTTGCTTGCCGCCGGCAGCCAGCGGACCGGCGGGCGCTACGGCAATGGCGAAGGGCGGGCCTTCCACGGCCACTTGCTCAACGGTGAAACGTTGCGGCTGGTTTTGAAACGTGGCCGAGCCGACGACTTTGATCGGATGCTTGCCCGGCGCGACGGTCTCGGCGCTGGTCAATTCGACGGCCACTTCGGTCTGGCCCTTTTCGATGGCGGCCGGCTTGGCGGTGACGCCCTTGGGCAGACCGTCGAGCGAGACGTTTACTTTATCGTCGAAGCCGTTTGAGCGCGTGAGCTGAACCTTAAGACTGCCGACGGCGCCCGACTTTACCAGTGAGACTGCCGGCGCGGCCGAGGCCAGTTGAAAGAACTGCGGAAACACCGGACCGACGCCGAGCGCCAACTGGCTATCGAGCACGGCGGGCGGAAACGGCAAGCCGCTGAGCGCCGCACGCAGCGCGACCAGCGTGCTGGCCGTGGCGCGGAACTCTTGCTCGCCGATTTTGGCCTGGCCGACGATCTTCAGTTGTGCGATCTGGCCGGCCGCCAGCGACGATCCGAGGGTGCAGTGCAAGGTGGTCTCGGGCTTGCCCTCGGGAATGATGTTGTGTTGCAGCTGACAGCCTTCGCCCGCGCCTTCGACGGAGAGTGTGATCGGCCCGTTGTAGTCGCGGCGGACGCAGGTGACTTTGACGACGAAAACGCCGTTTTGCGGCGCGTCGACCTTTTCGGCGGCAGCCTCGAGCGTGAAGCCGGCCTGATAAGGTTCCACGGCAATACGATACGCGCGATCCGGGCCGCCGCGGCGATGGGTGTCTTCGACGCGCAGCCGATAGAGACCATCAGCCGGGAAGGTGTAGTCGATGGCGCCTTCGTCGGCGCCGTTGTCCTCAGCTTCGCTCAGCGCACCGCCATCAGCGTTGTACAGCCGCATGAACAAGTCGCCCGGCGAACCGAGACTGCGGGTCTGGCCGCGAAAGACGAGCCGCTGACCTTTGGTGGCCTGGAAGGCGAAGAAGTCGCGATCTTGCGGCAACTCGAAGCGGCCTTCCAGCGCGCCGGGCAGCGTCACGGCGGTGCTCGCTTCAGGGGCGTCGTTGGGCTCCTGCTCCAGTTGGTCCGGCGCATCGGTCGCCAGCAGCGTGACCCAGGAGGAGCCTTGATTAGCACCATAGCCGGCGGCAACGTTCAAGCGGTCGCCCGGCACTTGCGGCGGCATGGTGACTGCCAACGGGCTGTCGAGCGCCACGCTGGCGCCGGTGACTTGCACTTGTGCGGCACTGCCCTTGGTGGCAGCCAGCGGATACGGGACGCTGGGCAGGGGGAAATCGCCGATGCGCAAGCGATAGAAGTGCCCGCCGCCCTGGTAGCGAATGTCGCGAATTTCGAGGACGTATTCGCCGGCTTCGGCAAACGTGTGCGTCAAGCGGCTGTCGGCGCCACTGGCCGGTTCGTCGTCGCTATAGGCCAGTTCGCGACCGTCGGCCGCGAGCAGGCGGATGGCGGGATCCAGCGGCGAGCCCAAACGTCGGGCGAAGGCTTCGATCGAAACACGCTGGCCGGCAGCGACCGTGAACTTATAGAAGTCGCTACTCTCAGGGTCGCAGCCGCCGTCGATGGCCACGGGCAATGCCACGGCTTGGGCCGTTTCGCGGGTCTTGTTGGTGCCGTTTTCGGCGGCGCTCGGCAGATCGTCGAGCAGCATCAGCCGCACGTTCGACACTCCCTTGCCCGTAACCAGGCGCACGCCCACGACGCCCAAGGCCGCGTCGGCCGGCGCGGTCAATCGGTAACTGACCTGCGCGGGATTTTCGCCGTTTTTCTCCACGCCGGGGGTGAGCTCCGCCGCGGCGCCGCACGTGGTCCAGACCGTTGTGGGGCCGGCCACGTTGCCGCCGTGGAACACCACGTCGGTGGCCTTGCCCGGCTGGATGCCGAGAGGCACCAGCACGCTCAGCGTCGGCGGCTGGGCCCAGGCCAAGGATGCTGGCAACAGTCCGACGATCAGGGCCGCTATGATCGGGCGCTTCATGGTGAGGCAGGTTGTTTTGGAGGGCGGGCGGGCACCGTGGGAGGCACCCGGCGGGACGCACATCATCGTAATCTCTCACCGCGCTCGATACAACGCACCGGCGGATGATTCCACTGGGGTTTCCCGGTCACTCAACGTGTTGGTCGCATGCGATTTAGCGTCGCGCGGCGCAGGGCTGGCTCCAGCGAACCTTTGCGACCGTATTACGCCATCAACGGGTAAATGGGCAGTCCCGTTTTTACTCCCAGGGCACCGAAAAACAGGGACCGTCCCCAGCGGCGCAAACCTTACGTCAGTATCTCGCGGATCACGCGGCCGCCTTCGACCAGCGGCACCGGCCGATCCTGCTGATCGTGGATCCGCAGTTCGGGGTCGATGCCCAGCCGTTCGAAGATCGTGGCCGACAAGTCTTCGGGGCTGGTGGGATGGTCTAACGCATAGGCCGCGTCGCGGTCGCTGGTGCCGAATACGGTGCCGCCGCGCACACCCGCGCCGGCAATCACGGCAGGGAACAAGGTACTCCAGTGATTCCGTCCCCAACCGTCGGTGGCCTTGGGAGTGCGGCCCATCTCGCCGATCGCCACGACCAGCGTCTCATCGAGCAGACCGCGCTCGTCGAGGTCGACCAACAACGACGACAGGGCCTGATCGAGACCCGGAATCAAGTGGTTTTTGAGATCGTTGCTCGTGACGTGCGAGTCCCAGCTGTAGCCGTCGACCGCGTCCCAGGCGACGGTGACAAAGCGCGAGCCGGCCTCGACGAGCCGGCGGGCGACGAGGGTACTCTGGCCGAACAAGTGGCGGCCGTAGCGATCGCGCGTGGCGGCCGATTCGTGGCGAACGTCGAGCGCCGTGCGCACTTTTTCAGAACTCACCAGCGACAGGGCGCGCTGGCGGAACTTGTCGTAGGAACGCTCGACGCCGCTGCGATCCAGCACGCGACGGGCCGAATCGAACTGGTCGACCAGCGAGCGACGCCCGGCCAAACGATCGAGCGTCAGGCCCTCGTCGAGCGCCAGGCCGCCGATCGTGAAGTTCAGCTCCTCGTCGGTGCAGGCACGATAGAAGGGATTGTCCTTGTCATCGCGCTTGACGATGCGGGTGGCCAGCGGATCGTAGCCGCGACCCAGCCAGCCGGCGTATTGTCCGGGCCGGTCGAGCTTGGACGAATACGTTTCCATGTGGCCCAGTCGATTGGGCAGATAGACGAACGACGGCATGTCGCGCGCGGCGCCGCCGGAGGCCCGCTCGTCGAGGTAGTCGACGACGGAACCGTGCGCGGGCCAGTCTTTTTCGGTGGCGTTGAAACCGCCGCCGATCGGAATGTGCCAGGGGCGACCGGTTTGAATGTAGTGGCCACCGCTGGAGTGATCGTTGTAGGTGTGCGTCATCGTGCGGATGACGCAGTACTTGTCGGAGATCGACGCCAGGCGCGGCAGATGTTCGCTGATGCGCAGCTCGGACGTGCGGGACGGAATCGTTTGGAACGGGCCGCGGATCGTGCTGGCCGCGTCGGGCTTGCAATCGAATGTTTCCAACTGGCTAGGACCGCCGAACAGAAACAAGAACACCACGCTCTTGGCTCGGCCGGGCAGTGCCGTGGCCGGATCTTGCGCGGCCTCGGCCGCGAGCACCTTGGGCAAGCTCAGCCCTAGCAAGCCGGCGCCACCGGCCTGGAGGACTTCGCGACGCGTCCAGCCGCTGCACGCGCGGCGCGGTCGGCCCAGGATGTTGAGCATGGCGGGTTCTCCGAGGATTCGCGACGGTGAGTTGGGCGGAGGGAGGGAGCCGCGGTGGGGCAGTGGTTTGATCCGGCACGGGTGACTCGGCGAGTCACCCGTCGCGCGCAACTTCAATTTTTCAAAACAATCTCTAGGCCAAGGCCTCCGTAATAACATCGCCTTCGACCAGCGGCAGCGGCCGGTTCAGGCGGTCGTGAATCATCAGGTGATGGTCGATGCCCAGCAGGTGATACATCGTGGCCAGCAGATCTTTGGGGCTGATGGGACGCTCGAGCACGTCGCCCCCTTGCTTGTCCGAGGCGCCGACGATGCAGCCGCGCTTGGTGCCGCCGCCAGCCAACAGCGTGGAATAGACGCGCGACCAATGATCGCGTCCGCCGCCCTGCCCGGTGGTGATCTTGGGCGTGCGGCCGTGCTCGCTGGTGCAGACCACCAGCGTGTCGTCCAAGAGGCCGCGCTGATCGAGATCGGTGATCAGTCCGTACCAACCTTGATCGAGGCCGGGACAGAGCTCCTTTTTCATGCGCTCGTAATGGTTGTAGTGCGTGTCCCAGCCGCTGCCGGCCAGGCCGTACTCATCCCAGAACACGCTCACCACGCGGCTGCCGGCTTCCACCAGGCGCCGCGCGGCCAGGCACGACTGGCCGAAGAGCGTGTGACCGTAGAGTTCGCGAATGGCGGTTTGTTCCTTCCGCAGATCGAGCGCGGTGCGCAACTTGTCGCTTTCCAGCAGCTCGTAGGTCATCCGCCGGTAGCGATCGAGTTGCTTGCCGCGCGAGGAGGCCGCCAGGTCGTGCCGCGCCGTTTCGAGCTGCTCGACCAGCGACTTGCGCCGCTGCAGTCGATCGAGCGTGACGTCGCCTTGCAGCTCGGTGGCCGCGGGCACGTAGAAATGGCTGTCCGGGCTAAGCCCGACATACGGATCGTTGTCGTCGAAGCGCTTGTCGGCCAGCGTCTTGGAGATGCCCTTGGTGGCGGCGCCGACATAGTCGGTCCACACCGGATCGAACTCGGCGCCCAAGAACGTGGCGTACGGACCGGCGCGGGGCACTTCGCCCACGCGGCGGCTGCTAAAGCGGAAAGGCAGTGCGATGTTGGCCGGCACGGCGCGGCGCGGCGCTTCGCCGGCTGGCTGGCGCTGCGCTTCGACATAGTCCACTACCGAGCCGAAGTAGGGCCAGTTGCGCGGATCGTTCGGGTTCAGCTCCGCCGGCAGATCCAAGGTCGGCACGCCGGTCAGCGCGTAGGCCACGCCATGCAGCGGATACGGGTGCGTCATCGATCGCAACACCGTCGTGCGGTCGAGCACCTTGCCGAACGTGGGCAATAGCTCGCACACGTCGCAGCCGGGCAGGCTCGAGGGAATCGAGCCCAGCTCACCGCGAATTTCGAGCGGGGCATTGGGCTTGGTGTCGACCCATTCGATCTGGCTCGGCGAGCCGTAGAGATGGATCAGGATGATGCTTTTGGCGCGGCCGAACGATTTCGGGCGCGCGGCGCCGGTCTCGGCGCTGGCGGCTTGCCAATCGGCCAGCTCAGCGAGCGTCATGCCG
Organism: Pirellulales bacterium; assembly: GCA_050250435.1. Taxonomy (GTDB): domain Bacteria; phylum Planctomycetota; class Planctomycetia; order Pirellulales; family PALSA-1355; genus JBFWOR01. The sequence continues at coordinate 43,754 of JBFWOR010000014.1, read as the reverse complement.
GCCAGACCGAGGCCGCCAATCCGCAGCAGGTCGCGCCGGGTCATCCCGCCGCACAGCTTCCTGGCTGATCCCTGGATGCGCAACATTTCTGGCCCGCGCTTCGTTCGGAGGTTGAAGGACGAGGGAGTGCCGCGACGAATGGGCGCTTGCGCTGCGGATGCGCGGCCTGCGGCCGTGCGCGACACAAACATCAATTCGCGCCGATATGTTAGCAGATCCCGGCCCGGTTGGGTAGTCGGGGGTTGGAACCTCCTGCGAAATGCAAGGCGATGAACATGCGACGTGTCGAAAGCCCACCGACTGCTGGCCTCTTGTGTCTGCGACACTCGGGCGGGTCGGTCTAGCGCTTGCCGCGGCGGTGGCGGCCGTTGGTCTTGGGCTTGAGGCTCGTGACCAGTAAGAGGTCGACGATTTCGATCGTGCCGTCGGTCACCGCCACGCCCACGGTGCGACCAACCGGCGAGATGGCCAGGCATTCCGGGTGATCGACGTTGACCGCGCGGCCATCGGCGAGGTGGATCTCGAACGGCTGGAACGGTCGCGCCTGGTGCATTTTGCGGATTTGATCGGCGGACATACTGAAAAGTGTACCGCGACGGCGAGCGCGAAACAAACCGAGTCGATGGCGATCGCTTCGCACGTCCGCTGAATTCTGGTGAATTCAGCTACGGTGAAGTCAGCACCGTCACTAGCGGCAGGTGATCGGAGACGCCGTCGGCGTGGAACTGTGGGCCGGAGCGGGTGGCGTGCGGCTTGGGGATTGCGTCGCCCGGCGGATCGAACAGCAAGAACGCATCCTTGAGCTCCGTGGTGGAGCCGTCTTTCCACTTCAGGCCCGAGCCGGATAGCAACCCCTGCGAAACGACGATGTGATCGATCAGTTCCCAGGCGTTGCGAAAGACGTAGCTGCCGCGCGTGGGAGGTTGCGAAATGGCAAAGGCCGAATTGTAAAGTGCTCCGCCCGTGGCCTGGCTCTTGGTGCCGGTGGTGCGCAGCGTGTCGTGCAGGGCGGGCTCGTCGACAAAATCGTTGAAGTCGCCCACGCAGATGATGTCGGCCAGGGGCGACTGGGCTTGAATCTCGTCGATCCGTTTGCGCAGCACTTCGGCCGCGGCCACGCGGTCGGCCTCGGGATTGTTTTTGCTCGGCCAGTGGTTCATGAACACATAGAGCACTTCGTTGCCCGTTTTGAGCTGGGCCTCGACGATGTCGCGCGTGGCCTGCACGGTGACCGGCAGGAACTTGTGGCCGGCCAGCTGGAACACTTTGGCATCGTAAATGATTGCGCAGTCGATGCCGCGCTCGTCGGGCGAATCCTGATGCACGATCTTGTACTCTCGTTCCGGCAGGCCGATCGCGGCCACCAGAGCATCCAGCATTTCGCGGTTCTCGACTTCGCACACGCCCAGCACGTCCGGGCCTTGGCCGCCCTTCATGCCGCGGATCACCGTGGCCAGGTTTTTGAGCTTGGCCGAGAGCATTTCCTCGGTCCAGTCCGCGGGCAGGAAATCTTCCTTCGCGGGATCGTCCTTCGTGTCGAAGAGGTTTTCGATGTTGTAGCCGGCGATGACCAGTTCGCCCGCGTTGACCGGCAATGAGCCCAACAACAATGCCCAGGCAAGACAACCAGGTAATAGCTTCATCGGACAGATCACTCCTCGGGAAACGAATTCACGCGGTCGCGCTGGCGCGCGGCGAAAGGCGATTAGAGAAGCCTCCCCAGGCGAAGTCAACCAACGGCGGCGGCACTTTGCGCGAAACTCACAGACCTGAGCGTGGACGTTCTGGTGAGGCCCCGGCACCGCAGCCGCAACCGATGCTCGCAGCGGCGAATCGCTCTCCCGGACCGCGCTACGCATGGGCCGGCCGGCTTGTTACAATGCTGGGCGTGCGACCGGCGGCGCAGCAGGCGCCAGCGGACGTATTACCCAGCCGACCAGGGACACGCCATGTTGCGGATACTCGGGTCTCGCAAACGCCTGTGCGACGGGCTCACGCGGCGCGATTTCTTGCACGCCGGCAGCCTGAGCATGCTGGGCCTGGGCGCGCAAGCCACGCTCGGCAAGTTGCCCATTGCCACGGCCGCCGGCGCGGCGCCGGTCAAGTATCCCGCGCCGTTCGGCCAGGCGAAGCGCTGCATCCTGTTGTACCTGTACGGCGCGGCCAGCCAGATCGAAACGTTCGACCCCAAGCCGGAGGCGCCCGCGCAGGTGCGGGGCGAGCTGGGGGCGATCGCCACGAGCGTGCCGGGCGTGCAGATTGGCGAGCTCTTGCCGCTGACCTCGCGCGTGATCGATCGCACCACCATCGTGCGTTCGATGACGCATCCGTATCCGTTGCACGCCTCGGCCTTCACGCTCACCTCGATCCCGACAATTGACGTACCGCTGCAGATGAAGCCGCGCGATCCGCGGCACTGGCCGTTCATTGGCTCGGTGGTGGATTACCTGGCCGATGAGCGGGGCGAGCCGGAGGGAACCATTGCCCGCAACGTGGGCCTGCCGTGGCGCCTGAGCTCGCGGAGGCCGTATGCCGCGGGCGACAACGCCGGGCCGTACGGAGCGTGGCTGGGCCGCGCGTACGATCCGGTGTGGAGCGACTTTCAAGGGCAGGGCACGCGCACCAGCACCTACACGTTCGACAACAAGACGATCCAGTGCAAGGATCCGTACGGGCCGCTGGAGGCCGATTGTCGTTTTGGCCTGGCGGCCGACGCGCGGCTATCGGAGGGCATCACGCTCGACCGGCTGGATCAGCGGCGCTCACTCCTCTCGCAGCTGGACGACGCGCGGCGCCGGCTCGACGCAGGCCAGGTCGACGCCAACACGGCCACGCGCTCGTTCGACGATTTTCGCCAGCAGGCGTTTTCTTACCTCACGACCAGCACGCTCAGCAACGCGCTCGACGTGACGCGCGAGCCGGCGGACGTGCGCGAGCGCTACGGCATGACGCTGTTCGGCCAGGCGTCGCTCGTGGCGCGGCGGCTGCTGGAGGCCGGCACGCAGTTCGTGACCGTGCTGTGGGACGAGTTCGAACTGGTGAACAGCGCCTGGGACACGCACTACTATCACTACGAACTGATGCGCGAGCAGCTGTGCCCGGGCCTGGACCGTGCGCTCTCCACGCTGATTCTCGATCTCGAAGCGCGGGGCATGCTGGACGACACGTTGATCGTGTGCACCACCGAGCACGGGCGGACGCCCAAGCTCGAAGATGTTTCCGGCGGCGGGCGCGGGCACTGGGCGCAGGCCTATTCCACGCTTCTGGCCGGCGGCGGCGCGGCGCGCGGCAAAGTGGTGGGCCGCACCGACCGGATCGCCGGCTCGGTGCTCGACACGCCGATCTCACCCAAGGACATTCTGGCGACGATGTACTATCTGCTGGGGATCGATCCCGAGACGCTGATTCGGGATCGCCAGGGCCGGCCGATTGCCGTGGCCGGCGAAGGCCGCGTACGACGCGAGCTGCTGGCGTAAGGGGCGGAGCGCGCGTTGCCGTTTGCGCACGTTTATCGCCCGCCGCAACACTTCTTGAACTTCTTGCCGCTGCCGCAAGGGCACGGATCGTTGCGGCCAATGTGCCGCCGCTCGTTGCGAATGGTGTCGGGCGGCGCAGCATGGTCGTCGTCACCGAAGTCATCGACGCCATCGATGTCATGGTCGTCATCGATCATGTCACCGACGGCGAAACCTTTGCGATCGTAGACGCCCTGCGAGTCCCGTTCATCCACTGACAGGGGCTCACTGAATGCGGCCCAGGACTTGATTACTTCGAGGCAATCGGGCACGCCCGTCGGACGACAGGCCGCCAGTCGTTTTTGAAACTCGGCTTCTCCGCGCGCGAAGACTTCTTCCGCGTATTCCCGGTCGAACATTTGCTCGTCGACCAGTTCGAGCCGGAACGCCTCGCGGGCTTCTTCGATCGCCTCCGTGGCGCCGAAGTCCGTCAGGTTGCACACCAGGAACGTGGCTGCGTCCGCGTCGCGATTCGCAATTGCCTCGCGCAGATGCTGCCGCAACCGGGCCACCGCCTCGTCACGCGTCAGTCGTCCGTCGCGCACCAGACACAAATAGGCGCCGGCACTCTCCCAGCGCACGTACTCATTGAGCGCTCGATTGCGAATGAGTTCCTCAAGCAGATCGAAGGGCTCGTCCACGAGTCCGGCCAGGATGCTGCTCAGGTCTTCGGTGATCGTGTCGCCGAACAGGTCGAACGGTCCCTCGCCCGGCAACGAAATCGCGGCCAGGATGGCCGGCAGGGCCTCTTTGGCCTGGAACTCCGCCAGCAAAAACAGGGCATATAAGTGTGACCAGTGCTCGGGCCGATCGCCGGCCGCGGCCACCGCCGTGGCAGCTTGGATCGATTCGATCAGCCGCGAGATGATAGCCTCGCGGTGGCGCCGCGCCTCGAGGATACCTTCTTCGGGCAGCTTGTCGGTATCGGCCGACAACAGGGCCATGATGCGGTCGAGGGTGGCATCCAATTCACCGCTGACTTGTACGTCGCTGCTCATGGCTCAGACTCCTTCCTGACGCAAGGGAGCGAATTGCGAGTTTGCAGACAACACGACGACAACGGGTCATTTTCGAACGGGGACGCCGGGCGTCAAGTTTGCGTCTCAGATCGCGGAAATGAGGCATGTCGACCGGCCGCCGCACCAGGCGGGCTCTTGCCCGATTTGCCTCCCTGCGGTTTGAAACCTAGGTATTCCTGGGGCCGCGCGCTTTTCCCCGCGTTTGACGCAGCCAACCGCTTGGCGCGCGGTCGCCCCGTGAAGCCTCCCGCGCGCAACCGTCACATTCGGGCTAATCAGATGACCAAAGTCGCCGTGATTGGCGCCGGCCCTGCCGGACTCACTGCCGCCTACGTGCTGGCCAAGGCCGGCGTGGAGGTGGAGGTGTTCGAGGCCTCCGGCGCCGTCGGCGGCCTGGCGCGGAGCATGCAACTGTGGGGGCAGACCGTCGACCTCGGGCCGCACCGCTTCTTCAGCACCGACGCGCGGGTGAACCGCCTGTGGCTGGAGATTGCCGAACGCGACTATCAGATGGTCGACCGGTTGACGCGGATCTACTATCGCGGGCGGTTTTTTGATTATCCGCTGTCGGCCGGCAATGCCTTGTGGAATCTGGGTCCGGTGACGGCGGCGGGCTGCCTGCTGAGCTACGCCGCCGAACAAGTGCGCGCCGGCGGCGCCGACCCGAATGCCAGTTTCGAAGACTGGGTGGTGCGCCGCTTTGGCCGCCGGTTGTTCGAGATCTTTTTCAAAACCTACAGCGAAAAGCTGTGGGGCATCCCGTGCGATCAGCTCGACGCCGACTTCGCCGCGCAGCGCATTCGCAAGTTGTCGCTGGGCGCGGCGCTCAAAGGGGCGCTGGGACTGGGCGCGGGCAAGCATCGCACGCTGGTCGACCGGTTCGCCTATCCCACGGGTGGCACCGGCATGATCTACGAGCGAATGACGGACTATGTGCGGGCGTTGGGCCAGGTGCACTTGCGGCGGCCGGTGCAACGGGTAGTGACCGAAGGCGGGCGCGTGTGCGGGCTGGAGACCGAGCCGGGCTGCGTGCTGCCGTTCGACCATGTGATTTCCACCATGCCGCTGACGAAGCTGGTGCAGGGCCTGGCGGACGTTCCGCCCGACGTGCGGCGCGCGGCCGGCGCGCTGACCTTTCGCAACACGCTGCTGGTCTACCTGCACGTGGCGGCGCAGGACTTGTTTCCCGACCAGTGGCTGTACGTGCACTCGCCGCAACTGCTCACCGGCCGCGTGACGAATTTTCGCAATTGGGTGCCGCAACTCTACGGCTCGTCGCCCAACACCATCCTGTCGCTCGAATTCTGGTGCTACGACCACGACGCGCTGTGGCAGGAAACGGACCATCAGCTCGTGGAGCGAGCCCAGGCCGAGATTCGCTCGACCGGCTTGATCGGCCAGGCCAGAGTGCTCGACGGCCAGGTGTTGCGGCTGCGGCGCTGCTACCCGGTATACGCCCGAGGATACAAGGAACCGCTGGGCAAGGTGGTGTCGTATCTCGATCAGCTCTCAGGCCTGACACCGATCGGCCGTTACGGCGCCTTCAAGTACAACAACCAGGACCACAGCATTTTGATGGGGCTGTTGGCGGCTGAGAACATTGCCGATGCGAAGCACCACGACCTGTGGAGCGTCAATACGGACTACGAGTCTTACCAGGAGTCGGCGCTGATTGATGCCACCGGGCTGGTGGCGGTCGAAGCCTGACGCGGCGCTGCGCCACGAATCGGTATCAAGCGGATGGTTCCCATGCGATCTCTCGGCAGCGCGACATCCTGGGATGCCACCCTGCCGGCCGCGAGCAGCTGGTCGAAGCAGGACGCTGCGCCGCACGCGCGGCTGCGGCTGTCGGTCGCTCAGGCGATTGCGGCTGGCCTGGCGATTGTCGCGGCGCAGGTGGCGATGGTGCTGGCGCTAGCGCCCGGCGCGACTCTGGCCGAGCGTTATGTCTCGCTCTGCCAGTGGGACGGCTGGCAGTACGCCAATATTGCCGAACACGGATATCACAGCACCGTTCCGCCCGTGCCCAACGACATCGACCGGGCGAACGTGGCGTTCTTTCCCGGGTATCCCCTGTTGGCCGGCGCGGTGAGTCGCGCGTGTCACGTTTCGGTGCCGGTGGCGCTGGTGCTGACGGCGCAAATGGCGGCCTGGGGATTCTGGACGTATTGGCTGTTGCTGTTGATGCGCTGCCGCGCCCCGCGCGCGACGGCCGCGGCGGGCACGCTGCTGTTGGCGGCGCATCCTGGTGCGTATTTTCTGGTGGTCAGCTACTCGGAATCGCTGTTTTTGTTGGGCGTGTGCGGGTACTTGTACTGGATCGCTGCCGAACGGCGCGGCTCAACGGCGTGGGCGGTCGCGCAGGGCATGATAATGACCGGCACGCGGATCGCGGGCCTGCCGTTGGCATTTTGTCCGCTGCTGGCGGCGCTGGTTGGCAATGGGGCGCCGGCGGACGATACGTCATTCAGCTCCGGGCAGGGTCGCGGACGGCAGCAGTTTCGCCTGGTGCTGGTGGCCGCGGCGGCCAGCCTGGGCGGACTGGCATTCTTTGCCTACTGTCAGTGGCGATTCGGTGCCTGGGACTTGTACCTGCAGGCGCAGCGGATCGGCTGGCAGGTGTCGCCCAACTATCTGTGGTGGCTGGAGCCGACGAGCTACGTGTTTTTCGCGTCGCTCGTGTATCCCAACGCTCTGTGGCCTGACGACGTGAGCCGGCTGTGCACGCTGTTGACCGTGGCGGCCTGCGCGGCGCTGGCGGTGTGCGAAGTTCGGGCCGCGCGGCGCGGCGACACGCAATGGCGCGGGCGGCTGGTCTACTACACCTGCGCGGCCGTGCTGTTTTACGTGCACGCCTCGGGCGTCTCGCCGATTGTGATGAAGAGCATGCTGCGCTACAGTCTGGGTGCGCACGCGCTGTTGCTGTTGGCAATGGCTCAGGCGAGCGGGGCGATGCCGTCGGTGGCGACGCGCATTGGACGAGCACTTGCCCGGACCTGGTGGTTGGCGGTGCCGTTGTTTGCGTTGCAGGCTGCGCTGGCCTGGCGGTTCTTGCACGTCGCGTGGGTGGCGTGAATGCCTTGGTGGAATCACACTGGCGAGACGCCAGTGGCACCGGCCGCTTGGTGGAATCACACTGGCAAGATGCCAGTGGCACCCGCTGCACTGGCGAGACGCCAGTGCCACCCGACACGTTGGCAAGCCACTAGTGCCACGGACACTAACAAGATGCCAGTGGCACCGGAAAATACGATGGTTAACGGCAAAGATTGACACATCGCTAGAACTCGAGCGGCGGTTTGCCGGCGCGGCGCCGCAGATGATTCACCACGCGCAGCACTTCTTTGCGCTGGATGATGCGCCGCTGCAGGGCCTGCTTGCCAGGAATGTCGACGAGCGAGAGGCCGATCAACAGCGACAGCAATCCCTGGCCGGGTGTGACCAGCATGATCAGGCCGAGCACGATCAACACGGCCCCCACCACGTTCTTGACCACCAGCACCGTGTAGCGCAGCGCGGGATGCGAATCGCGCCAGGGGTCGAGCCGCTTGTGCTTCTGCGCGAAGTAGTCAGCCGGGATCGCCAGCATAAAACGATACGCCACCCACACGCTGACGATGAAAATGACAATCGGGGCGACGAAAACCAACGTGCCGATGGCCGGATGGTCGCGCAGCCAATCGACGGTGCCGTGCATCAGGTTGGAGAGGGTGGCTGGCATGTGTTCGGTACCGAGGCCGCTCGTTGAGGACACCAGGCCCGAGGTTGCGGCCTGACTGCCCGAGATCGCGCGTCACGCATCGAGCATTTTCAGCCGCGCGACGTGCCGGCCGCCTTCGAACGGCGTGTCGAGCCAGACGTTGACAATCTGCAGGGCCAATTCGAGCGGGATCATGCGCTCGCCGAGCGAGAGGACGTTCGCATCGTTGTGGGCGCGGCCGAGCCGCGCCGAATCCACGTTCCAACACAGCGCACAGCGCACCCCTTTGACGCGATTGGCACAAATAGCCTCGCCATTGCCGGAACCTCCCAAGACAATGCCGCGCTCGAAAGAGCCGGCCGCCACCGCATCGGCCACCGGCCGGATGAAGCGCGGATAGTCGACCGGCTGAGGCGAATGTGTGCCAAAATCGTGAACTGCATGCCCGAGGCGGGTGAGCAGCTTGATGATTTCGCCCTTGTAGGCGAAGCCGGCGTGGTCGGAACCGATGGCGATCTGCATGGCGTTTCCCCTGGCGCAGCCGGAGTGGTGGGACGAGTGCCGCGCCCGGCGAATTCGCACGGCGCCGCACGGCTTCCATCCGCGGTCGATCTCAAGGCGACCGTGACCGGCCACGGTTCAGCTTACCAGCCTAAAGAAAAAATCGACAGACTGCGGGATAGCGCCTGCGGCGGGCTCGAAATCGCAGCGCATGGGACTGCCGGCTTGCAGGGGGAGCGGCGAGGGGTAATATTCGGCTTTCCACTCTGGCCCGCGGCCAAACCGGCACCGCCCTTCGCATGGTGAGATTGACATGACGTTACAGCCTGTTTTGATTGCCGGCCAATGGCGCGCGGCGCACTCGACCGGGACGTTTCGCGCCGAGAACCCAGCGACCGAGCAGCCGCTCGATGACGCATATCCCATCAGCGCTTGGGCCGACGTGGACGCGGCGCTGTCGGCCGCCAGCGCGGCTGCCACGGAATTGGGTACGACCGGGCCCGAGCGCATCGCCACGTTCCTGGAGCGGTATGCCAACGGCATCGAAACGGCCGCCGAGCGGCTGGTGGCCAGGGCGCACGCCGAGACGGCGCTGCCGGTCAAGCCGCGGCTGGCCGAGGTCGAGTTGCCGCGCACCACGGCTCAGTTGCGCGCCGCAGCGCGGGCGGCGCGCGAAGGAAGCTGGCTTTTGCCCACGATCGACACGAAGCTGAACATCCGTTCGTGCCACGCGCCGCTGGGACCCGTGTGGGTGTTTGGGCCGAACAACTTTCCCTTTGCGTTCAACAGCATTTCGGGCGGAGACTTTGCCGCGGCAATCGCGACCGGCAATCCGGTGATTGGCAAAGCCAACAGCTCGCATCCCGGCACGACGCGACTACTGGGCGAAATTGCTCACGAGGCGGCAACGGCGGCAGAGTTGCCGGCAGGCAGCGTGCAACTTATTTACCGCACGAGCCACGCCGACGGCGAGCGGGCCGTCGCCGATCCGCGCACCGCCGCCACCGGCTACACGGGCAGCCGCAGCGCCGGCCTGGCGCTCAAGGACGCCGCCGATCGCGCCGGCAAGCCGATCTACCTCGAACTGTCGAGTATCAATCCGGTGTTGATTCTGCCGGCGGCCATTGGGGCGCGCGGCGCCGAAATTGCCGCGGAGTTTGCCGGCAGTTGCCTGATGGGGAGCGGGCAGTTCTGCACGAACCCGGGATTCGTCATGCTGCTGGCCGGCGCGGCGAGCGAAGTGTTTCTGGCCGACGTGGCCGAGCGATTTCGCGCGGCGCGGCCGGGGACGCTGTTGTCGCGTGGTGTAGCCACGTCGCTGGCCGCCAACGTACGGCGCCTGGTCGACGCGGGAGCGCGTGTCGTGTGCGGAGGAACGCCCGGCGGCGGCGATGGCTACAGCTTTGCCAATACGCTGCTGACGGTACGCGGCGACAAGTTCCTGGCCAATGCCGAAGCGTTTCAAACCGAAGCGTTTGGCAATGCCTCGCTCGTGGTGCTGGCCGACGGCGCGGACGAGGCGGAGCGCGTTGTGCAGGCCTTGGAAGGGAATCTGACCGGCACGATTTATTCCGACGTCGGCGGCGCGGACGACGCGCTCGTGGAGCGACTGTCGCCGGCATTGCGGCGCAAAGTCGGACGGCTGCTGAACGACAAAATGCCAACCGGCGTGGCAGTCAGCCCGGCGATGAATCACGGCGGACCGTATCCGGCGACGGGCCATCCTGGCTTCACGGCGGTGGGTATTCCGGCGGCCCTGTCGCGCTTCACCGCGCTCGAGTGCTACGACAACGTGCGGGCCAGTCGCCTGCCGGCGGCGCTACGCGATCAGAATCCCACGGGCACGATGTGGCGCCTGATCGACGGAGCGTGGACGCAAGGGAACGTGGCGGGATAGCGGAACTCGCGCGAATTCGAATGGCTAATTCGCGCCCTGGGCGTCGGCGGCATTGTTCTTTGCCGGCCTGGCAGCGGCCTTTTGCCTGGCCTTGGCTTTGGCAGCCTCGCGCGCAGCGCGCTTCTTTTCTTCGGCCGCCTTGCGAGCTTCGATACGCCGTTGCTTGATTTCTTGCTTCTTGGCGTCGGCGGGATCGGCGCTACCGCCGCCTCCGCCCGCACCGCCGCCAGCGCCATTCATCATTTGCTGTTGCTGCTGGAACTGCTGCTCGTCGTATCCCATTCCGCCCAAGGGAATGAACTGCGGCATGCCGGTGCGAACGCGGCCGCGGCCGCGCATTTGCAAGGCGCGATACATCATGATCGCCTGCATTTGCTCGGAGGTCATGGTTTGTCCACCGGGCACGATCGTGCCGGGGATGACCGGCTTCACGGCGCCGTTGTTCGCCGCGGCGACGCCCGCCTGATTGGCTGCGGCGTTGGCGACAGCCGTGCCGGCGTTGGTGGGCGTCTTGGGCACGAACTGCGCGTGGGCCGAGGCACTAACCCCCGACAGGAGGCCCGCCGCCAGTACCGTAGCCATCGAAACTCGAATTGTCGACATTGCCCGAGACCCCGAATACACCAGACCGGCAAGTACGCCGCAGTCCACTTATTTTAACACCCTTCACGATACCTGGGCAGCGGGCCGCGTGCAAATTCATGGCGTGAACTACGGTGTTTTTCGGCGGGAAGACGGCGAGATGGACTAGACCGCGGGGCCGAGCACCGATTCGTCGGCCAGGCCATCAACGGGCGTCGCGGGAACGTCGACTTGGATTTCGGTTCCTTCGCCCAGGACGGAATGGATGGTGGCGGTGCCACCCAGCAGGCGGGCGCGCTCGGTGATGGCCCTCAGTCCAAAATGCCCCTGACCGACCGACTGCGGATCGAATCCGTAACCGCGATCGCGAATGGAGAGGTGGATGCGGTCGCCATCCTGCCGCAGTTCGACCTGGGCAAATTGGGTTCCGCTATGGCGGGCGACATTGGTCAAGGCCTCTTGTACGATGCGAAACAGGGCGGCTTCCACCACCGGCGGCAGCCGCTGGCTGCCCAGCGAATGTTGCAGCTGAACTTTCATGCCCTGGGCGTTGAGTTCGCTGATCAGATAGTCGATGGCGGCAACGACTCCCTGCTCGTCGATGATGGGCGGCCGCAGTCCGCTAATCGTGCGCCGCGCGCCGGACACGGCTTCGCGCAGCAGCTTGAGCGCCGTCTCGACGGACTCCAGCCGCGTATCGCCCTCGTCGACCCGTGTTTCGTAGAACAAGTCGAGAAACATCAGCGCGCCAATCACATCCTGCACGAACGTATCGTGAATCTCGTAGGCCAGAAGTTGGCGATAACGCTCGTGCGTGGCGATCATTTGCCGCAGGGTTTGTCGTTGCTCTCGCAGCTGGTCGTTCTTGCGCACGAGCTCTTCGGTGCGTTCCCGCACGCGCTCTTCCAACTCGTTCTTGTGCCGGCGCAGCAGTGTTTCCGCCTCCTTGCGCTGGGAGACATCCTGGCCGATGCCGATGCGCGTGCCATCGGACAGGGCAATGACGGCGGAGGAGATCACGTAAGTGCGGCCGTCTTGCGCGCGGACGCGCGAGTCCATCCAGCCCGGGGGCGCTTCGCTCATATACTGCAGCGCCCGCTGGCGAGCTTCAGGCGTGTCAAAGCACTTGCGCAACAGCTCCGACAGGCTCATCTGGGGGCTCCAGCCCAACACGCGCTGGAACTCGCGATTGACCATGGTGATGCGCCCCGCGGAATCGGCCATGACGACCAGCAGCGGAATACGATTGAAGAACTTGCGCAGCAGTTCGCGGTGGCGGCGCACCTGGCGCTCGGCGCGACGGCGGGCAGTAACGTCGCGCAGAATGGCCTGCACGCAGGGCTGCCCGTCATAGGTGCAGCGCAGGCCGGTGACTTCGACGCGCCGCCGTCGCCCATCGACCGTCAAGTGAACCTGATCCATGGGCGTCACCTGGCCGCCGGCCTCGATCTGCCTGACACGGCGTTTGACGTCGTCGTGATAGCGCGGATGCACGTACTCGAGAATGGAACGGCCGATGAATTGTTCGCGCGTGGTCCCATGCCAGAGCGATACAGCGGCGCCGTTGACGAAGACGATCGTGCCGTGATGGTGCACCACGATCGCGTCGGGGGCTTGCTCGACGAGGCTGCGATAGCGCTCCTCGCTTTGCCGCAGCGACTCTTCGACCTCGATCGAGCGCGAGATATCGACAAACGTGGCGATGGTGCCGGTGAGCTCAGCGCTGCCGGCTTCGAAGACGGGCACCGCCGAAACCGTGATCCACACGGTCTTGGCGTCACCGCGGCGCAGGCCGATCGTCGTGGGTCCCTGCGGTTGGCCGGTCGCCAGGCAACGGTGCGCCGGATAGTCTTCGGCAAGGAACTCCGTTCCGTCCGGATTGATGGTATAAGGCTGGAAACTGGCGAGTCCGATGAGCCGCTGACCAAGCCCTGTAAAGTCTAGCAGTTGCTGGGCGAACGCGTTGGAGTAGGTGGCGACGCCGTTGCGGTCGAAGCGAACCACACCGACCACGACCGAGTCGAGAATGCCGCTGGCCAGTGCGTCGCTGTTGCTGGTTGCCGGCAGCGAAGGCCGATCTACGGCGACGCTCGGCGGCTGGCCGGCGCCGGACTGCGACGACCAGGTCGTCTCGCTGCTCGCCGTATCGACCGGTTCTTGTTTCATGCGGGAGATCGCTCGGCGGGCTCAGCAGAGTGGGGGATGCAAAACGGCAGGGGTGCAAGCAATTATACTCCCACCTCGTCGACGGCGACGGCGTCGATTCGCCGGCGAACGGCCGGCAGTGCGACGCGTGCCGGCAGCCAGTGCGTGACATTTTCCGCGGCGGCAGCCATTCCGAGACGAATTGCCTCGCGGGGCGGCAGCCCCTGAGCCAGACCGACGGCCAGGCCCGCACACAGACAGTCGCCCGAACCGATGGGATTCACCACCGGCACGGGGCTGGGGCGAAAGCGATAGCAGCCCTGCAGCGAGCTGGCCCAAGTGGCCTGGGCCCCGGAACTGATCACGACCCACTGGGCGCCGCGCACGTTCAGATCGCGCATGGCGCGCAGCAATGCGGCATCGTCGCTCAGGTCAACGCCCACGGTGCGCGACAGTTCCTCGCGATTGGGTTTCACCACCAGCGGCCGGCTGGCCAGCACGGCCAACAGCTCCGGACCACGCACATCGAGCACGAGCGGGCAACGGGCCGAAGCAACCAACCCGGCCAGATACTCGGACGGCGTGCCCTCGGGCAGCGATCCGGAGAACACAGCCAGCTGCGCCGTGGCCGACAACTCGGCAAACGCGTCGGCAAATTGTCGCAGCTCGGCGGCGGACAGCGCGCCGGCATTCTCGACCAGCTCGGTCGTCTGGCGTGCATGCTGATCCAAGATCGTCGTGCAGACTCTGGTCGGTCGCTCGACGGCAATCCAGCGGCGCGTGATCGACCGCTCCGCGAACTCGCGATCGATCGCTTGACCGGACAGGCCGCCCAGGGGCGACAGCAGGGTGCACTCGGCCTCGAGGTGCGCCAGCGCGAGGGCCACATTGAGCACTTTGCCCGAGGCGCACCAGTGTACTTGTTGCGCGCGATTGACCTCGCCGGGGCGCAGCGCGTCGAAGCGCATGATCTGCTGCCAGGCGGGAGTGAGTCCGGCGGCTAAGATCACAGTGCGGCCTCGATGATTTGCGCCAGCTCATCGTCGGTTAGTTCGCGCGGATTGCCGCTCATGCTGTTGCCGCGCGCATCGCGGACCAGAGCCGGTATCTGGGCCGCCGTTACACCGAGCGCCGACAAGCGCCGCGGCACGCCAACCTGGTGGCAGATTTGCTCGATGCGCCCCACGAGTGCGTCAGCCGCCGTGCTGTCGGTTGCCGCGGCGGGGGCGACGCCGGCGGCGCGTGCCAGTTGCGCCAGTTGCGGCTCGCAGACGGGCCGGTTCACGGTGAGCGCGATTGGCAGCATGACGGCACACGCCAGCCCGTGGGCGGCGCGCAGGTGAACGCCCAGGGCCGCGGCTACCCCGTGGGCCATGCCCAGGCCGGAATTGGCCAACGCCAGGCCGGACAACAACGCGGCCTGCGCCATCGACTCGCGCGCGGGGCGCGACGCGCCATCGGCCACGGCTTGTTCGATCGCGGGCAGGGCCAAGCGCAGGCCCTCGACGGCCAGGGCCTGCGTCAAAGGACGCGCGCGGCGCGAAATGTAGCTTTCGATCAGTTGCGTGATCGCATCCAGGCCACTATGGGCAGTGACCGATGCGGGTGCGCTGAGTGTGAGCTGGGGATCCACCAGGGCCACACGCGGCAGCATGAGATCCGAGCGGAGACTCTTTTTGTACGGCGGATCGTACGAGGAAATGACGGCGTTCTTGGTGGCTTCCGCGCCAGTGCCGGCCGTGGTGGGCACGGCCACCAGCGGCAACGGCGGCACGTCGATCGTGCAGCCGCGGCCTACCCCTTCGAGATAGTCGACGACGCTGGCACCATCGCGATTGGTGGCCAGCGCCGCAGTGGCCTTGGCCAGGTCGATGGCGGAGCCGCCCCCCACGGCCATCATCAAATCGCCCGCGGCCGGATCGTGTTCGCGGATCCGCCGCACGGCATCGTCCACGTCGGCCACTTCGGGTTCACGCGAGATCGTGGCAATCACGTGCGACGCGACGCCGTGGCGGGCCAGGAGGGCGGCAATGCGGTCGCCCAATCCTCCGGCAACCAGCGTACGCGAGCCGAGGACCACGAATGCGCGCTGGCCCAGGCCGGCGGCCAGCGACCCCAACTCTGCCAGCCTGCCCCAGCCGAATACTATTCGACCAGGAGCCAGAAAGTCGTAGCTGGGCACGGAAATCGCGGTCATGGTGGCGCCAGTTGCAGCACGTGTGCCCGGAGTGAATCGACGGCCCGCAGCGGGGAGATTTGTATTATCCGCGTGCGGCATCCGGTGACAATCGGGTAGGGATGCGGGCACGCGGCACACGGCGCCTGCGTGGCATGCTGCACCGACCTGACGGGCGACTTTTGCGGGCCGTGGGACTTGGTTAGGATGGGAATATGAACATCGAAGGCGCACGCCGCGTGATGGAAACGAGCAGTCACGAAACGGCGAACCAATATCTACGGTTCGGCTGGAGCCTCATCAATCAATATGTGGTCGAGGCCACCGATAGCGAACCGCGAATGGTGAAATATGTGCTGGCTTCCGTGCGGCGGCTGGAAGACACCCGCGAGGTGATCGACCTTTCATGCCCGGACGACGTGAACGCCTATCTGAGCCTGGGCTGGAAGCTGGTCGACAAGCACGTGACCGCCTGCGAAACGGACGACGTGCGGCACGAGACCATGCATTTTGTGCTGGCCTGGCAGAGCGAAGATCCGCCGGCCCACCCCGGCATGCCCACCGAGTATCGCGGCCAGGTTGAATTCGGCATCGAGTTCGACTCGCCCATTGAGCCGGACGACGAGTTATAGTGCTCCCTGGTTGATAGTGCTCTCTGGGCGGAGCGGATCTGTCCGCTCAGTTCGGCTTCGAGCGCGAAGTCCATCCCCGGCCCTGGTTCAGAGAGCCCCATGCCAAAACCACCCACGCGACGTGAAATGCTAGGTCACTCCATGACTGCCGCCGGCGCGGCCGCGCTCTTTGCGCAGGCCGACGTGGCCGGCGCCGCGGAGCCGCCCGACGCCGAGCCGTTCGGCTACTGCCTGAACACCAGCACCATCCGCGGGCAGAAGCTGCCGCTGGATGTCGAAATCGATATCGCGGCCCGAGCCGGCTATCGCGGGATCGAGCCCTGGGTGACCGAGATTGACGCGTACGTGCAGGCTGGCGGATCGCTCGGCGATTTGCGCAAGCGCATTGCCGATCACGGGCTCACGGTCGCGAGCGTGATCGGCTTTCCGGAGTGGATCGTGGACGACGAGGCGCGCCGCGCCAAGGGCCTGGAAGAAGCCAGGCGTGCCATGGGCCTGACGGCAGAGCTGGGCGGCACGCGGCTGGCCGCGCCGCCGGCGGGTTACAGCGAGCAAGACACGTCGGATTTGAACGTGATTGCCCAGCGCTATCGTGCGCTGTTGGAGCTGGGCGATCAGCAAGGGGTCGTGCCGCAGCTGGAGCTGTGGGGCTTTGCCAAAATACTCAACACGCTGAGTCAGGTGGCGTATGTCGCGGTAGGGGCGGCACATCCCAAGGCTTGCATCCTGGCCGACAGTTATCACCTGTACAAAGGGGGCTCCGACTACGAGAGCCTGCGGCTCTTGTCGGGCGTGGGACTGGGCGTGTTCCACATCAACGACTATCCGGCGGAACCGCCCCGCGCGCAAATCTCCGATGCGCAGCGCGTGTTTCCGGGCGACGGGGTGGCGCCGCTGGCCGTGCTCTTTCGTGCGCTGCGCGAGGTGGGCTTTCACGGCATGCTCTCGCTCGAAGTGTTCAATCGCGAGTATTGGAATCAGGACGCGCTGTACGTGGCCCGCAGCGGGCTGGAAAAGACCCGCGCCGCAGTGCAAAAGGCGCTGGGGTAGCGGCACTTTCACACTTCGGAGGGGGACAGGCACGTGTTGCCAGGGCCAAAACGAGCCAGTCCCCTGCGAGCGCATGCAAGACGAAGCCAGCTACATCTGCGATTCGTGCGGCGAGGAGATCGTGGTGCCGATCGATCCTTCGGCCGGCGCGCAACAGCGCTACGTGGAAGACTGCCCGGTATGCTGCCATCCGAACGTGCTGGTCGTCGAGGTCGACGAATCGGGCGAAGTGCGCATTTGGAGCGAGCGCGAGTAGCCCGGGGTCAGAAGGTCGACGGGCACGTATTGCTGCGAAACAACGAGCCTGTCCCCGAAAGGGAAGCCCGTCCGCAACTAGCTCAGCGCGCCCGACGGCGTGTGCCGCTCGAGCAAGCCGTCGCGCATCCGCAGCGTGCGGTGGGCGCGGGCGGCGATATCGGGCTCGTGCGTGACCATGATGATCGTTTTGCCCGCGGCGTTGAGGGCCTCGAGCATCTGCATGATTTCTTCGCCGGTGGCGGAATCCAGGTTGCCGGTGGGCTCGTCCGCCAGGATCACGTGCGGGTTGTTCACCAGGGCCCGGGCAATGGCCACGCGCTGTTGCTGACCGCCGGAAAGTTGAAACGGGCGATGGTCAAGCCGATCGCCCAAGCCGACCATCTTGGCCAGCTCGACGCAGCGGTCTTTGGCCGCGCGGGACATGTCGCCCTGGTAGTAGAGCGGCAGTTCGATGTTTTCGACGACCGTCAGCTGCGGAATCAGGTTGTACGACTGGAAGATGAAGCCCAGGTACCGGCAGCGGATCTCGGAGAGCTCGTCGTCGCCCAGTTTCGAGACATCCTGCCCGCCCAGGATGTAACTGCCGTCGCTGGCGCGATCGAGGCAGCCCAGCACGTTGAGCAGGGTGCTTTTGCCGGAGCCGGAATGGCCCATGATGGCCACGAAGTCGCCTTCGGGAAAGTCGATCGACACGCCGCGCAGCGCGCGGACGACGATGCCGCCCTTGAGAACGTAGTCTTTGCGGACGTCGACGACTTGCGCGGCGAGTTTCACGCGGGTACGAGCTCCGGCGAGGCTATTCATGGCGCAAGGCTTCGATGGGGTCCATCCTGGCGGCGCGCTGCGCGGGATACAGCCCGAACAGCACGCCCACGAAAACAGAAATGAGAAACGCGGCGATGACGCTCCAGGCTGCGATGCGCGGCTCGAGCTGGCGGATGTTGTCGGGCAGGGCGGCCAGCACGTCGGGAAACAAGCGGCCGAACCCATAACGCGCGCCGGTGACGACAGGATTCACCAGGAACCCGAAGAACACGCCCAACAGCCCGCCGGTGGCCGAGAGCACCACGGTTTCGCTCAAGAATTGGGACACGATATCGCGCTGCTTGGCGCCCAGCGCGCGGCGAATGCCGATTTCCCGGGTGCGCTCCGTGACCGTGGCCAGCATGATGTTCATGATACCGATGCCGCCGACCAACAGCGCGATGCCCGCGATCAACACCAAGAGCACGTTGAACATCATCTGCAAAATGGCCGCCTGCCGCAGCAGTTCCTTGGGCACCACGATCGCGTAGTCGTTGTTGGGATGATATTTTTGCAACAACGACTCGATGATGTCGGCCGTCTGGTCCACCTGGTCGATATTGTCGACGGTGACCGTCACCTGGCTGAGTTCGACTTGCTCGCCCTCGCGGCTGCCGGAGCGGGCCGTAATCACCAGGTCGCCGATGCGCCAGCGGAGGGTCGTCAGCGGGATGTAAACGTCGGAGTTGTAGTCCTTCGCGGACAGGCTGCCGCCGATGCCGGCCGACGGGGTTTTGGATTCCGTCTGGCCGACGACCACGTAGAACTCGTCCTCGATCTGGATAGACTCGCCGATCGGGTCCTGGAAGGGAAACAGCGTGCGGGCCGCTTCCGCTCCGAGCACGGCCACGTTGTCGGCGCCTTCCAGATCCTTGTCGGTGAGAAAGCGTCCGCGCGACATCCGCAGGTTGTTCATGTCCAGATACTTGGCCGTGCAGCCCACAATCGTGGCGTCGGTCAAATTGTCCAGATAGCGCACTTCCTTATGGATCTCGCGCATAGGCACAGCCTGTTGCAGCGTGGGCACGTTGGCCACGATGCGGTCGTAGTCCTCGCGCAACAGCCCGTAAGCAATCACAAAGCCGCCGCCACGGGTCACGTCGCTGGAGGGTTTGGCGCTGCGCACGATGATGTTGTTGGCGCCGAGATCTTTGATTTGTTGCTGCGCTTGATAGCTGACGCCTTCACCCATGGCGACCAGCCAGATCACGGCGGTGACGCCGATGAAGATGCCGAGAATGGCCAGGCCGGAGCGCAGCTTGTGCAGCAGCAGGCTTTTCAAACCCAAGCGGAGCGTTTGCCAGAACCTGACCAAGCTGTGCGCCTTTAGCGAGCGAACGGGGAAAGGGCGGCGCCACACGGCGCACGCACCGGCGACGACCCGGAGGGGCTGAGGTCAAACGGTTAGGGCCGGGCCGCGGCGCCGCCACCGGGACCGCCGGGACCACCGCCGCCAGGGCCGCCACCGCCCTGACGCATTTGCTGTACTTTGCGGCGGAGCTCGGCAAATTCCTTGGCGTCGATTTGTCCGTCTGAATTCGTGTCGATCTCGGCAAAGCCCTGCTTCATCTGGTCGGGAGCTTCTTCCTGGCTGATCTTGCCGTCACCGTCCTTGTCGAAGGTGGACATGCTGAAACCGGCGCCGCCCTTCTTCGCGCGATCGTCCTTGCCCTTGCTGGCTCCGCCCGGCAAGGCCTTGGGCTGGTCACCGCCAAACCGCGCGTTGACGTCGACCGTTTCGTCCGTTTTGTCTTCGGCGCGGGCCTCGGCCACGGCGGCGCGCGGGTTGAGCAACACGTCATCGCCTTCGGCCAGGCCGTCTTTGACTTCGATACGGGTATTGTTCGACATGCCCAGCACCACCGGGCGCGTTTCAATGCCCGCGGGCGTGCGCACCCAGCAGTAGAACTTGCCGCGTTTTTCCACGACGGCTTGCACCGGCACGCTGACGATGTTTTTCATGTGCGCGATCAACACTTCGACGGCACTGGTCATGCCCGGCCGCAGCCCGACCGGATCGCTATCGATACTGACGACGGCGGCGTACTCCTTGACGTTGCCGGCGAACCAGTTCGAGGGCTCGGCCTGCGTGGCCACGTTGGTGACCGTGCCCTGGTAGTCGCGATCCTGGATGCGAATGCGAGCCCGCATGCCGCGCTGCAAGCTGTCGACCTTCGACTCGTGGATCGTACACTTGACCTCCATTTGCGAGAGGTCGGGCAGCACGATGATCGTCTGTCGCTCGCGCACCAGCGCACCCTCTTCGATCATGGCCTGCTGATCGCCGCGGCGCGAACGCTCGGTATCGTTGGCATAGACCACCATGCCGTTATCGGGGGCAGTGATCGTGCATTTTTCCAATTGCGATTGCAGGCGCTCGAGCCGGGCCTCTTCCAATTCGAAGGCCGCCTTCTCGGAAGCCATTTTGGCTTTCGACGAGTCGCGCGTGCTTTCCAAGCCGACGAGCGTCTTGGCGCGGGTAAACTTCTCGAGCACGTCTTTGGCGGTTTCCGCCACGGCCAGGTCCAGCTCCGAACGCTGCACGGCGAAGGCTTGTGCATCGCGTTGCAGGTCGGTCACGTAGCCCTTGCGATGCATTTTGATGGTGTGCTGCAGGGAGTTGCGCGAGCTCTCCAGGTTTTCCTTGGCCACGGTGACGTTGGCCTCGAGCTGTTGCAGGTTCTGCAGGTACAAACCTTCTTTGTATTCTTGCACGGCGATCTCGGCCGCCTCGTAGAGCTTCTCGGCGTCGATCATCGCGGCGCGGGCTTTTTCGTAGAGGATCTTCTGGGCGTTGATCTGATCCTCGATGGCCGAGGAGTCGAGCCGCACCAGCTCGTCGCCCTTTTTGACACTGGTGCCGTCGGCCAGGATCCACAGGATGGTGCTGCCGCCCTGCACCTCGCACTTGATGTCGATGTTGTGCGAGCTTTGGACCGTGCCGTCCTCGGTAATGGAGACGATCAGGTCCGCCCGGCGGATTTTTTCGGTGAGGATTTGACCGGGCGTGGCGGCCGGGAGGAGGAGGTTTCGGTTCATCGTGGCGGCCACGCCGACCCCGGCCAAAGCCGCCACCACCAGGATCAACAGCAGCCAGCGCGGCAGGCGGCGACGGCGGCGCACCGGCCGGGCCTCGGCGGGCGCCGTTTCGATGCCCTCCAGCGCAGCGGCGAACTTGGATGTCCGATCTTCTTCTTCCGTCGTGGAAGTGGCCATAGATCAAGCCCCAGAAGGTTCTTCTAACCGACGCACGGCGGGAGGTCGATGGTGGGAAGGTCAAGCAGGGATACTCTTTCCGCCGATTTATTGTCCCCTGTCGGGCCGCCAAATTCAAGCCAAACTTGGCCGAACAGCCCGCCCCCGGCTGGGGATTTCTAGCGGCGCAAGGCCGGCTTTGAGCGGGCCGGAGCGGCCGAATGACGCGGCTGAGTTGGCAGTGGCATGTCGCTGACTTGGGCATCTTCGAAAGACTCAACCGTGGTATGCGTTGCATCGAGGGCGGCCTGATCGGCAATCAGCAAGCGTGACACAGGCTGCCGCGATTCCTTTTCGCGCTCGGCCGTCTTCATCGCTAACCGGGAGAGGCGATGCTCGGGCGCAACTGCGGCCTCTTGCGCACTGGTTGGCCGGCGGCGTGCTGCCTCGCGGCGGGCGCGGTCCTGGCTCATGTTGAGCTCGCGGGGTGGCTCCACGGGCTCGGGGCTTGAGGCATCCGCCTCGGTCTCTGCCGCGGCCTCGCCTGCCGCGGCCTCGTCGGTCGCGCCTGCTTCGACTCCTTCTGGAGCGTTCTTGTCTGTCTGGGGGGCGCCCGCTTTGGCCTCTTCGGCTTCGGCCTGGCGCGTCGCGAATTCTTCGAGATCCGTGCCGTTCACACCGGCCTCTTTCATCCACTCCGCGGGAACGGCCGGCGGCATCGGGCATTCCTCTTCCGTGAGCCATTCGGCGGCGTTGATCGGTTTGTCGATCCAGATGCCGCAGTCGTCCAGCTCCATGATCCCCAGCTCGCGATACAACAGCGTCCGGTTCTCATAGTGATTCAACACCACGCTCATGAAAACGTTCTGCGATGCCAGCAAGTCGTTGAGTGCGAAAATCAGGTTCTGGGCAACCGTAGGACCTAGCAATTGAACCGGCTCGCCCGGCAAGGTGGGCGCCGGCGGCTCGTTCAAATCTTCGCGGGTCTTATCCACGCGGCGAATGGCGATTACCATGGCCCGGCGCTGGATTTCCAGGTTGACTTCCAACTGGTTCAGCGTACGCAGCAGGCCGCGCAAAATGAAGTTCACTCCGTCTTGGTACTGGTACAACTGCCGACGCTGGAACTGATACTGAATGAGCACGGAGCGATAGTCGTTGCGCTCCAGGCGGCGGGTGAAGGGGGCATCGAAGCGCAGTCCCACGCGCAAGCTGCCGTTCTGGCCGTTGAACGCGACGGGGTTGTTCCCCACCGTGCCCAGGTCGCCGGAAAAGAACACGTCGAGACCCGGCTTGAGCGCGTTGGCATTGAATGCAATCAGACGCCATTGGTCGACCAGAGCCGCCCGGTTGTTCATCCAGTCGAGGCGGTTGCCGCGGGCGATGTCCAAGGCCCGCTGATCGTCGAGCTGAACGCGCGGCACCGTGATGCTTTCCAGTCGGGCGCGGGCCTTGATCAGCAGCAGCTCTTGAATGAGGCCGGACATACCCGTGGACAGGGCCACGACCTCATCGGTCAACTGCCCGGGCGACTCGGTGCCCAGTCGATCGCGCATGCTGGCCAGCGCGGGCTCGGTCTGCTTGAAGCGGTTCTCGGCATCCTCGAGGCTCTGCGCCAGTTTGGCCAGATCTTCATCGAACACGGCCTGCTGCGATTTGCTCATGCGCTCTTTGCGCTCGGGCACCTTGCCGTCCAGCGCCTTCAAGTCGGCATGGCCGGAGGCGAACAGGTCGGCCACCTGCGAGCGCAGCCGTTCGAGCACGTCGAGCGCGTTCTTCAAATCGACCGGGCTGGGCTCGGCCGGCAACTCGCCCACTACGTTGATGAAGTCTTGAACCAGTTGCAGCACTTCGGTCGACTTCGGATCGACAAACTCGAACTGCCGCAGCATGTCGTCGTCGATCTCCACCTTCACGTCCGGTGGGAACGAGAGGTTCTGCACTTTGTACGTGTCGAGTTGCGCTTCGTACGTGACTTGCTGCGTGAGCAAATTGGCGCGGGCCGTTTCGATGTTCTGGCGGAACTGGTCGACCTGCACGATATCGATCAGGCCGGCATCGAGATTGGCCTCCAGCAGCCCGAGCGTACGGAGCTGGAAATTGAGATTGGCCTGGGCGTTGCGGACGGTTTGCAACTGTTGCAGCAACCCGACAAAGCCGCCGGTGCCGCCGGCGCCGCCGCCGACGAAGCCAGCGCCGGCACCGCCGGTGCCACCGCCGCCGAAGCCGCCCGTATTGATGCCGAACTGGCCGGCGCCGACGCCGCCCTGACCGCCGGCGCCCTGGCCGGTGAAGCCGGTCAAGCCGGTGCCGCCGAAGAAACCACCGCGGCGTTGCGGGGGCTGAACCGCTCCGGCGTTGCCGTTGCCCACGGTCATGGCCGTGTAGAAGCCCTGCCGGAAGCGCTCGAACTGGCGCAAGTTCGCCAGCAGCGCCCGCTCGACGATCGTCAGCCGTTCCATGATCAGCGCACGCCCGCCGCCCCGCAACAGCGGCTGGATGAAGCTCATGTTTAAAAGCGACGTGGTGAAGTTCGTATCCGGACCGGCGAACTGCCAGACGATGTTGTTGGCGAAGCCGACGATGAGCTCACCGCCCGCGGAAAACTGCTTTTGCAAGCGCAGGCTGGTGTCGGGCGCGTCGGTGCCGAGAAAGAGCGTATTCGACTCGGCGCCGCCGGCGCGCTCCTGACCCAAGTGAGTGAAGACCAGATCGGAATTGCCGAAGAACTGCACGTCGAAGCGGAAGCGCTCCGTGCTCACGTCGAGCGCGGAAAGGTAGATCACTTCGATGGCGTCGCGATAGTCGGTGTTGTGGACTTGGGCCAGGCAGACCGCGCCGTTCATGGTGAGCTTGACGGCGCCGTCGTCGGTCATCTCGTTGTAGCCGCGCAGCAGTTCCTTCCAGCGCGGGTTTTCGAGGTAGTACCAATTGCCGCCCATGTGCCAGCAGGGCCAGCCCTTTTTGCCGGCGACGCAGTGCATGTAGCGGTGCGACGCCGGGTCGTCATAGGGTATCGGCGGATTGTCGGGATCGGTCGGATCGAAGTAGCGGCTGCGCGGATCCATGCCAATCGTGTAGTTCGGCGCGTCCCAGCGCGGGTCGTTCGATTTCTGCTTTACCAGGTAGCCGACTTCCTTGTCCGCGGCCAGGCGGTAGCGGAGCCGGGTGCAGCCGGCGAGCGAAAACAAAATCGCCAGCGCGATCGCCAGTCTGGCGACCCTGGAAAACGATGGCAGTTTGTCGTGATGCACTTTGGCCAATCGAGTAAGCTACGAGGTGAACATGGCTCGAGCGGCCAGCGCGCGAAGCGCACCGAATCCGCCTTTGGCTTCGATTGATAGCTTCGGCGCGCTTTGATGAGTGACTTTAAGGATTGCGCGAGGTTTGCCGCTTGACGAAAGTCTGCCGGCGGCGGCGCTGGCAAGGGTTCTCGCGGGCCGCTGCTAGCACTTCTCGCACGACGTCTGAATCCAAGCTGGCCCAAGAGCTTCTGATCACATGGCGCTCTACCGGTTGACCGATCTTGACGACCCGCGGCTGGCGCCTTTCCAAAGCTTGAAAGCGACCAACGCCACCCGCTGGGCGGAGCGTTTTGTGGCGGAGGGGGACAAGCTGGTGCAAAGACTCCTGGCCACCGACTTCACCGTGCATTCAGTGCTGGCAGGCGCGAGCCATCTGTCGGCGCTGGATGCCGAAACGACGCGCAACCTCGACGTGCTGGTGGTGCCCGACGCGTGGATCGAAGGCATCGTGGGCTTTAACTTTCATCGCGGACTGCTGGCATGCGCGCAGCGCAAGCCGAACCCAGACGTCGCCGCGCTGTGCCGCGCCGCCGGCAACCAGGCCACGCTCGTGGTTTGTCCGGACGTGCAGAACCCCGAGAACCTGGGAAGCATTCTGCGCCTGGCAGATGCCTTTGGCGTGTGCGCGGTGATGCTGGGCGGGGAGTGCGCCGATCCGCTGTCTCGGCGGGTGCTGCGCGTGTCGATGGGATCGGCCTTGCGCGTGCCTGTCGCGCGCTGCGATGACTTGCAAGCCGATCTGGCGGCGCTGCGCTCGCAGTGCGGCGTCGAAGTGTGGGCAACGGCCACCAGCGCTCGCGAGTCGTTCGACGGCACCGCGCGGCCGGCCCGCTTGGCGCTCGTATTCGGAAGCGAAGGTCACGGGCTCACGCCCCAGTGGCTTGAGTTCTGTGACCGCGCGATTCGCGTGCCCATGTTGGGGGCAGTCGATTCGCTGAACGTGGCCGTGGCCGCGGGCATCATGCTGTATCACCTGACGCGGCCCACGCCCGGCCGGCCGCCGCAGGCCGAGAAATGACAGTAGCGGCAGCGCCACGAGAAGTGCCGCGCCCGGGCCGCTTTCGCGAGCAATTTGCCGGTTTTTAAGGTCGCGCGGCCCTGGCCGAGAGGTGCAAATTTGCTTGCCACTACCGGCCTAGCGAATTATCTTAGAATGTACGCACGTCGCGGTTTACGGCGTTTCTTGCCATCCGTGCCTGGAACTCCCGCGACGCCGTGTTTGGTTGCCGATGGCAAGCCGCTCGTCTCACCTCCAGGACCAGGGAAGTATCGGTATGTTCCGCGCCAAATTGCAAAGCTGTTTCGCGCTGCCGGTGGTCGTTGCCGCCGCGGCCTTGCTCGTGTGCCTGGGAGCGCCACAACAAGCGCTCGCACAGTTCGTGTCGCAGCAGGTGGGCGGTGTTTCGATTGACGCCAAGGGCTTGGTCGCCAAGGTCACCGTGGGCGACGTCGCCGAGCTGCTCAAGGCGCGGCAGGCGGCGTTTCAAACGGTACCGGCCGATCTGGCCAAAAGCGCCTTGCGCAAAGTGTCGCTGCGGCAGCTGGAAGCCGCCATTGCCGAGCATCGCAAGAACGGCACGCCGATCACCGACGACATGCGCTACCTGGCCGGACTGCAACGCATTCAATATGTGTTCGTCTACCCGGAACAGAACGATATTGTGATTGCCGGGCCGGGCGAAGGTTGGCGCATCAGCCCCGACGGCGAGATCGTCGGCCAAACCACGAACAAGCCGGTGCTGCTGTTGGACGACCTGTTGGTAGCGCTGCGTGCGACTCCGGCGTTGCGTCAGACGGGCATCACCTGCTCGATCGATCCGACGCGCGACGGGCTGACCCGCTATCAAGAGCTGTTCAAGACGATTGCCCAGGCGCCGGGCGATACGGCGCCGTTGTTGAGCGCGGTGGAGCAAGCGATTGGCCCGCAGACGATCACGCTCAAGGGCGTGCCCGAGGCGACGCATTTTGCCCGCGTGCTGGTGGCGGCCGATTACAAGATGAAACGTTACGGCATGGGCTTCGACGAGGCTCCCGTGGCCGGGATGCCCAGCTATTTGCAGATGATGAAGTCGGCGGGGGGCGGTGGCCTGGCGCCGCGCTGGTGGCTGGCGCCGGACTACGACGCGCTGGTGACCGACGGCAAAGGCCTGGCCTGGGAGCTGCGCAAGGCGAGCGTCAAGGTGATGACCGAAGATCGCGTGCTGGCAGCGTCGGGCCAATTGCAGGACAGCAGCCGGCCGAATCCCTTGGCCGCGAAGTGGGCCGACAACATGACGGCGCGCTACGACGCGTTGTCGGAGCGCGAACCCATTTGGGGCCAGTTGCGCAACTGCATGGATCTGGCCGTGCTGGCGGCGTTGATCTCGCACAACAACCTGCAGCAGACTTGCGGCTGGGATATGGCGCTGCTCTTAGATCCGGACCTCAAAGCGCAGCGTTTCAATACGCCCCGCACCGTCGCCACGCTGGCCAGCGCCGTGAAGAAACGCGGCGGCTTGATTGTGAGCGCGTCGGGCGGCGTGCTGTTGAATCCCTGGCCCATTCTCGACCAGCCCCAAGAGAAGCCGGAGCTTGTGGACTCGCGAACGCAATCGGCCGCCCGCACCAACAGCTGGTGGTGGGACTAGGAACGCGCGGCGAATCAGCGCGCGAATTCGCGGTAGAAGTAGAAGGCCGCCAGCCCAAAGCCGAGCGCGACGACCAGCCCGCGGACCACGCTGCGATTGACGCGCCGGGCGGTATGCGCCCCGACATATCCGCCGATGGCCGCGGCTACAGCCATCACCAGCGCGAGCGGCCAATTCACCGCGCCGCTGGCGGCGAACACCACGACCGACGTGCCGTTGATGATCGCGCCCAACAACGACTTCACCGCGTTCATGCGGTGGATATCATCGATGCCGATGAGCGCCAGCGCCGCAAGCATCAGGATGCCCATCCCGGCGCCGAAGTAGCCGCCATACACGCCCACCAGAAACTGAAACGCGATGGCGCCGGCAACCGCGTGTCTGGTCCCAGCGCCATGTGGCTGGCCGGCGCCGAAGCGGCGACCGATCTGCGGCTGTAGCGCGAACAAGAGTGCCGCCCCCAGGATCAGCCACGGCACCGCGATCTTAAAAAGCTCCGGCGGCAGCGCTACGACCAACAGCGAACCGATCAAGCCGCCCAGCAGGCTCGGCCCGGCCAAGAGCAGCGCCCAACGGCGTTCCAAGCGCATTTCGCGACGATAGCCGAACAGTGCCGCCAAGGCGGCGGGCACCAGCGCGACCGTGTTCGTGGCATTGGCCACCACGGCGGCGTCGGCCGTTGAGCCGAGCGCGGCAAACAAGGCCGGGAAGGTGAGCAGCGTTCCGCCGCCGGCGATGGAATTGATGGCACCGGCCAGCACGGCGGCCGCGCACAAGATGATCGTTTCCTCGCCCATGCAGTGCCACGCGATTGGAACCCAAGGCCGAAGGCGTTTTCATACCCCCGGTGTCTGTGAACTCAGGGTGTTCGCGGGTTCCGCACTGCTGGACAAGCCAGCAGTGGCACCCGAAATCATTTTCGAAACAGCTTCGGCCGAAAGAACTGGCGTGAATATACGGCGCGCGGCCCTATTCGGTAAGCGCTAGCGCCCAGTGCTGGAAGTCGCGGTCGATTTCCGGCCAGCTTTTGCCGTTCAGGGCCCGCAAAACAGCGGCCATGCCCTGCGGATCGCGCGGATGACTGGCGCACACTTCGGCCACGAAGGATTCCAGCACGCCCCGCTGCTGCAAATAGAGGCAGAAGTAGCGGGCCTGCGCGTAGTTGGTGCCGACCAAGGCACTGCGAAAGTCAGCATCGTCGATCAGCGATTCGAGCGAGCGCAGGCGCCGTTGGCGAATGACGGTTTGCAGGCCGGCGAGCCGCCAATTGACGAGCCCTTCGATCCACGGTCCGCGTGCGTCGGTCCGAAACCGGCATTGCTCATGCAGTGAGGCGAGGCCTTCGTTCAGCCAATCGGGCGGATCGCGCACTTCGAAAGCGAACAGCGCGTGCGTCAACTCGTGCAGCAGCGTGCCGCTGCCGGTGGCGATATTGACCAGCAGCGTGCGCTCGACGGGCTTGTAGTAGCCGTAGATCGACACGCCGCTGTCGCCAAACAACGCACCGGCATAGTGGTTGTAACTCTTCTCGCCGGAAAACAAGAGCACGGTGATCGGTTCGTCCGGCCGGGAACGAAAGTAGCGCGCTTGCATGGCCTGCACGGCCGGCACGATGGTTTCGTCGTAATAGGCTTCGAGCGCTTGACGGCTCAAGTCGCCGGCGACGACGAACGGCGCTTTCACCACGACGTGAAAATCGGCGGGCGTGCGCTGGGCCAATTGCTCAGCCGCCCGGCGACAGGCTTGCGCGAGCTGACCATCAGCGGTAGAAACCGGCGGTGGCGGCGCGTGCGCGGCAAACTGATTTACGGTGTGCGCGGCGCCGACAATGGCCACGTTGCGCGCAGGCGCACCGCTCGTGTCGGCCTTGAACCAACTCGACACGGCCCAGGATGAGCCCATGATCGGCCAAGGGCCGAAGATCAAAATCAGCCAGCGAAGTCTCGTCACGGTTGCCACTCGATGCTGCGCGAAACATGGTTGCGTGCCCGGCTGACTTCACCATAGCCCGTCGCGGCGGAAGCAACAAGCAGGCAGGCGGCGCGCAAAATAAAGACATTGCAAGCAAGGTTTGCCTGATCGGAACAGCTTGACGACCGACGTGCTGCTGAGCCTCCGCGGCGGCTCGCCTCTGCTCTTCATACGTCCGGCCTCCGGCCTGCTGTTCATCCGCCCCCGATCGCCGGCAGGAAATGAACCTCCGCATTCGGCGGCACCTCGGCCAGCAAGCCGCGCGAGGTGACACTGCCGTCGATGGAGACGGCCAGGCCGGCGGCGATCGTCCCGTCGTTGACAAGCCGCGCCGCAATGCCGGGGAAGCGCGCTTCCAGCGCGCTGACGACGTCGTCCAGCGTCGTCGCCGCGATTTCGATGGCGGACACGCCGCCGGTCAGATCGCGCCATT
Organism: Pirellulales bacterium; assembly: GCA_050250435.1. GTDB lineage: Bacteria > Planctomycetota > Planctomycetia > Pirellulales > PALSA-1355 > JBFWOR01. The sequence continues at coordinate 13,944 of JBFWOR010000014.1, read as the reverse complement.
GTGAGGGAATGAAGACTTGGGCCATGCCTGCGATCGCCTTACGATTGCGCCGACGTCAGCGTCAGGCCTGTTTGGCGCGCATGGCCGCCCAGAGGCGCGGCGGCGACATGGGCAGTTCGCGCATCCGCACTCCCGTGGCGTGAAAGATGGCGTTGGCAACGGCCGCCGGGGGCGCGACGATGGGCGTTTCGCCCACGCCGCGCACGCCGAAAGGATGCGCCGGGTTGGGCACTTCCACGATGATCGTGTCGATCATCGGCACATCGAGCGCGGTGGGCATGCGATAGTCGAGATAGCTGGCGTTTTGCATCCGCCCGGCATCGTCGAAAAAGTATTCTTCGTTCAAGGCCCAGCCGATGCCTTGCACGGCTCCGCCCTGCATCTGGCCTTCGACGTAGCTGGGATGAATGGCGGTGCCGACATCCTGGATGGCGGTGTAGCGCAGGATGGTGACCTTGGCGGTATCGGGGTCGACTTCGACGTCGACAATGTGCGTGCCGAAGCCGTTGGTGGAACCTTCGGGATCGACCGTGGCGCGGCCCACTACGGGGCCGCCGGTATGCGCGAGCTTGCCGGCCAGCTCGCGGAAGGTGATGCTCTGGCCGTTGGTGCGGTAGGTGCCGTCGACGCACTCGACCGCGGCCGGATCGCACTTCCACAACAGGGCGGCCCGCTCGGCCATCTGTTTCTGGATGTCGAGGCCCACTTTGTACGCCGCCAGTCCGGTGGCAAACGTGACGCGGCTGCCGCCGGTGACGTCGGTGTAGCCCACGTGATCGGTGTCGCCGACGCGGGGCTGCACGTCTTCGGCCGTAATGCCCAGAGTCTCGGCGAGTTGCATGGCGACGCTGGTGCGCGTGCCGCCGATGTCGGTCGAGCCTTCGATGAGGCTGACCGTGCCGTCGGGATTGACGTTGGCGGCGGCGCTCGACTTCAGACCGATGTTGAACCAATAGCCACTGGCGATACCGCGGCCGCGATGCGGGCCGGTAAGCTTCGATTTCCAGTGATCGCTGGCGCGGGCCGCTTCCAGCGTCTCGACGAAGCCGATGCGCGGATACGTCGGCCCGTCCACGCGGCGCGTGCCTTCTTTGGCGGCGTTCTTCAACCGCAGCTCGATCGGATCGATACCGAGCTTGTCGGCCAGCTCGTCGATCACGCTTTCGCAGGCGAAGGCGGCCTGCGTGGCGCCCGGGGCGCGATAGGCCTGGGTCTTGGGCTTGTTGTTCAGCACGTCGTAACCATCGACGCGGGCGTTGGGAATTTCATAGCAGCTAAACATGCACATGCAGCCCGGGCCGATCATGCCGCCGGGAAAAGCGCCGGCGTCGTAGGCCAGCCAGGCTTCGCCGGCCGTGAGCTGGCCATCCTTGGTCGCGCCCAGTTTGACGCGTACAAACGAGCCCGGCGTGGGGCCGGTGCCTTCGAATACCTCGTCACGGTTCATGACCATCTTCACCGGGCGGCCGCACTTGCGGCTGAGCACAGCGGCCACCGGCTCGAGATAGACGGCGATCTTGCCGCCGAAACCGCCGCCGATTTCGCACGGCACCACGGTCACCTGCGAAACGGGAATCTGCAACAGCTCCGCCGTTTGCTGCCGGGCGGTAAAGGAACCCTGCGTGGAGCACCAGATGGTCAGGTGGCCGTCAGTGTTCCACAGGGCCGTGGCCACGTGTGGCTCGATATAGCCCTGATGGACGCTGGCGGTTTTGAACTCGCGCTCGATCACGACGTCTGCCTTTTTGAAGGCGGCGTCGACGTCGCCCATTTCGAAATGGATGTGCGTGGCGATGTTGCTGGGCTTGTCGCCCTTTTTGCCCATCGAATTGGTGACGATGTCCGCGTGCAGCAGCGGGGCGTCGTCCTGCATCGCGTCGAGCACCCAAGTGACCGCCGGCAAGGGCTCGTAGTCGACCTTGATGAGCCGCAGCGCTTCGTCGGCCACGTGTTGACTGACGGCGGCGACGGCGGCGACGGCGTGTCCCTTGTACAGCGCCTTGTCGTGCGCGAGCACGTTGGCGCTAAGATGCGCCAGGTTCACGGCGCCTTCGCCCAGGTTGGCGATCTTGTCCTTCAAGTTGGGAAAGTCATTGCCGGTTACCACGGCCAGTACGCCGGGAAGCCTCTCGGCCGCGGAGGTGTCGATCTTCTTGATGCGGGCATGCGCGTGCGGGCTGCGCAGAATGCGGCCGGAGACCATGCCGGTCAGTTGCAGATCGGAGCCATAGATGGCGCGGCCGGTGACTTTGTCCGCGCCGTCGTGCCGCACGGGCCGCGTGCCGATGACCTTGTATTTTTTCTTGCTGTTGCTGGCAGGGTTCATGGTCGGCGTTCTCGCAAGGTTGGGGCGTGCGGAGAAGAAGGAGACATTCTACTTTTTGTAGTCACACGCAGGGTGCCGCAACAAACGGTCGAAAAGGTCGGATGTCCCCTGTTTGTTATTTGGCCTGAGGTGCGGCGGCCATACGCTGAGCCGCGTCTTGCACGGCGCGGACGATCTTGTCGTAGCCGGTGCAGCGGCACAGGTTGCCCGCCAATTGAAAGCGAATCACTTGCTCGCTGGGATTCGGATTGCGATCGAGCAGCGCCTTGGCGCTCATGATGAAACCGGGCGTACAGACGCCGCACTGCAGCGCCGCATCTTCCAGGAAGCATTGCTGGATCGGATGCAGGCGCGAATCGCAGGCCACGCCCTCGATGGTCGTGATTTGTGCGCCTTCGACCTCGACCCCCAGCACAAGACAGCTATCGACCGGCAACCCGTCCAGCAGCACCGTACAGGCGCCGCAGTTGCCGTTGTTGCAACCTTCCTTCGCACCGGTCAGGTGCAACACGTCGCGCAGCACTTCCAGCAGGCTTTGCCGCGCTTCGCAGAGAAACTCGGTCTCGTGGCCGTTGATCGTCGTGGTGACGTGGATTTTCTTTGCCATCGTAGTAGAGCGCCTTGTGGTGCCTGTTTCCTCTTCGAGCGGCTCGGGCCGCGAACCGGGGCGATGCGTTCTATGCGTGTGCTGCCGCGCCGGCGCGCCCCGTGGCCCGCTCGACCGCCAGCGCCAGCGTGCGCTGGGTGAGCACTCCCGCCAGGTGGCGGCGATACTCGGACGTGCCCCGCTTGTCGGCAATGGGGCGGGCCGCTTGTCGGGCCAGATCGGCAGCAGCTGCGAAGGTGGCCTCGGTGGCCGGCTCGCCCGCCAGAAACTCTCCTACCGCTTGGGCTGCCAAGGGCACTGGCGCCACCGCGGCCAGCGCCACGCGCGCCTTTTCGATGGTGTCGCCCGATTTGTTCAATTGCACCCAACTGGCGGCGCCGACGACCGCGATGTCCATTTCGTTGCGCGGAATGAAGCGCTGATAGGCGGCGCCGCTGTGCGGCGCCGGAGCGGGAAATTCGAGCGTGGCCAGGATTTCTCCCCGCGCCAACACGTTCTTGCCCGGGGCGGTGCAGAACTCGGCCGCCGGCACCGTGCGACGGCCTTGCGGCCCGGCCAGGTGGCAGACCACGTCGTACGCGATGAGCGAAGGAATCGAATCGGCCGCGGGGGAAGAGTTGCACAAATTGCCACCGATGCTCGCCCGGCTTTGAATCTGCCAGCCGCCGATGATGCGTGCGGAATCGACCAGTGCGGGATACGCGGCGGCGACTTGCGGATGGTCGTAGATGCGATAGCAGGGCACGGCCGCACCCAGCAACAGGCCGCCGCTCGGCGAAAACGTGAGCTGCGTGAGCTCGGCCACCTTCTTCACGTCGACCACAAGGTCGGCCTCGCGCAGCCCTTCGCGGAGTTGCACGAGCAGATCGGTACCGCCGGTGAGCACCTTGGCCCGGTCGCCCCGAGCGGCCAAGAGGCTGACGGCCTCGTCCAACGTGGCGGCCGTTTGATATTCGAAATCCTTCACGTGGCTCCTCCGGTGGGTGCGCCGCGGTAGCGAAATGCAACCGTCAATATGCCGCTGGCTCGACGGCACTGTCAAGCGCGCGACGTCCTCGACCGCGCGGCGGCGAGGCAAAGAATGCAATTCAGGACCCATCGCCAACTACTTCGCGGCCGGCGGCGCGGCGGCAGGAGCGACCGCGGCCACGGGTGCGTCTTTGCGCACGTGCACCATCACCGGGGCCGAGCATTGTCTGCCGGCCTGATCGGCCACGGCAAAGCACAGCCGGCTGGTCTCGGGCACCCAGGCATCGGCCGTGATGAAGATCTGCCGCTCGGTTTCGCCCTTGAGCAGCAGTACGCCGTTGAGCCCGATGTTGTCGACGATCACGCCGTGCGGCAAATTCTCGACTTCGAACTTCACTTCGCCGTCGAAGCCGTTGCGCTCCAGGCGAATCATGGCGGTGACGCTTGCGCCGGGGGCCACGGTCACTTCGGCGGGCTCCAGGCGCACCAGCAGCTTCGGTTTGGGCTCCAGCTTGATTTTGCCGAAGTTGTTGACCGGCTGCGCAATTTCCTTGTCGCCCACGGTGGCCTTGGCAGTGACCGTGATTTGCTTGAGCTGCTCGTCGGTTGGTTGCTGGGCGTCGGCCGCGGCAAACAACACGCCGGCGGCGTCGCGATGGCCCGCTTGAATCACCAGGGGCGAGGAGGCACGCCAGCCCTCGGGCAGGCCGGCGATATCCACGCGCACCTCACCTTCGAAGTCGTCAACGCGTTGCAGTGAGACGCCGAATTGCTTGCCGCTGCCGGCATCAATGGAAGGGTTCGCACCGTTCAGCGTGACCTGAAAGCCCGGCACGGGCGGTCGGACGGTCAGGCGGTAGGCAAAACGGTCGCCGTCGCCGCCGCCGGCATCGCGCACGCGCACCAGGTACTCGCCGTCGGCCGGCGCGGTGAACGACAACCGCGAGTCGCTGCCCAGGCGGCGCTGGCCGTCGTCGTCGTTGGCGTAGGGCACGGTGAAGATCGGCAGGCCGGTATTGGTGAGCTTCGTGCCGGGCGCGTGCGGCTCCACGATGTAGCAGGGCTGCTCCACGGCGTGCACGGTGGCGGAGGTGTCGTAGTAGCAGCGCCGCGCGCCGCCGTCGCCGGAGTAGAACAAAAAGCCGGAGTCCGGTCCGCGCGGCGCACGGAACAGCTTGAGCACTTCTCCGTTGAGATAGACCAACTGGTTGAGCTGCATTTCTTCCCAGTTGGTGAGCCGGCAATCGGTGGTGCGGCCGTCGATGCCGCGGAAGGTGACGTTCGAGTCGCGCACGGCTTGCAACAGCACGCGCGGCAGCGGCGTACCATCGGCCGCGAGCACTTCAATCACGGTATCGACGGGCGAGCCGCGCCGGGCCGCGTCGGTCTCGACGATCCAGGTCTGGCCGGCCTTGCTGGTGAAGCGGAAAAAGTCGTTGTCGTGTGCGCCGGCGCTGGCAGCACGGATACGGCCGCCGACGGTCGCCGGAACGCTGATGGAATTTGCCCCGGCCGGCGCGTCGTTCGGCTCGGACTCGAGCACTTCGGGCAACGAGCCGACGACGACCTGCAGCGATTTGGTTCCGCGATACCGGGCGGCGTCGAGGGGTACGGCGATCTCGCCCGACGCCGTGGCCGGCAGTTTTGCCTTCGCATCCGCCGGCAAATTAAAGCCGACCAGCTCGACCTCGGTTTCCTGATTGGCGGGCACACTGAGAGGATATACGGCCGTGACGACGGGCAACTCGCCCAGCGACAGGCGATAAACGTGGTCACTGGCGCCTTCGTGCAGCAGATCGCTGACACGGGCGATGTACCGCCCGTCGGCCGGCACGCGGAACGCCAACAGCGGGTCGGCCGAGCCGCCGAAATCATTGTTGTCGGCCAGCACCCGGCCGGAGGCGTCGAGCAGCGTCAGCACCAGGTTGCCCTTCGAGCCGAGCGATGCGGCCGCCACCTCAAACACCAGGTTCTGGCCGGCGCGGGCATCGAAGGCCACGTGATCCATGTCGCCGGCGGCGGAGAGCACGCCCCAGGTGCCGGAGCCGAGCGCAACGGCGTTAGCCGTCAAGGCGTCGTTGTTGGGCTCGGCCTCTTGCAGCTGCGCAAGGTTGTCGACCAGCAGCTCGCGGCGGCTGCCGGCACCCGCCGGGCTTTCGGCCCAGATTTCGATCTTGCCGCGGGGCAGGGCGGCCGCGATCGTGAGATCGACGTCGAGCTGCGTGCCGTCGCCCGCGGCCACGAGCGCAAGGGTCACATTGGGATCGCTGGCCTTGATGGCGCTGACGTCGGCCAGGTGCTGGCCGGTCAAATGCAGACGCGTGGTTTCACCGGAGCGCACACCACGGACCGGCAGCACGGCCAGGTCCGGCTTCGGCGGCGGCGGGGCGGGAATCTCTGCGCCCTTGGCCAGATCGTAGAACGCCAGGGTTCCATCGAGCCGGCCGACGGCCAGCAGCTTGCCGTCGGGGCTGATGGCCAAGGCCGCGGCCCAATCGCTCTGGCCTTCGAGCGCGAACCGCTCGCTCATCGCTTCCGCGTCCCAGACTTTGACCTGGCTGTCTTCGCCCGAGGAAACGAGCGTCTTGCCGTCGCTCGTGTAGGCCAGGCTCGTTACCGCGCCTTCGTGCGCGAAGCGCGACACCTGAATTGGGTTGGTGTTTTCCTTCGCTTCCGCGCTGACGCGCCACACCCGAATGCGGTTGTCGACGCCGCCGGCGGCCACGCGCGTGCCGTCGGGGCTGAAGGCCACGGCATATTGTTCTTTGAGCGGTTGGCCGAGCGTGTCCAGCCGTTCGCCGGTGGCCACGTCCCACAGCTTTACCGTGCGGTCGCCGCTGGCGCTGGCCAGCACTTTGCCGTCGGGCCGGAAGGCCAGGTCGTAAACCGCGTCGTTGTGGCCTGAGAGTGTGCGCAGCTCGCTGCCCGAGGACGCATCCCAAAGTTTGATCTGCTGGTCGTAGCTGCTGGTGGCGACCAGTTTGCCGTCGGGACTGAGCACCGCGGCATACAGACTGTCCTGATGGCCGCGGAAGGTGCGCACGGCCTGGCCGGAGGCGGCGTTCCACAGAGTCGCTTCGCCGAACACGCCCTGCTCGCCGGCGGCAGCGAGCAGATGTTGCCCATCGGCGGCGAAGCGCAGCGCGTTCACGCGGCCCCGATGCGGACCCAGCCGGCGAACCAGCGAGCGCTCGGGCAGCGCCAAGAGTTCCACCGTGTTGTAGCGGGCCACGGCCAGCGACTTGCCATCGGGCGCAAAGGCCACGCTGGTGATTGCTTCGCGCACGCTCGCGGTGGGCTTGATCTTGGGCGTGACCAGAAGCGTGGGGTCGGGCGCCGCGCCCGTGGGACTTTTCGCGCCGGCATCGATCCAGGCGGCCAATACGGCGATCTCCTCGGCCGTGGGCCGTTCATTGTCTGCGGGCGGCATGGCCGGCTCGGCCTTGCCGGTGAGCACCATGATCAGCCGGCTGTCGGCGCTCTTGCCGGGCGCGAGCACCGCGCCGTTGGCACCGCCGGCCAGCAGCGCGTCATACGCTTCCAGCACGAGCTCGCCCTCTTTGTCGGCCCCGTTGTGGCAGCCGTTGCAGTACCTGGCAAAGATTGGCGCCACGTGGGTGTTGAAGTCGGGGGGCGCGGGAGCGGGATCGGCGCCGAAAGCGAACGTCGCGCGGGTGATCGTGATTGCTACAACGACCAGCGTGACGTGCCACGCGCGCGCGACACGTGTGCAGCCCCCGGCCTTGCGGGGGGATTGATTCGCGCAGCGAGTCGCCGCGAGAGAATCACGCCCCCTATCAACAGCGTCCCCCGGTGTAGCCGGGGACTGAACAGCAGTAGGATTCATCATTGGCCCGGGTTAATGGTGAAACAAGAATTCCTTGCTGCTCAAGATGCTCCAATAGAGATCTTCGAGGGCGGCGCGGCGTTCGGCCGCGGGCGCTTCGTCGAGCGCGGCCACCAAGCGAGCGCGTTCGTCGTCGGTGGGAAAACGCGACAAGGCAGCCAGATAGGCCTCTGCGACAATCTCGGCGTTTGTTTTGCCGGCCGCGATCATCTGCTCCAGCCGGTTGCCGCCGGCCGAGAGCTTGCTGTTGATCGTGTCGCCGTTCGAGAGGTGCAGCACCTGCACCATGCTGGGCTGCGCCGTGCGCTCGCACTCGCACGTGATATCGCGCAACGGACGGCCGAACGTCTTCAAGAAATACGAATCGACTTTGACATCCGGCAGCTGCAGGGCGCGCGTGCCGTCGGCGTAGGCGCCGAACCGGGTGGGGGCGCCGGTCACCTGCACCAACGCATCGAGGAGCACTTCGGCCATCATGCGGCGCGGATAGTAGCGCGAGTAGAAGCGCTGGTCGGCCGCGTTCTCCTTGAGCGGGCGACTGGAGCGGGCATAGGTGGCCGACTGCAGAATGGCGCGCATCAGCGCTTTGACGTCGTAGCCGTGCTCGACCAGATAGTTGGCCGCCGCATCGAGCAACGCCGGATTGCTGGGCGGATTGGTGAGCCGCAAGTCGTCGACACTCTCGACCAGGCCCACGCCGAAGTAGTTGGCCCAAATGCGGTTCGTAATCGCGCGGCTGAAATACGGGTTGTCGGGCGAAGTGAGCCAATCAGCAAGGGCCAGCCGGCGGTCGGCTTCCGACTCGAACGCCAGCGGCGCGCCGTCGAGCGGACGCGGCGGCTGCGGCTTGCCGGTGCGCGGCTGCATCCATTCGCCGTCGGTCGACGCGTAGACCACGCGGTTGCCGTCGCCCGAACTCTCCTTCGAGCGGACGCGGGCGAACATGCTCGCCATGCCGTAGTACTGGTCGTTGGTCCACTTTTCCAGCGGATGATTGTGACACTTGGCACAGTTGATCGACATGCCGAGGAAGGCGACCGACACGGTCTCGGCAATGTCCGGCGGATCCTGGTGCAGCACGAAAAAGTTCGTGGCGCCGTTTTCCAGCGTGCTGCCGGTGGCCGTGACGATTTGCCGGGCGAACTGATCCCAAGGCGTGTTGGCCGCCACACGATTGCGAATCCAATGGTAATAGGCCCACATCGAGGCGGGCCGCAACTTCTCGCTGTTGACCAGCAGCAAGTCGCTCCACTTGTACGACCAGTAGTCGACGTACTCGGGCCGGGCCAGAAGCGCTTCGATCAGCTTGTCTCGCTTGAGAGGCGCGGTGTCTGCCAGGAAGGCGCGGGTTTCGTCCACGCTGGGCAGCGTGCCGATGGTGTCGAGATACACTCGGCGGAGGAATTCGGCGTCGTCGGCCGGCGGAGACGGCGGCAGGTTCAGGTCCTTGAGCTTGGCCAGCACCAGCTCATCAATGAAGTTTCGCGTCGGGGCCTGGGCGAACGCCTCGGCCGGCACCGCGTGCTCGTAGCCCACGCTGATCGTGGCCATCACGTTCCAGCTCAAGTACCAGGCCTTGATGGCGGCTTCGCCGTTGCCCACGACCTGCACACCGCCGGTTTCGTTCACCTGCGCCACGGATTCGTTGCTGGAGGCGTAACGGGCCCAGCGGGTCACGTCTTCCGTGTGGCCGTCTCCAAAGTGTGCGCGAACGATCAGCTGCTGCTGACTGCCCGACTTAAGCACCGCAGCGCCGGGCAGAACCTCCAGCCGCGTGAGGCGCGCGTCGTCTTCTTTCGGACCCGGCGCGCCGGCGGCGATCCACTCGGCCACCACGCGATACTCGGGCGAGTCCACGCGGAAGCGCAGTCCGCCTTTGTGTGGCACGGCGCCCGAGGGCTTCATGAGCACCAGGCTGCGGCCCGGATCGCTGAGCACGATGCGGCGCGAGCGGGCTTGGCGCGTGATGGCCAGATAGTCGGCCGCCGGATCGAACGCGCCGAGCGACAGTTTGAACCCCTTCTTGCCGGCCAGCGCGCCGTGACAGGCACCCGAATTGCAGCCGGTCTTGGAGAGCACGCTTTCCACGTGATTGCGGAAGCTCCAGGCAAACGGCTGATCCATGGCCGCGACGGTGACGCGGGCCTGCGCCGTGCGATCGCCGCTGGTGGCCGTGATCGTGGCGGTGCCATTGGCCACGGGAATGGCCACGTTGCCGTCGATCTTGGTGCTTTCAATTTTCACGATGGCCGGATCGCTGGACGTGAACGTCACCCCGTCGGTGATCTGCCCCGTGGCAGACGGCTTCGCGTCGGCGGCCTGGTCGTCCGCCGCGGCCGGCGCGTTGACGCTCTCCAGCAACAACGACTGCCGCGCTGGCGGGCCGGTGAGTGTGAACTCCGCAGGGAAGAGGACCAGGCGTTCCGCCGACTCTGCACTGCTGGGCAAGCCAGCAGTGGCACCCGACAGCGCCGCCAAGAGCATGACGCAGGCAGCCGTAATTCGTCGCGCGATTTGTGCAGCTCGCTTCATCGCTCGTGGCACTCGCACCAGGCAGGAAGGTTGGGAGGGAGGGTCGGCTCGTTTGCCCGCGACGGCTGCGACGTGCGGCAACCGGCCGGGTGTCGGGTCGCTTCGTCGCGCGTCGAGCGCTACCCTACGCGGCGCGGCGACCACGCTTCGTCAAAACAGTTCGTGTATCTCGTGCTTGCCGGTGTCGACCAAGGGAAATGGACGCCCTTGGGGACCGGGCAGCTTGGTTTCCAGGTCGAGGCCCAGGCTGTGGTAGACCGTGGCCACGATTTCGGACGGGTCGACGGGGCGCTCGGCCGGCACGCCGCCGATGCGGTCGCTGCGGCCCACCACGCGTCCGCCCTGCACGCCGCCGCCGGCGAAGTACACCGTCCAGCACTGCGGCCAGTGGTCGCGGCCGCCGGCCGGATTCACGCGCGGCGTGCGACCGAACTCCGCCAGGTTGCATACCAGCGTGTTGCCCAGCAGGCCGCGCTGCTGCAAGTCTTCGAGCAACGCGCTGTAGGCCTGATCGTACATCGGCGCCACCACGGTCTTCATGCCTTCGATCGACGTGAAGGGGCTGGAGCCGTGGATGTCCCAGGTGATTTCGTTGAACACGGTCAAGAACGTGTTGACGGTGACGAAGCGGACGCCGGCCTCGATCAGCCGCCGCGCGAGCAAGCAGCACTGGCCAAAGCGGTGCATGCCGTAACGCTCGCGGACGGCGGTTGGCTCCTTCGACAGGTCGAAGGCGGCGCGCGCCTGTTCGCTGGTCATCATGCGGAAGGCCGCTTCGAAATTGCTGTCCAGGAGCTTGGCGTTGTCGCTGGCTTCGAAATCAGTCACGGTCTCTTCGACAATCGAGCGCAGCTTGCGGCGCCGCGCCAGCCGGGCCTCGCCAATCTCCGGCGGAGGCAGCAGGTCGGGCACTTTGAAGTTCGGCTTGGAGGGATCTGTCATCAGGGCGAACGGGTCGTGCGCTTTGCCCAGGAAGCCCGCGTCCTGGCCGTGCGGCAAATTGCCACCGGTGGGACCCATGGGCTCGGGCAACACGACGTGGGCCGGCAAGTCGCTGCGCCGGCCGCGCAGATAGGCCAGGGCACAGCCGACGTGGGGCGTATTGATGCCGCCCGTGAACAGCCGCCCGGTCTGCATCATCTGGTGACCCGTATCGTGCACCGCGGCGGCGGTGTGGTAGCAACTGCGCACGAGCGAGAACTTGTCGGCGTGTTTGGCGTGCTGCGGAAAGATCTCGCAGATGTCGAGGCCCGGGGCGGCCGTCTTGATCGACTTGAAGGGGCCGCGGATTTCCACCGGGGCCTCGGGCTTCATGTCGAACGTGTCGAGCTGGCTGGGCGCCCCGAGGTTGAAGATCATGATCACGCTGCGCTCGTCGTGATCCTTAGCCACGGCGCCCTGAGCGCGGGCGGCCATCAGATCGGGCAGCGAGAGGCCGATGGCGCCCAGGGTGCCTACCTGCAGAAAGTCGCGGCGGGTGACGCCGTCGCACGTGTGTGCCTGGCCTTTAGCGGTAAGGTGCAGCATGGCTGGCAGGTCGCCTCCTGGGAGCCGAAGCGGGCGGGGAGCAAGCGCGTTGGCGCAGGTGTGAGCGTAACACACGTGTAGCGCAAGATCAACTAGCCGTGGCAGTTAGTGGCCGTTACACGCGACGAGCGAAAGCGTCGTGCGGGACGCGAGTTAGCCACGATTGTGGAAGCGCGCGCCGCGGCGGTAAGCGATTGCCGAGGCAACGGCCAGGCCCATGGCGGCGAGTGTCAGCGATGAGGGTTCGGGAATGAACGCCAGGCGAAAGCCCGCGTCCGGCCAATTTGATTCGGCGAGACCAAACATTGGAAAACGCGCTGCCGCCTGGAGTAACTCAACTTCGAAGCCGGCCGAACCGCCTTTAGTCTGTGCGATTTGCCCAAAGGATGGGAGGGCCCATTCCTTTACGTTTCCTCCCTGGTCGTATGTGCCGTAGTAGCTTGTGCTGTCGGGACCAGCGCTACCAATAATTGAGAGCTGAAAGGTCTGCCAATTTGCCGCGTTGAAACCGGGATTAGCAATGACCCTGTTTGAGTCAATCGTTGCTTGAGTCGGAGCCGAGTCGCTGCGTGTCGGATACAGCCAGTAGTGGTCATCGCCAGGAGGGCCGACTTCCGCTTCAGTTCGTGGGTCGTAGTACCCTGCCTTTACAAATTCATCTTCGGTGGGGACGACCCAATCGGCATTAGGTGTGCGAGCACGTGCGGAGTCATCGGGAAGCCGCACTCCACCCAGATTGTACGAGCCGGTTTCCGTGTCGCCGTTGCCTTGCCCGTTGTGCATCCAATTGGCGAAGCGGGCAGCGCTCCAGAAATTGAGGTACGTGATAGGCAAGTTGCCGGCATTCGGTTCCGCCGCATAGCTGAAACTGCCGTCAGCGCCGCTGCGGTCGATTGGCGCTTCGCTGCTAAAGAGTCGCATCGGGTCACTCGCGGCCTTCGCATTTAGAAACTCGACGTACTGCGCGACCGTCACTTCATACGTGCTCATCCGATACTCGTAGCCGACTGCGCCGATTCCTTGCGGATAGTACGACGTGTCTGCCGGATTGCCGGGATCGCCAATGGGAACCGTGTCGATGGTCACGGCCGCCGCGCGGGTGCATAAACAAACCAGCAGCAGTACCAACGTAGCGGTCTTGTAGAGCATCAAGGTACCTCTGGGCTCAACCATCCATCGAATGACGAATCGCGTGCGCGAAGTCGCGCGTCCGCGCTCAACAGCTGCGGACGAGAATCGTCAGGCGAGATGGCGAGCTGGAATGAGCGTTGCTCGTGGCCTGGGACAGCGGGAGGCGTCTATTATGCGCCCCCCCCCCCAAGTTGAAGTCAACGAAAAACCCGGCGTGGCACGGGCATCTTGCCCGTGTGAAGCCAAGCACTGGCGAAACGTCCGTGCCACCCGCCGTTGCTTAACGGCGGGGCGTTGTGCCTGATCGTGGAGCATGCCAACGCCCCCTCCCCAGCCCTCCCCGCGAAGGGGGAGGGAGCCAGATGGGATTACTTTGGGCGCCGCGAAGAGAGTTTACTCTGGGCTCGACGATGCCCCGGGTTGCCCACCATCGAGACGCTCACGCTCAGATCGTTCTCTCCCTCCCCTGTGCGGGGAGGGCCGGGGCGGGGGACAATTACGTGCATGTACCACGACCGGGAACAGCGCGATTTCGCCCGCGGCCTGCGCAACGAACCGACCGAGGCGGAAAGGCGCCTCTGGCATTTCTTGCGCGCAAGCAGGCTGGGCGTCAAGTTCCGCCGGCAAGCGGCCATCGGCGCCTACGTGGTTGACTTCGCGTGCTTCTCGCACAAGTTGATCGTCGAGCTTGACGGGCCGCAACATCCAGGATGTCGAAGAACAGAAACACGACACGATCCGCACCGAGTGACTGGCTTCGCGCGGCTTCCGAGTCGTTCGGTTTCGCAATCAGACCTTGGATGAAGATATCGCGCGTGTCATCGAGGAGATTCGTCGCGCGCTGAGTGAGACTCAGGGGTGACCAGCAGGAAAACGTGGCTGACCTTCCCCACGTTTTGTGGGCGCTCCGAGAGACGGCATAATGCTGTCGAAAGGAGATGCCGATGGGACGCAGGAAGTATTCGCGAGAGTTCAAGATATCGGCCGTGGGCCTGGTGCAGCAAC
>JBFWOR010000013.1:70210-186573 GCA_050250435.1 Pirellulales bacterium | reverse complement strand
AGAGGGTAGAGGGGGCTTGGGGGAGAGGGGCCTCGTCTCCCCCAAATCCAAAAACAATCGCGGCGCAGCCGCTCCACTACTTACGAACGATCACTAAGCGAGCGCCCACTTTTTGTGGGGAAGTCCATGCACACTTTTCACATCCTGTCTGCGGGGAATGGGCGACTCGCAGCACGCGAGACTCGGGGGGAAGGTTGACCGCTTGTGCAAAGCGGTTTTTTTATGCGCGAGCGCGACAGCGAGGCGCCGCCCGTTTTGGCCACCGACTCATCGATGGGCATCGCAGCCTCTTTCGGAGCTCGCCTTAGGACCGCTACGACCGGCGTGCCAGGGCCTAAAAATGCTGCTTTGGGCGCCCTCGAAAAAACTCGGATTTGGCGGGCTGGAATGGCCCCTTACAGGATATCGAGCAGTTTGCCACCACGGGTGCGGCAACCTATGTACATGGTGAGTCGCCAAGCGACTTGACCCCGGTTTCTCAAAATCCCAGGGGCCGCTTCGATCCACTTTCTTGGAAGGAATTCTGCACTATGAACGCTATTTGCAAGCGCTCACCTCGCATCGGCCGCATCCTCGCCGGATTGATGGTTGGTTGCCTCATCGCGCTCGGTTTGATTTGGTTTGCCAGCGCGTCGAGCACCGCGAAGGATTTGGCTCCCACCGAAAAGCTCGGGGTCGCCGTCGGACAGGTTCCGAGCGACAAGCCGAAGATCACGAAAGAAGAGTTGCTGGCTCGCTTCCCCCAGGAGAAGCATGAGGAATTCATGCGCCGGGCGATTGCCAATTCGCGGAAAGCGGGCGTGCAGTACAAGACGGGCGGCGCCTTTGGGGCCGTAATCGTCACGAAGGAAGGCGACGTCATCGCCGATGGACTCAACCACGTCGTGGCCGAGAACGACCCGACCTGGCACGGCGAAATGCACGCGATTCGCCAGGCCTGTGCGCTGTTGAAGTCGCCCAAGCTGAAGGGTTGCATCCTCTACACTTCGTCGGAACCGTGCCCGATGTGCCTCGCGACCGCCTACTGGGCCGGCGTGGATGGCATCATCTACGGTGCGCTGGTTGAGGATTCGAAGAAATACGGCAACTTCGACGATGCATTCATCTACGAGCAACTCGCCCGTCCGGCCGACGATCGTGCGATTCCGCAAGTGAACTTCATGCGGCCCGAAGCGGTTGAAGTTTGGAAAGAGTATCAGGATCGGACGGACAAAGTGGACTATTGATGTCCGATATCGAAAGCCCCGTGCGCAGGTCACTCATCGCGCGGGTGACTCATCGCGCGAGGCCACACGTGGAACCGATGCCCGACTCCGGGCGTGATTCCGGGGCAGAGAATAACCGCCGGGAACGGCCTTAGCCCGACTCCCATTGCTCGTCGCCCGAGTTGCCGTACAGCGCGGGCACCGGAATGTCGTTCAGCCGCAGGTAGACGCACAGAATGGCGCGATGATGAATCGCGTGATTCAACACGAAAGTGCGAATGACCGCGATCCGCGGTATGGTTATCAAGGTGTCGCCGCCCGACAACAGCGACCAGGGAACCATGAAATCCTGGTCGCTCGTGGCGGCAATTGCTTTGCGCGCGGCGGCCACGTTCTTGTCGAACAGCGCCAATAGCTGTTCGCGACTCTCAGCCGGTGGAGTGCCGTAGGGCTCGCCGCCCACGGGATTGATATCCCACGAAGTTTGCGTCAAGGTCCCTTCCACCCAGCCGGGAATCTCCACCAGATGGGCCGCCACCCAGCCGATGGTGTTCGACTTGGGGTGTGCTTTCCAATTCAGTTTGTCGTTGGGAACGCGCTGGAGCACCTTGCGTGTCCCCGCCATTTCGTGCTCGAATTCCGGCAAGATGGATGCAGCGATAGTCATGGATCGACTCCTTGACGCGTGAATCATGTGGGCGTTAAGCAAGGCCACGCTGTCAACATACGCTTTGGCATGGATTTACTCCACGGTCAGCCGCGTACGCGCAGCGATTTTTTGAAGGTCGGCAGTCTGTCGATCGCGCGGATTCTGCCCATTCATGACCGGCACGGTTGTCGGGCGCACAAAACGTGAGCAATTTGTTCGGGGCGCGCGGACCGTGGGTGCGGCAGCCGCCGCGCCTCTCGTTCTCGAGCGAGCCCGTCATGCGGAACCTGTGTGCTACTTTGCCAGCCGCGCACATTTTCGGTAAAACGATGTGCCGCGTTCGTCACTCTTGACCCATCGCTATTTCACGAAGGACTGGCTAGCTGTGGCATCCCCGCTTGAAAACATTCAACCCGGCATGTCCGGCACGGAAACAACCGTGGTGACCCGCGAAGTGACCGTGGCGCACTTTCACTCGGCCATGCCGGAGGTCTACGGCACACCGTTTATGATCTACTTGATGGAGGTCGCCGCCAGCAACGCGATCCAGTCCGCCTTGCCCGCCGGCTGGGTCTCGGTAGGAACCGAAGTGAACGTCAAACACCTGGCCGCGACGCCCGTGGGCCGAACGGTCATCGCCACGGCCAAAGTCATTGCGGTCACCGAACGGCAGATCACGTTCGAAGTCGCGGCGCACGACGGCGTCGACAAGATCGGCAGCGGCACACACGCCCGCGCGGCCGTGGACCTGGCACGGTTCGAGCGCAGCGTGGCCGCCAAGCGATCGTAGCCAGCTGTTCGAACGGCGCCCTACGTCGTTAACCGTCAAAGTGCTCGGGTGGCACGGGCATCTTGCCCGTGCATGACAAGCACTGGCGAGACGCCAGTGGCACCAGATTGCCTACGGATGCACGGGGTATGGCGGCCGCTTGGGCACGGCCGGCTGCAAGGCGTCAACGGCCTGCAGCGTAGCCTTCACGGCGGCCTCCAGCTGCGGATCGCGACCGGCACGCCATTCGGCCGGAGTCAGGTCGACGGCCACGTCCGGGCGCACACCGTCGTTCTCAATGTTCCAGGAGCCGGCCGGATTATAAGCGGCGCGCGACGGAATGCGCACGCGCCCCCCGTCGACCAGCTGCGGAATCGGAAATGTGCCATAAGGGCCGATGCCTGCGCCAAACGTTCTGCGGCCGACGAGCGGTCCGATCTTTCCCAGTTGAAACATCAGCGCGCCGGTCTCGGCGGCCGAGCCGTTATCGTCGTCGATGATCAACGTGGTGGCGCTGGCCGCACGGCCGTTGACCGGCACCGCCAGGTCGTCGCCTTGGCGAAACTGATAGTAATACAGCGGCCGCCGCGAAAGCAGTTCGATGAATGCGTCGGGCGTGATGCCGCCGCCGTTGTGCCGCTGGTCGATGATCAGGCCGGGCTTGGCGCGGCCGGCAAAGTAGCCGCGAAAGAACGTGGCGATATCCGCGTTGCCGTACGTCGGCATGTGAAAGTAAGCAATTCTTCCCTGAGACAACTCGTCGACCATCTGGCGGCGGCGGCGCGCCCAATCGGCCCCGCGCAACGCCGTTTCGCTGTCGAGCGGCACGACGCGCAGAGTGCGGGCCTGGGCCGTGTCGGGGGTCGGCCCTATGAGCAGCCGTATCGGCCGGCCGGCCTTGCCGCGCATGGCGGTGTAGATGTTTTGCGTCGCGTCGAGCGGCTCGTCGTCGATCGCGAGCAGGAATTCGCCCTCGGCCACTTCAGACCCGGGCTGCGCGAGCGGGGCGCGCAATGGCGGGCTCGCCGTGTCGAGATAACCGCTGCGCAGCACGCGCTGGATGCGATAGCGGCCCTTGGCAACTTCCAGGTCGGCCCCCAGCAGGCCCACCGGCTCCGGCTCGTCGAGATTCGAGGTCAGGTCGCCGCCGCCGACACCCGAGTGGCTCACCGAGACGTGCCCGACCATGCGCCGCAGGAGCACATTCAGTTCTTCGCGCGAGCGAACGCCCGGCAGAAATTGAGCGTAGCGCTGCTCGATCGCCGGCATGTCCACGCCGTGGTAGTGCGGATCGTAAAAGAAATCGCGCATCATCCGCCAGGCTTCGTGCGTCATTTGACGCCATTCGCGCGCAGGATCGACAGGCACCGGCAGCGCCGCGAGCGGCACCGGACGCACCGTGACTTTGGCGCCCTCGAATGTGGCCAAGCGCCAAGGGGAACCGCCGGCGAGAACGGCCCGGCCGTCGTGCGACACGGCATAACTGCCAACCAGCGGGATGACCCTTTTCGATTCCGCTGGCGCGCGCAGATCGAGCCGATAGAGGGCGCGCGTGGGAAATTCACCCGATCCGGGCGTGGCCGGCCATTGCTCGACGAGCAAATATAGGATGCCCGCGTCGCCCGCCGCCAGCTCGACGGGCAAATGCGGCGCGACAGCGATCGGCACGATGCGCTCTTCCAGGCCGTCAAAATCGATCTGCGTGCCGCCCGGCCTGGCGGACCAATGGACCGCCGAGTTCGGCGCGCCGCTGATGACCGGCGCCGCCTCGCCGGCGTGCAGCACCACAGCGTTCAAGTGCCGCACGACCAACGGCTGCGACAGCACGCCCGACAGCACCGACCAGCCAAAGTCCGCGGCCGGCGCGTTGGGGCTCGACAGAAAATACAGATAGCGGCCACACCGATCGAACAGCGGGCGGCGCGCGTGGCAGCCTGCCGGTGTGACAGCGTGATTCTCGCCCGCGGCGCGATCGTGCACGAAGATGCGCGGCAGTCGGTCCGCGCCGTACTTTGCATACGCCAGGTAACGGCCATCGAACGACCAGCACAGGTCGAACTCGCCCTGCGTCGACGACTCCGAGCGGTCGACTTGTTTGACCGTGCCGGTCGCGAGGTCGGCCGTCCACACGGCGAGCCGTTGGTCGGAAAAGGCCACCGCATTGCCAGCGGGCGACCAGCACAACTCCCGATAGCACGTCGGCTGCGACTCGATCGTCAGCAGCTTCTCTTTGCCGCCGGCCGTCGGGCGAATGCCCAGCGCGTACTCGCCCGAGACGTCGCTGAAGTACGCGATCTGCTTGCCGTCTGGAGAGAGCCGCGCGTCGCGCTCGGCAATGCCCGAAGTGCGCGTGACGTTGGCCGCCTGGCCGGTGGCGGTATCCACCAACAGCACGTCGCCGCGGGCACAGACTACTGCTTGCCGACCATCGCGGCCCAGGGCATACGCCTGAACCTTCGAGATCGCGTTGTCGATGCGCGGACGCAGATTCGATGCATCGCGCTCGATGGTCATTTTGATGGGCCGCAGCGCCCCGCCGGCAATGTCGAAGATTCGCAATTCTCCATCGCCGACCAACACGATCGATTTGCCATCGGTGGCGGCGCCGCGCGCGCCGAACTCAGGCAGATCGGCAACCTTGCGGGGCTCCTTGGCAGCCAGGTCGTAACCATACAAGTCGAAGCGGCCGTCGCGATCAGAAAGAAAATACACGCGCTCGCCAACCCACAGCGGATCGCGTGCGTTCGACGTGTCGTCGGTGACCTGCTCGATCGCGCCAGTTTCAAGTTCCACGAGCCACAAGGGCGCGGTCTTCCCACCGCGGTAGTGACGGAACTCGCTAAAGTGATAGTCGATCGACCAGGGCAGATAGGCCAGCCGCTTGCCGTCCGGCGAGTAACTGCCCGAGTAGCCGCCTGGCAAAGGCAGCGCAACGGGCAACTGCTCGCCGGGCGCCATGCTAAACAGCCGCACGATGCCTTCGCGATCGGAATTCAAGAGCACGCGCCGCGCATCGGGCGTCCAGCCGACGGGAAAATCACGGCCCGGATGATGCGTGAGCCGCTGGGCTTCGTCCGATCCCGGAGTCAGCAGATAGACGTCGTACACGGCGATGGACGGCGGAGGATCGTCAGGCGAAGCGGCCGGGCGGCCCGACAAGCGGTCGCTGCGCCGCAAGAACGCGATCTGCGCGCCGTCGGGCGAGTAGTGCGGCAGCGCATCGTGCGCTGCGCCGCTGGTAAGTGCTTCCGCGGCGCCGCCCTGGGTGCCGACTCGCCATAGCTGCCCGCCACAGCCGAACACGACGTGATCGCCGTGGACGGTCGCGCCTTCGATCACAAACGGGCCGGCAAACGGTTCGGCCAGCGCCGCCGTGCCACCCAGCAGCCACACAAAGACGGCAACCGACGCAATCGGCCGCCTCGCTCTCAACTGGCTATTCATAGCGGAGCACCACCATAGGGTCGACGCGTGTGGCCTTGCGGGCCGGCAAATAGATGGCCAGCGCGGCCACGGCCAAGAGCAACAGCGGCACGCCAATGAAAACTTGTGGATCCACAGGACTTGCTCCGCTAAGAAGCGGTGCGAGAAAGCGCGTGACGCCCAATGCAGCGGCCACTCCGACGGCGCCGCCGATTGCGACCAGCCGCAGACCTCGCCGCACCAGCAGCGCGATCAGATCGCGCGGTTGCCCGCCCAAGGCCATGCGCACGCCGATTTCCAACTTCCGGCGCGCCACGCTGTACGACACCACGCCGTACACGCCGATGACCGACAACAACAGCGCCAGCAGACCGAGCGCCGCAAACAGAGCCGCCGAGATGCGCGCCGGCAACAGCCGCTGTCGCGTATGCTCCGGCATGGTGCGCAGCGTGGACAGCGCCAGGTCGCGATCCAGGTCGCGAATCTGCCGAGTGATCGGCGCAATCTGGTCCGCCGGGTCGCCCTTGGTGCGGACACAAAAAGTCAACTCGCGTCCGGGGGATTGAGCGAGCGGCAGGTAGGCAAAGGCAACGTCCTGTTCGCCAAACGTCCAATACTTGCTGTCCTTGACGACACCGACGATTTCCGCCGTTGCTCCCGGACCCTGGCTCATTTGCTTGCCGACGGCGGCCGCACTCGAACCGAAGTGCCGCGCCAAGGTCTCGTTGACAATGACCACGCGCCGCGAAAGCAGCGTGTCCTTGTCGTTGAAATCGCGACCGGCAACAAAAGGAATGGCGACGGTGGTGAAGTACCCCGGGCCAACCAGGTTGACTCCTACTTCAATGTTCTCGCCCGACTTCAGGTCGTCGGTCACCGGCGAGGCGCCCGAGATGCTGCTGCTGCCGGAGAGGGGCGGAAACCGCGACACACTGACACTTTCGACGCCTGGCAGGCTGCCGACACGCTGTTGAAATTCACCGATGAACTTGCGCGTCCGCTCGAGCGAGTAGCCGTAGATGCTCAGATCGGTCTCAAAAACCGCCATGCGCTTCGTTTCGAAGCCGGGGTCGAGGGTTTGTGCGCGGCGCAGGCCCTGCACGAACAACCCGGCCGAAATCAACAGCACCACCGCCAAGGCAAACTGGGCGGCGACCAGCACGTTGCGCACGCGAGCACTGCTGTAGTCGCCGCCTGCCTCCTGGCTCTTCAGCGGCGCGATCAGATCGGGCCGCGACATCTGCCAGGCCGGCGCCATGCCGAACAGAATCCCGGCCAGCACCGACGCAGCCAGCGTGAACGCCAGCACGCGCCCGTCGACGCTGGCGCCCAGCACCATGTTCATGGAATCCGGCACCAGCACGCGATACAGCTCAAAGGCCCACAACGACAAAAGCAGCGCCACTCCGCCGGCCAGCACGGCCACGAACACACTTTCGATGAGCATTTGCCGCACGATGCGCCAGCGGCTGGCACCCACCGCCATGCGAATGGCGATCTCGCGGCGGCGCACCGTGGCCCGGGCCAGTTGCAGTGCCGCCGTGCTCGAGCAACTCAACAGCAACAGCAGCAGGACCACGATGCCGCCCAGCAGCACAAGCTGTCGCACGCCGTCCACGATCGACACAGGAATGCCGGTGTAGGGCGCGGCGCTAAACGACTTGAACTCGTTCGATTGCGGAAACTCGGCCGCCAGCTGTCGCGATATGTCGGCTAGTTCTTTGCTGGCCTGGCTCAGGTTCGATCCGGGACGCAAACGGCCAAAGGGCTCCATCCACGAGTGTCCGCGCTGCGTGCGCTGCGACGGAATGTCGGGGCGAATCTCATCGAGCATCGTCGTGGGCACCCACAGCGCCGGCTGGGCGACTGGCATCTGCCCAGTGAACGTGGATGGCATGACGCCAATGATCTTAAAATCGTGACCGTTGATGCGCAAAGACTGGCCGACTGCGTCAGCCTTGCCGTCAAACGTATGCTGCCAGTAACCGTGGGCCAGCACGACGACCGGGTTCGACCCGGGCGTATCGCTGTCGCCGGCGTGAAACACTTCGCCCACCAGAGGCGGGCGCCCCAGCACATCAAAAAAATTGGGCGAGACAAGCGCGCCGTGCGCAAGCTCGCTGTTGTCGCCCGAGCGGATGCTGAGTTCTCTGCCGGCCGCCACGGCCAGATCGATCGTCGTCGCGCGGTCGCGCAGGTCGACATAGTCGGGAAACGAGATGGATTCATACGGTCGCTCGCCGCCGACGCGATGAGTGAGCACGGCGACCAGCGTTTCCGGCGAAGCAACGTCGGCCGGGTGCAAGAGCGAGGCATTCAGCAGGCTGAACGCGGTCGTCGTCGGGCCGATGCCCAGCGCCAGGCAGCCGATCAACACCGCCGAGAAGCCGGGATTGTTGCGCACCAGTCGGGCCGCTTGCCGAATGTCTTGCCACCAGGAATCCCACATGGTCGCTTGCTCGCGGTTAGATGAGTGAACTGTCAAAAACTCGCGTCAGCCGGTACTCGGCCGGTCGTCGACGATGCGGCCGTCGAGCAACTCGACAATTCGCCGGGCATAGCCCACGTAGCGCGGGTCGTGCGTGACCATGCACAAGGTGGCGCCGCCCTGGTGCAACGTACACAGCAGGCGCATGATCGACTCGGCGTTCTTCGAATCGAGATTGCCGGTCGGCTCGTCGGCCAGCAGGATGTGCGGCGCCACCACCAGGGCGCGGGCCACGGCGGCCCGTTGTTGTTGGCCGCCGGAAAGTTGCGAAGGGTAGTGCCGCGCGCGGTGCGACATCTCCACTCGCTCCAGCACTTCTTGCACGCGGCGCGCCCGTTCGGATCTGCCCAGCGACTGGTAGGTCAGCGGCAGCTCCACATTCTGCTCGACGGTCAAATCACCGATCAGGTTAAAGTTCTGAAACACGAAGCCGATCTTCTTGTTGCGCAGCCTGGCTCGCTCGGGCTGGGTCAGCGTAGTCACCTCTTCGCCGTCGAGCGTGTAGCTGCCGGCGGTGGGCGAGTCGAGCAAGCCGAGAATCGACAACAGCGTGGTCTTGCCGCAGCCGCTAGGACCCGCCACGGCCACGAACTCGCCGCGTCCGATCGTCAAGTCGACCTCGACCAAAGCGTGCGTTTCGACGTCCTCGACCGCGAAAACTTTGGCAACCTTTTCGAGGCGGATCACTTGCGCGGGGCTGCCAGGCGGGGGCGGCGTGGGCGAGTGAGTGCCCGGCTGGTGCCTGGCGGGGGGCGTTGTGGCGTCGTTCATGCGTGGCTCATCTGAATGGCTGGGCTGTTTGATACGGTTCTCTGCGTGCCAGTGGGAGCTCGCCGCCAGGGCGAGGGCGAACACGGGCCGACAAGCCGCCCGTGGCACCCGAAATCAGCATTGGAACTGGCGCTACGCAGCCTGAAGCATTCGGCGTGCCAAGGCATCGTCGCCCGGGCGACATGCTGGAATGCCGCGGAAACGGGCCGCTGGTGTGTGCGGTGCCTTGGCAGTGCGCTCGCTCGTGGAATTCCGGCGTCCCAAAACCGAGCGCGGCCGCGCTGGCGCCGGCGCCCGGCATTATGCCAGCGGCAGCCGCAGAGTCGAGCGGCAACCGGGAGCGTGCGCGCGGTTGACGAGTGTCAGCGATCCGCCGTGGGCCTCGGCAATTTGCCGCGCCAGTGCCAGACCGACGCCCGATCCGCCAGGCTTCGTGGTAAAGAAGGGAACGAACAAGTTCTCGACACTGAGCAGACCGGGCCCTTCGTCATCGACCCAGATCTCCAGCATGCTGGGGTGCCGACTGACGGTATCCGATCCGTTCGCCACGGCCGGCGCATTCACGGACCAGCCAATCGTGGCGCGGCCGCCGGCGGCCTGGTTGGCATCGACTGCGTTGCGCAGCAGGTTCACCAGTGCGCGATCGAGCTGATCCTCGTCGGCCACAAGGGTTGCGCGAGGGCCGGTCAGAATGTCGACTGCCGCGCGCGTTTCGGCGGCTACGGCGCGTTCGACGAGGGCCGCCACCTCTACCTGCCGTTTGATCGGCGGCGGCTCGCAACTGAGCTCGCTGTACGATTGCAGCATGCGTCCGACTGCGGCCGAACGCTCGCCAATGACGGCCAACGACTCCTGAAAATCGGCCTGCAATTCCGCCGGCAAAGGATTTTGTTCAATGAGGCCTTGCAACGTGTCCGCCAGCGAGGAAATGGGCGCCAGCGAGTTGTTGATCTCGTGCCGCATGACGCGCACCAAGCGCGACCAGGCTTCGCGTTGCTCGCTGCGCAGCGCCGCCGTGACGTCCCACAACATGACCAGTTGCAGCGGCTCTCCTTGGTGCCGCACCGTGGTTCGCCGCAGTTCCCACTGGCGACCGGTAGCGTCACCGTCCAAGGCAAAGACGCGCGGGGTAGCCCCCTGCAGACAGGCGGCGAGCCCGATTTCGCCGGCTTTCTTGCCGATGGGTGTGCCCGAGAGGTCGGCCCACAGTGCCGCAGCGTGGCGGTTGGCGCGGCGCAGCCGCGACTGGCCATCAAACGCCAGCACTGCCACGTCGACCCCCGTGAGCACGCGCTCGACGAGCGCCGCGGACTCGGCCACGTCGACGCGCTGTGCATGCAGCAAATCGCGCAGGGCATTGGCCTCGTCGATCAACTCGGCCAAAGCGTCGCCGGCGCCGGTCGGCTGCAGGCGAATGGAAAAATCGCCTTCCCGCACCGCGGACAGCAGATTCGCTACCGTGCGAAGTGAAAAAGCCAGGCGGTCGCGCAGATAGACGATCGCCGCGCCGCTGGTGGCCAACACCAGCGCGGCCAACGTCCAGCGCACGCGCGGCGTGTAGTCGCCGAGCCACAAGAGGCCCAGCGTTACCGCTGTCGAGGGCAACAGCGCCAGGAGCGCCGCGTGCAGCATGCGCCGTTCGAGCGGCCAGCGATTGGCCAACCGCGGCGAAGTAGCTGGCTCGGTGACGGCGAGTTCAGGAGCAGACACCGGATTCCTCGCGCGCAAAGCCATACTTAACGAGCCGGCGATAGAGGGCGCTGCGGCTAAGACCCAAAGCCGCGGCCGCCTCGCTGACTTTGCCCGATGATCGGGCCAGCGCCTTGCGAATGAGCGCTTGTTCCACTTCCTCCAGCGTCATGTCGTCCAACAGACCGCTGCCGCTGCGCGGCGTGCTCAACCCAAAGTCGGCCGGTTCGATCTCGGCGCCGCGGGCCAACAGCACCGCGCGCTCCACACTGTGCTCCAGCTGCCGCACGTTGCCGGGCCAGGAGCAGCGGCGCAACGTATCCATCGCGCCGGTCGACAGGACCAATCCCGCGCGTCCGTAGCGCGCCACGTTCGTTGCCAGAAAGTGCTCTGCCAGCGGCACGATGTCTTCGCGCCGTTCGCGCAATGGCGGCAAGCGCAGCTCGACCGTATTGAGCCGGTAGTAAAGATCTTCGCGAAACGTGCCGGCCCGCACTTCCGCCCCTAGCTCGGCATTGGTGGCTGTCAGCAGCCGAACGTTCACGCGGCGGGTGAGCGACGAGCCGACGGATTCAAACTCGCCGGTTTCGATGGCCCGCAACAGTTTGGCCTGCAGGCCATGCGGCAAATTGCCGATCTCGTCGAGAAACAGCGTGCCGCCGTCCGCCAAGGCAAAGCGGCCTTCACGGGCCGATCGCGCATCGGTGAAGGCGCCGGCCACGTGCCCGAACAGCTCGCTTTCGAAGAGCCCCTCGGCCAAGGCGCCCACGTTCACCGTTAGCAAGGGCCGCGCCGCACGCCGCGAGCGGGCATGTACCTCGCGCGCAATCACGCCCTTGCCGGTGCCGTGCTCGCCGGTGATCAGCACGTTCGCATCGGAAGGGCCGATACGTTCCACCAACTCCAGCAGGCATTGCATGGCCGGCGAGTGCGCCACCAGCATCATCGGCGAGTGAGCGCCAAGCAGCTTGTTCTCATGCTCCAGCCGCTGTTCGCTCAGCAATGCGCGGCTGAGCTCGAGCTGCGTGCGCAGCGTGGCCAGCAGGCGTCGATTGTCCCAAGGCTTTTGCAAAAAGTCGCGCGCGCCACGGCGTACCGCCTCAACCGCGAGGTCGATCGTGGCCCAGGCCGTCATCACGACGACGGGCAGCTCCGGCACGAGCTGATGAATGCGCTCAATGAGCGCCAGCCCCTCGGCGCCCGAGGTGGTATCTCGGGCGTAGTTCATGTCCACTAACAACAAATCGCACGCTTCGGTCTCGACCAGGCGCAGTACCTCGACGGGCGAACGCGCAACGACAACGCCGTACCCCTCCGTCTTGAGCAACAGCCGCAAGGCAGTGAGCACATCCGCCTGGTCGTCGGCGATGAGAATGCGCGGTCGATTGACGGTCCCAACTGTCACCGGGATCTCCTTTGGGCGGATGCCGCTGCGATGTTCATGCGTGGCAGGAACGACCCGGTCATGTCGTGCCGCGACCCGCGCGCACCGTGCGCGCCGCCGCTGTCGGTCAATTCGCCGCCGCACGCGACATCTTGGATTGCATCAGTGGGGATAAGCTAGTCCACGCGGGCCGGTTGGGGCAATCCGAAAGGCGTTTACGTAGGTGGTCATACGTGGCCATTTGGCCATGGCCCTAAACGCAGTGGCTGCTGTGGCTTGTGTCGAACCGCGCGAGACTCGGCGCGGGCCATGCGAAGCCCTATCGCGGAAGTGGAGATTTCACTCTCTGCCGCGAGCAGCGCCGCCGTACGAGAAAATCAAATTGCGACTTTCGGAAGTCACGATCAGAATGGTAAGGCAGAGTGCAAATGTCCCGCTGCAAGGCGGCCAGGCTACCGGCCAAAGTGATGACCAAAAATCACGCTACCAACCAACAAAGAGCGGCGCTGACGCTCGTTGAGCTGCTGGTCGTGATCGCGATCATCGGCCTGCTGGCAGGGCTGATGCTCACGGCCGTGCAGCACTCGCGCGAGAGCGTGCGCGGCGCCCAGTGCCGCAGCCATCTACGGCAGCTTGGCGTCGGGTTGCACAGCTATCACGCTGCGCACAAAGTGTTCCCGCCCGGATGCCTGGGCGAAATCGACGATCCGGTCAACATTCAGGGCTGGGGCTGGGGGACGCTGCTGCTGCCATACCTGGAAGAACAGTCTCTGTACAAGACTCTGAATCCCAATCAAAACTCGCTTCCGGCCGTGCTCGTCAGCGCCGACTTGCAGCCCTATTTGCAAACGCCGCTGCCGATTTTCCGCTGCGCGTCTGACCTGGGCGACGACTTGCAAAACGATCATCGCACGTTGAGCGGGTTTGTGCTCACGCCGACGACGGTCGCGCTTGCCGATCTGCCGCCGGGGCGCGGCACCCGCTTTGGCCCGCCGCTCTTGTTGGCCTGCATCAATCCGAACTCGCCGGCCAATCCGACCGGCGGCGGCGAGTCCGACATTTACGGCGTCCGCGCCGCGACTTCGAATTATGTGGCATCTTTCGGCGATTTTTGGCAGCCGGATCCGGCCGCATGGACGGCCGAGCGCTTCGCCGGCAACGGGGCCTTCGGCAGCAACGTGGCGCGCCGTATCAGCGACATCCCCGACGGCACCAGCCACACGTTTGCCGTGGGCGAGCGAAGTTGGGACGCGTACGCTTCGATTTGGGCCGGCACCGACGGCTGGAATCGCTGCGAGCGCGAAGGCGTATCGATGACGATGTCGACCGCCTTCTATCCCATGAACAGCAGTCCCGAGCCGTACTATCTGAGTTGCGACCCCAAAGGGGCGGCCGCGTTTGGCAGCCTGCATCCCGGCGGTGCGAATTTTTTGATGCTCGACGGTTCCGTGCGCTTTGTCGACGAGAACATCGAATTCGCCAACGCGATCGATCCCGCACAACTGGGAGTCTATCAACGCTTGGCGCGGCGGCACGACGGCATGCAGCCCGGCGATTTTTAGCCCCGCTCGTCCCAGCTGCGCGCAATCCCCCTAGTCCGTCCGCCAGGCATACCTTTGAGCCGACTCGTTACGCGCACTTTTGCCGGGATGCCGGGCCGAGCCCTGCTGATCATCGTTGCCTGCCTGGCCGTATATTGGTCCTGGCACCGCTGGCAGGCCGGCGAGCCGGCCTGGCATCGCCACGATCCGGGCACGCACGGCGGCACGATCGTGGCCGTCGGTCACGAGCACTATCACGTGGAAGCCTTGGTGGCAGAAGGCGGCGCGCTAAAGTTGTTCACGCTGGGCCAGGACCAGTCTCGCGTGGTCACGGTGCCGGTGCAAAAGCTCACGGCCTATGTGCGCACTGCGCAACAGACCGAGGCGGTGCCGGTCGCGCTGACCGCGGCGCCTCAGCCAGGTGATCCGGCCGGCCAGACCTCGCTGTTCGAGGGACAGGTGCCGCTGGAAATGCTCGGCACGCAACTCATGGTGGTGGTGCCCAGCATCACCATTGGCGATCAGCGCTACCGCTTTGGCTTCGTGACTCAGGCCGGCCACGAGCCGCAGATGCCACAGAAGGTGACGGACCAGGCCGAGCGCGATTTGTACCTCACGCCGGGTGGCAAGTTCACGGCGGCCGACATCCGCGCCAATGGCTCGCAAACCGCCTCGCAAAAGTATCGGGCCTTTCGCTCGGCGCACAACCTGCATCCGGCGTCCGGCGACACGATTTGCCCGATCACGGGCACCAAGGCCAATCCGGCCTGCACCTGGGTCATCGGCGGCCAGACGTATTCGTTCTGCTGCCCGCCGTGCATCGACGAGTTTGTGAAACTCGCCAAGGAGCATCCGGACAAGATCGAGCCCCCGGCAGCGTATGTGCACAAGTAGCTGACGCGTTGGCCCGTTCGCAGCGGACGTTTCATCCTACGTAACCGGCACACTCGTGGACGTGGCCGGCGCACAGCAAGGCCGGAAGCAAACGGCCTTTTTCGCTGAATTCTTGCAAACCGCACAGGTTCATTGGCGGCCGGAGGGGCGAGCGAATATATTGGAGAGATTCCGTCAGCGGCGTGCGACAGCGTCCACCGAGGGGTCTCTTTTCCGCTGTCGAATCATGCGCGCCCGGCGGAAGCATCATCGATCGAAACCAGGAGTGGATTCCATGCGGCAACTCGCGTTTTTGACCATTCTCTTGCTCTCCGTGTCGCTGAGTTTGGGTCAGCAACAGGCTGGCCCCGGGAACGAAGCACCATACCAGCCGGCAGTGCCTCCGCCGTCGATGGGAATGTATGGCGGCGGCGGTTTTGGTTGGGGTGGCATGGGCGGCGTCGGCAGCACCGCGGCCGGCTCGTCGATGACCGGCATGGCCAACGTGATCAGCGCAAAGGGCGATTACAACCTTTCCACCTCCGCCGCAGCCGTCAACATGACGCAGGCGCAGAAGAACGAAATCGAAAACCGCCAGCAGTACACGAACACCTATTTCGAGATGCGCGAAACGAACCGTCAGGCGCGCGAGGCCGAGCGCGGCCCGCGCATGACGGCCGAGCAACTGGCGCGCGTGGCCCACGAATACGCTCCCAAGCCGCTCAGTCCGGGCGAAATGAACGCCATGACCGGCAAGGTGCAATGGCCTGCGCCGCTGCAGACCGATGTGTTCGCTGGTGACCGCCAAAAGCTCGAGCGGATTTTAGGATCGTACGGACAAACCGGCACACTCAACTACTCCGATCAAACCAAGGCGCGGCAGATCATCAACGACATGAACAAACAACTGAAGGGACAGATCCGCATGCTGCCCGGACCGGACTACATGGCAAGTAAGTCGTTTCTGGAAAGCTTGATGTTTAGCACTTGCAAGTGCCGCCTCAGTTGACCCGTTGCCGCGGCCGAGTCGGTAGGCAATCCATTTCGCACAACCCCCGTTCACTTCCGGCGCGATCGCGCTGGGGCACCCCTTCTTCCAGAGCAATTCCATGAAATTCGGCGCGATATCCGCAATCCTGGCCATCGGTGCGATCGTGACCCTGGCCTGCTTTCCGGCGCTGGCTGCGCCGCCGGTAAATGTCGAGGCGTTGGTCAAGGTCGCCAACTCGTCCGACGAGGCCAAGAGTCTGCAGGCGATTCACGAGCTGGGCCTGCACGGCGGGGCGGCCGCGGTTGCGCCGCTGGTCAACCTGCTCAAGGCCAAGTCACCGACGGTGCGAGCCTATGCGGCGCGATCGCTGGGCAGCCTGGGTGAGATGGCCAAGGACACCGCCCCTGCCTTGATCGAGTTGGGCACCGACGCCGATCCCTTGGTACGACGCGAGGCCGTGAGAGCCGTCTTGGCCATCAAGCCAGACCCGAACATTACCATGCCGCTCGTTGCCAAGCTGTTGCGCGAGGCGGATCCGGGAGTGCGACTTCAAATCTTGCAGGCCGCGGCCGAGGCCAAAGGCGCCGCCGTGCCGCGATTGATCGGCGCGTTGGACAACGACGAGCTCGCTTACTGGGCGTGCATTGTGCTGCGCGACATCGGCCCAGACGCCAAAGACGCGGTGCCCAAGCTGGTTGAAAAGCTGCAGGATCGCCGGCCGGAAATTCGCCGCGAGGCGATTCTGGCCCTCGCGGCCATCGGCTCGGCCGATGCGGCTCCCAAAATTGCGGCGCTGCTGAAAGACGAACCCTCGAGCACGGCGGCCACGTACGCCTTGGGGGTGTTGGGAAGGATTCCGCCCACGGCCGAAGCGACGATCAAAGCCAACGTGGCCAGCCCGGACAAGCTGCTGAGTACCACCAGCTTGTGGACGTTGGCGCGTGTGTATCCCACGGACATGAAGCTGAAACGAGCCGCGATCGAGCAATTGGTGGCGCGGCTCAAGGACGAAGATCCGTTTGTGCGCACCGCGGCGGCGCGCGGCCTGGTGGCGTTGCCGCCGAGCCCGGGGATCACCGGGCCGATCATGGAAAAGGCCCTGGCCGACGCGGACGAAACGACCGCGCAGTACATGCTCGACGCGATTGCAACGCTGGGTCCTCAGGCGGTTCCACGGCTGATCGTGGCGCTCAAGCATACTTCACTGCGACCGCACGTTGCGTACATCCTGGGCCAGATTGGACCGCCGGCTGCGCCGGCCTCCGAGGCTTTGACCAAATTGCTGGACGACCCGGATCCGAACGTGAGCATCGAAGCGGCGCATGCGCTGGCCAAGATCGGCCCGGGCGCGAAGGCCGCCGTGCCCGCGTTGACGCGAGCGCTGGAGCAAGCGGAAGGCAAGCCGGCGCACGCGGCGGCGCTGGCGTTGGGCATGATTGGCCCGGCTGCTGCGACGGCCGAACCGGCTCTCTTGGCCACGATCAAGAGCAAGGACGATTCGCTCTCGCTCTTGAGCGCTTGGGCGCTGCTGCAGATTCGCGGCCCGTCGGCCGAGACGGCGGCCAAGGTTCTGCCGGAGCTCGTGATCGGTCTGGAATCGCCGCTGCCGCAGTCGCGGGAAACGGCGGCCGAGGCGCTGGGCCGCCTGGGCAAATTTGCCAAGCCGGCAACGGCCCAATTGCAGGCAGCCGCCAAAGACGGCGACGAGCATGTTCGAAAAGCGGCGGAGAAAGCGCTCAAGGAAATCCGCGGCTAAGGCGCGGGTTCCTCCGTGTGACGGGCCGTCGCGTCTGTCGCGCGCATCACGATGCGAGCGCGCGCCGCTGCTCGCTACAGCTGCTCGTAGGGCATCTCGAACATTTGCTTGAGCATCCGCAGATCGCCGGTCTCCAGCCCGCGCTGAAACCAGCGTTTCCGCTGGGCGGAAGTGCCGTGGGTGTAGTTTTCCGGCGACACGAATCCGCCGCTGCGCCGCTGCAAGCGATCATCGCCGATGGCGTTGGCCGACGTGATGGCCGATTCGATATCGCCGGGCTCGATAAAGTCGAATTTCTGCTGCCCGTAGTGCGCCCAGACACCCGCCAGGTAGTCCGCCTGTAGCTCCAGGCGGACTGACCATTGGTTGAACTCGTCTTTGGGAAGTGTGCGTCGCTTGCGATCGACGAGCTCGCTATAGCCCAACAGGTTCTGCACGTGATGGCCCACCTCGTGCGCCATGACGTAGGCCTGTGAGAACTCGGCTTTGGAGCCGCCCAAGCGGTCCTCCAACTCATCGAAGAACGTGGGATCGAGGTAGACCGTTTTGTCCATGGGACAATAAAACGGCCCCACGGCCGAGGGCGCCACGCCACAGCCCGTGGCGACCTGCTCGCTGAACAACACCATGCGGGGCGGCTGATATTGTTCGCCGGCGCGGCGGAACTGATCGTCCCACACGACCTCGGTAAAGCGCAGCACCGTGGCTGCGAATTCGCGCGCTTTCTTTTCTTCTGGAGTTAGCTCCCGCTCTTCTCCCGGAGCATTGGCGTTGTTGGGATTGAGCTGTCCCTGCCCGATGATCTGATTCAGCTGCTGCGGATCGATTCCCAGCAACATGCCGATCACGAGAACCAGCAACAGTCCGCCGCCGCCGATGGCCAATCCCTTGGGACTCATGCGGCGACGATCTTCGATATTCTCGCTTTGCTGTTCGCCTCTCCAGCGCATGGCAACGCCCTTGTTGAAAGAGATGACTTTGCAGAAATGACGAAGGATTCAGGTCCGCGGACGCACGGTTGGCGCACATCCCAACGCGCCGTGAGTAACAACACCCCTGGAACCAATAGCGTAGATTATGGCCTAACCGCCGCCCAAATGCTCGGACCGGCGGATTCGGTCGGTCAACTCTTGAAGTTCATACCATAGGCGCAGGCAGCGCTCGACCAGCTCGTCGCCGGCCAGGATGCCCGCCTGGCGCTCGCGCTCGATGGCGGACAACTCCGCGGCCACCTGTTGGAGACATGCCCAGGAGTTCTCTCTGTCCGCTGAGTCGGCAGCATCGAACGCCACCGGAATGGTCGTTGGCACAGGCGACGGCTGGCCAGCGGGCGAGAGGCTGGGCTCGCAGATCACGTCTGATCCGCTCGCGCGAGATGCCGGGGGATGGGATTGCGCGGGATTTGTGCTCATCCGATCTCTCGGGGCCGTTGATTGACCGGCTCCGCCTAGAGCCTCGCATTACAACCGAGAACATGGACGTGCCAACCAACTCCGCGCGCCGGACGTTCGCCGTTGGCAACCGTGCCGCGAATGCCCGCGGGCGCGCTCGCCGATGTGAACTCGATTTATCGTTGGGACTTATTTGTCGTCGGGATTCAGCAGGCGAAACACCATGGCTGCCGCCGCGCCGCCCAGAAAGTTCGCCACCAGAAAGATCCAAATATTGGCCCACTTCGACAATCCCATGATGCTGACACCGACCGCCACGGCCGGGTTGAACGCCCCGCCGGAAATGTCGCCTACGGCAAACGCGCCGGTGAGAACGGTAAAGCCGATCGCCAGTCCGTAGAACGAGTTGCCGGCGGTGCCTTTGGCCGTGGCCACGTTGATCACCACGTACACCAGGGCGAAGGTGAACAAAAACTCCGCCAACAGGGCCTTGGCAACGTGCGGATCTCCGGCGGTGACGGTTGCGCCCTCGCGGAGGAAACCGGCGGCCAGGGCCGCCAGGCTGGCGCCAATCACCTGCGCGATCATGTACGGAATGACGTCGGCCGTATCGCACTTGCCACGCAGCCAAACTCCCAACGTCACCGCCGGGTTGTAATGCCCGCCCGAAAGATGGCCGCCGGCAAAAATCATCACCATCAACGCCGAGCCGATGGCCAAGGGCGGTATCACCCCCGCGCCGCCTGCCATCACGGTGCAGCCAATGGTCAGAACGAGAAAGAACGTGCCGATCAATTCACAGAGGTATTTTGCCATGGAGATGCTGCGAGCAATTTGCCGTGGGGCCGAGGAATGCCGCGAAGTCATCGATGCCAGAAGTGTTGGAAGTCGCGCGGCGGTCGATAGCATATCTCAAAGCGGCAAACAATCAACCGGGGTGCCAGCGGGCGCGCGATCGCACCTTGGTGCCGTCGATGAAACGGCTCCATCGAGCGCCGGCTCCTACGGACCAGCACCGGCACTCCGATTCGCGGAGCCGGCGCGTGACCACATCGCCGGGCAACTAAGAGCGATCAACTCCTTCGTGATGTGAGTGGCGCCAGGGCTGATCGGCCGCCAGCAGGGCGACACTGTGAAGCCCTCTCCCGCAGGGAAGACAGCGACCCAATTTGGCCCGGAATCAAAGGGCCTGCCGAGGTCTCGAGGGGGCGGTTTTTTGGCGGGTCGAAACGCTTGACTTTTGCGGGGAAAACAGCCAGAATCTGCGGTAAGTAAACGCTAACTTATGTCCGGGCCGGAATGTCCGCATGAGCACCGCGCGCAAACCACGCCCGCGCCGCATGTCGGCCGACGAACGCAAGCAGTCGATCCTGCGCGCCGCCGGCGGCGTGATGGCCCAAGCCGGCTTGCATGGCACCTCGGTGCGTGAGATTGCCGAGGCGGCGGGCGTTTCCGAGGCGCTGCTGTACCGACACTTTCCCAGCAAGCAAGCGCTCTATGACGAGGCGCTGGCCGCAGCGCGGCAGTTCTCGCGCGCGACGATCGAGCGCTTCGCCACGCTGCGCGCGAGCACCGAGTCGTTCGTGCTGCTCACGTACGCCACGATTGATTTCATCTTGTTCGGCTTTCCCGGCCGGCCAGACCACGAGCAGGGCGCCGAGCGGTTGCTGTTCCAGAGCTTGCTCGACGACGGCGCCCACGCGCGCACCGTTTTTGCCGATACGGCGGCGAATTGGATGGGCTACGTCACGGCGAGCTACGCGGCCGCCATCGACGCGGGTGACCTGCTGGAGCTGCCCGGAGAGCCGGCGCTGCGCTTTCGTTTCGTGCAGCAATTGGCCATGGCGCTCAAGCTCAGTCATCTGCCGCATCCGCCGGCGCTGGAATACTCGGGCACCGAGCGCGACCTGGCAGATCAGGCGGTGTTGTTCAGTTTGCGCGGCGTAGGCGTGACCGATGCGGCCATCCGCCGCTACTTCCGGCCGCAGCGTTTGAGCGCCGCGTTGGCGGAATTGTTTCCGGAGAGGCGTGAGTTTTCGGCAAGCAAGAATCGCGCGACGCCCACAGGTCGGCCGCGCCATTGAATCCTTAGCGCGTTTCGAGGAGATCCGTGATGAGGAATCCACTTGTCTCGCTAACAGGCTTAGTGGTGCTTGCGCTCACGTTTGCCACACCCGCTGCCGGCGCGGCGCCCGCGCCGGACTCCGCGCTCGGCGCGGTGCTGGATGCGTTTTCGCTGGCCGATGCGAACGGCAAGCAGCACCAGCTGAGCGACTATGCCCAGCGGAAGGTGATTGTCCTGGCGTTTGTCGGCACCGAATGCCCGTTGGCCCGGCTGTATGCGCCGCGCTTGGCCGATCTGGAAAAGAAGTATGAAGCGGCCGGAGTGACTTTCCTGGCCGTGGATTCCAATGCGCAGGACAACATCACGGAGTTGAAAAACTTCGCCCGCGTGCACGGCATCGAGTTTCCGATACTCAAAGATTTGAATCACGTGCTTGCCGATCGGCTGCACGCCGCCCGCACGCCCAGCGTCTACGTATTGGATGACAAACGCGTGGTGCGTTACCAAGGGCGGATCGACGATCAGTATGGTCAGCAGACGACGCCTGTTGGCACGCGCGTCAGCTATCAGCTGCGCGAGCCGCGCCGGCAGGACCTGGCACTGGCTTTGGACGAATTG
This sequence comes from Pirellulales bacterium, assembly GCA_050250435.1. Taxonomy (GTDB): domain Bacteria; phylum Planctomycetota; class Planctomycetia; order Pirellulales; family PALSA-1355; genus JBFWOR01. The sequence goes on along the minus strand of JBFWOR010000013.1, from coordinate 164,960 downwards.
TTGGCCGGCCAGAACGTCAGCGTGGCCTCGACAGAGCCGGCCGGATGCTTGATTGGGCGACGCAAGGAAACAAAATCTGACAGCGACGTGACGTACACGCGCCAGATTTCGCGTCTGCTCAACAACCACTGCGTCTCGTGTCATCGGGAAGGACAAATCGGCCCGTTTCCGCTGGCCAGCTACGAAGACGCCGCGGGCTGGGCCGAAATGATCGGCGAAGTGGTCGCACAGCGTCGCATGCCGCCCTGGCATGCGGATCCGCAGCACGGCAAGTTCGCCAACGACGCACGGCTCAGTGACGACGAGCTCCAATTGATCGCCCGCTGGGTCGCCGCCGGGGCGCCCGAGGGCGATCGCTCCGAACTGCCCGAGCCGCCCCAATTCACCGCAGGTTGGATGATTCCAGAGCCCGACCAGATCGTACACATGCCCAAGGAGTTCGCGGTGCCGGCCCAGGGCACCGTGGACTATCAGAACTTTGTTGTCGACCCGGGCTGGAAAGAGGACAAGTGGGTCACGGCTATGGAGCCCCGGCCGGGCAATCCGTCGGTGGTGCACCACATTGTGATGTACGTGGTGCCGCCGCGCGGCGTGAACAAGTACTTCAGTGCCGACCTGCCGCTGACGCAGCTCGATTGGTTCTCGTCGTTCGCCCCCGGATTGCGTCCGGCGGTGCTGCCGGAGGGCACTGCCCGCTATATTCCGGCCGGCAGCAAACTCATTTTCCAGATGCACTACACGCCGAACGGCGCAGCGCAAACCGACCGCAGCTACGTGGGCATCAAGTTCGCCGATCCGAAGACAGTGAAGCGCGAAATCGCCGTGCAGCACTCGGGCACGCACGACTTCCTCATTCCGGCACATGCCGAGAACCATCAGGTCGAGTCATCGTACACGTTCGAGCATGACTCGCTGTTGTGGAGCGTTTCGCCCCACATGCATCTGCGCGGCAAGGACTTTCGCTATACGCTCGTTTATCCGGACGGCCGTGAAGAAGTGATCCTGCATGTGCCGCAGTACGATTTCGGCTGGCAAACGACGTACACCTTGGCCGAGCCCATGCGGGTGCCCAAGGGAGCCAGGCTGAACTGCGTGGCGCATTTCGACAACTCAGAAAACAATTTGAACAACCCGGACCCGAGCAAGGACGTTCGCTATGGACCGCAAACCTGGGAAGAAATGTGCTACGGCTGGTTCGAGATCTGCCTGGCAGATCAGGACCTGACGGACAAATTGGCCGGGCCGCCGCGCCAGCCAGCGGCTCCCGCCGAAGCGCCCAAGTAGTCGCCGCCGACAAACTTTTGAAACACGCCGAACTGCAAATACATCACCCATTACAGGGAGCTTGACCATGCAGGCCACACGCCACACTTTCGCCGGGGCGACCATCGCGGTCGCCGCGCTCGTCTGCCATTGGGCTGGCACGATGTCGGCGGCCCGAGCTGCCGACGAGGAACAACCGCGCGTCGGTCGCAAGATCGAGAACTTCAAGCTCGATGACTTCCGCGGCCGCTCGCGATCGCTCGCCGACTGGGCCGATGCCAAACTCGTGGTCGTGGCCTTCATCGGCACCGAGTGCCCGCTGGCGAATCTCTATATGCCGCGGCTGGTCGAGCTCGCCGGCCGATTCGAAGGGCAAGGGGTTGCCCTGCTCGGTATCAACTCGAATCAACAAGACTCGATCACCGAAGTGGGGGCCCACGCCCAGCGCTTTAACGTGCCGTTTCCGGTCCTGAAGGACCCCGGCAATACGGTGGCCGACAAGTTCGGCGCCGTGCGCACACCGGAGATCTTTGTGCTCGATCGCGATCGCGTGGTGCGCTATTGGGGACGCATCGACGATCAGTTTGGCATCGGGTTTCAGAAGCCCGAGGTCGGCCGGCACGATCTGCAGCTGGCCGTCGAGGAGCTGCTGGCCGGAAAAAGCGTGAGCGAATCGACCACCAAGGCGCCGGGCTGCTTGATTGGGCGCGTGCATCGCCCCGAGCCGAGTGGTGAAGTGACGTACTCCAAGCACATCGCCCGGATGCTGAAAGACCGCTGTGTAGAATGCCATCACGAAGGTCAGATCGCGCCCTTTGCGCTGACCAACTACGACGAGGTTGTGGGCTGGGCGGAGATGATTCGCGAAGTGGTTCACGAGCGGCGCATGCCACCCTGGATGGCGGATCCGGCGCACAACGAATTCAAGAACAACCCGTCGCTCTCGGCGGCAGACATCGCGTTGCTCGACAAGTGGATCGAGAACGGCTGTCCGGAGGGCAATCCGGCCGACTTGCCGGAGCCCGGCGAGTATGCCAAGGGCTGGGGCATTCCGCAGCCGGATCAGGTGTTCTACATGGATGCCAAGCCTTATACGGTGCCGGCCGAGGGCGTGGTGAGCTATCAGATTTATGAAGTCGATCCGGGGTTTACCGAGGACAAGTGGATCAAGTTCGCGGAAGTGCGTGCCGGCAATCCCGCGGTGGTGCACCATGTGATCGTGTTCATTCAGCAGCCGGGCGAACCGCGCTTCGGCGCGCCGCAGATGGCCTACGCTCCCGGCATGACCCCGCGCCGCTTTGACCCCGGCATGGCCATTCGCGCGGCTGCGGGATCGAAGCTCATCTTCCAGTGTCACTACACGCCCAACGGCACGCAGCAGGACGATCGCAGCTACGTGGGCTTCGTGTACGCCGATCCGAAAGAGGTGTCCCACGAAGTGATGGGCGGGAGCTGCGGCGAGATGACCTTTGTCATTCCGCCAAACACGGCCAACCACGAGGTGGTGGCGCGCAAACTGTTCCTGCGCGACACCACGCTATTGGGCATGAATCCGCACATGCATCTGCGGGGCAAATCGTTCAAGTATGAGCTGGAGCTGCCCGACGGCAAGCGCGAAGTGCTGCTCGACGTGCCGCACTACGACTTCAACTGGCAGCTGTGGTACATGCTCAAAGAGCCGCGGCAGATTCCCAAGGGAAGCCGCATGATCTGCACGGCGCAGTTCGACAACTCGGCCGATAACCTGGCCAATCCCGATCCGAGCAAGGAAGTGATCTGGGGCGAGCAGACTTGGGAGGAGATGATGTTCGGGTTCTACTCGACCATCAAACCGCTCAACAAGCAAAGCGGGACGGCGGGGCAATAGCACCTGCCGTCGCACTGGCAAAACGCCAGGCGGCAGCGACAAACGGGGGGACGCTGCAGGTGCGTCTACCGCGGGAACAACACCGGCGGCGCGGCCGCTTCGAGCCGCCGCATTTGCCGGGTGTAGAGCGGCTGTTCGTCGGCGCCCAACAGGGTCATGACGACATCGCCCTGCTGCAAGTCAATTCCCGCCGCTGCGTCGCGCGCGGAGCGCGTGACCATGAGCGCGCGCCACGACTCCCTGGCGTTCGGTGCGTCGACCTGCATGGTTTCGACCTTGCCGGCCGATGGCACTGCATAGCGCATGCCGACCGGCATGTTTTCGAGCGTCTTGCGAATTTGCCGCGCGTTGGCATTCAGCTGATTCGAGGTCATCGAGCGGAGCGCGCCATCGCTGTCGAACCCGTACCACTGGTACGGCGCGGCGTAAGAGCCCAATTGACTCGCCTCGACCATCGTCGACCATTGCACGACCTGCCAGTTCCCCACCAGGTCGGCGGCCGTCGCCGGCCGCGAGCCTGCGGGGACTCTGTCGTCGGCCTTGGCCGGTGAGGCCAACAGCAGTAGCAGAGCCGCCACGAGCGCCGTCGCCCCCAGCGAAATGGCGGCCCACTTCTCGTGCTGCTCGCCGCGACGTTTTTGATTCATGTTGGGTTTCTCTTCGGTTCTGGTCGAACTGCGCCGCCCGCAAAAGTGCCGCCGGCGAACGCGCTACGCGGTAACGTTGCACGTCGACGCGGAGAATCGCCTAGTTGCCATTCTCGCGCGAGGCCGCCGTGGCAGGCGCCTTGGACCATACCGCCACGTCGGTGAAACTGCGATTGCCGCGCCACACGCTTTCGATCGCTTGAAAGTCCGTCGTGCGGAAGACCTGATTCGACCCGTCGGTGAAATAGAAGTTGCCGTCGGCGCCGCTCGTCAGCCCGTCGATCTTGTAGGTGTTGTGCTCGAAGACACGCTCGGGCGCTCCGCCGGCCAGCTTGAAGATCCGGCTGGGCACGTCGAGCGTGGCCAGGTAGGCAACGCCGTCACGGATGGCCATGGTGCCCCACCAGTTGCCGCCCAGTTCCGCCTGGCGCACTGTAAAGGCTTCGCTCGGTTGACCGGCCCACAGGTCGCGTCGATAAATCTTTCCGTCGGCCAGCGTCTCCCCGTTCTGCGGCGTGGCCACCACGCTGAAATAAACGGTGTGCTCTTCGCCGCCGCAGTCCAGGTCGCGAATTTGACCCGGGTACTCAAAGCTCAGCACTTCATGGCGGCCGTCGAGCAGGTGCAACACGTTGCCGTCCAAACCGCTGGCAAAATAAACCTCGCCCTGCGGGCCAACCGCCACCTGCGCAACCTTCATCACTGCCCGAGGAAACGCCGGGTTGGCCGTCGGCTGGCTGCGAAAGATCAGGCGCTCCGCGGCGCCATCGCGGCTGAGCCACAGTTGCCCGGGAAACTGACGCACGTCGGCCAGGTAGAAATCGGCCGCTGCGGCGATCGTTGCCAGGTCGACTACGGCCGCCAACAACAAACAACAGATACTCACGCGTACGCATTTCGCTAGGGACACGGGTATGTCTCCAAGGCTGGCTGGCGGATGTGAAAACCCGGCTCGCCGGGCGTCGTCGAAGCCGCGCCCAGTGAATGCGCCCTGACGACGCGCACGGCTTCACCCAAAGCCTAGCTCTTGCCGGCGATTGGCAGCCTGGACGGGGCCGCGCCCGTAGCGATCCTGCCGGTTGCGCGGACCGTTTGCTCCGGAAGCGCTTGCCATAGCGTCCCGCCGGGTATGCGCAAACCGGTCAGCGGCATATACTCGCGGGCAAATGAGTAGCGCCCAACCTTCCGATACGAACACCGAACCCGCACTGGAAAAGCGCCCGCCCGGCAAGTTAAGGCGGGTCGTGTATTCGCTGCTGGTTTTGATCGCGGTGGTGTTGGCCTACTTGTTCGTTTGGCCCTCGCCGATCGATCCGGTGGCCTATGAGCCATCGCCGCCGATGGCGCTCGAGGGCGCGCTGGCGCCCAACGATCGGCTCGCTACGGCCGAGTGGCTGGCCGTGGGCCAGGTGAATGGGCCGGAAGACGTCGAGCCCGACGGCCAGGGCCGCCTCTTCACCGGCACGGAAGACGGCCGTGTCGTGCGGATCGACGCCGACGGCACGGCAACCACGCTGGCCAACACCGGCGGTCGTCCGACGGGCATGACGTTTGCGCCCGATGGCAAGCTGATCGTGGCCGACTCGATCAAGGGCCTGCTCTCGATCGATCCCGACGGCCGCATCACGACGCTCGTGGATGCACATGGCGATGTGCCGCTGGGCTTCGCCGACGACGTGACCGTGGCCGCCGACGGCACGATTTACTTCTCCGACGCCAGTGACAAGTTCGCGCATGACGAATACCTGTACGATATGCTCGAGGCCCGGCCGCACGGGCGGCTGTTGCGGTACGATCCGGCCAGCGGAAAAACGACCGTGCTGCTGGATGGGCTGTACTTTGCCAATGGCGTGGCGCTCGGTCCCGATGAAGCCTTCGTGCTGGTCAATGAGACGTACCGCTTCCGCGTCACGCGCTATTGGCTCAAGGGAGATCGCGCCGGCAAGTCCGACGTGTTCCTCGACAATCTGCCGGGCTATCCCGACAACATCACGTCGAACGGCCGGGGAACTTTTTGGCTGGCGCTGTTCACCGTGAGGAACGAGCGGGCGGAGTGGCTCAGCCCGCGCCCGTTCTTCAAGAAGCTGCTGGCCAAGTTGCCGGGCTTTCTGTGGCCGCAGCCGGCACCGTACGGATGTGTCGTCGAGCTCGACGCCGATGGCAAGATTGTCGACAGTTTTCAGGATCCTAGCGGACAGAAGCTGTTCGCCGTCACGTCGGCGGTGGAGCGCGACGGTCATCTTTATCTCGGCAGCCTGTTGAACGACCGCATCGGCAAGTTCAAGCTGCCGGAGTAACGCTCGGGCGAGCGGGCGACGCCCTTGAGCCGCTTTACCGCTGCCGCTTGATTGCCCGCTCCATGTACGCTTTGACCTGGCCCATCACTTCCGGCGAGCACCAGTAGTCGATGATCTTGTCCTGCTCGGCCGTGCCGCGCCGCGCAGCCTCGATCATGGGCCGGCGCACCGCCATCTTCGTGGCTGCAAAAGTCTCGCTCAGGATCGCGCCCATTTCCTCGGCCACTTCGACGGCGCGATCGATCAGTCGCTCCGGCTCCACCAGCTCGTCGACCAACCCGCGCGCCAGCGCTTCCTCCGGTAGGTACGTGCGGCCGGTGCAGATGAGCGTGGGGAAATGCTGCGGCGGCGTGGCGAACCGCGCAATCTCCAGTGCCCACGATGGAAACTGCACGCCCACGAGGACCTCGGTCAGGCCGATGCGAGCCTTGCCGCGCGCCAACAGCCGTTGATCGCAGGCCAGCATGTTGATCGCACCGCCGGCAATCGCGTGGCCGTTCACCGCCGCGACCAGCGGCTTGGGAAACGTCGCCAGCCGCTCGAACGCGCTGGTCATGCGCGGAATGAACTGGCGGAGATACTCGGCGCCGCCGGCGAGCAGTTCTTGCAGATCAACTCCCGCGCCGTAGACGCTGCCCTGCCCCGTGATGACCGCGGCACGCGCCGGGCTGTTCTCGATCGTCCGCAGGGCCTCCTCCGAGGCTTCGAGCAAACCCAGGTTGATCGCGTTGCCCTTGCCGCGGACCATGCGCATGATGGTGACGGCGCCGCGAGGTTCTAATTCGATCATGGATTGGTTCCCCGAGCTTGAAGTTGGCTACGCGCCGGCTCATTATAGCGTTTCGACGGCGCGCACCAACCAGGCACGACTCGACGAGACCCATATGAGACTTCCAAGGCTGAACCTCCTTGCCAATTTCGTCGTCGCGGTCGTGCTCGCTTTTTGCGGGGCGACGGCCGCGGCACAAGAGGTGGCCAATTACGACGAGAGCAAGCTTCCGCCGTATACCTTGCCCGATCCCCTCACGATGAATGACGGCCGCCAAGTGGCGAGCGCCGCCATGTGGCGGCAGCAGCGCCGGCCTGAGCTGCTGGAGCTTTTTGAGACGAACGTTTACGGCCGCCGCCCGCCCATGTGGCAAGCCATGCGCTTCCGCGTCGAATCGTCCGACTGGCATGGCCAGGCCACGCGCAAGGTCGTGCACCTGGACTTTCGCGATGCCGCGGGCTGGTACAAAGGGTTCGCCATCACGATGTTCGTCCCGCGCCACGCCGGCCGGCGCGTGCCGGCGTTCGTGGGCCTGCACCTGTTCGACACCAAGGCGGCCGATCCGATCCCCGGCAAACTCCTCGACGTCGAGGTGGGCACGCCGCTGCCCGGGAAAGACATCTTGAGCGTCATCCTCCAGCGCGGCTATGCGATTGCTACGCTCGACGCGGCAGACTTCTGTCCGGACAACAAAGACACCTTTCGCAGCGGCCTGTTGGCGCACTGGTATCCCAAGCACACCGGGCCGCCTGGTCCCCAAGAGGCAGGGGCGATCGCCACCTGGGCCTGGGCATTGAGCCGCGCGCTTGATTATTTCCACTACGATCGCCAGATCGATCCGCGGCAAGTGATCGTGATCGGCCATTCACGCATGGGAAAGACGGCGCTGTGGGCCGGGGCGGAGGATCAGCGCTTTGCCGCCGTGATTTCCAACAACTCGGGCTGCGGCGGCGCAGCCCTGAGCCGGCGCATCTTTGGCGAGACCGTGGCCCGCATCAATCGCGTGTTTCCGCACTGGTTCTGCGGCAACTTCAAAAAGTATGACCAGCATGAGGACCGGTTGCCGGTCGATCAGCACGAGCTCGTTGCCTTGGCAGCGCCCCGGCCCGTGTATGTGGCCAGCGCCGTGGACGACGGCTGGGCCGATCCGCGTGGCGAGTTCCTGGCGGCTGCGGGCGCCGAACCCGTGTATCGCCTGTTCGGCGTCAGTGGAGTGCGCGACAACGATGCACCGCCTCTGAATCAATCGATCGGCGGCGCTATCGGCTATCACTTGCGCGCCGGCAAGCACGCGCTGACCGATTTCGACTGGCTCAAGTACCTGGACTGGGCCGATCAGTACGTAACAGACGATCAGCGGGCGCCGTCCAATGAGTATGTGCGGGACGATCGCCGCGTGCGGCGTGCTCGGGGGCGCCGTTAGCCGTCACTCGTCGCGGTGAACCAACCGCGGCGCAAACGCCGGGATGCACACGGCAACGTACTCGGCTCCCTCCGGACCCGGCGTGCTGTATTGCACCCATTCCCCGGCCGCTACAATCACGCCCTGCCCTGGTGCGACGTCGAACTCTTCTGACTCCAGCTTCAGGTGCAGCGTGCCGCGCAGCACAACGGTGTATTCGTCGAAATCAGGGCGTTGCCCCGGCTCGCACCAGCCGCTCGGACTGATCATGCGCGCGATACTCACCTCTTGCGTCGCCGAGTTGACGCGGCCCACGAACTCTTCGATCGACTTGGGCGGCTGACCGGCGGCCTGCACGCGCGTCGGTCGGGCGATGAGTCTGGCCATGCGACGAACTCCTTTTTGAAAGGGCGGTTTACATGCGCCAGCCGTCGGGCAGGATGGCGCCCTTTTGCACGCAGACGATCCCGTCGCGGATCATCGCCTCGGGCGTTTCCTCGCTGGTCTCCAGCTGCGCGTCATTTGCCACGCGCACACCGCGCCCGATGCGGCAGTTCTTGTCGATCAGCGCACCCTCGATGATCGAGCCGCTGCCGATCGCCATGGGCGGGTGGCCGGCAACGGCAGCCTGCCGGCCTTCCTCGGCCGATTCGTATTCGTCGACCCCAAGGAGCACCGAATTGCGAATCTGCACGTCGCGGCCGATGTGACAACGCACGCCGATCACACTGTTTTCGATGACGGCGCCCTCTTCGAGCACGCAACCATCGGCAATCAGGCTGCGGCGCACGGTGGCGCCGTCGATGCGCGAAGGGGGCAGAAAGCGGGCTCGGGTGTAGATCGGCGCCCGCGCCGAAGCCAGATCGAACGGGCGGTCCGTCGCGGCCAGCGCCAGGTTGGCCTCGTAGAACGAACGGATCGTGCCGATGTCTTCCCAATAACCGTCGAACAGATGCACTTGCACGCGCGTGGAGCGGGTGGCGGCCGGAAAAATCTCGCGGCCGAAATCGTGATAGTCGGTTTTCGTGAGCAGCCGCACCAGCGCCTCGCGATTGAACAGATAGATGCCCATGCTGGCCAGGCAGTCGCGGCCACGACTGGCAATGCCGCGCGCGTCGATCCAGGCGGGTTCCATCCGCACCATGTCGATTTCCTTGTCCGTCTGCGGTTTCTCCAGAAACCCGGCCACGCGGCCGCTGTCGTCCACGCGCATCAGGCCCATGCTGCGCGCCGTCTGGCGATCGACAGGAATCGAAGCGATGGTTACGTCGGCCCCGCTCTCCCGATGCGTGGCCATCATGTCCTGGTAGTTCATGCGATACAGTTGATCGCCCGAGAGCACCAGCACGTGCTCAAACTCGGGCTGATCGATGTAGCGCAAGTTCTGTCGCACGGCGTCGGCCGTGCCCTGATACCAGTCGGAAGTGTCGAGCGTTTGCTGCGCGGCCAGAATCTCCACGAAGCCGGCCGAGAACTGATCGAAGGTGTACGAGCGGCGGATGTGCCGGTGCAGGCTGACGGAGTTGAACTGCGTCAGCACGTACATCCGGTTGAGCCCGCTGTTGATGCAGTTGGACAGCGGAATATCGATCAGGCGGTACTTGCCCGCCAGCGGGACGGCCGGCTTGGAGCGATGCTTGGTCAGAGGATAGAGGCGTGAGCCGCGTCCGCCGCCGAGCACCAAGGTGAGCACTTTCTTCATGAAGTTCTTCCTGCCGGCGCTATGGCCGACACCGCCTGGGACCTGCACCCACTATTTGATCACAAAATTGACCATGCGATTTTTCACCGGCACGACTTTGACGACCGTCTGCCCGGCGAGCAATTCGGCGATCCGGGCATCGGCCCGGGCCGCCTGTTCCAGCGCGTCGTTGGCAGCGTCGCGCGGCACCACGATGCGGGCGCGCAGCTTGCCGTTGATCTGCACCGGCACTTCCACGGTGTCTTCCTGCACGGCCGCCGGATCGAACACGGGCCACGGCTCGTAAGCCAGCGACTTGTCGTGACCAAGCTGCTGCCACAGCTCCTCGGCAAGATGCGGCGCCAGGGGCGAGAGCAACAGCACGAACGTCTCCATCGCACGGCGCGGCCGCACGTCGCACTTGAAAAAGTAGTTGGTGAACTCCATCAGCTTCGAGATCGAAGTGTTGAACGCCATCCGCTCGATATCTTGCGTCACGCCCTGAATGGTCTTGTGCAGCATGCGATTCTGCTCGGGCGTGGGCTCGACGTTCTGCACCGCTGCATTGAGCTCCGCCTGCTCGCTGCGCTCGTTCATGATCATGCGCCACGCGCGGTCCAGAAAACCGCGCACGCCGTTGACCCCTTCCATGCTCCAGGGCTTCACGGCTTCGAGCGGGCCCATGAACATTTCGTACAGCCGCAGCGAGTCGGCGCCGTAGTCGCGCACCACCGCATCGGGGTTCACGACGTTGCCCCGGCTCTTCGACATTTTGTAGGCCCGGCTTTCCAGCCGCACTTCCGGCTGAACGGCCAGCACGAAACTTTCGCCCTGCTTTTGCGCCTGTTCCGGCGGCACGCGCACGCTGTGCAGCACCTCGCCCGTGGATTTGAGCACGGCCCGGCCATCGTCATTGGCGGCAACTGAAGCGGCACTCACCCACTGGCCCGCCGCCGTTTGATATCCACTCAGCTCCATCTCGCCCAGAATCATGCCCTGGTTGACCAGCTTCTGGAACGGCTCGGCCGTGCTGACCATGCCGCGGTCGAAAAGCACCTTGTGCCAAAACCGCGCATACAGCAGATGCAGCACCGCGTGCTCCGCGCCGCCGATATAGACGTCGACCGGCATCCAGGCCTTTTCGATCTGCGGGTCTACTAGTGCGCTGCTGTTCTTTGGATCGAGAAAGCGCAGGTAGTACCAGCAGCTGCCGGCCCACTGCGGCATCGTGTTCGTTTCGCGCTTGTAACGCCGGCCCTCGAGCGTGACGTACAGCCAATCCTCAGGCGCTTGCTCGAGCGGCGGCTCGGGGCTGCCGTGCGACTGGAAATTAGTCAGCTCCGGCAGATCGACCGGCAGCTTGTCCGCGGGCACAATGCGCGTCAGGCCGGTGGGTTGGCCCTGGGCATCGAGCTCGTGCAGGATCGGAAACGGCTCGCCCCAAAAGTGCTGACGGCTGAAGAGCCAATCGCGCAATTTGTAGTTGACCGCTTGCCGGCCGAGTCCGCGCGCCGCCAGGTCGGCCGTGATCTTGGTCTTGAACTCGGCGGTCGGCAGCCCGCTGTACTCGCCGGAGTTGATGGCCCGGCCTTCGCCCGTGAAGACCGCTTTGCCCGTGAGCACGGCCTCGCGATCGACCTGGGCAGCGGCGGGCGGATCGATCACGGGAATCACCGGCAGGTCGAACTTCACGGCGAACTCGAAATCGCGCGCGTCGCCGGCGGGCACGGCCATGATCGCGCCGGTGCCGTAGCTGGCCAGCACGTAGTCGGCAATCCAGATGGGCACCATCCGCGAGTTGACCGGGTTGGCCGCGTAGGAGCCGGTGAACACGCCCGTCTTTTCCTTGGCCAGATCCGTGCGATCGAGATCGCTCTTGCGGGCCGCTTGTTCGCAGTAGGCGCGCACCGCATCGGCTTGCGCGGGCTGAGTGAGCCGCGCGACAAACGGGTGCTCGGGCGACAGCACCATGTAGGTGACGCCGAACAGCGTATCCGGCCGCGTGGTGTACACGCGAATTACGTCGTCGCCGGCGACGCGCGGAAATCCGCTGGCGGGGCGCGCGCTGCGCCAAGCGTTGAAATCGGCCCCGGCCGGCTTGCCTTTGCCGGCCGCTTGGGGCGGTCCGATAAAAAAATCGACTTCTGCGCCCGTGCTGCGGCCGATCCAGTTGCGCTGGAGTGTTTTAATGCCTTCGGACCAGTCAACCTGGTCGAGATCTGTCTCCAGCCGATCGGCGTAGGCCGTAATGCGCAGCATCCACTGACGGAGCGGCATGCGCACCACCGGGTGGCCGCCGCGCTCGCTAATGCCGCCGATCACCTCTTCGTTGGCCAGCACGGTGCCCAGCGCCGGACACCAGTTGACGGGCGCCTCCGACTGGTAGGCCAGGCGATGCTGGTCCTGAAAGCGGCGCACCGCTTCGTCGCCCGCAGCGGCGACTTCGGCTGGAATCGGCAGTTCGGCAATTGGCCGCCCGCGACCCTGCTCGTGATCGAACCAGGTATCGAACAGCTGCAGAAAGATCCACTGTGTCCAGCGGAAGTACGCGGGATCGGTGGTGGCCACTTCGCGATCCCAGTCGTAGCTGAAGCCCAGCATCTGGAGCTGGCGGCGAAAGGTGGCGACGTTGTTTTCGGTGGTGATGCGCGGGGGCGTGCCGGTCTTTTTGGCGTGTTGTTCGGCGGGCAGCCCGAAGGCGTCCCAGCCCATGGGGTGCATCACGCTGCGTCCGCGCATCCGCTCCATACGGCAGATGATGTCGGTGGCCGTGTAGCCTTCCGGATGGCCGACGTGCAGTCCGTCGCCGCTGGGATAGGGAAACATGTCCAGCACGTACAGCTTTGATCGCGCAGGCAAGCGCGGCGCGGCAAACGTCTTGTGCTCGGCCCAATAGCGCTGCCACTTGGGTTCGATCGTGGCCGGGTTATAACGTGGCATGTGTGTGCAGCGCGCCGCCGCGCGTTGAGGGATGTTGCTGACGCCCCGGCAGAAGGCCTGGTCCTAAGCGACAAAAGGGCGATTTTACCGGCTGCTGCTCCAATCGGCAAACGCAGTGTTCACCCCCGGGTTGGCGTGGCACGGCGCGAACCGCAACATGCACGCACGTGTCGTTTGGAACAATCGCGCGAGCCGGTTCGTCATCGCTCCGCGACCCGTTCGTGGCCTAAGGGACTGCATCATGGTGCCGATGTACCTGGTAGACGCGTTTGCAGAGCGAATGTTCGCCGGCAATCCGGCCGCTGTGTGCCTGTTGGATCGCTGGCCTGCCGATCGCTGGTTGGCCGCCGTGGCTGCGGAAATGCAGCAGGCGGAAACAGCGTTCCTCGTGGCCGCCGGTCGGCAATTCGACTTGCGCTGGTTCACGCCGGCGGTCGAGGTCGATCTGTGTGGTCACGCCACGCTGGCATCGGCGGCCGTGCTGTGGCACACGGGCCGCGCCAACAAATCAAGCGAGATCCAGTTTGCCACGCGCAGCGGCGTGTTGACGGCGCTGCCATTGGGCGAGCATATTCAACTCGACTTTCCCGTGACTCCGGCCGCCGCCGCGCCGCCGCCGCCCGGGCTGATCGAAGCACTGGGCGTTGCCGGCCCGCGCTTCGTCGGTCGCAGCCGCTTTGACTATCTGCTGGAAATTGAATCCGAACGGGCGCTGCGCGCAGTGGCGCCCGATTTTCGTGCGCTGCGAGCCGTGGAGTGCCGCGGCGTGATTGTCACAGCGCCGTCCGAAGATCCGGCGTTCGATTTCGTTTCGCGATTCTTCGCGCCGGCGGCCGGCGTGGACGAAGATTCGGCCACCGGCTCGGCGCATTGCACGTTGGCCGACTATTGGCACAAGCGCCTGGGCAAGACCGAGTTTCGGGCCTATCAGGCCTCGGCGCGCGGAGCGGTGCTCGGAGTTCGCTTGCAGGGTGAGCGCGTATTGCTGGCCGGCAAGGCCGCGATCGTGCTGGAGGGCCAGCTGACGGCGGCCGCGGCGCCCCAATGACGCCAAACCGTCGCCATACCTCGAACGCGTCAGGCGTCCACGTCGAGACTGGCCCATTCGCGCGCGTAGCAGATTTCTGCATAGGCCTGCCGCGCGGCGAGATACATCACGACCGGCGCTAGCGGCGCGAAGTAACAGGCGAACCGCAAGTGCTCGACGCTGGCCGCCACGTCACCGGTCATCAGCCAATACACCGCAAAGGCCATTGCCGGCAGCGCCGCGAGCGAAGCCGCGACAAAGACGCAAATCGCCGGCCACGACCGCTTATCGCCGTCGAACAATCGGGCGCCTATGGGCGTGAGCGTGAGCGTAATGGCAATCACAAACGCGCCCGTCAGGAGGGACGTCCCCAGGGCAATTGCCAAGGCTAAGCTCGGGTCGGCCAGCCGGCCTTTCGACGCTTCGACCCCCAAAATCAGCACGTATATCAGAACAGTCATCGCCAACAACATGACGCCTTGTTTGAAAGCCGCTCGGGGCCACGAATCCAGGGGATCCCAATACGCTGAGTTCGCTCGCTGACACGCGCCCAACACCCGCCCCAGCCGCGATACGCCACGCTGCAGCTCCGCGGTCAAGGACCGCGGGTCACCAAATCGCTGTCGGGCGCGCTCCAAAGCCTCAGCGTCGTCTAAACCTTGCGCGCATTCCTCTGCAAACACTTCGGTCACGTGGGCCAGCAATTCCTCGCGCATGGCACGCTTGCGATCCTGGCCGGCGACCACGGGCCTCACCGCCCGCTCGACGATCGTTTTGAGTTGCACGGAAATCGGGTCGTTCATCACGTGTCTCCTGTTGGAGTAGCAACACGGTGATCAGGCCGGCGCGGGCACACCGACAATGCTGCCGACGATGCGCACGAACTCGGCCCAACTCTGCCGGCCCGCGTGTAGTTGGCGCCGGCCCTGGCGCGTCAGGCGATAGATGCGCCGCCGCGCGCCGCGCCGGCCGTGCGGCGCTGCTTCCCAAGCAGCGCGGATCTGGCCGGCACTCTCCAAGCGATACAAGGCCGGATAGAGCGAGCCTTCTTTCAACCGCAACAGTCCGCAGCCGGCGGCATCCAGTCGGCGCAGGATCTCCAAGCCGTGGGCATCGGCCTGTTCCAACGACGCCAGGATCATGGTGTCCAGATGGCCGCGCAGCATGTCGCCCTCGATGGCTCGCATGCCCGATATCCTAGCCTGTCTAGTAATAAAAGACAAGCCCCGGTGTGCCTGCCAACATTGCGGGGCTCTCGCGGGCACGTGGGACTAGACCAGCCCGATCGGTGCCGGCGGACGCGGCTTACGCCTCGAACGGAAACAGCGGCTTGCGCCGCCGGTGATATTCGAGCCGCGTCATATCGGCCGCGGTCACGCCCGGCGTGTTCACACGCACCATGGTGGGGCAAACCGGCGCATACGCCGCCACCGGCGCGTGAACGCCCTTGGCCACGACGACCTGATAGTGCCGTGGATCGACGCCGCAACTGGTCAATTGCTGCAGGCTGAAGGGCGCGATGCGCCGCGACGTGAGCATCACCGTTTGCCCGCCCTCCAAGTCCGCGACGACCGTGGGCCCCATGTCGTAGTGCAGGCGGCCGCCGTGACGCGGCTGGCTCTCGCTGAAGCTGCCGTCGTACAGGCCGCGCACGCGCACCTTGGCCACAAACGGTTCGCCGTGCCGCGCATCGACCTTGCCGCCCAGCTGTAACTCAACGCTACGGCCGACACCCGCGCGCACCGCCAGTTGCACGCTGGTTGGATCGTAGAGCGACACAAACGCCTTGGCCACGCCGTGGCGCACCAGCGCGTGCAACAGCAGCGTGCCATCGCCGGGCGAGCCGCCGCCGACGTTGTCGCCCATGTCCAGCAGACACACCGGGCCGCGCAATTGCATCGCTTTGACAATCGCCGCGTCGACGTCGAGCGTCTGGCCCACGAAATGGCTGCGCCGCAGCCGCAGGTATTCGGCAAACTCATCGGCCAGTTGCCGAGCCAGATCCGGATCGTCGTTCGTGGTGACGATCACGCTGGCGCCCATTTCCGGAACGTCGGCATAAGGGAAGCCCAACAGCAGACTGTTGGACAACACCCGCTTGTCCGCCAGCATGTCGTCCAGCGCTTCGTAACACTCGCGGCAAGGCGTGGCGCCGGTGTCCTGACGATCGATATTGATGGCCAGCGGCGGCCAGGCTGCCGCGTGGGTCGGACGCACCTCGCCGCGCAAGATGCGGGCCATCAGCCGCGCGGCTTCTTGCCCTCGCTGCCGTTGATCGAGGTGCGGGTTGGTGCGGTAAGCGATCAACGCGTCGGTGGCTTGCAGCATTTCATGCGATAAGTTGGCATGCAGGTCCAGCGTGCCCACGATGGGCATTTGCGGTCCCACGCGCGACCGCAGCTCGCGTAGCCAGGCACCATCCATGTCCGGCCGGCTTTCCGAAACTCCGGCGCCGTGCGGCGCCACAAGAATGCCGTCCAGATTGCCGGCCGCTTTAAGTTGCACGAGCATCGCCTGCAGCAGTTTTTCCAGTGTGCGCGACGTGACCGGCCCGCCCGGCATCGCCCAGGCAAAGAAGATGGGCACCGCTTCCAGTCCTTCTTCATCCAGGCCGTGGAAAAAGCCGCCCACCTCGTGGTGCGCGGCGCCGTACTCGCGCACGATGCCTTGGCCGGCAAGCAGGGCGCCTTGCTCGAAGTGTTCCCAGGTCGTGGGCGCGGATTGAAAGGTGTTCGATTCGTGTTGCAGGCCGATGATGCCGACGCGCATTTAGAGCACTCCATACTTTCGAAAGACGTCTGTGGCCTTGCTACCGGCGCGAATCTCATCGCGCACACGGTTTTCGGCCGACACCTTTTCCCACGCCTTCGCAAGCACCTCGGGCTCGACGGCCCGCGGCACGACCACCGCTCCATCGCTGTCTGCAAACA
This sequence comes from Pirellulales bacterium, assembly GCA_050250435.1. Taxonomy (GTDB): domain Bacteria; phylum Planctomycetota; class Planctomycetia; order Pirellulales; family PALSA-1355; genus JBFWOR01. The sequence goes on along the minus strand of JBFWOR010000013.1, from coordinate 148,137 downwards.
CCAGATCACCGGCGGCGATCTTCACGCCACCGATTTCGACGTCGACGTCGACGGCCGTCACGCGCTGGCGATCACGGCTGTCGCGCGGGCTGGTGCCCCGCGCAAAAACGGTAAAGCCCAGCTCGTGCATCTTCGTCACGTCGCGGACGGCGCCATCGACCAACGCGCCCACGCAACCGCGGTGCCTGGCCGCGGTAGAAAGCAATTCGCCCCACACGCCCGATCGCCGGCTGCCGGCCGCGGCGGCCACGATCACTTCGCCCGGCTGGCACTCGTCGACCGCCGTGAGCTCGAGCTCGTAGGGGCGCGGATCGACACCGTGCACGTCCTCCCAGAGCGTCGTCTTCGCGCGACCGGCGAGGACCTCGTGCCCGCTATAGCGTTGAAACTCGCCTGCCAACACTTGCTCTCGCAGCCCTAACGCGTCGAGCACGTCCGCCACGACCGCCGTATACAGCGTGTGGCGCAGGCGATCGAGATCGAGCGATTCAGGGCGAGACATGCGTCGTCGAGCGAGCCGGCGAAAGCTTCCACCGTCAGTGTACTTGGTCGGTGACGGTTTCGCAGCGCTTCGGTTGGGCCCGATTTGGGCGCGGGATTGCCAACCCCCGGCGGGTCTGCTAAAAATGAATATTATAGTTACTCGTTCATTGTTCAGATGGGGAGAACCACCATGCTCACCACCGATCGGCCCCCAACCGCCAGCCGGCCACAGCCGGCTGCAACCCGCCCCTGGCCCACGGTGAACGGCCACTGGCTCACGGGCTGCATGCGCGACATTCAATTCCGGCCCCTGGAACTATACACGTCCGCCTGGCGCGAACACGGCGACTTCGTGCGTCTGCGGGCCATGCCGGGTTACTACTTCTTCCTGCTGGCCCATCCCGACGCGATCGAACACGTGCTGCACGGCAATCTGAAGAACTATCGCAAGCCCGATTCGTTCAACCACTCGGCGCGGCTGTTGGCGGGCCATGGGATCTTGACCAGTGAGGGCGAGTTCTGGCGGCGGCAGCGGCGGCTGGTGCAGCCGGCTTTCCTGCGCAATAGCGTGCAGAAACTCAGCGCCCACATGGTGACCGCGATTGGAAAATTTGTCGACGAGTGGCGCTCTGCGGGCGACGCACGCACACTCGACGTCGTGCCCGAGATGATGCGCCTGGCGCTACGGGTGGCCAGCACCACCCTCTTGGGCACCGACATCAGCGGCGAGGCCGACGCCATCGGCCGGGCCTATCGCACCGCCTTCGAGTACGTCAGCCTGAAGATGAACGCCCGGCTGTTGTTCTATCCGCTTTGGCTGCCGACGAAACTGAACCGCGAGTTCCGCCAGGCGCGCGAATTGCTCGGCCGCGTCGTGCTGGAACTGATCTCGCGGCGGCGCAACGGTTCGCCGCAGGGCGACGCCTTGGATCTGCTGCTGGCCGCGCAGGACGAGGAATCCGGCGCGCGCATGACCGATGAGCAACTCAAGGACGAAGCCCTCACGCTGCTCACGGCGGGCCACGAGACAACCGGGGCGGCGCTGTCCTGGAGCTGGTATCTGCTGGCCCAGCACCCCGACGTGCAACAGGCGTTTCACGAGCAGGTTGCTGGCCATTTGCAGGGCCGGCTGCCTACGGCGGAGGACCTGGCTTCACTGCCGCTGGCGACGGCAATATTCGAGGAATCGATGCGGCTTTACCCGCCGGCCTGGGGCATGCCGCGCGAAACGATCGAGCCCGACGTCATTTGCGGCTATCCGGTGCCGGCCAAGGCCACGTTTATTCTCTCGCAAATGATCATTCATCGTCATCCGGATTTCTGGGAACGGCCCGATGAGTTCGATCCCACGCGATTTCTGCCGCCGCACAACACGGGCCGGCCAAAGTTCGCGTTCTTTCCGTTCGGCGGCGGCCCGCGCATCTGTATCGGCAATCAGTTTGCCATGATCGAAGGCCCCTTGGCGCTGGCGGCCCTGGCGCAGCGATTTCACTTCAGCCTCGTGCCGAACCAAGACATCGTGCCCGATCCGACGTTCACGCTGCGGCCCAAGCACGGCGTACAGATGGTGGTGCGTAATCGATGACCAGCAAGACCGAGCGAATCGTCGAGGCAGCCATCCAGCGGTTTCAGTACTACGGCGTCGCCAAGACCACGATGCAGGAAATTGCCCAGGACGCGCAAGTCGCCGTGGGCACCCTGTACTTGTATTTCAAGAACAAGGACGACCTGATCGTGGCGTGCGTGGCGGAATACGTCGAGCGCCATCGCCAGGCGATTGCCGATATTCTGGCCGCGGATTTGCCGGCCGACGAAAAACTCAGGCGCTATATTGTGGGGCGCTATCGGGCCGCGGACGAGATCCGCACCGGCTCTCGGCATGCGGCGGAACTGACGCGCGCCGCGCTTCGCCTCCAGCCCGATCGGGCGGAGGAAGAGGGCCTGATGATTTGGGACACGACCGTGCAGATACTGCGCCAGGGTGTTGCTACCGGCTTGTTGCAGTCCGACACCCTGGAGGCCGATGCCAGGGTCTTCATGGTCTCCCTCGCCTTCTTTTTTCCAAATGCGCTCTCGGAGTTGACGATACAGCCGACCGAAGCCGACCTGTTGATCGTCATCGATTGGTTTCTGCAGGTCTGGAAAGGCGCCCGCGCTCAGGTTGGGCGCGGCAGCCGTTCGCGCAGTGCCAGCGCGCCCCGCCGTGCCCCCGCCAAACCGTCTGGTCGGCGAAATTAGTGCAACCGGTTGCCAAGCAGTGCGCGGTGCGAATCTGCGCACTCTTTTGCGCAAGTGTCGAATTGCATGGCCTCACCGATTTTTCCTGCAATCTATTGTGTCTGAACTGTGAAATCTGTGTTTGGTCGGCCAGGCCCTTGGAAATCGCTGACGCCGAACGTATATTACGAGTCAGACAGGTTAGGCGGCCTGACGTTTCGATCCAAAGTCGGCCGTTGTTAGCACGCCTATGAGTCTGTCTTTCTTGTTTGATTTGCTGCGGCGCTCTCGCCAGCAGTTGTTCCAAATCTTTGTCATGCTGGTGATGTTGGCCATTGGCTTGTGGGGACACCACAGCCACTGGCAATTCTCGTCGCATGCACAAGCGAACACCCCCGGACATGGCGCCGGTCATGCAGCGGGCGCGAAAGCGGCGGCCGTATTAGGGCCAGCGCCCGATGCATCCGCGCAGCCCGGCAGCGATCAGGCGCCGGTCATCACGTTTCAAAGCGCGGAAGCCGTCGGCCAACTGGGGGTCAAGACTATGCTGGCCAGGCGCCGCCCCGTGGCGTGCAACCTATCGGCCGCGGGAGTGGTAACCTACGAGCCGACGCGGCGGGCCCAAATTGCCACGCGTGCCGTGGGCACTGTGTGGCGCGTGGAAAAGCAGGTGGGGCAGGCGATTCGCGCGGGCGACGTGCTGGCGATTATCGATGCGCCGGCTGTCGGCGACGCCAAGGCCGCATTTTTGCATGCCGTGGCCGACGTGCAGCTGTGCCAAAAAACGTACGAGCGGCTGCAGAGCCTCACAGCAGGTGAAGTCCCGCACCGGCAGGTGCAAGAAGCGGAAAACGCCGTGCGCAAGGCCCGCGTTGACCTGTTCAATTCGCAACAGTCGTTGATCAGTCTCGGCTTGCCCGTCGATCGCGACGAGTGGCTGGCGCTTTCCGAAGACGACTTGCAAAAGCGAATCAAATTCCTGGGATTGCCGGCGAGCGTCGTTTCTGACCTCGACCCGAACGCAACCACGGCGTCGCTTTTGCCGCTGTTGGCACCGTTTGACGGCGTCGTCATCGGCCGGGAATTGAGCAAGGGCGAAGTCGTGTCGCCCGAGCAAGGTCACTTTGAGATCGCCGATGTCAGCCGAATGTGGATCGTGCTGAACGTGCGCGAGCGGGATGTCAGCGAGCTGGCGCTCGGCCAACAGGTCGATTTCAAAAGCGGCAGTGCCCAGGCCAGCGGCAAGATCGCCTGGATGAGCACCGCGGTGGACGAAAAGACGCGGACGGTGGAAGTGCGCTGCGAAACCGAAAACCCACTCGTGGTCGCCGTCGACGGTAAATCCACCGGCCAACGGTTGCTGCGAGCGAACATGTTCGGCGTAGGCACGATTCAAGTCCGTCAAACCGACAACGCAGTCGTCGTCCCCACGCGCAGCATCCAGCGCCGTGCGGACGAGCCGGTGGTGTTTGTGCAAGTCAGCCCAAAAGGATTTTCTCCGCGGCCGGTCCGCCTGGGCGTTGTGACCAGCGAATACACCGAGATTCTGGCCGGCCTGTCGCCCTCCGAGACGATCGTCGACCAGGGAAGCCACATTCTGAAAGCCGAACTGCAACGACTGAGCGGCACGAATTCACAATGATGCGTACGCCCCGCACTGCCGGCTTGACTGCGTTGTTATCCGTTTTGTTAACTGTCGCCTTGCAGCGCCCAGCGCGGCGCTTGCTGGGCCCGCTGAACGAACTCGACTGACCCCGATTGCGGCTGCCACCCGCGCAGCCTCCCGCCTGGTTATCCCACCGCTATGGCCGTTCGGATTATCATCTGGTCACTGAACCACCGCTGGCTGGTGGTGGGCATCGCTCTGGGATTTGCGCTGGCCGGGATCTTCTCTCTCAGGTCGCTCAATCTCGACGCGTTTCCTGACACCACGCCGGTGCAGGTGCAGATCAACACTCCGGCGCCGGCGCTGGTGCCCGAGGAGATTGAACGGCTGATTACGTTCCCGGTCGAGCTGGCCATCAGCGGCATGGCCGGACTCGAGCAGGTGCGTTCGGTGTCACAGTTTGGCGCGTCCGCCGTCATCGCCACGTTTCGCGACGGCACCGACATTTACCGTGCCCGGCAACAAATCAGCGAGCGCCTCAACACCGTCGAGGTGCCCGAGGGGATCGAGCGGCCGACGTTGGGCCCTGTGGCCACCGGCTTGGGCGAGGTGTTTCAGTACACGCTCGAGAGCAAGACGCTCGACGCAACGGAGCTGCGCACACTGCACGATTGGGTCATCAAGCCCAAGCTGCGCGCAGTGAGCGGCGTGGCCGAAGTAAACTCCTGGGGCGGCCTGGAAAAAGAGTACCAGGTGCGCATCGATCCGACGCGACTGCTGCGCCACGAGGTTTCGTTCGACGAAGTGGTCGACGCCGTGCGGGCCAACAACCTGAACGTGGGCGGCGGCAATATCAACGAGAACGAAACCGGCGAGATGCTCCTGGTGCAGGGAGTCGGTCGAACGTCGACCATCGAACAAATCCAGAATATCGTCGTCACCGCCAAACAGGGCATCCCCATTCGCGTGGCCGACGTGGCCGACGTGACCATCGGCCATCAGCTGCGCAAAGGCGCCGTCAGCGCCAACGCCAACGGCGAGGTCGTGCTGGGCATCGGCTTCATGCTCATGGGTGAGAACAGCTACGCCGTCACCCATCGGCTCAAAGACAAGCTCGAAGACGTCAAGAAAACGCTGCCCGCGGGCGTGTCGGTGACGCCGGTTTACGACCGCACGCGGCTGGTCGACCAGGTGATTGCCACCGTGAAGGCCAACTTGTTCGACGGTGCCCTGCTCGTTACCGCCATCGTGTTCATTTTTCTGGGCAACCTGCGGGCCGGGTTGATCGTGGCCCTGGCGATTCCGTTCTCCATGCTGTTCGCGTTTTCCGGAATGTTGCAGCTGGGCATCGCGGGCACCCTGCTGAGCCTGGGAGCGATCGACTTCGGCATCGTGGTCGACAGTTCGCTGGTGGTGATCGAGAGCATTTTGCGGCGCATTGCCCACACGGGCGAAAACGATCCGGCCCTGGTGCGCGACGCCACGATCGAGGTCCGCCAGCCTACCACCTTCGGCCAGCTGATCATCATGATCGTGTACCTGCCCATTCTCAGCCTGCAAGGCGTGGAAGGGCGGATGTTCCGGCCCATGGCGCTGACCGTGATTCTGGTGCTCATCGGGTCCTTGATCTTGTCGCTGACTTTGATGCCCGTGCTGGCCAGCTTTCTGCTGCCCAACAAGATCGACGAGCGCGATCCGTTGTTGGTTCGCATTGCCAAGCGTGCCTACGCCCCCATGTTGCAGCGCGCCTTGCAGGCCAAAGTGGCCCTGTTGGCGGTGACCGTCGTGGCGCTGGGCGCGGCCGGTTACCTGGCGCTGGGTTTGGGAACGGAATTTGTCCCGCGACTCTCCGAGGGCGACGTCGTCGTGGGCGTGTTGCGGCCGGCGGGCACGCATCTTTCCGAAGTCATTGCCATCAACAACCGGATGGAAAAGCTGCTGCTCGACGAGTTCCCGGACGAGATCGATCATTTATGGTGCCGCATGGGTGCCCCGGAAGTCGCCACCGACGCCGGCGACGTGCAGGTTTCCGAGCTCTTTGTTTCGCTCAAGCCGCGCGAAGAATGGTCGAAAGCAAGCTCGCAAGCCGAGCTGATGGGGCTGATGGACGGCGTGATCGGCAATTTCCCCGGCCAGACGGTCTGGCTCACGCAGCCAATCGAACAGCGCATCAACGAGATGGTCTCGGGCGTGCGGGCCGACGTGGCACTCAAGCTGTTCGGCGACGACATCGACACGCTGGTGGCTAAAGGACGCGAGCTGGAGAAGGCGCTCGGCACCGTGCCGGGCTGCGTGGACCTGGCCAGCGAGCAGATCAAGGGGCAGCCGATCCTGCAAGTCAAAATCGATCAGGACAGCATCGCCCGCTACGGAGTCTCGGTGCGGACGGTGCTGGACCTGGTGGAATCCATTTCCAGCAAACGCTTGGGCGAAGTCATTGAAGGTCAATTGCGCTTTCCGCTGGCGGCGAGACTGCCGGAGTCGCTGCGCGACAGCCCGGAGTCGATCGCCGGCATCATGCTGCTGGCCCCCACGCGCGAACGGCTGCCGCTGTCGATGTTGGCCAACGTGCAGCGGATCGAGGGGCCGAAGATGATCTCGCGCGAATGGAGTCGCCGCCGCATCACGGTGCAGTGTAACGTGCGTGGACGCGACATCGGCAGCTTCATTGCCGAGGCGCAAAAGCGCATCTCCGCCGACGTGAAACTGCCCGAAGGCTTCACGGTCGAGTGGGGCGGACAGTTCGAAAACATGCAGCGCGCTCAGCGCCGCCTGGCGATCGTGGTGCCGCTGGCCTTGGGCCTGATCCTGGTGCTGCTGTACGTCACCTACAAGAACGTGATGGACACCTTGTGCGTCTTTACCAGCGTTCCGCTGGCCTGCATCGGGGGCATTTTGTTCCTGTGGCTGCGCGGCATGCCCATTTCCATTTCGGCGGCAGTCGGCTTCATCACTCTCTCGGGCGTCTCGGTGCTCAATAGCATGGTGTTCGTGTCGGCATTTCGCGATTTGCTGCACTTGGGCAGCGAGCCAGGCGAAGCCGTGGTGACTGCGGCCATGACCCGGCTGCGCACGGTCATGATGACGGCGCTGGTGGCCAGCGTCGGCTTTGCTCCCATGGCGTTTTCCAGCGGCATGGGCGCCGAAGTGCAGCGTCCCCTGGCAACCGTCGTGATCGGCGGCGTTATCTCGAGCACCGTCATGACACTCTTTGTCATGCCGGCCCTCTATCGCCTGCTGGTGCGGCGCGATCCGCAGCCGGAAGTGGTGCCGGGTTAGCAGTCTTAGCCCGCTTCGTTGCCGGCGATCGCTCGCCCCTACACCAACCGCCCGCGCGCATCGACGGCCAGCTCCACGAGTTGGCCCTCTTCATCGCGCCACCAGACGGCGTCCTGCAGGTTGACGCAGGGACAGATGTGATTGGGGATCACGGTGACGCGCTCGCCCAGCTTGGGCCGCGTGCCACATTTGCGCACGTCCACCTCGCCATGCTCTTCGGTCAGTCGCGCGATGACGGCATCGGGATACTCGAGAATGAACCCGTGCCCGCTTTCGGGTGCTGGCCCGCACCGATCGCTGGTCAACGTCTTCGTGCCGGCGTCGAGCACCACCTTGTCCGGCACCGCCGTGCTCACGACCGTACAGGTGAAGCGCGCCGCACAATCGTCGAGCGTGCAATACCCGCCGCGCACCATGTTCAGGTCGTTGTACAAATACGTACCGGGACGAATCTCCGTGCACTCCGGCACCAGGTGAGATTGGAACAGGGTGGGCGACGACCCGCCCGAGACAGTCCGCGCCTGCAGCCCGTGCTTGTCCCACAGCAGCAGCGTCTCGTCGAGCTTGTCCGACACGGCCGCCAGCGCGTCCGCCTGTTCGTCCGGCGGTCCGCCGATGTGTCCCGGATAGCAGAACAGCCCATCCAGACGCAGGCCGGCCGTCGCATCGACGTATTGCGCCACTTTAAGCGCCTCCGACGCGGTCTGCACGCCCGTGCGACCCATGCCTACGTCCAGGTCCACGAGGATGCCCAGCGTGGCCTTCGCCCGGTTGGCCGCCTCGCCCAGCAACTTGGCGCCGGCCAACGAGTCGATCGCCACGCGTATCGTGGCATGCTTGGCCAGCCGCGTCAGGCGTACCGTGCGGGCCGGGTCAATTGCCGGATAGGCCAGCAGTATGTCGTTGGCCACCTCGGCCATCACTTCCGCTTCGCCCACCTTGGCCACGGTCAGCCCCACGGCGCCGGCCGACATTTGCAGCGCCCCCAACTGCCGCGACTTGTGCGTCTTGGTGTGCGGGCGAACGTCCAGATCGTGCTCTTCGGCATACGCGGCCAGCCGCTCGACGTTGCGAAACACCGTCTTGGCGTCGATCACCAGCGCGGGCGTGGCCGTGGGATCCATGGCGGAATTCTCTTCGTGATTTGGGCTGCGTGAGATGCGTGCCCACACAATGTAGCGGAACCGAGAACGCGCAATGTATCGCGCGGACGGACGGATGTCATGTGGTCGACAGAATGCGATTTTCCAGAGTAAGTCGCCTATTTGCGCCGACTAAGGTCCTCTACTAGCTTGATCGCCCACTGCACGGCGTCTGGGTTTCCACTGATGACCGCTTCTTGCCAAAGCCGGGTATTTCCTGGATCCATATCCACAAATTGTCCGTCACGACTCTTTGACCATTTGCACTTATCTAAATACGAGATGTGTCGTCCACGCTGCGCATCGGGACATAGTGCAATCGGCAATCGCCAGATACTTCGGCTCGCGTTTGGCGCGGTGAGCTGGAGTCGATGGTCAAATCGTTGGAAGAGGCCAGCTCCGGGCAGCGATGTCGTAAGCCCCTTAGCGTCCACTAGTCGACGCTTCGCGACAAAAATGACGTTGGGGTTTGGGAATTGAATATAGGTGTGTGGATGAAGCGCTGCCCACCGATTCTCTTTCTTTTTCGCCCAGGCGGCAGGCTCAAGTACAATCTCGTCGACTTGCAACCAGCCAAAAACGACGTGCAACTTTGCAGCGGTCGGAACGAATTGTTGCCAACCACGTGACTCACGAAAGTATCCAAAAAAGAGGAACAAGTCGTTCTGTGAGATGTTGGCGAGCAAATGGCTCGCAGCAGCACCGGCCTGGCCAAATAGCGGGCGCCAGGTCTTGAGATTTGCTCTACCGGGTAGCGCGTCAGCTCGCAAGTCAGGATCCAGGTGACAGAACTCATCTCGTTTGCGTTTCGGGTGCAACTGTTCAAGCAGTAGCCCCAGATTCTTTCCATTCCACCGAACGTCATTGAACCGTCGTTTGGTTTCCCATTTTCCATTTTCGATCGGCAACGAGACGAGCTGCTTGCCGTCCAAAATTGGGCTTGGTCCGCCGCCGAATTTATCGTCAAACCCCTTGCGCGAAAGGATGATTTTCATTTGTTGCTCAAATGCCCGTTAGGACCGTTCACTACTTCTCCCCCTGCACCTCGTCGTACTCCAGCAACTTAAAGTCCTGCTCGCGCGGGACGTCGTGCAGTTGATCGGCGAATTTGTAAAGCGTGATCAGCGCCTCGTTGGTCAGTCGCTCGCCCGCGCCGGGCTCGACATAGGTGGCTGTTTTGCCGCCGTAGCCGCCGGCCGCCGCGTCTCGAATCGTGGGAAAATAGGCGTGGTAGCCGTTGGTGTAGCCCACCAGGAACGTGTTGGCGATGGGGGACTCCTTTTTGAGCTGCATTTGAAATTGCACGAAGATCTCGCCCGGCATGCCCACCAGGGCCAGATCGCCGTCGAGCAGCAGCGTGGTCAGCGTGCAGGGGACCGTGTTGTCCTTGATCGTCTTGGCCAGGTAGTTGTCGAAACGCGGACCGTAGGCCCGGCTGAGCACGCTGCGGACCGCTGGATCGCCCAGGTCCCAGCGCACGCGCAGCGGCAGCTTGCGCGCCTGAAACTGAATCGACGGCCTGGCAGCAGCGGCCGTGCTGGTGTCGCGAGCCGTTTTGGTCAGCAGCTCGCCCAGCGCGCGGCCCATTTTGCGCATCTCTTCGACCCCGCCCTGGTCGAGCGGCGTCTTGTCCATGTACGGATTGATGTTGCCGCACGCGCCCTGCAAGAAGAGGCACTTTGTCTGGAGTTCCTTCTCCACCAGGTCGCACGCCGTACCCACGTAGTCCGCACTGTACTGGTAGTTGTCACCGCCCATCACCACGGGATGACACGCGTAGTGGAAGAGCACGGCCAGCGGCGAGCCGTCGGCCCGGTCGAGACGAATGACGGCATATTGTCGATCGACCGGCTGCGTCGGCTCGTGCTTGGCATTGCGCCATTGCATGGCCACGCGACCGTCCGGCAGGAAATGGCGGCGATTGTGCGCGAGATCGGCCTCGCCGCGCCCCACGCCGACCTTTACCGGAACGGCGCCCTTGGCTGCCTCGCAGATGATCCGCGCAATCTCATCGCCCACGTGGTCGGCGTACGGATTGGGATCGCCCGGGGCGCTCTCCATCACCGGTGCGTGGTGCGTGTGACTGGCGGTGACGAACAGGTTTTCTAGGCCGCACTCAGCCTTGGTGCGCATGCGAATCTTTTCCAGCACGGCGTCTTCGGGGGTCCGGCCCAGGTCGAGCGAGACAATGGCGACCGATTGGTCACCGGCGCGCAGCACCACGGCCTTGGCCATCAGCGGGTCGAGCGTGCCGGTAGCGCCGTGCGTGCGCGTGCTATAGCCCCAGAGTCGCAAGCCGGGTTCGGGCGTGATATCGGTCGTAGCCACGCCGGCGGTGAGAACACGATCGGCCGCCGCTGCCTGGGCCGCCACTGCCTGGGCCGCCACTGCCTGGGCCGCCGCGATCGCCACGATGCCCAAAGCCGCGCACAGAGTTGTCAATCGAAGATGCATAGTTGGCCTCCTTCGCGAATGAGCGGTCGATGCAAGCACCCGACTGCGATCGAAGATACTATCCGCAGATGGCCACAGATTAACACAGATGGAAGATCGAGTCGTTGCTTGCGTCTCGCTTTCTTTCTCTCTTTATCTGCGGCGATCCTGTCCATCTGTGGATCCATCTCATTGACCATCCCAGGAAAACCGACGTTTCTTGACGCGCCGCCCGCGCGCAAAAAAACCGAGGCGGCCCTGCTAAGGACCGCCCCGGTTGATGGACACTGTCAAAACGCTGGCAACCGCCTTACTTGGCCGCCGCCTGGGCGTTGTCCTTGGGTGCCGTCATGATCTGAGACACGCCCGTCAACAAGGCCTGCGCCGGCGCCGGGAAGGCGTCCGCATCGGTGCTCCAGAAGTTGATGGTCACCTTCTGGCCCTTGATTTCGGCGGGCACGTGCAAGCTCGACTTGGCGCCGCGCTTGGCCATCGCGGCCATGAGCTTGCCCTTCGCCTTGCTCAGGTCGCTCACGGCCACCGGCTTCGATCCGCCGATGTACGTGGCCAGATCTTCGCCCTCGGCATCGGTCGCCGGCAGCGGGCTAAGAATGTTCTCCGGCAATTCCTGATGGCCGTGCTTCTTCTTGGCCTCGGCAATCACCTTCTCCACTTCCTCTTCACCACCTTGCTCGTGATCGCCGTGACCGTGGCGCCCGCTGAAGGGACCCATCAGTTCCACCACCTTGCCGTCCTTGACGGTGGTGATGCACAGCCGGTCGACCTGGGGCACCATGGTCCGCAGGATGAAACCGAATTGTCGGAAGATATTCGGATCGGAGAGCGCCATGTACGCGCCGATCTTCACGTTGTCATCCGGCTCGCCCTTGGTGGCGGCCATGATCACGCCAAAGCGCTCCAGGCGCGACAGCGGCGTGAATTTGGCCTTCGGATCCTGGCGATTCTCATGGGCCGGGGTCGACTCGAAGAACCCAATCATCATCTCCTCGAACGTCTGATCGCCGAAGCGGACGGCCGCCTTGGGATCCGGGTTGTTCAAGTTGTCCGGCGAATTGTCGAACTTCGCGTAGCAATCCATCCGCGTGCCGCGCGGCATGTACTTGGGCTCGGCCAGGCGATAGTTCGTCTGCCAGCCAAAGTCATAACGCGGCACGTCGAGCAACACTTCTTTCTTGCCGTCCGGATAGGTCGCCTCGTAGCGGAACGCCTTGCCGCGCAAGTGCATGTGCGGCATCAGCGTGAGCAGGTTCGTGTCGTCGGTAAAAATGTACCGGGCCACGACGTCGAAATCGTCGGCTCCCGGCGGAATCTCGAACACCGCGTTGACGGCGCTACTGACGCGCACTTCCTGCTTCACCGTCTTGGGATCCGTGAACACGAAACCGCAATAGCTGCGGTCCTTCTGGGCCGAGCCGTTCGGCGTGTAGTGCATCTGGAAAATCAACTTCGATCCCGCGGGCACGAACCGCGCCATGCCTTGGGTCAGTGGCTCAGGACGCAGCCCCGGAGCAAACGCGCCGAGAAAGTCGTTGCCGCTGCCAAGGCCGCCGTTCATGTTGCCGTCGGGCGGAATCACGAACAGCAGAATGTGGTGTACGACCGACGGATTGCCCGGCCGCGGCTCGATGGCCGTGATCCACTTATCTTCCGTCCAGCCCGGGTCGACGACAAACATCTGGTACTCGACCACGCCGGTGGCCGGCACAGCGTACGGCTCATCGCGCATGTAGAGCACCTGGTCGGGCTCGGGGATCATCCAACCTTCGGTGAACTGCGGTGGCTCGGGCATGTCTTTCGGATTGCCCTGCGGTGCGCCGTTGGCCACCCACCGGGCGATCGTAGCCTTGTCCTTGTCGCTCAGCCGGGCGTCGTTCCGGAAATGCCCGTACTGCGCATTGGCGTGCCACGGCGGCATGCGTTGCTCGCGCACCACTTCGTCGATCATGCTGGCCCAACCGGCGACGTCTTCATAGCTGGTGAGCGTGAAGGGCGCGATTTGGCCCGAGCGATGGCAGAACACGCAGTTGTCATTCATGATCCGCGCGACCTGCTTGGTGTAAGTGACGTCGCTGTCGACGACCGGCTCGAGGTCGCGGCCGATGAGGCAACCGGCGGCCGCCGTTTCGGCTTTCGCGACTTTCTCGCCCGCCAATACCGCGTCCAGCGCCGTGGCCAGCTCGCGCACGTTCGGCTTGGCTTGTTGATAGTTCATATTGCCCTGGAAGCCGTATTGATCGTCGATGCGGCCGCGATACTGAATCGCACGGTCCTTATCGAGCACGACGACTTCCGGAGTGCGCTTGGCGCCCACCTGGTCGGCCACTTTTTGCTTGAGGTCTTTCAGGATGGGGAACTTGATCTCGTGGATGCGCGCGTACGCGGCAATCTCGGTGGCCGCATCCTGGCGATTCGGGTCGATACCCACAAACACTACGCCCTTGGCCGCATACTCTTTGGCCAGCTCATTGAGCCGCGGTGCATAGAGCTTGCACAACGGGCATTCCGTGCCGAGGAACACCAACGCCACGGGCTTGCCCTGGCTCAACTGATCGAGCGCGTGGGGCTGACCGTGATAGTCGTTGAGGGTGAAGTTCTCGACCTTGGTTCCAATGGGTGCCTTGTCCGCCGCAGTCACCAGCGGCGCGGCACCGAGCGCCACAGCGCTAAACAATGCCAGAGTGTGGATTCGCATAACACGACCTCGCAGTTTTGGGAGAGTAGCGCGCAGAAAACGAGTGCCTAAGTCGCTCTGTCCGGCACACGCTGGGGGGATGGGCAGGACTTGATAGTCTAGCCCAACGGGCAATTTCTTTCCACGTTATTTACGCGGTCCTAACCATTGGCTGGCGGCGGACCGCTGCTACCTGAGGATTCGCCGCAACCCCGCGGATATTGAAACGGCCGCGTGGCGATTTCATTTTCGCAGCACCTAACATAGGCCGTGCCTGCCCGGCCGCGCTACGCGTGTGCGAAGCCTATTTTCCAATGCAGAACCGGCTGAAGATGCGGTCCAGGATGTCATCGGTGTAAACCGCGCCGACCACGGTGCTTAGCTCGGCCAGCGCGAGCCGCAGCTCGCTGCCGATGAGTTCGTCGCCGGCGGTTGCGGCGTTCAGTTCCGCGGCCCTGGCCAAGGCTTCACCGGCCGCCAGCAAGCTCGCGCTGCACCGGTCCGCGGTCATTTGCGGCCCTGCGTCATCGCGTGGCAACTCTACCAGGGCCCGTCGCAGGGCGTTTCGCAATTCGGCCAGGCCCAGGCCCGTGAACGAACTGGTCGCAATCGTGCCCGCCGCCGGGTGATTGGCCAGCGGCCGGTCGCACTTGGTCCATACGACCAGCCGGCGTGGGCCAAGGTTGTCAGGACAGGATGGTGTCGGGCATGTGTCGCGCGGCTGCAAGGCATCCAGGCATTCCACCAGAAGATCCGCCTGGGCGGCCTGGGCAGCCGCGTGCTCCTGGGCCGTGCCGCCGATCGTATCCGCGAGGCCGACCGCCGCGCGATCCGTAGGCAGGGCGCCGTTCTCCATCAGCCCCGCCGTGTCAATCAGCCGGCAGCCGATGCCTTCCAGGTCGAGCGTTGCGGCCAGGTAGTCGCGCGTAGTGCCCGGCATGTCCGCCACCAGTGCTGAACCGCCTGCCAGGGCATTAAACAGGCTGCTCTTGCCCACGTTGGGCGCGCCCGTGAGCACCACCTTGGGCAGTGCGTCCCTTTGCGTGCGACCTTGCAATTGCCGGATGGTCTGGGCGACGAGCGTCACCGCCTCGTCGAGCTGCCGCTGAATCTCCTGGGGACGAATGAACTGGATGTCCTCGTCCACGAAATCGAGGCCCGCCTCGAGGTGCGCCAAAAGCGCCAGCAGCGACTCGCGCAATTGCGCGAGCGGCCGCGTGAGTCCGCCGGCCAACTGCGCAAGCGCTGTTTCGAGTTGCTCGGCATCGTGGGCGTCGATCACGCCCAAAACGGCTTCGGCCTGTGCGAGGTCCAGCCGGCCGGCAAGAAAGGCCCGCAACGTAAACTCGCCGGGCTGTGCCAATCGCGCGCCGGCGTCTACCAGCGCCGCCAGCACGGCCGACACCAGGGGCGGCGAGCCCAGCAGGTGCAGTTCGGCCAGCGGTTGCCGGGTGTAACTGCGGGCCGTGGGCCAGAGCAGCAAATCGGCCGGTAATTCGGCCGCCCGCGTGCAGGGCAATTGCACTGCGCCGCGGACGAACGCAGCACGTCGCCAGGAGCTCAGCGGCACGCCGTCCTGCGCGCGAAAGCAATGGGCGACGACCGCCACGACCTGCGGCCCGCTGACACGCACGATTCCGCGCGCCCCCACGCCCGCGGGCGATGCAATCGCGGCAATCGTGTCGTCGACGTGCAACATGGGCGAAGGCGAATCGCCGGCTCGCGGGGTGCGAACGATGCGCGGCCAGGCGCCGCGTCCAAGAGCGCTAGATTACCGGCGGCCTTTTTGCCGCTTCTTCTGCGGCCCGGAGCCGTTTTCCGAGGCACTGGCGGCCGCTGCGACCGGCGCGGCGCTCGCCGTGCCGTCACTTGGGTTGGTCTTGGCCTTGGGCAGCAGCTTGCGTTCGGCAATGCCCCAAATACTCGAGGCAATGAAGTACACGCACAGGCCGCTGGCTACTTTAAAGAACAAGAAGCCCATGAAGATCATCATGTACTGCATCATCTTTTGCTGCAGTGCGGCTTGCTCGTCCGCCGGCGGCGGCATGAACATCTTCTGCTGCCAAATGAAGAGCCCAATTGTCACCAAGGGCAGGATGTTGAAATACGGCCCCAAACCGAAAAAGCCGTTGCCCTCGGCCACGAACTGCGGCACCAACGCGCTCCAATTCCAGAACATATCGGGCGCGGCCAGGTTCGACGCCCAGCGAATGCTGTCGGAAATCAACGGCGCTTGTCGCAGGGCCACGTCGACCGACAGCGAGCGGTACAGGCCGACAAATATCGGCAACTGCACGAAGGCCAACAGACAGCCGCCCAGCGGATGATAATTGTGCTCGCGAAACAGCTGCTGCTGCGCGCGCATCTTCTTTTCGGCGTCGTTCTTGAATTTCTCGTTGAGGCGCTTGATCTCGGGCTGCAGCTCCTGCATTTTCTGGGCACTCAGCGCCTGCTTGCGGCTGAGCGGAAACATGCACGAGCGCACGAGCACCGTGAGCATGATGATCGCCAGGCCGTAATTGCCCACGACCGAATGAAACGCGTGCAACACGGCCAGCATGGGCTTCGCTACGAAGCCGAACCAGCCGTAATACACCAGGTCGCGCAGCGTGACATTCGGGTTCGCCGTGACATATTGCTGCAGCAGGGCCGGTCGCTTGGGCCCGGCAAACACCTGAAAATGATGTTCCAGCGGCGGGCCGCCGGGCGCCAATTCCGCGGTTGTGCTGGTGAGCCGGAAGGACACGTCGGTCATCTTCAGCATGTTCTTGTCGGTCGGCACTGCGCCCACGCGAATCGGCCGCACCTCCGCAAACCATTCGTCCTCAGGCTTTGCTTTTTTGGGAACCAGGGCCACCGAGAAATACTGCGCGTCGACCGCGGCATAGTTGAGCGGCGCGTTGCTCCACGCCATATCGAAGCCTTCGGCCGCGATCGTCGGGGGTGTGACCTGGGTGGTCTTGCCTCCTTCGAAGCGCGCAATGATGTCGCGCAGCCCTGCCCCGCCCCAATCGCGGCTCACTTTGATCGCGTACCAATAACCCTCGGTCGGCAGGCCGGTCGGGCCGTCCAGCTGATAAGCGACGGTGTGCGCCGCCTCACTGACGTTGTGAATGGCCACGTCCAGCAGCAGGCTAAAGGCGGGGAAGTCCGCGTCGGCATGCTGGTCGGCCGGCACGCGCTCCAAGCGGAAGGTCTTGGTTACTTCCAGGCCCAGGCGGGGCACCCGCTTGCGAAAGCGAACGAGCGACTCGTTGGCAGCCTCGACTTCCCAGGTGCCGCTGCGCAGATCGACGCCCTTGAGCTCCGGTGCATTGTTGGTCAACGCTTCGTCGTCGAAGCCGCTGACCGTCAGCAGGAACGAAAACGGATCGTGATTCTTGGGACTCACCACACGCACCGGCCGGGTCTCGAACTCCGGCCGAATCACGGACAGAGGATGCCAGCCCAGCGTGACGGGCAGCTTCAGCTCCTGGCCCTCGCGTTGGACGGTCAGATCAATTTTTTGATTCGGCTCGGTTTGATCCAACGTGCGGAACAACTCGCTGGCCGTCTTGACGCTGGTCGTGCCAACCGCGGTGATGAGGTCGCCCGGCTTGACGCCCGCCAGATCCGCCGGCGTGCCCGGTCCCACAACGCGGACCAGTGCCCCGCCCCGCTGCGGAGCGTCGGCGGGCGCGAGATATCCCAGTGCGCCCGTGCGATCTTCCAGATCGCGATACAACGGACCGTTCAGCTCCAACCGCTCGAGCGTGCCGCCCTCGTTGTTCAGATAGGCCAGAATCCGATAGGGGCTGGCTGGATCGGCGGAACCCAACGTCAAACGCTGAGCCTGCACGGGCGCAGGCGGTTGCTCTCCGGCAGGAGCGTCTGCCGCCGGTTTCGGCTCGGCCGGCGCCTGGTCTGCCTGGGCCTTGGCATCGGCCGCAGGTGCTGCGGCAGCGGCCCCGGCTGCGGCAGCTGCCCCGGCTGCGGCGTCTGGTGGGGGCGCCTTTTCTCCCGCGGCCGGGCCAATCGCTGCGCCGTCATCCTTTTTCTTGGCGTCGGCCTGGGCTGCGACTTTGGCCACTTTCGGCACCGGCGCAGGCGGGAAGAGCTTCGAGATGATGAGCTGGTTGGCGGCCATCGCCACCACCGCCACCACCATGAAAATCAGAAACCGTCTGTCCACGGGCTAGTTCCCAATCGATCAAAAGACCGCAGCCGCATTCGCGCGGCCGCTCGGCCGCCGAATCGAACCACAAGGGGGCGGCGCAACACCATTCATTGTTCCCCCAACCGGCAATCTTGCAATGCCAAGTGCCTCGGCAGGCGTGTGATTTCGCCGTGAATGGCCGTGAAAACAGCCCGGCCCATGAGCCAAACGTCAGGATTTGGCCGCCGGCCGTGCTGCCGACCGGCGCCGCGCTGCAATCGCCGGAATGGCGCGGCAGGCCTAGCGTCCTTCGCGCAACCGGTCGCCCAGAAAATTATCGAGCTCCGGCGTGTCGTAGATCTGCTTGATCGTACGCTCGATGTCGTACTCGACGCGGCGAAAGGTCACGCTCGACTCGTCGAACACCACGTAGCAGCTGCGCGCATCGCCGTCGCGCGGTTGCCCCACTGAGCCCACGTTGATCATCGTCTTCTCATCACCCAGCCGATACGTCCCGTTCACTTCCTCGGGACTGATGAAGTTCAGGCTCTGGGTGAAAATACCGGGCACGTGCGTGTGCCCTTGAAAGCAATGATGTTCAATCAGGCCGAAGATCTTTTCCATCTTCCGCTGATTGTAGATGTCTTCCGGAAAGACATACTCATTGAGCGGATTGCGCGCCGAGCCGTGAACGTACAGAAAGCCGTTTTCCCGACGGTTGCGGGGCAGCTCGCCCAGGAAGTCCCAACGCTTGGCCTTTTCGTCCGGGCTGCCGGGGCCGCTTTCCAACTGATCGCGGGTCCAAAAAATGGCCCGCTCCGCGCCGGTATTGAAGCCCTCGGGATCGAACAGCGCGCCCTGGTCGTGATTGCCCAGCAAGCACACCTCGCAGCGCATCACCAGGTCGATGCATTCGCGCGGGTTCGGCCCGTAGCCGATAATGTCGCCCAGGCAGTAAATCTCGGTGATGCCCTGCTCGCGGATATCCCCCAACACTGCCTCGAGGGCAGCCAGGTTACTGTGGATATCGCTGATCAGTGCGCGCTTCACGCCTGGCTCGCTTCGCGCCGCAAGGCGCTGACAGCAATCGCGTCCCAGACCGGAAGCTGGAGACGGTGAAATGGAACAACTCGAACCAACTCTTGAGTTTACGAAGCCTGGAAAAGGTGGTCAAGCGGCCTCTGCCGAACGGGCGGGCCACTCCCTTGTGGCCGCTGTGACGCGCCGCGCCGGCGGCGAGCAGTACAAGTCTAGCTTGCGCCCCAACACGGCGCGCCGGCGGGTGACTATCATGGAAATTGCCGTTTTTTGGCCGCCGCATAACGCGCGCGGCCCGGCGGCACGCAACGCGAGACGGCGGCCGAAGCGCCGTCGGACCGAGCGTTGTCGTTCTCAGTCGCGTTTCAGTCACCACTACTCTCGCGCCGCCCATGATGCAGCACGCAGCACACTCCCTGCGACACAAACCCGGGCAGACGGGGCGAGTCACGTGGTGGTGCGCGCCTGCGTTGGCCATGGCGCTCGCTTTGTGGTCCACCCCATGTTGGAGTGCGGCCGCCCGTGAATCAGTAATCGTCGAGGCGCACAGCGGCCGCACGTTTGTGGGCGAGTTCGATCGCCAGTCGTCTCCGGCCGAGCTCGTGTTGCGCACGGGCCCCGGCGATATGTATTTGCTGCGCCGCATCGCGTGGAACCGCGTGGCCCGCGTGCGCGTCGCGGGACAGCCGTTCTCGCCCAATGAATTGCTCGCCCGCTTTAACGCACAAGGCTGGCCGCAGGACGGGCCGGAAGAGGTGGTGCCAACCGCGCCCACGCCTCAGCCGCCGGTGCCCCAGCAATTACCTGCCCCGTCGGGTGCGCTGGATGCCGAGGCAGCGTTGCCGCTCCGCGCGGTGGACCTGGCTTCGCTGCCGCCCGCGCGATCGCTGCACATTGAGGCGACGGTCGCCAGGTGGGGCAGCTATGCCGACAACGATGGCGTGATGGTGCGCCTGTTTCCGCTCGATTGCTTCGGCAACCTGGTGCCGGTGTCGGGCACTCTGGAAGTCGAGCTCATTGGCTCGCGCTCCGCCACGTTTCGCCGCGGCGAGCCGTTTCCCATGCTGGGCCGCTGGGTGAAGCGCGTCGAACTGGCCGATATGTCGCCGTCCGGCGCCGTCTTCTGCTGTCCTTACCAGGCCTGGCACCCGGAATTCAACGTCGAGTTCGGCAGCATCGGCTCGGTGCACGCCCGCTTGAGCGTGCCGGGCCAGGGCGTGTTTGACGACACGGTCAGCACGCTCTGGATTCGTCCCTACGACGCCACCCGCGATCGGCTGCAAATGCACACGCAGGGCCGATTCTACTTTCCGCTGGAACGCACCAGCCGCGGCATGACCGGCGCCCGCTCGGGCACGCTCCCTGCGCAATAGCCCAGAATGCCCAGCGATGAACGGGCGCTATCCGCCGGGTCGTTTCATCGCCAGGCTATGCAGGATGAGCACGGCGGCCACCGAAATCACGGCATAACCGATCCATTCGGGTGGGCGAATGGTTTTGCGCGGAGTCGGACCGGCCGATGCCAACATGCCGTCGTCGGCGCTGGCCAATGCCGGCACACGCTCCGCCAGAAACTTGCTCGCCCTTTCGTTCAGCACGTAAGTTTCGACGACTCGCAACTGCAGCCCGATAAACAGTATCACCAGGCCGGCCAGGAAGTATTGATTGCGATTGATTTCCACGCTGGTGACCTCGAGAATTGCCGTGCCGGCGCGCCTACCGTCACCCAACAAGCAGCGCGGCGCGCGCGAACGGGCAATCTTGAATATCGGGCCGAACGCGGCGGCGGCTCTACGATCGCTAGCGCCGTGACGAATTTGCGGCGCGGACGAGATCTGCTGTGCGTGCAGCAGTCCCTGGCGAAACCCGCGTCACTGGGCCCGCCGGCGTGCTCAGCCCATCACGCGTGCCGACAGGCTTCACGCCGGACGCATGGCCGGCACGTCCCGCAAAGTCTAAAATGGCCGGGCTCACCCACGGGGCGTGCCAGGCGGGCAGTTGTGCGGCGTGCGCCGGTCGTAGCGGCGCGGCGTAACGAGCGTTGGGAGTCATTGTCCCCGGGTGCTCCGCTCCACCGTAGGCGCGACCGATTCGCGAGCGCGGCGACGCGCCTGGTGCTTCAATCCCGATAGTGAGGAATAGTCCACAGATGGCGAGGCGGTTGTGGTCCATCATCGAACAGACGTTCACGCGTTTCTCCAATAACGACGGCATTACGCTGGCCGCTGCGACGGCCTACTATGCCGCCTTTTCGTTCTTTCCACTACTGTGGGTCTTGATCACCGGTCTGGGCTTTGCGCTGAAGTTTTCCGAAAGCGCCCAGAATGCGAAGCAGCAGCTGTTAGAACTGCTGGCCGAGCGCACCTCGCCCGCCCTGACAGAGCAGGTGCAGAACAGCTTGAGCGACGTGCAGCTCGGCGCTTCGTCGTACGGCCTGTTTGGTCCCGTGATTCTTTTGTTCGGTGCGATCGGCATCTTTTCGCAGATGGAGTTTGCCTTCGATCGCTTATGGCATAACGTTGGCCCGCGCGATCACGGCATTCGAGCCGCCATCAAGAACGCGCTTTGGAATCGCCTCAAGGCCTTCATGTCATTGTTGGCTTTGGGCGTGCTGCTGTTGGTGGTGTTTATCAGCGATCTGACGCTCGCGGCAGTGCGCAAGTACACGGATCAGTTGCCGGCCGGATCGTCGATCTGGGAACTGACGCAGCTGGCATTCAGCATTGGTCTGAATACGATAGTACTCTCTCTGTTGTTTCAATTGATGCCGCGCCGGCGCGTGCGCTGGCTCCATGCCTTGTGCGGAGGCCTGGTGACGGCAGTCGTCTGGCAGATTGGCAACGAAGCGCTGTCGCGTTTCATGACCGGCGGCACCTATTCGGCCTATGGCGTCGTGGGTTCGTTCATCGTGATCATGCTGTGGGTCTACTGCGCCAGTGTGCTACTCTATCTGGGAGGGCAACTCGTGCAGGTGCTGGGGCACCCCTACGAGCCGCCCCTGACAGAGGCCCAACGAAAGCCCTAACCCCCCCTGTGCCCGCGGCCGGGCGCGTTTTCCGTCACCGGCCCGAGTGAGTACATTAGAAATAGAAGTTTCCGTGCGCGCACTCCCAACCGCCCGCGAGCCGCAGTCCATGCCTGAATTGCAGTGGTACTATGCCCGCAACGATCAGCCGCTCGGTCCGGTCTCCGCGGGGGAACTCAAGCAACTGGCCGAAGCCGGCGAGTTGAAGCCGGACGACTTGTTGTGGCGCGAGGGCATGGATGAGTGGACCACGGCCGTTAATCTGCGCGGTCTGTTTGGCGCAGCCGCCGGCGACAAGGAGGGCCTCGCGGCCTCCGTGGTGCAACCGCGCCCGGCCGACACGCCCTTTCGCACCCGTCCGCCTGCCACCCCTGCGGCACATGCGCGCCTGCGAGCGCTCGTGCGCGCCACGCAGGGCATTCTCTGGACGACGTGTGTGCTGGTGGTGCTCGTGGGCATGGTGCTATTTACGCGTGCTTTTTTGCAGGCCCAGGATGCGCAGCAAGAGGCGGCCGCCGCCGCCGTTTTCGCCACGTTCTTTATCGCGGCCTATGTCTTGGCCCGCGCCGGCGAAAAACTCTCGCGCTTGCTGTTGGCCCGGGCACGCCGCAGGTAAGCTTTGCGGCCGCCCGCTGCGCGTGGCTTAGCCCAGCGTCTCCAGCGACCGCGCAAAGGCCCCGAACATCCCTTCGCCAAACAGTACGAAGCGCGCCAGCGCTACCGTGGGGTCTTGCTCGAGAAACCGCCTGGTCGTGGCCAGCGCGATCTGGCTGGCCTGATCGACGGGATAGCCGTAGATGCCGCAGCTGATGGCCGGCAGCGCAACGCTCTTGCAATCGTGCGCCGCCGCCAACTTCAATGCCGCGCAATACGCGCCTGCCAGTTGCTCCGCCTCGCCCGACTGTCCGCCTTGCCAGATCGGGCCGACGGCGTGCACAACATACCGCGCCGGCAACTTGCCGCCGGTGGTGATCACGGCCGAGCCGGTGGGGCAGCCCGCGGGATAGCGCCGAGCGAGCTCGTCCATGATGCCCGGTCCGCCGCGGCGATGAATAGCACCGTCCACGCCGCCTCCGCCCGCGAGCCGACTGTTGGCCGCGTTGACAATGGCATCGACCTGCTCGTCGGTTATATCGCCTTGAGCCAGTTCGAGAATGCGGCCTTGGATGGCGAGCTGCATGGGCTTTGACTTTCCCTGACCTTCTGGCTGCCAGCCATTAACCTAGCGCCTTGTCAGGTTCTGCGTCAACTACCCGAAAACGAATGGTTCCGCACACCATTTCCTGCCAACACCGTCACAAGCTCATCGTCCAGTTCCAAGAGGTCGTCAATCAAATCTGCCTGCGTTGCCAGGGAGCCGAATCGCGGCGCGTCGCCTTCGGTCAATTGCCGGAAATAGGCCGCGCTATGGCCGGCGTTCTGATGGCCGCGTTCGTATCGCCGCGCGATAGCCGGCGGCAATGCTCTCAGGGGCGCGGCGGTCGGTGCCGCGGCCAAGGACGACGCGATCCCTGCGTCGCCTTCTTCAGGCGCGAACGGTCCGGCGGTGCCCACGTTGAGCCGATTGAGGGCCCCAAAGTTCGAAATGACCGCCGCCTGGTCGCCGGCCACGGTGATGGTGTTGCTGCGATCGATATCGCGCACGTTCGTGATGCCGCCGGCGGAGCCCAGTCCGCCACCGACGACCGCCGAGGCGTCAGACACGGTGGTGGTGAATGCCGTCGCCGTGGGCGATCCCGTATCGCCAATGCGGTTGCCGTAAAAGAAGATGTCGGCCACAGCCACGTTGCCCGCACTGGCCGGATCGAAGACGGTGCCGGTCGCGGCCAGGCCTGTGTTGGCAGTATCCTTCACGGCCACCAGCAGCCACTGATTCTTGATAACGGCGTTGGCCCAGGTGATGTCCACGCGGTCGGAGCCGCCGACACCGGCGCCGGTGCGCACCGAGACGGCCAAGGGCGCGGGTGCATTGGCCCACGTGCCGGGCGCGTTGTTGGCGCCCACCTTGAAAACGAAGTCGTTGGCGTTGATCGACGTGTGCGAGCCGGTGCCGCCAATGTCGATCAGGATGCCGTTGATGCCGCGCGAGTAGTTCGAAATGTTGCTGTACACGGCCAGTCCCGCGCCGGGCAGATAGGCGGTCTTATCGGTGGCGATGGCCAAATCATCAAAGGAATTGTTCGCGGCGCTGTTCAGATCGAAGGCAGACTGGTTGTAGAACAGGTGCCGACCCGCGACGAAATTCGGTACGCGCGTCAGGACAACGTCGTTGCCGTCGCCGCCGGTGTAGGAGATGCGTAGCGGCAGGCTCGAGACGTAGAACACCGCGCCTTCCGGCTTGCCGATAAAGGTGCCGACCACCGGGTCCGCGCCATCGTTCTCGATGATCGTAAACGAATCGCCCGCGACAGGCTCGAAAGTGCGCGTGACCGTGAGCGTCCCGCCCAGACTGAGGCCGCCGTTGACGGCCAGTTGGTCGTACTGAGTTGCGGGGGCCAGTCCGGTCAACTCGATCGCCAGCGTGCCGGTTGCCGTTTGTGCGTAGTCGCCATTGACCGTCAAACGGCCCGGCGACGTGCCGGGGCGGACGAAATTGTTCGCCGTGAGATGCCCGTTGAGAGTGCCACTCCCGGAGATCGGACTATTGGTGTTGAGCTGCAGGGTGCCGACGTTGACGATGCCGCCGGAGGGAATGGAGACGCTCACACCCGTCAGTGCCGCGGTGCCCGCCGTCAGGTTGACGCTGCCGCCACTGGTCGCCGTCAGGCTGCTCAAGTTCGTCGAATCGCTCCACGTGGCGAGGGCGGAAGCGACGAGCAGGCTCGTAGCTCCATTGGCCTGCAGATCGATGTCGCGCGCCGTGGTGCTCGGCAGGCCATCGAGTTCGATCGTTCCTCCCGACAGCGCGTTGACATCCAAACCACCGGTGGTGCCGGTGATCGAGGTCAATGCGGTCAGATCCAGCTTGCTACCGGCGCCCGAGGCTTGAAAAGCCTTCGATCCGCTCGCGGGCAGCGCATACGAGGCCAGGTTGGGGAGCGTCAGAACTCCGTTCGCTCCGGCCGTCAAGGAACTGTTGTCGAGGTTCGTAAAGTTCGCCAACGACACCGACTGGTTGTTGACGGTAACGGTGCCGCCGTTGTAAGTCGACCACAGCGGCGCGACGAGCGTACCGTTATTCTCGATCAGCAGCGTGCCCAGCGCGGTCGAGTCGTTAATACTCGTCAAGGCGGACAGGTTCAACGTGCTGGTGGCGCCGTCCACCTCGAAGTCGATATCCCGAGCCGTCGTGCTGGCCAGGCCATCCAATTCGATGGTCCCGCCCGACAGCGCGTTGACATCCAAACCGCCGGTGGTGCCGGTGATCGAGGTGAGCGCGGTCAGATCGAGCTTGCTGCCGGCGCCGGACGCCTGAAACGACTTGGTTCCACTCGCGGGCAGCACGTACGAGGCCAGGTTGGGGAGCGTCAAGATGCCATTGGCTCCGGCAAACAACGAACTATTATCGAGGTTCGTAAAGTTGGCCAGGCTCGCCGACTGATTATTGACGGTGATCGTGCCGCCGTTGTAGGTGGTCCACAGCGGCGCCGTGAGCGTGCCGCCGTTTTCGATTAACAGGTTGCCGAGTGAAGTCGAGTCGTTAATACTCGTCAGCGCGGACAGGTTCAAGGTGCTGGCGGCCCCATCGGTCTCGAAGTTGAGATCGCGGGCCGTGGTGCTCGGCAGGCCGTCGAGTTCGATTGTTCCTCCCGATGTCGCCAGGACGTTCAAACTGCCGGACGCGCCGGTGAGCGACGTCAACGCGGTCAAGTCGAGCTTGCTACCCGCGCCAGTAGCCAGAAACGTTTTGGATCCGCTGGCGGGCAGCGTGTACGAGGCCAGGTTGGGGAGCGTCAGAATTCCATTGGCTCCGGCCGTCAGATTGCTGTTGTCGATATTCGTGAAACTCGACAATGTCGCAGACTGGTTGTTGACGGTGATGATGCCGCCGTTATACGTGGTCCAGAGGGGCGCCGTGAGCGTTCCGCCGTTCTCGATCAACAGCGAGCTTGTGAGCGTGCTGTCGCTCGCGCTGGTCAGCGCGGACAGGTTCAAGGTGCTTCCTGGACCATCGCTCTGCAGGTCGATATCGCGTGCGGCCAAGGTGGCCAGACCATCCAGCTCGATCGTACCGCCCGCGAGCGCGTTGATGTCCACAGACCCCGTGGTGTTGGTAATGGAAGTGATGGAAGTCAGGTCGAGTTTTGCGTTGGCGCCGTCGGCCTCGAACAATGCGAAGCCGCTGGCGGGCACGGTGTACGACGTGACGTTGGGCAGGGTCAGAATGCCGTTGGCGTCGGCCACGAGTCTGCTGCCGTCGATGTTGGTCAACTGTGACAACGACACCGACTGGCTCTCGACGCTGATGGTACCGCCGTTGTAGTTCGTTAACAGGGGCGCGACGAGCGCGCCCCCGCTTTCAAAGAAAAGTCCGCTGTTCAGAGTGGGATCGCTAACGCCGGTCAAGGCGGACAGATCCAGAACGCTGCCGGTACCGGTCGTAGAGAAGAAGACGGTGGCCGCGGTCAAGCTTGGCAGCGAATCCAGTTCGACCGTTCCGCCAGAGCCCGCCCCGACACTGAGGCTATAGAAGTCGCCCGGGCCGGTAATCGAGGTAATCGCCGACAGATCGAGTTTGCTGCCGGCGCCGCTGGCGTAGAGGCTGGGAAAGGTCCCAGAAGGCCACGAGTAAGACGTCGCGTTGGGTAGCGCGAGCGTGCCTCCGTTTGAGACGGACAACGAACTGCCGTCAATAGACGTCACGTTGGGTAGCGCGAGCGTGCCTCCGTTTGAGACGGACAACGAACTGCCGTCAATATTTGTCAGCAATGGGGCGATCAGCGAACCGGTGGCATCGTAAAGCTGAACACCGACACCGTTCATGGCCACAAGCGACGAGACGTCGATGGTCCCTCCGAAGAGGAAGAAGGTGGGCGAACCTGCAATACTCGTCAGATTCGTCATCTCGAGTGTCGCGCCCGTGTAAATCCAGGTCCAGAGGTTCCCCGTTCCCGTGATCGAGGTGAGACCGTTGAGCTCGATCTTGCCACCGGCATTCGAGTAAAAGAGTGGACTGGTGCCCGCGGTGGAGTACGACGTCACATTGGGCAGAGACAATGTGCCGTTGTACGCGTTGAGATCGCTGCCGTCGACATTCGTCAGCGAAGTCAGCGTGGCGGACATGTTGTCCACGTAGAGGTTGCCGTAGCTGTAGGTGGCCAGCGACGGTGCGATCAATGTCCCGCCGGAGTCAAGTTGCAGGCTGCCCAAGCCCGTCGTATCGCTGGCGCTGGTCAACGCCGTGAGATTCAGTGTGCCGCCTACCCCGCTGACATAGAAGTTGATGTCGCGCGCCGTGGTGGTCGGCAGGCTGTCGAGCTCGATCGTTCCACCGTTTATTGCTTGGATATTCACCCCGCCAGTGGTGCCGGTGAGTGCCGTCACGCCCGACAGGTCGATCTTGCTGCCGGTGCCCGTGGCCTGAATGGTCGTGGTCTGCGAGGGTTCCTGGGCATAGGACGTGGCTGTTACCAAATTGAGCTGGCCGCCGCCAGTCGCGGTCAAGTTGGAGCCATCGATGGTCGCCGCGGCATTGGCGGTGAACGTGGCCGTCGCGCCGCTAGCGATCAGCGTTGCCAGGTTGCTGATCGAAAAGTTGCCGTTGACGTTCGACGCGCCAGTGCTCACCGTCAGCGAGCCGCCGGTAATCGAAAAATGCTCGTCGCTCGTCAGGCTGCGAATCGTGGTGGTGCCGGTGGAATGAGTGACGGTGATCGTGCCGACCACGTTGATCGTCACGTCGTCGGCGCTCGTCGGCAGCGCGTTGCCGCTCCAGTTGAGCGGATCGGACCAGTTGCTGCCGTCGCCACCGCCGTCCCAACTGACGGCGGCCAGGACCGTGCGGGCTTCGAGCGGCTCCAGGCGCAGACGGCGCGCCGGCTGAAAACCGGCTGCGATGCACTGCCGTCGCCCCGAGCCACGGCGGGCAGATCCAGAAAACTCGCGGCGCAACATCTTGGCACCTCCGCAAAGAAGCGAATGATCTACTGGCGTTTCACTACGCCGCACCTCGGCCCCAACAGAACCAATTTCCGCCGCACAACCATGCCACCAACGCGCTTGACCGAGACAATGAGGCGCAATCGACGGATGTCGCGACCAGGAGCAGCAGTGTTGTCAAACCATCGTCGTATTGGGTTCACCTGAGTGGCGCACGCCTGCGGCATCCGAAGTGACAGGTCGCTACCGCTCCTATCGTTAATGATGCGCACCAGTCAGGAACCGAACGCGTCGCGAAGTGGGGGGGCAGGCGGTTGGGCGGCCTCGCTGAGGCACCCCCGCAGATCGGCAAATACGACCGGCGGCTGCGGGCCTGTCCGGCGGACCCGCGGCGGGGCGTCGGGAAAGATGCGCGCCAGCCGACAAACCGAACAGGAAAATTGGCCATCCCACAGGATTTCGGGGCTTCAGCGCAAAAATGACGAGCGCCGGGGTCACTCGCAAGGTATCTGCCCAGGATGCGCGCCCCCTCGCTCATCGAACGCAGATTCTCCAAAGGTTGCCCATATTGGCAGTCGGAATGATTGACCAGCACTGCATGCCGAGCGATACTCGACGCGGAGTTGGCGCGCGTTCAGTGAAGAGGCGGGAGAGCACGTCCGCGATGCCGTCCGATCGTCCGAATCAAACGGGGCAGTTTTCCGGCAGCCGCTCAGGCCTGCAGGAGCTCGTTTCCCGAGCTAAAGCGGGCTCACACAGTGCTCTGGGGCGAGCGCTCAGTCTCTGCCGGCCACGCCTCCTGCGCGACGCCCGCCGGGGGGTCGGCAATCGCTTGCGGCTGGAAGCAGATGCTTCCGACGTCGTCCAGGATACGTTCTTCAACGCCACCAAAGGCTTTGGCGGTTTTCGAGGCCAGCACGCCGGCGAGTTCGTCAGCTGGTTGTGCCGGATCCTGGCCAATCGTCTGGCCCAAATCGCCCGGAGCGCCGGCCGCGCCCGCGGCGCGGCAACTGCTGAAGAACTCGCGGTTGGCGCCGAAAGTATGCTGCACTCGCAATCGGATGGCGAGCCATCGCCCAGCAATATCGTCGCAAACCAGGAGACCGCAGAACTGATCAAGGCCGGACTCGCGCGTCTGAGCCCACGCGACCAGCAAGTTCTCGGTTTGCGATTCGAGGAACAGTTGACGTTCGTGCAAATTGGCGAAAGGATAGGGTTGCGCGAAGATGCCGCCCGGATGGTCTTCAAGCGCGCCGTCAAGCGGTTGCAGCGAGAGCTGCCGCGATATATCGAAGCCTAGCAGCCCGCATCCGCGCTTTATTGTCGGGCACGAACGCAGGCGTCTCGTGCGTCGGCCGCGAGAGCGGCCCAGGTCTTTTAGCGACGGGCTTTAGCCCGTCGTACACGACCTCCCGATGCATTTTTACGACACTCACTCACGCAGCCCATGAGCACGCTGCCGCGGAGCACCCCGTACACCTGACGATGTTAGCCTGATCGGACTTCCAGGCGGGCTAGTTTTCCGTTGCCCGGCCGCCAGGCTTGTCCAGCGGATGGTCGCCGCGCCACAGAAACACTTCGCCCTGGCCGTTCTCGATTTCACCGCCCGAGGCCAGCAACTTCCCGTTGGGCGAAAACGCAACCGTGTGAATTCGGCCGCGGTGTCCTTCCAGCGCGGCAACTTCGCGACCGCTGGCAACATCCCATAGTCGCACGGTGGCATCCCAACCGCCCGTCGCCAGCGTCCGACCGTCGGGCGAATACGCCAGTGAGCCGATTCCATCGAGGTGTCCCACCAACGCCGCGGCACGTTTTCCGGTGGCAATGTCGTACAGCTCGACTTGCCCCGCCGCGGTTCCCAGGGCGAGCGTCCGGCTGTCCGGCGAAAACCCGCCGCACAAGAGTTGCGTCGAGTTGCCGTCACGCAGCCTTTGCCGCAAGCGCGCGGTTTGCGCATCGCAAAGCAAGGCCTCGCTGCCGCTCAAAACCACCAACCGTGCGCCGTCGGGTGAAACGAAGATACCTTGTGCACGCTCGAACTTGCCGACGGTTGCCAGCGGCTCCCAGGATTCCGTGTTCCAGATTCTGAGCGTCCCGCCGTCGTCCAGCGTGAGCATCCGCGAGCCATCCGGCGGAAAGACAATGCGGGGACCAAAGTCATGGCGAGGCAGTGTGCCCTGACGGACGAGCGGCGGCGAAGCCGATCGAGCCGCCTCGATGGCGCGAGAAATCCTGTCGTCCAAAAACTGCCGCGTCAGCAGCGCGCCGCGTTTCGTGTCCCAGATCCAAAACGTGCCGTCGCGGGCCGCGGCCGCCAATAAGTTGCGTGCCGGTGAAGTGGCCAGCGCCGGTAACATCGTGAGCGTGTCCGCCGCTTCCAGGCGACGCTGCTCGCGGCCGGAAGCGACATCCCAGGTGCGCAAGCTATCGGCAGTCGATTGCCAGGGAATGAAGTCTTCGCTGCGCGCCTCTGCCGATGCGCCCTCGGACGGGGTGCCGTCGGACGCGGCGCCGGCACCCGCGCGCGGCAGGCGAACGTTTGGGGCGCGCGGAAACCCTCCGAACCCGCGTTGCTCGACGTCGGGACCGTTGTCGCTGGCCACAAAGAGCGTGTCGCTGTCGCCGGAAAAGGCCAACGTCTTCACGGCCATCAGGGGCGCGCCAAAGACGTGCCGGCCATGCCATGTCGAAGTGTTCCAGAAAGTAAGCTCGTGCCCGCGCCCCACCGTGGCCAGGGTCTGTCCGTCCGCCGAGTACGCGCCACTCGTCGGATCAATGCCGCGTCCGCTGAGCGTATACAACGTCGCGCCGGTGGCGATATCCTCCGCGGCAAAGTGATCGCCGGGACCGGCATGGCCCAGCGTCTTGCCGTCGGGAGTGAACGTCAGGCTGCCCGGCTGGTTCACAAACCAGGGAAGGTTACCGGTAGGCCATTTGAACGTCGGTCCAAACGGCTCCAGCGATCCGCGCGGGCCAGGCTTGCTCAGCGTCGCATCTCCCCGCCAGGACTGGATGGCCACGACCGGCGCCTCGTTCAGCACCGCCAGACCGCTCAGCGGCCCTGCGGCGATGTAGGGCGTTCCGGTCGCTTTGCCTGAGGCAATGTCCCAAGCATGTACAGCGCCGTCCTTGCCGTAGGAAAACAAACCTCTCCCGTCGGCCGTGAATCGCGCGCCCATGACGGTTTCCTGGTGCCCAGTCAGCGTCGTGCGCACTTGCCGGCTGGCGAGATCCCACAGCTGCACCAGGTGATCGGATCCGCCGGTGGCAATGGTCGCACCGTCCGGCGACCAACTCACGCACATCGCGCCGGCCGCGGCCGACTGCCACGCGAGCGTGCCATCGGCCTGCGACCATACGCGCAGGCCGCGGCCGTCGACGCTGGCCAGCCATCGGCCGTCGCTGGAGTACGCAATATCTACGATTTGATCGAGATGCCCCTGCAGACAGGAAGTTACCTCGAGCTTCGCTGCGTCGATGAGCAACAGGCTGCCGTCGGTGCCGGCGACAGCGACTTGCTTCTCCCGGGGACTGAAAACGACGGGCGCAGCGCAGGGCGCGGCGACCTGCAAAGGCCGCGAACCGCCGATCAGCGATTGCGACCACAGACTCACCGAGCCGCCCGCCGACGTGGCCAGCCAGGAATGATCTGGCGAAAACGAGAACTCCGAGATCTTGCCCCCGGCGCTGCGCAGTCCGCCGCTAGCTTGAGAATCGGTCGTACGCCAGAAACGCAGTCCGCCCTCCGGCGTCACGGTGGCCAACATGCGACCGTCGAACGAGAACGACACCCCTTTCAGCCGCACGCCCCGCCAATGCGCGTTGGTGAGCCAGGCACCGGTCTCGGGGTTGTAAATGCCGATAACGGTGCCGTCGGGGCCGTCGCACACCGCTCCCAGGATACGTCCGTTGGGCGAATAGGCGAAATCCAACACCGGACGCCAAAAGGAAATCTCCCGCAGCTTTTCTCCTGTCGTGGCATCCAGGAAATGGATATGGCTGGCAAACGCCGGCGCCCAAACGATCGCCAAGGTACGCCCATCCGGCGAAAACCTCGCGGCCCGGACGGGCACCAACTCACGGTCTGGCTGGTCCCAATTCCCGCGCCGCCAGATCCGGCTCGCATCGTCGCCGCCTGTCAGCAGGCGCTGGCCATCGGGCGAGAATACGACGCAGCGCACGCGGTCGGCATGCTTGATCCGGCCTTCGATCTCTCCCGTCGCGGTGTTCCAAACTGCCACCGTATCGCGGTCCACCACCGTGGCGGCCAGCGCGCCATCGGGCGTGAGCGCGCCGGCGCGGTCATCGCCAAGGTCACTCGAGTTGCGCAGCGGTATCTGCGCGCGCAGCGTGCGCGTGGCCACGTCCCACGATTTCGCCAGCCGGTCGCCATTGCTGGCGGTCAAGAGAATGCTGCCATCCGCCGAGAAGGTCAGCAGGTTGAGCGCGCCTGCGTGCGCGGGCCACGTGGATTGCGACATTTCGCCGAACGGACGATAGTAGCTCCACTCGAAACCGCGCCGGTCGATACCCGCGACCAGCGCCGGGTCGTGACGGTCGACAAGAGCGCCCACGGCGTGAAAATCGCCTTCTTTGAGCAGCAGGTTGGCCAGCCGCATATCGGACGCGTACACGAGCTGTTCCACGTTCTCGGCATTGACCACGGCCTTTCGCTCACTGGCACGAGCTTGGGACTCAAACTGCTGCGCCTTGACGCGCTGCTCTTCGGCAACGCGAAATGCCCGCTCGAGCCGGAGCGTGTGCCACGTCAATCCCGCCGGCAACCCGATCAGCACGGCCAATCCGCCCGCCAGTGCCGCGGCCTGCACCGGATGAGCCGTCGTCCAAAGCCGAGCCCGCCGCGCGAGCGACCGGGGGCGGGCTTGAATCGGCAGTCCGTCCACAAAGCGACGCAAATCCAGCGCCAGCTCGCGTGCCGACGCGTAGCGCCGTTGCGGGTCTTTTTCCAGGCACTTGCTGCAGATCGTGTCCAGTTCGCGCGGAACCTTCGGTTGCAGCCGCCGAACGGAAATCGGCTCGTCAAACCGGATCTGACGCAGCGTCTCCAGCTCCGTGTCGCCGACAAACGGCGGGCGGCCGACCAGCAATTCATAGAGGATCACGCCCAACGAATAGACGTCCGTGCGGGAGCTGATCGTCGCGTAGTCACCTATGGCCTGCTCGGGCGACATGTAACGCGGCGTGCCCAACAGCATGCCCGTTCTCGTGCGTTCCTCGTCCGCCGTGTCTTCCAGCAGCTTCGCCAGACCGAAGTCGCTCAGCCGCGCGGTAAATCCTTCGAACGCGGCACTACGCGTGGCGCTGTCTGCCGACGGATCGACGGGATCCAGCAATACGTTGCTGGGCTTCAAGTCGCGGTGCAGGATGCCCCGATCGTGGGCGTGCTGCACCGCGTCGGCCAGCGCTGCCACCAGCCCTGCGGCCGAGCGGGGTGAAACCGGCGCTAAGCGATGCTTCAACCATTCGGCCAAGGTCGGCCCGGTGCAATAGTGCGACGCGATATACAGCTCCGTCGCGGATTTGCTCGTCTCATGAATCGGGTTGATGTGCGGGTGATCGAGGCTGGCCGCGGCTCGCGCTTCGCGCTCGAATCGTCGGCGCAGGTCGTCGGATCGCGCCACTTCGGGATGAGGGATCTTGAGTGCGACGTCGCAATTCAAGAGCGGATCGTGTGCGCGGTACACGGTCGCGAATCCACCACTGCCAAGTTCCTCGAGAACTTGAAAACGACCGATCGGCCCAACGACCTTTGATTCAGTGCGATCGGTACTCGCTTCCGGCAGAGTCGTCGAACCCTTGCGCGGCCAATGGCGCTGCAAAAATGTGACGAACGACGAGTCCCCGTCGGGGCCGAGCTGTGGCCGCTTGGGGGTTGGGCCGGAGAAAGCCTCCGAGCCTTGCCTCGACGATTCCTGACCGTCCGCAGTTGGCCAGGGTGTGGGTGCGTCCTTGCTTGGTTGTGGTTCTTGAATCATGGCGCGGCTCACCCACTTTGCGCGCCGCAGGGATCAACACGAAACCCGCGCGGCCGACGCATTATAGGTGCCGGCGTGGCGGTTTGCCGCAGCAGGGTTTGCCGCCCTGGAGTTCGGCACCAATCGAGGCGTTTACCGGTCGATCGGGCGGCTGTATGCGGCCAGACTTTCTGCAACTTCGCCGTTGATCCGCCGCCGTACAACTCACCGCTGCCGAAAGGCCAGAACGGGCGGACCATTAGACCCGTCACCTGTCCAGTTTAATTGCCCCAGCAGACGACGGCCTTGATCACGTACCGATTTTGACCAACGGCCGATGGTATACGATGGCATACTTCTCGATGGGCCGCTTCGCGGACGCCTTGCTCGCCGCAGCCTTGCGCTTTGCCATTCGGTTCGTTCCTCGTATCCGACTCGCCCGTTTCCGGCTCGTCTCAATCGACACTCGCATCCGCCGTCCACTCCCTCTCCCCGCCGCGGGAGAGGGTCGGGGTGAGGGGATCTTCAACAACTTCGTCAAATCCGGCGCCGGCACCGCCTCGACCGTGAACGGCCCGGTCTGTCGAGCGGTTCAGATTCTGCATCGCCCGGCACCGTGGTTAGCGCACCGGTGACAGACCAGGTCACTCGGTCGCCAGGATGGTCAACAGCTCATCAATGCTGCTTCGCCAGAACTCGCCCGGCTCCGGGATCCATACGGCGCACTTTACTTCTCGTCGAGACTGACCTTTAAGCCGCTCGTTTAGTTCAGCGGCATTCAAAATCTGGACGGGGCGCAGCTCCTCGCGCAACGGTACGCCCAAGTCCTGGCAGGAGTCGACAAACAGCGTGCGTATCTTTGAGGCTGCTTCGCCCGTTTGGAATACCAGCAAACAGTCATCGCTCGCGACATTCGCAAAAAGCAAGCCCCTGGCGCTAGCAATCACGTAAATCGGGTAGTTAAGCCTATGCTGATTTGAATGAATCATATAGGCATCGGGAATGCAATTGGCATACCCTCGGTGGGCAACCGCTGCTTGGGAGTCGAAGGGCTCATCCATGATGCCCGGTATTTTACCGGGCCGCGCGGGTGGTGCAAGTCAGAAGCTACGGCGGCTTAGCCCACCAGCGCCCGCCAGTGCTTCCTCTCAACGGCACTCTCGAGCCGCTCAAGCGCGCGCCACTGCCGTGGGCACCCCTCACCGTTGCTGAGTCGGTACGCTTCCACGGCGCCGACGCGGCGCAGTTCGTCGGCCGTCTCGATACCTACGTCGCGCAAATGCTACTCGACGGTCGCGCCGACGCGAAGACAAGCTGCCCATTGCCGTCCCTGGAACACCGCTTTGCACTTCTCGTGGAAAGCGGTGAGCCCTTCAAAGTTAGTCGGCGCTTTTGTAAACATCGTGCCGCAGTTACTCGATGCGCTCGAACACTTCGAGCGTCACTGGGTCGCCTGACGCCGTCCACCGCGGCCGGAACCGAGATGAGGGTAGAGGGGGCTTGGGGCAGAGAGGCCGCGTCTCCCCCAAATCCAACAACAACCGCGGCGCAGCCGCTCCACTACTTACGAACGATCACTAAGCGAGCGCCCACTTTTTGTGGGGAAGTCCATCTCCGCCAACGCGCGCATGCTCGTTTCTTTCCTGGCCCCTCGCCCCTGACCCCTCGCCCCTCGCCCCTGCTCCCGGTGGCCGAAAACGTCCCTTGCCGCTGCCGGTGTCCATGCGAAGCATGAATGGCACGAGGCGCCCTTCTCTTCTGCTGCCTCTCCTTTTGCGCCACCGGAGAATCGCACGATGGACGACACCTTTGCCACCGAACCGCCCACCGACGACGGGGACGCGCCCAAACCACCGCCCGGCGGCGCGGACGAATCCCAAACGGTCGCCCGCGAAGCGCCCAAGCCCCGCAAGAGACGAATCCTTACCGCCGAGACGCAGACCGAAATCTGCGCCATGGTCGGCGTGGGCTGCAGCGTGCGCACCGCGGCCCGGCTGGCCGGTTGCAGCGAAGCGGCGATCCGCAAACTCAAGCGCCGCGACGAGGCCTTTGCCAAACGCCTCCGTGACGCCGCCCTCCGCCGCGAGATCTTCCCCCTGCGCAACATCATCAACGCCAGTCAAACCCGCTGGCGCGCCGCCGCCTGGTTCCTCTCGCGACTCAACCCCGCGGAATACGGATACCGCAAGCCCGAGGCCATCAGTCCGCAAATGCTCAGAGACTGGTCCACCGCGCTGGCCCGCGCGATCGTGAAAGCCGTCGAGGACGATGCCACCCTCGAGCGGATTCTGGAAGTCTTCAACCGCCTCGTGCCCAAGCAGGATCGCCGCGAGGAAATGCAACAAGTCACAATGCCGCCGCACTATCAGCCGCTTGACGATTTCGACAGGCCACACCGCACAGGAGACTGACGGCACTTATCTGTTAGGCACAGGGTGGCACTGGCGGAAGCGCCAGTGCGCACGTTTCACGGGCAAGATGCCCGTGCCACCCGACAAAAAAAGCCTCGTCGGTCGACGAGCGACACGTCGGTAAAACCCTTCGGGCCGAAGCGACATCTTGGCGAATTCGCGGCGTTGACCGTGATTTCCGAGCAACTATTATATATGGCTGGATAGAGCCGCCGCGTGGCATCAATCAGCCTAACCTCGATCAAATACGTCAGTTATGCAATTTATTTTTGGACCGCGTCGGTTGCATTTCGAGGTTGCGGAGTCGCGATGTTTGCCATCGCTTACTCCGGTTGGTACCGAGGTGCTTGTCAACGATTTGCAGGTTGGTAATCAGCAGACCGCCGACCAGTCGGGCTCCGTGGCAATCCTCTCCAGCGGAGACCAGGTCGTCGTTTACAGCGGCCGTGGGCCGGGCGATACGAGCGGCGTGTTCGCCAGAGTGCTCGATGGTACTGCAACACCAAAGGGCGCTACGTTTCGCGTCAACACGACGATCGCCGGTGAACAAGCGGAACCGACGGTAGTCGCCATCGACGCCGGCTTCGTCGTAGCTTGGTCCGGTCGCGGCAGCGGCGATCGCCAGGGAGTTTTCGCACGACGATTTGATGCGGCGGGAAATGGCCTTGGCGACGAGATGCTTGTGAACACGACTGTCGTAGGCAATCAATCGCAGCCCGCGATCGCGGCGGCTGACGACGGACGGTTCGTGGTAGCGTGGTGCGGAAACGGCCCGACGGATTTGGAGGGTGTGTATCTGCGCGTGTTCGCAGCGGACGGCACCGCGCTCAGTCCGCAAGTGCTGGTGAACTCCGAAACGCGGCCCATGCAGACTTCGCCAAGCATCGCGATCTCCCAAGATCGGCAGGTCCTGATCAGCTGGAGCAGCCGCGGTCAGGACGGAAGTGGTTGGGGAATTTACACTCGGCGATTCAGTCTCGATGCCCAAGCCACGAGCGCGGAGTCCCTGGTCAACACGAACACTGTGTCCGACCAGAAGTACCCCGCCGCGGCATTTGGGCCAAACAACGACGCCGTCATTGCGTGGAGCAGTCGGTCGAGCGCGAGCGATGACTTCGATATCGTGGCGCAGCGCTTCGCAGCCAACCGCGATCCGATCGGCGTCGAGACAGCTATCAACGACACGGTTTCGGGCTCTCAGATTCATCCGCAAGTTGCCACGACGCCGAGCGGAGCATCGCTGATTGTGTGGACTAGCACGCTTCAGGACGGCAGCGGATTGGGTGTGTTTGCCCGGGCGTTCGACAGCTCGCAGGTACCCACCAGCGAGGAAGTGCCAGTGAACACCACGAGCGTAGCGCGCCAGTCGCGGCCGGCGGTTGACGCGAGGTCAGATGGCGGATTCACGATCGTGTGGAGCGGTGAGGGACGTGGAGATCACCGAGGAGTTTTCTCGCAACAGTTTTCACAGCCTCAGCCAAATGTCGCGCCGGACCTGTTGCCGATCGCAAACAATGTTGTGACGGCCGGACAACTCTTGGAGTTTTCCGTCACGGCAACCGACGCCAATCTGCCCGACGACATACTGACGTTCTTTCTCGATCCTGACCAGCCGCAGATCACAGCCAGCCTCGTAAAAACCACTGCCACCACGGCGATCTTTCGTTGGACGCCGCCTAGCGATCTGGCGCCGGGCGACTACGAGTTCACTGCGCTGGTGACCGACGCCGGCATTCCTGCTCTAAGTGATGCGGAGCAGTTCACGATTACCGTCGCCGCCGCATCGGATTGAGCGCGAAGTTGCATTCTGAATACGCCGCGTGACGTTGTGCTAGCGGTGCTGGCAGTGCACGAGCGTCGGCCCAATCGGCATTACCGGAAAAGTTGCTTTGATTGGATTTGTTTGCGCAGTTTGCCGATATTTTGGGCGACCACACCCGTCGTTCTTGGTGACATAGGCTGTTGATCGCCGGTGATAGATTTTCGCCACACAGCGAACTGCCGAAGACGCTGGCGCACTTGCGCCGGTCTTGGCTATCCCATGCGCACGACTTGGGCGCTCCTTGGCCTTTTGTGTTTTGCGGTTGCTGGCACTGCAGCGGCTCAGGATTTCTCGGCCGATCCGTATACGGATTTTGACCCTCTCGTGCACGGACTTCCGGACGAATCGGCGGTGCCGTCTCGTGGCATCCCGTCTTATACGGTGCCCGGCGATGGTTGCGACGGTGCGTGCCAGGAATGTGCCGGCGACTGGACTTCGACATACGCAGCGGTGGAATTGACTTTTCTCAAGCCATACTTCAGTACCAACACGGCAGCTATCGACAACCAGACGGATGATTTTTCGTTTGCCAGCACCAACATGGTGGCGTTCTCGTCGCCCATGACATTGGCTCCGCGAGTATGGATCGGACGGACGCTGGCGCGCGGGTATGGCGGCAGAATTGGCTATTGGTATCTCACCGAAACGCCGGCCGACATCACGCTGTCGCCCGCGGGAAGCGGCTTCGGCACGGTGTCTTCGCCTATTCTGATCAACAATTCCGACTACGTGCCGACGACGTCAAATCCGGATGACGCCTTTACCGCGAGCAGCGAGCTGACCGTCTACACCATTGATGGCGAAGGCACGAAGTATGCCCAAGTTGGCGACTGGCAGCTGTGCGCCACAGGTGGCCTGCGTTATGGTTCGATCGCACAATCGTACCTGGCGAACGTGACTGACTCTGCGGGAGACGTTCGATCGACGGCGAGCTTCGGCCATCACTTCATAGGAGTCGGCCCCACGTTATCGTTGGAACTTATTCGGCCGCTCAATCCATGCTGGGCTGCCTTCGGCCGAGCGCGCGGCTCGGTGCTGTTTGGGAACGTGAAGAATCGCCTGACGGCTGTCGAGGATGCAGATTTGGACAGCCCGTTTACAACGAGCCAGACGAACAACCAGTCAGGTGTGGTACCGATTGGCGAGTTGCGAGTGGGCGTCGAGCGCGTCGTGCAGACACCTTACGCCGAATGGTTTCTGCGCGTCGCCCTGGAGGGACAGTTCTGGCTCAACGTGGGTAGTGCAGCGCAAAGTACAGGCGATCTCGGCCTGTTTGGCTTCACAACTGCGCTGGGCGTAAGCTTCTAGAATAGGTTCCCGAAACCACAGCATTAGCTCAATTCATCCAGCACCGATGCCAGCGCCTCGGTGAACTCTTCGTCTTCTCGCCCGAGATTCCCCTTCGCGTCGCCTTCTCCGACCGCGGTAGACGCCAGCCAGTCGTCTTCCATGTCGGCATACTCCCAGTTATCAGATGCGAACAGTCGATCAATTTCTTGACTGGTCGTCTCAATCTCGGCAGCACCGGCTGCAAATACGCAGTCCACGGGTGATTCGGTCGCACTGCGCGAAGCAGCCGCCGGCAAATAGATCAATCCCGCGAACGAAGATTGGGCTCGGATTGCGGCCGTCGATTGCACGCGTGCTATTGCTGCGCCGTTCGCCGAGGCCCGGGCGCTAGCAATCGCCGTCAGCGAGTTGCCCGTCGTGATGTGGGAGCCCGACCAGGACGAAGCTTGCTCCGTCTGCAGTACCGCTGGAATCGCGGCCGGCTGGGCGGCCAAGGGCGCAGGCGCACTGCTGGCGTCGACATCAAACTCAGACAGGAACGGCTCGATCGCGGCGGCGGTTGTCCGCGGCCCGGTTAGCGTGAGCCCGGCCGTAAGTGAGGAGCCCCGCAGGCCGAGCAGGTATCGCACGATGAGTGTGCCGTCCGTGGCGTCCTGCGCAGCGCCGCTTCCGTCGACGTCGAACGCTCCCGCGTCGCGAAGCTCCTGCAGCTTCGCTTCAATCCCGCCGAGTGTCTCCGTGCCTGGTACCTGGCCGAATACTCCGTCAACGAGCGCTGCGCCAGTAATGCCCCGGAGGTGGCGACGAATAATGACACCATCAGTGAGCGCATCGCGTCGCCCGTTTTCATCGACGTCGAAGCTGGCGAGCGGCGCGTTTTGATCGTTGTCG
Organism: Pirellulales bacterium; assembly: GCA_050250435.1. Taxonomy (GTDB): domain Bacteria; phylum Planctomycetota; class Planctomycetia; order Pirellulales; family PALSA-1355; genus JBFWOR01. The sequence goes on along the minus strand of JBFWOR010000013.1, from coordinate 107,659 downwards.
ACGATGGTGGCAGTAGCCTGATCGCGCACCACGTGCGCGCCAATGGCATTGGCAACCACAAGCGTGAAGGTTTCATTGCCCTCGCGGCGAATGTCGTTTGCAACTGGAACGGAAATGATCCTGGAGGTCTCACCGGGAGCGAACGTGATCGATTGCGTCAGCGAAGTATAGTCGCCACTACTTGCCGCCGCTGTTGCATCACGAGTGGCGACGACGAGCGTCACCGGCGAAGTGTGCGCGCTGACCGTCAGTTCAAACTCTGCGAAGCCGGCAGCCTCGTCCAACTCGACGTCGGCGACGTCGAGCAAGGGCGTATCGCCGGCAACGTCCACAACGAACGGAAATGTTGCCGGGGTGCCCTTGCCGTCGTTGAGGGTGATCGTTACGTCCCACTGGCCGGCTTGGGCAAAGACAAAGTTGGTGGCGAACAAATAGGTCGATGCGCCCGGCTGCAGCTCGCTGGTAATCAACGGCAGCGTTACCGCAGTGGTATCTCCACGGCGCTGGAACCGCGCCATGCCCGTCCACCCGTCGCGACCATCGTCGACAAACGTGCCCACGAGGCGATACGGTAAATCGACGCGTGCGGCGCTGCTGCTGGTGACGTCGATATGCGAGGCCAGCGCATTCGTGACCCGCAGCGCAAATCGTTCGCTGCTCATTTCCAAGCCATCACCCACGCGGAGCGTGATCCAATAGTTTCCGTCGTCCGCGGGCGTAAACGTCAATGGCGGAATCTGGCCTGACACGGGCAATTGCACCTGGCGCTCGAAGGTTTGCCCCGTGTCGGAAACGACTTCCCAGCGGTATGTCGCATGTGCCGCGGGCGAATAGTCGGAGAATTCGCCCATAAACGTTACAGGGCTTCCCTCGACAGCTACGGGCGGTCCCGACACGACAACCAACGCCGGCGTGTTGTGAACTGAGAGCTGCGCCTGCGCGGTGGCGGACATGTCATGCGCATCGGTGACGCGCAGCCCGATGGTCCGGTTCATCGGCCGATCAATGCCGAGCGCAACCAGTTGAGACCAGCTAACGATCGGATGGGGCCCCTCGGCGTCGTCGAACTGGCCGTCGCCGTCGATATCCCAGGCATAGACCAGGGCATCCAGCAACGCGGTATCCGTGCCACTGCCGTGCAGCGTCAACGCAGCGCCCTCGCCGATCGTATAGGGGCCGCCTGCGTTGGCAGTTGGCGCCACGTTGTCGACGGTGATCACGCGCTCGACAATCGACGACGTGTCGTCGTCACTCACGCGCACGCGAACGGTCACCGTGCCAATTGTCGTAAACACGTACTGGACCGACTCGATGCTTGGCGGGCCGAACGCACCGGTTCCCAGGTCCCATTCGTAGGTCAATGTATCCGCACCCGGGTCTTGAGCTTCGACACGGAAAGCTCCCAAAGCGCCTTCGTTGATCCGCGTCGGGCCGATGAGACCTTGGCCCAGATTCGGCTGCACGTTGTTGATGGCCACGACGAACGATCGCAATTCCGTTTGCGAAATCTCCGTGACGGGATCGAAGGCGGCGATTCGCACGGCCACGGTGTATTGACCGTCCTGCAAATACCGATGTTCGAGGCGGAAAGCCCTGAGCGTTGGATCGGTTGTGCTTGCCGTCAAGGCGAGCGGCTCGAACCCACTACCATAGTTGACTTCAGCAGTCACTTCGTGGTCGGCCCGCGCGATGGCGCTACCATCGCGGCTCCAGATCGCACCCTCAAGGGCGCCGCCGAGCGGGAGGAATTCGAGCACGGGCGGCGCAGCTTGAACGAGCACGTGAAATGCCAGGTCCTGATAGAGATCGTCCTCGCGGTCGACCACGGTGATGCGGCCCGCGAATGTGCCAGCTCGCTGGTACACATGGTCAATGTCAAACAACCAGAAGCCGGGCCGTGTCTCATCGGCCACGACGGTTGCGTTGGCGTGTGGCGCACCGTCGCCAAAGTCGACCGTTACGGTCCACGTTTCGTCGCGACCCGGATCGTAGAAGGAGCCGTGAATGGCAAGAGGGCGGAGCTCCAAACCAGTGAAGTCGGGGAGAGATTCAGGCGTGTTGGACGATGCGGCACCTGTTGTCTGCCCGTTGGTGGTTCCGCCGGCAAGAATGATCTGTGGCGCCACATCGTGAGCGTATACTCTGGCCACAGTGGTATATGCGTTTCCGCCGGACGTAACGACGAGCGTCACGACAAACTGGCCCGCGTCGCGCGGGATGAACTGGCCGTTGGGCGAATTGCCTGGATTGTCGAAGTCAAATTCGGCGCCGCCGACTCCAACGATGCTCCAAGCATACGATGGCGAGCCAACGCTTGGGTCAACGAGGGCCGAAAGGTTAACGACCGTGCCTTCGGCCACGGACTGATTGAGCGGAACCGACTCGACATCCAGCGCAATTCGTGCTCGCTGACCATTGCCGAAGTCGATCCCGTCAACGACGGATGCATGCGGAACATGAAGCTGCTCGCTCAACGACGGCGTCATTTGCTCCACGGTGACTCGGTAGAATCCGGCATCACCGGGCTGGAGATTTGCCACATTGGTGTGATCATTGCCCGCGCCACTAATTGCGACGAAATACGTACCTGAAGTCCGCGGCAAAAACTGAACTCGCATTCGGTTGCCGGCCGCTTCAGAGTTCGTTGCCAATGCCACCAACCCAGGGTTGAGTATCCGGATTACCGGTTGCAGGTTGCCGCTTTCGCCGGAGACCCCGCCGTCCACGTCGACTGTCAAAACGGAGTTTGCAACCAGCGACACCTCGAAAAGGTCGACTACATTACTCATGGAGTTTTGAGACGGCTCGCCAATCGCGCCCCAGTGCTCAATCCTGTCTCTGAGGTCGGAGGTAGTAATCAACCGGAGTACGTCACTCGAATTGGCAGGCGCACGTTCCAGGTGCATCTCCAGTGCGTAGTCGCCCGTTAGCCCCTCCATTCCGCTGTCCGCGGTCAGCGGGTCGTAAGTGCCGTTTCCAAGACCACTCACGCCCACAAAATAAGTCCCCGTGGCGGGCGCAACAAAGTCGGCGTATACCGCGCCGCTGCCGTTGGCTGCTACACCAACAGAGTGCCCTGGCAGCGGCATGCCCGTGCTATCGAACAGGCGCAACATCTCTGCGGCGACCGATGCTGCACTTTCCCAGGTGAGCCGCACGTCAAGACGTTCGCCCGCAAGGGCCTGCCACCGGTACAGATCGACGTCGAATTCGGCGGTGATATTCGGATTGTCGCCAATCTGACCGGCAATATAGAAGCTGTCGTGAAGTTGGGTATCGGTGGCGGTCGCAATGCTGTCGTTAGGTTCGATTTCTGAGGTGTTCGTCGCGAGGTGGATAACGTAGTTTCCGCGCGACTCACTTGGGATAGCGTTCTCCCCAGTGATCGCATCGTAGTCGTCGTTCCCAGCACCGCTGATCGCAACATAGTAAGTTCCGGCATTTGCTGCGGTGAATCTTATTGCAGGATCGCTGCTTGGGAACTCTCCGAATGCCGGATCGTTGTTGCTGACCGCCACCTGTTTGCCGGTAGCGTCGAACAAGCGTAGCACCGTGTCAATTCGCGAGCCGGCCGCGACGGTATCGACGTCGATCGACACGGACTCACCCGCGGCCAGCTCGAACGACAGGAAATCGACGTCCGTGGAGTCCGTAAGTGTGCCCACGTTCTTGTATCGATCCGCGCCGGAGGGAGAGACACCGGTGGGTGTTGCGGTCGTCAACGTGTCGCCTGGCTCGGGCAGCTCCGCATCGGGCGAGTTGATGTGGACGACGAGCTCATAGGCACCCGTAAAAATTCCCCCCGTTGCGTTCTCGCCAGTAGTTGGATTGTAGCTATCGTTCTGATACGAGCTCACGCCGATGTAGTACACGCCGGTAGTCGATATGTCATATATCAAAAAGGAGTCGCGACGGAACCCTGGTTCCGACGGCTCCCTTGTCGCCTCGGCAAACACGTCATCGTCGTCGTCGTCATCGCGCTGCACTTCCTGGCCTGCGGCATCGAACAATCGCACGAAGGAATCGAGCAAGGACGCGGGGTTGTAGTTGAGGACTCGCGAATCGATATCCACGACCAAATGAGCTCCCGCGCTCAAAACCACGCGATAAAGGTCGACATCATTGGCCGGGATGGCGAGGCTTGGGTTGTCACCGATCGATCCCGTCACGAGCAGCGAGTGCACTCCCGTTGTTAACGTGCCCAGGTCTTGAGCTGCGGAAGTCTTGTCACCTTGGTCGAGGTTGGGCGCTTGCGTAACGGGATTTAGCAACACGGTCAGGCGATACTCGCCGTCATGCTCGGATGAAGTCCCACTGCCAGGCAGCGTGGGATTGTAGGTAGCGTTGTCCTCGCCGCTGACGCCAACGAAGTAAATACCCGTCAGGGGCACCTCGAACTCGAAGTACGGGTCCAAAGAGGTCACGCGATCGCCCGGGGCCGCAACTGTCCGCGTGGGCACCATTTCATTGCCGGCTGCGTCGAAGAGGCGCAGCCTGGTGCGGGTGGCCAACCCCAACTCAAGCGCATCGATATCGACGGTTAGCAAGTCTCCCTGCGTCAACTCGACCTTGATGAGGTCGACGTCGAGATGAAGGGGCCCGGCGAGATTGTCGCGCAGGTCGCCGATGGCGGTGTATTGCCCGGCGCTTTCCAAAATCGACGTCACGTCCTCCGCCGTGGAAGTCGTACTATTATCGAGGTTGCTATAGGGGGAAAATGTTGGCTGCAGCGCTTCGCCGACAAGATTGCCAGCGGCATCGCGCAGGTTTGAAAACTCCAGAACCGAATACAACCCGGAATCCAGCGCTGAGAAATGGTAGTTGCCGTTGACGTCGGTGACGGTAACCGGCTCACCCGGATCGTAGACCCGATCGAAGTCACGATCGATGAAAACGCTGTGGCCTTCTTGCGGCAGGTCGTTGGAGTCGGGGCCGTCCGGTGGAGTGTCGAGCAGGCTTGTTCCGTAGACGGCGCTGGTCCCTACATGAACATCGAACCGCTGTTCGACGATGCGGCCGATGTAGGAATTGACAACGGTTACCTCGCGCGAGCCGATACCCGTGCGGCCGCGAACCGGGTCGTTTGCAGTCACCGTGATCTTGAAGGTACCGTGACCATACTGGTCGAATCGAAACAGGCCGTTCGGGTCGGTCGACTGATAGATCGGCGACGCGAGGTCGCTGCGAGTGACGACGACGGTAGTGTTATAGGCAGAGCCGTACGCCGTAGACCAGCAGAAGCCCTGTGCGTTTGTGACCAGTTCCGTGTCACGCGAGCCCGATAAGGTAACCTGCGGGGTGTCGGTCCGGTCGACAATCGCGAGGTTCTCTAGGCGGATTTCTGAAAAATCGGCGCCGTTTCGCCCCGTTACGATGAACTCCCAGTCTGGTTGCGGATTCCAGCTGGGGAGTTGCACGGTTCGTTCGCCCGTTGCCGGGTGCGAAAACGTAACAAGCCCTGATGGAGTTACGTCGAGCCAAACGCGTGCGCCAGCGCGGACCATCGCTCCCAACAACCTCGGAAACGACCCGTTCTGCACGATGGCGCCGTTGTAATGTAGGTATACACCTGGGTCACCGGTATTCTCGTTCGCGTCGATCTCCAGCCAGAGCCCAATGTTGCCACCTTCCTCCCGGTTGTCGCGCAAGGCGCCGCCGTACCCGATGCTGAAGCCGTCTGTGGCATTGCTCAGCGTATTTGTGTTGTTGATCGTGATTGACGAGTCAAGAAAAAAGCTTCGCGCCGCCACTTCCACCTCACCCACTCGATGACGGTCTACGATTAGCGCACCCGCACGCGAGCGCTCGTTAGGAATTAGCCGAACGAAACCGCTTTGTAGACTGGCATTTCCGCTAGTTCGAAATGATCCGGGAACATTGAAGGACGTATTAATTACGTCGTTCGGGCTGCCGCCGAACGAAGCCTCGCCACTGCCAAATGTCGGATCGGCTGGCGGTGTTTCAATCCACGTCGAGCCGTCAGCGGCCGTAACCGTGACTTGCGCGGTCCCTGTGAATCCGTTTTGCGGTGTCACGTGGAGCACGCCTTGCACGATCTCGGCCTTGACGTTCGGATTGTTAGCGCTGGCCGAGTATTTAAGCGGCGACAGTCCCCCGTCGGTGGCGGAAACCGGCATCGACCACGATTGCCCCGGCGCCAAGGCCAGTGGCGCAAAGTTTGTGAGAAAAACGGGCGCCAGCGGATTGTTCGTAAACTCAAGGTCCGCAATCGGCGGCAAATCGCCGGGGCGCGTGACTTGCAGGCCGGGCAAAATGTACTCATAGGCGGCGTTGTCGAGCCCATTGCCTCGCAGATCGAGCCGGACAAGCCTCGGCAACACGGTTCGCTCGATACGCACCGCGTCGGCTGCCAGATTGCCGAGCAGCTGGCCGTCGGCGGCCGGGTTGCCGCCCGTCAAGTGAACTGCCAGCGAATTACCCTGCGCGAGCAGGATGCCTTGCGTATTGGAAATCTCGTAGCTTCCCGTCGTGGCATTCAGCACGACCTCTACGGTGGCGATCCGCATCCAAGGGCGATTGCCGAATTGCGTTCCGGCGGGGGCGAACTGTTGGTTCACGACAACCGCCGGAGTTACGGAATATTGCCCGGTCGGTTGAGCGGCTGGAGTCGTGATGGGAATCGCCAGGTTGTTTCGCGCGTCCGCCAGGCTCGCGGCCAGTTTGAACTTGTTGGGATCCGCTTGACCATGGGTGGTGCCAAGGATGACGTAATACACGTGACCGTTCGATAGCCCGTCGATGGCAGAGCCGGTGTTGTGAAAGACGATCGCGTCGCCGGTTGCGAATTTGTGACCGGGCAGCACGATCGAATCTGAGTCGATTTGCGCGGGATCGAACGAGCGGCCATCGCCCAGGGTGTAGACGGCCCGATCGGTGCGAGAAACGTGCTCGGGCCAAGTTACCAGGATGTCGTACATACCCGACTTCAAGTTTCCAAACTCGTAGGTGACGCCAGCCAGATGCCCGGCTTGTTTCGGCAGAATGCGATAGTCGCGCTCGAAGGCTGCAGGATTCGGATCGCCGGTCCAACCGACGTTTGGATCCTCCTCATACCCCGGCTCGAAATTGTCGATGATCGTCTGGCCCAATAGCGCGTCGATGCTTGCGATCAGGTTGCCGCTCAGATCGAGCGAAACCAGTTTTTCGAGGTTGGCCAGCGGATCCGCTCCATTGCCCGCCAGCTTATTGCCGCTGAGATCCAGATGCACAACGTTGGGCAGGTTCAGGATCGGGAATCCAGCGGGCAGTAGCGTCTCGATGTTCTGGTGCGCCAGGCTGATCCATTTCAGCCTAGAAAGGCTGTTTAGTGGCCCCAGGATCTTCGACGCAGAGTCTGAGGCGGCTTGATCGGTCGCCAGATCGAAGGACAGGTAGCGCAGGTTGCGCGCCAGCTGCAAGTCGGTAAGCGAAGAGACATTGTCGGCGCCGTCGAGTACGAGATACTCCAGACGCCGCATGCCGCGCGGGCTGCTCGCCAGGTCACCCGTTGTGAATGAGCCTACACGCAGCGACTCCAGCGACTCGACGCTGGTGTCGGCCAGGTTCAGCCGCCGCAGATTGATCAAGTACTCAAAGCCCTCAAGCGCATCGGCAGGCGCGGCATCCGGCTCGTAACCGCGCAGATCCAGGTGGGTGATCTGGGCCAGGTCGCTCGCGCGAATCGCCCAGTAAGGATTCCCGTCGAAAGGAATCCCCAGTGCGTCGGCCATCGTTTCCACCAAGTCATCGTGCAGGCCCTTGGTGAGACTGTCGCGCGGGTCATCGCCATTGAAATTTCTGATGACCGGATCATATTCGCGAGCCCGCTTCGTGCTTGCCGGTACGCTTTGGGTGGTTTCCACGGTATACAACAGGTCGATGTTCGGCTCGTTGCGAACAATGTCGGAGCCGTCATCTCCGTAGAGGTAGTCGATGTCCTCGTTTCCTGCGATCCAGTCGTCGCCGTCGCCGCCATGAATTCGATCGCGGTCCGGATCGACGTACTGCAAGCGCGTCTGACCGGCGAAGGGTGGATTGATTTCGATGGTGAATGACATGCCATTGGAGGCATCGGACGTGCCACGCACGTGCAGATAGTATTGACCGGCGTCGAAGCGCCGCATGTCGACCGCGGAAAGCCCCGACGCCAGCAGACCGCCGTCGGCGTTGAACACGTCGACCAGAACACCTGCCGTGGTCGGTGTCGCGACGAGCGACGGATTTGACAAGTTGTCGAACGCGACGTTCTCGTCCACGGCTTCGATCCGCAAGGTCATGCGGGTCAGACCCCGCGCAAGGAAATCGCGCACGGCGTTGAGCAGCATGTCCTTGTGGGTGCCTAAGACGTCGAGTGACTGAGCTTGCGGGTCATTGACGGGGATCGTCCAACTGACAATTGCCGCCGCCGATGCCGTGGCCGCGTTGAGCTGCATATCGCCTTCATCCGCCAACACGCTGATCTTGATGCTGCTGCCGAGTTGATCGTAGACCGTGCTGACGTTTGACGACTCGGTGGAGTACTGTGCCAACTGACGTTGTCCTGTTTGAGCACCGAGATCCTGCAATAAAAACAGTCCACCGCGGAAGGGCACCAGCGCCGTTTGATACGTAAGATCAAGCGACCACTGATTCAACGAGCCTTCGTCTTGCGCAGCGTGGTCTTGAACTCTGAGGCGCCACATGCCGTTGGCTAAGCGACCGCCTAAGGACGATAGGTCCCCACTGGGACGAAAACGCCCCGTGAACGGCCGCGAGCCGCTTTGAATTGACGTGGCGGCCTCGTCGTCCAGCACTGTGCCGATATACGCCTGCGCTGTTTGGTCGCGGCCAGTCTGAATCCGGAAAAACAGTTCGACCTCCGTTCCGTTGGGATCGATCAGGCGTGCACTCAAGTCGCCGGTGAAGGTATGCGTGATATTTAATGCGACGTCGACGTCCTGGAGAATGGCGGCACTAGTAACGTTGATCGAGGACTCAACGGTTGCAAGATCCCCGATCGACGTCGAATCGCTGTTGGTAAACGTTGCCCGACCGCCCTGCGCGCGCACGTCGTCTCCCAGTGGCGTCGTGCCGGAAGTGGTGCCATCACTCTTCCAGACACGGTTGTCGCCGGTGCCCGCCGAGACAAAGTACAGCGTTGCGGCGCCCGCATCCTCGCCCACGCTGAAGCTCATTGGCCGCGAGCCGGACTGCGGCAACGTCTTAATCACGGCCGCCGTATGCGTGGCCGGATCCACCTGCCAGAGTGCGCTTTCGTTTCCAGTCGCGCTTGCCAGCGCAGAAAACACAATGCGCCCGTTGAATTCGATCATCTCGAATGGAGAAACCGGCTGACCGGCAGCATCGAGGACCTTGCTCGGCGCGAGCCCCGCCTTGTGGTACCACAGCTCGCCGCCTGACTGGAAGTACATCGAGTCGCCACTGGCCAAGAGCGATGTCACGGACGCCGGGAATGCCTGAATCTCGCCGGTTTGCACGCCGTCGCTCCGCCAGAGCGCGCTGCCGATCGTGAAGTACAATTCGTCGCTCGCGCCTGAAGTGGTACCTTTCAATACGGTCAAGTTCGCGGCGCCAGCCGGTATGGGTGCCACGGGGCTCACCGATGTCGCAGCGGGATCGAACTTCCACAGACTGTGCGATTCGTCGTGCGCGGCAAAGAAGTACAGTACCGGCACTCCCGATAGAATTGCCGCCGTCAACGAGGTTGGCGCTGTGATGACGGTATCGACTGGAGCTGGAATCTCCGCGTACGCCAGCGCAGCGCCGGAAACATAGTACGCCTTGTCTGCGGCTACGAACGCCACTCCATCCGTCAGCGTAACGATTTCCGTGGTCGTTCCGGGCAACCCGTCGCCAATGCGAACAGGACCCGAGTCTCGATCGTCGATGCGCCAAAGCTGCCCATCGCCGGCGCCGGCAACGAAGTAGAGCCGATCGCCGAGGGTTCCATGAGCGACGGTGAAGTGCCTGGGATCAACCAGCGGCGCATTCTGAGCGTCGGTGATGCGGACCGTCGAAGCCACAGTTCCATCAGTTCGCCACAGCGCATAGTCCGCCCAGAAGTACAATGTGTCCCCAATTGCCGCAGACTCTTGTAGCCGAAACTCGCTGGGAAATGCCACCGGCTCGGCCTGGTAGTCGAGCTGGAACGACACGTCGTTGAGGAGTTGTGCGGGATCGGCTGCGAGGTGGGCAAGCGACGTCAGGTCGAGACTGTAGAGACCGACTTCGCCCGGACCCGCTGAAACGGCGGCACGACTAACGATTTCTCCTTGGACCGTGGCAGCGTCACGGACATTGATTGGACCGGCCTCCAACGGCTCCGGACCAACGTACAGGTAGTTGCCCGGCAGGCCGTCGCCCAGCGTGTTGATACGGAACCAGCGTTCGCGCTGATTGTCGGTCGAAAGGCCATCTGCGAAACCCAGTCTCTCGCGCGTGGCCGCGCCAGAGCCGCTCGCAGAACTGAAACTGATCGACAGCGTTGCAGGCGCGGTACCGATCAAATCGAACGAGAGTCGTTCGTTCAGATCGAAGGTGGCACGAATTCGGTCGGCCAGATCTGCACTGACGATGTCCAAATTGATCTCGGCAAGCAGGGCGGCCGGCGTCCAAGGCGACGATTGAACGGGGATTGTCACCTCGACGGTTGAGCTGCTGCTGTTGTCCGCGGTGGCCCACTTCAACGAAAAGGCAGCGCCCTGCGGCAGCAAAACTCCCGCGTCGCTTATTTTGGCTCCCAGCAAGCGCGCGAAAGTGCGCTCAAAAGTCGTGGGTTGGCCGGTGGCGTCGTTCTGGAGGAACTCGCCGCTACCCGTTATTACTTCATTGGTCAACGTCTCCACACCACCTGGCAGAGCATTGGGAAACGCTGCCGTGGGCACCTGCAGCGCTGGTTCGCGCGGACTGCCATAAAGCACATAGATGCGGCCGGCATCGACCTGAATTCCCTGGTTGTTGCCCGCTGTGCCGAAGAACAGGTCCGCGCCGGGAGCACCCACCAGGAGATCGTCGTAACCGTCATCGTTGATGTCGAGGTAGGGTCGCTGAATGATCGCTGCATCGAACGTGGACAAACGTGTGGCAATGGCCCCTGGCACACTGTCGACGATCACTCGAGCCTTGGTGAAATCGAGCTGCGGCCTGTCGGCCAGACTGCCGTCGGCTTGCGAGAAAACATATAGCCGGCTGCGGACGGGACCATCGCTACCGGAAACAACGTGCAAGATTGCCAGGTCGCCGCGGCGATCTCCGTCGAAATCGCCGCCTGTCGCGAACAACTCGGAAGTCAGCCCGGCCTCCACCGTGGGTGCAATGACGTCGAACACGAATGCTTCGGAGTTGCCGACGCGCGTGACCACCTGCAAGCCCCCGTTGCTCACCTTCTTCGCGGCCTCGTTCTTTCCATCGTTGTCCAAGTCGCCAAGTGCCGTATAGGTAGGGTTGGGTTCGTTCGCCGGCGCACTGGGCTGGATTCCGATGTCGGCGATATTCAACCACCCATTCAATCCAACGGGCCCGTAAATGATGTACGACTCGTGAGCTGAATTGATCTTGAAATCGTCGTAGCTGTCGTTGTTCGTATCTCCTATCGACTGCATGAAGTCGAAACGCCCGCCGAGCTTCTCGCCAGCGCCGGGGCCCTCGAAGCTGAAGGCGTTGCCAAAGGTTGGTACGTGCGAGGGGTCGACCAGTCGCCCCAGCTTGATGCCCGGGATGCTGGGCGACTGAGCCGGCAGCGGCGTGGCCAGCTCAAACGGGTGCACCGTCGGCAGGCTACGCGCCGCCTCAACCGGCGACGTGATGATGCGACCCGAGACCACATGCACCTGGTGACCACCCAATTCGTCGGCAATTGCAAAGTCAACGAACTGATCGCTGTCGAAGTGCCCCACGGTGCTGATAAGGTATGGGCGGACGATTGGAGTCGTGCCCTGAGTGTCAAAATACCGCGGTAGCGCCGGCTCCACGATCAGCGGCGGAACGCTCGATTGCTCATCGACGGTGTCGAAAAAGTCTTCACCTCCCAATAGCACGTGGACCACGCGATGCGACCAGGCGGAAGCGGTGCCGTTCAGCCCGTCGGTAAGCTCGGTTTGGATACGAGCCAGATCGTTCCAGCCGTCTCCGCTGATGTCACCCAGGGCTGCCACTTCGCCGAAGTTCTCGAACGTGGCTACTCTGGGCGGAGGATTGCCAGCGAACGAATCACCGCTGACCAGCACGGCCTCATCGCTGCCGGAGGTTTGATAGAGTTCAGCGTGCGAAATGATGAATTCCGTTCGAGCCTCCCCCGGCGCAATGCTGCCGTGGATGTTTCCCACGGCCACGATCTGAGAGGCGGTGAACGAACCATCCAGCGAGATCTTCACGTTCGCGTCGGCACTGCCGACAGCGCCGACATCCGATGCAATCTCATCGCCGTAGAAGATATATGCCGAGTCGCTGGTCCCTCCAGCCCCGGTGAGGACCACAAAGTCGTCGTAGAATCCTTCGCGTGTCGCGTCGTCGATGGCCGAGAGCGTGAACTCCAGACGTTGGAACCCGCCAGCGCGAAACGTGACCAGCACGTCGTCACCGTCCGCCTGCCAACTCATTTGTGACGCAGCCGGCAACTGTGTGTTGACTTGATTGACGGCGCGTTCGATTGCAGCGGTCAGCGGTTCGTGGTCGCTGGCGCTTGTTTGCAGATCACGCAAACTCAAGCGGGCCGTGGCACTGGCGCCAGGAGTGAGCATGCCCTGATAGCCCAGCCAATAGCGGGCACTCTCTCCTTCCACGACGTCAGATTCGCCCAGAACCTGAAGATAGTAGTAGAACGAGTCGTTGTCGCTGAGTTGGGTGACGACTTCGTCCTGTGTGGCGAACGCGGCTCGCGGTCCCGAGCGCCGGGCGTTGCCAAGTGATAGCCGGTAACTCTCATCCTCCCCAGATTCAAAATCGTCGGTCGTGTCGGGCGAAAATCCCAGCGTGCGATCGCCTTCGGCCGTGAAGGTGATGCTGTTGCCGTTCACGGTGACGCCGCGAGCCGCTTGTGCGGCCGACTGCAAAGCGGCGAGCACCGCTGCCTCGTCCAGGTTATTCGTGTTATCCGTGAACACGAGGTCGACCGTGGCCGACTCGCCGGGCTCGAGGTTGCCGATAAGCTCGATGCCAAACGTGCGAATTCCGCTTTCTTCGACTGCATCCTGCCCTGCACCGCTGAGTTTGAAGGTGACCGATTCGTTGTCGGCGATCGTCACCGTCTGTGGAAAAGGATCGCCGCCATCCTGGCCGTCCAGGCGCAAGACGAACTGCTCGAGGCCTTCTGAAAGATCGTCGTTGCGAATTTCGAGTGTGAACTCCAGCGAGCCTCCGTTGGGACCGAAGAAAATGCCGTTGTCAGAAACGAAGGCGTCATGGAGAGTCGCGTTTGCAAGTGCGTCGGCGAGCGCCGTATGGTCGAGATCACTTGCTCCGAGATCTTCCAGCGAGAGGAACGCAGAGGGGGGACCAATCGGAATCGTTCCTCGTTGTGCCGTAATCGACACGCTGAGCGTGGCCCCCTCAGCGACCCGATTGCGGGAAACATTGAGTCCGTATTCGTGGAAGGTTTCGAGCGGCGCGGTGTCGACCACCGTGAAGAGATTCGCGGTTTGAAAGCGAGCAGGCACATCGCCGAATCGCTGCAGGCCAACCAGTGACAATGACACGAAATGGAGTCCTCGCGACAGCTCAGGAGCAAACTGGAAGGTCGTCGCCCCAGGACTCAGAGTTACCGTCATCGTGTTGCTGTCGAACGCAACTCCGGCAACGGAACTCGCCGCGGACTGGAGCGCGGCGGCAAACTCCGGATTGTAGTTGCCGGCATTGAGGCGGAACTTGATGGACCCACCCTCGGGAATTTGGCCGTCAACAAGTAGGGCGTACTCCGGCTCCGAGTGCGGGATCGTCCGATCCTCCAGGCCCACGGTGAGCACATCGCTGTCGTAGACTGTGTTCGTGACCGTAGTTCCTTCGCTACCTACGGGGTTGCTTGTGCTCACGGAGAAATCGGTCACCTCGAGCTCCAAGCGCTCGCGACCGTTGCCGCCACTAAACTCTCCAATACCGCCCACGACGCTCCCGAAATACTCGCCCGGACTTCCGGTGAGCACAACGGCCGCGTCACGAGGATTGAGAGTCAGCCGTTGCTGCCCCCACTCGCTCGAACCGTGGTATACACGCACTGCTCCGGCGCCCGGCGCCGCGGTGCCATCGAAAGGAGTGCCAATCAAGAGATCTTGAATGCCGTCGCCGTTGGCGTCGCCGGCGTTCCCCAGCGACAACTCGGCGGATTGCGGTGCGATGATCTGAAGCTGAGCGTCCTTAAGGAAATCGACTTCCGCGGGCCATTGCCCGCTGGAAAACACCGTATACGTCCCAGCCAGCGCAATATCGAAATCGAGAAGTTCACCCGGCGCAGCGAGGGTGAAGCGGTTTGCGTCCGGATTGGACGCAGATTGAATAAAGACGTTGTTCGAGTCGAGAAGGTTCGTATAGATATGCGGTGCGCTAAGCGATCCGTCGAACAGGTCACGATGATATACGGCCACGTCATCTTCTGCCGCTACCAGAACCGTCGTGCCATCGCCAGCAACGCTCACGAAGATCGAACTATCGACGGTCGGAGGCAACCCATCGTTCTGCACAACCCTTGTCGTTTCACCGCTCAGCCCACCAGCCGCTGGGTCGACATTGAAAGTTTTTAGATACTTGAAATCTCCCGAAGTCGTCCCCGCCGCATACAGGTTCCGCCGATCAGGGCTGACCGCAACGCTCTCCATTCGCGGGACGCTAAGGATGGTGGGCGATGTTACTTCGTCGATGTCACCGTTGGCAAGCAGCCGATGCTGGCGGATCGCATTGTCGGTTACGACGTAAATCTGGTGAGGCGTAGGCGCGAACAGGCCCCGGACAATGGCTTCGTCCGAAGCCGTCGACTGCAATGTCAACCCGTTGGCGCCGCGCGCAAGCACACAGATCGCGTTACCGACGCCTATGTACAAGTGCTGCCCATCGGCCCCGAGCGTTGACCAGACGGCACTTTGGAGGTCCGCACCCGGAAGCGACAGCGGGTCACCAAGCGGTGCAAGCGCTCCCGTGTTCGCATCTCGTGCGAAAGTGTGCACCACTCGGGTTTCACCGTCGGCGCCAGTGCCGACTACGTAGGCACGGTCGCCGTTGGGTGACAAGGCGATGTTTGCCGGGTTCGCCGGCACGCCTTCCAGAATGGATCCCTCGAACACGAGTTTTTCGGTAAGGCTATCTCGCCCGTAGACAAAAACTGCTTGCGATCCCTGGTCGAGCACGTACTGATGTCGCGCGTCCGGGCTTACGACGACCTGACGAACGGCTGCGATGCCGGTGACCACGTGGCCGTTCGGGTCCAACTGACCATTCTTGAGTCGATCGATGGTCGTCTTGGGGCCCGAGATGCCGACCGTAATGTCATTGAGGCCATCGCCGTTAAAATCACCGGCGACAATGCTTGCACTCGCGTTCGAACTGAAGATTTCGCCGGTCTCCACTTGCGGCAGGACCAGGCCCGGGGGCGAGTACGAGGTCGACAGAGCGTATGGGAATCGTAGTAGGGTCTCTCGGCCCGCCGAATCCTCACCGCCGAACTGAACCCGCGCCAACGTGTCACCGTCGACGGGCTTCGTCCCGCTGATGAAGTCATCGTGCCCGTCGCCATCGATATCGCCCAAAGGAATGACTACTGGCGTGAAGTCCACCCGATTGTCCACCACGTGATTGGGAGCTGATGCATCAACCGTGGCGGGAACATCGATCGACTCACCGAGATGAAGCGACGGATCGAGGACGATCGAGTACGTAGTGGGTGCCGTATCGTTGATCCGGTTGACTCGCAGCACGTAGTAGCTTGGCACTCCGCGGAATTGCTCGACGGGTACGATTGATCCGGAACCCGGAGGCGCAGCAGGGGCACCGGCATACAAGCGCACCTTGTCGCTGATCTGTGCGGAAGTCGGACCTAGGATGCGGATCATGTCGCTCGACAGGAACGCGGATTGCACGCCGCCGAAGGCGCGCAGTGCGGGCGGAACGGCAATTACATACCAATCGGCCTCGTCGACAAAGTTGCCGTCTTGTCCGGGGGTGCCGTGGAACGACAACCCCGCGACAACAACCTGCTCGTTGGCGGCCAGTTTGGAAAAGTCGACCGGCAAGTAGGTGGCGAATTCGGGAGTGTCGTTAGGCGAGGTGGCAACATCGCTGGAAAACTCGAATGCGTCCGGGGGCAACTCTGTCGCCCCGCCCGTGATCCAGTCGTTGCCGGTCCCGCCATCGAGCTCGTCGTTCCCGGGACCGCCGCGAATGACGTCGTTTCCGTGCCCGCCGAGAATCGTATCGTTGCCAGCGCCGCCAAAGAGCCGGTCGTTGCCCTCGCCGCCGCGGATGGTCAGGTGGCCTAAGGTGCCGCGCTGCGGGAAGTCGTCTGGGTCGATGCCCCACTCACTGGTCGTGTTGCGGAACATGTATTCCGGCTCGGCGTGCACTTCGTCCGCGCCGGCTCTGGTGTCGATCGCCATCGATTCGACAGCCACGGCCTGAAAGAAGGCATACTCCTGAAACCAGCGCTCCGCGTCCTTGGGATCGCTGACGAACTGCTGCGAGTCGAGATCCCAGACTAGATTCGTGAACTCGTAGCGGTGCAAAAGCGTGTTGTAGCGCACCGCGACGTGGTCGGGAATCGATCGTCCCAATGCGTCGTAGTCGCCGCCGAGGAAGAGCACTTGGTCGTTACCCTCCTGGCCGTCGAAGCGATCGCTGAGGGTAGGAACGATCGTTTCCTGGCGTGCGCGATCGACGAATCGCTGATCCGATTTGCGGATCGGGAGTCCGGAGGTATAGACCTGGAAGATATCGTCGCCGGTGCCGCCCCAGAGGAGATCGCTGGCCTGATTGTCGGCTCCGCCGGTGAGAACGTCGTTGCCCTCCTCGCCGAGGACCCAATCTTCGCTTGAGCCGCCCGCCAACCGGTCGTCGCCCTGGCCACCGAGGATGATATCGCGCCGCTGCTGGCTGACATCGACCAGGGCGTTCGTGAAATCAATCGGTCCTGCAAATCGCTGGTTCTCAACGTTGAACGCCACGGGGCTACCGATCAGCGATCGCGGCGAGTTGTCGAGCTTGAAAGCATCGGGCCGGGGCGGCAGGATTTCGAGCTCGTAGCGGGCGAAATCCGCGCGGTCCGCGCCGACAAAACTTACCTGTAGATAGTAAGTACCCACCGGCAGTGACGCGATGTCGACCAGCGCCGGCGTGCCGAGGCTGTTCGTCGTCGACTCGGCGCGGATGGCGCCATTTGTATCAATGACGGCGATCCGTACTGGCGCCGTCGCGGATAGCAGGTCGAGTTGAATCTGCAGCGGTCGATTTTGAGATGCGGTGTCGGTAATGCTGAAGCTGAACCAATCTGCATCTGCGCCGTGCGAGAGCGTCAGTCCGGCGATCGTGGCAACGAGATTGAGCTGCTCCGCGGCAACGCCAGCGCGCTCGATGGACTCGATGCGCAGGGCTGTGGCCATGCTGTTGTTGCCAGCCGACTGCTCCGCCCAGTCAGGTCCGGAGAATTCCAATTGATACAACGTCGGCCCAAGGTCGGTCTTCACGCGCAGCCAGTACCAATCTTGTGCACCCGTGGGGAAGCGCGTTGCCGAGATGCCCGCCGATAGCCCAAGGGCCAACATGGCTGCTGCATCGATGGACACGATCTCGATGGACTGGATGCGACCATCGGCCGATTCCAGCGCAAACGCATCGTCCACTTTGAGCAGCTTAATGGCATTGCTAAGTTGTTCGGGAATCAACGCGGCCGAAAGCACCGCATTGACGCGCGCAACGAGCGTTTCCTCGTCGGCAATTGGATTTCCGACCGAGGCCGCCACATGAATGACCTTGGTAATCGAATTGTTCAACTTCAGCGAGAACTCGAACGGTGCCGTGACCGTGCTGAAGACGGGCAGATCCGCCCCTAACAATCGCTGCCCCGCGAACGCGATGCGATGCACATTGGCCACGGACACGGCCGTGGCCAACGCTGTGCCCTCGGCGTCGGGAATACTGCCGTCAGTGCGATAAAGCTCGAGGGTCAGTCCGGCCGCAGTGGACAAGTCCGTCAGGGTGATACCGTCACCTTCGTGCAGCGTGGCGCCGGGAGCGAAGCGGAATCGATACCAATCCTCGTCCTCAATGTGGTCCAGTCCCAAACCGGTGAAGAGTGCACCGGCGGCGGGCAGCATGCCCTGTTCCGAGATCGTGTCCGCCTTGAATAGATGGGTGCTGGAAAACTCATTTGCCGAAGTTACAGTCAGGCTCGTATCCGCACCGGCGGCGATCGATGCGAGCAAGATTCGGTTGCCATCTGAAATCGCGATCACATCGCCATCCAGGTCGGCCTCTCCGAGTGCCGCGTTGATATCCCTCACCAGGTCATCGATGGTCTGATTCGCTGGATCGGATGCCACGCTGACCTTCACCGAATCGGCGCCGTGCACACTGAGCTCGAATTCGGCTACGCCGGGAGATGCTTGATTCAGGATTCCACTCGGTGGCACGTCGACCGAGGCAATGGTCGATGGCATCGGCAGCGGGAACGCGTTGCGGGCATCGTCGTTGCGGGTGGCGTGGTCGGTGCTGCTGGCCTCGGTCTTGTCGCTAAGGATCGCTCGTCCAGGTAGAATTTGCACGACGTCGTTGCCTGCTCCGGCATCGACCCACACGGATTTAATGACCGTCGGCCCAACCGTTACCTGGTCGTCGCCGGCGAGCGCATCGATGATGATCGCGGCAAAGTCGCCCTCGGGCGGCAAGAGCTTGGTCACGTCATCGACGCCCACGGACACCAGTCGCGATTGCTGATTGTCGTGAAATCCCAGCTCTTCGATTGCCACGGAATTCAATCCGACGATTTCGAGCCGGGGGGCGGATTGGTCTTCAGGGCGGTCGATCGTGGGGTTCACGTCGTCTTTCCGCACCAGGCGAATCTGTTCGCGCAGCTGTCCGCTGGGCAAGGTTTGTACGGTGAATCGCTCAGCTTGCACCGTGGCGCGCAAGCCGGCATTTGCCAGCGCATCCGCCAGCCAGAAGCTGATGTCGTCCACGAGATCCCGAACATCGCGATTGTCCGCGGTCCCGTGCTGATCGAACTTTGGTATGCCCGGCCTGGGGTCGATACGGGGCACCCGCACGGCGATGGGTGAACCGCCGTCGAGCCGCAGGAAGAACTCGACGTCGCCGCTCATTTGTCCATTGGGAGCTACCGCAAACGACGCTGCGCCAGCAGGGCCGGCGCCCACAATCGCCTCGGCAAAGTACAGGTCCGCGGGATTCCAGATCGGCTTGCCGTCGTCGCCCACGGCGTCAAAGGCCAGGCGAATTTGCGCATCGAATACGGAGTTGTCGTAGTTGGTCGTGCGTCGCGTGATCAGGTGCCGACCGCCCAACACGCCGGGTTCTGTGACGAAGTCGACGTGGATTTCGTCGTCGAGATTCGTTCCTGAGTAGTACCACACCAGGTTGTTCTGTTTGGCATACTCTTTCCATTCGTCGCCCGGCACGGCGCCAGCCAACCCGGTGAAGATTTCACCACGGCGGTTGTAAAGCCGGTCGTCCTGGCCTTCCGGCGCTCCGTTGCCGAACAGAAAGTCGAGACCGGTGCCGCCGTACAGCTCATCCTGGTTTGGGCTGCCCATCATGCGGTCGAGACCGGTGTCTTCGAGCACGCGCGCGGGAAGCGTAGGGTTGGCGTCGAGGAAGCCGTCAGGGATTGGCCGGCCGGCATTGTCAAAGGCGCCTGTAAAGTCGCCGCTGTCGAAATATGGGCTACCGGTGACCGGGTCGAAGTACGATCCCGTCGTCGGGTCGACGTAGACTCCAAACGTCGGATTAACTTCCTCAAACTTCGGGATATCGGGGTCGAACGAGGAATCCTCCGTGGATCGCAGATCGGCGAACCCACCCTCATAGTCCGGCGGAATCGGGATGTCGATGTGGCCGACCAGCGGAGCATCGCTGGCGTCGACGCGAAACGCGGGATTGAACGACCAGGCAAAGAGTTGATTCGTCCCTGAACCGCCGATCAGGTCATCGTTACCCGGACCGGCAAACAATTGATCGTGATCCGTGGGCAGTCCGATATGCGGCCCTCCGTCACCCCACAAGCGGTCACTACCACCAAAACCATATGCTCTGTCGCTGCCGGAGCCGCCGTCAATTCGGTCGCGCGCATCGGTTCCCAGCAACACGTCGTCGCCCGGCCCGCCATTGATGACGGTGACCCAGTCGTCACTACGCTCGGACAAATCGGAGACGTCGATCGCATTCAGGCCGCGATCGAAGCCGAGGATGTCGTTGCCGTTCAGCCCGGACACTTCCCATTGTTCCATGAGGGGTGTGCCGAACGAGTCGCGCCAGTGGGCAAAGAACGACTGCTCAATGCCGCCAGCAATGGCCATGGAGACGGTGACGATCGGCACGGCAACCTGGTTGCGCTGCATGGCCAGGGCAACCATGGCGGCCGGGTTCACGGAGCGTACTTTGACCTCCTCGATCCGAATGCCTGCCACAACATCGCGATCGACGATCAAACTGACTTTGTCGCCGAATCGTCGCGCGCGAACGTGTCCCTGCAGTTCGGCGCGCAGAGCGTTCGCGCCGTCTCCCAATGGCGTATTGAGGGCCGCCTCGATCGACGGTTCCAGAAGTGCCAGCAGCCCGTCGATAGAGGAGATGGGACTCGTTGGACTCGCTGGCACGGACAGTGGCACGCGGAATGTTACGCCGTCGGTACGCTCGACTTCCAATTCGATCTCGATGGGCGATGTGATCGGAGTGGCGGACGATAGATTGAGCGCCTGGACGCTCAACAGCGACAAGGCGGATTCGGACATCCTGATTGTGTCGTCACGGTCGGA
This sequence comes from Pirellulales bacterium, assembly GCA_050250435.1. Lineage (GTDB taxonomy): Bacteria > Planctomycetota > Planctomycetia > Pirellulales > PALSA-1355 > JBFWOR01. The sequence goes on along the minus strand of JBFWOR010000013.1, from coordinate 86,699 downwards.
CCCCTCGACCAGCACGATGTCCGTCGCATTGTCCTCGCCACCGATACCAAAATGGCCGTCAAAACTGTCGCCGAAGAATCGATAGTTTGGATTGGTATCCAACACGAGCTTGTCGATCCAGCCGCCGCCAAACAGCGCGTCGAACCCGTCCTGGCCTTCCAGCCGGTCGGAATCGTCGCCGCCTAGCAGCGTGTCGTTGCCACCACCGCCATACAACTTGTCTTCGCCGCTGCCGCCTTCCAAGCGATCGATGCCGCCGAACGTCGCGGCGACGTCGTTCTCCGCATAGTCGGGCCCGATCAACCAATCGCCCAGGATCGTGTCGTTGCCCGAATCGCCATATAACAGTTCCTGCCGAATGCTGCCGAACAGCCAATCGCCCCCACTGCCGCCGTGCATTTCATCGCCACGGGCCAGAAGCTCCGGCTGCGGAATATTCAGAATTTCAGGACTGTTATCCGACAACTCGAAGCTCGGAATGTAGATCGGCAAATTGGAAAAACCGTGCAGCCGATCACTGCCGGGGCCGCCCCACAGGCGCTGGCCCTGCAGGATGTTCGATTCGCCGGCGTCGCCATAGAGCGTATCGTGTCCGTCGTCACCATAGACCTGGTCGATACCTGCGTCGCCGTGAACGATATCTTCGTGCAAACCTCCGCGGACAACGTCGAAATCCGCGCCGCCAAAGACGTCGTCGTTCCCCATGCCGCCGTCGACGTAGTCGTCGCCACCCTGACCGTATAGGTCGTCTTGGCCGCCGCCGCCAAAGAGCCAGTCACGCTGATCGCCCCCTTCGATCAGATCATCACCGTCGTCTGCAAGCCCGTTCAAGCTCGCCAACTGGACCACGATGGGCACGATTTTGAAGCGATTGATCTGGCCGATGAATTCGGGTGCGAGCTGCCAGGTGGCGTCGAAGAAGCTCGCCGGGAACTCGAAGTTGTTCGATGTGGGCAATGCCAGTTCGCGAACGAACCCTTCGGCGCCACCAAACAAGAAGTCCTGACCCGCGTCCCCGTAGAGTTGATCGTTTCCGGAACCTCCTACTATAAAATCATCGCCGGGCCCACCACGAACGGTGTCGGCATCTGCTGGGCCGAAAGTGAGCATCGTCCCCGTTTCCCCGCCGTAGATCAGGTCGTGCCCCTCTTCTCCAAACACGGTGTCGGAGTCGGAGCCTGCGTAAATTACGTCGCTACCGGCGCCCGAGCGAATCGTATCGTTGCCGGCGTCGGCATGAATCTCGTCGGCAGCGCTGCCGGTCGTGATCTCGTCATCGCCGGCTCCAGAATGAATGACCTTGCGGGCATCGGCACCGTCGCGCAACCCGGCCGTGATTTTATCTCGACCGGATCCCGTCGTAATGTTGTCGACGCTGCCTTGCGTGACAATCGTGTTGTTGCCGTCGCCGGCGTTGATCGTATTGGCGAAGACGCTGCCGCCGAGTACGAAAATCGAATCATTCCCGGATCCGCTGGTGATCAGGTTATTGCCCAGATCGGCATAGATGGTGTTGTCGCCATTGCCAGCATGGATCCAGTCGGCAATCGGACCGCCATAGATCTGGTCGCTACCATCCGCGCCCGTGGTTTGATCGTTTGCCGCGAGCTTGAGTCGCTTCCATTCGGCGAACAGTTCGAAGGAAGTCTCCGGCGAGTCCAAATTAGGCAGGTCACCATAGATAACGTGTACCGAATCGTTCTGACCGGGGCTGTTCTTGGTGTCGGCATAGAGCGTGTCGCTGCCGAAACTGCCGATCAGAATGTCGCTGCCGCCCTGACCGTGTACGGTGTCATCGCCCGCGCCCGCGTCGACCAGATCGTTGCCCAGATCGGCAAACACGCGGTCGTTGCCTGCTCCGGCATAAATGATATCGCCGCCGGTCGCGCCATCAATGTCATCATCGCCATCGCCACCGAACACGAGATCGCCGCCGCTGCCCCCGTCGATCGTGTCGTCGCCGCTGGCCCCGAGCGCCGTTACCTTAGTGACGCCGGGCACATAGCCCCGGGTGGAAACGGTGCCCTTGTCGCCGACCAAGACGTCGCGCCCAATGGCGCCCGTCAGATCGTCATCGTCTGCGCCGCCGATGAGTGAATCATCGCCCTCTTCGCCGTCCAGCGTGTCGTCGCCGGAGCCGCCGTCGAGGTAGTCGTTCCCTCGACCGCCGGCCAGCACGTCATCATCGGCACCGCCTTCCAGAGTGTCATCGCCGGCGTCGCCAAGCAGGCGATCGGCGCCGGCATCGCCGTAGAGTTCGTCGTTGCCGCTTTCCCCCAGCAACTCGTCGCGTCCCTTGCCGCCATGCAGGATGTCGTCGCCGTCGTTGCCGACCAGCGTGTCGTCGCCGTCATCGCCGAAGAATTCGACTCCCCCCAGTCCGGCAATCAGTGTGTCGTTGCCGCTGCCGCCGTGGAGCACGACTTCCACACCCTCGATATTCGGATGAAACGTGACGGTGTCATCGCCTTTCCCGGCATCGCCCGTGATACTTCGGATGCCGCTGAACGGGCCCTGGATGACGCCGTCGGATTCGACAACGATGCCGCCTTTGTCGGAATCGTACCGAACCAGATAGTTGTCATCGCTATCCGTGAACTTGAGCTGCAAGGTAGAACCACTTTGCACGGCGAGTTCCAGCGGCTCCGGCTCGGGACGTGGAAAGTTGAACTCGAGCAACACGACGTCGGCGACGGTCTCTCCGTAGTTGACTTCCAAAGGCGCTCGCCCCAACGTAACAAACCAGGAGAGGCGCGCACTGAGCTGGCCACTCACATCGAAAACGTGGATGGGTCCTAGGTCGAAATTACGTTTGATCTCGACTGCCCTGACGCGGCCGTCGTTGTCGTCGTCGTGGAGATTGAAGAACACGTCGACGAAAATGCCGCCCTGGACACCAGCACGAGCAACCGCGCCGTTCACTTCGGCCGTGGCGTACATGCCACCGCTAAGCGTGATTTCCGGCACGTCCTTACCCGTGCCATCGGGATTGATGCGATCGCTGACATAGAAACCGTCGAAGATCCGCGCAACGTCCTTGGTTTGCAGGTACCGACGCAGGCCGTAGGTGTCGAAACCGAAGGCAAAATCTGCAAAGGCGGAGAACGTACCTCCGATCGTCGTCCCCAGCGGGCCAAAAATCGGAATGAACTGTTCGTATACATATTGGAACCCGAATGACGGCATGTCGTAGGTGAACAGCGGCACGTCCTGGCCCAACAGTAGATTGAACGCCAGTGCCGGATTGTCGAGAATCGGGAACTCGAAGCCCCGCCCTTCCTTGACCACTGTGCCGCCGCCCGACTTCGTCGCCGGCTGGACGTCCTGCGAGGCGCTGAAGGCATCGGCCAGGCCCGACGCCAAGGCTTCTGCATCCGACAAAAGATCCTCGATCGGAGTGCCGATCTGAGCGTTGCGCGGTTTGATCTCGCCGAGCGATCCGGCATCTTGTGCTAGGCCGCTGTCGATCTCGAAGGAGCCCAAGTTGATCCATACTTCGCCCGCGCCAGAAACCGCTTCGATTTTCTTGGTCAGCTCGTTGATATCGGCCAGGGCTTGGATGAAATCGGCCACTTCGGCATAACCGAAAAGGCGCGCCAAGTCGATCATCGTTACCGATACGCCCAACTCCGAGAGCACCGGCAGGGGCGTGGTGGCCTTCACGAGAATCTCGTCGAACGGGCCCAGAATGGACCGAACGGTTTTTACCGTGGGTCCGAGCAGCTTGTTAATGAAGCTGCCAAGATCGAGCTGAATGGCTCCGAACGAAACCTCGGGCGTGGTAGACGTGAAACCCTCGGGACCGGAGGCGTCGAAATCCCAGTCGAGGTCAAAATCTGTACGCAACCGCGGAAATTCCGCCTTATTGCCAAATCCCAGAATCAACTGCCAATGAACGTCCACCCCACCTGTAAACTCGGGCGCGATGTCAAACGAATCGCTCGACATGTCGGACGGGAAGATACGCTGCGACGGTTGCCCGTTTGTCAAGTCAACTTCCAGCGTGCCGGCAAACTTCGTCGTATCGTTGATGACTTGCATCTGCAGAAAACCCAGCGTGCCCTCCAACGCGGCAGTCTGCAATTCGGCGCTAAAGTCGATCGAGAATGGCCGCGTGAACTTGAAGTATGCCCCCTGGTTGATGTCGATTCCCAATGTCACGTTGAACTGAAAACTGGCTTGCAGCAGCACCTCTGCGTCGCCGACCAACATGCCCAGTCCCGGCAATCCCAGATCGAAGCCAAAGCTCGATTCCAGGGACCCGCCGATTGGCAAGTCGAACTCGGCAAACGTATCACCGGGGTCGAAGTTCATGTCGCCGTTATCCGTTGTGGCGACTACCTGGCCCCGGCGCAAATGCTCCGAATCGAGCGCCGTTGACAGCGCGTTGCGGGCGGCTTCGATGCTCGTCAGCCCGTGAAGGCTGTCGGAGATCTCTCGTAAGAACGCCATGAAGTTCGCAATGTCACCCAGTCGATCACCGATGACCGGTAGATCGATATCGGGCAGCGCATCGACGAGTTGCTCCTCGAGCAGCGCGACGAGCGATTCCCAGGCACCCGCCAGCGCGTCGAGATTGCTGCCCAGATCGACGTCGTTGACGTCGAAGACTCCGCCCGGAATACCGGGAATCGAAACGACCGCGTCGAAGTTCGGGATCGCCAGCGTGGGGTCCGTTCCGTCTAGCAGCGATTGGATCGAGGCCTCGAAACCCAACTCGTTGTCGCCGAACGTGTCGCCGTTACCGTCCGTTTCGGATCCACCCACCGGCACCGTATCCGTCGTGCCGCCGGTGACGGCATAGTACAGCGGCAGTTCGACGCGCAGTTCACCGGTGTACTCAGGCACGATACCGGTGGCGCCGGGTTGCAGCAACTCATTGAGGAAACGACGGTCATCGCTGGTGCCATCATTGTCTTGCAGTTTGAAATTGATACTCGCACCATCGTTCTCCAAATCGGTGCCCGCAGCCGCGGCATCGCGTTTGAGCACCACTTTGCCATCTTGAACCTTGATCCCGGCGGGGCCGATCGAGGCACTCAGTTCGAGCTTGCCGCTATTCACTGACGGATCGTTCGTCACCAGCGCCTTGAGCCCCAGGGACGTGCGAGCCGTATCCAGAAACGGCTTGATCTCACGCGGATCCGTGAGGTCCAGTCCAAGCGTGACGTTGAGAGTGCTGCCCGCTTGCGCTTTCAAGGCTGCCTTGCTGGCGCGTCCGCTCAACCGGTCGATCTCATCGATGCCAACCGACCAGTCGAACGACTGGAATGTTGTGGAGTTGTCTTCCGTTTCGAACTTCAACTGCAAATACGGCCGGTCTTGGTTCAGGCCAAGTAGACTGACCGCTACAGGACCGAGTTGGGCGGTCAACTTGGCTTGCAGTTCGGCCAAGGTGCTGGCCGGATCATCGCGCAATGCCTCCAGCGATTGTTCCAGCGCCGCGCCGAGGCTAACTAGGTCGTTGAGCGACTTGCCAACCCCAGGCAACGGAACATTCAGCAAGTCCCGTGCTGCCAGCTGATCAACAAACTGGGTGAATTGCCGCAGAGCGCCCAAAATGCTCATGCCGAAGACGTTCGAACCCTCGATCGTGCCGTCCTGCGCCGTTCGTCCTGAAAAACCCAAATCTGCCAGCGAGTTTCCGGCGGTCGCTTCGATGCGGAATGGATTCGCACCGGTGGTTCGGTCGGTGAGGATCAGGTTCTGCGCGAACGGCCCGATCTGCAGCGTTACCTTCCCGTCGCTCTTATCGCGGATGCGGGCGCGCAGATCGCCGACGGTTCGCAGTCCGTCAAGGTCAACGTCAAGCGTCGCACCATCTGCGATCGTGATACGCAGCTCCGGATGCTCGTTGGTCTGCTCGTTGGGAACGACTGCCACGCCGGCTCCAAAGTTCAACGCCGAGAGTGGCGTGTCGTCGGTCAGCCCCAGATACGTCAAGTGTTGAAAATTACTCAGGTCACCCAGGTTCTCGACGACAATGCGGATGTCTTCTGGGCGCGTAATGTCGTTCATCAGTGCCAGGACGCGCGCAGCGGCTGGAATCGTGAATTGGGCGGTCGCGGCGTCGACCGTCAATTGAAAAGTGGCAGTTGCCGAGCCCGAGAACTGCAGGATGTCAATGACTTCGGAGAGGTTCGTCCGAGCGCCGATGAGCTCCTTGAGCGTGGAACCTTCAGTGTCGAGGGCCACTCCGAATTGAGCCAGGCTCGCGACCTGGCCCTTTAGCCCAACGTCGACGAAGCCGAACCGGCCCGTGGCATCGATGTCGTTGGCGCGCACAGAAGCCGTCACGCGAACGTCCAGCTTGTCGATGAAGAGGCTATCGGTAATCGAGTTGCCCGCCAACGACTGGCCCACGATGCGGCCATCGCCGTCAGTATCCTTTTGCACGAGCCCCAGTCCCGCCGCGGTCATCGAGCCGTCAGCGCCGCTCACCTCGAACACGCTGGGCAGGTCGACGTTGGGATTCGCAGCGCGATAGTTGTCGACGAGCACAAAGTGATCGTCTTCGATGGTGACACTCACCCGACCTGCGGTGGCGCTTTGAATAGCATTCCGCACGCCGGCCGCCGTAGTGACGCCGTCGAAATTCACAAGAAACTGGGCACCGTCGGCCAGCCGGATGGCGATGTCGTTCAAGCCATCGCTCTGCCCGTTGGCGAATCCCAGACTCGGCAGCGCGTCCGCCGATTGAACCATCAACGAAACGACGCGCGGGTCCAATGCTTTGATCACGAAGTGCCCGTTGTCGACAACCACATCGAGCACGGACACATCTACGGTTTGACCGAGGTCGCCCGGGCCGTGCGGAGCGCTGATCTCGGGCAGCGGAATTCCGAGCGCGGCAAAGCGTTGAAGTACGGCATTTGCCAGACTCTCACGCAGATCCTTGGCCAGATCGTTCAGAGTTCGATTGCCAACCGTCGCACTTTCCGACAGTGGCACATCCAACACAACGGACTGGACCGCGCCGTTAAGTAGCACTCCCAGATTCAGCCTGAGTGACTTCTCGGCGGCGGAGGGCAGGAAATCGAACGGGAGGTCGCCTTCGATGAGTCTGGCCTTAAAGGGTGTGGCACTACCGCTGCCCGCGGGAGAAACGCTGCGCGGACCAACAATAGCGCGCCGACCGGATGCTCCTGGATCGAGCACGGTGATCGTGATCTCGCGTAGTGAGGACGTGCGGGTGGCCGCGGTGTTCTCATAGCTCAGGGTGCGCAGCACGCGGTCGTAGTTGCCCAGGCTCGCCGAACCGGTCAGTCGTAGTTCGCGAGTGCCCGCGTCGTAATTCGCTGTGATGCCGGTGCCGAGGGTATCGACCGATAGCAACTCCTTGTCGACGCCGTCGGGAGCGGCGCTCAATCTCGCGACGACGACCGGCTGCGACGCACCGTGCGCGACCTGCGGCGTTAGATGATAGACCTGACCGTCCGATGGTCCGACGCCGGCGATGAGTCCTACATTCCAATGCACGCCGTGCCCATCATTGGCGCCGGTCAACGCATCGCCGCCGAGATCGAAGGCTGATTCGAGCTGCGACAGGTCAAAGCCCCACTTAAGGGCGCCGTGATACTCGGTGGTTACAAAGGCCAGGTTCGCCAGCCTCCACGTGCCACGGTCGCTGGCGGCCGTAAATTGCGACCGCAAGAGCACGAAGCGGGTGGCATCGACGACGCTGATTTCGTAGGTACCGTTGCTCTGGGTGCCGACGATCGTGACGTATTGGCCGGATCGCAGCCCGTGTGCGGTCGTGGTCGTCACCCGCACGCGACCCTGCGAGTTGTCGGTCGACGCGATGGCTCCTTCGCGATAAGTATTGATGTCGGTGAGCGATCCCAATCCGTCGGAAAAATCAACCAGCAGCGGATTGCCTATGCGCAGCGTATCGAAGCTAGCAAGATCGAACGTAACGTGGTCCCCCTCGATCTTGAGCAGCTGCAGCAGGGCATGCGGATCCGTCACGTTCAAATGCTCGCGCAGGATTGCGTACAGCTCTTGAAGTGTCTCGAAGCTGAGTCCACTGAACTCTTGCACGGGAGCGAAGCCGAGCGCGCCGGCGCCCTCGATGCGCAGCCGCTCGACGTCCAGATTGTTAGTGACGATCGCTGTCTTGCCGCGATCGACCTCGACGCCGAACTGCGATCGGTAGCTGGTCCCATTCTGTTCATCGAATCGACCCAGCTCTGTCAGCAACGCGACGGCAATTTCGGCAGCCAGATCTTCCGCTGTCCGTGAGCCCGCCTGCTGCGTGCGCGGCACCAGCACGTTGATCCGCGTGTCGCCGTTGATGACGAGCGCGAACCGACTGTCCTGCGAAAGCCGGTTGTTTGCGACGGCCGTCTGCGCGGACAGGCGCGGAAAGCGGATGCGATTTACGAACGCATCGTGCAAGGCTTCGCCAAAATCAACCATCTCCTGAAGCTTGCCGCTGCCGGTGAATGGAATGGCGACATTTGGATCGACCAGCATTGCGGCGTTGCGCAGCCAGTCGGCGAACTGGCTGATCCCGCCGATAACGTGCCGCGCTTGCAAGTTCAGGAACGTGCCGAACTGACCTTCGAACGAGCCCGCCGGCACCAAGGCGATGCCGCCGCCGACTGCAATTTGCAGATCCACGCGCGCTTGCCCGTCGTCGGCAATCAGGTCGATCGGCGCGGTCACGCCGGTGAAAATCGGAGCGTCCTCCATCACCAGTGACCCGCTCAGCGTGCGGGCGACAGGCAACACGTTAGTCAATTGCACGAGAGGCGTGGCCAGCAATTGGTCCGCGTTCAGGAACGCTCCGCCTGCAAAAGTCGAAAGTGCAAAGTGAGTGGAGTAGTCAATCTGCCCGGACGTTGCCACGAGGCCCAATGCTCCGGCGCGCCCCGTCACCGCGTCGGTGCTCGCGTCCGCGTCGACCGACAGCTCGACGTCGAACTTGGCGATCTTGAAAGCGACGCGAGGGCCCGCCACGGCGTTGACCGCCGCGTCGTAGGCCATGGCCAAGTCGAGGTGCAATGTGCCGCGGACTTGGGCCGGATCCAAGTTCGCCACGCCCACCTGTAACGAATCCTCGTCGGCGGCCAAGGAAAGCGCCAGCGATCGCATGACCGGCGCAGGTAGCGCCAGCCCGTTCAGGGCGAAATGGACCTTGCCGTTGACCACCTCGGGCGCGACCGCAACCCCCAGGGCAATCGACAGCGCCTGCGCCAGCTCATCGGCCGATGGGTTGGGATTCGTCGCCAAGAAACCTTGCACGGGGGCGAGCAAGCGAGTTCGCACCACTTCGCCCAGATCGAAAACGTCGGCAGGCGTCGCATCTTCGAGTAGGTGCGTCTGCGGATCGATCATGCCGACAGCGCCGAACGGAATTTGGAACGAAGCATCATTCTCGAAGTGCTCGAAGACCTGCGCCAGCGAACCGAGCGCCGCCAGCACCGCTTGCGATGGGACCGGGCCCGCCTCTGGGCCCGGCACAGGCGGCGGAGCAAAGTCCACGTGCAAGTGGCCTATCAGGTCAGCATCGCTGGAGATCGTCGCGATGGACTCGCCGCCGTGACTGCTGTTGAACGCATCAACTGCCTGTTGAACGAACGGATCCGGCGCTGACGGGTTGTTGTACAAGCGGAACTTCGTGACGCGAGAACCTTCGATCCGAGCGTTGAACAGTAGCGTCATCAACGCTACGAGCTCGTCGCGCGCCGCCTGCGGATTGGCTGTGCCGGTCAGCGCCGGAATGGAGAGATCCAGATCCATACCGGCCTGGTGCTGCCGAGTCTGTATCGCGCCGCCGGGCGACTCCTCGAGATCGAACGTGCCGCCGTAGAGCGGGCTGATTCTGACCACTTCGACGCGCTGACCGCCGATCGTCGTCGTCACGGCACTCTTGCCGTTCTCGACGTAGTCGAGCGATTTCACAACCCAATGGCTGCCATACGTATTCGTATCAACACTGCCGATGACGGCATTGGCGCCGGCGTTCATTCCTGTTGCCACGGCATCGAGATTTGCGCCGTACGAATTGGCCAATGACCCGAAAAAAGTAATTCGATAACGGCTCACTCCCGTTTGCGGAGTCTCGCGAACGACCTTGACGTGTTCGCTCTGAACGTTCGGAGCGACACTAATCAGCAAGCTGACTATCGCCGCCTGGACTTGCTGCGCAGTGGCATTGAAGGGCAGGACGGGCGTTTGTAGACCCGCCAATTGCAAACGGAACGTCCCTTGAGTCACTCCCGTCAGCGTAATCAGTGCCTCGCGCGAATAGGGAATCCAACGGGGTGCTCCGGCAGAATTGAGCCAGTCGAGAACGCCACCTTGAGCCAGGCTCGCTGCGAAGGCTGTCGTTTGGTCCGCCGGCTCGGCATCGCCGGAGGAATCGACAACGGATTGAAACAACCGCAGGGCCCATTGGTCGTGCGTGGCATCCCAGCCGCCGTCCACTGTGAGCTCCTCGCCACGGTCTTCGGGATAGCCCAGGTAATTCAGTCGCTGTTGCACGCGCATCACGTTGACCACGTCGCTGGCGGCCGTGATAACCTCCGAACCGGTTACGCTGTAGCCCGGGCCAATGTGCAGAATGACTCCAAAGGTCTCACCATCGGCATCGACACCGTCCACCTGAAAGCGAATCTCGATCTCGCCCTGAAAGCCAGGCTCGTCCGGACGAATGTCGCCGCGTGCCGCGGGCAGCGACGTCGGCGGGGCAAAATAGAACTTGCCTGTCGTCGCGAAGGTTGCCGGATCGAACACCAGTGAGCCAAATGGCAACACCGTCTCGCCCGCAACTTGCACCGAAGAAGACGTGGGACCGAAATACTCGGAATCGAGCATCAGCTGCTGAAACTCGGGCCGGTTCTCGCTCGTGAATCGGCGCAGCGGTACGCGGTCGCCTCGATCGATGATGGAAAAGGCACGCTGTTCAATGGAATCGTTCAGGAAGCGATAGGCGGTTCCACCAGGAACAACCTTTGACAAATCCACTTCAACGACGTCGCCGGTTTGGCCCCCTTGCGCCATGCGGACATTGTCGATGCGAATGGAAACGGGATCGGAGTTGTTAGCCAGCTTCAGCTCAAAAGTAAGGGTGTGGGTCGTGCCCCGCAGCGCACTGGGAATAGCGACAATCTGCTCACGCCAATGCGCGTCGACGCCAGCCAAAGGGATTTGCCCGAGCACGCGCTGTTCATCGAGCCGAATTTCCAGAAAGGCATTGCCCGTGGCAGCTACTTCGCGCCATAGATCAAAGACAAGAACGTCTGCGTTGGTGGGGATGTAGAAAGAGTTGTGTGTACGGACCCGGCCGCCGATGGTGGCGTCATCCCTGGTGAGGTTCAGGAAGTAATTTCCTGGATCGTACAAGGCGTCCGTGCGTATGTGTCCAGTACCCCCACCACCGTGAAATGACCAGCCGGGCACGACGTTAGTTTGCAACTGCGACGCTGTGATCGACTGCCAGGCCGTGGGAAGCGATCCATCCGGCGGCGCCACCTCGTCGCCCGGATCGGAAAAATCTCCGTTGACGATCGTGCGGCTCGACCAGAGCGGCGTCTGCAATTCCCAGTTCAGACCGGAAAGTCGCGCCACATCGCCCAAGATGGCCGCATCCAAGAGACTGATCGTGCGGATGCCGCCGGGGTCGAAGCTCAAGAGATCTTCGAGCAATTCGCCGCCCGGCAGGGCAACCGGCTGTCCGTTGACGACAATGCTAGGATTGCCGACGTGGTCAAAGTTTTGACCGAAGTCAAGATTGTCGCCGGGTACGCTCATCAGCGGCACATTGGCGCCGTAGTGCTGTCGCGCCTTTTCGCCCGCGAAATAATAGACGTCGCGGCCATCGACGTTCGTCGACGTGATCCATTGGTCATAGGTCGTGGATACCCTGTCCGAATTCAGCACCGAGCCGAGGCCGGTGAGGAATGGCTTAACGTCGGCTCCCGTGACAAACTCGGTCTGCAACCCGGCGGCATTCAAGGTTCTGCGGAAGGAGTCGACGCCCAGGCCGTGGAGCAGCTCGTGCAACAAAGTGCTAGTCAGGTCGATCGACCCGTCCGGCAGCGTGTTGCTGCGATTGATCCCCGACAGGTCTGCCCAGAATGAATTCCGGGTGGCAGGATCTCGTGCCAGGAACTCCGGGGCGTTTTCAATAAACGCTGGATTGATCGTGATCAGGATGTCGGCGGCGCCATTGTTGGGATCGACTCCCGTGCGAAACTCGTAGAGCGGGCCCGGCTCGACCACGACGTTTCCCGCTGTGCGCTCCAGCACGACGGCGTGCGCGAAACGCGAGAAAGCGGATTGTGTGGAACTATTTGCCCCGACGGAAATCCGTACGTTGATCTCGCCAGGGTCGGGCAAGATGGTCGATAGGATGCGTCCAGCGGCGTCCGCGGCGATCTCGATGCCGGCCAGATATCGCTGCGACACCGGGTCGGAAAGGGCCGTGTCGATATCGAATTTGAACCGCGAGACGTCCGGCGTAAACGCGTGATCCTGCTGCGCGCCGCCAAAGTTGGCCGGATGATCGTCGCGAAGACTTAGTCCTCCGGCGGCGCGACTCAGAGCGTAGCCCTGCTGTGAGGACGGACTGGTGATCGTCGAGAGATAGAAATTGTCCCACACCGCTTTGTGCGGATCTGCTCCAGTCAACTCAAGATGAACGTTGTAAGCCCAAGGGATCGGTCGTCCGCCCAGCACGGGTTGATTGCCGCCGCTGGCGTCGGTTTGGTAGTACACGTCCGCAAACGCGACATTGTTCCAAACGGTGGCGCCGTAGTTGTATCCAAATTGTGATTCGCCGACCGAGCTAACTTGAGGCGTGCCGAGGGAAAATTGTCGTTGCGGCCCGTCGATCGGAACGCCGGTCTGATCAAAATCGTGCGGATCGAGATACGTAACCTGGTCGACGGGAATATCAAACGCGGCGAGCCGTTCGACCGTTTCGCTCACAAGCGCGGCACCCATCCCGTGACCGATGAAGTGGAGCGACTCGCTCGGAACCACGTGCGCAGGATCGACCAGGTCGAGATCCACGAGCATTGTGAAGAGGGCGTCGGCCGCTGCAGCTGTCCATCCCGAGGAGTTCTCGGCCACCTCAGGCGCCCAATCGAACAGGAGAACGAGCTCGCCCTGTTTGGATCGATCGCCGACGGCTGGAAGCTGTGAATTCACGGAATCGAAGTACCCGATGCCGTTAGCCGGCAGATCGTAGTCGCCCAGCCAGGCGATGCCGCCGTCGACTCCGAGACGCTGTTGGATCGCCGAGGCCAATGGCAGCATGGCGTCGCCAGCGGCGGCGACATCGTGCACGATCACTGTGACGCCGGTAACTCGATTGTCGGAAAGACGATCGGCCAGTTTTGCGGTGGTAACCGCCTGATCCGTTTCAACTTCAATGAGGGTAGTCGCTGGTTCGGAGCGCAGTCCGGCTCCATCCTCAGCGGTCAGTTCGAACTCGTACGTGCGACCGGGGCTCGCATTGTTGAACGAGATGCGCACATCTGCCGTCGCACCATCGCGCGTCGCATTGATAGAACCTGCCGGGATCGGTTTCCAGTCTGACCAAGAGTCGGTGCCGGTGACCTTATCGCGATAGGTCCCTACAAACAGTCCCACTCCGGTGTCGCCGGTTAGGATGTCCGTCGCCGAAGCCTGTAAGACGATGGGCGCTCCCGCCCGCGTTTGTACCGGTTGACCGTCGAAACCCGCTGATTCGAACTCGACTAATGGCTTCACGGTATCGACGATACTGTAGAACAGCCGCACGAGCTCCGCCGTCGATGTGATTGCCAGGGGCATCAGCACGTCGGCCTGGTCATTCAGTTCGTCTCGGGTGAAGTCATCAAAATCGCCACTGACATCGGGACCTGCGTCTTCCTTGTTCCGCACTCGGCCTTGGTCCACCTGTCCGTGCGCGTCCTTGGAGTCGTAATCGTCTGACTTGGATGCCGTCGCCAGGAACAGTGAGTACAGCTTCGCTTCCAGCAGTTCGAAGTCGGGGTCTGGGGTCGGAAACGACGCTCGCAGTTCTGGGTGACTGTCGAACTGACTCTGTAGTGCAGTAGTAACTTCCGCAGGTGTGCGAATCACCGCGTTGGTGAAACTGTCGCTAAGATCGAACCGATGGTGATCCTTGTCATACGACCAGTTCTCCCAACGCCTCGCATCAGTATCGAAAATCGGCCCCATGAATGAGGCGCCGTCCAACCATTCGTGTAGAGGGTCAGGGTCGGGTGGATAAAAGAGTAGGATCGCGCGGTCAGCGTGCGCGTCGGAATGCGAATGCGCGGGCAGCGCCATATCCTGCAAGAGGTGGGCAGCTTGCCCCAGCCAGTAGTATGCAGTCTGTTTGTGATCGTGATCGTAAAAGTACTCGATTCCTTGCCCATACTCGAACGAGACGTTCGTTTCCGTCCAAGCATCCTGGTCCATGCCCCATTCATCGTTGGGAACGCCAGTCAGGCCGTACCCACCCGTAAACAGTTGTATGGCGCGATTCGGTGCGGAGTCGAAATGGATCAAGTTCAGGTTGTCGTTAACCGCAAAACCATCGTCGAACTTGCGTACAAACGTGTTGTCATCGTGATCCCAAAAGTGTTTCAGCGAGGGGTGATCCGACTGTGTGTCGCCCCACGGCGTTTCACCGGGGACATCCTGATCGAATGCGCCTTCGATAAATGTGCCATTCGTACCGGGTAGGCCGGTTTGTCCAGCGGCGACTCCGGAAGCAGCTAGATCATCTGGCATGTAGAAACCCACGGTGCCCAGGTACAAGCCCAGTTCGCTGGGCCCGAACTGATCCTGCAGCAAGAGCCATGCCTGCTGACTCAGGTACTGATGCACGGGGTTATTCGTGAAGTTGCCATGCTCGTTGGGCCCACCCTGTGCAAAGGCCACGTGCCCGAGCGGCGTTCCCGGCGGCCCAGTCACCACGTGATCGTCGTACAGGCCGATCAATCGCGACGCCTCGTGAGTGATGACGGCTTCGAGCTGTGCAGCAAATCGACCGGGATCTCCCGCCCTGGCAATCGACTCGGAGAAAACGAAAGCGATATCGCCCGGGTCACGATTGCCCGGGTCGTTGTGTTGGGCCAGGCCGAAGAACGATCCGTAATCGCGAAACGCAGCGTCGGTGCCCCCGACGAAGATTGTGGAATGAACTTCCGTGTCCGGCAGTTCCGTGACAAATCGTATGCCGTCCGGCGCAAAGCGCCGGTTCAGTCCGTCGACCAGGTCAGCGATGATCTGGGCTTCGTGTCCGGCCAATCCCGCCGCCACTGCCGAGAATGGCGGAACATCGAGGCTATCGACCGTAATGGGACCCGGATAGGTGACGTTGCTTTCTCCGTCGACGTTGAGGTAAACGACCTGCTGATTGACGAGCTGGGAATCAACAAACGACATGGGCGACTGGCTGTCGTATGCGCTATGGAATGGCGAGGTCGGTTCGGTCGCCTGCCGCTCGTCACCGAGCCACGCGGTCGACGGGCATGGATCGATGCCCGCGTCGACCGCCATGAGCAGTCGATGCTCCAACGGTTCCAGGTGAACTCTTCCGCGACGTCGCGGCCGACGCGACGCTGGTACGACCGAGCTGCTGCCCCTCTTCATCACAAGAATCCTATTGTGTCGAAGTTGAATGCCGTGAACTAACCAAGGTCGAACGCTTCCAGCCAGCGCTCCGCGTCGATATCGCTCCCATCGAACGAGGCCAGCTCCCGCAACGCTCGATCGACCGCCGACGGCAAAATACGTCTGGCGTTCGTGATTTGGTACTGCCCGACGGAAAGCGTGGGCTCGTCAATTGCCGTCGGCCATTCCGCAATGGACGATAAACTGGGAGTTGCTCCGACCGGCGCGGCCGTTGCTTCTCGGCCGTTCGCAATTGGCAGTGCAAGAGAGAATCGCCGCTGCAAGATGGTTTCGCTGGGCGCGGCGGTGACTGCCACCGGCACGCTGAAGAACGTTCGGCCGGCCGCCACTTCGCTGGCCGAAAGCCGGACGTTCGTCGTGCCATTGAAGCCTGTCAGGGTCACAAACTGCACGGTTGCCAAGGGCGCGACCGCAGTACCGGGCCACGCTGTCTCCACGTCGAGCCAAACCACCCGCACAAAGCTGTCGGTCAGCGGATCACCGTCAAAGTCCGAATCGTCGGCTTCAACGCTGCCCACGAACTCTCGATTGGTCTCGAGCAAGAACGAAAAGCCATCAAAGTCAACCTGCGACGAATTGAAGTGAATTCGCAGGCCCAATCCGCTCAACGTTGCATCGCTGGGGAACGTCGCATACGTCAGATCGATCGAGAACGTACTCTCGGGTGCGACTGACAATGCCGTGGCTGACGGCATCACAGTCTGGAGGGTTCCGACGGCGATCGTGAACTGCTGGGAGTCGCTGCTGTCGTCGCCGCCGTTGGCCGTGCCGCCGTTGTCGGTGGCTGTGACCGTGATGGTGGCCAATCCGCTGGCGCCCGGAGCCGGCGTGTAGGTCAGCGTGCCATCGG
>JBFWOR010000013.1:23058-70200 GCA_050250435.1 Pirellulales bacterium | reverse complement strand
GTGAACTGCTGGGAGTCGCTGCTGTCGTCGCCGCCGTTGGCCGTGCCGCCGTTGTCGGTGGCTGTGACCGTGATGGTGGCCAATCCGCTGGCGCCCGGAGCCGGCGTGTAGGTCAGCGTGCCATCGGCGCTCAAGGCCGGCGCCGCACTGAACAACGAGGCGTTCGTGTTATTGGTGACTTGGAACGTCACCGTCTGCGCAGCCTCGTCGGCCGGGCCCGGACTAATGGCCGTGGCAAACGCCGGCACCGTCTGCGCGCCGGAGTCGACCGGCACCTGGTGGTTGGGGGGCAGCGTAAACGACGGCGCGTCGTTGACGGCCGTAACGGTGATCGTGAACTGCTGCGGGTCGCTGGTATCGTCGCCGCCGTTGGCCGTGCCGCCGTTGTCCTGCGCCACCACGGTAATCGTGGCCGTCCCGTTGGCATTAGGCGCCGCGGTGTAGGTCAGCGTGCCGTCGGCGCTCAAGGCCGGCGGAGTGGCGAACAACGAAGGGTTGCTGTTATTCGTCACCTGGAGGCTGACCGTCTGCGACGACTCCCCCGCTCCGCCCGGACTGATGCTCGTAGCGAACGCCGGCACCGTCTGCACGCCCGCGTCCTCATTGCTCGTATGGCCCGTCGTCAGCACAAACGTCGGCGGCGTGTTCACCGCAGCGCTCACGGTGATTGTGAACTGCTGGGAGTCGCTGCTGTCGTCGCCGCCGTTGGCCGTGCCGCCGTTGTCGGTGGCTGTGACCGTGATGGTGGCCAATCCGCTGGCGCCCGGAGCCGGCGTGTAGGTCAGCGTGCCATCGGCGCTCAAGGCCGGCGCCGCACTGAACAACGAGGCGTTCGTGTTATTGGTGACTTGGAACGTCACCGTCTGCGCAGCCTCGTCGGCCGGGCCCGGACTAATGGCCGTGGCAAACGCCGGCACCGTCTGCGCGCCGGAGTCGACCGGCACCTGGTGGTTGGGGGGCAGCGTAAACGACGGCGCGTCGTTGACGGCCGTAACGGTGATCGTGAACTGCTGCGGGTCGCTGGTATCGTCGCCGCCGTTGGCCGTGCCGCCGTTGTCCTGCGCCACCACGGTAATCGTGGCCGTCCCGTTGGCATTAGGCGCCGCGGTGTAGGTCAGCGTGCCGTCGGCGCTCAAGGCCGGCGGAGTGGCGAACAACGAAGGGTTGCTGTTATTCGTCACCTGGAGGCTGACCGTCTGCGACGACTCCCCCGCTCCGCCCGGACTGATGCTCGTAGCGAACGCCGGCACCGTCTGCACGCCCGCGTCCTCATTGCTCGTATGGCCCGTCGTCAGCACAAACGTCGGCGGCGTGTTCACCGTTGAGGTGAGTGTAATGAGCGTCGATTCTGTATCCGCCAGTGGCGGCACTCCGTTGTCCACAACCAGTACGCCAATCGGCACCGGTCCTGGCAGGTCGCCCGGCTGTGGCGTCCAGCGAACGATCGCGGTGTTATTGTCGATTTGCTCGAGCGTGGCCGTTGCCGGTGACTCGTCGTCAAGAAGAAAGGTTAGCTCGTCGCCGACATCGAGATCTGTGGCGGTCACAGTGAATTCGATCTGTTGGCCGATGTTGGCCGCCCGACTGCTGATGGGCGCCAGATTGGGCGAGTCGTTGACGCTGACGACATTGATGCTCCGAACCGCGCTGCCACTGCTGCTTCCGTCGCTGGCGGAGAAGGTGACTTTGCGTGCAACCGTGCTGGGACTTTCGCTCGAATTGCGATAAGACACGCTGCGCAACGCCGTTTGGTAGTTCGCCACGGAGCCTGAACCAGAAAGCGTCAGCACTCCGGTGGACGTGTTGAACGAGCCGGTGATTCCGTTCTGGTCGACGAATTCCAGTATGTCCTGGCCCGACACAAAACCTTCCGTAATGGCAATGCTGGCGCCGCTGAGCAACGCACTGTCCGAATCCGTGACTGTGAGCGCGGGATCGACGGCGGTTGCGGGGTCGTTTTCCGTGTAGATCAAGGCCGTCGCCGAAGCAACGATTTGTGGCGGCACACCCGCCATAACGTTCACGCGAAATCGTTCTGCATCGGCCAGCGCCGGCGTGCCCTGATCGATCGCGATAACCGTGATATCAAAACTGCCGATCTGATTTGCCGCCGGAGTCCACGTGAACAATCCGGCGGCAGTGATTTGCGCCCCAAGGGGAGTGTCGGTGCCGACATCGGGATCCAGCGTGAACCGTATTACGTCGCCCGTCGGCTGCCCGCTGGCGTTCAGGTCCGTAACGGTCGCGCCGCTGGCCAATAGATTCAATGACAGCATCTGGCCCACTGCCACCGACTGCACGGGCACTGCCGAAAGGCTCAGGTTTGGCGGGGCGGCATTACCGGGAAAAGTGATCGTTAGTGCGAGCCGTTCTTCGAAAGGCTCGATTGCAAGCGCTCTTCGGACCTTGAGGCGGGGACTTGTCACGCGTTTCTGATTCCTGCTAGGAGGGAGTTACTTCGTCGCGGTTCCGCGGCACGCCGCCGATGAATCCGCCGAATAGACCGTGCGACAATGCACGCGTACTACACACGCTTGGACGAAGCGCATCCCGCCCGATGCAATCCGCTGACCCGACAACGTGCGTCGATGGGGCCGGCTGTTGCATTGGAGGCGGTGGCGCGGAAGTCGCACTGCACGGCGCCGGGTGCGTTGCGGCGCATGATATCCGTCTCCAGAACGCCAAAAGTGGCTTCGTGATGCTTGAGCGACACTTGCAGTGCGGCGAACAAGCGTTTCGCGGAATAGAAATTCATGACGACTCGATGAGTCGCGCGGCCACGTGCGGACTCTCGTTGTGCACCGGCTTGGGATTCGGACTTCTCAGATGATTTTCTCATGGGCGCGATGAACTCTGATTTGATTGGAAACTACGTCAATGATGTGCCCTGACACGATGATCCGATTTCGAATGGATTCGCCTGTACGGGGTCCCGGAATCGTTGACGGCCCCCTTTTTCCGAGCGAATAATAATCGATGCTCGCGCAAATGTCACGAACTAAGCGCACGATCTCCGCCCGGCAGCCAGCTCGATTCGAGGAGCCCACGGTCAGTAAGGAACGAAAAACTGGCAGAAGCGGACACGAATTCCCGTTCGAAATTCCAGGTCGGGTCGCCGGAGGAGCTCAGAGTTGAGCAGTGCCGCGACTACCGAAGCTGACCCGCGGACTACTGCTAGATCGCGCGGTCGGTGTGGTTGCACGCTCCCCGCATGGTGCCCGGGCTGCTGGGCGTGCTGTTCCTTGCTGCCGCGTTGCAAGCGATGCGAGTACCGCCGCCACGACCGCCAGATGGTGAAAGCGTCGTTCACCATCTGACTACAAAGCACCCCCGCCCGTGCACGTGGCTTTATGCCGTCTTGGGTCGACGTGTGCGGCGGGCGGTGTCAGGCTGATGGTGCCAGGCCGGAGCCCAACAAGCCTACCGCTCGCACCCGGTGCCGTCCGCACGGCCGGGTAGTGGGTGATTATAATGTGTGCAGCGAGACCCCCTACTCCGAACTCTCCCAGTCCTTTTCCGCCTCTTCGTACCGCACGATTCTCGCTTCCGAGTAAAGCTCCGCAATTCGGTCTGCTTCTTCATTGGGAAAGTCAACTGGAATCCAAACTTCGTCGGCGGGCAAATCGTCGTTAGCTAGCCAAGCGAGCCAGCTTTTCTCCGGTGTCGGGTCCGTCCATTCAATCTGGCCACCCGCATCCCAGACGGCGCGGGCGGCATCCCATCGCGCCTCTGCTCGGTCCTCGCGGTGCCTGTACCAGGCAAGCCAACACGCGCCCAGCGTCACGAACACGAACAGCGTCCGCAGTGAGAACCGGAACCAGCGGCGCTTGGTGACGGGGGCTTCGGTCATGGGGAGAGTGTCAGACTGAAATTGGTCGCAGACACTCCGATTCAATCTCACCGCCCAGGCACGGACCATCTCCTGAGCCATCGTCCGTAGGTTCATCAAAGACGACGTAGTAGGCGACTATTATTCCCTGGCGGCCTTTGAGCATACGTCTGTGGCCCTGCCATTCACCGGGTTCAGACAAGGCGATATGGACTGACTCCGGCTCGGCTATCGTTCCCACGACGCCGTCGGGAAACTCCCAATGACCGAGTATCTGACTCGCTGTCCTACCTCGAACGTGCTTGGTGCCGAACCTTCGCTCATGGGGCCAATATAAGAACAGGCTGGGAGCCGGCCGCACCAAGCGCGTTCCACCTGTTGCCCGTAGACGTACGATCCGGACGGACGTGTTGGCGGTCGAACACACGGTTCTGCGTTGTCCTGTGGCATCCTGTGAGGTCGACTCTGACCGGAAGGGCCTGGCGAACCGGGCCAAGCTACGTTTCCCCGAGGAAAACCGGGATCTTCTGACACCAGCCGTTGCACCGTGCGATTACTGGCTTGGGGTCGTGGTAGAAAGTCATCGCCGCAACCTGTCCTGCAGCATTGACTTGTGGAAGTGGAGGATAGGGGACTTGAACCCCTGACCTTCTGGCTGCCAGCCAGACGCTCTCCCAACTGAGCTAATCCCCCGTTCAGTCTCAGACCACGAAGGCTATCACTCGTAACGACTTGTGTCAAGCCGCGATGACGTCTGCTGCGGTCGCGCCGCGGTATATACTGAAGGCCGCAGCCCACAATTGCGTCACGATGTGTACCGCAGCGCCAACTACCTGGAAGGCTCACCGCGTTTCGCGAAAAGCGCAAGCCCGTGTTCGCCGGCAAGTGAACCGCTCACCAACGGCCGAATTGCCGCCATCCAGCACCCCGTCATCGACACGGTATGAGCACATCCGCGGAACCATTCAACCGGGCACTCGAGCTCGAACGCGCGGGCCGGTCGGCCGATGCCGTGCGGTTGTACCAGGAGATCGTGCGGACGAATCCGGCTCATGCGCAGGCCTGGGAGCAGCTCGGTTGTATCGCCACACGAAGCGGCCAATGCGATGCAGCGATCGAATATTTTGTGCGCGCGATCCGCATCGACGGCGGACAGGCGCCGACGCACAACTACCTGGGCGAATGCTTTCTCGCTAAGAACGAGTTGGCTAAGGCCGAAGCCAGCTTCAAGCAGGCCATTCGGTTGCTGCCCGCCTATGTCACGGCCCGCGTCAACCTGTGCTTGACGCACCTTGCTCAGGGCAGACTCTCGGAGGCCGAGGATTGCGCGCAGCAGGCGCTGGCCAGCGAACGAACCTCGGCGGAAGATCATTGGACCGCCGCCTCACTCCGCTTGCTGCGCGGCGAATTGCCGGACGCCTGGGAAGAACACGAGTGGCGCTTAAAATTGCCGGGCCGACAACACCACACGTTCCCGGGATTGAAATGGGACGGCCGGCCGCTCGCCGGGGCAGCGATACTGCTGTACGCCGAGCAAGGATTGGGCGACGGCTTGCAGTTCGCGCGTTATGTGCCGCAGGTTATCGAGCGCGGCGGTCGCCCGATTCTGGTGGCGCCCAAGCAGCTCGTGCCGCTGTTGCGCGAATCGTTCGGCCTGGAAACTCTGGCATTTTATGAAATGCCGCCGGCGTGCCCGTTTCACTGTAGCTTGTTGAGTTTGCCGTGGGTTTTTGGCACCACCCTTTCCTCGATCCCTGCCGACGTGCCCTACCTGCGCACCAGGTCTGATCTGGTGGCCACCTGGCGCGAGCGACTGGCCGCCGTCGACGGCTTTCGCGTGGGGATCAATTGGCAGGGCAACCGGTCATATACGCTGGACGCGGCACGTTCCATTCCGCTGGCCCAGTTCGCCGCCCTGGCGCGCGTGCCCGGCGTGCGTTTGATCAGCCTGCAACAGA
Source organism: Pirellulales bacterium (assembly GCA_050250435.1). Classification (GTDB taxonomy): domain Bacteria; phylum Planctomycetota; class Planctomycetia; order Pirellulales; family PALSA-1355; genus JBFWOR01. The sequence continues at coordinate 64,413 of JBFWOR010000013.1, read as the reverse complement.
AGGATGGCGTCGAACAACTGCAGAATTGTGGCTTTGACGTGATCTCGCTCGGCGACGGCGACCCGGCGCCCCGCGCATTCATGGACACCGCGGCGATCATGCAAAACCTGGATCTCGTGATCACCTCTGATACCTCCATGGCACATCTGGCCGGTGCCCTGGGAGTGCGCGTGTGGACGGCTCTGCCAATCGTCCCCGGGTGGCGCTGGCTGCTCGAGCGGAGCGACTCGCCATGGTATCCCACGATGCGCATCTTCCGCCAAACGCGCGCCGGCGACTGGGCCGACGTCTTCCAGCGCATTGCCGACGAGCTACAGCGTGCGGTCACCGCCTCACGGCCTTAGTCATCGTTGCACCGCCCGGATGAATCCCACGGGCGCCCGCCATGTGGCAAATTCTTCCGGGGCGTTTTGCTGAAGTCCGGCAGTCTGCTATATTGCCCGCGGACATTTCTCGCCCATTGGTGCCGCTAGCCAGACGTTTTCAGAGCGTTTGCAGTTTCCTTCGCGGCGCCGCCGTTGCTAATGCACGGCGCTCTCGGGCAATTCCACGATTCGGCTGTGTCTCTGCGTGATGCGCAAAAGATCTGCGGCAATCCGTTCGTCGAAAGGTATTCCCCTCATGACCAGGCTGCTCTGTGTTTCCGCGGTGTTGAGCGCGGCTGTCGCGATGCTGCCGCACGGCGCCCGTGCCAACACGATCTACGACAACGGCGCTCCCGACTTGTCCGTGGCGATCCTGAGCGATTTCGAAGACGGCCGGCAGGTGGCCGACAACTTCCTGTTGCAGCCCTTCGCCAGCACGATTACCGATGTGCATTGGTGGGGCGCATATTTTTTCAGCGACACGCCCACCGAGCCCGACAGTTTCACGATCCGCGTTTTTGCGGATGCCGGCGGCGGCGTGCCAAACGCGAACTTCCTGGCCGAACGCGTGGTAGGCGACGTCGGCCGCACGCCCACGGGCGACGCCATCGGCAGCGACCTCTACGAATACTCGGCCGTCGTCGATCCCATTCTTCTTGAGCCGAACACGACCTACTGGCTGTCGATCGTCAACGACACCACAGCCGACACCGATGACCTGTGGTATTGGGCCGTCCACGCCTCGATTGGCGACGGCGCCGTGCGCGATGGCGAAGGCACTGCGTGGACCGGCTCAGAGCCGTTCGTCAATCCGGATGTGGCTTTCAGCCTTACCGGTCCGATTGTGCCTGAGCCCTCGTCGCTGCTCCTGGCGGGAGTGGGACTGCTGGGCGGCGCCGCCGTGTGTGCCCAGCGTCGCCGAGTGCGTCGTAGCTGAATTCGGGTGAATTCAGTCGGACTCGACAAGTTCGCCGCATTGCCTCCGCCGGCCCTGCGCAGATGCCCCTCGGCGCTGCGTCCAGCATCGCGCGGCCGCAATCGCTCCGGCGCTTTTATCTCCCGGGCGAGGCAACTAGAATGGCGGTTTTCGCACGGCGCGCGGCTCGCCTCAATGAGCGGCCCGCTCGACCATTTTGCCCCTGAGGAGCCCGACGCATGTCGACCCCCACGCACGAATCGCACGAGGCAGTGACCAGCGAGATTGCGACGCCCGCCTCCGAAGTCGGCGTGATGCCGATGGACCTGACCATCCGCACGCAGTTGTCGATCATGATGTTTCTGCAGTACTTCACCTGGGGCGCGTTTTTCGTCACGCTCGGAACCTACCTCGGCAAATTGGGGTTCTCGGGCGAACGGATCGGGCTGTGCTACGGCACGTCGGCACTCGGCGCCATCATCGCTCCGTTCTTTGTCGGCATGGTGGCCGACCGCTTCTTCGCCACGCAACGCATTCTGGCCGCGCTGCACCTGGCCGGCGCCGTCGTGCTCTATGGCGTCTCGAGTGTGACCGAGTTCGGCTCGTTCTATCCGTTGCTTCTGCTCTATTTCGTCTGTTACATGCCGACCTTGGCGCTGACCAATTCGCTCTCTTTCAGCCACATGTCGAGCCCGGAAAAGCAGTTTCCCGGCGTGCGCGTGCTGGGCACCATCGGCTGGATCGTCGCCGGCCTGTTGGTTGGCTATCTGCGGTATGAAGACGTTAATACGGCGTTGCACATTGCAGCCATGTCGTCCGTCATCTTAGGTCTGTACTGCCTGACGCTGCCGCACACGCCCCCGTCGAATCCGGGCGGCAGCGCCACCGTGCGCGACATTCTGGGGCTCGACGCGCTCGACATGCTCAAGCAATGGCCGTTTGCCGTATTCGTCGTCGGCTCGTTTCTGATCTGCATTCCCTTGCAATTCTACTACGGGTTCACGAATCAGTTTCTCAACGACATCGGCGTCACCAACGCCGCCGGCAAGATGACCATCGGCCAGATGTCCGAGATCTTCTTCATGCTCATCATGCCCGTGTTTTTCGTGTGGTTGGGCGTCAAGTACATGTTGCTCGTGGGCATGGCCGCTTGGGCCCTGCGGTATGTCTTGTTCGCCTACGGCAACTCCACAGACCTGATGTGGATGCTCTATATCGGCATCGCCTTGCACGGCATTTGTTACGACTTCTTTTTTGTGACCGGCTACATCTACGTCGACAAAAAAGCGCCGGATTCGATCCGCGCCTCGGCCCAGGGCTTCATCACTCTGGTGACCTGGGGAATCGGCGGCTTCATCGGCACCTGGTTGGCGGGCCGCACCTCCGATTATTACACGTCGGCCGGCGTGCACGATTGGAGCCGGTTCTGGCTGTTCCCAGCCGTGGCCGCGGCGGTCGTCACTGTCCTCTTCGCGCTCTTGTTTCGCGACCGCGTCGACGAGCAGCAACGAGCCCGGGCCTGATCTCGCCGTCAAAGTCTGGCACAGTCGGTGCCACGGGCGTCTCGCCAGTATGATTCTCGACGTGCGCTACGCACTGGCAAAATGCCAGTGGCACCAGAATACGAAGGACGACGATCGGCGGGTACCACCGCTGACTCGCACCAGTGCCTACGGCCTTGCGGCCGATCGTATCGCCTGTGCGCATTGCATCACTCCGGGCGGTGTCCTGCTCGAGCTTGCGTCTGGCTCGTCGCTTCGTGGAGAAAGCTAGCCTTAAGGTGAGTTTCTCTCGAGAATTCACCCATCGGCACCTCGGCGATGCGCAACGGCGAACGTGGCAACCCGACGATTCCTGCTAGGCCCTGGCAGGCCCGAGCCGCGCTGGTGCTGTTTGCCACCGTGACCGCATTTTTTATCGCGATCACGTTGTCGCCCTGGAGGAGCGGCTTTGCCGACGCGCCCGATCGGGGGCCCGGCGACATTGATCTCTATCGGGCCGAAGTTGAGCGGATGCGCGGCGGCTACGGATACTACGACGCTGCCGAAGCCGAACTGCGCACCCGCGGCTATCCTACGCGCAGCGTGTTTAACTGGCGCATGCCGCTGCCGATGTGGCTGATCGCCCAGTTGCCCGACGTCGACGCCGCCAAGGCCGTGCTCGGCCTGTCATCGCTCGTGCTGGTTTGGTTGGCGTTTCGCCTGGTGGCCGAGGAAAGCAGCGTGGGCGAGGGCCTGTTGTGCGTGGTGCTGTTGTCGGGCGCGCTGCTGCCCTGCATCCTGGGCAACCTGTTGGTCATGCCCGAGCTGTGGTCCGGATTGCTTATCGCCCTGTCGGTCGTTTGTTTTGGGCTGCGCTTTCGCGGCTGGGGCGTGGCGGCCGGGCTGGCGGCGCTGTTCTTCCGCGAGCTGGCGGCGCCGTACGTGCTGATCTGCATTGGGCTGGCCGCTTACGAGCGTCGCGGCCGCGAGCTCGGCTGTTGGGTCGCTGGGCTCGCAGCTTACGGCCTGTTCCTGGTTGCTCACGTTTCGCACGTGGTGCCCCGCATCTCCGTCACAGACACGGCGCATGCTGACGGTTGGATCTGCTTCGGCGGAGCCGGCTTCTTAATCTCCACCGTGCAGATGAATGCCTACCTGCTGCTATTGCCGCAGTGGATCACCGCCATTTATCTGAGCTGTGCGCTGTTGGGTTGCACCGCCTGGCGCTCGCCCGCGGGCACGCGCATTGTGCTCACGGTCGCGGCCTACTGCGTTGCCTTCAGCATCGTCGGCCACGACTTCAATCAGTACTGGGGCTCTATGTTCGCGCCGGTACTGTGCCTGGCGGCCTGCCGATTTCCGTCGGCGATCGCGGGACTCGTGGGAACCGCGCTTGCGCATCGATCGGGTGCCGCTGCTCGCTTGTCCGGCAGCGCTGGTTGAACAGGGGCTGTTCGCGCCGCATTGGCCGTCAGCGCGCGCCCCTCGAGTCTACCACTCGAAGCTGCGTTGTTCGACGGCCGGTTCCTGTGCGGCCCTAGCGCCGAGCGTGACCAGCTCGGTCGAGTCGTCGAGCAGTAGCTGATAGGCGTCGTCGTTCTCGGTCCGCAATTCGCGTTCCCAAGCGCTTCGTGCACGATCAACGTCGTTGTGAGCCGTTAGGTTCACACCCCGCTCAACCAGGTAAATCGGCCGGCCGCGCACCTCGTCATATATTCGGGCCACGTACGCGCCCAGCATGCTGATGCCCAGGGCATTCAGCGCGCCAAAAAAACTGCCCACCAACACGTTGGAAGTCCAGCCGGGCACGGCCATGCTGGTAAACAGTCGGCAGAACAGCGAGAATCCGCTCAGGCCCAGGAACACGGCCAGCGCGCTGTAGCCAATCAGCGAGAACACGAACAGCGGGAACGTGGAGAACGAGAAAATGGCCGTCTTGGCCAGCCGAAACAGTCCCCGCAGCGAAACGCGCGGCTTGCGGTCGTAGCGTGCCTTGCGGCGCACCTCGATGCCGATCTGCCGAAAGCCGACCCAAGAGCGCAGGCCCGGCAGGTAGCGATCGCGCTCGCCCAGCCGCACGATCTCGCGCACGACGCGGGCGTCCATCAGACTGAAGTTGCCGGCGTCGATCGGAATGTTCGTATCGGCCATCAAGGCCAGCGTACGATGAAACGCGGCAAACAGGCAACGCTTCAGCCAGTTCTCCTGCCGCTGCGCGCGAATGGCGTACACCACGTCGTAGCCGGCCTGCCATTGCAGCAAGAAGCGCGGCAGCGTTTCGGGTGCGTCCTGCATGTCGCTGTCCATCAACAGCACGACGTCGCCCGTGGCATGCGCCAAGCCGGCCTGCACGGCCGACTGATGTCCGAAATTGCGCGACAAGTGCAGCACGCGCACACACTCGTGCGCCGCCGCCAGATCGTCCAGGATCGGTGCGCTGCCATCGCGCGAGCCATCGTTGACAAAGATGATTTCCGGCCGCGCACCGGTCGCCGCCACCGTGTCGCGCACCCGCCGGTGCAGCTCCACGAGTACGGCCTCTTCGTTGTAGACCGGCAGCACGACACTGATCGTGATCTCGGCCGGTACGGGACGGTGCATGGCGAACCTCAATTACCCGCGCGCTCGCGGCGCGCGCCGGGCACTGATGGCAAACGTCAACAACAGCAATCCTAGGCCACAGGCGGAGAGGTACTCCCCCACGAGCAGGCTCAAGGGCCGGAATTGAAACGTCACGCGATGCGCCCCAGGCTCGACCACACAGCCCAGAAAATCTCCGTCGACCCGCACAACCGGCGCGGCCACCCCATCGATGCTCGCGCGCCACCCGGCATGAAAGCTCTCCGTCGTTACCAGCACTTGGCGCGTGGGCAAATCACAGTCGATCCCAAGCTCGCCCGGCTTGTCCACGACCATCCGCGCAGTGCCCGGCTGCGAGGGCGACAACGTGAGCGGCTCATCCAGGGCGGCTTCCGTTTTGTCGAATGCCGCGGCGGCCGCGTCGAACGGCACGATCCGCGTTGCCAGCCGCAGGCGCGGTGCGGTGGGCCCAACGCTCTGCCAACGCACAGCAGTGCCGCCGTCGGCAGTCGCGGGCAGTCGCACATACGAGACCCCGGCCAATTGCAACGCGGCGTGTTGTGTGTAGTTCAAGCGTTTAGCCGGTTCGAGCCCGGCGTAGCCGTCGATCCGCGCCAGGCCGGCCAGCAACATGCGATCGCCCGTGCGCAGTCCGTCCACATCCGGCGCGGCCACGCGGGTGCCACGCCCGCTGGGCGGCAGCGAAACGGTCGCAATAAAGTCGTCCAGCGTCTTGGTCCGCTGCCACACGGAATAGCTCAGGCCGTAGGTCGTCAGGTCAACGGCCGTCAGGAGCACCAGCGCGATCCACGTGCCGCGCACGTTGCGCACGCTGAGTGCCACGAGCCCCGCGGCAGCGACAATAAGCGCCGGTCCTGCCCAGACGAGCGGAGCCGGCGCAATGAACTCAGTCCAGAACAACGGCGCCAATGCGGCGAACCCCACGCTGAGCGTAGCGACAATGAGCAAGGCACGGTCGCCGCGTCGGCGCTCGTCGGCCGCGAGCGAACCGTGTGCTTCTCGCAACAGGGCGAACGCCACCGCGGCACACACGGCGGCCGTCAGCTGCACCAGCACGATGGCTCGGCACGGAAATCGAAAATGACCCACCACTGGCAGCAGCTGCTGGATGCGATACACGCCGCCTGCGCTGCCAAAGGCATACAACAGCGACGCACCGCCGAACGCCAGCGCGGCCCAGACCACGGGCGCATACTGGCCCCAGCGGCGGCGCTGTGTCAGCAGCCAAACGCACAGCATCAGCGGCACGGCGCCCAGATACATTCCCAGCTCGTGCGTATTCTGTCCCGCCACACGTGTCTGGAAGAGGTACGGCGCCACGAGCTGGAGCAAGTTTAACGGGTGCAGCGCCCCGGAATTCGCAAAGTCGCCGTTCGAATCGCTGCGTGTTGAGTGTTGCAGCGCATCGAGCGTGGGCAGCCATTGCACGGCCGCCGCGACGATGCCCAGACCGACGAACAAAGTCAACGCGGCCAGCCGTACCAGTGGCACGTGCAACGCGCTGGCCCGCCAAATCGCATACGCAGCGACGGTCAACAGCGAGAGCCACACGTATTGCGGATAGCCCAGCAGCAATTGCGACGCGATCAACAGGCCCACGGCCAGTTGGGCCGTGGCACGGCGCGGACCGCGCGGCTGCACCAGCGCCATTTCCACCGCCACCAGCAACCAGGGCAGGTGCGCGACGATGGCAATTGCGTTCGGATGCACGAAGTGCAGCAGGCTGAAACTGCCAAAGCTAAAGGCCAGCGACCCGAAGGCCGCCGCGTCGCGCCGCGCCAGCCACATGCGCAGGAGCACATACGTGCCCGCGAACAAGAGTGGGTAACTGGCGAGCAATTCCAAATCGAACGCCAGCGGCAAGGGGAACCAGCGGTACAACAGCAAGTGCAGCGGATGGTAGGCGCCCAGCTGGCCTTCGCCCGTCACGTAAAAGCCGCCGAACAACTCCGGCAGCCAATCGAACGGCTCGCCGGCCGCCAGTTGCTGGGAATAGAACGCGCGCAACGGCAAGTGGAATTCGCCCAAGTCATCCGCCACATACACCTGGCCGAGAAGGCACGGCAGGGCGAGCGCCACAAAACAGGCGCCGGCCGCCGCGAATACGAGGCCGGCGGTGCGCCGCTCGCGGCGCGCAGCCTCGAAGCGCAATTGCGCCGCGGCCTGGCGTTGACGATCCGCAATCAGGTGCATCGGTGAATCCTTGAGCGCAAGGCGCGGCTACGTCACCCGCTCGCCATCGACGCGCAGCCGCTGCAAACGCGGATCGTCGATCACGGTGAACGGGCTGGCCACGCGCTGCCACGATTCGCCGTGCTGCGCAATGCAGTCTTCGTCGACCGGGCCCAAGCGATTGGCCGCCAACTGCAGATATTCGACCCGGCTCGGCTCAAAACCCATGATCCGGCCCACGGTGGCATCCACGGCCGTCGGGTTGGTGCCCACGACCAGCAACCCCATCGGCTTGGCGCTGCCCATGATCGGGCCGTCGCCTTCCATGGCCACGATACCGTCGACAATGGCCACGGTCTTCGGCAGCGAGGCGTTGATGTCGTAGATCGATTGCGGGATTCCCGCGTAGTGCAACACGTTTTTCGGCCAGCCGTATTTGATGCCGGGAATGACGCCGTACAGATTCTTCATCGAGGCCGTGTAGCCGACCCAATGGTGCGTTTTCATCTTGGGCATCGAGACGATCAGATCGGCTTCCAGCACTTGCCGCGGAAAATAGAAGCCGTCGAGCTTGCTCGTTTTGCCCCTGTTGGGTGCCCAACCGACTTCACTGTAGTTCAGGTCGGCAAACTCGAGCCGCGCGTCATCGAGCGCCGATTGCATGCCCGACTCGACCAACGCCATCTCCGTGTCGCGCACGTGGCCGGGGCCTTCGCCCACCGTCACGTCCGCACCCCAATCGCGAAACACTTCCGCCGCGGCCACTACCACGGCCGGATGCGTCGTCATTTGCGGACAGGCGCGCGTGGGCTCCACGAGGTTCGGCTTCAAGAGGACGCGCTTGCCGCGGATGCCGGCCGGCTCAAAGCCCGTCGCCAGCAAGCCGTCGCGAATGGTCTGCGACAGCGGTCCATCGTAGCGCTGATTGCGCGCCACAAACGTGGGCGCAGTCAACCGCATAGCGCGACGCACAAACGGCCAGGCAACCAGCCCGGCGAGCGCAGCGCCCGTCGCCACCAGCAGCGTACGGCGGTCGAACCCCTCGACCTCCACTTTGGGCTCGACGAGGTCCGTTGAATTTGACGAATGGGTCATGTCTGGTTTGCCTCGCGCTGAGACCTCGTCAACGGGCAAAGCGGGCCCTGCGCCGCCAGCGCCAGCAGCGCCAGTTTGTACGCCGAGGGATCACGCGCCAGCGTGCGCCGTCCGGCCGCAGCCAGCCAATCGCCGGCGTGCTCGGGAAACTCTCCCTGCGCCGCCAGTCCCAGCAGGCCGTAGCACAACGACACCGTCGTTGTCTCAGCCGATAGCTGGCTTTGCAGAAGCGCAATCGATTTGCGTGTGCGGTCGGTACTGTCCGGCACACCCGCCAGTGCCACGAGCGCCAGGCCGGTCGGTTCGACGTGCGGTCGCAAGGGCTGCCCAAACACAATCGTATTGCCGTAGTTCAGGCCTCCCTCGGGCAACATGCGGTTGTGCAGCAGCCGCGCGGCTTCGTGCGCCCGTTCGTGCCGCGCGTAGCCGGCCTGCACGAGCGCGATCAGCGCCATCGCCGTCGGCTCGCTCCAGGCGTGCGTGCCAATGACCCAGGGCCAGCCTTTGATCTGTGTGTCGTGATCGGCGGCGCCGCTAAATTCGATCAGTTCGCCTTCCACGCCCAGCAGCCAGGCGACGCCCCGCCGTACGGCGGCGGCAAATCGAGCATCGTTGTCGCCGCTCTGCTGTGCCTCGCGCCAGGCAATGGTGGCCCAAGCCGTCGGCCAGCCGGGTGTGGCTTGCGCCGTGTCGATGCCCACGCTGCCATCCGCGTTTTGGCGGGCCAACAGCCACTCGAGGAGAGGCCAAGCCGCCGCCGTGCGTCCCGCCGTCACCAGTGCGATGGCTGCCAAGGCCACCGGTTCGCTGGCGGTTTCGCTATGCGCGTGATAGCCCCACGCCTTCTGTCGCTCCAAGCGCGCAATCGCTTCTTCGGCAATATCCATACAAACCTTCCGATCGTCGGAAGCGGCCGTGCGGCGCGAGCAAGGCGGGGTGTGGCAGGTGGGTACGGCGATGAGCTGCGCGCCGTCGCAGCCATCAGCTTGAAGGATAGCCCCAAATTCAGTTCCTGCGCCGCAAATTGCCCTTAAATCCGGCGACCGCCCACCTTGGCGTTTTCGGCACATCTCCCCGGCGTCCCCATGATTGACCTATGGTTGCACGTCTGGTCCGTGTTTTTTCCGCCACGATTTGCCCGTCGAGATCCCTCGCGTGAGCACCGCGCTCGTCGAACTCCAGCCGCGCTCCGTTGCGACGCGCCCCGCGCCCTCCCTGCGTGCGGTGCTGCTGTGGACTAACGGCATAGCGCTGCTGGCGGTCGCCGTTTTCCTGCGAGTTTGGCACCTGGGAAACATTCCGGGCCTCAACGGCGACGAGGCCTGGTACGGCGTGCAAGCGCTGCGCGTGCTGCACGGCGAAAGCATCTCCTGGCGCACGCCCACGGGCAATCCGATCAATCCGTTCTTCTTCCTGCCGCAGGTGGCGCTGCACGCGATGCTGCCGGCCTCGGTGGTGCTGCTCCGCTCGGTGGCCGTGATCAGCGGGCTGGCCGCGCTTCCCGTGAACTACATTTTGTGCCGCCGCGCCTTCGACCGTTCAACGGCGATCGTCTCCACGGTGCTGCTGGCGCTGCTGCCCGTCAACATTGCCTATAGCCGGTTCGCTTGGGACGCCAGCCAGAGCCTGCTGGCGACGCTGTTCGTCGTTTATTTGCCGTTGGCGCGTTTGCGCGCCGGCGACGGCCGCAGCTTGCTGAGCGGCGCCGCCGTACTGGCCTGCGTGGCGGCTGTGGTCATCCATCCGACCAACGTGTTCGCCGCCGTGTTCTTGTTCGTGCCCCTGGCCTATGCGCGGCGGCGAGAAATCCTCAACTTCCTGCGCAAAAGCAAAGTTCACGCCCAGCCTTGGGTGCTGGCCACGCTGGCCGTGGGCCTGGCGGCAACCGCATGGCTGGCCTTGTATCTGGCACCTCAGCTGGGCGAGCGTCTGCACGGGCCCCGTGCGCTCTTGCCATTTGCTGTGAACTACCTGCGGCTGTTTTCCGGCAGCGCGGTGTACCAATACATCTCGGGCGCCGGCTTGCACACTTCGAACGCCGGCTGGTTCGAACGCACCACGCTGGCCTGCGACCTCGGTTTTGGCCTGGTGGCGCTGCTGGCGCTCCTGGGGCTCGCGCGCCGCGTGGCGCGCAACGCAACGCCTGTCGATACTTGTCTGATGATCGGCTGGCTGGCGATGCTGGCCGCGTTCTTCGTCATCGCCGGGCCGGAATCCATTGCCCCGCATTTCGAGCGCTACGGCATCTGCCTGATTGCACCCGGAACTTTGTTGATCGCGCGCGGCCTGGCTTGGTGGATCGACGGGTGCGAAGCGTGCGGCAGGCGCCTGGGGATAGCGCTGGCGCTGGCGGCATGGCTGTGGCCGGCCAGTTTTGGCGTGAACTACCTGCAGTGTTTCATCTCGACCGGCGGACTCTCGCACAAGGCGTTTCGAACCGCGGCGGTGGAGCCGAAAATAACGGCGCTCAACGATATCTTGTCGGCCCGAGTTGCCGGTCGACCGGTGGATATCGTTTGCCGCGAATGGTGGAGCTATTGGCCGCTGGCGTACCTGGCCTTCGATGTGCCGCAAACGCGCGTGCTCACGTGGGACGAATGGGCCAGCACGCGCCGAGCGAAGCCCGCCGTTGACGACGATACCTGGTTTGTCGAATTTGCGGGCAGCCCCGGTGAAATCGATTCGTTTCAAACGGCCCATGCGCGCAGCACGTATGTGCAGTGGTACACGGTACTCGACTACGGCGAGCGCCCCCTGATTTCAGTATTTGGGCCGCTGGAAAATTCTTCGCAGAATTATTAAAGGTGGCGGTTTGACTTTGAAGGGAGCTGAACTACTTTTCAATTACGGAGCCGCGGCGCGAAAGCGTCCTGGTTCTGAGATGTTCTGACGAACATCGCACACGAGCCCTTCGAAATGCCGGCTTCCCGGTGAAAACTTGAGTGTCGCCGTTCGGCACTTTGAAGATCTTGCGTGTAACGGCCTGCGGCTTTACGTCAACGACTTTGGCGAACCGGTCGCAAGACCGGCCAGCTCAGCCGGCACCGCGGCGCGAAAGCGCTGCGGCGCCTAAGCTGCCGCGGGGACGCGTTCCCCAGGAAGCCGGTGACGTAAAGCAGATTTCGAATTCCGGGGCTTTGGACACCACCAATGCAGGCGAGCATCGGCCACCAGGCCGGCGCCGTGATGAAGAAAGCCCCCCTAAAACCCTTTTCGTGTTCCGCGTACCTGAACTTTCCGGGCCGCGGACCGTCGCACGACCGGAGGATTCCATGAAGAATTTCGCTAAGAAGATGCAACGTTTCCTCATCTCGGAAGATGGGCCGACCGCGGTGGAATACGCAGTGATGTTGGCGCTGATTATCATCGTCTGCTTGGCGGCCATCAGCACCATCGGTACCCGAGCCAATACCACGTTCACGAACGTCGGTAACTCGCTCGGCAGCTAACGCATCCGTACGGATGCTGCAAGCGGGCGATTCGTCGCCTGACTTGTTCTGTAAGTCACCAAACCCCTTGGCCCGTTTGTGCGGGCCGAGGGGTTTTTGTTGCGCTTGCCGGTTTGATCGGTAACGCTGCGACATCCGAGCGACGGCTGGCGGTCGGCATATCGGCCGCTTTTTTCCCCAGTTTGCCGCACCGAGACAATCGGCATGCTAGGTTTTTCTGGCGGGACAACGTGTACCGTCACTGAATCCACGCGTCTATTGCGCGCAGGCGTGACTTTGAGAGTGCGTTATGCATCCGACTCTACCTGCTGAAATGCTCCTCGGAGCCGTCGAGCTGGTGTGCTACTTCTTCACGATGCTGGCGGCCTTGCTGGGCTGCCTGTTGGTGAGGCCGTAGCACCCGCGCTTGTGCGCTGAGCAATTTTTGTTGGCGCCGCACCGCGGCGCGCTACCGAACGCAATCAAACTGGCGGTCCGTGCGGCCCTCTGCAATCGGCAGCCGCCACCTAAACCCCTCTGACAACGTCCAAAGGATTCTGGAATGATCGACTCGGCAATCTTCGGCAACGCCATAACACAGCACTGGCCCGAGTGGCTCGTCACCATCACGCTGATCGTGGCGGCGCTCATCGACGGCTATAAGCTCAAGGTCCCCAATTGGCTGACGTTTCCCATGATCATCAGCGGCTGGGTCTTCAGCACGGTTTCGTTCGGCTGGGAAGGCCTGGCCTGGAGCCTGGTCGGCACCGCCGTGGGACTGGCGCTGCTGCTGCCCCTCTATGCCGTGGGTGGCATGGGCGCGGGCGACGTGAAGCTGCTCGCCGGCGTGGGCGCCTGGGTCGGCGGAACGATTACGCTCTATGCGTTTTGCGTTTCCGCGATTGTCGGCGGCATCATTGCTGTCGCCATGGTGCTGTTCCGGCGCACCTGGCAGAAGCACTACTACCAGATGCTTTCGATCTGGAACGAAATACTCACCATCCGCGATCCCGAGAAGCTCTCTGAGATCGCGGCGCAGCGCAAAAGTTCGATGCTGCTATTGCCCTATGGCATTCCGATCGCCATCGGAACGATTGCCTACTTTGCCTACAGCGGCATGCTGCCCTAATCGTCCGGGCGCGTGCCGGCGTGAACTAGATAAACCCAGCCGATCGCTTAAGAACGAGCGCGCTGGAAAAGCTCACCGCTTTCAGGAGTTGTTCGGCCGCGACCAAGAGTGAACGCAGGGTGCCCCGCGGGCCGCTTGAAAGGCGCGCCGCGCTTGCCCTGCGGAGGCACTTTGCGCGCTACGGCGCGCGGTGTAAGCCGAGCGATAGCATGACGCTAAGTCAGGTGCGTGCTGTCACAAGTTTACGCGGCCTGGTGGCAGGAGATAAACCGCGATGCGCGACGCCGTTGCGCGCGACGGCCTTTTTGGTCCTTTTTTATCAAGTTTGCTACCTGCGGACGCCAATCTCTTTACATGAGACGACCTGGAATGAGGCCGCGATAGCAGTCGCCGCCTACGCGGGAGACCAGGTCGGCGGGGGAAAGTGCCGGCCCCAGGGCCGGTAAGTGCGGGAGAGGTCAATGCGCTCGAAATCGATTTTGCTGTTAGCGCTGGCGCTGGGCTGCGGCCTGGTTGCCTCGATCGGAATCAGCCAACTGATGGACGCGCGTAATCGCGGCGCCGACCTCGGCGATCGCCAGCCCGTCTTCGTGGCTCTGGCCGATGTCAACGCCAACGACGAGTTGACGGCCCAAAACATCAAGCTCGAAGAATGGCCCAAGAACATCGTTCCGGCCGGCGCGCTGACGCAGCTGGAAGACGTGGAAGGCAAGCGCTCACGCGTGAAGATTTACGCCGGCGAGCCCATCTTGTCGTCCAAGCTGTTGGGTCCGAATGAATCGGTGGGCGCGGCGAAAGACATTCCGCCGGGCTATCGCGTGGCGCACGTGCGTGTAGACGGCACCACCGGCAGCAACAACCTGATCCTGCCCGGCGACCGCGTGGACGTGCTCGTGTTCCGCAGCACCGGCGGCAACGACATGCAAGCCACGGCCTCGAAGATCGTGCTGCAAGACATCAAGGTGTTCGCCGTCGACACCCAGACCGAAACCGAATTCACGAAGAGCAAGGATGACCAGACCGAGCCCATGACGGCAAAGACGATTTCGCTCTTGGTGACGCCGCGGCAGGCCGAGATCCTGCACGCCGCCACGGAAATGAGCGGCTCCACGCGGCTGGTGCTTCGCAACCCGGAAGACGACACGCACTACACCTCCGACGGCGCCACGATCGCGGACATCTTTGGTCCCGACGAGCCCGCGGACCGCAAGGCTGAAGACGGCGAAAAGACCGCCGAGAGCAGCGACAAAGAACACAACGACCTGACCGCCTGGCTGAGTGGCCAAAAGGGACAACAGCAGGTCACGCCGCCGCCGGTTCCTGGTCTGCCGCAGCCCATGGGCCCGCGCGGCAAGATGATTGTGATGTACGGCTCGGAGCTGATGCAGGTTGATTTCCCGTCGGACGGCGGACTGCCGATCAACCCGATGCAGAACGACAATTTCTCGCCTGCCATGGGACCGAGCTCACAGTTGACTGGTGGCCAACCCGCCCCGACGCCTGCTCCGCCGGAACCTAACGTGCCGGCCAATCCGGACGACGCCGGCGCGGCAGATAAAGATACGCCAGACAAGTCCGGCGAGTTCATCGAAGACCCGCCCGGCGAAAAGAACGGCACGGACAACGATAAGGACAATACGAACTGAATGCAGCATGAAACGTCGACCATGGTGGGTCGGCGTCACGGATGATACGCAACCGTCTCGATCCCGCGCAGCTCGCGCGCTCGCGGGAAGCGGCTTACGGATTTAAGCGACGCGGTTATACAAGGATGTCAAGGATGGTTCCCAGAGCACGGCGGTTCCTCGGCCACTGCGTGGCCAGTCTCGTACTGACGACCTCCATCGGGCTGCCGGCGCTGGCACAAAATGCTGCGCCCGACGCCGTCGTTCAGAAGATCCAGGCGGCGAATACGACGGTCGAGTTGACCGTCAATTCCAGCCGCATTCTGACCATGGACGGCACCATCCCCAAGGCGCAGGTCGCCAACCCGGAGTTGCTGGACTTCACCGTTCTCTCGCAGAACGAAGTGCAGCTCCACGCCAAAAAAGCGGGTATCACCACCGTCAACCTGTGGGACGACAAGGGTGAAATCCACACCGTCGACGTCATCATCGGCGGCGATGTGCGCGAGCTCGAGCTGCTGTTGCGCTCGCAGTTCCCCTCCGCCGCGATCAAGCTCGACACGACGTCCGCCTCGACCTTGATCATGTCGGGCTACGTCGATCGGGCCGACAACGTCAATCGTATCGTCCGCATCGCCGAAGACTACTTCCCCAAAGTGCTTAACAACATGATCGTGGGCGGCTCGCAGCAGGTGCTGCTGCACGTCAAGGTCATGGAAGTCTCACGCTCGAGCTTGAAGCAGCTGGGCTTCGACTGGATGAACTTCTCCGCCGGCGGCGACTTCGTCGGCTCCACCGCCAGCGGTATCATCACCAAAGGCAACCCGGTTGCCAGCGTGTTCCGCACGGCCGGCGTCATGACGACCTCCGGCGGCGAAACGTTCCAGTTCGGCGTCGTCAGCAACCCCGAAGGCTTTGTGGGCTTCGTCGACGCCTTGAAGCAGAACGACTTGCTCAAGGTGTTGGCCGAGCCGAACCTGGTCACCGTCAGCGGTCGGCCCGCCAGCTACCTGGTCGGCGGTCAGATGCCCTATCCGATGCCCACCGGCTTCGGCAACATCGCGGTGAACTTCCGCGACTTCGGTACGCAGATCGACTTTGTGCCCATCGTCTTGGGCAACGGCGGAGTGCGATTGGAAGTTCGCCCGCGCGTGAGCGAAATCGATCCGACCTTGGGTGTCTCGATTGCCGGCACCATCGTGCCCGGCTTCCGTCTGCGCGAAGTGGACACGGGCGTGGAATTGAAGTTCGGCCAGACGTTGGCCATCGCCGGCTTGCTGCAACAGCGCACGACGATGGTCAAGCGCGGCATTCCGTACCTGATGGACATCCCGTTCATCGGCGCCGCCTTCTGCCGTAAGTCCAACCGTATCAACGAAGTCGAATTGCTCATCATGGTTCGTCCCGAACTGGTTGAAGGTCTTGATCCGGAACAGGTGCCGCCGTGCGGCCCGGGCATGACCTCGATGAGCCCGGATGACTGCGGCATGTACTGGAAGGGCTATATGGAAGTGCCGGTGAAAATGCCGAATAACGGTCCGGCCGCCGTTGGCCCCGGTGCTCACGGACCGATGGAAGGCATGTCGCCGGAACAGATCATGCCCGGCGATCAGCTCCGGCCCGGCGACCAGCTGGTACCGGATCCAGAGCCGGCCGACGCGCCGGGCCCGTCGGCGCGGAAGCCCGCGAGCGGTCGTGCGGACAATGTGGCCGCCAGCCCCAAACCGCGCACCGAGGCCGTGCCGCGCGTGTCGCAAGCCAGCTCGCGCCGCACGGTGCAGGCGTCCGCACAGAGCAACTCCTACAATCCATCCACGCCACAAAAGCCGAAATCGACCGCCGCGCCAAAAGCGCAATCCAATGAGCCCGGATTCATTGGACCCCGCGGTTATGACGTAAGAAAGTAAGAGTAAGAGCGAGCAGGGTGATCCTCGCGGCGACTGCCGGCAATTGCCGGCGCCGCAGCAGGACTCTGTTTGCCGCACGGCACTTACGTCGACGAGCAACGAATCATGAGTAATGTGCTCCGATTGGCCATCGTGGACCCGGTCGATGCCTCGCGCGACGCGCTCAAGTCGACGCTGTTGGGCATGGACATGGTGTGGCTCGAGGCCGAGTGCTCGCGCTACGAATTCTTTTGCGACGTCATTGCCCAAACGCATCCCGACGTCGGCATCGTATCGCTCAACCACAACCCGGAAAAAGCGCTGCTGCTGGTCGAGCAACTGCACGCTCAATCGCCGGAGTGCAGCATTGTCGTCATCAGCTCGTCCACTGACGGTAACCTCATTCTGCGGGCCATGCGAGCCGGCGTGAAAGAGTTCTTGCCGCAGCCGGTGCGCATCGAGGACCTGGTTTCGGCGCTGGAGCGCATTAGCAATCAGCGCTTCGGACGCGGCGACAGCAAGAACCGCTCCAGCACGGTCATCGCCGTCGCGGGCGCAACGGGCGGCGTGGGCTCCACCAGCCTGGCCGTGAATTTGGGCTGCGTGCTGGCCGCCAACCCGCAGTATTCCGTGGCGCTGGTGGACATCGACCTGTGCCTCGGCGACGCCGACGTGTTTCTCGACACGATTCCCGACTACACGTTGGTCGACGTCGCTCAGAACGTCACGCGGCTCGATTTCACATTGCTCAAGCGTTCGCTCACCAAGCACGCCTCAGGCCTGTACCTGCTGCCCCGGCCCGTGCAGCTGGAAGATATGAGCCTGATAACGCCCGACGATCTGCGGCGCGTCATCGGCTTGCTGAAGGCCACGTTCACGCATTTGATTATCGATACCTCGAAGAGCTACACGCCCACGGACATGGTGGCTCTGGAAATGGCCAACCACATCCTGCTGGTTACGCAGCTCGATCTGCCCTGCTTGCGCAACGTGGTGCGGTTGATGATGTCGTTCGGGCAGATGGACGACATCAAGGAAAAGATCAAGATCGTCGTCAACCGCGTCGGTCTGGATAACCACATCGGCATCAAGAAGGCGCAAGAGACCTTGGGCCGTGACATTTACTGGCAGCTGCCGAACGACTATCGCGTGATGGTCGACGTGCGCAACAACGGCGTGCCACTCATTGAGCAGGCGCCCAAGGCGGCGATCACGCAGTCGATTGTGGCGCTGGCCGACGCGCTGTGTGGCGACGGCGACCGCTCTGCCGCGGAAGCCGGCGTTTCGACTAAGAGCGCCGCCATGCAAAAGTTCTTGAACCTCTGGCCGCAGCGTGTCCGCGCGGCGCTGGGCAAGTAACCCCACGGCGGGATCTCGCCGCCGGCCGGTCTTCGCCCTCTGACAAGCTTCCCGTTCGCCTTACAGGCCGCACGACCGTCACGTTCGGCGTGTTTCGCGCCGGATCTCGCCTCACAGGTCGCGCACCAGCCTTCGCAGGTTGCGTCGCCGGAGCAAGCTATATTTCTTCGGGCAGAATTTCCCGCAATTCGCCGGTTCGTCCGTACGGGGTTACGACGACCAACACCGGCGAGGCGGGAAGTTTCACTCCAAAATTGACACGCCATCGGCTGCGCAGGCAGCCACGCCCAAAAACAGACCCGGCGCCCAACCGTCGGCCCATCGACCGGATCGCTTAACAGGATTACCCAGGAACGAACATGAAGACGGCAACCATCCGCGGCACGGAAGATACCAAGGCCCTTGAATTCGAGAACCTCAAGCGCCGCATCCACGGCAAACTGGTCGACAAGCTCGACCTGACGCGCGTGGGCGAGCTCGAAGGCGACATTCTGCGGCGCGAGATCCGTCTGGTCGTCGAACACCTGTGCGACAGCGAAGACACGCTGCTCAATCGCAGCGAGCGCGAACGGCTCGTGGAAGAGGTGCTCGATGAGACCTTCGGTCTGGGCCCGCTCGAGCTGCTCCTCAAGGACGCGACGATCAACGATATCTTGATCAACGGCCCCAAAAGCATCTATGTCGAACGTCGCGGCAAGATGGAAAAGACCACCGTCACGTTCCGCGACAACAACCATCTGATGCAGATCATCGACCGGATCGTGTCCAAGGTCGGCCGCCGCGTGGACGAAGTCTGTCCCATGGTCGACGCGCGCTTGCAGGACGGCTCTCGTGTGAACGCCATCATTCCGCCGTTGGCGTTGGATGGTGCCTGCGTTTCCATTCGTCGCTTCGGCGCCAATCCGCTCAAGCTGGAAGACCTGTTGAATTACAAGGCCTTCACGCCGGAAATGGTGATGCTGCTCGAAGGCGCCATCAAGGCGCGACTGAACATCGTGATCTCCGGCGGTACCGGCTCCGGTAAGACGACCCTGCTCAACACGTTGTCGAGCTTTATTTCGAACGCCGACCGGATTGTGACCATCGAAGACGCGGCCGAATTGCAGCTCCAGCAGGACCACGTCGTGCGGTTGGAAACGCGCCCGCCGAATATCGAAGGCAAAGGCGCCATCACGGCCACGGACCTGGTGAAAAACGCCCTGCGTATGCGGCCCGAACGCATCATCATCGGCGAGTGCCGCGGTGCCGAAACGCTGGATATGTTGCAGGCCATGAACACCGGTCACGAAGGATCGTTGACCACCATCCACGCCAATACGCCGCGCGACGCCGTGGCTCGTATGGAAACGATGATCACGATGGCCGGCTTCGAGTTGCCGCTCAAGGCGCTGCGCCAGCAGATCGCCAGTGCCGTCGACTTGATCGTGCAGGCCACTCGTCTGCAGGGTGGACCGCGCAAAATCACTCACATCACCGAGGTCCTGGGCATGGAGCAGGACACGATCGTGATGCAAGACATTTATCACTACACCAAGGAAGGCATCGACGAAAACGGGCGCGCCTTCGGCCACTTTGAGGCAACCGGCGTGCGACCGAACTTCATGGACCGCCTGGAGGCCGCCGGCGTGCGACTGCCGTCGAGCGCCTTCCGTCAGCGCGTCATGCTGGAGGATTGATCGCCGCCGAGGTGCGGCACCCTGCGTCGGCGTGTCCAACGTCCGAAATAACTAACGTGGTTCTCCCATGATTGAAATCATTCTTCCCGTTGTCGTCTTTGTTGCGGTTGCCGCGTTGGTCGCCGGCGCCGGTTTGCTGCTGGGCGGTACTCGGGAGTCGGAAGTCGAAGACCGCCTCGCCGTTCTCACCGGCACGACCAGCGGACGCCAGGCCAAGGAGACGTTGCTCAAGGGCAGCGTTCTCGCGCACCCACTGGAGTCCAGCCAGCGAGCCATCTGGACGAACCTCGCCAAGATGGGCAACCTCAATCTGCTGATGGAGCAGGCCGACACGACTATGTCGCCCGGCCAGTTCTTCACCATTTCCGGGGTCATGGCCTTGGTGGGCATGTTCATTCCCGTGTTCGCTGGCCTGCATCCCAGCATCGTACTACCGATGGGCATCATTCTCGCGGTGTTGCCGCTCGGCTGGCTGCTGCTGCGCCGGCGCCGGCGCTTGCGCAAGTTTGCCAGCCAGCTGCCCGAAGCGCTCGAGCTTGTTTCTCGCGCGCTGCGCGCCGGGCACAGCCTTGCCTCGGGCTTTAACCTGGTGGCCGAGGAAATGCGCGAACCGGTAGCCAAGGAATTCCAACGTGTCTTCGAAGAACAGAACCTCGGCGTGGCCCTGGAACAAGCGCTCGATAACCTGACCGAACGCGTTCCCAACTTGGATCTCCGCTTTTTTGCCACGGCTGTCGTGCTGCAACGGCAAACGGGCGGTGACCTCGCGGAAATTCTCGACAAGATCGGTTACTTGATTCGCGAACGGTTCAAGATTTGGGGTCAAGTGCAGGCCCTGACGGGCGAAGGCCGCTTGTCGGGCATCGTGCTCTTGGCGTTGCCGCCCGTATTGTTTCTGGCGGTGTATCGCTTGAATCCCGACTACGTCATGCCGCTATTTACTGATCCGATGGGCCGCCAGATGCTCGCCGTGGCGATCATCCTGCAGTTGATCGGCGCCGTCGTGATCAAAAAGATCATCAGCATCAAGGTATAGTCACATGTTCCTCGTGGCTGCGATCGCGTTCTCCAAGCTGGTGCCGTTCGCCATCTTCGGCTTGTTCGCCGTGGGGGCGTGGCTGATTCTCGAGGCGTTGGGCGCGCGCAAGCCGCGCGCGCAAGAGCGCCTTGACGAACTGCGCAACCCGGCGCTGCGCCGGGGCCGCGATGACGCCTCGCCGGTCAAGAAGTCGGCCACGGTCAACAAGATGTTGGCTAAAGCGGCGCCTATGGCTCGGCCCCTGCAACCCAAAAGCGATGCCGAGGCATCCAAGCTCAAGCTCCGCTTGAGCATTGCCGGATTTCGCGGCGAGAACAACTCCAGCATCTTTCTGGCGCTCAAGTTCATCGGTCTGCTCGTCGGCGTCACGCTGAGCGGTGGCACCACGCTGTTGACTTCCAGCTTCAGCCAGAAGGCGTTGATTACCAGCGTCTGCGTCAGCGCCTTTATGTTCTATCTGCCGGACCTGGTCGTGTGGCTGTTGGGCAAGCATCGCAAAGACGCGATCTTCCTGGGGCTACCCGACGTGCTCGACCTGTTGGTCGTCTGCGTCGAGGCCGGTCTCGGTCTCGATCAGGCCATGCGCAAAGTCAGCGAGGAGATGAAGAAGTCCTGCCGCCTCCTCGCCGACGAATTCAGCCTCTGCAATTTGCACTTGCAGATGGGCCGCGCCCGCAATGAAGTGCTGCAAGACCTCGGCAACCGGACCGGCGTCGACGACCTGCGCAGCCTGGCCGCCATCCTCATTCAGGCCGACAAGTTTGGCTCGAGCATCGCGCAGGCCTTGCGCGTGCAAAGCGACTCGATGCGCACCCGCCGCCGCCAGCTGGCGGAAGAGAAGGCCGCCAAGACGGCCGTGAAACTGATCTTTCCCCTGGTGTTGTTCATCTTCCCCGGCATCTTTGTGGTGCTGGTGGGCCCGGCTGCTATCACCATCGTGAACGAGATGTTCCCGATGATGAGCGGGGGTAAGTAGGGGGGGCCGGCAAATCCGGCCAAATTGGTCACTAGGACCACAGTTCCGGCTGCTATCAGGTCGATAAACATAGTTGCGGCGACACACTGAGGTGTCGCACCCGCGCGCACGCCAACGGCAATCCACGGGAGGGAGAGATGCGTTGGGGGATACCACTATTGTTTGCCTGGACGGCATTCTTGTCCGTTCAGCCCGTTTATGCGGGCGATTTCTGGGACCGGTTCTGCCGCGAATATAAGCGGAATCAGTACTGGCCCGAACCGTTCATTTGGGCGGACCGCAAAGCGACGATCGCCCCCTTTGGTCAAATGGTGGCCAACGGCTGGCGGCGCCAGAACCTGATGTCGGACTATCACTTCAATGATACCGACACCCAGTTGAATGTGGCCGGCGAAGACAAGCTGCGCTACATCCTGACCCAAATGCCGCCCTCGCGCCGCACGATCTTCGTGCAGCGCGGCCTGACGCCTGAAGAGACGGCCTCGCGCATCAATCTGGTTCATAACGCGGCGATACGCATTGTCCCCGCCGGTTATGTGCCCGACGTCCAGGAGTCCGACCTGCCGAACGACGGCTGGCCGGCCGACGACACCGATGCGGTCGCGCGGCGCTTCAACGCCACGCGTCCCGACCCGCGGCTGCAGAGCATGCAGGGCGGCGGCGACCCGAACGGAAGCAGCAGCAGCAACTCGTGGTGAGCCAGGGACTCGGCTCAGCAAGCAAGCTCGTTGGAACTGTCGATTGATCGCTACCCGCACGTGATCATCGTGATGCGGCAGTCACGCCGACCCTGCGTCGTCTGACCGCACTTGGCATCGAAGGATCGAACCAGGTAACACGTGATGTGGGGAAATGCCGTGCGCGCGAAATTGACGATCTGCATCGCCGCGACTATCGTGGCGAGCTGGCAAACCTCTCCCTGTGCAGCCGACGGACTGCCATCCACGTTCCGCGAACAGACGTGGACCCAGAAGATGGGCGCCGGCTTTAAGAGCGGCACCAGCAAGATCGCGGCGTTGGTCAAGCCCAAGCCCGATCCGGCCATGGAGGCCGAACTGCAGCCTGACAAGAAGCCCGGCCCTGGCGTTTACGTCGCGCTGGCCGAGATGCAGGAGAGCCAGGGCAACGTCGCGGAAGCCGAAGTGCAGCTTCGCAAGGCGCTCTCGCTCGACCCTAATCATTTGGGCGCCCTCTTGGCGTACGCCCATCTCGAAGACCGTCAGCGGAACTTCCAGGCCGCGATGCGCTACTACAACAAGGCCCTCAAAAAGCACGGCAAAGATGCCAGCGTGCACAACGACATGGGCCTGTGCTACCATCGTCACAGCAAATTGCCGGAGGCCGCCAAGGCTCTCGGTACGGCCGTCGACTTGGAGCCGGACAAGAAGCTCTATCGCGCCAACCTGGCCGCGGTCCTCGTCGACCAGGGCAATACGGCCGCGGCCTTGACGCACTTGATCGAAGCCAACGGCGAGCCCGTCGGCCATTACAACCTGGCCTATCTCCTGATGCAAAAGGGGGACAAGGCGACGGCGCTACAACACTTTCAGCAAGCCGCGCAGATTGACCCCACGTTCGCCGAAGCGCAGCATTGGGTGGCGCAACTTTCGCGCCCGGCCGCACCCTATCCGCCGATTGCGAACGGTCAGCCCGCGGCCCTGATGGCCAGCCGTACGCCGCCGGTTCCGTATACGCCGGGCTCCACGGCGCAAGGCGCGGCGCCGCAGTATCGGCCGCCTGCCGCGCAACCCGCGCCAGGCTACTACCCGCCGGTCACAGCGCCGCCGCAGTCCGCTCAGCCGGGCAGCAGCCG
Source organism: Pirellulales bacterium (assembly GCA_050250435.1). Classification (GTDB taxonomy): domain Bacteria; phylum Planctomycetota; class Planctomycetia; order Pirellulales; family PALSA-1355; genus JBFWOR01. Next base: position 40,852 of record JBFWOR010000013.1, on the reverse strand, counting down.
CCGCACTTACCCGGGCCAGTAGGTCGACGCGGCCACGATGTCGCAGACAACCTGGGCATCAAGGCCGGTCTGCTCACCACGCCTTGCCGCTCTTCCGCGTGCCGCACACAAACACGTCGAGTCCTAGTTCGTCGGCCATCGCGGCCTTGGCCAGCATCGCCCGATCGGCTTCGTCGGCACTGTTGGCGTAGGCCACTTGAATGTGGTTGGCCTTGTGGCGGCCCATCAACTCGTCGCGCGATACGCCATAGGTGACCGCGTGCATGATCGGCCACTGCGGCGTCGTGGCCTGCCAACGGCGCTCGGTCTCTTCGCGTGGTAGCTCAACCACGCCTGCCCGTCCGAGGTCCATGCACAGCCGGTCATTCTCCACGTAGATCCGCGACCAGACGATTTCGCCCGGTTTGGAAATGCCCTTCAACGTGCCGCCGCCGGCCGGAAAGTACATCGGCGGTTGGCGTTCGCTGGAAGCTCCCTTCCAGCCGTCGACAAAGTGTGCCGGCGGAGCCGAACCGCTAATCAACAACACCCATACATAGTCGGTCACGGTGCCGCTCTGGTCCCAATCGCCCCAGCGCACATCGTGCAACGTGTTCTCCACCGGCTGATCCATCGCTTTGTGTACGCGATACGTCAGCAGCCCGTCGAGACCCGCGCACTCGTCCACTTCGTTGAAATGCACCACCGGTTCGCCGTCGAACAGCACCCGCCGGCCGTCGCGGCTGGTGACCGGTGGGCGATCGGCATTGTTCAAGGTGCCTTCCACCAGGTCGCTGGCGGGCAAGAGATCCTTCAGCCCCTGCTGATATTGAATGCCGATTGCGTGACAACCAAAGTCGTCCGCCAGCCGCACCGCGGCCACGTACATCTGGCACTGCTTGTGAATCTGTTCGTCCGTCAGCTCGGTTGCGTGGTTGCGGCCGGTGACAAACTTCATGCCGTGCGATTCCATCCAGTCGCGCACGGCTTGCGCTTCCGCGTCCTTGGTCTGCAGCGTTTCGTAGTACAACGCCGACTGGCTAAGCCGCTCCTTGAATACGCCCGTGGGATGGAGCAGATGATCGGGAATGATGGCGTTGAACATGCCCATGCATCCCTCGTCAAACACGCCCAGAATCGCTTTCTCGCGTTGCAATTGCTCCGCCAGAGCGGCGCCTAGTCGTCGCTCCTTGCCGGGGAGCTTGACTCGGCCCAGCCGCTTGACGTGCGGGCTCTTGTGTTTGATCGAGCCTTTGCCGAGCCAGCGCTCCAAGTTGCGCGTGAAGAATTGATCGGTAAAGTCCTGGCTCCACAAGGTCGAGTACTTGCGTCCCGCCTTGGTGAGCGAACCATTCAAATTCAGCATGCCCACCAGCCCCGGCCACGTGCCCGACCAGTTGGCCACGGTGAGGATTGGTCCGGCGTGTGACAGCAGGCCGGCCAGCACGTGGTGCGAGTATTGCCAAACGGCTTCTGCCACGATGAGCTTCGCCTTGGGATCGATATCGGCAAACACCCGCATGCCTTCCGCCTGCGAGGCGATGAAACCGTGCGCTTCGTCGGATTTGTACGGATGCGCGCGCACCAGCTCGTAGCCCGCCGCGCTTACGGCCTTCGCCAGCGCCTGCTCCATCTCCAACTGGGCGGGCCAGCAGTTCTTGTTGGCCGAGAGCCGCAAGTCGCCGCTGGCAACCAGCAGCACCTGGTTCTTCTTCACCTTGTTCGGCTTTGTCAGCGTGGGTAACCGATACTCCGCCATTGAGAGACTCTCCCGGTGCTAGTTCACAGTTGTCGTTTCGCGCGTGCCGCCCGCTGCCTGGTGGCGTGACCGACCCATGTGCGCGGCTCAGTCCGCGCCGCCCGACGCGCCATCATTCCGTCACGATTTCGAGCTGTCCCCAATATGCGGCCTGCGGCTGTCCATCGACCGGCTGCTGCGTCACGCGCACTCGTAGCGCGCCGGTACCGAGCTGCGCATGGTCGACGTTCGTCAAGTCGATCGAAATCGTCCGCCACGCCGCGGCAGCCGTTTTATTGCCGATTTGTTCGCTATGCACGGGCGCACCGTTGACGTCGACGACCAGTTGCCAGCTGCCTTGGTCCTCGTGCGAGACTTGCGCAATCAGCCGCGCGCGTTTCCCCGACCGCAAGTCGATCGTCCGCTCCAGCACACAACCGGCGCCGGTACGCACCGCTCCGTCCCGCCCGGCATACTCCGCCAGCAGCGCGGCCTCCGGCGGCGAATTCTCCGCCAGCACGAAACCTGGGGCGACATAACCCACGATCTCGTTACACGCCGCAGGGTCGCTCGCCGCGCGCGGCACGATCGGCTCCGCACCCGGCAGGCGCCGTGCTGCAGGATTCGACGGCGGTTTGTCCAGCGTCAGTAGCGCGAACAGATCCGCCAGCTCCTGCGGCTTGAGCTGTTGCTCCAGGTCCTCCGGCATCAGCGACAGCGAACTCGTCTTCATCTCCTCGACGTCGGCCCGGGCAATCGTCTCCAGTTTTCCGCCCTGCATCTTGAGCACGAGGTGCTCGGCGCTCTCCTCCGCCACCAGGCCCGTCAGCACGCGGCCATCGGCCGTGAGCACCGTGCGCGCCTGATACGCGGCGCCGATGACCAGGCTGGGATCGAACACGTTCGACAGCAGTTGCTCAAACGAGTTGCGACCATTCAACGTAATGTCGGGCCCCACATCCTGCCCTTTTCCGTGCAGCTTGTGGCACTGGCCGCACACGCGCTCGAACACCGCCTGGCCTGCGACGGCGTCACCCGGCGTTTTGCGTACGAAAGAGCGCATCGCGGCGACCACTTGCTCGCGTTTCGGATCCCGATCGTTGCGCACCGAGCCCCAGCGTGCTTTCACCTTCTCGGCAAATGCCGGGTCGGCCTCGATCATCAGTTGCCGCACCTGGTTGCCGTTCAAGACCGACGCGGGCAGATCTCCCCGGCCGATGGCGTCGAGCAGTTGCTCCGCCCAACCGCGCCGCTCGCATAGCAGCTCCACCGCCACCGGTCGCAATTCCGGCTCGAGCTGCGGATAGTTCGCCAGCACGATCTCGGCCACCCACGCGGCATCGAGATGGCCCAGGGCCTCAATTGCCGCGCGGCGCAGCGCCACCGGATGCGCTTGCGCATCGGCGAACATCGGCTCGATCATTTGGCGCAAATTCTCGTCGCGTGCCGCCACCAGCGCGTGCAAGGCTTGCGTCCGCCGTCCGGGACGCGTACTCGCCGACGACAGCATGGCCCGCACGTTTTCCACTGCCCGCGGGTCGCGCCAGGAAGTCGCCAAGATTGCGCAATCGTCGTGCAACGGCGTGCCGCGCGATTCCGTGGCCAGATGCTTCTCGACGATGGGCTCCAGTCGCGCGCGAAACGCCGCCAGCTCCGCCGCGGAAACTTCATGATTCCGCAACTTCACGGCCAGGCTGGTCAAGCATTTCGACAGCGTAGGCAGCTGGTCTTCTTCGCGCTGCCGCAAAAAGTCGATCAGCGCCAAAATGGGCTTCACGTCGCGCCCGCGAATCACCCGTTCCACCGCCTGGTCCAAAATCTGGGAGCCCGCGGCAAACGTCGACAATTTATGCTGGTCGGCCAGCGCGAAGAACCGCTCGCCCTCCATTTCCAACAAGGGATGCAGATTTTGCCAGACAATGTGCGGGATCAACGGATCGTCGGCGCTGGCCGACAGCACATCCAAAAGCACGGCCAAGGAGTCAACGCCCGGCAATTTCCGCGCGGCGACCGCCACTTGCACGCGCACGTCGGCCGAGGCATCGCTCGCCATCGCCACCAGCTTCTGCTGCAAGGCGCCGTCGGCCGTGGCGTAATTGCCCGCGGCGCGCACGCCCCACGCGCGAAAGCCCGGATCTTCGTCCGCCAGCAGGGCGCGATGAAACTCCGGTGACAAAGGGCCGCCGCCCACGAGAGCCCACAACGCGTGCATCCGCGCCTTGCGGTCGGCGTCTCGGTCGGCCGCCAGGCGTTCGAGCCGCGGACGCGTTTGCGGATCGTTCCGCTCCGCGAGCAGCCGCTGTGCGATGTCTCGATAGAAAACATTTGGGCTGCGCAGCCGCTCAATCAGCTCAGCGTCCGTCTCGGTCGCCAGATTGAACGCGCCCGCCCGCGGTGAATCTTGATAGCGAATGCGGTACAGCCGCCCCTTCAGCCGATCGATTCCCTGCGGATCGCGCCGCGCATCTTGATAGCAGTGGTACCGATCATACCAATCCAGCACGCACAGGCAGCCGTCGGGCCCGGTCTTCTGCACCACGGGCATGAACCAGGCGTCGTTGGCCGATAAGAAATCGGGCGCGGCCGTGCCCTGATAGGTCGAGCCGTTCCGCGTCAGCACGTCCACGTTCACGCCGTTGCCGTGAATGTTGCCCATGTACAGCCGACCGCGATACTCGGCCGGATAGGCGTCACTGTCGAAATAATGAATGCCGCAATAGGCGGCCTTTTGGTGTTTGTGCTCGACGATCGATCGCATCGGCTTGACGAACGGCGGATACGGTCCGCCCTGCCGAATGTAGTAGCCGGTCTCCGTCAGGTGCCACAAATGATCGATCACGCAGGCGCTCACAAACGCGCTGCCTTCGCTGTCCCAGGCCACACCCCACGGGTTGCTGGTCCCTTCGGCGAACAATTGAAACGCGCGCGTCCGTGGGTGGATGCGAAACAGCGCGCAAGTGAACGCGTGCTTCTTGCCCGCTTGCTCGACGACGCTCGGATTGAACACGCCGTTGAGACCGTACAGCCACCCGTCGGGACCCCAGGTGAGCGAATTGGGCAACTCGTGCGTGTCGTCCCGCCCGAACCCGGTCACCACCACTTCCTGTTTGTCGGCCCTGCCGTCACCGTCGGTATCTTGCAGGAACAGAATGTCCGGCGAGTTGGCGACCCACACGCCGCCATAACCCACGGCGATTCCCGAGGGAATGTTGAGCCCTTCGGCAAAAATCGAAAAACGGTCGGCGCGGCCGTCGTGGTCGGTGTCTTCCAATACCTTAATGCGGTCGCGTCCCGGGCCCGCATCCAGGCGCGGATACTCCAAGCTCTCCGTAATCCAAATGCGACCGCGCTCGTCAAAGGTCATGGCCACCGGGTTCACGATATCCGGCTCACTGGCCACCAGCTCCACGCGAAATCCGTCCGGCACCGTCATCTTGGCCATCGCCTCGTCCGGTGACAGCGCGGGGCCGGGCGGTTTGTCTTGCGCGTGCGGAATCCGTTCCTTCGCGTCACGCTGGTCCGCCGCCCCCAGTGGGGCCGCCACGAGCAAGCCCAATCCAACAGCAAGAGCCAGGCGGTGCATCACGACAGCAGGTCGCCGCGCAAGCGCGGCGCTCAAAGGCAGCGGGAGGAAGGACGGCAAAGTGCTGATTATGGGCAGCGGCGCGGCCCCCTGGCAACCGGCAGACCAGCCTCACACGCGGGCCGGACTTGCGAAGCGGCGGCTTGACATTGCGCGCCGTGGGGAACGAAAATTGTTAAGTACAGGCTCGTGCACATCCCGCGGCGTTCTTCCGAAAGTTCCGCACCATGCTTCGCGCGTTATCGATGCGAGTTTTCCTGCTGGTTTTTGCTCCGGTCGTGGCCCTTGTCGTCGCCGGCTGCGGCGGCACCGCGTACGATTCGCTCATCAATCGCCGCTTGGATCAGTTGCGCGCGAGTGCCCCTTTTCGCATTCTGTGGGGACCGACCACGCTCGACGAGACCGGCGTGTCCATTCGCGTGCCGATGGCGTTCAGAGAATCGTACAAGCCGGACAGCGGGCATCCGGACGACAATGGGCGCATCAAGCCCGAGCGGTTCCAGCCGCCGTTCCTCAAGTTGCCCGGATTGAAGTTGTGTTATGAAGGCAAGGTTGCCGACGCCGCCGGCGGCAAGGTTCCCTTCTACTGCTATCTGGCGGCGGTGCCCAAGGGCGACGCCGAAAAGATCGCCGCGCAATTGGAAGAACAATTGAAGGCCAAGTTTCCAAATACGCCCGCCGACTGGGAAAACGTCGACGCCAAAACGCCCGACGACAAAGCCGTCAGCTGGCGAAAACTGCGCGTCGAGGGCGAGCAGCCTTTTTTTGTCGAAGGTCAGCCCGAGGCGAAAGTGATGCCCGGAATCTTTGAGGTCTGGGTGCACAAGGCCGATGGCTATGCCGTGATGGTCGCCTGGCGCGCGCCCAAGGAGATCGACACGCCCATCACTCCTGCCACGCAGAATCCCGCGTCTCAAATGAGCGCCAACGCCAAGCCCGACCTGCAATCCATGCCCGCGCTCACGGCCGGCACCCTACGTGTCGAGGCCGTCGCCGAACCGGCGCCTGATGCCGCGGGCTGAGCGGCTTGGGTCGCATTCGGCGCTGTTGCGGCTCGAGCCATGTGGCCTCAATCGCTCGGGCCGTTCAGCTCGATGTTGCGCCGTTTTGCAACGCGCCACCGCCGCTTCAACTTGCCCCCGGCGCTTGCGCCCGATAGACTTGCTGCGCAATGTGCCCGTGCGGGCGCGCCGCCGCGCAACTGCCCGCAACATCCCCCCTGCCCGCCCGCCGAATCAACCAGCTCATCCACAACGCGAGGAGCTTCTTGCATGACGTGCCGTTTTGCGATCGCAATGCTGTGCCTGGCCGCCGTGACCAGCAGTTATCCCGCGTTTTCGGCTGATCGACGGCCGGCCGTCACCGGCGCGGCCACGACCGATTGGCGCGAATGGCGCGGCCCCACCCGCGACGGCATCTCCGGCGAAACCGGCTTGCTCGCGCAATGGCCCCAAGGCGGCCCGCCGCTGGCCTGGAAGACGACCGGCCTGGGCAGCGGCTTCTCAAGCCTGTCTCTCGTGGGCGACCGAATCTACACCTTGGGCGATCGCAAGGACGGTCAATTTGTCATCGCCCTGAGCCGCGCCGACGGCAAAGAGCTCTGGAGCACGCGCATCGGCGAGCTGTGGGAGCCCGGCGGATACAGCGGTCCGCGCTGCACACCCACGGTCGATGGCAATTTTCTCTACGTGATCGGGCCGCACGGCAATCTCGTCTGCCTGGCTGCGAACAACGGCAAGATCGTGTGGCAGCGCCATTTGCACAATGATTTTGCTGGGCCGGTGCCGCATTGGGGTTTCTGCGAATCGCCGTTGATTGACGGCAACAAGCTGATTTGCACGCCCGGCGGACCCGATGCGGCCATCGTCGCCCTCGACAAGAAAACCGGCGCCGACATTTGGCGCACTCCGCTGCCGCCGCTGGGGAACCAGGGCATGGATGGCGCCGCCTATTCGTCCATCGTCATCGGCAACGGCGGCGGCGTGCGGCAGTACGTGCAACTGGTCGGCCGCGGTGTCGTCGGTCTCGACGCCAAAACCGGCAAGTTTCTCTGGGGCTACAACCGCGTGGCCAACGGCACCGCCAGCATCCCCACGCCCGTCATTCACGACGACTATGTGTTCTGCTCGTCGGGCTATGGCACCGGCGCGGCCTTGTTGAAACTGTCCGCCGCCAACGGCGGTATTCACGCCGACGAAGTCTACTTTCTCGACGGCAAAGAGTTTCAGAACCATCACGGCGGGATGATTCTCTTGGGCGATTACCTGTATGCCGGTCATGGCCACAACGCCGGCGCACCCACATGCCTCGAGTGGAAGACCGGCAAGACCGTCTGGCGGCAGAATCGCGGACCGGGCAGCGGTTCCGCGGCCGTGGCCTATGCCGACGGCAATCTCTACGTGCGGTTTCAAAACGGCGTGGTGGCGCTCATCGGCGCCACGCCCTCAGGCTACGAAGAGCGCGGCAAATTTGAAATCCCTGACGTCTCGCAGCCCAGCTGGTCGCATCCCGTCATCGCCGGCGGCAAGCTCTATCTTCGCGAACAAGACGCGCTCTACTGCTACGATCTGAAGCAGTAACCGCGGACTGCAGGTCGGTCCGGGCAGCTGAATGCGCAGTAGTTCTGTTCCGTAGCGCGGCTCTCGCTGAGCCTGCTGCGCTTCCAACGCCCGAGATGCGGTTTCAAAACCTCACGGCGGTGGTCTTGGGGTGCCGCTGGCGGCCTGTCCGCCAGTGTCGAATCCACAGAGAATCTCTGCTAGCCGGCTAGCGGTGGCACCCGGAAATCACGATGGTCGTGGTTTTGAAACAGCCCCTAGCCGGTCGCCGACCGCACGGCGTTGACGACCGGCGCGATGAAGTCGGGCCATGCGCCCCACAGACCGGCGACCGCCAGCCCCAGGAACGACAGCACCAGCGCCGCGTCCCACCACGGCGATGGCGTGAGCCGCGGGTCGGTGCGCGTATACCGCAAATACAAGGCGCCCACGCCGATGATCGGCAGCAACAGCGATTGCATCGCCCCCGCCAGCAGAATCGCGCGCACCGGATTGATGCCCCAGGTGAACAACAGCAGGCACACGATCGGCATGCCGACCGAAAAGAGCGTTACCGTCCGCTCGTGTGCCGACTGGCTGTGTCGATCCACCAGGCCCAGCAGCTTGCAGCCGTCGGTCCACATGCGCGCGTTGCCGGCCGTAGCCACGAGAAAAGTCGAGTACAGCACCGCGAATGCGCCAATCAGGAACAACCATCGCGCGTACTCGCCAAACACCGGCACGTAGCTGCGGGCCAGCGTGCTGACCATGCGCATGCCGTCCGGGTCGAGCCCTTCGGAATACAGCACGGCCACGCCCGTGAGAAAGAAGGCCAACGTCGCGGTCGTGTAGACCAACATCGACACAAACGCGTCGTAGTGCATCACGCGCAGCCAGCCGCGCGCCCGCACGGCCCAACTTGGATCGTCGGTCCGGCGGCCGGTGAACCGGGCGTAACCCTTCTCCAAGCACCAATACGGATACGCAAACAGCTCGGACGCACCGACGCCGATAATGCCAAACGCCGCCAAGGCCGTGGCCAGCGGATTGATGCCTTCGCGCGCCTCGGGCAGCTGAAACGATAACCCCCAGAGCAAACTTTCCAGCGTGATGTGCCACCGGTCGGTCGTCTGCAGCGAGATGACGTTGCCGATGGTGATGAACGTGAAGGCCACGACCAGCGCGATGGCAACGTTCTGCACTACGTTGTACTTGCCACGATACAAGAGCGCAATCGTCAACAGGGTGGTCGCCGCGGCCCAAATCTTGTCGTCCCACGTCTGCGGATCGACCAGCGTTTCGCCGCTGCGCACCTGCGCAGCCAGGTCGCCGTGCTCGGGCTCGAGCGCGCGCAGCCGCTCGGCCAGCACTTGCTGCGCATGTAACACGGCGCGCTGCCGATCATCGCTCAGCCTGGCCAGCTCGGCGCCGCCAGAGCGAATGTCGTCGTCCCAGCGCAGAAAGCTCTCAATTTCTTTTTGCGAGGGCGTCTCGACGGCGGCCTGGTAGTCGCCGAAGATGGGCAGCGAAATGGCCATGGCCTGGCCCACGCCGCCCACAATGCCGCCCAACTGGCCGACGCCTACGATCATCATTGCCAGCCAGAACCAGACGATCCAGTTGACGCGCAGCCGCGGCCCGGGCACCTGGTCGAGCGCCGCCAGCGTCGTCTCGCCGTGGGTAATGGTGTAGCGCCCCAGTTCGATCTGCACAAACACCTTGATCACGCAGCCGACGATGATCAGCCACAACAGCGTGATGCCCGCCTGCGCCCCGGTCTTGGTCGTGGCGATGAGTTCGCCCGAGCCCACGATGCTGCCGGCGATAATCAGTCCGGGCCCCAGACGGCCGAGGATGCCCAGCACGGTGGTCGGCGGCGCAACGATTCCCGCGTCCGTGCGCGGATCCATCGAAGGCGGCAGCGTATCGCGATCGTCGAGTTCTTCCATCGCGGCGCAGGATCAGCAGGCTGGCTGGCTCGGAACCAATGGACGCAGGCGTTGATCATAGCGAGCCGCTGCGCTGCATGCCACGCGCCGGCCTGCAGCTGCTCGCAGTGCGGCGCTACTTGCGGCGCGACACAATTCCCATTAATCTTGCCCCGTCTGCAACGTTCTCTCTCGAACCGCCATGTTCTCGCGCGCATGCAACGTCCGCCCACCAACGAAGACTCGCCAGGGGTGCCCCTGCCCGGCGCCAAGCACGGCTCCTGGTACCCCTGGGCCGTGGTCGCGATGCTGTGGTTCATCTGCTTTTTCAACTACGCGGATCGGCAGGCCATTTTCTCGGTCTTCCCGATCTTGGAAGAGGAGTTCGGCTTTTCCAAGGCGCAGTTGGGACTGATCGGTTCGGCGTTTGCCTTTGTGTATGCGCTGACCGCGCCGGTTGCCGGACAAATCAGCGATCGCTCGTCGCGCAAGTTGGTCATCCTCGGCGGCCTCTACGTGTGGAGCATCGTCACCGGCTTTACCGCGCTCTGCTCGCAGGCCTGGCAATTTGTTGTCGTGCGCGGGGCAGAAGGCCTGGGCGAAACGGTCTACTTCCCGGCTTCCATGTCGTTGGTGAGCGACTACCACTCGAAGCGCACCCGCTCGCGCGCCATGAGCCTGCATCAAACGAGCGTCTACGCCGGCACCATCGGCGGCGGGGCGCTCGCCGGTTGGATGGGACAGCACTTCGGCTGGCAGTCGCCGTTCATTTTGCTGGGCATCGCCGGCGTGGTGCTGGGACTGGTGCTGGCCGCGTTCATTCGCGAGCCCGAGCGCGACGAGGCCGAACGCCGCGAGAGTGGTCACGTCGAGCAAAAGCCCGTCGAAGCGACCATTCCCATCGGCGAGTACTTGCGTGGCCTGCTGTCGAACCCCTCGGCGCTGTTGTTGGCGTTCGCGTTTCTGGGCGCCAACTCCGTGGGTCTGGTGTTCCTCACGTGGATGCCCACGTTTCTGAAGGAAAAGTTCAATCTCAGCCTGGCCGTGGCGGGCGTTTCGGCCACGGTGTACTTGCAGATCGCCAGCATGGTCGGCGCGATGGTAGGCGGGATGCTGGCCGATTGGCTGCGGGCCCGTTCGCTGGGTGGCCGCATGTATGTGCAGGCGCTGGGCGCCTTGTGCGGCGCGCCGTTCATTTTCCTGTGCGGCACTACGCTCGAGCTGGGCGTGCTCGTGGCCGCCATGATTTTCTTCGGCCTCTCCAAGGGAATCTACGACTCGAACATCTGGGCCTCGCTCTACGACGTGATTCCCGTCTCCCGCCGCAGCACGTCGGTGGGCATGATGAACATGGTGGGCTGGCTGGGCGGCGCGCTGGGCGCTTATCTCGTCGGCCTGGCCGTGGATTACGGCACGACCATGAGCGTGGCCATCGCCTCCACGGCGGTGATCTACCTGGGCGTCGCCGGCATCCTGGTGCTGGCCGCGCTGCTCGCCCCGCGCAACGTCCAGCGCGACGCCCCACCCTGACCCCTGATGCCTATCTGAAATCGCGCGACTGCGAACCCAATCCGCGCAAGCTCTCGGAAAGATCTTCCAGCTTCGTGACCAGCACGTGGATCACGCGGGCTTGCCGCTGCAGGCGGCCGTGGGCAATCAGGCCCGCGGCGGTGCGCGCCACGCGATAGAAACGCTGCCACACGTCTTGCCGCACGATGAGATTGGCCACACCCGTTTCATCTTCCAGCGTGACAAAGGTAATGCCCTTGGCCGTGCTGGGCCGCTGCCGCACCAGCACGATGCCCGCGACGCGCACATGGCGATTGGCCGGATACGTTTCCAATCGTTCCGCCGGCAGCACGCCCCAGGCGTCGAGCTGCGCGCGGTGAAATTGCATCGGATGCGCCTTGAGCGACAGGCCCGACGTGCGATAGTCGGCCACTACTTCTTCTTGAATTTCCAACGAGGGCAGCAAGGCCGGCGGCTCGTCTTCGGGTGCCAGGCATTCGAACAGCGGCAGCGAGCGCGGCGTCTTCTCTTCAGCCAGCGCTTGCCACAGCGCGCCGCGCCGCGCGAGCGCCAGCGAGCCGAACGCGTCGGCCGCGGCCAGCCGCGACAACACGGCCCGGCTCAACCGCGTGCGGCGGCAAAAATCGTCCCAGCCCTGGAAAGGCCCGTCCGCCCGAGCCCGTTCGATCAGCCGGGCCTGCGTCTCCGGCAGCCCCCGGATCAAGCGAAAGCCCAGCCGTAGCGCGCCCTCTTCCAGCGTGCAATCCCAGTGGCTTGCGGCCACATCTACCGGCCGCACTTCCACGTCGTGCTCCTGGGCGTTGCGCACCAGTTGGGCCGGCGCATAGAAACCCATCGGCTGGCTGTTCACCAGCGCCGCGGTGAACGCGGCCGGGTAGTAACACTTCAACCAGCTCGATACATACACCAACAGCGCGAAGCTGGCGGCGTGCGACTCCGGGAAACCGTACTCGCCGAAGCCGCGAATCTGCCGGAACACGTTCTCGGCAAACTCCTGCGTCAGCCCTTTGGCGCGCATCCCGTCCAGCAGCTTGGTGCGAAACTGCTCGATCACGCCCGTGCGGCGCCAGGCGCCCATGGCCCGGCGCAGCTGGTCGGCCTCGCCGGGCGTAAAGCCGGCCGCCACCACCGCCAGCCGCATCGCCTGTTCTTGAAACAAGGGCACGCCCAAGGTCTTGTGCAGCACCTGGCGAATCTCCTCGTTGGGAAACGCGACCGGTTCCAGGCCCGCGCGGCGCCGCAAATACGGATGCACCATGTTGCCCTGGATCGGCCCGGGACGAACGATGGCCACTTCGATCACTAGGTCGTAAAACTCGCGCGGCCGCAGCCGCGGCAGCATGCTCATTTGCGCCCGGCTTTCGATCTGGAACACGCCCATCGTGTCGGCCCGGCCAATCATGCGATACACGGCCGGATCTTCCTGCGGCACCGTGGCCAAGCTGAGCTCGCGACCGCTGTGCTGGCGCACCAGGTCGAAACATTTGCGAATCGCCGTGAGCATGCCCAGCGACAAACAATCGACTTTCAAAATGCCCAGCTCGTCCAGGTCGTCCTTGTCCCACTCGATCACCGTGCGATCGTCCATGGCCGCGTTTTCAATCGGCACCAACTCGCACAGCGGCCCGCGCGTCATCACCATGCCGCCCACGTGCTGTCCCAAGTGCCGCGGAAAACCGACCAGCTCTTCCACCAGGCTCAACAGCCGCTGGCCGAGGAACGATTCGCAGTCGATGCCCGCCTCGCGCGCCCGCTGCACCAGGTGATTGTCGGCGGAGCGATGGCCTTCCAGGCTTTTGGCCAGGGCGTCCACGCGATCGAGCGATAATCCCAGGGCCTTGCCCACGTCGCGCACGGCGGAGCGCGGACGATAAGTGATCACCTCGGCGGTCATGCCGGCCCGCTCGCGGCCGTATTTGTCGTACAGGTACTGCAGCACCTCCTCCCGCCGCTCGTGTTCGAAGTCGATGTCGATATCCGGGGCTTCGTTGCGCTCGCGACTGACGAAGCGCTCGAACAACAAATCCAACCGGTGTGGGTCGACGGCCGTCACACCCAGGCAGTAGCACACGGCCGAGTTGGCGGCCGAGCCGCGCCCCTGGCACAAAATCTTGCGACGCCGCGCGAAGCGCACCATGTCGAACACGGTGAGGAAATAGGCCTCGTAGCGCAGCTCGGCAATCAGTTGCAGCTCGTGCTCCAATAGCCCGCGCACTTTGTCCGGCACGCCCTGCGGATAACGTTTCCGCGCGCCACTCCAGGTGAGCCGCGTCAGATATTCCAGCGGCGTTTCGCCCGGGGGTGCCAGCTCCTCGGGATATTCGTAGCGCAATTCGTCGAGCGAGAAGGTGGAGCGGGCCGCGATTTCCAGCGTCCGCCCGATGGCCTCCGGCGCGGCCGCAAACCGCTCGCTCATTTCCCCCGGCGATTTCAGATAGCGCTCGGCGTTGGGAAACAACCGCTCGCCGGCCGCGGCCACCGTGGTGCCCAGGCGAACGGCCGTCAGCACGTCTTGCAACAGCAACCGGCTGCGGGCGTGATAGTGAACGTCGCCGGCAGCCACCAGCGGCAACCGCGAACGCCGGGCCAGTTCCACCAGCCGCGCGAGCTCCTCGGCGTCGTCCGGCCCTTTGTACAGCTCGGCCACGAGATAGGCTCGATCGCCAAACAACTCCCGATAACGGTGCAGCCAGTTGGTGCCACTGGCATCTTGCCAGTGAAAAGGCAAGTGATTGTTCGGCACTGGTGAAACGCCGGGTGCCATGGGCGAACTATCATCCGCGCCGGGTGCCACTGGCATCTTGCCAGTGCGTTTTTGCCCGGGTGCCACTGGCATCTTGCCAGTGCTGGCCTGCTCGGGTGCCATGCTCACGCTTGCGTGAGCATGCTCGGAACTCGGGGTGCGACTGGCATCTTGCCAGTGCTCTCGGGTGTCACGGATTCCAGACACTGGCGAAACGCCAGTGGCACCCGCCGCGCGCGGCAACACACCGCATAACAACCCTGAGGCATAGCCGGCCAGTTCCTCGAACGACAGGCAAAACTCCCCCTTGGAAGCTTGCCGCCGCCCGTGCGTAATCAACCGCGCCAAGCGCCCGTACGAGGCCCGGTCGGTCGTCCACAACACCACCGGCGGTGCGTCGCGCAGATGAATTTCCGCGCCGATGATGAGCTTAAGCTGCAATTGTTTGGCGGCGCCATGCGCGCGCACCACGCCGGCCAGTGTGTTGCGATCGGTGACGGCCAGCGCCGCCAGGCCGACTTCCACGGCCCGCGAGGCCAGCTCGTCGGCATGCGAAGCCCCTTCCAGAAACGAGAAGTTCGTCTTGGCGTGCAGCTCGGCATAGCACGCCGCGGGCGGCCGATGCGGCGGCATCGTGGGCGGCGAACGTTTGTGCGAAACAGGTTGCTCGGGCATTTTATGTTGCGGTTGAAGAATCTTCACCAACCCGAAGCGCCAGCGAGGGCGAACTATCAATCGCGTTTGTTGTTTCCCCTCGCTCGCGCTTCGGGTTAGTGTATTTGCGGGTGCCACTGGCATCTGGCCAGTGCAAACGCAGCGTCGCCGCACTCACGCAAACTCTCCGTGCAGAAACCACGCGCCTGCGCCCAGCTCGCGAAACAGCCAGAACCGCTGGCCGTCCCGCGTTTCCACCTGGTAGTAATCGCGCCGCACGCAGCGCGTGCGCCACCAGCCGGTCTCGATGCGCTCCGGCCCCCACACGCGCACGATGTGGTAGTCGTGCCCCGCCCTGCGAAACCGCGCCGGCGGCCCCTCCGGCGCGATCGACAACACCGGCAACCGCAACGGCCGCGGATGCAAATACAACGGCCGATCGCCCGGCACTTGCTGAAAGAGTTGTTGATCGAAAATGGTGCTCGCGGAAGAATTCACACCAACCCGAAGCGCCAGCGAGGGCGACATATCATCCGCGCCGGGTGCCACTGGCATCTTGCCAGTGCTGGTCTGCTCGGGTGCCATGCTCACGCTTGCGTGAGCATGCGAAGGCGCATCGCCCGCGCTTTCGGCAGCGCGAGGCTCCCGCCGAGCCGAAAGATTCTCTCCCACGCTAACCCGAAGCGCCAGCGAGGGCGACGTATCATCCGCGCCGGGTGGCACTGGCATCTTGCCAGTGCTGGCCTGCTCGGGTGCCATGCTCACGCTTGCGTGAGCATGCGAAGGCGCATCGCCCGCGCTTTCGGCAGCGCGAGGCTCCCGCCGAGCCGAAAGATTCTCCTCCACACTAACCCGAAGCGCCAGCGAGGGCGACGTATCATCCGCGCCCGCCATCTCACCCTCGCTGGCGCTTCGGGCTTGTGTATTCGCGGATTTCCTTGTGCTCGCCTGCCGAAGGCCGCGCGGCTTTTTTGTCTTGTCGCGGGCCGTCAAGCTCGCCACCGGCCGATACTGGCAAGCAAACTCCGGCTGCGCGCCCGCCAGCAGCCAGGGACGCAGCACGGCCTGCGCACCCAGCCGATTGCTCAGCCGATCCACCAGCGCCGCCACTTCCCGCGGCGCCGCGCGGCTGGCATCCGGATCGACGAAAATCTCCTGCTGCTGATACTGCAGCCGATCGGTGGCCAGCACCGTCACGCGAATCGCCGCCAGCGGCCGCTCGAAACGCACCCCTTCCAGCTTCAGTCGCGCCAGCTCGCCAATGTGGCGCGGGTCGGCGCTGGGGCGGAACAACCCCACCACCCACTCGCGCGCCGTGTGCTCTTCGGTTTCGAACCGACAGCGCAAACGCAGCACGCCGCGCCGCTCGCACGCCAATCCTTCACAGGCCCGCGCAATTAAATGTTCCAGCGCCGCGTCGATCGTTTCGCGCCGCTCGGTGGGATGGTCGAAGAGCCACTGAAATTCACACTCGGCCGGGGTGGCATGCGCGACAATCGCCTCCGCCGCCGTGCCCGTGGCCTGATCCAGCCGCGCGAGCACTTCCGGACCAAAGCGCGACATCAGCATGCCCCGCGGCACCGCGGCCAGTTCGTCGATCCGCCGCAATCCCACTTCGGCCAACAGCGCGCATGTTTCCTCGGGCAGGCGCAGCGCCGCCACGCGCAAGGGCGCCAAGGCCGCCCACGTTTCGCCCGGCGGCACCACCAGCGGTTCGGCCAGCGCCGCCAGCACAGCCGCCGTGGCATCGCCCGCGCCGGCGATCGGATCTGTTGTCTGATCGGCAGGGCGCGCTTCGCCTGCCTGGCGCGCCTCGCCCACGTTCAGCTCCGCAAAGTGGGTCACGGCCCAGGCCGCCGCCAGCGTGTCGGCAATGGCCACGCGCGCCGTCAGCCGCCGCTCGGCAAAAGCGCGGACCACACGGCGAGCCAGCGCCTCCTCGCCGCCGAACAGATGTCCCAGGCCGCTGACGTCCAATAGCAGGCTGGCCGGCTGTTCGCTTTCTTCCAGCCCCACGCTAGGACTGAACTGCTGACACCACTCGGCCAAGGCCTCGAGCGCCAACCGGTCGGCCGCCGGGTCGTGCAACTCCAGATGCGGCACACCGCGGTGCGCATAGCAGCCTGTTGAAGAATTCGACAGGCTGCGCGGTCGCATGGATGCGATGTCCCCGGCGCGCCGGGGCGAGCCGTGCGGAGCTTTGCTCCGCACCTGGCGAGGTTGAAAAATGTCAGGATGGCATTTTTCAACAGACTGATAGCTGGCCAGGGCCGTGGCTTCGGCCAGCGGCATATCCACGCGGATGCCGGCCCGCTCGCGGGGGTTCTGATTCCACAAGCTGGCCGCCGCGCTGGCCAGGTGCGGGCAATACGCCACCACGCGCGCCCCGCGCGAGGCGTGCAGTTGATACAGCAATACGGCCCGCGCAGTGACAGCTGCGCAGTCCGTCGAATATTTCAACGGGCTGCTAAGCGCGTCGCGCGCGGCGGCGAGTCTTTGCAGGGGCCACTGGGGCAGCCATATGCTCAAAGCGCGTTTCATCCGAGGTGCCTCGACTCTTGGTGCGCGATGTGGGAATTTCGATCTCCACGCTGCGTCCGGCGTGCCCGAAGCGCGCGCGCAACAGCGTGACCCGCAAGCGGCGGCAGCGCGCAGCTTCGCGCGGCTGGGCCAGCGGTTCGACGCCTAACCGCAGCTCGGCCCAGGAAGGTTCGTGACGCACCGCCTGCGGTCGCAAGAGCAGGCCGATCGCGCCGCCCGTTTCCGCCGCCAATTGCCAACGCCTCAGCGTGTGCTCGTCTTGCGCCCCCACCGCGCACCAGGCCGCCGCCACGCCCCGCGTCCGCAACGCCTGGTCCAGCGCCCAGGCCGTGTCCTCGTCGCTCTCGGGCCGCACGACAATGAGCTGCTCCGCGCCAATCTGCAGGCGCAGCGCCGCGGGCGGATAGAACAGCCCCTGGCGATCGATCACCACGATCGCGCCGCCCTGGCGGGCCGCTTCGCGCGCGGCGATCAGAGCCAGCGTGCCGGCCCCACTGCCGCCAACATTACTGCCGCCAACATTACTGCCGCCAACATTACTGCCGCCAACATTACTGCCGC
>JBFWOR010000013.1:0-22958 GCA_050250435.1 Pirellulales bacterium | reverse complement strand
ACTGCCGCCAACATTACTGCCGCCAACATTACTGCCGCCAACATTACTGCCGCCAACATTACTGCCGCAAACATTACTGCCGCAAACATTACTGCCGCAAACATTACTGCTGTGAACATTACTGCTGTGAACATTACTGCCGCAAACATGACTGAGCCACTCCACCAGCGTGCCGCGACGAAAGCCGCCGTCGGGCAGCAGGCGATCCAGCCGCGGGTCGCCGCTGGAGATCGATTCGGCGCCGCTCCCGGCGCGCCGGGACTCGATCTGGCGAACCTGCTCGGCCAGTTCGGCGACAACCTGGGGGATCTCCCGCGAATGGAGGGGCGAGGCCATGCTAGCATGCTCCTGTTTCTGTTAGTGTACATATGTATCGTATGGTGCGGCAAGAGAAGTCCCGGATTTTTCAGACAGAGGCAAGAATTTGCGCGGCCCCGCGCAGAAACGGGGCAGAGATCCGGTGGCACGAAGTGACACCCGTGCCGAAACGCCGAGCTGCCGAAGCGTCGGGTGCTACGCAGAGACACCCGGGCGCGTCTTCGGGAGGGCGAGGCGGCGGCGCTCCCGAATGGCGCGCCTGCGGATCTCTCGTTGGTCCTAGTCCTCAGTCCCTAGTCCCTAGTCCCTAGTCCCTATTCCCCAGTCCCTATTCCCTAGTCCTTGCCCTTCGCCTTCGTCGCGCCCGCGCCGCGCTCGAGCTGTCGCCGTCGCACCGTGGCTCGCTTCAACAGCTCGGCATCGCCCGAGCGCCGCGCCGCCGCCACCGCCGTCATCGCCAGCGTCCGCGCCAGCTCGTCCCGCTCGCGCGCCTCGTCCGCCAGCGCTAACGCCACCAGCGCCACGTGCCGCGCCGACTCCGCGTCGTTGGCCGCCACGCGCGTCTTGACCAGCGTCTCGGTCTTGAGCGCCAGCGCGTCGACCTCGAACCAGCGGGCCAGCTCGTCGACCGCCGCCACCGCCCGCCGCGCGTCGCCGGCCAGGGCCGCCCGCGCACAAGCCTCGCCCGCCAGCGCATATTGATCGGCCGCCTCTTCCGCCTTGGCGGCAGCCATCAGCAACTGCTCGACCAGATAGATCCGTTGATCCGCCGAACGCGCGCCGCGAATGGTGACGTCGAACTCCCGCGCCACGCGCTCGGCCGCCGCGCTGCGGGCGGTGG
Source organism: Pirellulales bacterium (assembly GCA_050250435.1). Taxonomy (GTDB): domain Bacteria; phylum Planctomycetota; class Planctomycetia; order Pirellulales; family PALSA-1355; genus JBFWOR01. The sequence goes on along the minus strand of JBFWOR010000013.1, from coordinate 21,799 downwards.
CATCGGGCACCGGCTCGCGCACAATGACCAGGTCGTTCGAATCCAGGATTGCCAACAGTGGTTGCACGGGCTCGCCGGCAGCCGCGGCCGCTTCCCACAATCGCCGCGCGTGGGCGCGATCGCCCTGGGGATCCACCGCGTGAAACGCCCCGAAAAACACCTTCGAGGCCGGCGCATCTTCGTCCGCGCCCGCGCGGGCCACGGTCAACGCCACCGGCGCCGGCAACGCGGCCACGGTATACTCGCGCTGCGCGCCGCCCATGCGCAGCACCAGCGTTTCGGGTCCCACCGACACGACCGACACCGGTTCGTCGCCGGCCTCTAGCTCGTCGGCGGCGGTGAACTTGGGCAGCCCGCTGCGCGCCGCGTCGAGAAAGCGCGCCACGGCGTCGCTCAATGCCGTGAGCCGGCCGATGGTCTCGCGATCCGCAGCCGCCGAGGCCAGCTCGCCGGCCAGCGCCAGTTGCCGCCGCGCCAACTCCACGTCGCGCCGCTCAAGCGCCCCGCGCGCCCGATTGAGTGCCCGCGTGAATTTCCACGACGAGGCCGGCAGCCGCGGACCGCCCTCGCCGGGTGCAGTCTCGTTCGGTGCCTCATCGCTCGGAGTAACGCCGCTGGGTGCAGCGTGCGGCGCCGCCGCCGGATCGCCCGCAGGCGCCCGACCGTTGACGGTGGGCCGCGTGGGTGAGCCAGGCGCGTCGGCGACGTCGAGTTCGGCGGCAGCCTCTGGAAGACTTTCGCCGCCGGCCGGTTCGGCAGCGGCCTCGGCAGCAATGCCGGGCCCCACGCCGTCACTAGCGTCACCGTCTTCATCGAGCGCTACCGCGTCGGCAGCGTCGGCCGCATTGGCCGCTGGCAAATCACCGGCGGCCGGCGGTCCGTCCGGCCCGCGCAGGGTGGCCAGCAATAGTGCGCCCACACCCAGAATGGCCGCGGCAATCAGAAAGCCCAGGAGAATGGCCAGCGGCGTGCGCCACAACGATGGTTCGATCCGGCTGCTTAAACGACGCGGAATAGCGTGGTCGTCTTCCCAGAGCGACTCCAGCTCGCTGAATGAACTGGCCGCCCCCTGCTCTGCATCCATGGCCCGTGGCGGCGCTGCCGCCGGTTGTGCGACGGGGATGGCCGTGGGCAGCGGCGCGGCAGACGGAATGATCGGCGCGGCCGGCGGCGGAGGCACGGCGCTGGATGTTGCACCGCTCGATGTTGCTGCGCTCGGCGCTGTAGCGCTCGGCGTTGTTGCCGCCGTCGGTGCGGCCGATGACGGTGCTGCCGCCTGCTTTTGCGCCGCCGATTGGGCCGCGGCTGCCCGCTGCCGCAGCGCGTCGTCGTAGCGGCTGCGCGTGGCCGGATCGAGCAGGCACTGCTTGGCGCTGTGCAGCTCGCTGAGCAACTGGCCGTGCACTTCGCGCTGGCCGGCGGGATCGATCCGCCGAATGCGCTCGATGGCGGCGTCGGCCGCCTGGGCGATCTTTTGCCGGTCAGCCTCGAACGGCGGCAGTGCGAACAGGCGATAGTAGTGTGCCACCCGGCGACCCCCGGCAATCCCCAGCCAGTCGCGATATGGATCGAACGGCTCGGCCACGGTTTCGTCCCGCAATTCGGTCACAGGCGACCCGTCCGTGCGCATTTCACGAACGGCGTCACTGTCCGCCCGCGCTCTTGGCGGCCTGCTCGCCGACGACGCGCACGCCCTGGGCATTTATTTTTCGTTTGAAGACCCGATTGGTACACGTGACATACAGAATGTCGCGATTCGGGCCACCGAAACACACGTTCGAGAGCCACGCCACCTGGGGCTTGGCGATGACCGATCCCAAACGGCCCTCCGTGTCCAGCACTTGCAGCCCCAGTTGCGTGGCCACGTACAGCCTGCCGGCCGTGTCGACCGTCATGCCGTCAGCGCCACAGTCGAGCTTCCCCGGCTCGCTCCGCATGGTCCAGTATGGTTGCTTGAACTTGAGACTGCCATCGGCTTCGACGCGAAACGCATACAAGTGCGGGCTCTTCATGTCCACCACGACCAACGTGCCCTGATCGGGCGTGAGGGTGAGTCCGTTGGGATAGCCCAGCCCCTTGTCGACCACGCGCTTCTCGCCGCCTGGCGCGACGTACCAAATCTGATGGTTGCCCGGATCGGTGAAGTAAATTCCGCCGGCGCTGGTGATCGCCAGGTCGTTGCTGTTCACGCCGTCGGCAATGGTGGATTCCTTGCCGGCCGAGTCGTACGCCACGATGCGCTTCTTGCCGTTCTGGCAGCCATAGAGCCGGCCGTCGGGGCCGAACTTCAAGCCGTTGGTGCCACCGCTGGCCGACACAAATTCTTCGGCCTGGCCCGCGGCGTTGAGGCGATGGATCTTGCTGCGGAATACGTCGGTGAAATACAGATTGCCGTCGGCATCGGCCACGGGCCCTTCGGAAAACGTGAAGCCCTCGGCCACTTGTTGCCAGGGCTCGCCGTCGATCAGCAACGTGCTCAAACGCGTATCTTGGGCCGCGGCGGGCGCGACAAACAGCACTGTAACGAGGACGGAGAGAACGATTTTGTCCGGCGTCATGATGTGTGGCCTCTGTCGGACTACGCGTGACTTTGAAATAGGCGGTTCATTTTGCACTGGCGAGACGCCAGTGGCAGCGGAAATTCTGTTACTTGGCGGCCTGGGCGCTGCGGGCCGTGACGACGTCTTTCCACAACCAGCGCAGCGAGTCGGGCAGGATGGCCCCGCCGTGCTTGCCGTTGTGGGCGCCGTCGCCATACACAAACTCATAGTCGTAGCCGGCGAACTTGAGCGCCGCGGCCATCTCCTGATTTGCCAGCGGCCAACTACCGTGCGCGTTGTCCAAGTCGCCGGAGCCGTCCTGCAGAAACACGCGAATCGGCTTGCGCTCCGTTTTGCGAATCAAGGCCGGATAAACGTGTCCGCCGCGGATGTTCGTAAAGCTGCCCACGTGACTGAGCACTTTGTGGAACGCGTCGGGCCGTTCCCAGGCCACGGTCCAGGCGCAGATGCCGCCGGAACTGATCCCGCCGATCGCGCGCTCCTCGGCCTTGTCGGTGAGCTTGGCCGTCTTGCCCACCGCGGGCAGAATTTCTCGCAGCAAAAATTCGGCGTAGTCGCCGCTGAGCGAGTCGTACTCGAAGCTGCGATTGCGGCGCGGGGCCTGGCCCTCTTCCGCGGCCGGAATCACGCCCGGATCGACAAACACGCCGATCGTCACCGGCATGTCCCCCTTGTGAATCAGATTGTCGAACACAATTGGCACGCGGAAATCTTTCTTGGTGTCGACGTAGTTGCCGCCGTCTTGAAAGACCATCACGCAGGCCGGCGTGCTGCCATCGTACTGCTTGGGCACATAAACCCAATAATCGCGCTCGGTCCCCTTGAACGTCCGTGTGCTGGACCAATGATGCTTGGTGACGGAGCCCTCGGGCACGCCCGCCTGGCGTTCGGAATCGGGACCGTGGCGATAATCATCGGCCGCCTGGCAAATGGGCGCCGCCAGCGGTACCGCGGCCAGGACGACAGCGAGAGCAAAACGGCTGGGTCGAGCAAACAGCATAAGGCCATCCCCTGCGCGATGAAATTGCGTATGAATCCGCGGCTTCAGGCTAACGGTGCGCTCTGGCGTTGGCAAGTATTCGGACCTGGGCACGTCGTTCACTGCGAAAATGACGGTTCGGCGCGGCCGCGACGCGGCGTGTGCGGCCAGCCTGGCAACGCGGCTTCGCGCCCCACGGCTTCACAAGGTAGGCTGGGAAGTAGGAACACGCCGTTGCGCGGAGTTGGGGCCTGACATGCGATTGCTGACATACAACATTCACAAGGGAATCGGCGGCCGCGACCGCCGCTACGATCTGTCGCGCGTGATCCAGGTGATCGAAGACGAAAACCCGGACCTCATTTGCCTGCAGGAAGTAGATCATCACTGCCGCCGCACGCGCTTTCACGACCAGGCCCGACTGCTGGCGCAACACTTCAACGCCGCGGCCTTTTTGCGGCAGACCACCGTCCGGCTGAAGACCGGCGGCTACGGCAACCTGATTCTCTCACGCTGGCCGTTTCAGTCGGTCCATCAGATCTCGCTGCGCATGCCGACCAAAAAACCGCGCGGCGCCCAGATCGCCGTGGTCGAGTCGCCCGAGGGCCGCTTCGTGCTCGTGCACTGGCATCTCGGGCTGGCCGAGAAAGAGCGCCACTGGCAGGTCAATCACCTGCTGACGCACCACCTGTTTCGCGAAACCGACGGCCTGCCCGCGCTCGTGGCCGGCGATTGCAACGACTGGCGCAACACGCTGGGCAAGGGCCCGTTCGCCAACCATGGGTTCACCCAGGTCACCCACCCCATCTCCCGGTTTCGATCGTTCCCGGCCTATTTTCCGATGGGCGCGCTCGACAAGGCCTACATCCGCGGCGAGCTGCTGGTACGCGCCGCCCGTGTCGTCCGCAGCCGCATGGCACGCAGGGCCAGCGACCACCTGCCGCTGGTGATCGACTTTCATCTGACGCGCGAGCATTTCGACGCGGCCGCCCCTGTCCCGCACGGCCCGGGGACGCCGTAGCCGCGGCCGACCCAGCGCGGTTGCGTGCTGGCGATCGCCATCCTGCCCTGGGGCTTCCGCGGCGCCAAAGCGTGTTGCCGTCGCGGCGCGCCCCATCCAGGTTCGAAAGATTTGCATTCCTCTGGCCGCCGTGGTACTCTTAACCCCCGGAAGTGGGGACCGGCCGAGGGAGGCAAATCATCGAGTCGGACCGAGTTTTTTGCCGTTGAGGGCCTGCGCCATGGCCATCGAGTTTGTTTGCGCGAAGTGTTCCTGTCGGTATCGCGTGAAGGATGAGCTGGCGGGCAAGACTGCCAAGTGTGGCAAGTGTGGGGGCCGTTTGGAGGTTCCGCAACTTGTCACGGGCGGAGACGCGGCGCCGCGTCCGACCCGCTCACCCGCGGCAACTTCTCAGCCGCTGAATGCCAGTACAGCAGCCCCTCAAAACGCGGCGGGCCGCAATCAGACGAGCCCGGACGCAAATCGTTCGGCGGCACCGAAGCAGCCTCCTTCGCGCCCGGAGGCGCCGCGGCAAACGGCGGCGAGCGCCGCTGCGTCGTCAGACCTGGGCTCCTGGTTGGACGACGAGTTGATCGCTGCGCCGGTCGCGCCGCGTAAGCCGCCCGCGCCGCAAGCCACTTGCCAGAAATGCGGCAAGCAGCAACCCTCCGGCAGCATGATCTGCGCGAGTTGCGGCGAAACGATGCCGGTCGAGCGACCGGTTTCCGGACGCTCCTCGCCTCTACAGCCTGCGACCGCGCAGGGCGGTTCGCCTGGCAAAAAGCTGCGCAAGCGCACCATCAAGTTTGATTTTCAACTCGGCTCAGTCGGCACGTTAATTCGCGGCACGCTGCTCAGCGGCGTGTTCACTCTGGTCGGCGCGGCCATCTGGGCCGTAGTGGCTTACTTGACACAGCGCGAATTCGCGGTCATCGCCTGGGGCATGGGCGGATTGGCCGGTATGGGAATGGCCGTGGGGCACGACGACGATGACGGGACCCTGGCCGGCATTATCGCGGCGTTTGTTTCGCTGTTTGGCATCGTGGCGGCGAAGGTCCTGATCATCGTGGTCTTCATTGCCGCCGCGGTGGCGGGCGCGGTGGCCGACCTCGAGCTGGACGATTTGCACCGCGAAATGGTGATCCACGACATGGCCCAAGAGTCGCTCAAACAGCGTGGCGGAAATCCTGACAACGTCTCCGAAGAGCAACGCGAAAAGGCCGTGGCCGCGGCTCGCGAAAAAGTAGACGCCATGGACGACGCGCAAATCGAGGAGAAGTTTCACGCGCTGGAAGCCAAATGGGAAGCCGAGGCCGATGCCGCCGAGATCAAGCAGGCTGCCAACGATCCGCCCGGCGGCGATCCGCCCGGCGACGAGGCAGCCGCTGCCAAAGAAGCCCCGGATCCGGCTCTCGCCCAGCAAGCCGAAATGGTTGACGTTCCGCAGCAAGGCCCCGGCCTGGTTTCTCTATTCTTCCAGGAAATGTTCTCGCCGATCGACGGGCTGTTCATCTTGTTGGCCTTTTGTACGGCGTACAAGCTGGGCAGCGGACAGCAAGGCGACTAGCAGGCGTTTGGCGTTTCAAAACACCAACGACGGTGAATTCGGGTGCCACGGGCGGCCGCGCCCCGCGCTACTCCTTCTCGCCCAGGGCGTCCTTGATCAGCGCGTCCATGTCAAACTCGCCTTTCGCCATGGCGTCGAACACGCTTTCTCGGTTCACCCGTGAATCGTATTGATCGAGCCGCTCGAGAATCTTCTCGACGGCCTCCGGTGGATAGCCGTGCTCGCTCAACCACTGTTCGATTTCGGGCCGCTGGTGAGACATGGGACTGTGCTCTCGTCGGTTTGGTAACGCGTCCGTGCGGGGCCGATGGGGCGCGGGAGCACACGGATGGGCAGCGCTCGATTTTAGTAGCCCAAGCGCGTTCCGACAATCGCGGCGGACCCTCGGGCGCGCTGCCACGCGGCTGCCACGCCACGGCGAACACCACGCACACCGTGCCTATTCTCCGGCACTTTTCTGCGCGCGGGCCAGCTTGGCCTGCAATTGCTTGTCTTGCGGCTGCGCTTCGCTGAGCTTCTCCAGAAGCGGGATCGCCTTGGAGTATTCGTGTTTTTCCAAATAGGCGTCCGCCAGCCCATACGCCGAGGCGGTTGGGCCCGGCGACACGGCGATCGCCTGCTCCCAGACTTTGATCGCCCCATCCAGGTCGCCGTCGGCCTTCAACACCCGGGCCAGCCCGTTCATGGCGCCGGCGGCGTCAGGCTCTGCAGCGATCACTTTTTCGAAATACGGCTTGGCCTCCGCCGTTTCGCCGCTCACCAGCAAGCACCAGCCCAGGCCGTTCATGGCGCTGGTGTTATCCGGCGTTTCAGCCAGGGCCGCGACGAACAGCTCCTTCGCCTCGCTGGCGCGGCCTTCGTTGAACAATCGCCAGCCGCGCAAGATGCCGCCGCTCGCGCGTTCGTTGGGCGCGGGCGGTTCGATTTGTCGCCGCAAGTCGTCGTCCAGTTTCTTGGCTTCGGCCGCCTTGAGCATTTGCTCCGCGCCCTCGTCGCCTTCGCCCGAGTCGACAATTTTCTGCGCCCACTTCTTGGCATCGTCGAACTTGCCTTGCAGCAGATAGGCCCGGGCCAGGCCGTACCAGGCCGCCGGCGCTTGTGGCGCGGCCTTCAACAGATACTTCTCCGCGTCCTTATAGTTGCGTTCGAGCAACGCCGCCTGGCCCAGGCCGTTGAGTGCGGCCGGATGCTTCGGCTCGAGTGCGATCACCTTGCGAAACGCTTTTTTGGCGTCGTCGTAGTTGCCGCCGTTGAATCTGGCCCAGCCCAGGCCGTTCCAGGCGCTCGAGTTTTTGGGCGCCAGCTTAACGGCTTCTTCGAACTTGGCGGCCGCCTCGTCGTACTTTTGGTTTTGCCACAGTTGCCAGCCTTGCTGCGTCAACTGGCTCGAGGAATCAACCGGTGCGGCATAGTTCACGCTCAGAGCCACCAACAGGCAAGTAGTGAGTAACACGGCCAGCCCTCCTGCAAGAATGAAGGTGCGGCGCCGCCGAATGCGGCGACGCTCGTCGGACAAGAGCGAAGAAACGAGCAGTTCGTCGGCCCGGCCCATGGCATCGTCGAGCCGCGACTGTTCGGATGGGGTACCGTCGGTGCGGGAATTGGCCGGCTGAGACGTAAAATCGGCGCCACGCATGGCAATTGCTCCCGTCGGTCGGATGCGTTAGTGAATCAAATGCGTTTGATGATTCGCGCCGCTTCTTCGGCGTTGGTTTTGCCGGGCTCCACGGCATCCAGCAAGCTGCCGCGCACCCGCTGTGTCTTGGCGATCTCGCCGCGCAGCGTTTCGATGACTTTGTCGAGCCGGGAGCGAATCGTGGGATACGACACGCCCACCTGCTCTGCGATTTCCTTCAAGTTGCCGCCGGAGAGCATGAACATCTCGATGAACCGCTGATGCTCGACCGGCAGCCCTGCCAAACGCGACATGGGGAACGCGGCCTGCACCGAAATGCGGCATTCTCCGCAGGTCATTTCGGTAACGACCATCGGTGTGCCACAATAGGGACATTCATTGCCCGGCGGGCGAACCTCAGACGACATGCCGGCTCCTTTGCGTTAATTCAACAGATCTAGCAACTATTCTAAAATAAATCAATATACTGGCGTAGAGATTTCTATATTATTTAAGAACCCCGCGACCTCGAACATGACCCGGTTCGCCGCCGCCGTGATTTTGCTGCAAGCGCTGATCGTGATGGGCGCGGTCATCGCGGGGGGAATCGATATCGAGAGTATCCTGTTTTCAGGACCGCTGGCCAGTATCGTGGGATTGGTGTCCGCCGCGTTGGCCTACCGATCGGGGCGCGTCATCGGCTTGTACTTTGGCCTGACGCCGCCGGCCATCTCGCTGGCAGTGTGCACCTGGATTTCCACGATGCGTTGGGGGCCGTCGAGCGCCCAGCGGCCCGTGTTTACGCTGCTGTTGCTGATTGCGTTGCCGTTGCTTGCCGCGGCGTACCAGGCATGGCGCGAGTTGCAAAGCGCCGCAAAGTCGCCGCCGCAACGCCTGCGCTTCCAATTCAGCGTGGCCACCCTGTTGGTCACCACAACGGCTGTGGCCATTCCATTCGGGCTTGGGCGTGCAGGTTTGGGCGCGGGACTGGCTGTCGGCCTGCTACTGGGCTACCTGCTGTTCGCCGGCGCCATTGCGTGGAAGTTCCATCGCCAGCAATCCACGTCCACGAATTTGCCGGTCAGCCCTGAATCCACCCTTGAGCCTGCTGGACGCTCAGGGGACATCGAGCGAAAATAAGAGCTTTGGCGCCCCTGCGGTCGGCGCGCGCGAAATCGGTACTGAAAGTCTGCCATGTCACGACATCCCTCGGCGGCATCCGACGCGAAATCTCCGGCTAGCGGTTTGCCTGTCCGGCGTCGCATGTCGGGCACGACGTGGTTGCTGGCCCTCGCCGCCGCTGTTGCCAGCTTCTTTGTGTTCCGTTATGCGCAGTCGCGTTCTGAGCCCGCGGTCGAGCCCGGCGCCGCCGCCGCTGCACCAGCAGCTGTCGACGCACCGGCGCCCAAGCTCAGCACCGCGCCGGCGCCGTCAGCCGCTCCCGCGGGCATGGTCTGGGTCCCCGGCGGGCAGTTCTGGATGGGCGACAACTCCCTGCCCGACGCCAGCCCGGAACATCTCGTCGACGTGCGCGGCTTCTGGATGGACGCGCACGAGGTGACCAACGCCGAGTTTGCGAAGTTCGTCGAGGCGACGGGCTACAAGACGATCGCTGAGCTACCGATCGACCCCAAGGATTTTCCAGACGCGCGCCCGGAAGATCTGCAAGACGTGCCGCCCGGCTCGATCGTCTTCACGCCGCCGACCGGCCTCGTGCGATTGGACAATCATCTGCAGTGGTGGGCCTATGTGCCGGGCGCGAGCTGGCGGCACCCCGAGGGTCCCGACAGTACGATCGCGGGGCGCGAGAATCATCCCGTGGTGCAAATGGCGTGGGAAGACGCGGCCGCGTATGCCCAGTGGGCCGGCAAGCGCCTGCCCACCGAAGCCGAGTGGGAGCTCGCGGCCCGCGGCGGACTCGATCGGGCCGAATACTGCTGGGGCAACGAGCTGCGCGCCGGCGGCAAGTGGCAGTCAAATATCTGGCAGGGCAATTTTCCCAACGAGAACAGCACGGACGACGGCTTTCGCACCACGGCCCCCGTCGGCTCCTATGCGCCCAACGGCTATGGCTTGTTCGACGTCAGCGGCAACGTGTGGGAATGGTGCGCTGACTGGTATCGGCCCGACTATTATCAGCACAGTCCGCCTGCCAACCCGCGCGGACCTGGCAGCAGCTTCGATCCGGCGGAGCCGGGCATTGCCAAGCGCGTGCAGCGCGGCGGCTCGTTCATGTGCGCCGACAGCTATTGCCGCCGCTACGTGCCCGCGGCCCGGGGCAAAGGCGAGCCCAAGAGTGCCGCCGGCCACATCGGCTTCCGCTGCGTGCGCGATGCGCCGTAAGCCAACTGCCTGCAGTTCTTCGGCACGCACAAGCGGCGGATTACTTCGTGGGCGGCAGCACCACCGAAAAGAACAGCGGTCGCTCGTCGAGCGCGCCGCGACCGAACTCGGCAATCCAGCGCTGCGTGTCTGGCGAGCGCATGAACAGGGCCAACTGTCGGGCCGCTTCACGGCGCGCGTCGCCCGGAGGCGACACCGTGCCCACGATCACCACGTACGGCCGACGCATGCGCGGGTCACCCTGCACCATGATCTCCAGCCCTTCGCTGGCGATCTTGCCATTGAGAAACGGAATGCGCCCGACGATTGCATAGGCATTTTCGGCCGCGGCCCGTTTCAAAAGCTGCCGATGTCGGTCGGACGGCAGCATCACCGTGTGCTCTGGCGAAAGCTCGAGCGCGCCGTCGGCCAACAGATCGTAGAGCACCTCGTTGGCGCCCAGGCTGCGATGCACGAGCAGTTTCGCGCGGCCCTCGACAATCCTTCGTAGCGCCGCCACAGCATCGGTCATTCCCTTAATCTTCGCTGGATCGGACGCCGGGCCGACCAGCAGCAGATCGTTGCGGGCCCAAGGCTGCGGGTCCACGCCATAGCCGTCCGCCACCAGGTTGATCACCGTGTCGCTGGCGTGCATCGTGAGCAGGTCCGCTGCACCGCGCTGCAGCACGTCGGCAGTCTCATGCTTCGGCCCGGTGGCGACCACTTCCACCGAGATGCCGCTGGCTTTCTCAAAGCGAGCCGACAGCTCTTGCCAAAAGCCCGTGTCAGTCATGCCGCCGATGATGGCCGCGCGCACCACGGTCTTCGAGGGGCGCGAGTCGGCCACGGCCGGTTGCTGGGCCGCTGCCAGACCGGCATCGCCCAGGCAAATCGCGACGCATGCCAGAGCGAACGGAATTCTGCTGCTCATCCCAGCAATTCTCCGGTGTGCAGCGTGGCATAGCCGGGCAGCTCGGCCAGCGCCGTGCGATAACGACGCGAGCGGAGCGTGGCCAGCAAAGCGACCAAGCGCGGTTCGGTCTCGTCGGACGCGGTGAAGCACAAGTCGTAGTCTTTATCCTGCACCTTCATGAAGCGCAAGCCGGCTTCCTCGCTCGCCAGGCGAACGCAGGGGCCCAGATCGGCCCAGCCGCAACGCACGGCGTCGGTCACACTGCGATGGTCGCGGGCCACGTGTTTGGGCGCCGGTCGGCGGCCCAACACCTGGTCCTGACATTGCCGCGCCCCGGAGCCTTCTTCGCGGCCGACCCAGCGGGCCCGTCCGCGCAGCAGGTCCTCGAAGCGCTTCGATTTCAATTGGGGAGCGACGGCGATACCTTCTTCCCAACGCGCGCCGCGCACCAGCCGGCAGTCGCGGCCGACAATGTCGCGGGCAATTCGTGAATTCTCGCGGCCTTGCCGGCCATGGCCCAAGTGAATACCTGCCACGTGCGCTCTGCCGGCGGCCAGCAGCCGCAAGGCCTCGCGACTGCTGCGCTCGAGTACGATCATGCGAAACTGATACTGCCGCTCGTATTCGCCGGCGAGCAGCGCCGCCGCCGGATCGCAACACGCCATGACCAGCGTGCGCTCCGCGTCGGGCGATGTGGCAGCGAGCGGCGCTCCCGGCTGGTACAGGCCGTCGTGCCAACGGCGCTGGGGCGATTCGGCCTCGATGGGGTAGAGCCAGGTCTGACCGCGCACCTCGGCCTGCCAAAAGCGGCGATCGGCGGTTGGCGCGCTGGTGGCCCAATTTGCAATCGGCGATACGGAGCCCGCGGAGCCGAACAGCGCCTCCACCGTGCACTCCAACGCCTGCGCCAGCGCCAAGGCCGCGGCCACCGACGGCGTCAGCCGGCCGGATTCAATGGCGCTCACGCCGGCCCGCGACAGGCCCGCGCGGTCGGCCAGCTCCTGCTGGGACCAGCCGCGGGCCAGCCGTTGGGCGTGCACCGAAGGGGGGCGGTTGCTTGACATGATCCTATCAGTATATAGATACTATCGTGTCATTGGCAAGCCGGTATCGTCGAGCGACGATTTCAATTCCCCTGCACCACGAGGCAACCTGCATGCGTTGGGCATCATTTCTTGTCGTGGCCACGGCGTTCTTCCTGGGCCGGACCGAGCGGGCGACCGCCGCGGTCGTCAATCTCGCGCCGAACAAAGACAACACACTCATTCAACAAACGCTACCGGCCAGTCAACTCAGCAACGGCCAGGGCGACATCTTCGTCGGGCGCACCAATCAGGATGGCCAGGGTCCGGCCACGATCAGCATTCGCCGCGGCCTGCTGGCGTTCGACGTGGCCAGCAGCGTTCCCGCCGGCTCCGTCGTCACCGCCGTCACCTTGACGATGCGCGACGTGATGGGTCTCAACGGCGATCCCACGGTCGAGCTGCACCGCGTGTCGCAGGACTGGGGCGAAGGCAGCTCGTTTCAAAACGGCGGCATGGGCGCCGCGGCCCAAACCGGCGACGCCACCTGGCTCTACCGGTTCTTCAATGTCGCCGACCCAACTTCCAGTCCGGCGTGGACCACGCCCGGCGGCGACTTCAGTGCCGCCGTCAGCGCGTCTTCCATTATTTCGGACGACCTCGGCAGCGGGCAATTGTTTTCCTGGACCAGCGCACAGATGGTGGTCGACGTCCAGGGCTGGCTCGACAATCCGGCGAGCAACTTTGGCTGGCTGCTGTTCGGCAACGAAGCTCAAGGGCAAACGGCCAAGCGCCTCAACAGCGGCGAATCGACGATTCCGCCCAACCTGGCGCCGCTCTTGCAAATCGAATACCTACATGTGCCTGAGCCCGGCGGATTCGCGCTGGGCGCGTTTTCGCTGGCGGCGCTGGCCCTGGGGAAGCGGCGCGCGCGGCGCCGCGTCTGAAATCGGGTGAACGCTGGCGATGAACCGCGTATGGACACTCTGGCAACCACGCGCGACCGCACGCCCAACAGGGCGGCCTTTTCGCTCGTGGAGCTGCTGGTAGTCATCGCGCTGGTCGGATTTCTCGCAGCGCTGCTGCTGCCCGCCATTCAGGCGAGCCGCGAGGCGGCCCGGCGGGCGCAGTGCGCCAGCCAGTTGCACCAGTTGGGCATCGCCGCCTCGGGTTACGCGACCGCGAAACGGCGTTTTCCGCCCGGCGTGCAGCAATGGTATTTCAACACGGCCGTGTCGCATCGCGGCATCCCGCTGTTCGCCTATCTGTTGCCCTATTTGGAAGAGGCCAACCTGCTGGTGCGCTGGAACTACGACGACCCGATCAACAACGCCAACCAGGGCGAGCGGTCGAACACGGCGGTCGTGCTGCCGCTGTTGGTCTGCCCGTCGGACGAGATCGATCGCAACCCCACGCTGTTCGCCAGCCGCAACTGGGTTTACGCCCTGACCAGCTATGGCGGCAACGGCGGCACGCGCTCGTACTTTCCTATGGACGCGACCGCCGACGGCGTGTTTCACACCACCGGCGAAGCGTCCGAGCCGAAGCGCCAGCAGCGGCCCGTTGCGCCGCGCGATGTCACCGACGGCCTGAGCAGCACCATCCTCTTCGGCGAGCGCTCGCACAGCGACGCGAACTACCAAACGTTCATCGACGCCGGCTGGGGTGATCCGCTCGATGGCTGGGGTTGGTGGGGTGCCTCGACCAGCCGCAAGATGATCGGCCACGTGACCATGAGCGCGCACGCGCCGCTCAACTACCGCCTGCCGTTCACCTACGCCGAACGCAGCGGACGCATGCCAGCGGCCGATTCGTTCAGCGCCTTTCAAACCTACGTTGATCAGCGACTCTGCGCTTTCGGCAGCAACCATCCGGGCGGGGCGAACTTCTGTTTCGCCGACGGCTCGTTGCGCTATCTGACCGACGAGGTCGCGCTCGACGTGTTGCGCGCGCTGTGCACGCGTGCCGGCGGGGAGCCGGCCGCCGATCGCTGAGACGGGGGCTGGCACCAAAACGCGCCGGCTGCCAAATCTCGCGGCCGGCGGCAGCTGGGTCGCGGCCGACACGCCCGGTCTTTGACAGCCCGTTGCCGCGGCGACTATGCTGCATAGGACCGGCGGCTACGGAGTGGGCACCGCCGCCGGCCGCCAGCCTTTTTCCCGTGCACGGGCCTCTGCCAGATCTGACGGCCAGGGATTCGCACCATGATTATCGACGTTCATAGCCACGCTTGGCGCTACCCGGAACACTTTGGCGATGACTTTGTCGAGCAGGCCACGCGCGCCAAGGCCGGCGGCAAGCTCGATCTGGCCGTGCGCTACGACGAGTATCGCAAAGCGGCCACGGGCGATACACGGACCATCGTGTTCGGCGGCAAAGCGCGCTTAAGCGGCCTGTGGGTCGACGATCGCTATATCGCCGAGTACGTCGGCGCCCACAGCGATACGCTGGTCGGCTTCTTGTCCGTCGATCCCACGCAGGACGGCTGGCAGCGCGACTTGCGCGCGGGCCACAAGGAACTGGGGCTCAAGGGCATCAAGCTGCTGCCCATGTACGCCGGCTTCCGGCCCGACGACGGGCTGCTCGATCCGCTCTGGACCTACGCCGCCGACGAGCAGCTGCCGGTGCTGTTGCACACCGGCACAACGTTTATCTCGCAGGCCATGCTCGAATACACGTTGCCGCGGCACCTGGATCGCGTGGCGCAGCGCTGGCCCTCGGTGAAGATCATCATGGCCCATCTGGGCCATCCGTACGAAGGCGAGTGCATCGCCGTAATCCGCAAACACGCCAACGTGTATGCCGATATCAGTGCCCTGCACTACCGGCCGTTTCAGTTCTACCACAGCCTGATGCTGGCCCAGGAATACGGCGTGTGGAACAAGCTGTTGTTTGGCAGCGACTATCCGTTCACGTCCGTGCGCGCGTCGATCGACGGCCTGCGATCGCTCAACCGCATGGTCGAAGGCACGAACCTGCCGCGGCTCGACACCGAAGCCATCGAAGCGCTAATTCACCGCGACAGCTTTGCGCTGTTGGGCATTTCCGCGTAGCGCGCTCTCGGCGCCGGTCGCGGAATCCACGTCGTGAACGTCGGGGAACGATCCGCGCGAAAAGAAAATGTGCTCCGCGAGCCGCCGCCCCGGTCCGCTGCGCAATACAGCGCAGCACGCTTCCAGCAGCAGGTTGTGCCCGGCCAGGCGATACACGGCCCGTAGCGCGCGGCGTGCGAGGAACTGGCGGCGGAAGCGCGTGCCGTCATAGGCGGCCAGCTGCCCCGCGTCGCCGCTGGTGAGGAAGCGGTGGGTCACCTTGGCCGCCAGCTCGGTCAGCCGCAGGCACGGATCGAGTCCGCCGGCGGTCAGCGGCGAAACGGCGCCGGCCGCGTCGCCAATCAACAAGCCGCGCGGACAAGCCAGGCGCGGCAGCACGCCGCCCACGGGAATCCGACCGCCGCGGCGCTCCACCAGCCGGGCCGGGCGCAGATCGACAATTTCGCGAATCGTGCCGCGGAACGCGTCGAGCGCGGCCGAGGGCTGGAACTTCTCGCGATATCCGCCCACGCCCACGTGTACGCTGTCGGTGTCGGCGGCAATCCACGCCACGTAGCCGGGCGCCAGCCGCCGGTCGAGAAAGCAGTGCAGCTGCGGCGGACCCTGGGGCCGCACGTCCTCGTAGACTTCTTCCAGACCGACGATCCACTGTTGGTTCACGCTCAGGCCCAGGTCGCGCGCCACGCGCGAGGCGGCGCCGTCAGAGCCGATCACAAACCGCGCGCGGATCGCCCGTTCGCGCCCGCCGACCTCCAAACGCACCAGCGAACCAAAGGCGTCGGCCTCGCAGCCGAAGTAACTCGCTCCCGGCAGCCACTTGGCGCCCGCGGCCTGGCAGTCTTTCAACAAGCGCGCATAGAGCGCCGCCATCCGCCCAATGCGGAACTCCTCGCGCGGGCTCTCCAACACCAGCTTGCGCCGGCCCGGCGAATAGAGCGTCACCTGGCGAATCGGCGCTCCCAGGCAGGCGGGCGGCAGCGAGAAGTCCTCGAGCGAGCGCCGCACGAAGATGCCCGTGGTGTGGACGGACTGCTCCAGCGACAGTTTGCGGTCCGCGAGCAATACCGAGAGACCGTGGCCCGCCAGCAACCGCGCGGCTTGTAACCCGGCCAGTCCAGCGCCGATGACGATGACGTCGTACGATTCCATGGTGCTTGCCTCGGTGAATTTCTCTGGTCGATTCCGCGTCGAGAGTGCTCGACGCATTTTGCGAAACCGTCTGGGTGCCACGGGTGCCAGTGCTCGCCCAGATGCCCGGTTGACGCCGTTTCAGTGGCACCCGCAAAATCCCGTTCGCTGCTACCCCCGGTTGTAGCTTTGTAATACAAAGTTAACGCAGAAAAAATTTTCGAGCCACGCAGTCCAGCGTCTTTTCAGGCCGGTGAGAATCCTTGCCCCAACGCTTTGGCGGCCACCGGTGCAACGGCGCCGCGCGCCTCAAACGCATCTTGCACCACGCGCTCGAGCACGCTGATGTAGTCGGCAAAGCGCGAGCGTCCCAGCGCCGTCAACTGACACAGGGTTTGCGGCCGCGGGCCGTCTGCAATCTTGCGCACTTCGACCAGCCCTGCTTCTTGCAGCACGAGCAGATGGCGATTGAGATTGCCGTCGGTCAGCGCGCAGAACTGCTTCAGCTCCGAAAACGCCAGCCCGTCGGCATGCGTGGCCAACGAAGCCAGGATCCCCAGCCGGGCCTTTTCGTGAATCACGCGCTCCAGCCCCGCGTAGGCAAACGGTGCGTCGCCCCGGGTCGCTTTCGTGCGGCGTTGTTCTGCGTCGCTCATCCTCGGCGCTCCAAAGTCCAATAGAGAATTGCCGCGGCGGCCAGTTGTCCTACGCCGAACGGCAGTCCCATGCACCACGGCGACAGCGAGCTGCCGCTGCCGGCCAGAATCAACACGCCCACGCCGCAGGCAAAATAAAATGCGCCGACCAGAAAGATCAGCTTCGGCAACAAGCGCGCGGAGGCGAAAATGCCCAATCCGAAAAACAACTGCCACAGTCCGGGCAACAGTGCGATGTACTGCGGCAGGAACCGCGCGATCGCGCTGGTCACCAGCGCTCCGGCCATCACCGAAGGTAGAAACTGTTCGACAGCCAGGCGGGCCACCACGAAATGCGTGCGGTCGCGTACCAGGTTCAACCGCCAGGTCATTTCCAGCGCCAGCGCCGCAATGCTCACCGCAGCGGCGCCAATCCAGATCGCCAGGTAGATGGCCGGGTGATGCGCGGGGTCGCTAATGACAAACGGCTGGGCCAGCGCGGCCAGCAGCGCCACCACGCCCGACAAAGCCACCGGCGCCGAGCGATAACCGCGAAACACGTCGCCCTTCGCCATCTGCTGGCGAATTTCGGCGATCTGCACTAACGCTTCGCGGAGTTCCACGTTTCGGCGTCCTTGAGCCGGTCTGGCTTTGCATTACAAAGTAGCCGCCACCCAGCGGCGTGTCAAGTTTCCGGCTCTCTTCTCCCTCGACGGGAGAGGGACGGCGGGTGAGGGTGCGCCACCCGACCCGGCCGCACTTGCAGCATCGCGCATTACCTGGCGCCGGTCAACAGGCGAATGGCCGTTTCGCGCACGATCGGCGCCGTGGCCGGACCTTGCGACATGGTTTCCTCATAGGTGTCGTCGCGGAAATCGTACTCGGGAATGATGTAGCCCAGCTCATCGTTGGCCAGACCGATCAGGATGCGGGGAAAGCCCGTCATCTTCTCCTGGATTTCAAAACTGACTTCCGGCAACAGCTCGCCGGGGATGGTCACCAATTGCGCTTCGCCCAGCGTAATGAGGGCCATTTCCGTCACCACGCGGCCCCGGTTCAGGCCGCCGCGCGCCTGGTACAGCGGCTGGAACTTGGCGTTCGTCATCGGAATCTCCACGCGCCGCGCCCTCACGCCGTAGTGGAAGGTGGCGGGCGGCTCGGCAGTCGCCGCCAGATCTTTCACGAGCGCCGCCAGCCCCAGGCCCGTGGCCTTGGCTTCTGCGTGGGTGCGGGCCTTGTTGTCGCCCGAGATCATGCCGCCCACGGCGCCGTTGAGAAACACGGCCTGGCCGCCGCCGTCTTTCTGGATTTGTTCGCACATGTAGCCGGGAAAGTCCGCGCTCAATTCCTGCACGCCCTTCTCCAGCCCTTCGACATGGCAGGCGAAATTGACGATCGTGGCGATCGGCTTGCCGTCCTCGCCGATCGGTTGCAGCACTGAGATGGTGGGATCGACCAGGCCGACGTTGCGCGCGTTGCGGATGTAGCCGATCACGCGTCCGCCGTCCATCGGCAGCTCGCGCGAGGCCGCGCGAAACTCCTTGACCGGCCGCAAATCCTTCACGGCATCCTCAATACACCGCGCCACCTGGTCCTGCAAAAACTCGATGTACTTTTCGGGATAATGGCCGTACACGCCGATGGTGTCGGGCGCCGCGTGATTGTGCGACATGGCCAGCACCATGAAGGGCACGCCGGAATCGGCCGCGTATTGGCGCATCGGGTCGATGTCGGCCTTGGTCATGCCGAACAAGTCGGCGCCCACCAGGGCGATGCGCAGGCCGTCTTTTTCGAACACGACCGCGCGGGCCCACAGGTCGTCGTGCGGCCGATAGGCGGCTCGCACCCGCGGCGGCAGCCACTCCGGCGTAAACGGCGAGATCTTCACAGCGGCCGCGCCCGCCTTCAATCCGCCCAAGTCGGCCGGCTTGTCAGGCCGCGGTTGCGGACCTTGCCGCAGGTGACTCAAGTCGATCAGGTGCCGCGCACCGGAGTGCACGCGCGGGTGCAGATGCGGGAAATACGTCACACCGATGGAGCGACCCTGGCCATCGAACACGAAGCGCACGCCCTTGGCCGAATAGTCGACGAAGGTAAACGTCGGCAGGCGAATCTCTTGCTCGGGCTCGCCCAGTTTCGCCACCACCTGCGCGCGCGTGGCATAGCCCTCGGGAATGCTGGCGGCCTCGACGCAACCGAACCCGCCCTCTTTGTCATGCAGGTGCACCGAGTCGATCAGGCCTGCGCGACCGGCCGCCGGATACAACAGCTTGTAGGCGTACCAGTGCGCTTCGGAAATCGGCTCGCCAAGCGCCTGGCGCACATCGGCCGCGGTGGACAGGCCGGGGATGAGTCCGTGATACGTGAGCGCCGGCGGCGGATCGTCCTTGGTGACCTTGCCGTCAGGAGCCTGCGCGAGCGCGGGCCGCGCGATGATGGCGCCGGACAGAATCGACACAGCGCCCACTGCGGCGATGAACGAACAACACAAGCCCGAGCGACGCATGACGGGGCCCTGCAATGCAAAGTGTGAGGTGGCACGCCGGCCAAGGCCGAGTGAGCCCATCTTAAGTCAAGTCGCGGCCGCTTCCAACCACCAGCGTACCGCGCGCTCGCGTGCGGCCGCCCCGCCGCGCACCGAATTCTTGAGAGTTGCCGACGGGTGTCAGGCTCAATTCGCCGTCGCTGAACTCGCCAGAGTTCAGCCTTCTGTAGCCGGCACACGCCGTGTGCCGTAGCTTTCCGGTGCCACGGGCGTCTCGCCAGTGCAGTCTTCGTAGCTGAAAAGCGCCAGAGTCTAGTCTTCCGCCGTAGCTGAACCGCCAGAGTTCAGCCTTCTGTAGCCGGCACACGCCGTGTGCCGTAGCTTTCCGGTGCCACGGGCGTCTCGCCAGTGCAGTCCTCGTAGCTGAAAAGCGCCAGAGTTCAGTCTTCCGTCGTCGCTGAAAAGCGCCAGAGTTCAGGGCCTGTGCATTCTCGGCTGAAGTCGGGCGAATTCAGCTACCGAGGAGATCACCTGGGGCGTGGCGCTGGCATGGACTATAATCTCGGGCAACAGGTCCCCCGATGAAAGAACTCTTCGACCGCCGCCACCTGCAGTCCCTCGCCCGCCGCGACGTGCTGCGCGCCGGCACGCTGGGCCTGTTCGGGCTGGGGCTCGGCGACCTGATGCGCGGACGCCTTGCAGCGACAGAGTCGCTCGCTACGGCCAGGCCGAACGGCGCGTTTGGCCGGGCCAAGAGCTGCATTCTACTGTTCATGTGGGGCGGGCCGGCGCACCAGGATACCTGGGACCTGAAGCCCTCGGCCCCGGCGGAAATCCGCGGTGAGTTTCAGCCCATCGCCAGCAAGGTGCCGGGGATCCACATCAGCGAGCACTTTCCGCTCTTGGCCCAGCGGACCGACCGGCTGGCGATCGTGCGCTCGATGACGCACACCGACGTGGACCATTTGACCGGCACGCATTACTTGCTCACCGGGCAGGCGCCGCCGAAGGGCGCGGCCGAGCTGCGCGGCGATTGGCCGCACATGGGCGCGGTGCTGGCGCGCCTGGGGCGCGGTAGCGGTCCGCTGCCGCCGTTTGTTTCCATGCGACCGAAGCTCGAAAACGACGTGCCGCGCTTCGTCGAACAATGCCACGGACAAACGGCCGGCTGGTTGGGCCAGGCGTTCGATCCGTTGTCCATCGACGCCAATCCGGCCGGAGCCGACTATCGCGTGGGCGATTTTCAGTTGCCGCAAGAGATCTCCGTGCCGCGGCTCGATGCGCGCCGCTCGCTGTTGTCGGAAGTGAACGAACAGCTGCACCGCCAGGGGCGCGACAAATCGCTGGCCGCCATGGACGGCCACGTGCGGCGCGCCTTCGACATGTTGCAATCTGCCACCAGCAAAGGTGCCTTCGACCTCGAGCAGGAGCCGGCCGAGATGCGCGAGCGATACGGGCTCAACCCGCACGGCCAGTCCGTGCTGCAGGCGCGGCGCCTGGTGGAGCGCGGCGTGCCGCTGGTGACCGTGTTCTGGCCCAGCGACGGCATCAAGAACGTGAGCGTCTATTGGGACACGCACAGCCGCAACTTTGTCGATCTGCGCGAGCGGCTGATGCCGCCGGCCGATCGAGCGTTCTCGGCCTTGCTCGACGATCTGTCCGAGCGCAGCCTGCTCGATGAGACGTTGGTGGTGTGGACCGGCGAGTTCGGCCGCACGCCGCGCGTGGGCCAGCGCAACAGCGACGCCGGCGCCGGACGCGACGGGCGCGATCACTGGCCCGGCTGCTTCACGACCGTGCTGGCCGGCGGCGGCATTCGCGGCGGACAGGTGTACGGCTCGTCCGACCGCTACGCGGCCTATCCGGCGTCGAATCCGGTGGCGCCCGTCGATCTGGTCGCCACGGCGTATCACCTGCTGGGCGTGCCGCGCGAGACGACGCTGCACGACGCGCAGGGGCGGCCGATGGTCATCTGCCCTGGCACGCCGATCGAGGCGTTGCTGTAGTCCCGCGTGGCGTGTTTGGCCGCGCGAGCGCGCACTCGGCGATTTTGTCACTTTGTCACTTTTTCTCGTCGTAATCTTCGTCCGTCGTGCCGTCGTGGTTAATTGCTTTCGTAGGTCAGGCACCCCGTGCCTGACAATTCTCCTCGGTAGTTGAATTCGCCAGAATTCAGCTTCTTGGCCGCGCGAGCGGCCCGGGTCCTTAGCGACGGGCGCGAGCCCGTCGTATCGTGCGCCACACACACACGCCGGGTGCCACTGGCGTCTCGCCAGTGCAGTCCTGGTAGCTGAACTCGCCAGAGTTCAGTCTTCTGTAGCTGGCACACGCCGTGTGCCGTAGCTCCGGTGCCACTGGCGACTCGCCAGTGCAGTTTCGTAGGTCAGGCACTCCGTGCCTGACATCTTCGTCTTTAGTTTTTCCCTGACCCCTCTCTTCCAGGTGGCCAAAAACTTCTGTTGCATCGCGCCTGTAAATGCGTATAGTGCAAAGTAGACTGCTTGG
Organism: Pirellulales bacterium; assembly: GCA_050250435.1. Classification (GTDB taxonomy): domain Bacteria; phylum Planctomycetota; class Planctomycetia; order Pirellulales; family PALSA-1355; genus JBFWOR01. The sequence continues at coordinate 14 of JBFWOR010000013.1, read as the reverse complement.
ACGAAGGTGGACTG
>JBFWOR010000012.1:0-207670 GCA_050250435.1 Pirellulales bacterium | reverse complement strand
GAGTTCCTTCCCCCCGATCACACGCCGCCAACACCTCGCGACGCATCTCTTTCGAATACGGCAACATACGAACCTCCTTGTTCAAGGACAGTTCGCTAGTTTATCCAGATCGCGCGGTTGGCGCTAGACTCCCGTCAGATGCGCTCTAGAAACAGTGAACCGCTTCTAGAGCGAGACGCGCTCGACCGCAGCGCTGCGGCTGCTGGCCGGCGATTGCAGACGTTCGCCCGTTTGCCGCTGCAGCTGTCGCCGCCGCGCGAGCAATTGCGGATCGCCCTGCTGGTTGCGCAATTCTTCGCGGAGCTCCTGCGGCGTCATGCGCAGCTCGCGCTCGTGCTTCCAGCGCTCAAAGGCATAGTCGACCAGCGCCAGCACCAACAACGCGGAGCCGATTTTCAGACACGTCCACAGGCACAACTCCCACAAGACGGCCGCCACGTGCGGCAAGTCGTTCGTGGCCAGGCCGGCCAACTCCGCACGGCGTTGATACAAGCTCGCAAACGCCACCGCCGCGATCACCCCCAACTTGCACAGGCCCAACGTCAGCCGCACGCCGCTGGTCGACGAAAACATCCGCCGCAGACCGCTCAGTGGATTGATCCGCGATGCGTCCGGGGCAATTCGGCTGGGCAACAACAGGATGCCAGTCTGCGAAACGTGCAACAGCGCCGCCAATACCGTCAACAGCGCCAACGGCGGCAGCAGCACTGCGGCCAACGAGGCCGCTAACGTGCGAAACTGGTCGCTGACGGCGCCCACCTCGTCGGCGCCGCTGCGCGCTGCAAGAATGCCCTGCCATCCTTGGCCACCGAGCGATTGCGTCAAAAGCCCGGCCAGAAAGTCAACCAGCGCGCCGCCACCGAAGACCAGCACGGCCAGTCCGCCCAGAAGCAATCCGGCCGACGTAAAGTCGAGACTGCGCGGCACTCGGCCTTCCGCACGCGCCTGTGCGCGGCGCCGCAATGTCGGCTCGAGCGTTTTTTCGTCCGTGTCGGCCATTTGTCATTTATTGCGGCGTCAGTGCGGCAATCACGGTTTCCAGCGCCGGTCCCAGTTCATCTTGCAACAGCCATGCTGTGGCCCCCAATGACAAAGCCAGCGCCAGAAACATCACGGCCGCATGAAATCCAAAGCCGAACGCAAAGGCATTCAGTTGCGGCAGCGCGCGACCGATCAACCCCAGCACGAGCGTCGCCACCAACAGCGCCACCATAGCCGGCGCCGCCGCGCGCACGCCCAGCACAAAACTATTGGCCAGCACCGACGTCATGGCCGCGGCAACCGTTGTGGGTTGCGCCCCCTGGCCCGCGGGCAGCGTGGCGAACGAATCCAACAGCGCTTCCAGCACCTGCCGGTGGCCGCCGATGGACAAAAACACGGCCAGCGTCAAATAGAACAGCAATTGTGATACGACCGGCGTCTGGCCGCCGAGTTGCGGATCGAGAACTTCTGCCAGCTGCATGCCGCTCATCTGGCTGATGATCTGTCCGGCTACTTGCAGCGCGGAGAACAACAGCGCCACGCCCAGGCCCAGCACCAGGCCCACAAGGGCTTCGCCGCCGGCGACGACCAGCAATCCGGCTGCGCTGTCCGGCAGCGACGTGATGCGGCCGGCCTCGACCGTGGTCACCAGCAAGGCCAACGCCACCGCCAGTCCGCCGCGCAGTCGCCAAGGCACCGCGGCGGCGCCAAACACAGGCGCCACGGCCACCAGCGCCCCAATGCGCACCAGCGCCAGCACAAACACGATCAGCTCGTGCTGGCCGATCTCGGGCAGTTGCGGCATGGCTTGCATGGATATCGGTCCGGCCACGGTCGGTCGACGCCGGCAGAGCAGACTACAGCGTCTGCGGAATATTCGTAATGACGTCGTGCGAGTACTGCACCATTTCCTGCAGCAGCCAAGGCAAAGCCAGGCTCAATGCCAGCACGATCGCCACAAGCTTCGGCACGAACGCGATCGTCTGCTCCTGAATCTGCGTGATCGCCTGGAGCAATCCCATCAACAGACCCACAACCACGCCGGTCACCAGCATCGGCGCGCCGATCACCAGCGCCACGTGCACGGCCTCTTGAGCCAGATCGATGGCCACGTCCGGATGCATGCGATACCTCGAAACCTTGTTGTCAACCCATTGCCAGTGCCGCGTTCGGCTGTCCGCGCGCAGTGCGAGCCCGTCACGAAAACGTCTGAAAGCTTTCCAGCAGCATGCCTACCACCAGGTGCCAACCGTCGACCAGCACGAACAGCAACAGCTTCAGCGGCAGCGACACCATCACCGGCGGCAGCATCACCATGCCCATCGAAATCGTGACACTCGACACCACCAGGTCCAGCACCAGAAATGGCAAGTAAATCTGGAAGCCGATCAGAAAGGCCGTTTTCAATTCGCTCAGCATGAAGGCCGGAAGCAGCACATTGAGCGGCACGTCGTCATAACTCGTGGGTGCCGGCGTGTCTTGCGGCAGATACTTGTAAAACAGCCACACGTCGTCGCGATTGCCGGTCCGATCGATCTGCGCACTCATGAATTGCCGCACGGGCTTGGAGCCAGCCTCCCAGGCTTCCTCCAGGCCGATCTCGCGGTCCGCGTACGGCACAATCGCGTCGCTGTACACGTGACTCCAAACAGGCGTCATCACCGCGAGCGTCATGAACAGCGCAATCGACGTCATCACCTGGTTGGGCGGAAGCTGCTGCGTGCCCAAGGCCTGCCGCAGCAGCCCGAGCACCACGATGATCCGCACGAAGCACGTGGTCATCAGCAGCACGGCCGGCGCCAGGCTGACCACCGCCAACATCAAGAGCATTTGAATGGCTGACGAAATGCCCTCTGGGCTGAGCCATTTTTCCGGTCCTCCCAGCCCGCCGGGCAACGATAGCGGCAACATGCCGGTCGAGTCGCCGGCCGAGGGCGGCGCGTCAGTGGCCGCGGTAGCCGCCGTGTCGACTGGATAGGCTGGCTGGTCCGTGGGACCTGCGTTTGCTTCCGGCGCATTGCTGGCGGCGTTGACCTCCGCTGTAACGGGCGCGATCGGCTGTGATGTCGCCGCGCCCACATCGATTGCGGCAGGCTCGTGCGCATCACCAGCCGGCGCCGCAACTGCTGGCGCATCCGGCGGCGCAGCGCCCTGAACGGGTGCTGGTGCGCTGGTTAGCACGTCCGCGGTCACATCCGCCCGTAGCACGTTGTCACGTGGCGCGTCGACCGCGTTCTGAGGTGCGCCAGCCGGCGCCACGGAGGACTCCCCGGCCGCGGGCACCGCATTGGGGGCGCTGCCGTTGGCCGGCTGCGCGTCCTTCGGCTCAAGAAACGGGTTGTTGAACGTGGCCGTGCTGGACCGCTGCGTGACAATGCGCGCTTCGGTTGGCGGCTCGGCCGTCGCCGGTGCTCCCGCCGCCAGCCACGCGCCGACGACCAGCGCAATACCGCATGCCAGTCGCACGAAGTGGGTGTTCCGAACGAAGGTTGCCTTGCTGTTGTACATCGAGAGCTTCCGCATATTAGGTTCGCGACTCCCGGCCACCCGCGTGAGCGCTCTCCAGGTGAGCGAAATTAAGATCAGCTTCCTCATGGCGGCCAAAATAACTGCGCTCGCGCGGACCACCGCCGAACTGGCCGAGGAGTTGCTTGAGCGGTCCGGCCGCGTTCGGCGGCCCCTGGCACAATTCCACCAGCCGCTCGACTTCCGCGGGATCGGTAATTTCAGTCAGCGTGTGCGCCCCGGCCGGCGCGGCGCACACGAGCAACAATTTGTTCGCGCAGCGCACCAGGTGCACCTGCTGTCGCCCGACAAGCGGCGCCCGGCCCAGCACTTCTACTACCTCACGCGGCAAGATCGCGGTCCCCTTGGGCATGCCGCGTTTCGTCACCAGCACGACCAGGAGAAACAGGCCCAATACAATCCCCAAGCTGGCGGCGCCGGTTACCAGCGGCTGCATGGGCCGCGCACGCTGGGCATTGGCCGGTTCCTGGGCGGGTGGCGAAAGCGGCAACGGTCGCTCGGCGCTCGCCGCGTTCGCCGGACCGTGCTGCAGCACGGCCGGGGCTTCGCTCGGCACGTCCGCGGTGGCGGTTGCGTAGCGATCTGCATATTGCGGCGGCATTTGCGCGTCGTCGGCACGCACTGCGTGGCACGCGAGCCCGGCCACTAGCGCCAAGCCGGCCGTCCAGTGCCGCCAATGAGTTTGGATGATCATTCGCGTCGTCTCCTGCGCGAAATGTTGGTTGCGTTCTTGGTCGCTGGCGCGCCGCGTCGCCGTCAAGCTGCCTTGCGGGCCGCGGTCAGCTCCACCACGCGAACGCAAAAACTGCCGTCCACCACTACGATTTCGCCCCGCGCCACGAGTTGCCCGTTCAGGAACACGTCGACCAGGTCGTCCGCCAGCTTGTCCAACGGCACGACCATGCCGGCTGCAAGTTGCTGCGCCGCGCCGCGCGACAGCTCCGTCCGGCCCAGTTCGATCGTCAGTTGCAATTGCCCTTCGTCTGTCATCGAGGCCAGTTCAGAGTGAGGTTCGCTCGCAACGGGATCGGCATATACAGGGTGCGGCGCGGACGGCGATGGCGCGCGGCCACGCGATTCAGCGCACGATTGTGTGATGGTGAAACCGGAAACGTGTCGAACGACATCCCGGGCCAAGATGGGACGGGCCACGGGGGCGATACTTGTCGTGGAAACACACGTTTCGGGCAAGAGCAAACCGACCGCGCAACAACGCGAAGGGGCAGGCTGCCATGCACACGTCTGCGTGAGCATGCTGGCACGCAGCGCAGGCACGGCCAGTGCGACTTTTGCCTGGTCCGTCTGCTAGCGGACTAGCCGCCGCCGCCGCTGCCGGCGGTTCTGGCCGCCGTCTCGTCCAACTGGCGCTGTTCCGCCCGGCGACTGGCGGCGACGAACGCCGCTTGCTGGCGCTCGCGCAGCAGCTCCACAGCTTTGCGCTCGCGATTTGCCTCGAGCAGCTCCTGACGGCGACGCTCGGTCTCGGCCTCCGCTTCACGCACGAGCTCGCGCAGCGCTTCGGCCTGGCGGCGCAATTGACTTTGATACTGTGCGGCCTGCGCGAGCTGCGCCACGTCGATCGCGCCAGGCGCCGCGGCATGACGCGCTTGCGCCTGGTGCTCCGCCAGCGTGCGTTCCACTTCGGCCAGTCGCCGGGCCAGGTCTTGCTCGGCGGCCAGGGCTTCAGCCAGCCGCACTTGCCGCTGCTGCTGTTCGGAGCGGCGCACGCTCAATAGCGCTTCCAGGCGAAATTGAAATCCGCTCATCGATACTCTGCTCGCTGCAGGCCGAGGAGACTCAGCGGGTGCCACGGGCGGCTTGTCCGCCCGTGTCTCAACTCGAATTGCGCACTGGCAGCGAGCTGCCAGTGGCACCCGCAAATCGAGAGCTATTTGATACGGCTACTGCCGCGCGCGTCGCGCGAGCTCGGCCAGGCCCGCGGCCGCTTGTTCGACGCTCGACGCCTCGTCTACGCGCTGCCGCAGGAATTCATCGATCGCCCCACGCAGTTCAATGGCTTTGTCCACGGTGGGATTCGCGCCGCGGCGATACGCGCCAATCGAAATCAGATCCTCATGCTCGTGGTACGCGGCGCACACCTCGCGCACCACTTGGGCGTTACACCGCTGCTCTGCCGGCGCCACGTCCATCATCAACCGGCTGACGCTTTCCAGCACGTCGATGGCCGGATAGTGACCCCGCGCGGCCAGCTTGCGCGACAGCCACACGTGTCCGTCGAGCAGTCCGCGCACTGTGTCGCAAATGGGTTCCTGCGGATCGTCTCCCTCGACGAGCACGGAATAAAAGCCGGTGATCGAGCCACAGGCGGTTCGGCCCGCGCGCTCGAGCAGCCTGGGCAGCAGCGCAAACACCGACGGCGGAAAGCCGCGCGTCGTCGGCGGTTCACCGGCGGCCAGCCCGATCTCGCGCTGCGCCAGCGCCCAGCGCGTGAGCGAATCCATCACCAGCAGCACGTCTTTGCCGCAATCGCGAAAGTACTCGGCCACGGCCGTGGCGGCCAGCGCCGCCTGCACGCGCGCCAGTGCCGGCTCGTCGCTGGTGGCCACCACGACCACACTGCGCGCCAGGCCCGGTCCCAGATCTCGCTCCAGAAAGTCGTTGACCTCGCGACCGCGTTCGCCCACCAGCGCTACCACGTTCACGTCGGCGGCCGTGTATCGCGACATGATCCCCAGCGTGACGCTCTTGCCGACGCCGGAGCCGGCGAAGATGCCAATCCGCTGCCCCTTGCCGCAGGTGAGCAATCCGTCGACGGCGCGAATGCCGGTCGACAGCGGCCTATCGATACGCGGTCGGTCCACCGCCCCGATCGGCGCACGCTCCAAGGGCACGCGGTGCGAAAGCGCCGGCCGGGGCAAGCCGTCGATGCACTCTCCGCGGGCATTGATCACCCGGCCCAACAGTTCATCGCCTACGCGTATATAGCGGGCCGTTTTCACCAGCCGCACGCGATTGCCGTGGCGAATGCCGGCGGCGTCGCTGTGCAAGGCGATGAGCGTGCGATCGTCTCGAAAGCCGATGACTTCCGCCGCGATCGGCTCGCCCGGCGTCCGATCGATTTCCACCAGCGCTCCGACCGGCGCGGGAAAGTCGGCCACGGCCGCCGTCATGCCCGCCACGTGCACGACGCTGCCGGTCAGCATGACGGGCGTTAGCGCGCGCAGTTGCGCGGCGACTTCGTCGGCCGATCGCTGTCTTTCAAGTGTCCCGGCAGTAGCCATGGTCAGTTGAGCTCGCGCTCGATTTGTGCCAGTTGTGCCGCGAACTGTTGGTCGATCGCGCCGCAGCGCGTATCCAATCGGCAACCGCCTTTTTCAATCGCCGGATCCGCCACCACGTCCACCTGTCCCAGCCGCGACAGTTCCGTGCTCAACCGCTGGACGTGGGCGCCCAGCGTGTCGAAGTCGTCGGGGTGTAGCCGCAGTTTGACGTCGCCCGAGCCGGCGGCCAGCGTGAGGGCCTCGCGCACCAGGTCGAGCGTGATCTGCGGCGTGCGCTCCAGCTCGCGGCGAATGACGCGCGCAGCCATCATAGCGGCCACGTGAATCGCCGTGCGTTCCCAATGGGCCAGCCACTCGGTCCGCGCCTCTTGAATGCTTTGCACCGCCTGCTCAAGCGCCGGCCACAGCGTGGCCAGTCGGCGATCGACCTGTTCGGCCAGCACCTCGTGCGCGGCGGACTGTGCTGCGGCCCGCGCCTGTTCCTCGGCACGGCGGCATAGCTCGGCAACTTCCTGTTCGGTGGGGGCGGCGCCGTGAGCGCTCCCGGCCCTGGGGGCGCCTGCGCTTCCGGACAGGTCTTGCAACGAAAACGCCGCCGCGGGACCAGCGCCGCGCTGCGACGCCTTGATGATGCTTGCCATGCGCTGCGAATTCCTTTTTGAGCCGTGGTCTGCGCGCCGCAGAGTTCGCCGCGTCACACGGCAACGCTTAAGTGGCGAATCGCCGACCGCGAGATTTTGCCGGCCTGCTCCAGTTCGCCGGCCAGCCGCGCGAGCTCCTGCTGCGCGTCTTCGATATCGCTGAGCATCGTCGGCCCCAGGTTGCACATCGCGCGGCGCAACGCGGCGGCACGTTCCGCCGGAAACAGGCCCAACACGCGCTGCGCCATTTGCGGCCGCGCGCCCGCCAGCGCCAACTTGAGCAGCTCCGGCTCGGCCCGCTTGACGATCGACGCCAGCGAACGCGTGTCCAAGGTTTCCAATTCATCAAAGCGCCACGGCAACAGATCCGGCTCTGGCGGCGGCGTCGGTGCGCGGCCGTCGAGCTGCGCCACGATGTGGTCGCGCATGTCCGGCGCGGCCGCTTCCAGAATTCTGGCCAGCGTGGTCGCGCCGGCAGTGCGCCGCCCTTCTTCTGCGGCCCGTTCGCGCAGCCAGCTCTCCAGGCCCCGCTCAATCTCCCGCGCACATTCCGCGTCGGGCTCACCGGCCTCGGCCACGCGCCTGGCCACGGCGACCTGCATGGCCGTGGGCAGCGCCGCCAACAGCTCCGCCGCCCGCCGGCTCGAAAGCCTTGCCAACAACACGGCTACAGTCTGCGGCTGTTCGTGCTCAAGATACGACGCCACCCACTGGCTCGGCGCTCGATCAAGCAACGGTCCCGACGCGCCAGCTATGCCGGATGCATGCGCACCCCCTGCACCCTCTTCGGCAGCGGCTCTCGATCCGCAATCGTCGGTACCGGCACTGCGGCTCACCGCGCAGGACAGATCGAGCTCGATGCCCGATGGCTCACGATCGGGCACCAGCGGCCCGATGCGAAAGAACTCTTCGATCACTTCCTGCTGCTCGGCCGGGTCCAACGTGCCCAGTCCATCCACGGCGGCCCGCACGGCCTGCGCTTGCTCGGGCGACATCTGCGCCAAGATCGCCTCGGCCCGCTCCGCCTCGAGACTGGCGACGAGCACGGCCGCTTTGCGCAAGTTGCGATGTTTGTCTTTCATTCCGTCAACTCGCGTTGCCGATCCAACTGCGTAACACGCTGACGGCCGCATCCGGGTCGTCGCGCACCGCGTCAGCCAATTCTCCGCGCAGCGACGGGCGATGCGGCGCCGGGTGCATCGCTTCTGCGACGGGCTCAGTCAGGCCTTCCTCGTACACGTCGCTCACGAGTGACAGCGTCGGCGGCAATCCCGCGACAGAAGCGGCCGCTTGCGGTTTGGGGGCGATCGCGCGAAACATCGACCGCAACACCGCCAGGCCAACCAGTGCCAACGCGCCCAGCGACACCGTCTGGCGATTGGCAACCAGCCAGCTCCAGGCGTGGCCTCCCATCTCTTGCGCGACATGGTGCTGGCCCACAACGGGCTGAAACGTCGACACCGCCACGCGCGGCGTCGGATCGGCGTCGGTGTTGCGCGGCAGCAGATTGCTCACGAGCTCTTCGATTTTTTTCGATTCCCGCGTTTCCAGCACCGCGAGCGACGCTGCATCCGGCTCCGGCTGCGCCTGACCGAACGGAGCCGAATGTTCCTGGCGCCATAGCGATTGGTAGTATGTCGCGGGTACGGCAACTGACGCCGTGACGCGGGCAGGTGCCGCATCGGGCGCGACCCCGGCGCTCGTTTGTGTCAACTGCACGCTGGTGCTCACCAGCACCCCGGGAATGAAGCTCAGCACTTCGCCGATGGAGTGTTTCCACGCCAGCTCTTGCCGCTTCTTCTCGGCGGCATAGTCTCCGGGCGCCGTGCCGTCGTCGGCTCCGGTAAAGTGCTGGGCCGTGCTCATGTCGACCACGGTAACGGCCGCCGACTCGAGGCCCGAGATGCTGCTGACGAGACTTTGGCGGATTGTGCGCACGCTCTCCATGGCCAACGGCCGTCGCTCGCGAGGAAAGACGAACACGGCCGCCGTGATGACTTTCTTGGGCCGCGGCCAGGCGTCACTTTGCGATTCATCGATCTGTACCGCCGCCCGCTCAACTCCCGGCAGGTCGCCAATGATGCCTTGCAGCTCTTGCTGCTTCGCCACCAGCCAGGCGGCTTGCTGCTGGCGCTGCGGCATCCGCAATAACCCATTGCCACCCAGCGCTTGCCGCAGATACTGTCCGCTTTCAGCGGGCAGCGCGCCGGCGTCGTCGAGCGCGGCCATGTATTTCGATTCCTGGCCGCGCGGAATCCGAATGCGGGCGCCTTCCACCTCGGCTTCGAGCCCTGCCTTGCCGAAGGCCGCCTGCATCTGTCGCAACTCGGCGGGCGAAAACTGCTCGCCGGCCAACAGGTGCACGTGGGTCGCGCCCAGCGGATGCTGCGCCAGATAGCCCAGGCTGACGATCGTCGCCCCCAGCAAGAGCGCCGTGGCGATGCGCGCCGACGGCGTCAGCGACTTATACAGCGCGACGAATTGGGCCAGGCCCTTGCTTGCCAGTTCCATCCGTGGAACCTCGCGTCAAACGGGTACGATTCGGAGGCTGCAGCCGCTGCTTCAGGCAGCCGATGCGTGGGCCCGCGCCGGCAAGCGGAGCGTAAACGCGGCACCGCCTTCCGGACAGTTCATGGCCAGCACGTCGCCGCCGTGTGCCTGTGCCACGTGGCGCACTTGCGCTAACCCCAGGCCTGCGGCGTCGCGCTTGGTGGTATAGAATGGCTCGAACGCGCGGCTCAACGCATCGTCGCTGAGCCCCGGTCCGCTGTCGGCCACTTCCAGCTCCAGTCCGCGCGGGCCGCAATACGACGTGATCTCCAGTCGACCGCCGCGCGGCATAGCCTCGAGGGCGTTGCGCACGAGATTGGTCACCGCCTGGCGAATCATCGCGCGGTCCGCGACCGCGCCTAGCGGGCTCGGCACGTCGATGGTCGTTTCGATCTGCGTCGCGGCTAGCTCGCGGTGCAGGTCGGCGCAAACCTCGTCGACGATGTTGCGCACGTCGAGCCATTCCAGCTTCGGCGGACGGGCCGGCATCGGCAGCGTGGCGGGCTCGTGCGACACAGCGTGGCGAACCTTGCGCGCATCCTGCGCGTTGACAGTTCGCTCGGGCGAATAAAGCTTTGGTCGGTCCATGCGGAGCCTCTCGGTTTGCCAGCCGCTTTGTGCGGCCAGAACGGCCGCGAACTTGGCCCGGCTGCAACGCAACCGGGCCGGGAAAAGCGGGCCGGTTTGTATCCGAAACCCCACCGGCGGTCAATCCGCGTTCGAGCGCTGCTAGCGTGGCGACGCGTAGCTGAAAAGCGCAGAGTTCGGTGCCGTCCTGGTAGCCGAACTCGCCCGACTTCGGTGCGGACGCGTGATCGGCAGAATTCTCGCAAATTCAGCGGCGGCTGAGAAACGCGGCGAATACCACCTACTTGCGTCGCGAGCACTCGTCGTGCGACACCGGCTGCGGCGCCACCTGCTCCATGATCCAGCGGTCCATGTCCGCCAGCATGCAGGTTGTCAGGTCGTCGCCGCCGGGATAGGAACGCAAGCACACCGTCATTCCGGCGGCGTGAAACAGGCGCAGATCGCGGCACACTTCCGCCTGCGAATATTCGCTCGCCTCGCGGCCGCTGGCCAGAAAGATCTTCATCCGCCGCGCGCTCGACAAATTGGCCAGCGGGCGCAGCGACTGCGGAAACTGTCCGCCAAACGACAACACGCCGGCGAACGCCTCGGGCCGTGACAGTGCCAGGCGAAACGCCATGGTGCCGCCGGCTTCATATCCGGCCAGGAAGATGCGCCGCGGGGCAATGTTCAGCCAGCGCCGCACGTCTTCGATGGCGTTCCACACGCGCCGCTCGGCCCGTTCGATTTCATCGGCCGATTGCACCCAGCGATATCCCACGCCCGGCCTGCGCGCCACCACGGTGCCGCGCGGTCCCACGGCCACATAGTTGCGGTCGCTGACGTGCGGCATCACCCGCGTGACCTGTCGCTCATCGTCGTCCGGCCCGTGCAGCCAGACGATCAGCGGATAGGCATAATTCCGTTCGTAGTGCTTGGGCGTGAAAATGCAGTGACAGCCTTCCAGCTCGATGTGCGGCGCGCCGCTTGCACCCTCGGTGGCCTGGGCGGCAGAATTCGCCAACGATCGATCGCGATCGCCATCGACTAGTGGTTGGATGCGGTTCATGCGTTCTCGCGTGTGGGTCCAACGAAATCGTAAACGAAACACAAACGCCTAACGGGCCGCGTCTCGCGCGGGCAAGCCGGCCAGAAATTCATTCCACGGAAACAATCGCCCCGGACAGGCCGTGGCCTGCACATCCTGGTGGCGCACCACTTTGACCGTGGCGATGTCGCACTGCTGGGCCAGGCGCGCGACCAGTTGCCGCGCGGCCGCCAATTGTTTTGGAGAGGGAGGCGTCTCGTCGAAATTGCCGATCAGGCAAATGCCGATGCCCCCGTCGTTGTATTCGCGCGTGCCGGCGTGGGCACCCGCCAGCTGCTGCCGCCAGCGAAAGGTCGGCTGCACTTCGCCGTCGCCCATGCTGCGGCCGTTGCCAATCACAAAGTGATAGCCAATGCCCAGCCAGGGCCGGCCCTGTTGATCCTTTTGCTGCCGATGGACCGCGTCGATCGATGCCACGCTGCCGTCGCTGGTGGCCGAATGATGGACGACGATACTGCTCCACGCGCGCTTTTCCGCTGGCGGAGCCAGGTCGATGGTGGCGGCCGAGGATTCGGCAGCTGGCGGGCGCGGGGTCGCGGGCAGCGGCGCCGCGCGGCCGCTCGGCGCAGACGACGCCGCGCGGTCGGATGCAGCCGTCCAAGCGACGGCCAGCGCTCCACAAACCCCAGTGACTAGCAGCATGGCGAGACTCGTAACGACCCGTTGCCAACTTTGGCGACTCGATCCACGCACTCGCTCCCGGCAATTCCGCCAGCTCCATGCTGTGGGAGATTTACGATTTCCAATAAGTCGGGGACTCTACTCCAGGCGCCCCCGCAATGTCAACCGCACGCCCCTCGTGCCAGCACTTTGCTTGCTAGCACTCGCGGGCAATCGCGCCGCGCGACTTCGAGGTCAACGCATTGCGCTCACAGCGCCATGCCTTTCATCGCCGCGGTCAGCTCCTTCACGGCGACCACGCTCTTGTCGAAGTCGGCGCGTTCCTGCGCGGTGAGCTCCAGCTCGATGATCCGCTCCACGCCGCCGGCGCCCAGAATGATCGGCACGCCGACGTAGTATCCGCCCACGCCGTACTCGCGATCGCAATACGCCGCACAAGGAATGAGCCGCTTCTTGTCGCGCACAATGGCTTCGACCATTTGCGTTGTCGCCGCGGCCGGCGCGTAGTACGCGCTGCCCGTCTTGAGCAAGCCGACGATTTCCGCTCCGCCGGAACGTGTGCGGTCGATGATCGCCTCGAGCCGCTTCGGATCGATCAGCCGCGTTACCGGAATGCCGCCCACCGAAGTGCAGCTCGGCATCGGCACCATCGTGTCGCCGTGGCCGCCCATCAACAGCGCCTGAATATCCTCCACGCTCACGCCCAGCTCCAGCGCCAGAAACGTGCGATAGCGGGCCGTATCCAGCACGCCGGCCTGGCCCAGCACGCGCTGGTGCGGAAAGCCGGTTACTTCCAGCGTGCGTTGCACCATCGCGTCCAGCGGGTTGCTGACCACGATGACGACGGCCCGCGGGCTCGTCTTCTTGATCTCGGCTGCGACCGAGCCGACGATCTTGGCGTTCGTGGCCAACAGATCGTCGCGGCTCATCCCGGGCTTGCGTGCGATGCCCGCGGTGATGACCACGACGGCGCTCTCGCTCGTCTCGGCATAGTCGCTGGTGCCGACGATCTTGGCATCAAAGCCGACGATGGGCGAGGCTTGCATCAGGTCGAGCGCCTTGCCTTTGGGCATGTCGCCGACTTGCGGAATATCCAACAGCACGACGTCGCCCAGTTCGGCCGCCGCGCACCAGTGTGCGGTAGTGGCGCCTACGTTGCCGGCGCCGATAATGCTGATCTTCGGTCGACTCATGTTGCCCTCAAACGTCCGGAGTGTCCGCGGCAGCGCGCCGCAGAACCTGCTTGCTGAGTATCCGGTTCAGGCGCGGCAAGTCAAGGGGCGGGAATCGGCTAGAGGCTGGAGTCTGGAGGCCGGAGACAAGTGAATTCGCGATTTTGGTTTTCGAGTGCCGATTTTCGACTGCAGAGGTCGTAAGCGAAAATCCAAAATCCAAAATCGTTCACCTAAAGCCGGTCGTCGATTCGCTCCGGCAATTCCAGTCGCGCTTGCTGAGCAACCGCCAGTGCGCGGCGATCGCCGCGCCAGATCCACCACAAGATGAGCGCCGCGACCGCCAGCGCCGCCGCCAGCACGGCGACCATGGTCGAGCTGGCGCCGGGTGCCGCGGGTTCGCTCAGCACCTTCACCGTGTCGGCAACCAATAGCGGCGCCAACTGACGCCGGCCTGCCGCGCTCGCCGCGGCGTCGGACATGCCCGGTCGAAAGCCCCACGACTTCAGAAAGAAACCCGTCACGCGCACGGCAACGTTGATGTTGTTGCCCAACGGCATGCCCGGCGGCAGGTGTGCCACAACACACACCAGCGGATTGTTCTGCGAATCCTCGGTGAGGATCTCCACTTCGTAGTAGCGGCGAATGTCGAAACGGCTCACGATGTCCGGATCGTCCACGCGCACTTCGATGGCCCGCAGCGCCTCGCCGCGCAGCGTGACGAGCTGGCCGCGCATGGCCGCGGGATCGTTGAACAGCGGCACCACGTCGCTGCTGTAGTCGGCTGCGCGGTCGAGCCCGCGGCGGGCGGCGGTGCGGGCGGCCGCATCCGCGGCCGGATTTTCGACATCGCGCCGCCACTGCTCCGTTTGCCGGTTCAGTTCGGCGCGCGCCTCGCGCTCCAGTGCGCCGGCGCCGGCGCGACGGACCGCTGCCAGCAATTGGTAAAATGTTTCGCGCTCGTCAAGTCCCGCACGATCGCGCACGTCGTCGAACAGCCCGAAGTCCATTCCCAATTTGCCAAGCACGTTGTCCGGATACCACGCCACGCGCGTAGTCACAAACAGCATTCGCTCGGCTTGCTTGTCGTCCGCCACCGGCAGACACTTGACGAACATCGCCTGCGCACTCGCTCGTTCGTCAATCGGGGCGTCGAGCCGCCAGGCGGCCGGCACGGCGAGCGCCTCCACCATGGCCGTCTGCCCCGCATCGGTCACCAGCGTGCAGGTAAACGTCGCAGCAAAGTCGAACCGCTGCCGCGCGCTCGCCTCGAGCGGCACGCGCTGGGCGCGGGTCACGCGTCCCACGAGCGTGAACAGTTCGCCCCGGGCTGGCTGGGGATTTTCGCAGAGGCCAGCCTCTGCGCCGGGTTTCTGGCTGAACTGATCAACGCCGGCCAATGGATACTGCTGCAATCGATACAGCAGCGTCAGCAATTGTTGGTGTTCGGTGTCGTCGAGCGGCTGGCCATCGCGAAACTTGTCCAGCCAGGCCGTGTTGATATCGAACAACTGCAGGTACTCACGCGGCGGAATCGAACGCGGCGGCGGCGCGGCGAGCTGTTGGGCCACGCTCGTCGGCGCCGCACACGCGATCGCCAGGCAGGCCAACACTGCGTAACTTCTCACTCTCCAATCGCGGGAGAGGGCCAGGGTGAAAGGGGGTATCTTGGGTTTCATCCGGCTTGCCCGTCGTCACGCGGTTCTTCGGCCAGTGTCGACAAGGCTGCACCCACGTTGCGCTCGGGCTCTGCGGTAATTGCCGCTCGCCGCGAAGAGGCCCGTCGCACAACAAGCGCCAGCACAAGCGCGCTGATGACCAGCGCCACCACCACCGCCGTCGTAATCTGTTCGCCTAGTGGCTGCCTCGGCTGCTGCACGGGCACTGCAGCCGGTTTCCAATCGAGCGTTCTTGCCACCAGCAACGGCGCCGTGGTGATGCCGCCTTGCGACTGATACGCCCAACGCTTGAAGAACACCGCCACCGCCGAGCAGTTCTCTGCCAACTGGACTCCCAGCGGAAAGCCCGCGGGCAGTTCCACGCAATACACCACCATCAGATCCGCCGCCTGCCGATCCGCCTGCAGCCACACCTGGTAATACTGCTTGACGCCGAACGCGTTTTGCGGCGCCGTAATGCGTTTGGCTGCGCGGGCAATGCCACTCACCGTCACCACGCGGCCGCGATACTCCCGCGGCTGCTGACTCAACTGCAAGTAGCCGACCGGGCCCAGCGAGGCGTGCTCCAACTCGCCTTCCGGCGCGCGCTCGACCACGCCGAACAAGTGGAACCAGCCGTCGCTCTCCTCAGGCCGGAACACCGTGTCATCGCGCACTGCTGCCAGGTAATCCGGTCGCACGCCGGGAAACAAGCGCTCGCCTCGGTCGTTGTGCTCGGCGTGGTTGTCGCGCGGGGTGCCGTCGGCGGCCGGCGATGCCTGGTCACCGGTGTCGTCATCGGTCGGCGGATTGCCGGCCGGCGCACGATCCGTCGGAGGCGCTGCGGCGACGGAGATCAGAACGTGCTGCGCGCTCTCGCCCTGGTTCTCACTTCCGGGCGCCGCACCCCCGCTTGCGGATTCGTTGCCCGGCGGTACCAGCCAGTGCCAGGAGCCCGGGTTGCCGGCGCCGAGAACGAGAAACACCACGACCACTGAGCCGATCAACAGCGTCAGCAACCGCCGCTCCAACGCGGCGCTACCAAAGGTCCGAACACGGTGATGACGGCGAAAATCGAGCACAGCGATCGACCTGAGTGGGCGTTAACACTGGGATGCCATGCCTTGCAAGCACGACATCGTCATTATCATCATTCTACCATTCGCTTGACCACGCTTGTCCGCCGATCGGCGACCATTTGGTTGACGCCTCCTTCGTTCGCTGCTGCGTGCCATCGACCATCGGTGAAAATGGCGTCGCGACCAGGGCGGTTTGTAGCCGGCCAACGCCCTGTTCGCGGCGCGGCCGCTGACTGTGACTGGTCACAACGTGCAATCCGCCACCTTGACACTCCTTAACCCCGGGCCGTAGGATGGGCCCTTTGTTGACTTAACGGATCGACGGGTTTAGATGAGGTTGGCAGCCGCCAGGCACCCACCTCGGGCGGATTTGCCATGGCAGTTCCCAAACGAAAAAGTTCCAACGCCCGCAGCGGCACCCGCCGGGCGCACCACCACATCAAGCCCAAGCGCTTGGAGTACTGCCCGCAGTGCAGCACGGCGGTGCCCTCGCATCGCGTGTGCCCGAATTGCGGCCACTACATGGGCCGCGTCGTGGTTGAGACCGCCGAAGAATAGGCCGCCGGCGACGAACGGGCGCTCGCCGCTTCGGCCAGATCGTGTCGACGCGCGCTTTCGCCGTCCGCTCGACCACGTGACCGGCCGCTACGAAGTCGCGTCGTCCGCGCCACAGGGAGGGTTTCCAGCGGTGACCAAGATCGCCTTCCTCTTTCCCGGACAGGGTGCGCAAGCCGTCGGCATGGGCCGCCAGGCGGCCGACACCTTGCCCGGCGCGCGGCGCCTGTACGATGCGGCCAACGAAATTCTGGGCTACAACCTGGCCCGGCTTTGCTTCGAAGGTCCTACCGAAGAGCTGGACTCCACGGTCATCAGCCAGCCGGCGCTGTTTGTCACCAGCCTGGCCGCCATCGAATTGCTGCGCAGCACCGCGCCTGACGTCGTGTTGTCGTGCGAAGCCACTGCCGGGCTGAGCCTCGGCGAGTACACCGCGCTGGTCTTTGCCGGCGCGCTCGAGTTCGACGACGCGCTGCGGCTGGTGCAGGTGCGCGGAGAGGCCATGCAAGAAGCGGCCGACGCCTCGCCCGGAGGCATGGTCAGCGTGCTGGGGCTCGAGCGGACGCAGGTCGAAGAACTGTGCGATCGAGCCCGGGCCGGCGAAACGCTGCAGATTGCCAATCTGCTGTGCCCCGGGAATATTGTCGTGTCGGGGAGCAACTCCGCGTGCGAGCGTCTGGCCGAAATGGCCCCCGCGGCCGGCGCGATGAAGGCCGTGCCGCTGGCCGTGGCCGGGGCGTTTCACACGCCGCTGATGGCGCCTGCGGCCGAACGGCTGCGCGAGGCGCTTAGCGCCGCGCGCTTCGCTCGGCCGACGATTCCCGTCGTCTCGAACGTCGACGCGCGGCCGCACGACGATCCCGACGAAATTCGCGACCTCCTGCTCGAGCAGTTGGTTTCGCCCGTGCGCTGGGAAGACTCCCTGCGCTATTTGCTCACCAGCGGCTACGATCAGTTTTACGAAGTCGGGCCGGGCCGCGTGTTGCGCGGACTGTTGAAGCGCATCGAGCGCAAGATTGCTTGTCACGGGGTGTTTGAGTAGGAGCGATAACGTCATGACGGAGCAAACACCCGGTGCGCTGAAGGTCGATCTGCAGGGCCAGACCGCCATCGTCACCGGCGCCTCGCGCGGATTGGGCCGGGCCATTGCCTTGGCATTGGGCGGCGCCGGCGCCAAAGTGGCGTGCGTCGCGCGCAGCGTCGACAAGCTCCGCGAAACGGCCGACGCCATTCGCGCCGCCGGCGGCACGGCCGAAGTGTTCGAGTGCGACGTGGCCAATGGCGCCGCGGTCGAGCAGCTCGTCGAGGCGATCGCCGAGAAGTGGCAAAAGATCCACATCCTCGTGAACAACGCCGGCATCACGCGCGATACGCTCATTCCCCGCATGAGCGACGACGATTGGGACGCCGTGATCAACACCAACCTGCGCGGCACGTTTCTCTTCACGCGCGCGGTCACGCGGCCCATGATGCAGAGCCGCTATGGCCGCGTCATCAACATCGCCAGCGTGTCCGGCCTGATGGGCAACCCCGGCCAGGCCAACTACTCGGCCTCCAAGGCGGGAATCATCGGTCTGACGCGGACCGTGGCCAAGGAGCTGGCCAGCCGCAAGGTGACGATCAACGCCATTGCGCCCGGCTTCATCGAATCGGAAATGACCGAGGCCATGGGCCCGGCGGTGATCGAGGAAGCCCGCAAGCGCATCCCTGCCCGGCGGCTCGGCCTGCCCGAGGAAGTGGCGGCCTGCGTGCTCTTTTTGGCCAGCGCGCCGGCGGCCTACATCACGGGCCAGGTGCTGACGATCGACGGCGGCCTGACTGCCTAGAATTGCCTTTCCAGGCCGCCCGCGCGCACCCGGCCGCGCGGCGCCGCCCTATGGAAATGTGACCCACCGGCAACGAGCGGCTACTGTTCAGAACAAGCTTTGCGGAGCGAGGTGGCTCGCTCGCCCGTGCGAATCGCGCGCGACGACGATGTCCTGTCCGCGCGGATGGCGCGAGGGCGAAGATGCAAAACCAACCGAACGGTCGGCAGGTAGCCGGCCTTGACCACCGCGCTGCCGAGCGCCGGCGAACCTGATATAGACAGAGATCCGGAAAGTTTATATCTTGACCTGTCTTATGGAAACTCTCTATTTTTGTGTCGACATGCCTTCCACGAGACACCGCTAAGGGGCTTCCAAGTTGCCGGCGGGCATTCCGCCTGCCACACCCCCCAGGGAAGCAACCCAAGGCGTTGCGGTTTGCGTCGTTAATCTAATCATCCGCCGGGGAACTTTGGTGTCTCTCCCCGCAGTGCAGCAGTTGGAGGATCGAGACGGTGGCGTCAGTTCAAGAACGAGTGATCGACATTGTCGCTGAACAGTTGGGCGTCGACAAAGAAAAGGTCACGCCGGAAACCTCTTTCGTAAACGATCTGGGCGCCGATTCCCTCGACACCGTCGAGTTGGTGATGGAATTGGAAGAAGAATTCGATATCACCATCCCCGACGACGCCGCGGAAAAGATCCAAACCGTGGGGCAAGCGGTCCAGTACATCGAAGCGTCCCAGTCGTAAGCGAACAGACATGAAACGGCGCGTCGTCGTTACCGGCCTGGGCGTGGTCACCTCGCTCAGTTGCCAGGTCGAAGACCTTTGGAAGCGCGTCCTCGCCGGGGAAAGCGGGATCTTTCAGATCCACCAGTTCGATACCACCGGCCACAAAGTGCACTTCGGCGGCGAGGTGCGCGATTGGACCACCGGCGACTACATGTCGCCCAAAGATGCCAAGCGCATCGACCGCTTCACGCAATTCGCCATGGTCGCCGGCATCGACGCCGTACGCGACTCCGGCATCGACTTCTCAAAGTACGATACCTTTCGCTCCGGCGTGATCCTGGGCTCCGGCATCGGCGGGCTGCACGAGATCGAGGCCCAGGTCGAGCGGCTGCTGCACAAGGGACCGGACAAGGTCTCGGCCTTCACGATTCCCAAGCTGATGCTCAACGCGGCCAGCGGGCAGATCTCGATCGAGTTCGGCCTGCGCGGCCCGAACTATGCCGTGGCCACCGCCTGTGCCAGCGCCACCAACGCCATGGGCGACGCCTTCAAAGCCATTCAATACGACGATGCCGACGTCGTCGTCACCGGCGGCAGCGAGGCTGCCATCACTCCCATGGGCATCAGCGGCTTCGCGAATATGCGGGCCCTGAGCGAACGCAACGAGCAGCCGCAGCAGGCCAGCCGCCCGTTCGATCGTGATCGCGACGGCTTCGTGCTGGCCGAAGGCGCCGGCATGCTGATCTTCGAAGAGTTGGAACACGCCCGCCGACGCGGCGCACGGATCTATGCGGAAGTGATCGGCTACGGCGCCAGTGCCGATGCAGGGCACATCACCCAGCCCGACGAAGCCGGCGTCGGCGCGGCCCGGGCCATGAAGCGCGCCCTGGACGACGCCCATTTGAATCCGGCCGATTTGGGCTATATCAACGCCCACGGCACGAGCACCTTGCTCGGCGATCAGGCCGAAACGGCCGCCATCAAGAGCGTGCTCAAGGAGCACGCCCGCGACGTCAGCATTTCCAGCACCAAGAGCCAGTTGGGCCATTCGCTGGGCGCCAGCGGCGGCGTGGAACTGGTGTTGAGCGTGCTGGCACTGCGCGACGGCGTGGTGCCGCCCACCATCAATCTGGACAATCCCGATCCGCTCTGTGATCTGGATTACACGCCTCTCCGCCCGCGCGAGCGCAAGCTGAAGGCCGCCATGAGCAATAGCTTTGGCTTTGGCGGACACAATGCGTCGCTGATCGTGGCATCGCCGCCAAACGGCAAGCATCCGTAGCGCCGCCGGCGCTGGCCGAACGCGCGGCCGAACTGGCAGCCCTGCTAGCGACCCCCGCACTGCACGCCGGAGCCGGTATTGCCGGTGCTTGCCAGGACACCTATACTCCCCGCCCGCGCGCAAAGGATTTGCGCGCACTAGCACCCAGGCCGCAGCATGCGCGGCCGAACAAGCGGCTCGCGCCAGGAGGCCGACGCATGTTCCTGAGAGTCATTACGCTCGGCGCGATGTTGGCCAGCACGGCCACGGTCGCTTACGCGCAAGGCCGTCGCGATACCGAGGCCTTGGCCGCGCCTGATAGTCCCGCCGCGGCAGCGGATCCGGCCGCCGAGACGCCGGCCCCGGTTTCGTCGCCGGGCACCGCCGGACGTTGGCGCGTGCCGGGCATCGGCAGTCGCAGCGATCCGAACATGACCTCGCCCGCCCAACCGCAGCCAGGACTTGCTCCGGTCGCCATGCCTAATGCCGGACCAGCTGCCGTTGCGCCCGGAATCTCAGCGCCGCGTACTGCCGCGGCGCTGCGCGGACCCATCGCCCGTGTCACTCCCGGCTCGGGCACCTTGCCCAACGACGCCGGCCAGGAATGGCGCGACTACGACATCAGTCCCTACACGGCGCGCGTCACCTCGACGAACCAGCCGGAGCAAGCCATTCGCGATTGGATTCTGCGCGAGACCGGCTATGAAGCCTGGCACGGCGACGTGATTGCGCTGTTGTGTGCCAACCGCCGCACGCTGTCGGTCTATCACACGCCGGCAATGCATGCCGTGGTGCAGGAAATGGTCGACCGCTTCGTCAACACCGAGGCCGAGTCGCACGCCTTCGGCATGCGCGTCATCACCCTGGGCAATCCCAATTGGCGCGCCAAGGCGCATCGCATGTTGCGGCCCGTCTCGGCCCAGACCCCGGGCGTGCAAGCCTGGCTGATGGCCAAGGAAGATGCCTCGCTGCTGCTGGCCGATCTGGCCAAGCGCAGCGACTTTCAGGAACACAGTACGCCGCACCTGGTGGTCAACAACGGGCAGTCCACAGTCGTCGCCAAAACGCGCACCCGCAATTACGTGCGTGACATTGTGATGCGGCCGGCCGAAGCGTGGCCCGCCTTCGAACCGCAGATGGGCCAGATTGACGAAGGCTTTAAGTTCGAGTTCCACCCGCTGCTGTCGCTGGATGGCGGCGTGATCGACGCCGTGCTCAAGTGCGAAGTCGACCAGGTGGAAAAGATGCTGCCGGTGCGGATCGACGTGCCGTCGCAAGTGGTCCGTCAGCAAACCACGGATATCGAAGTGCCGCAGCTCATCAGTTCGCGCATGCACGAGCGCTTCCACTGGCCGGTCGACCAGGTGCTGTTGATCAGCCTGGGCGTCGGTCCTGCGCCGGTGCCGCAAGCGCCCAGCGCCTTGCGCCTGCCGCTCTTATCGAGCAGCTCCCGGTCGGACCTGTTGGTCGTGGTCGAGAGCCGCGGCAAACTGGCGGCCCAGCCCTCGGCGCTGCCCACCGCGCCCACCGCCGCTAGCAAGTATCCCGGCCGGTACTAAGTCGCCGTCTCGGCAGCGGAACTCGACAGAGTTCCGTGCCCTGCCCATAGCGGAACTCGCCAGAGTTCAGTCGGCTGACACGCGGCCGTTCCGATTCTTGCCGATTCAGGCCACGGGCGCTGCGACACCTCGCTCGCCAAGCAACGCTGCAGCCGGTAAACTAGCGGCGCTGCTGAACTCGCGCGAATTCAGCGACCGGCATTTCTTCTTGCGGGCCAGTACCACTGGGTTGATCGATGGATAGCGGGCGGCGCGTCGTCATTACGGGGCTGGGCGTGATCAGCCCGTTGGGCAGCGCGCCAACGGAGTTGTGGGAAGCGCTCATCGCCGGCCGCAGTGGCGTGGCGCCCTTGGCCAGCTTTCGCCCTGATTATCTGCCCATGCACTTTGCCGCCGAAGCGCGGCAGTTCACCGGTTCGATCGACGACTTCGGCCCGCTCGAGGGCGAACAGAAAAAGGCGATTCGCAAGGGCCTCAAGGTCATGTGCCGCGAGTCGCAGATGGGCGTGGCCGCGGCCCAGCGCGCATTGGCCGACGCGGGGTTCGGCGCCGGCGGCTTCGATCCCGATCGCTCGGGCGTGGTCTTCGGCTCCGACTACATGCTCACCGCCCCCGACGATTTTGCCGCCGGCATCCGCCGCTGCCTCGACGAATCGGGGACGTTCGACTTTTCGCGCTGGGGCGCCGAAGGGATGCCCCAGGTCACGCCGCTGTGGCTGCTCAAGTATCTGCCCAACATGCCCGCCAGCCACATCGCCATCTACAACGACATGCGCGGTCCGAACAACTCGCTGACATTGCGCGAGGCCTCGAGCAACGCCGCCGTGGGCGAAGCCTTTCGCACGATCGCCCGCGGCAGCGCCGATCTGCTCGTGTCCGGTGCCACCGGCACGCGCGTGCATCCGATGAAGCTCGTGCACTCGGTGATTCAAGAAGAAGTGGCCAACGGCAACGGCGAGCCCGCCCGCGCCAGCCGGCCCTTCGACCTCCATCGAGCCGGCATGGTCGTGGGCGAAGGCGCCGGCGCGCTGGTGCTCGAAGAGCTCGGCTCGGCCCAGGCACGCGGCGCCAGGATCTACGCCGAGGTTGTGGGCACGGCCACCAGCTCCGTCGGCGGCGCACACGGTTTGGCGCGCCGCGAGACTGCGTTGGTCAACGTGATGAACGCCACGCTGCGCGACGCCGGGGCAACACCGGCCGACGTCGGTCACTTGCACGCACACGGACTGGCCACGCGCAGTTGCGACGAAGAAGAGGCTCGCGCCATTCGTCACGTGTTCGGCGATCAAACCGCGCGGTTGCCGGTGACTGCGGCTAAGAGTTATTTCGGGAATCTGGGGGCGGCGGGCGGTCTGGTCGAACTGGTGGCCAGTATCCTGGCCATGAACGATGGCCGGTTGTTCAAAACCCTCAACTACGAAACCCCCGACCCGGCCTGCCCCATCAACGTCTGCCGCGACGTCTCCCCCGCGGGCAAAAGCTGTCTGCACGTTAATGTAACGCCGCAGGGCCAGGCCAGTGCCATCATGGTGCGCATGCTGGCTTAGCCCCACGCAGCAGGCCGCGCCCGCGCCGATTTTTCCCGCTGCCGCGGAACTGTTCGTGCGCCACGCGGTTGTATCTCTCAGGGAGTCGTGCCGATCGTCGTCGCCTGTGGGTAGACTGACGAGTCGGGCGGCACCACCGGCAACTTTGCCCAGGCACCAGCAAGCTTACGCAGTGAACAGCAGGAGGATTTCCATGCAGCGGATTGGTACGTGTTTCCTGGCCCTGACAGTCGTGGCCCTCTCGGCGGTGAATGCCCAGGCCCAGCGCGGCGAAGGGCGCGGATTTGGTCGCGGCGGCGGTGGTTTTGGCGGGGTGGGCCTGCTCGGCGAAAAGTCGGTGCAGGAAGACCTCAAGTTAACTGACGACCAGGTCCAGCAAGCGACCGCGGCCGCCGAAAAGCAGCGCGAGTCGTTTTCCGGACTGCAGGAGTTAAGTCGCGAGGAGCGCCGCGAGAAGGTCGTCGAGATGCAAAAGAGCCAACAGGAAGAGCTGGCCAAAATCCTCAACGCCGACCAGCTCAAGCGCTTCAAGCAAATCACGTTGCAGTTGCGCGGCCCATCCGCTCTCACCGATCCGGAGGTGGCTGCCACCCTCACGCTGAGCGACGAGCAGAAACAGAAAATTGACGACGTGCAGCAAGGGGTCCGCGACGAGATGCGCGCCCTGTTCGAGGGCGCTCAAGGCGGAGACCGCGAGGGCCTGCGTGAGAAGTTAACGGCCGTGCAAAACTCCGCCAAGGAGAAGTTGCAGGCCGTGCTCACGCCCGAGCAGCAAGCCAGGTTCAAGGAACTCTCAGGCGAGCCGTTCAAGGGCCAGCTCGAACGCGGACAGTTTCGCGGGCGACGCGGCGGCGGCCCTGGCCGCGGCAATGCGCCCAACGACGCCAACGGCGCGCTGGAGCCACGCAGCATCTTCCATCTGGCGAGTTTTCGCGCCGACGATGACGATGACGGCGACGACGATGACGACGACGACGATGGTGATGGTGATGACGCAAACAGCAAGCGCGATGCAAAGAAAGACAACGACGGCAAAGGCAAAGATGACGACGACGGCAAAGATGATGACGACAAAGCCGAGGCCAAGAAGAACGTCAAAAAGGCTGGCCAGGGCGGTAAGGGCCACGGCAAGCGCGGGCACCACGCCCACCTGCATCACCGCGGCGAACATGCTCGGCACGGACAACACAGGGCACATGCCGGGGACGGTCCCCGCCGATCACATGGCCCGGCCGGCCACGCGTTCGTGGCGCGACATCGCGGCCCCAACGCCGAGGTTTGGCATCGCGTAGAGCGCGCCATGCACCGTGGGCCGCATCGGCATCCCGGTCACCCTGGGCTTGCACGCCATAGGACGGGCGGCGAAGGCCCACATCCCTGGTCACGCGCCCGAGGTCCGCATGACGAATTCTTTGCCCAGCATCGGGAAGGTCCGCCCGCACACTGGCATGCCCCTCCGCGCGGCCCGCACGGAGATCGCGCGTTCAGCTTCGGTCACTTCGAGCGGCTCCACGATCGCGGCGGCCATCATCCCCAGCACGCTCATCATGCTCGTATGATGGATCGTCATCGCGAGCACTTCGGCCACGGTCCGGCCATGGCACACCGTGGCCCCCAACATGGCGCAGCGCGTCATCGTGGGCCAGCGCCGGGCCATCATGGCCAGCACTTTGCTTGGCATCACCAGCATCGTGGCCCGCACTTCGCGCACCATGCGCAGTTCGGCGAATTCGCTCGGCATCACGGCTTCCACCATCCTGCTTCCTGGCGGCGCCATGACGAGCGCGACAACGATCGCAATGACGAGCAACGGGCACGACACCCACGGCCGCCGCAATTCGATCGTCACCGCGAGGACGACGGCGACGGCCCACCGGCGCGGCCGCACCGGCGCGGGCCTGAAGATCGGCCGCCCATGCACCAACGTCCCGATGGTCACCGCTCGGACTTAGGCGACCCAAGCGAGCAGTTGACAGCCGAGCGGACGACGGCCGACGCCCCCACTGCAGACGATCCTGGTACCGAATCCGGCGTTTTGGCCACTGCCGACCGCCTGGCGGATCTGGAACGCGGCCTGGCTTTGCTGGCCCAGCAAATCAACGAACTGCGCCGTGAGTTGCGCCACTAACGGGCCCGCGCACCACGGCCAACCCTGCGGTCGCCAGCGCCTATGCGCGGGCGGCCGCGGGGTTCTTTTTGCGCGTTTGAACCGCTCTGCGCGGGAGCCAGGTTCGCGCCGTCGGCGTCCGTTGCGTTCCCGTGATCGACCCTCATTCGCTCAGCGCGCAGGCTCTCCGCCGTTTCGGCCTGGCGCGCTTGCCAGCACCTTGACACTTTTTCGCCATGGGGGTATCTTTACCGGATTACGGATTTAGCTAAGTAGTGTGGCGAAAACGATTTTTGGCTACCGAGGACCGCGTGAGTCGCCCTCGTGGGCGCTGGTTGCGGTAACGGTTTGACAAACATGGCGGGCGTCGTCCTCGAGAACGTGTCGAGGGTCTACCCCACCGGCGTGTCGGCCGTGGTCGGGGTCAACTTAGAGGTGCGCGACCGGGAATTCCTCGTGCTCGTCGGTCCCAGCGGCTGTGGCAAGACCACCACGCTGCGATTGATCGCCGGGCTCGAGGAGCTCTCGGACGGCAAGATTGCGATCGGCACACGCGTCGTGAACGATGTCCCGCCCAAAGATCGGGACATCGCCATGGTGTTTCAGAACTACGCTTTGTATCCGCACCTGACGGTGTATCGGAACCTGGCGTTCGGACTGGAACTGCGCGAAGGGGTCAACGGCTTCAGCTGGCTGTGGCGGTGGGCCTTGCCCGCTCGTCGCAAACGCGCCTTGGCGGAGCGGCGATTTGCCATTGCCCAGCGCGTGCACGACGTCGCGCGGGCCTTGGGGATCGAGGACTTGTTGGAGCGTTATCCGCGGCAGCTCTCCGGTGGCGAGCGGCAGCGAGTGGCGCTGGGTCGGGCCATTGTGCGCAGCCCGGCCGTGTTCTTGTTCGACGAGCCGTTGTCGAACCTGGACGCCAAGTTGCGCGTGGAGATGCGGCGCGAGCTCAAACAGCTGCACCGCCGTTTGCAGACCACCATGATCTACGTGACCCACGATCAGGTCGAAGCCCTGACCCTGGGAGAACGGATCGTGGTGATGAACGAAGGAAGGATTCAGCAAATCGGACCGCCGATGGAAGTGTATGACTGGCCTGCCAACCGGTTTATCGCCGGGTTCATTGGCACGCCAGCCATGAACTTCATCGCCGGCACTCTGGTAGACCAGGGCGGCCGGCGGCGGTTCGAACGGGGGACGTGGACCGTACCGTTGAACGATCGGCCGCTCGACGCTCGGCCGTTCGATTCAAGCGGCGCAAGCGCCCTCGGCCGACGACCGACCGTGCTCGGCGTGCGGCCCGAAGATATCGCCGTCGAGCCGTGGCCCAGCCAATCGCCGGGCGCCGTCCCGGCGGTGGTCAGCCTGGTGGAAATGTTGGGAGATGCGACGCTGGCAACCTTGCAACTGGATGAGCACGCGGGACAACTGGATCAGCACACCAGTGAACCCGTTTCCGTAATATGTAAGATGGGACCGCGCATGGACCTGCAAGCCGGCCAACGTGTCGGCCTGCGAGTCGATGCCGCCAAAACCCACTTGTTCGACCCGGTGACGGGCGAGAATTGGGTTCGTGCGGCGGCTGCCGCCTGAAACGAGGCCGGTCGATTTTGCCCGACGTACGCGAGAATGCATTTGAGTAACTAACGCAACCACAATCCGGTGAGGGACCGCGGCGCAAGTCCGCGATTCGCCTGCAGGCGCACTGACGCCTATCGGCGACCGAACGCTGTGCCGACCTCGTCCCGACAATTCGAACTTTGCCCCACGGGGGACCCACAAACATGAATGCCACGGAGATTTTGCGAATCGTCGACGCGATTCATCGCGATAAAAACGTCGACAAGGAGATCGTCTTCAGCGCCATTGAGGCGGCCCTGGTCTCGGCCGCCAAAAAGCAGTACGGCGAAGAAGAAGACATCCAGGTCATCATCGACCGCAAGGACGGCTCGATCAGCGGCACCCACAACGGGGCGCCCCTCGATCCTGAAGAAACCGTGGGCCGCATCGGCGCCCAGACGGCCAAGCAGGTGATGATCCAAAAGATTCGCGAGGCCGAACGCGATGCGCTGTACGACGAGTATCACGAGCTGATGGGCCAGATGGTCACCGGCGTGGTGCAGCGCTACGAAGGCGGCGCCGCCACGGTGCAGCTCACGAACGTCGAAGCCATCCTCCCTCGCAGCGAGCAGATCCCCGGCGAGACGCACCACCCCAACGAGCGCGTGCGCGCCACCGTCTTCGAAGTGCGCAAAGCCGGCAGCCGCGTGAAGGTCATTCTCAGCCGCACCCGGCCGCAGCTCGTGCAGCGGCTGTTCGAGCAGGAGATTCCGGAAATCGCCGACGGCGTGATCGAAATTCGCGCCATCGCCCGCGAGCCCGGCTATCGCAGCAAGGTGGCGGTCAGCAGCTCGGATCAGCGCGTCGATTGCGTGGGTGCCTGCGTCGGCGTGCGCGGCAACCGCATCAAGAACATTGTCGACGAGTTGGCCGGCGAGCGCATCGACATCGTGCGTTGGAGCGACGACCTGCAGGTGCTGATTCCCAATGCACTGCAGCCGGCCGAGGTCGAAGAAGTGATCCTCTGCCAAATGTTGGGCCGGGCCATCGTGCTGGTGCGCGAAGATCAGTTGTCGCTGGCCATCGGCCGCCGCGGGCAGAACGTCCGCCTGGCCAGCAAGCTCTGTGTGTGGGATATCGAAATCATGACCCGCGAGGAACTCGACGAGTCGATCGAGCGGGCCGTGATGGGCTACTCCAGCCTGGAAGGGGTGGATGACGGCCTGGCCGAAAAGCTCGTCGGCGAGGGATTCCTGTCCTACGACGATTTGTCGATCATCGAGCCGGATGCCCTGATGGAGATGGGCGAGCTCAGCGAAGAACAATCCACGAGCATCATCGAACAAGCGGAAGCGAAGGCCAAGGAGGCCGAAGAGGCGGCTGCGCTGGAGCGTCGCCGGCAGCGTGAGCAAGAACGAATGGAAGCTGCCACCGCCGCCGAAGAAGCCAAGGTGGCCGCAGAAGCCGCAGCCCAGGCGCAAGCAGCCGCGGAGGCCGCCGGCGGCAATCCACCGCCCAATGGCGATGCGGCCGCACCAAACACGGATGAAGCCGCGGCTCAGCCGCCGGCCTCGAACGAAGGGTGACGCGATTCCCGGAGAACTTCGGTCATGAACTAAGATCCATAGGTTACGCCCAATAGGGGGCGGCGCCGCAGATTGCGGTGGGAGGGCTGAAATTTGCCAGCTCGTATTTACTCGTTAGCCAAAGAACTCAAACTCGACAGCAAGGACCTGGTCGACATCTGCAATAGCGCAGGTGTGACTGGCAAGGGCTCGGCCCTGGCCAGCCTGACCGACGAAGAGGTCGACCGCATCAAGGCCTTTATCGCCGGCGGCCAAGGGGCTCGCGCTGCTGTTGCGCCGCGCGCCCGCGCCACCACAGCCGGTGGGCCCGCAGAGACCGCGGCCGATCAGCAGGTGATGCGCCGCGAGGACTACATCGCCCCAGCCGGCACCGCTGCCGAGAAAGTGCCCGTTCTGGCGGATCGCGCGCGGGCTCGCAAGAAGTCCGACGGCGAAGGACCGTCCAAACCCGCGCCTCCCAAGCAGGCCTCGATCAAGTTGGCGCCCTTGCCGACTCCCGTGCAGCCGGCGCCCAAACCGGCCGCAGAAGAAGCGCCCGCGCAAAAACCCGACTTGCGCTTGCCAATCGACGCCATCAAGGCCGCCAGCCGCGCCGGTGGCACCAAGCCGCTGATCGACCACGTGCGCAAGCAACAAGACAAGCGCCGCGATCTGCCCGAGCAACCGGCCGCGGAAAAACCCGCCAAGGGCGGACACCCGCGCGACCGCAGCTCGCGCATGAAAGAGATGATCAGCGGCGACACGAAAGGTCCGGTGACGCGTGGCCGCCGTGGCGGCCATCCCGAGGCTCCGGACGAACCCGGCATGATCGGCCGCGAGCAACGGCAATTGAACCGCCGCCGCACCACAACCCCCGAAGCGCGCCGCACCGACGAAGACGAGTCCACCCCGCGCCGCCGCGCTGCCGCGCGTCATATCAAGCGCACCGGCACCAACACAGCCGCGCCCCGCAAGGGCAAGGCCACGCTCACCCTGCCCTGCACCGTCCGCAGCTTCTCCGAAGCCATCGGCATGCCGGCCCAGCAAGTGCTGCGACAGATGCTCAATCTGGGCACGATGGCCAACATCAATGCCGAGATCGATCCCGAACTGGCCGAACTTTTGGCGGTCGAACTGGGCGTGGAGGTCGACTTCAAGCGCGAAGTCGACGTCGCCGAGCAGACGCTGACCGATCTGTTCAGTGGCGAAGACGATGCGGAGCATCTCGAGCCCCGCCCGCCCGTCATTACCTTCCTGGGCCACGTCGACCACGGCAAAACGTCGCTCCTGGATCGGATCATCGGCACCGACGTCGTGAGCGGCGAGAGCGGCGGTATCACGCAGCACATCCGGGCCTATCAAATCGAGAAGGAAGGCCGCAAAATCTCCTTTGTCGATACCCCGGGCCACGAGGCATTTACCGAAATGCGGGCCCGCGGTGCGAACGTCACCGACATCGCCGTGCTGGTCGTGGCGGCCGACGACGGCATCATGCCGCAGACCGAAGAGGCCATCAGCCACGCGCGCGCGGCCGACGTGCCCATTGTCGTGGCCCTCAACAAGATCGATCTGCCCGGCGTCGACGTGCAGCGCATCTATCAACAGCTGGCCGCCAACGAGCTGCTGCCCAGCGAATGGGGCGGCGACACGGAAGTGGTCAAAACCAGCGCCACCGTGGGCACCGGCATCGACGAATTGCTGGAAACATTGCTCACCCTGGCCGAACTACGCGACTTCAAGGCCAACCCGCACCGGCCCGCCATCGGCACCAGCCTGGAAGCGGAGCTGCACGAAGGTCGCGGCGTGGTAGCCAAGCTGATCGTTCAGAACGGCACGCTCAAAATCGGCGACGCGATCGTCTGCGGCACCGCCTATGGCCGCGTGAAGGCCATGTACGATACGTTGCATGGCGACGTCATGCACCAGGAGGCGGGACCCTCCATGCCGGTCAACGTCACCGGCCTGCACATCGCGCCGGCCGCCGGAGAGCGCTTTTACGTCCTCGACGATATCGCCACCGCGCGCCAAATCGCCGAATCGCGCGAAGGCAAGAGCCGGCTGGCCGCGCTTGGCCGCGCACCCCAGCATGTGACCCTGGAAAATCTGTTCGAACGCCTGGGCGAGAAAGAAGCCCAGACGCTCAATATCATTCTGCGGGCCGACGTGCGGGGCTCCATCGAAGCCATTCAGAAAGAGCTCACCAAGCTGGAGCATCCGGAAGTCAAGATCAAGGTCTTGCAAGCCACGGTTGGCGGCGTCACCGAGGCCGACGTGCACCTGGCCGACGCCTCGGATGCCGTGATCATCGGATTCAACGTCGTGCCCGACGAAGGGGCGCGCACGCTCGCCGAGCGCAAGGGCGTGCAAATTCGTCGCTACGAAATCATCTACAAAGTGACCGAGGATCTCAAAGCCGCGCTCGAAGGCATGCTCGAACCGGAGAAGCGCGAAGTGGACCTGGGCCGAGCCCTGGTGCAGCGCACCTTTACCATCAGTCGCGTCGGCACCATCGCCGGCTGCCGCGTGTTGGCCGGCATCGTGCAACGCAACGCCCGCGTGCGCTTGATTCGCGAGAACCGCATCATCGGCGATTACGCCATCGAATCACTGCGGCGCGAAAAGGACGACGCGCGCGAAGTGCGGGAAGGTTTGGAGTGCGGCATCAGGCTGAGTGGCTTCAACGACTTGAAAGACGGCGACATCCTGGAGGTGTACAAGGTCGAGGAAGTGGCGCGCACTTTCTAGAAGTTGTTTTAGAATCGGGGGCCGCTGCTGGCTTGTTTCGCGGCGCAGCACCCGCGCTATCTTGTTGAATCTCACAGTTCCATGACTTCTCGACGCACTCTGAAAGCCGCCGAAGCCGTTCGCGAGGTGGTCAGCATGGCCATCCTGACCGACCTCAAGGATCCGCGCATCCAGGATGTGACGGTGACTTACGTGGAGGTCACGGCCGACATGCGGCAGGCCAAAGTCCACGTTTCGGTCATGGGGGATGAAACCAAGCAGCTACTGAGCCTGCGGGGCCTGCAAAATGCGGCCGGATTCCTCCAATCCAAGGTTGCCAAGCGAATTGACACGCGTTACACCCCCCGTTTGGAGTTCGTGCTAGACTTGGGGGTTAAGCGCTCGATTGAGATTGCCCAAATCCTGCAGTCCGTGTTACCCGCCCCGCCGCCCTCCGACGAAGCCCCCGAGTCCGAAGCGGACGACGACGGCCCGGCGTAAGCTCCACGTCCTGCGACGCGGCGATCGGCAGCGCCTGGGCCCAATCCACCGAACCCTTTGTTTCCTCCCGTGATGAACTTGAGATTTGCATGAGCACCCCGAATCGCACTGCGCTTTTGAACAAGACTCACCGCGTGCTGAAGCGCACCTACCCGACGACGCCGGCGCGCGGCGAGCATCCGCTTTTGGAGACCCTGTTGTTCGCCTGTTGTCTGGAAAACGCTCCGCACACGGCGGCTCACCAGGCGCTGGAAAAATTGCGCGGCTCGTTCTTCGATTGGAATGAAATCCGGGTCAGCACGGTGAAGGAGTTGTCGGAAGTGCTCGAGCCGCTGCCCGACGCCGCCGGCGCCGCTGCCCGGCTGAAGAATGTCTTGCAGGCCGTGTTCGAAAGCGACTACTCGTTCTGCCTCGAGCATCTGAAAAAGCAGAATATCGGTGTGGCGGTCAAGCGTTTGCAGAAACTGCCCGGCGCCACGCCCTTTGGCGTCGCCTATGCCACGCAAATGTCGCTCGGCGGTCATGCGATTCCGCTCGACAAAGGCACGCTGGGAGCCATGGCGGTCATCGGCGTCATCAGCCCGCAGGAAGCCCAGAGCGGCAACATCACGGGACTGGAGCGCGCCATTCCCAAGAGCAAGGGCCGAGAATACGGCGCGCTGTTCCACGAGCTCGGCGCCGAGTTCTTCGCCAATCCCTATGCGCCGTCGCTAAAGGAATTGCTGCTGTCGATCGCGCCCGATGCAAAAGACCGCCTGCCCAAGCGCACGACCAAGAAGCCCGCGCCGGCTCCCGCGCCAGCACCGCCTCCGCCGGCGCCTCCCAAGGCCGTTGAGAAGAAGAAGGTCAAGGAAGTCGTGGCGCCTGCGAAAAAGGTGCCCGTGCCCAGCCCCAAAAAGCGACCCACGCGCACGTCAAAAACGATCGCCCCGACCAAAAAGAAAGTCGCTGTCCGGCCCAAGAAAGCGTCGACCAAAACCCTGCCTCGGCGGAAGCCGCGCTAGCGGCGCTACGGTTCAGCTCTATCCAGCTCGCAGCACGGACGCACGGCCTTGCCAGGCAGATCCCCGGCACGCAGTTGCCCCCACGCCGCACCCGGCGAACAATCTCCCACGGAAGCGAGGAACACCATGCGGCACTCATCGCGATGGTTCTACCTGGTTTGTGGCCTGCTCCTAGGCCTGTTGCCGGCGCTGCGCGCCGCCGAGCCCCAAGCGCTCGCCCCCGCTGCGGCGCCCACGCCTGCCGAGCAAGCGCCTGCCGCCGTCGACGAACCCCAGGCCAAGGCGCCCCCGACAACGGACCTGACGGAACCCGACGCGCCTTTCGTACCGTTGCGGCCCCGCAACCAGGGCGACGACGACCATATTCGCGCCCTGGCGCTGTTCACCGCCGGACGCGTCGCGGAACAGCAACAGAAATACGCCGAGGCCTTGCGCTACTACCAGCGGGCCTACCGCTTCGATCCCAAGGCCACGGCCGCGCTCAAAGAAATCGTCCCGCTGGCCTTCAGCCTCGATCACCAGGCCGAAGCCGTGCGCTACGCCCTGATCCTGGCCGAACGCGAGCCGAGCGATCCGGTGTTGCTGCGGCGGCTGGCGATCTACCTGACGGAAGAGGGCGATACCGAGCGTGCCTTGGCGTTCTACGAAAAGGCGCTCACGCTCCAGGCCCAGCAAAAAGATGAGCCCAGCGTGCTGGTCGCCCGCACCGAAATGGGGCGGCTTTATTTCCTGGCCAAGAAGTACGACCAGGCGGCCGACGAATTCGTCATCGTGCAAAAGGCGCTCGACAACCCCAAAGAGGCCGGGCTCGACGAGTCGATGCAAAAAGCGCTCGTCGGCAAGCCCGAGATGACGTATCAACTCATGGGCGAGGCGTTTCTGGCGTCCAACCGCACGGACGCGGCGCTGGCGGCATTCGACAAGGCGCATGCCGCCAAAGCCGACGACGGATTGCACGCTTACAACCTGGCGCGCGTCGAGCTGAAGCGCAAGCAACCGGCGCAAGCCATCGCCCGTCT
Organism: Pirellulales bacterium; assembly: GCA_050250435.1. Taxonomy (GTDB): domain Bacteria; phylum Planctomycetota; class Planctomycetia; order Pirellulales; family PALSA-1355; genus JBFWOR01. The sequence continues at coordinate 173,581 of JBFWOR010000012.1, read as the reverse complement.
GCAAGCGTACTTCGATCAGCATCTGGCCACGCAAGGCACCGGCCCCTACCAGTCGCTGGCCGACGCGCTGACCGAACTCGGCCAGGCAGATCAGCTCGTCGCGCGGCTGGAAGCACTGCGGGCCGGCGACGAGGGCAACATTCCGTTGTCGTACTTCCTGGCGCAGCGACTGGCCGAGGCCGGGCAGCTCGACAAGGCCGCGGCCATCTATTCTGATCTCATCGCCCGCAACAAGGAGCGGCCGCCGCTCGAAGCGTTTCAAGGGCTGATCGACGTGCTGCACCGGCAGAAGGATGTCGATAAGTTGCTGGCCGTCTTGTCCGAAGCGGTTGGCCGCGTCGGCACGTTCAGCCCCTTGGGCGGCAGCGCCAAAGCCGTGCAAAACGACGCGGATATTTCCGCCGCCATCGTCGCCGCAGCCGAGCGCAAGCTCGCCGACAACCCGGCCGAGCTGACCTACGGCGGCAAGCTCGCCGCGGCACTGTTGGCCGTGCAGCACGAGAACTTCCCGGCCGCCAACAAGTTCTTCGAGCAAGCGCTGGCCGCTGAGCAGCAGCGCGCCGGCGAAACGCTCGTCACCTGGGGCCTGGAGATGTTCCTGGCCAATCAGTATGCCGATGCGTCCAAGATCTTCCAGCGCGGCCTGGATGAGAAGCTGCTGAAAGACAACGACGCCGCACTTTACTTCTACCTGGCCGGGGCCCTGGAAATGGAAGGTCGCACCGACGAAGCCATCGCCGCCGCCGACAAGGCCGCCGAGCTTTCCAAAGATGCGCCGCGCTTCGCCGGCCGCGCCGCCTGGGTCGCCTATCACGCCAAGCGCTACGACGAAGCCCGCCAGCGCTACGACGCGCTGATCGAGCGCTATGCCGACAAGCACGACTCGGTCGAGGCTCGCGAGGCGGTTCGCGATGCCCGGCTGGTGCTCTCGAACATCGCCGTGCTCGAAGACAAGCAGCCTGAGAGCGAACAATGGCTCGAGGACCTGCTCGACGAATTTCCCGAAGACATCGGCGCGCTCAACGACCTGGGCTACCTGTGGGCCGACTCGGGCAAGCATCTCGAGCTGGCGCTGGCCATGATTCAACGCGCCGTCGCCCACGATCCCAAAAACATGGCCTATCGCGACAGCCTGGGCTGGGTGCTGTATCGCCTGGGCCGATATCCCGAGGCGGTTGCCGAGCTCAAGGCGGCTGCGGCGGCCGATTCGCCCGACGGCGTCATTCTCGACCACCTGGCCGAGGCTTCACAGAAGGCCGGCGATCTGGCCGGCGCGGCCGACGCCTGGACCCGCGCGGCCGCGGCGTTCGACAAAAGTTCCGAGCCGGACAAAGCCCAACAAGCGCGCGACAAGGCCGCCCAGGCCCGCGCCGAAAAACCCAAAGACTAGTTCCAAAAACTCCTTGGGGGACTGTCCCCATTTTCGATGTCCGCGAAGTGAACTGGGGACTGTCCCCTTTGACGTGACCTGGAAGCCCAACGGACAACCGCAGCGTTGAGAGCGATCGTATGGCTGGCCATTCTCATTGGGCGAACATCGCCCACAAAAAGGCCCTGGTTGACAACAAGCGCGGCAAGCTGTGGAGCAAGCTCTCCAAGGCCATCATCGTGGCTGCCAAGAGCGGCGGCGGCGATCTGGATATGAACCTCAAGCTGCGCTACGCAGTCGACGCCGCCAAGGCCGTCAGCATGCCCAAGGACAACATTCAGCGGGCCATCAAGCGAGGCACCGGCGAGCTCGAGGGCGGCAATCTCGAAGAAGTACTGTACGAAGGCTACGCCGCCGGCGGCGTGGCCGTGCTGTGCGAAATCCTGACCGACAACCGCAACCGCACCGCGGGCGAGATTCGCAAGGTCTTCGAACTCTCCGACGGCAAGCTCGGCGCCACCGGCTGCGTAGCCTGGATGTTCGAGCGCAAAGGCATGTTCCTCGTGCCGGCCGACAAGATCGACGAAGACGCGCTCTTGGAGTTCGCCCTGGAAGCCGGGGCCGACGACGTGAAGCGCGTGGACGACAAGTTCGAGGTGACCTGCGACCCGGCCGTGTTTGCGGAAGTCGGCGTGGCGCTAGCGAACAAGGGCATCGAGCCCGACGTCAGCCAGATCACGCGCATTCCCAATTCCACAGTCGATCTGGACGCCGAGACCGGCCGCAAGGTGCTCGAGCTCATGCAAAAGCTCGACGATCACGACGACGTGCAGAACGTCTCGGCCAACTTCAACATCCCTGAAGAAGCCCTGGCCGACATGAAGGGATAGGGGACTGTCCCGATTTTCCGGTGCCCTGGGAGGAAAATGGGACTGTCCCCCTTCGGACAACCTAGCGCCGCTTTTAGTGCGCTATCTCGGACCAGTAGTGGTCCACCTTGCCGCCGAATTCCGGGCTGTTGTCCAGGTCGTGGCACTTCGTGCACATGTCGGTCTTGGCAGCATCCCAGGTCAGGTGCAATTGGGCGCGCAGCGCATCGCGTTGTTTCTCGTCGGTGCCGCCCTCTTCAGCCGCAATGTGGGCGGCTCCCGGCCCGTGGCAATTCTCGCAGCCGTTGCCCACCAGGTGCGGCGTCTTGTCGAGCGCCTCGTACCCGCTGGCGTATGGGAAGAATTCTTGCGGGCTCCAGCCGGTCGCGTGGCAACTGATGCATTCGGCGTCGAACTGCCGCGGCGGATCGAGATCCACGAGCGTCTGTGTCGCGTGCGCGTGTTTTGAGTTACTCCACACGTCCCAGGCCGCTTCGTGACACTCCTGGCACTTCGCGCTGCCCACGAACTTGCCGGCCAACGGATCGGCCGGGCGACTGCGCGGGTGCGGCACGGCCCGAATGCCCAGCCCGTCCCAGCCCAGTTGCTGCAGCTGGTCCTGATAGGTGACCATCAGGTGCTTCATCTCGGGCGTGTCGGGAAACCGCGCGTCGAGCGCCACGCGTTGAAATCGTAGCGGCTCCTTGGGATCGTCATAAAAGCCCACGACCACGACGTACATGCCCTTGTGGCCCACTTCGATCAGCCGCGACTTCGTGCCGTTGATTGTTGCCGGCTGCGGCGGCGGCTCGTCACCACCCTCCGCCGTCACGACCAGCGTAAACTGCGGAAACTCTTTGGCCAGCGCCTGAGTTTCTTCGAGCGTGCCATTCGACAACAGCACACGCACATCGCACGTTTCCAATTGCGGCAGCACTTCGCGCAGCGCTTCGGCTGCCGGGCGAATCTCCACCTCGTCGTTGTTCACTTGCTCTTGAAACTGCTTGCCCAGCACCGAGGTGATGCCCAGCTTCATGCCGCCGGCCTCGATGATGCGCACCTTGGGGGTCAGCCCGAACAAGCTCACGTTGGCCGACACGAAGATGGCATCCTGCGGATCGTCGCCGGCGATCGATGACAACACGTGCCCGGCCGACAACCGCAAGTCGGGCTTGCCCAGTCCCACAGCACCGTAGCCCATGGTCTTGAGCGCGTCGGCAACGAGGGTGAACTGCACCTCCGCCTGCGGACCAAAGCGCCGCACCTGGTCGCCCACGTCCACCGCCGCGACCGGCCAGCCGTGCTCGGCCAGCTGCTTGAAGAACGCGTGGCGCCGGCTCAACCCGCCCTTCTGGTTTTCCAGTCCCGCGCAACCGCACGGTTCGAGATAGCCATCTTGCCGGCCGCTGATCACGAGCGCCAGCTTCGGCTTCGGCCAGCCGACAAAATACTCCGGCCGATCGAGCGCCGGATCGGTCGCCGCCTTGTTCTCGGCATGATCGCCCGCGGGTTTGGCAGCGGCCGTTTCCCCCGGCCCTGCCGGTGCCTGGACCGCATCGTCGACAACCGGCGCCGTCGCGGGCAGTGCGCCGCCATTCACGGCGGCGGTCGGTGGTTGATAGGGCGCGGAAGAATCGCAGCCGCCCGCGGCAATCGCCACCGCGATGACCAGGCCGGCCAACGTGATCCACGATCGAGTGATTATCGCTGTCATCTTCGGATCCATCCTGGGTTTGACGCGCCTGGGGTTGACGTGCGGGCTCGCCTCGTTGGCAAAAACCATGTGGCACGCCCGCCTATTGCAGCACCACGAATTGCACGTACATCCGAATGCGATCGGCGTCGGGGTTCGTGGTTTCGAGCATCACTTCTGCGAATCGTCCTTGATCCGAGCCCAAATGATTGGCCGCCGGGCTGCCAGGCGGAATTTCAATGGTCAGCGGAATCTGCGTCACGCCGGCGTCGCTCTCTGCGCTGACTTTCAGTTCCCGCGGCTCGCCCAGTTCGACTTTCAACCACGACGGGCTGACCGACGTCACCTTGACTTGTGTGTTGTGACGTTGCGGGCCGCGTAGCACGAGAAACAGGTTCCGCTTGGCGCCCTTGGCGCTTTCCACGGCACCAAACGTCAGCCGCCCGGCATCGGGGTTCCAATCCCTTCCGACCAGCGAAATATCGCTGTCCACGGTGCCTTCGATCGGCACTTCGACGGTCTGCGGCGCAGCCATGCTAGCCATCCGCAACTCGAAGCGGATTGTCTGTCGAATGGGCCCTACGGGCAAGCCCGGTTTGACCGTTACCAGCACGCGGCAGCCGCTTTTAGCCTTGCGCGTGCCCATTTGATCGCGGGGAATCGGCTCTGTTCGAACCTCGAAGAACCTGGCCGTGCTGGCACCCGTAAATTCAAATTTGTCGGCGCTCACCGCGTTGGAAAGGTTGTCGTAGATTCGGATCTCCACGGTCTTCTCTTCTTTGGCCGAGATCCGGCTGAGCACCAACACACCCGGCACCACCTCGAAACGGCTGGTTACAAACCCCGTGATGTCCAGCTCGACGATCTTATGGTCCGGATCGTTGGTGATGACGGTGGCGTGCTGGCGAAAGCGAGGCTGGGTGCGCGTGGGTGTATACTCAATGCGCACGTTGCCCGTCTCGCCCGGCGCGAGCTGCTTCTTCTCTACTTCGGCGATCGTGCAGCGCGTGCAGGTGGTGGTGCCCGCCTTGAGCGTCAAGGGAGCGTCGCCCATATTCGTCAGTTTGAAAACGTGCACCGCCTTCACGCCGTGCTCCAGCGCGCCAAAGTCGTGCAGCTGCTTGTCGACCAGCACCTTGGGCTTGCCAACGGCGATCACCGTGCCGACCACCGGCACAGGCCCGGCAGAGGCCTCCAGCGCCAACGGCGGCGACTCGTGGAATCGGGCCCAGCTGGCCGTGGCGCCCAGCGCCGCGCCCAATACGATCGAAACCAGCACGACGGTTGAGATTCTCATGTTCGCGATCTAACAAGTTCTGCGACGGCGAGACAGGCCGATTGCACGAGACGGGCCGATTGAAGGCGGGAATATCGGAACCCCAGGCAGATGATTGCCGCCGCTTTGCCCCTGCCTTCGATTCTAGGCGCCGCGGGCGCAGGCGGTCAACGCATCGGTGCCGACGTCCCCTCGCCTGGCGGCGCGGCACGGGGCGCCGCTGGCGCGCCGGGTTGTCCAGCAGCAGGCTCGTTTGCAGGCGGTGTCGCGGGCGGGCCGTCGGCCGGTGCGTTTGTCGCCGGAGTATTCTCCGGCTTGTCAGGCGCTCCCTCGGCCGGCTTGTCATTGAGCGCTGGGGTTTCCGCTGCGGACTGCTTTGCCTCTGTTTTACCTTCAGGCTTCGCCCGCAGCGCCGATCCGATGGCCGTCTCCAGTCGCGCTAATTCGCGGCGCATATCGGCCGAGAGCTTCTTGTCTGCGTGCGGCGTCATCTGCTCCAGGCGGCGCGCGGTGCGCAGCTGCCGCAACGCGGCCTCAAATTGGCCCGCCGCGCCCATCGCCAACGCGCACTCGCCGCGCAACTCGGGCAGGTTCGGATACAAATCGATCGCGTGCCGCAAGCACACCGCCGCGGCCTCGGCGGTTCCCTGATGCCGGTTCGCCGTGTAGAGATCGGAATACCAGCGGCCGGCCTGCCGCCAGGTCGCCGCCGAATAGGGCCGCAGCTCGACCACTTTCGTGACCGATTTGAGGAACGCGTCGATCGCCTGGGGATCTTGCTGATTCTCTCGCCGTTTGAGCCGCGCCAACTCGATCTCCGCCAGCGCCGTCCAAGGCTCCGGCGAGAGCGGATCGGCGGCCGCCGCGTCGACCAGGAAGTTGATGCGCGCACTCTCGCTCAAAGCCGGATCGCTCGCACGCATCATGGCGGCGTGACTATTCACCACAGGCCCATACGCCAGCCAATAGCACGCCACGCCGGCACCGCACATGACCAACAGACCCACGGCAGGTGCCCACGCAAGCCGTCGTCGCGGCGGCTCAGCTCGTTCCTTGGTCCCTGGGCCCCAGAGCACGGACGACGCCGCTGTGGATCCGGCGCTGGGACCGGCCGGTGCCGACACGACTCCCGCCGCCTCGGTTTCATTGAACGCCAGGGCCAAGAGAATCCAGAACGTTCCGGCCACGCCCGGATAGCCGATTCCGCCCGCCGCCAGCAAGTGCACCGCCAATACCAGCACCCCCAGCGACAACAATCTCGGCGACAAACGGCCCTGCTGGATCCAAGGCCACACGAGCGCAATCACCGCACTGCCAATCAGCAGACCGCCGGCCATCTGGCTCAACGTGAACGGCAGTCCCACGCTCGGCCCGATCAGAAACGCCAGCAGGAATCCCGTGGCGCCTCCGGCCAGCTCGAGCGCCACGCTCGACGGCGCCCCGTCGGCACTCTCGGCAAGCGCCGCCGCACCCCGTGCGCTCATTGCGGCCGCGCCGCGTGTTGCCGTTTCGCTCTCGGGAGCCGGGCTGTCGTTCGCCCGTCGCGTTCGCCAGGCGAGCACGCCCAGCGCCTGCAGCATGGCTACCGCGGCAAACGATCCGGCCGTGGCCCAAATCTCCAGCAAGAAGTTATGCGGGTCGCGCACTTCCTCGCTGGAGCGCGGCAACTTGAACTGCGTATAGAAGTCCTGAAAATTTCCCGGCCCCACGCCCAACCCCGGGACTCGCCGAATCATCGACACCGTGGCCTGCCAGTACTCCAAACGGTAGCCGAGCGATTTGCCCGCTTCGCTCAGCACTGCGAAATCAACTCCGCCCAAGATCGCCGCCACGACGCACGCCAGCAATACGAGCAATCCCGCGCCTGCCAACATCAGCCGCTGCTTGCGCAGCGCCGCGCGCGCCACGGAATCAAACACCGGCAACAACACGACACCCAATACGGCCGCCACATAGGCACTGCGGCTCTTGGTCAACAACAGACAGCCGCCAATCGCCGCCGCACACGCGGACAAACCGGCGATCCGCGCCGCCAACATTGCGCGCGATTCTTGCCCCGACCCTGCGGCCGCTGCGCCTCCCCTGCTCTCCCGCATCAGCAGTGCCAGAATCACTCCCAACAGCATCACAAACCACGGCACCAGAAACCCCGCCAGCGAATTGGTCAGGGCAAACGTGGCCAATGGTTCGCTGCTCTCCAGGCGGCTCTCGAAATGCAACCGCTCGGCCGAACCCGGCGGAAACCATTGGCCCGCGTCGCGCAGCGCCGCGTCGGGATCGGCCGCGTAAGCGGCACGCGTCGACGGAAAACCAATGAACACCTGGTAAAAGCCGTAGCCGGCCATCGCCACCGCCAGCGCCACCATGATCGCCAGCAAGGCCCGAGTTTCGCGCGGCGTGCGCACCAACTGCCGCGTCAGAAAATAAACGAGCCCCATCCCCAGCCACTCGAACAGCATGTTGATCGAGTTGCGCGGCGTACCGTGCTGCGCGTTGTAGAGCGCGGAAATCATGCAGATCAGCACCAACGCCCCCACCGACGCATCGCCCAGCGTAAACCGCCGGGCAAAGCCGCCTTCGAGCAATGCCACCGCGCATACGGACACTGCCAGGCAGATCGTCAGCATGACGAACGGCTGGCCGTCCCCGATCCAGGAGACGCCTTCGCTCGGCAATAGGGGCCGCGCAACCACCAGGGCCACTAACGAGAACAGCAGCCAGGGGCGCATCCGCACCGCGAACGACAACGCAGTCGCGGCGTCCTTCGCGCCGCCGTCGGCCGGCGCCGTTCGAGCAGTCGTAGCACGCTTGCGATCTGTCGTCATCCAAGTTCTTCGACCGAAGGGCCGGCCTGGTTCGCGGCGCTCGTGCAGGGCTTCGTTACGCGGCGCAACAGCAACGCAGCGTGGCGCCCACGCCCGACCTGCGCCGTCAGGCACCGTGGCGGCCGCGTGCCGTCATTTCCAGAATTGCGATCACAGCCAGCAAACAGCCAATCAAAAGCAGCACGACCAGCGCGCCGAATCGATCCACCTGGTGCAACAAGAGCGCGCCCAGACCGCACGCCGCCGATGTCAAATAGATCGTCAGCACCGCCTGCGGGCGGGTCAGCCCCAACGCCACCAACCGGTGCGAAAAATGGTTCGTATCTCCTTCGAAAGGGCTGCGCCCGGCACGCAGGCGAATCAACACCACGCTGATCGTATCGTAGATCGGCACGGCCAGCACGCACAGCGGCGCCAGAACGGAATGTCGCGGAATCCCATCGCCCGAAAACGTGGCCAGGATCGTCGCCACCGCCAGCGAAAAGCCGACAAAGTAGCTGCCTGCATCCCCCATGATAATTCGCGCCGGCGGCCGATTGTGAACCAGAAAACCCACTAGCGAGCCCACCAGCACGAACAGCATCCCGGCGACGAACAGTTGCGGCTGTGGCGCGCCGCCCTCGGGCGTCATCAGCATCACGCAACCGAGAATGCCGGCGGCAATGGCGGCCACACCGGCCGACAGTCCGTCCATGTTGTCGAGCATGTTAAACGAGTTCACGAGCCCCACGATCCACAGCACGCTCACCACGTCGGTCACCAGCGGCCAATCGACAAACAACGTCAGCTTCCAGCCGCGCCCCACGACCACCGCCGCGGCCACCAGCGTCTCCACTGCCAGGCGAAAGCGCCAATCGAGTCCGCGCGTGTCGTCCACCAGTCCCAGCACCACCAGCACGCTGCCGCAGGCCAGAAAGAACCACAAGTCGGTCGACTGCGCGGCCAGCCCAGAAAGATGCGGCTCAACGAATTCGGCCAGCCGCGAGCCCCAGCGTCCGGCCCAGGAAAGATCGAAGTGCGCCGGCTCCGACTGTCCGCGTGTCGCGCGCGCCCACAGCACCACGGCCAGTTCGGCGGCAGCCAACGGCAGCACCACGCCGGCCCAAATCGCCAACCCGCCGCCCAGCGCCAGCGGCTGCGAATGAATTTTGCGCGCCCCGGGCCGGTCGACAAATCCCCACCGCGGCGCCAACACGCGCAGCGCAGCCGCGGCGGCACAGGAAACCACCAGGCTCGGCACTGCGGCCAGCGCGACGATCCAGTTCATCGATCGAGAAGCCCTTAGGCGCCGCGGCGACGCAGATACTCGCGGCACGTTTCGAAAAATTGCTGATAGTCGGCGCGCCGATAGTCGGGAAACGTCCAGTCCCGATGCTGCCAGCGGCGCTCTTTGTAGTACAACGTCACTTCGGCAAAAATGCCGCGCGCCAGGTAAATCCGATGGGCATGGTCCTTCGTCGACGCCAACACCAGCTTGGCCGGCGTCAGATAGCCGGGATCGAGATTCAGCGGGCGCGGCTCGGCGTGGGCACTCTTGTTAGCATACTCCGACTCCCAAGCGTTCGCCTCCAGCTTCCAGTCCTCCAACAAACCGGGATCGGCCGGCCGCTCAAAGGCCCAAAAGCACTTCTGCAGGCCCGCGCCCATCGTCGGCGCGTAATACTCGGTTTCGTGAAATTCGAACCGCGGACTCGCAAGCGCCACCGGGCCCCAGGCCTCACTGGCCCGAGACTGCGCCCAATCGAGCGCCTCGGGATAGCGGCTGAAAGCAGCCAGCATGAGGAGAACCGGCGCCGGCTCGCTGATCTCGCCCATGGGTGCGCGGCCTTCGGCGTTCGAGGTCTGGCGGGGGCGCTTAAAGCCTTGGCGAAAACCGCCCCAAGTGCCTGTCGCACGTCTGGTCTCGCGCGCCAGGCCGCCATGGACAATTAATACGCCTTGGCGAACACGGCCCGCTTGGTGGTCGGTTGCCCGGTGAAGACACATGTGCCCGGCACTTCCGCTTCGAAGCCCGGCTCGTCCGATATAGGCACGCAGCGGATGGTCACCTTGTGCCTGGCCAGGATCGCAGCCGTCTCGGGCCCTTCCACAAAATGGCAAATTGCAAAACCGCCGTGCGCCTCCGGCTTGTCGGCGTTCTGCGGAGTAAAGTACGTCTCAAAATCCGCCAGCGACGTGATCGTGCGCGTGTGTTGCGAACGGAGCGCGACCGCGCGGTCGAACAAGTCTTGCTGCATCGCAGCCAGTTGCCGAGCCACGCCCGCTACGAACTCTCCGCGCGCCACTGGCGGCTTTTTTTCGCCCGCTGACTCGTCGCGCCGCTTGGGCAGCAACGCGTCGCCGGCAATGTCGCGCGGGCCGACCTCAACCAAGATCGGCACGCCCCGCTTGATCTGTTGCCACTTCTTGTCGGCCCGCGGTATGTCGCGATCATCGAGCAGCACGCGCACCGGCGCGTCGTCGTAGCGTTCCGCCGCGAGCTGATCGCGCAGCTTGCGGCAATACTCCAGCACCGGCCCTGCCTCTTCATCGTTGCGATGAATGGGCAGGATCACGACGTGCTGCGGGGCCAGTCGCGGCGGCAACACCAGCCCGTCGTCGTCGCTGTGCGTCATGATCAACGCGCCGATCAATCGCGTCGACACGCCCCAGGAAGTCGTCCAGGCGAACTCTTCGCGCCCTTCGGCAGACAGGTACTTGATCTCTTGCGCCTTCGAAAAATTCTGTCCCAAAAAGTGCGACGTGCCGGCCTGCAGCGCCTTGCGGTCCTGCATCATGGCTTCGATGCTGTAGGTGTTCACCGCGCCGGGAAACCGCTCACCGGCGGTCTTCTCGCCGCGCACCACCGGCATGGCCATGAACTCCTGGGCGAACTTCGCGTACACGCCCAGCATCTTGCGCGTCTCTTCCTCCGCTTCGGCGCTCGTGGCATGCGCCGTATGACCTTCCTGCCAGAGGAACTCCGTGGTCCGCAAAAACATCCGCGTGCGCAATTCCCAGCGCACCACGTTCGCCCACTGATTGATCAAGATCGGCAAGTCGCGATACGACTTGACCCAGCGCGCGTACATCGCGCCGATGATCGTTTCGCTCGTGGGCCGCACAACCAGCGGCTCTTCCAGCTTGCCCGTGGGCACCAGCCCACCCCCGGGCGCGGCCTCCAGCCGGTGATGCGTCACCACCGCGCACTCTTTGGCAAAACCCTCCACGTGCGCCGCTTCTTTTTCCAGATAGCTCAGCGGGATGAACAGCGGAAAGTAGGCGTTCACGTGGCCCGTGGCTTTGAACATGCCGTCCAGCGCCCGCTGCATGTTCTCCCACAGCGCGTAACCCCAGGGCTTGATCACCATGCAGCCGCGCACCGGCGATTGTTCCGCCAGATCCGCCGCGCGGACCACCTGCTGATACCACTCGGGATAGTCCTCGGCTCGCGTCGGCGTGATGGCGGTTTGCGGAGCCTTGGCCATGGAAGTTGCGCCTCATTGCAGTTACACGCCGGCGGCGTATGCGGAAAGTACCGCATTGTACGCAACGCCCCGCCGGCGCAACAATGGGAACGCGCCCCTGCCCCTGCCAGCCCTTGTGAGCCAGTGACGCCGCTTCTAGAATTGAAGCTACTGAAAGTGCACGTCCCACGAGTGGCGTCCTCTAGGCGCCTTAGAAAGCTCTCGATGTCTCGGCGGTTCGTGAGCCAGTTGGCTCATCAAGAGGCGGTCGATCAAATCTTCCTGGCCTCGGAAAAACAGTTGCGTCCCAATCGCAACGGAAATCTGTACCTGCAGCTCGAGCTGTCCGATCGCTCCGGCTCCATTGGCGCGCGCATGTGGAACGCCAGCGAGCAGGATTATCGCGGCTTCGAAAACGGCGACTACGTCCGCGTCGAAGGCTCCACCCAGCTCTTCCAGGGCACCATTCAGCTCATTGCCACGAGCATCGGTCGAGCCGCCAAGGACGACGTCAATCTCGACGATTTCCTGACGCTCGGTTCCAAAGAAATCGACAGGCTCACCACCCGGCTGGGCGAATACCTGCGCTCCATGCGCGATCCGCACCTGCTGAACCTGGCCGAGTGCTTCCTGGTCGACGACGCGTTCATGCGCAAGTTCACCATGGCCCCGGCCGGCGTAAAAAATCACCACGCCTATCCCGGCGGATTGGTGGAGCACGTGGTCAATCTGATGGACCTGGTGACGCGCGTGTCCCCCATGTATCCCGCGCTGAATCCCGACCTGCTGGTGATGGGGGCGCTGTTGCACGACGTGGGCAAGATCGACGAATTGTCGTACGATCGCGACTTTGCCTACACCGACGAGGGCCAACTCATCGGACACGTGGTCATGGGCATCGGCATTCTCGACAAGAAGCTGCGCGAAACGGAGCGCCTGGCCGGCGAGTCAATTCCCGAGGAGCTGGCCCTGCGGCTGAAGCACATGATCGTCAGTCACCACGGGCTGTACGAATACGGCAGCCCCAAGCTGCCCATGACGCTCGAAGCAGTCGCGCTGCACTATCTCGACAACCTCGATGCCAAGCTGCACTCGTTCGATCAGTTGATCCGCGACGATCCGAACGTGGAAAGCCCCTGGACCAACTTTCATCACTCGCTGGGCCGCAAGCTGTACAAGGGCGGCCGCTAAACCCGGTTTCCAAACCACGGGGTGCTGCTGCCATGGCCGACGACGCGATCGCAAAGAACCTCCTGGCGCTCATCAAGCAGCCGGGCTACAGGCCCGCCAAGCCGCGCGTGCTGGCCAAGGCGCTCAAGCTCGATGAAGAAGGCGCCCGCGAGCTGAAGCGCGCCATCAAAACACTCGTCAAGCGCGGCCAGCTCAGCTACGGCGCCAATCATCTCGTGGGCCCGGCCGCTGCGCCGCCTGCTGCCAACAGCCCGCCCAAAAGCGCCGCCGCCGCCACGGCCGCTCCCAGCAGCGCTCCCGGCCCTGGTTATCGCGTGACGGGCGTGTTCCGCCGCACGGCCGGCGGCTTTGGCTTCGTGCGTCCAGCCGGCTCCGCCCCGGGCGCCGATCGCACGAACGACATCTTTATCGCCGCCGTCGACGCGCAAGACGCCGCCAGCGGCGACACCGTGCTCGTGCGGCTCAAGCGCAAAACCGACGCCCGCCGCCGCAATCCCGAAGGCGAGATCATCGAGATCATCGAGCGCGAGACACATCAGTTCGTCGGCACGTATTTCGAGGTCGGCGGCACCGCCTATGTGCAGGTCGATGGTCGTCCGTTTTCGCAACCGATCCTGCTGGGCGATCCCGGCGCCAAGAACGCGCGGCCGGACGACAAGGTCGTGATCGAGATGGTGCGCTTCCCTTCGCACGCGCACGACGGCGAAGGCGTGATCATCGAAGTGCTCGGCCCGCGCGGCGCCCCGGGCGTCGACACGCTGTCGATCATTCGCGAGTTCAACCTGCCCGGCGAGTTCGCCGACGACGCGCTGGAAGAGGCCCGCCAGGAGGCCGACAAGTTCAGCGAGACCATCGGCCGCGGCCGCACCGATCTGACCGGCACCGTCATCATTACCATCGACCCGGTGGACGCCCGCGACTTTGACGACGCCGTTTCGCTGACGCGCGACGAAAAGGGCTATTGGCGCTTGGGCGTGCACATTGCCGACGTGTCGCACTTTGTGAAACCCAAAAGCGCGCTCGACCGCGAGGCCTATCAGCGCGCCAACAGCACCTACCTGCCGGACCGCGTCATCCCCATGCTGCCGGAGATCATCTCCAACAGCCTGGCCAGCCTGCAGCCGGACAAGGTGCGTTACACCAAGAGCGTATTCATGGAGTTCACGCCCGAGGGCGTGCCGCTCAATGTCGAACCGATGGCGGCGGCCATCAAGAGCCAGCGGCGCTTCACGTACGAAGAGGTCGACTCTTATCTGGCCGATCCCGCGGCCTGGCGCTCCAAGCTCAAACCGGAAGTGCACGCCCTGTTGGGCCGCATGCGCGAGCTGGCGGCCATCCTCCGCGCGCGCCGCCAGAAGCGCGGCGGGCTCGAGCTGACCATGCCCGAGGTAAAAGTGGATCTCGACAAAAACGGGCGCGTCGCCGGCGCGCACCTGGTGGAGAACACCGAGAGCCATAAGATCATCGAAGACTTCATGCTCGCCGCCAACGAAGCCGTCGCCGAACTGCTGGCCAAGGCCGAACTGCACTTCCTGCGCCGCGTGCACCAGGCGCCCGAGCTGCGCAAGCTCAAAGCGCTCACCGAATTTGTCACCGGCCTGGGCCTGCAGGTCGAAAGTCTCGAAAGCCGCTTCGAGCTGCAAAAGCTCTTGGCCGAAGTGTCCGGCAAGCCCGAACAACGCGCCGTCAACTATGCCTTGCTGCGCAGCCTGCAACGGGCCAACTACAGTCCCGAGGAGGAAGGCCACTACGCGCTGGCCAGCGAGTGCTATTGCCATTTCACGTCGCCCATTCGCCGCTATCCCGACCTGACGGTCCATCGCCTGCTCGAATCGCTCCTGCGCGGCAAGAAACCGCGCAACGATTTCGGCGAAATGGCCGTGCTGGGCGAGCACTGTTCCGATCGCGAGCGCCGCAGCGAAGACGCCGAACGCGAGCTGACCCGCGTGAAACTGCTGGAATACTTGAGCACGCGCATTGGCACCACCATGGACGCGATCGTCACCGGGGTCGAGGAGTTCGGCCTGTTCGTGCAAGGCATCGAGCTGCCGGCCGAAGGCCTGGTGCACGTCTCGTCGCTGGCCGACGACTTCTATCGCTACGATCGTCGCTCGCACACGCTTTCCGGACATCGCGCCGGCAATACGTTTCGCCTGGGCGATCCGGTGACCGTCACGGTGGCGCGGGTCGACGTCGACCGCCGCGAGCTGGACTTCCGCATCGTGGGCCGCAGCCGCGCTGCGGCGCCGAGCAAGCAACGGCCCGGCAAGCACGAACGCAAAGCGCAGCGCGGCAAAGCCAAACAGCGCACGAAGGGCAAGCAAAAACGGCGTCGGTAGCGCTCTCGTGCCACTGGCGTCTCGCCAGTGCAGATTCTTGGGTGGCCCAGACGCCGCCTGGCGTCTGGGTGCCGCAAGCACAGGAGGCCCCGAACGCTGAAGGTGCGATGCTACTTCCGCGCACCCAGCGGTGCCGCATCATCCGTCGGGTGCCATTGGCGTCTCGCCAGTGCTGAAGTTGCGTGCCACTGGTGCTCGCAGAGACACCAGTGCCCAGGTTGCCGCTCTTGGCTTGCCCCGCAACACTGAATCCGCCGACAATGCGAGCTGCTGCGATGCACGCGTCACCGTAGAAGCGAGACCGTGATGCACGACTCCCCCACCTGGCGATCGGCCGTCGTCGTTCTCATGCTGCTGGTGGGCCTGGCCTGGCTCGACGACTTCACCGTCATCCCGCGCATTCAAAAAGTTTCGCCGCGCGATCGGCCACTGTCGGCGGTTTACAGTCCATTCACTTTCGGCAGACCACGCGCGGGCCTTAAAACACCCGACTTGGATCAAGTTGCTGCCAAAGAATCGCTTGAGGAACTCGTCTCGCATTTAGCAGACCCTCGCGCCTATGATCCGCCGATGTCGGGCACGATGGAGTTCGATACTCAGATCCAACAAGTCCTGCGCAGCCCGCGCACTGCGCGACTGGTGGAGCTGCTGTCAGCGCTGTCGGCCGACGAGGCCAACAGAAAATCCCAAACCATCTGCGCAGGGGCGCGCACCGATTGGGCGAGCGTCTGCGAAGCCGTGCTGGTCATGTACGAGCGTCCCGGCGGGCCGAAGAATACGCAATCGGCCGTCGCAGCCAAATGCGCCTACGGGGCGGCCATCTTGGCGCTGGCCAGCGTCGCCGAGCCGGGCGATGTCGTGGCGGAGTTGCAGCGCTTTCAAACGCTGCGCGACGGGTTCGCCGAGCGCTTCGACAAGATCGCCCCCACGTTGCCGCACATCGCCAGCAACCCAGGCAACAAGACCATTTGGAACAGCATGTGGTTTCTCGACCCGAATTTCTGCATCAACGCCGTGGCCTATGCCATCCAGCGCACCTCGCCCAATGGGCGCTCGATCGACCCCGCCGTCGCCGCCTTGCTCGATAAACTGCCCACCCATCGCCTGCGCCGTTTTGTCGGAGACCGCGTGCGTCCGCCGTGGCAGGAGTGCGCACCGATTGTGCGGCAGCCGGACTCGGTGCCCCCGAAACCGCCCGTCGCACCCTGGGCCGGTGACGTTAATTGGCTCGCGCTACTACACGGCGAGGGCCTGACACCGGCAGAGGACACGGTCCCGCGCGTAAGGCGCTGCGAAGAGCTTGAAATCTACTATTGGCAATCCTCGCCCTACTTCGAGCAAAACGACGAGCGAATCGCGCGCGAATTGATCGCGCTGTGCGAAAAGTACTATCGAACGAAGTAACTGAATCAGCACTGCTGGACAAGCCGGCAGTGGCACCCAACGCGGTGCCATCCGCCGAAATAGCTTGCCAGGACGACCCACCATGCCGATCGATCAGCCTGCCAATCCCGAGCCAGCTGCCGCCCGGCCGCGCCGCGTGCGCTGGCAATTCAGCCTGCGCGCGATCCTCGGTCTCACGGCCGTTGTGGCGGCGCTGATGGTGGTTCACGTGCGCTGGCCGCAGGGAGGCATCTGGATTGTCTTGCTGTGGCCGCTCTTCACGCTCCTGTTCTGGACCGGCGCGGCGCTCGTGAGTCTGCCCATCTGGTTCCTCGCGGCGTACCGGCCTGCGCCGTCGCTGCGTGCCTGGCCCTGGATGGCCATTCGCGCGCCGTTGCAAGTCCTCCGCGGCCGCCCGCCCCTCTGGGCCGGTCCGGTCGCGCTCGGCCTGTCGGGCCTGCTCACCTGCGCGCTGTTGGCCGTGACCTGGCGCATCTGGCGACAGTACGGCCATTTCGTCGGCGACCTCGCCCGCTTCCCGGCACAAAACCGGCCGGATTGGGTTACCTGGGCCAACCAATGGGAGATCCTCTTTCAGAAAGCGCAGCTCTCCGATTGGACCGCCTTAGCCGCGGCCGAAGCCTGGTCCATTTCGCGCTGGTGGGTGCTCTTTGGCCTGTTGACGGTCGCCGGCGGGCTGACCGCCCGCTACGCGAGCAGCGCGAACTCGGCCGCAACGTCGCGGCCGGCCGCGCCACCGGCGCATAGCGCGCTGCATCGCTTCCTGGCCTTTGTCCCCTGGTTCGCCGCGCTCGAATTCGGGCTGTTAACGATGAGCTGGCTCTTGCACCCCTACGACTTCCCGCAGCCCAACGCGCTCTTCGAACCCGGCGAAACTTCCGGCGCCAACTTGATGGGCTGGCAGGAATCGCTTTCCGCATATTGGTGGCAACGCACCTGGCTGCCCACGTGTCTGGTAGGCTTCGTGTTTTTCCGCCGCGTGCTGAACTTCGATCGTTGGTGGGCCCTGATCTTGTCGCTGGCACTGGTGCCGGCCGCGATTTCGCTGTCCGTCATCTGGTCGTGGCTGTATTTGGCATCCTACCTGAACGACCCGCTGCGCCTGGGCCGCTAGTTGTCACAGTCGTGCGCAGCAGCCGGCGCGCGTCGCACCGCCAGCAACCCTGGCACGAATTCCTCCAGCCGATACAATACCGGTGCGCACGGTCGCTCGGCTGCGTGGCGATTTCGCCATCTGCCGGCCGCTGCCCGCCGCGCAACTGCTACCTTGGCAACTGACGGGCCTCGAACGCCGAACGGATCCACTGCGATCCTTAAGGGGCGAGCGTCCACCACGCACTCTGGGATACGGCCCGGATGAACAGCCAACTTGCGCACACTCCGCTCACCGATTGGCATGCCGCACACGGCGGGCGGATGGTCGATTTCGCGGGCTGGCTGATGCCGGTGCAATACACCTCGATCGTCGCCGAGCACACCGCGACGCGCAGTGCCGTGGGCCTGTTCGACGTTTCGCACATGGGCCGCTTCCGCATCGAGGGGCCCGACGCCCGAACGTTTCTCGATCGCGTGGTGACGCGCCGTGTCACCGACCTCAAGCCCGGGCAGATTCGCTATGCCTTGGCCACCAACGAGGCTGGCGGCATTCTCGACGACGTGCTCGTCTATCATCTCGCCGCGGCCGAGGGCGCCAGCACGTTCCAACTGGTAGTCAACGCCAGCAATCGCCAGAAAATCTGGGATCACCTGGAGGCGCACCGCGCCGGCGCCAACGTGTCGCTCGCCGATGTGACCCGGGAGACGGCCATGATCGCCGTGCAGGGCCCGCGGGCATTGGAAATCGCCCGGCCCCTGGCCGAGGTCGATGCCGCGCGGCTGCGCTATTACAACGGCGCCATCACGAAAGTCTCCGGCGGCACCGGCGTCATTAGCCGCACGGGCTACACGGGCGAAGACGGCTGCGAGCTGATCGTGCCCGCCGCGGCCGCGCTCGAAGTGTGGGACAAACTTGCCAGCGCCGCGGCCCAGTTCGGCGGCTTGCCCGCGGGGCTTGGCGCGCGCGACACGCTGCGGCTCGAAGCCGGCATGCCGCTCTACGGCCACGAGCTGACCGAGGCCATCAACCCGTTTCAAGCCGGCCTGGGCTACGCGGTCGACCTGGAGAACCGCGCGTTCATCGGCCGCGACGCCCTCGTGAAGCTATACGACAACAGCCGCTTGCCGCGCCGCGCCGGTTGGATTGTCTCCAGCAAGCGGGTGCCGCGCGAAGGTTACGAAGTGCTCGCCGGCGATACGCCCGTCGGCCAGGTAACCAGCGGCACCTTCGCGCCCACGCTCGAGGTGCCGATCGCCATGGGCTACATCCGGCCCGACCTGGCCGCCGCCGGCACGAGCGTGACCATCGACATTCGCGGCCAGCGTGAGCTGGCGCGCAGCGTGCAATTGCCCTTCTATCAGCGCAGCTCCTGAAGGTTCGCCGCGCCCTCCATCGCCATAAGGAACACCCTGTGCAGCCGCAAGACTTGTTGTTCGCCAAGACGCACGAATGGACCCATCTGCAAGAGAAGGACGGCCACAAGATTGCGACCGTCGGCATCTCGCACTTCGCCGTCGAGGCGCTGACCGATCTGGTTTATCTCGAGCTGCCGCAGATCGGCCGGCAGGTGAAGGCCGGCGAGTCGTTCGGCGAAATTGAGAGCGTCAAGGCCGTGAGCGACCTGTACAGCCCGGTCACCGGCGAAGTAGTCGACGTGAATCGCACCCTGCCCGAGCGGCTGGAGAAATTCCAGGACGATCCCTACGGCGAGGCCTGGATCGCCAAGATCCGCATCACCGACGAGGCGCCGCTGAAAGTTCTGCTCGACTACAAGACTTACGAGAAGCAATGCGCCGAAGAGCAACACTAGGCGACGGCCCCGATTTTTCGCTGCCCGGGGAGAAGAATGAGACTTGTCCCCTCGAGCCCCAAATTAGCCAAACCAAAATCCAGAATCTCTTTCATGCCCTATATTGCCAATACGCCTGAAGACCAGCGGGCCATGCTCGATTCGATCGGGATCGCCACGATCGACGAGCTGTTCGCCGCCATTCCCGCCGAGTTGCGGCTGAAGCGGCCGCTCGATATCCCGCCGGCGCTTACTGAGATGGAGCTCTCTGACCACTTCGCAGAGTTGGCAGGCCGCAATGCGCCGGCCGGCCAAAAAATCTGTTTCACGGGCGGCGGCAGCTACGACCATTTCATCCCGGCGATCGTCGACTACGTGGCTGGCCGCGGCGAGTTCTACACCTCGTACACGCCCTATCAGCCCGAGGCCAGCCAGGGCAACCTGCAAGTCTTCTTCGAATACCAGACGCTGATCACGCAGCTGACCGGCATGGATGTTTCCAACGCCAGCCTGTACGACGGCGGCAGCGCCGCGGCCGAAGCCGTGCTGATGGCCATCAGCGCCACCAAGCGACACGGCCGCGTGGTGACCGCGGCCAGCGTGCATCCGGAATATCGTCAGATTCTGGCCACGTACCTGACGAACCTGGGCATTGAGCTGGTAACAGTCGGCACGCCCGCTGGCGTTATCGCGCCTGACGAACTGCGCGCCGCACTCAACGACAGCACCTCCTGCGTGCTCATTCAACAGCCCAATTTTTTCGGCTGCCTGGAAGACGTCGAGCAATTGGTGCAGGTCGCGCACGAGGCCGGCGCCTTGGCTGTCGTGTCGGTCGATCCCATCAGTCTCGGCCTGCTCAAGCGGCCCGGCGACTACGGCGCCGATATCGTCGTGGCCGAAGGCCAGAGCCTGGGCAGCCCGATGTCGTTCGGCGGCCCCTACCTGGGCATCATGGCCTGCCGCGAAACGTTCGTGCGCCGCATGCCCGGCCGCATCGCCGGCGAAACGGTCGATCGCCGCGGCAAGCGCTGCTTCGTTCTCACGCTGCAAACGCGCGAGCAACACATCCGCCGCGAGAAAGCCACCAGCAACATCTGCACCAACCAGGGACTGTTCGCGCTGCGGGCGGCCGTGTACCTGGCCGCGCTCGGTCCGCAAGGCTTGCGTGAGACGGCCGAGTTGTGCCTGCGCAAGGCGCGCTACGCCGCGCGCCGCCTGACGAGTGAATCGCGGCTGCAACTGGCCTTCCAGCGCCCCACGTTCAAAGAGTTCGTCGTTCGCGCCCGCGACGGCCACGTCGGCAAGTTGCTCGACCGCGCCGCCGAGCGCGGTTTTCTGGCCGGCGTGCCGCTGGCACGCTGGTATCCCGAGCTGGCCGATTGCTTTCTCGTTTCGGTTACCGAACGGCGCACGAAAACCGAGATCGACGCGCTGGCCGCCGGCCTCACGTCCTGAACGCGACACCCACGAGAACCCCCATGCGCAACACGCGTGCGACGCAACTTCTCTTCGAGCTCTCGAAGCCGGGCCGCCGCGCCACGCGCTTGCCGGCGTGCGACGTGCCGGCCGTGCCCCTGGACGAGTTGCTGCCCGCCGCGGCCCTGGCGCCGGCTGCGCCACCGCTGCCCGAACTCACCGAGCCCGAGCTGGTGCGTCACTTCATCAACTTGTCGACGCAAAACATGTCGGTCGACACGCACTTCTATCCGCTCGGCTCGTGCACGATGAAGTACAACCCCAAGCGCAACGAGCGGCTCGCCTCGTTGCCGGGCCTCGTCGACCTGCATCCCTATCAGCCCGAGTCGACGCTGCAGGGATTGCTCGAGCTGCTGTTCAACTTGGAGCAGATGCTGGCCGAGATCGCGGGACTGCCCGCCGTTTCGCTGCAGCCGGCCGCCGGCGCCCACGGCGAGCTCACGGCGCTGCTGGTGGCCAGCGCCTACTTTCGCGATCTCAAGCAGCGCCGCACCAAAGTGCTCGCGCCCGACAGTGCCCACGGCACCAATCCCGCCAGCGCCAGTATGGCTGGGTTTGACACCGTGACCGTCCGCAGCACGCCCGCCGGCTACGTCGACCTGGAAGACCTGGCCGCCAAGCTCGACGAGTCGGTCGCCGTGTTCATGATCACCAACCCCAACACGCTGGGCATGTTCGACCGGCAGATCGCCGAGATCGCCCACCGCGCGCACAACGTCGGCACGCTGATCTATCTGGACGGCGCCAACATGAACGCCATCCTGGGCGTGGCCCGGCCGGGCGACTTTGGCGCCGACATGATGCACTTCAACCCGCACAAGACATTCAGCGGCCCGCACGGCGGCGGCGGCCCCGGTGCCGGTCCCATCGCCGTCAGCCAGACGTTGGCCCCCTATCTGCCCGTGCCCCGCATACGCCGCGACGGCGAGCGGTATCGGCTCGACTACGATCAGCCCCATTCCATCGGCCGCGTCCGCAGCTTCTTCGGCAACGTGGGCGTGCTGGTCCGGGCCTATGCCTACATCCGGACCCACGGGCCCGACGGGCTGCGCCGCGTGGCCGAAAACGCCGTGCTCAATGCCAACTACTTGTTGAGCAAGGTCAAGCACATTTTTCCGGTCCCGCAGGGCGATCGCTGCATGCACGAGTTCGTCGCCAGCGCCCAGAAACTGAAGACCGACCGCGAAGTCTCGGCCATGGATGTCGCCAAGCGCCTGCTGGACTACGGGTTCCACGCGCCGACCGTCTATTTTCCACCCATCGTGCGCGAAGCGATGATGATCGAGCCGACTGAAACCGAAACCAAGGAAACGCTCGACGCCTTCGCCCAAACGCTGTTCCGCGTCAGCGAAGAACCGCCCGACTTGCTGCACGAGGCGCCGCACACCACGCCTATCAGCCGGCCCGACGAAGTGCGCGCCGCGCGGCAGGCCGTGCTTTCCTGGCGGGCGCCAAAGTAGCCTGGCAGCGTGTTGCATCATGCCGAACCTTCGCGACGAAGCTGCCAGCACGCCCTGCCGGCTGATCATCGAAAGCGGCGGCGCCGGCGCCCATCACATGGCGGTCGATGAAGTGCTGCTGGAGTCAGCGGCCGCCTCAGGCGCTGCCAGCCTGCGATTTTATCGTTGGAGCGAGCCGACGATCTCGCTTGGTTATTTCCAAAGTCTTGCGCAGCGTGCCGAGCATCCCGCGAGCGTGGCCTGTCCGCTCGTGCGGCGACAAACGGGCGGCGGCGCCATCCTGCATGACCATGAACTGACCTATAGTCTGGCCGTTCCCAGCACGCATCCACTGGCGGCCAATTCGCTCCGGCTATACGCGGCCGTGCACGATTGCCTGGTCGGGATTCTGGCCATCACAGGCTATGTGGCCACGCGTTGGCCTGCTGGCGAAAAAATCGCCGCGCCCCGCCGCGAACCGTTCTTGTGCTTCCAACGGCGCGCCCCGGGCGACGTCCTGTGCCAGGAAGTAAAGATCTGCGGCAGTGCTCAACGCCGCCGCCGCGGCGCCATCCTTCAGCATGGGAGCCTGCTGTTGGCTCGCTCGGCGTTCGCTCCGGAACTGCCCGGCCTGGCCGAGCTTGGGGCAGCACACTTGCAAAACACGGATCCACTGGCCCAAGACTGGTCCCAGGCCCTCGCTGGCATGATGGCGTTGCAGCTACAAGCCGGCGGCCTGACTCCTCTCGAACAGCAGGCAGCCGCCCGGCTGGAACGCGAGAAATACGGCGATTCCTCCTGGTCGGCGAGACGGTAGGCAAGCCTGAGAAAGTCTGCCGCCAAAGCACGATTTGCGGACCCGCGCAAGTTCTAACAACTCTCACGGGATTGCGGTTTTTTAATTTGCGAAGCGCCGAAGTAACTGACATAATGTTTGTCTAGGCACGCGCATCCGTTATCGTCACTTCGAACAGAGAGCAACGGGTGCCACAGCGATAGTCCGCAGTTCGGTCTGTTCTGCAGGGCAAGTGCAGCTCCAAATCGCAATCGTACGGGTTCTTATTTTCTAAGTGCCTTTGCGGAGCTGGGCTGAACGATGGACTTGAAGCTGAAGGTTATTGAGGGAAAGAACGCTGGTCAGGAGATCCCGGTTCGCGGCAAGAAGTTTTTCGTGGGCCGCGCCGAAGATTGTCATTTGCGTCCTGGCAGCGATTTGATTAGCCGGCATCACTGCGTGCTGCTCTTGGAAGACGGCTATCTTGGCGTCCGAGATTTCGGCAGCAAGAACGGCACCTACGTCAACGAAGAGCGCGTGGTCGGCGAGCGCGAATTGAAGGCCGGCGATCGGTTGACGATCGGCCCCCTGCAGTTCGAGGTCTGCATCAACCACGGCCTGGCGGCTCAAAAGCGTCCGCCGGTGGTCGATGTGAAAGAGGCGGCTGCGCGCACCGCCCAAGACGCCGCCAAAGATCCCTTCGACGTCTCCGAGTGGCTCTCTCCCGAATCGGACGACGCCACGCGCACGCTCACCAACGGCGACACGCATTCCGTGAGCCTGGCCGAGACCGACTCGATTCGCCTCGACGCGGCCGCCGAGGCTACGCCCGAACCGGCCGGCGACGAGACGGCCGCCAAGAAACGTACCCCCGGCAAATTGCCGCCCGTTCCGAGCGCGAGCAAGGACAGCCAGGAAGCCGCCGCCGCCATGCTGAACAAGCTGCGCCGCCGCCGGTAGCATCTGCCCGTAGCTGAGTTCACCAGAATTCAGACGCCCCTTCTGCGCCCGTAGCTGAATTCGCCAGATTTCAGTTCTGTGCCCTGCTGTGTCTGGCTTCGCCGGCAACTGCCACCATGTCCTGAACCACAGCACCTTGCTCCCCGCTAACCACTGACCCCGGCCATTGGCTCCTTGCCGACCGGCGCCCAGGCAAGTTACTGTTACGCTGTGGGCCGCGTCGCCGTGCCCGTTGAATGGTCTTCTCACCGCGCCATGGAGCAAGGGACCGATGCCCCCCGATGAAGAAACGCTCAAACGCCGCTACCGCGAATTCCTCGACCTGATGCCGCTGACGATCAACATTGCGGGGCTGCCCAAGAGCGAAAGTCCCTACAACTTTTCCGCCGAGCAAATGGAGATTCGCATCCACACCTTGGCAATCGCGTTTCGCTTGGCACGCCAACTGGCCCGGGATTGCGTCACGGGCGAAAGCTGATTGCGTGCGCCGCGCCACCAGGTGTCCGGCGGCGCCGGGGCCTGAGCCGCCGCCGCGTCGATTTGTCGAACCGCTGGCCCACTGGCCTGTCTTGCTCCAGCCGCGAAGCCGTACCTATACTTGTGAAGCTGGACAAACTGGCCGGCCGATAAGAGGCTGGCAGATCACCCCGGAGCAGATTGAGCAATGAGGGCCCCCCGACCGAAACGGCGCGATGCCGCACTGCTAGGCCTGGCATTCGACGCGGAAGACGGCCACAAACGATTGACGCGGGGCAAGAACTTCGTGCTCTATGGCGGTTCGGAAGAAACCCATGCCGTCATGCAGGAAACGGCCGTCAAGGTGAATGAACATCTCGACCGCCAGGGCCGCCGGCTGGAGGAGATGTCGCTCGGCGAGCTGCGCGATATCTGCGAAAGTGTGCGTCGCTAGCAGCGGCCAGGTGGGCGCGCTCGTCCGGTAGCTGAATTCGCCAAAATTCAGCCTGCGCCGATCAGCCCCTGTCCTCGGCCCTCACGTCCCCTGCGGCAGCCCGCGCCGGCCGTCTCCCTCCTTGCAGCTTTTTTTCGCCGTTTCGTGGCCAAAACCGAACGGACGTTCTACAATAAAGCCGCTCCCCAGGGCATGGCCTTTGAAACCGGATGCCCGTGCTTTCGGTATTCCCTAACAGCCGACCTGCCGTTTGAAGGAACTCCACGTTGTCCGACGACGTGCGTGAGTTGGTGAGCCGCTGCCTGACCGGCGACCAGTCTGCCATGGTGCAGTTGGTCGACTTGTACCGCGGTCAGGTTTTCGGGCTGTGTTATCGCATGCTGCGGCATCGTCAAGATGCCGAGGATGTGACGCAGGAAAGTTTTGTGCGCGCGCTGCGTGGCTTGCGAACCTGGGACTCCGAGCGGGAATTCCTGCCCTGGCTCCTGGCGATCGCCGGCAATCGCTGCCGTACGCACCTGGCCGCGCGGATGCGCTTGCCCTCGACGACTTCGCTCGTGGATCACGTGAGTGACGACGCCGTGGAAATCGCCGCGGCGCGCAACCTGGCCGAAGAAGTCGAATTGGCGTTGTGCGGTCTGCGTGATGAATATCGCCAGGCGTTTTTGCTGTTCCATCAACACGAATTAAGTTACGCGCAAATTAGCGCCACGCTCGATTGTCCGCTGGGCACGGTCAAAACCTGGGTCCACCGGGCGCGGCGTGAGTTGGTTGCGCAATTGAAACATCGCGGCGTTGTGCAGGAGTTGCGGCATGCAGTGCGAAGAGTTTGAAGATCGTTTGAACGCAGTGCTCGACGAACGGCGCCGGCCCGAGTGGGACGCCGAGCTCAGCCTGCATCGCGAGTCCTGCGCCGGCTGCCGACAACTGGCGGCGGCCTACGATCGCTTGTTGGACGGCTTTTACGCACTGGCCGCGCCCGAGGCGCCGGATGATCTGGCCCTGCGCGTGGTCGCCGAGTTGCGCCCGCAGCCGGCGCCGCGGCGACAGTTGGCAATTGCGGTTGCCGTGCTGGCAACGGCCGCCACGGTGTTGATTGCCGTCGTGCCGCTGTGGCGCGACCAAACTTCAGCGCAGCCCGGCAAGTCGCTGGCTCACGCGAAATCGCTCTCCCCGCCGTCACCGTCGGCAGCCGCCGCTCAGTTGCCGCTGGTGCAGGATCTGTTGGCGATTTCCGATGCTCCCGGCGGCGATCCCTACGCCGGACTGGCCAAGGGCACCGGTCAGAGTCTGGCCGCCGTGATTCGCTTTGTGCCCGGGGTCGGCCTGGGTGGTGGCGCGCCTGAGACGGCCACAGGAAGTGCGCCCGCCGGCGCCGCCGAGCCCGCCTGGGCCGAGCAAGTCAGCGAAGGTCTCAAGCCGATCACCAACTCCGTCACCGAGACGTTCTACCTGCTGCTCGACAATCTGCCGCTGGCCCAATCATCGGCCCGCTCGTAATTGGCCCACTCGTGGCCAGCACACACGCATGACCGGCCCGTTCGCGTGGACCGGCCCGTGTGACCGGCACCTCCGGCAACTTCGCAGTCAGGATGCGCCCCCCGGGCGAGCCGTTCGGCTTCGCCTTCGCAAGTGAGTCGCTACGCAGTCACCATTCCGCGCCGTATCCTTCGTTACAACCGGCAACTTCTAGCCCACCCGGAAACTTTGCCAAAACCGGCCATTTTACGCAGTCGTTGAAGTTTTCCAGGCCATCTGCCCGATGCCTACCTAGTACCGGGGCATAAAATTTCCCTAGATTCCGTGATCGGGAGGGACGAAGGGTGGCAAAGACCAAGAAATCAGATGCGGCCGTGATCGATCAGCGTAAGTCTCGGGAGCGCCGGGGCAGCAGCGAGCGCCGCATCGTCGTGGCCGAAGTGGCCGTCGAGCGCCGCGTGCTCGAGCGTCGCGCAAAGGTGAACCGTCGTCGGCAAATTGATCCCACCACGTGCGAACGCGAATATACCGACGCCGAAATCGAATTCATGCACGCGCTGGAGAAGTACAAACGGGCCAGCGGCCGCATGTTTCCCACCTGCAGCGAAGTGCTCGAGGTATTGCGCAGCCTGGGCTACGAAAAGACTGACCGGCTCCAATCGACCCCGTATACCCAGCCCGATGCGTGCTGCATCCAATAAGACAAATGGCTCCGTAGCTGAATTCACGAGAATTCAGCCGCATCGACCGACGCCCCGCAGGCCGACCCACGCGTCCTGCGGGGCTTGTTTTTGCGCGCCAGCGTCCTTCTGGTAGCTGAAGAGCGCCGATCGGGACGGCCGGGCTCCCGCCGAGTCTGGCTTGCCGCCCATAAAACCGCTCTTGCATCCGCCTTGGCCCCGCGAGTATTGTCTCGCACCCTTCATTTCCACCGGGGCAGGTTTCACTGCCGTTTGCAGCCAAACGTTTTCCAGGGCACGCCCAGCTGCCGTGTTTGCACTCCAATCATTTTTGCGTGATGCTCGCGCGACGCTCAGTCGCGTTGCGCTGCTGCCCGCGCTGGCCTGCGCTTTGTGCTCCGGCTGCGCCGTCGTCTCCGACAGCCAGAATCAGTCGGGCGTGCGCATGTTCGAGCAAGCCTACTATCAAGGCGCGCTCGAGCGGTTCCAGCAGGCCGTGCAGACCGATCCGGCCAATCCCGACGGCTACTACAATCTGGCTCGCACGTATCACCAGCTCGGCAAGCTGCACAATCAGCCGGCCGATCTGCAACAGGCTGAGAGCTACTATCATCAGTGCCTCGACCACAATCCGAATCATCAAGACTGCTACCGCGGCCTGGCCGTGCTGCTGGTCGAACAAGGCCGCAGTGCCGACGCGTTCAAACTGGTCGAAGGCTGGGTTGCGCGCAATCCCTCGCTCGCGGCGCCCAAAGTCGAACTGGCGCGGCTCTATGAAGAAACCGGCAATCGCGACGCCGCCAAGCAGCAGCTCATCGACGCCGTGGCCGTCGATCCGGTCAATTCGACGGCGCTCGCGGCGCTGGGCAAGCTGCGCGAAGCCTCGGGCGAGACGGCCCAGGCCGTGGCCAACTATCAGCGCTCGCTGGCCGTGAATCCCAATCAGCCGCAGCTGTCGCAGCGCGTGGCCGCGCTCACCACGCCCGCCGCGCCCATCTTCACTCCGCCCGGCGGCACCCGCGTGGTCACCGCCCCCTACGTGCCGCCGCGCTAGGCGCGATTTCTCCAACGCCATCTGCGCACACAAGCCCGACGTGCCAGCGAGGGCGAATTTGTCTCCGGCGACCGGCGCGCACGCTTGATTTTGCCCGTCTGCATCTCCGAACCGCTCTGCCCCTTCGCCTGTCCCCCAATAGCAAATCCACCCCTCGCGACCTACAATATGGGGCTTTCCACCCGCGCCCTTCGTGTCCCCCGCGTCCATGCCCCAAAAGCGCCTCCTCACGCCCGGACCCACGCAGGTGCCTGAAACCGCCCGGCTGGCCATGGCCCGGCAGGTCATTCACCACCGCACGCCCGAGTTCCGCGCGCTGTTTGCCGAGGTGCTCATCGGCCTGAAGGACGTCTTTCGCACCCAGAACGACGTGCTGGTGCTCACCAGTTCCGGCACCGGCGCCATGGAAGCCGCCGTGGTGAACCTGGTGCCGCGCGGCGGAAAAGCCATCGTCCTGGAAGCCGGTCTGTTCGCCCGCCGCTGGGCCGATATCTGCCAGCGCTATGGCATCGAGGTCATCCGCCACGCCATTCCCTGGGGCCAGGCCGTCGAAGCCGACGACGTCGCCCGCCTGCTTGCCGAACATCCCGATGCCGTGGCCGTCTTCGGCACGCTCATGGAAAGCAGCACCGGCGTCGAGCACGACGTGCAGGCCATTGGCGAGGTTGTCTCGCGCACGAAGGCGCTGTGGGTTGTCGACGCGATCAGCGGCGCCGGCACCGTGCCCTGCCACACTGATGACTGGCATATCGACGTGCTGGTGGTCGGCTCGCAAAAGGCGCTGATGGTGCCGCCCGGACTGGCCATGCTCGCCGTGAGCGAGGCGGCCTGGCAGCAAATGGACCGCGTCGAGCCGCAGGCTTTCTATTTCGATTTGAAGCTGCACCGCGCCAAGCTGCGCGGCAGCAAGCCCGGCGCAGGGCCGGACACGCCCTGGACACCCGCGCACACCCTGATCGCCGGCCTGGCCGAATCGCTCAAGATCATTCGTGCCGCAGGCGTCGAAGCCGGCTGGGCCCGCAGTGCGCGCTTGAGCCGCGCGGCGATCGCCGGCGTGCACGCCATGGGCCTGGAAGTTTTCGCGGAGCGACCGGCCGCGGGCCTGACCGCCGTGCGCGTGCCGGCCGGCCTCGACGGCCGCCAGCTGCTCGCGCGCCTCGAGAGCCGTTTCGGCGTCAAGCTCGCCGGTGGCCAGGGACCGCTGGAAGGCCAGATCTTCCGCCTGGCGCAGTTTGGCGTGTTGGACGAACTGGATATCATCGCGGCGCTGGCGGCAATCGAGATGACTCTCAACGAATTTGGGCACGAAGTCACTCTGGGCGCAGCGGCTGCTGCCGCCAGCCGCGTGCTGCAATCCGAAGTAGCTGACCGTCCGATTGCAGCGGCCCGTGCCGCGAGCTCGACGGCGCATTAGAACGAAAGCACACTACCGGCGTCGCCCGCAGCGCATCGCCACCACGAACTACCTCGTTCCATTGTTTTGAGAACTGCCATGCCGAAAGTCATCGTGTTGGACATCCTCGCGCAAGAAGGACTCGATCTGCTGGCCGCTGCCAACGGCGTCGAGTATGAAGTGCGCACCGGGCTCAAGGGCGATGCGCTCCGCGCCGCCCTGGCCGAGGCCGACGGCGCCATCTGCCGCAGCGGTGTCAAAATCACCGCCGACGTGCTCGAAGGCAACCATCGCCTGCGTGCCATCGTGCGCGCGGGCGTCGGCACCGACAACATCGACTCCAAAGCCGCTACGCGCCTGGGCATCGTGGTCATGAACACGCCGGCCGGCAACACCCTAAGCACGGCCGAACACACCATCGCCATGATGCTCGCGCTCTCGCGCAACATCGCCCCCGCGCATCAGAGCCTGGTGGAAGGCAAGTGGGACCGCAATCGCTACATGGGCACCCAACTGGCCGACAAGACGCTCGGCATCGTCGGACTGGGACGCATCGGCCAGGCCGTGGGCACGCGCGCCAAGGCGCTGCAGATGCACGTCATCGGTTACGACCCGTTCCTGTCGACGGACCGCATTCGCGAGCTGGGGTTCGAAGGCACGGCCAGCGTGGCTGAAATGCTGCCCCGCGTCGACTACCTCACCGTGCACACGCCGCTGACCGACGAAACGCGCGACCTGGTGGGCATGGCCCAGCTCGAAATGTTGCGTCCCGGCGTGCGGCTGATCAACTGCGCTCGCGGCGGCATCTACAACGAGGCGGCGCTCGTCGAGGGGCTGCGAAGCGGCAAGATCGGCGGCGTGGCGCTGGATGTTTATGCCAGCGAGCCTTGCACCAACAGCCCGCTGTTCGGCATGCCGCACGTGGTGTGCACGCCGCACTTGGGCGCCAGCACCGAGGAAGCTCAGGCCCAGGTGGCCGTCGAAGGTGTCGGCCTGCTGGTCGACTACCTCACCACCGGCGCCATTCGGCATGCGGTGAACATGACGCCGCTCGATGCCAAGACCCTCGCCGACCTGCGCGGCTACCTCGACCTGGCCTATCGGCTGGGCCTGCTCTTGGCTCAGTTCGAAAGCGGCTCCATCAAACGCTGCCTGCTGCAATATCGGGGCGAAGTGGCCCACAAGAATACCAAGCTCATCACGTCCGCGTTCGCCGTGGGACTGCTGTCGCACGCGCTGGAGGAAGACGTCAACATCGTCAATGCCGAGGTGCTGCTGCGCGAGCGCGGCGTCGAGCTGGTCGAAGAACGGCGCACCGACATGGGCGCGTTTTCTTCAGTCGTCTCGGCGGAAGTCGCCACCGACACCGGTTCGCACAGAGCGTCGGGCACCGTTTTCGGCAAAGAACTGCTGCGGCTGATCCAGCTCAACCACTTCCGTCTCGAGGCCTATCTCGACGGCGTGCTGATGGTCTTCACGCACCGCGACGAGCCCGGCATCATCGGCACCGTGGGCACCATCTTCGGCAAACACAAAATCAACATTGCGCAGATGGCCGTCGGCCGTGAAGCCAAGGGGGGCGAAGCCATCGGCGTGCTCAATCTTGACCAGCCGCCCACCTCGCAGGCGCTCGACGAAGTGCGCAGCCATCCGGCCATCGCCAGCGCGTTTGTGATCAAGCTGCCTCCCGCCGGCGAACGGCCCGGCTGGCTGGCCGGCTGACCTACGCAGAATGGGGCGCGCTTTGCTGCTGGCTCGTCCCAGGCACTGGCGAGACGCCAGTGGCACCAGAAGCATTCATGTTGAATGGCCGCCGCGATCTTATTGCCCGACGTGCCGCCAACGCTCGATCCACGCCGCAGCGCAATCTGCCACCAGCGCCGCCATGCCGCGCATGCCCAGCGGATACACGCGGCACTCGACACAGGGATGCCGCCGGCGCGTCCAAGTCGCGCTCCATTCATCCGCCGAGTTGAGAAACTCGTAGCGCGCCAAGCCGGATTCCGCCGCGTAGCGAATCGTGTCGCGCGTCAACAAGAGCTCCGGCGCACAGCCTGCAAAATGCGGATCGCTGCCTTGGCGCAATAGCCAGAACGCGCCGGCCTGTTCCACGGCAAGCTGCGCCGCTGCCAGCACGTCGCCAATGCGCAGAAAGCACACGCGCAACAGCCCCGCTTCACAAGCCGCCCGAGCATAGCGGCGATAGAACACGGCGCGCTGGGGATCATCGGCCTGCCGCGCGCCGTGGGCGCCCCGCTCGTCGAACAGTTCGCCCCGCTGGTTGAACAGTTCGAACGCCGCATCCAAGGTCGTGGGCAGCTCGCTCAGGTCCGGCGCATGAATCTCTGTCGCCACCGCGCCCAGTTGATCCGCGGCGCGCCTGGCTTGCGCCAGTGTGTCGCGCGGCGCGAAATCGAGTTGCAACTCCGGCTCGAGCCAATGCTCGTCCAGCTCGATGTACGGGCACGCTGCGTGCGGTCGCGTCTGCACGATTGCCCGCCAACGCGCGGCGCGCCGTAACGCCGGCAGGCACGGGGAGTCGGCCGGCATTCGCTCGAAAATCGCCGGGCAGCCCGCGCACACGATGGCTCGCAGCAGCTTCAGCAACGCCCGCTCATCGCAGCCAACAATGTCCGTGGGCTCGTTGAGTTCGGCTACGCCCGCGGAAAACAGCCGGCAAACGCCGTGCAGCCGCTTCTTCACCAGCGGCGCCAAGGCAACCAGCCGCTCCCTGGCGAATACGCTGACCACGTGCGGCACAACACCCACGGGAAACGCCGCCAGGCACGCCCGCGTCCAATCGAAGTGCTCGGTCGGCGCCGACGCGTCGGCCTGCAAGTCGCGCCAGGCAGGTTCCCACGCATCCACCTCGTCGAGCGACCGCGCGCGACGAACCTGCAGCCGCGCCGCTGCCGGGCGAGGCGTCGCCGCTTTCCGAGGTGCGAGTACGGTGGCCATGCACAAGCGTAGCGTAACGCTGGCCACCCCGACCCATCCGCACTCCAGCTTGGCAAACCGCACAACTGCACGCGCCGGCACAATCGCTATCACCGGCCTTCTTTCCGCCGAATGGCTAAGCCCCCCGCCAGGAATCGCTTACGGAATCGTCACGGTTTGCCGATGGAGATCCTCAGGCGCTACGGCAAACCGTCGCCCGTCGGGCAGCGTAGAATCTCCCGACCCGCCAGTCATCCTGCCCGAGCGATCCAACCACGCCATGCCCGCTACCTGCGACCCACTCGATTCGTTGATCTCCACGACCATCGCGGCCCATCCGCACTTGAAGCGACGCCGCTTGCGCATCGAAACGCAGAAGGGCCACGTCGTGCTGCGTGGCACGGTCACGTCGTACTATCACAAACAGCTGGCGACTGAGGCCGTGCGCCGCTTGGACGGCGTTCGCTCGATCGAGAACCACTTGGAAGTAGACTGGCCGGCGATGTCGCTGTAGCGAAGCTCTAGGCCGCAAGCTGTAGACCGCAGGCTCTAGGCTATCGGGACGACGCAGCGCTTCGCGGGTAGTTGAAGTCTTGGCCGACCTCTGCGCACTTTCAGCGCAACGAACTGGTACCGCGCTTGGTGCGCTGCTCGGCGGCCAGTACTGCCTTTCGGCCTGTACTGCCTTTCGGCCTGTACTGCCTGCCGGCCTATACTGCCCTCCGGCCGCCAGCCTTCAGCCTGACTTCAGCGCGGCTGACGCGGCTGACGCGGACGATCCTGGCACATCACGGCCGCCTCGCGATCGCAATACAACGCGATCTGCCCGTCGACGTCGTGGCTGCGCAGCAGCTGCTCGTTTTCCGCCGACAGTCCGCAGACCCGCATGATGCCGTCGTGAGCGTGCACGCGCTCTTGCAGTTGCAGAATCTGCGCGATGAGCTTTTCGTCGAGCGACAGTCCGCCCAGCTCAAGCACCAGCCGATGCGTCAGCGTTTGTTCGAGCAGTCCCCAAATCTGTTCGCCCAGCGAGGGCGCGTCGTCCAGCGCGCGATCGAAGGCCAATGGGCGCACGAATAGCCAGTCAGGCCCGCGGTCGACCTCGAGGTCCCAACCGCGCGCGACAGATACCTGGACCATGAAACGATGCTCCGTCAAGTCACTGAAAGAGGCCGCCTATTTCGCATTCACGCACGCGATCAAGAGCATAGAAGGATCGCGCACGTGCATCTTACTCCAATCAGACAAACTGACAAGTCAAGCGGCCTGTTTTCGCCCCGCACACAGCGCGCGTCCCCTTGAACCCCCGCGCCAATCGCCCGATACTACGTGTGACAATTGGGCACAGTGCTATCACTCGAAAGGACCATCATCATGTCGCGTGCGGGAGCAGTCACCTTCAAAGGAAACCCCATGACCTTGGCCGGCAATGCAGTGGCCGTGGGTCAACAGGCCCCCGAATTCAAACTCCACAGCTTCGAAAAGGGCGCGCTCAACGCGTTGACCCCCGCCGATCTGAAAGGCAAGCCGACGTTTATCAGTGTCGTCCCCTCGCTCGACACCCCAGTTTGCCAAACACAGACTAAAAAGTTCAACACCGAGTTGGCCAGCCTGGCCGAGCGGATCAACGCCCTGACCGTCAGCCTCGACCTGCCGTTCGCGATGAATCGCTTCTGCGGCGCCGAGGACATCAAGAACATGAAGGCCGCCAGCGACTATTTCGATCGCAGCTTCGGCAACAACTGGGGCATGCTCATCGAGGAGCTCAAGATCCTGGCCCGCGGCGTCTTCGTACTGGACAAGAACGGCAAGGTGATCTACGCCGAGCAGGTCAAGGAAGTCGGCCAGGAGCCGAACTACGAGGCCGCCATCGGCGCGCTGAAGGGCGCGCTGTAGATCGGCGCGTTGCGTGATGCGCTGCTCAAGGGCGCGCGGACGTCGTCACGAATTGACAGGAGGGTGCGGGTGCCATTGGCAGCTTGCTGCCAGTGCGAAGCACGGGCGGACACGCCGCCCGTGGCACCCAGCGCGGTTTTGAACCGGCCCTAGCCCGGATTTCTCACCAACTTCGTAGCGAGCGGAGCTAAGTCCTTGACTGCCGAGGAGAGAGGTGCGGCTCGGCCGCAAGCGTATTGGTACATACGCTGAGAGTCGAGACGCGCCCCTCGACAACGCCAGCCAAGGACTTGGGCTCCGCACAGCAGGAGGCTGGTGAGAATTGCGGGCTAGCCCTGTGCCAACAGCGCCTCCAGGGCCTGCCGGCCGGCGGCCAGCGCTGCGCCCAGTTTTTCCGGGTGCTTGCCGCCGGCCTGCGCCATATCGGGCTTGCCGCCGCCGCGCCCCCCTACGACCTCCGCAGGCGTCTTGATCCATTCGCCCGCGCTGATGCCGCGCTCGTGCAGGTCGCGACTGATGCCGGCCACTAGCGTCACTTTGCCGTCGTCGGCCGAGCCCAAGAGCACGGCCACGGGGCTGGCCGTCTTGCGCAATTGATCGATCCATTGTCGCATGGCGCCCGCGTCGGAGCCGGGCACTTCCGCCACGACAATCTTTACGCCGCCAACTTCCACGGCGCCGCTCAACAGCTGGTCGGCCGTCACGCCGCCAGGACGCGGCGCGCTGGAGGCCTGCTTCTTCAAATCGCGCAATTCCTTGGCCAGCGCCGCCACGCGCTTGGGCACTTCCGCCGCCGGCACTCGCAGCAGGGCCGCCGTCTCCGCCAGCGCCGCCTCGTGCTCGCGCACGCGCGCGAGCGCCGTGCCGCCGGTCAGCGCCGTGAGGCGCCGTGTGCCCGCGGCCACGCTCTCTTCGCCCACGATCTTGAACAGCCCTACCTGGCCGCTATTGTCCAGGTGCGTGCCGCCGCACAGCTCCTTGCTGAACTCGCCGATCGACACCATGCGCACAATGTCTGGATACTTTTCGCCAAACAGCATCATCGCGCCGGTCTCGCGGGCCTTCGCCAACGGCAGGCTGCGCCAACTGATCTTGGCGGCCGACGAAACCAGCTCGTTCACTTCGGTCTCGATCGCCGCCAATTGCTCGCTCGACACGGGCGCCGGATTGGCGAAATCGAATCGCAGCCAATCGCGATCCACCTTCGAGCCCTGCTGCTGCGCATGTTTGCCCAAGTGCTTCTGCAGCGCGTAGTGCAGCAAGTGCGTGGCGGAATGCGCCCGCCGAATGCCCTGCCGCCGTGCGACGTCTACGCGGGCCTGCACCGCGGCCCCCTCTGCAATCTTGCCCGAGCGCAGATGACCCAAGTGCAGCACGAAAGCACCGTCGCGCTGCGTGTCGACGACTTCGAAACGAAAGCCCTGGCCCACGATTTCGCCGCTGTCGCCCACCTGGCCGCCCGATTCGCCATAGAACGGCGTGCGGTCCAGCACCACGCACACCGGCCGCGCGTGCCCCACCTCGTCCAACAACTCCACCAGCTCGTCGCGAGCGATGATGCCCACCACGCGCGCGTCGGCCTCCGTCGACTCGTAGCCCAGAAATTCCGTGCCGGCCAGCGTCTTCTTGAGCGCGTCCAAGGGGCTGGACGCAAACAGCTCCAGCCGCTGCCCCGCCCCGCTCTCAATACCGTGCTGCTCCATCTCGCGGCTGAAGCCCGCCCAATCAAAGCCCAGGTTGTGCTCCGCGGCCAACGTTTCCAACAGCTCGGGCGGGAAACCGTGCGTGGTGTACATCTCGGCCGCTTCGGCGCCCGTCACCGTGTCGCGCTCGGCCGATTTCATCGTCGCAAACAAGCGCTCGATGCGCTCCAGCCCGGCGTCGATCGTCGAAAAAAAGTTGCTCTCCTCCTTTTCGATCACTTGCGCCACGCGCGACGTTGTTTCGCCCAGCTCCGGATAAGGGCCCTTCATGATCGACGCCACCAGCGACACCAGCTGGTGCAGAAATGGCTCGTGCACGCCGAGCTGACGTCCGTCGAGCACGGCCCGGCGCAAGAGCCGCTTGACCACGTACTTTTCCTTGTTCGGGCCGGGATACACGTTCTCGTGAATCGCGAACGTGCAGGCCCGCACATGATCGGCAATGCGCCGCAGCCGGCGACCGTTCTCGCTGGCCGCATCGTACCGGATGTGGCACACTTCGCCCGCCGCCTGCACCAGCGGCAACAGGATATCGATGTGGAAATTGCTGCCCACGTTTTGCATGACCGCCGCGGTGCGCTCGAGCCCCATGCCCGTGTCGATGTTCTTGCTGGGCAACGGGCGCAGATTGTCCGGCGGCGCGCCCACGCGATTGAACTGCGTGAACACCAGGTTCCAGATTTCAACGTCGTTGCGATCGTCGAGCTTGTAGAAGATTTCGCTGCACGGACCGCACACGCCGTCCGGCCCTTGGCTGGGCGCGCCGGCCGGCCAGAAATTGTCGTCCTCGCCCATCCGCTTGATCTTCTCGGACGGCAACTTGATCTCGCGGGCCCAGATGTCGGCCGCCTCGTCGTCGTCCAAGTACACCGAGACGCTCAGCCGGGCAGGATCCAGGCCCAGCCACTTCTTCTCGGTGAGGAACTCCCAGGCCCAAGTGATCGCCTCGCGCTTGAAATAGTCGCCAAAGCTGAAATTGCCCAGCATCTCGAAAAACGTGTGATGATAGGCCGTGCGGCCCACGTTCTCGATATCGCCGGTGCGCAGACACTTCTGGCAGCTCGTGGCCCGAGTGAAATCCAGCTTGACCTTGCCCAGGAAGTGATCCTTGAACTGATTCATTCCCGCGGGAGTGAACAGCACCGAGGGGTCCCAGCGCGGCACCAGCACGTCGCTGGGGCGGCGCACGCAGCCCTTCGATTCGAAGAACGTCAGGTATTTTTCGCGTATTTCGTCGGTTTTCATGAAAAATGCCGGCGGCCCGCAGGCAGTTCCGGCAGGCATTCAAGGGGGATATCTAGCAGACCCAGGCGGCGGCTGGGGCGTTCGGCCGCGGAGAGAAATTCAAGCCACTCATGATAGTCGCTTGGCCCCAACCCGGGAAAGGGCGGTCACGCGGTAGTTCGCGCGTCGAGCGTGCGATTCAATCGTCCCCGGGAGGGCGAGGCTTCCGCCGAGCCTGTAGCTGAATTGTGTTCAGCGCGTGGCGAGCTCACGCTCACGTCGGCGATCGCCTGGTGCCACTGACGTCGCGCCAGTGCCGACCTTCTCTATTGACCCGCGTTCGACTGCGGAGACTCCTGCAGCAAGCGCGCTACCAGTTGCTCAAGCGCCTCGCCGCGCACGTCCAGTCCCACGATGCGTCCCGCGCGCCCGCAGCTGCCAGAGTTCCGATGACATGACCGAATGCGCAGAGTTCCGATGACCTGGCTGCGCGACGCCAGGCGGCCTCGCGTCGTGGAGCATTTCCGAGAGCGACCGCACACGCGGTCAGGTCTGGCGAGGCCTGGGC
The DNA here is from genome assembly GCA_050250435.1 of Pirellulales bacterium. GTDB lineage: Bacteria > Planctomycetota > Planctomycetia > Pirellulales > PALSA-1355 > JBFWOR01. Next base: position 135,790 of record JBFWOR010000012.1, on the reverse strand, counting down.
CGTCACGCCTCGGGCGGAATCGTCCACTCTTGACGTTCCATCGGCGGGCTCAGCCGCAGCTTCACCGGGCCCGATTCGCCGGCCACCGCCGCGCGAAACTCCCGCGGCGTTGTCACCCGCTGCCCGCCCACGTGGCTGATCATCATTTCCGGTCGCAATCCTTCCTTCCAGGCCGGACTGTTTTCCTCGACCTCCGTGATCAGCACGGATCCTTGCGGATCGATTCGTCGCTGCTCGGCCAGCGCCTGCAAATTGGGGCTGGCGGTCACAAAATCCACCCGCACGCCGCGCCAGGCCGGCGGGCGATTGGTCACGATCTTCTTCCGCGTCACCGCGTACTTCGACAGCTCCGGAATGATCACCGTCTCCACCTGGCCGTCACGCTCCACGGTGAGCCGCACGCTCGCCTCCGGCGGCAGTTTGCCCACGTGCAGCAACAGGTCATCCGGCTCCAGCACCGGAGTGTCGTTCACGTGCGTAATGACGTCATCGCGCTGCAACAACGAGCGGCCGGCCGGCGTGCCTTCCAGGGTGCCCTGCACCACTGCCCCGCCCATCGCCCGCAACCGCGGATCGGTGGGCAACGGCAGCGACACGCCCAAGAAACCGTACTCCACTTCGCTGCCCTGCTTCAACGCATCCAACGCGCGGTGAAAGGTGTCGTCCACGCGAATTGCAAATCCGGCCGACTGTTCATAGCCCAGCGCGGCGGCCAGCGAAACCGTCAGCCCAATCATCTCGCCTTTGAGATTCAAAAGCGCTCCGCCGCTGGTTCCCAGGTTCAGCTTGGCGTCGGTCTGAATCAACGTGCCGTAGTGCGGCAAGGTGGGCCGCGCCGGACCCGGCCGCTCGTCGCGCTCCGGGAACCAAGGTCCATACTTACGATTCAAGTTCGACACGATGCCCCAGCTGGCGCTCGGCTCGCCGTCGCGAGCAATCGCATAGGGGTTGCCCAACGCGATCACAATCTGGCCCTTCTTCAGCTTCGACGTGTCGCCGAAGCGAATCGGCTTCAGATCCGGGGCGTCCACCTGCAGCACGGCCAGGTCGCTGCGCGGGTCAGCCCCGCGAATGCGGCTCACCTTGTATGTCTTCCGCCCGGCGGTGGTGACCCAGTAATCGCAGTCCTCGCGCAGTACGTGGTTGGCCGTGAGAATCAGGCCCCCTTCCACGACGACGCCGGTGGCATACTCGTTGGGAATGAATTCGGGGTCGCCCGGCCGCGGCGGGGGCGAAGGTCGCAAGCGATTGAACGTGTCGCCCAGCGTGTCGATCGGCTGGTTGTCGTCGCGCGCCACGCGGGCGATGGCCACCACGGAGCGCTCGGCCGCGGCAATCGCCTTGATCAGCACGTCCTCCATGGCCGCGGCCGCCTCGATGCCGCTCGGCTCATGGCCGGCAGCCGGCTGGCCTTGCGCATCCTGCCCAATGGCAGGTGTGCCAATACCCAGCGCAGCCGCCACACTTGCCGCACACATCACCAGCGGTACCACGCGCTTCATCCCAGCACCCTCTGCTAGTCGGTTGAAAAATGACTTGATCCCCGGGATCATGCCCCAGGTCAGCCCTCGTTTCCAGCCGACTCCTCGCAGTAGTCCTGCTGGAATCGACTAGTCCTCGTCAGCTGCCGCAACGGCACCTGCCGGCTTGCCGATACTGCCCGAGCTAGTGATCTTCTCCACCAGTTCGGCGATCAATTGCGGGTTTTCCTCGAGGTAGGCCCGGGTCTTCTCGCGACCCTGCCCCAATTGTACCTCACCGTAGCGGAACCAGGCCCCGGAGCGAACGACCACTTTTTGGACAATTGCCAGGTCCAGCACATCCGCCGAGAAGCTGATGCCGTTGGAGTGCATCATATCAAATTCCGCGATTCGGAACGGCGGCGCCACCTTGTTCTTCACCACCTTGGCCCGCACCCGCTGGCCTACCACTTCTTCGCCCTCTTTGAGCTGGCCAATGCGCCGCACGTCGATGCGGCAGGAGCTGTAGAACTTCAGCGCCCGCCCGCCGGGTGTGGTTTCCGGGCTGCCGAACATGACGCCGATCTTTTCCCGGATCTGGTTGATGAAGATCACCGACGTCTTGCTCTTGGAGATCGTGCCGGTCAGCTTGCGCAACGCCTGGCTCATCAGCCGGGCCTGCAGACCGACGTGCGAATCGCCAATCTCGCCTTCCAGCTCTTTGCGGGGCACCAGCGCCGCCACGGAGTCCACCACGATCACGTCCACCGCATTCGAGCGGATGAGCATTTCTGTGATGTGCATCGCCTCTTCACCGCTGCCCGGCTGGCTGACCAGCAGCGTGTCGAGATCCACGCCCAGCTTCTTGGCCCAGGTGGGGTCCAGCGCGTGCTCGGCGTCGATGAAGGCGGCAATGCCGCCGAGTTTCTGGGCGCTGGCCACCACGTGCAACGCGAGCGTCGTTTTGCCGCTCGACTCGGGGCCGAAAATCTCCACCACGCGGCCCCGGGGGATGCCTTGGCCGCCCAGGGCGATATCCAGCGACAGGCTGCCGGTGGGAATGCCTTCCACCGCCACGGCCGTGTTCGCGCCCAGCGGCATGATGGCCCCTTCGCCGAACTGCTTTTCGATCTGCGCCAGCGTGTTCTTCAGGTCCGTGTTGGACTCCAGCACCGAGATCGGCTCGCCGGACTTTTTGGCCGCTTTGTGGGGAGGCATGTCTTTGGAAGTGCGATTGTTCGATTTCGTGGCAGTGACCATTTGGCTAACCATCCTTTTCGCTTAAATGACCCACAGGCGGCCTTGCTGCCGCGTATCGCCGCTCGATACGCGGCCGTCGCAGGCACGTCACGCAACTGCGATAGTGAACGCCTGTACATACTATCGGCGTGCCCGCAGTTTCGCAAGAGCTGTGGTCGCGAAAAATCTGGTCGCCCCTTTCTGGCGTCAGGGACGGCCCATCTTAGCAGAGTGGCTTCCGGCATCGCTAGCAGCCGTGGGCCCGGCAACCGCGGCCGTTCCATGGCATTGTTGCCCCTCGTCCCCCCGGCGTTCGCGACGCCTTGCCCGGATTTCTCACCAACTTCGTAGCGAGCGGAGCTAAGTCCTTGACTGCCGAGGAGAGAGGTGCGGCTCGGCCGCAAGCGTATTGGTACATACGCTGACAGTCGAGACGCGCCCCTCGACGACGCCAGCCAAGGACTTGGGCTTCGCAGAGCAGGAGGCTGGCGAGAATTGCGGGCTAGAACCCCATCGTCATCCAGAACTGGCCGTAGGGGCCGACGTTGATCGTCCGCGTCGGGCCGATCCGCGTGTTCTCGTGCGGCCGCTCGGTCGATCGCGGACGATAGGGCGACTGTTGCGCCGAACGCGGTGCCGATCGCCCCCGGGCCGCCGCCTGCTGTGCGGCCACGCCCGCCTGGTTCCAGGGATTGGGCGCATTGCTCCGCAATTGCTGCACCTGCGTATTCTTGCGCGTGCGGGCATCGCGCCGCTGCGCGAGCCGGCTGATGGTGTCTTGCAGCCGGGCGGAGTTCATCGCAGAGAACTCCGGAATATCGCGCAGCAGGTCTTCCCGGCCGCGATCCGACAGGATCGCCAGATAGCTCCCCAGCCAGGCCCGCACTTCGCGCGCCTCCGGCGTATCCAGAATGCGCAGCTTGTGCTCCACGTCGGCCAGCAGCGTCTGCAGTTCGCCGGCCGACATGCCGTTCACCCGCGCCGTAAAGTCGGCCTTGATCCGGGTCACTTCTGCCGGCGTGTACACGTGCTGGTTGTTGAGCCACTCGCTCATTTCGAACATGGCCCGATGCCAGCGGTCGCTGCGCAAGATCTCATTCTTGCGGTCGGTGTCGTCCGCCGCGGCAGCCGTTGTCGCCGCACCGGCTCCGCTCGCCGGTGTCTGCTGACCACGGGCAATTTGCAACGGGCTGATTACCGCCATCACCACGGCGCCACACACCCACCGCGCGCATTCAAGCCGCATGATAACCCTCTTCCAATCGGTATCGCCGCCCGACGCGGCCCTGCGGCGATCAACCGCAATCGCACGCCCGCTTGGATTGTAGCAGCCACAGGGGGCGTTGGCAGCCGTTGCAGGTCGTTTCCATCAGCCGACCGGTGCGCGCCTGGCGTTGCGTCGCCGCGCGAACCAGCCCAGCAATCCGGCCGCGCCCAACGACAACAGCACGCAGCTGGCCGGCTCCGGCACGGCGGCTCAATTTGGCGGGTTACCCAAAATTCTCTCACGATCGGCGGCGCCACCCTGGCGATCGATGGCTGCCGCTGGTCCGCCTGGCTACAGTGAACAGCCGATGGTTCCCATGCGCCGCGCCCAGCGACAGCAACATGCCTCCTCATCCCGCTGATATATCCGTCTGGCGGCGGCTTCCGCGGGCCTTTGCCGTAGCCTGGCGGCCGCTGCTGCTCTACGAATTGCTCGTTTCCTTGCTGGCCGCGACGTTGCTCGGTCCGCTGCTTGCCGCTGCGATCGCCTGGCTCGTCGGACTCGGAGGCGACACGGCCCTGGGCAATTGGGAGGTCGCTCGCTTCCTTGCCACTCCCGCCGGCCTGCTGGCCATCTTGCTGGCCTCGACAGCGACTCTCGGCCTGCTCTTCGTCGAGTACTCGGGCCTCATCCTGCTGGCCCACGCGGCACTCCACGGCGCTTCGCCCTCGATCCGGCAGGTGGCGGCAGCCGTCGTCCGTTCGGCACCCGCCTTGTTTGTCGTGGCTGCCCTGCAAACGGCGCTGGCTTTGCTCATCGCCATGCCGTTCGCCCTGCTGGCCTTCATCACCTACCGCGTGCTGCTGGGCCAGGCCGACATCAACTACTATATCGACCAAAGGCCGCCGCAATTCTGGATCGCCGCGGTCATCGGCCTGACGCTGGCCGTGGGGCTCAGCCTGGCGCTGCTCTGGCTATTCGCACGCTGGACTTTCACGGTGCCATTGATTGTCGTCGAACGCCAAAACTGGTCAGACGCCCTGCGCACCAGCGTCTTGCGCATGCGGGGCCGCACAATTCCTCTGTTGCTCGTTTTTGCCGCCTGGCTGGTGCTCCGCAGCGCGGCGCTACTGGCCGCGATCTACGGTCTTGACCGGGCCAACCATCTGCTCTTCGCCCAGCTGGAAGAACCGCTCTGGCTGGTGGTCTGGTCGACGCTCGCGCTGCTGCTCTTCGATGCGATCGTGCTGCAAATCATTGCGGCGCTGTTTGCCGTGGCCTTCGGCCTGTTGTTGGCCGGCGAATACGTTCGACGTCAGCCGGCGGGTCAGGATCCCGCGACCCACCCCATCGTCGTCGAAAGCCGGCCTGCGCATCGCCCGTGGAAATCGGCCGCGGCAATCCTGGCGCTGCTGGCCATCGGCCCGTTGGTCAATCTCGCGTACGCGCTCGTGCTGGCGGAGCGGCTGTTCGATGACCGCGTCACGCTGGTGACCGCCCATCGAGCGGGCCCGAGCGACGAGCCGGAAAACAGCATCGCGGCGCTACGGCTGGCGCTCGCCGCCGGCGCCGACTTCGCCGAGATCGACGTGCAGCTCACGGCCGACCGTCACGTCGTGCTGCTGCACGATCGCGATCTGCGCCGCGTGACCGGCGACCCGCGCAATCTGGCCGGCGTATCGCTGGCCGATCTCGCCCCCCTGCGATTGCGCGCGGGCAACAGGCCCACGGATTCGCAGATTCCCACGCTGGCCGAGTTGATCGACGCCAGCGGCGACCGCTTGCGCTTGAATATCGAGCTCAAGGATTTCGGACACAGCCAGGACCTGCCGGCCGCCGTGGTCGAGGTGCTGCGCGAGCGCGGCTTCACGGGCCGGGCCATCGTTTCGAGCTTCGAAATGTCGCTGCTCGACGAGACGCGCCGCTTGCAGCCGGACCTGCCTAGCGGCCTCATCGTTTCCGCGATCAAGGGGGACATCACGCGCTTGGACGTCGATTTCTTGAGCCTCAACCGGCGTCTCGTCGATGCCCAGCTGGTGCGGCGCGCCCACCAGCGCGGCAGGCAGGTTCACGTGTGGACCGTCAACGATCGCGAGACCACGTTGCGCATGCTCGACCTGGGCTGCGACAACCTGATCACGAGCCACCCGGCGCTCGTGCGCCAGGTTGTCGATGAGTACGCCGCCCTGGGCGATGCCGCCCGAGTGCTGCTCCGCTTGCGGCGCTGGATGCGGGAGTAACGGGCGGTGTCAAAGCCGATTGGTGGGGCCACTGACGATGGGGTGTCATTGGCCATGGGGTGCCATTGGCGGCTTGTCCGCCAGGGCCCAAGGCGACAACCGCTGGCCACTACTCGGCCTGCTTGTACAGCCAGCCGACGAGCACGCCGAACGCCTACCGCCCTTTCAGCTCGGCGTGGCCCAAGGGCTCGTGCGTTGGCCCGTCGGGCCCCAGCGTGCTGGCAAAGACCACCACTTCGAACACGGTCGATAGCCCGCCGTCGAAGCCGGCATGCGCCTCAATCAACCGTCCCAGCTCGCCGATCCCCTGCGGGCTGGCCCGCACGCGGCCGATGGTCAAATGCGGCCGGAAGCGCCGCCCCTCAGGGCGATAGCCCAAGGGCGCCAGTTCCGCTTCGATCCGATCGTGCAGCGCAACCATTTCGTCGCTGCCCTCCGCCATGCCGATCCACACCGTGCGCGGATGCCACGGATCGGGAAATGCGCCGGCCCCGCGCGCCGCGATGTCGAACGGCGCCAACGGCTCCACGGCCCGCGCCACCGCCGCACAAATCTGCGGCGACTCCAGAATATCCACGTCGCCCAGGAACTTGACCGTCCAGTGCATGGCCGCCGGCGCGACCCATTTGACCTTGGCCGGCGTGACGCTGAGCTGATCGATCAGCCGGCCCGCCCGCTCTTTGATCTCAAACGGGATCTCCACGGCAATGAAAGTGCGGACGACTTCGGACAAAGCAGTGGCCAGGGGTCAGAGATCAGGGGTCAGGACGCGCAGACTGTCCCATTTTTTTAGTGCCTGCGGCGGGGACTGTCCCGATTTTTCGGTGCCCGGGGAGAAAAATGGGACTGTCCCCTTCGAACAAAAGTAGCACGGCAAGAACTCAGTCGCGCGTTACGGCTGCTTGCCAACCGTCGCCAGCACGTCCTTGATGAGCGCCGTGACGTCGACCACGAGCTCGCGCCGCGCGTCGCTGTTCACCTGCACCGCCACCGCCACGCGCTCGGCTGGATAATACGCCATGTGCGTCAGATAGCCCGGAAACCAACCGCCGTGGCCGTAATTGACGCCCAGCTCGTCATCGCGCACGAACACGCCCAAACCGTAACGGCTCGGCTTGCCGTTGTCGAGTGGGTCGGTCGCCAGCAGCTCGTCGAGATACGGCTTGCCGAGTGCCCGCCCTTGATACAGGGCCGTCGCCCACCGCACCAGGTCCTGTGGATTGCTCACCAGCCCGCCGCCAGTCCACTCGTTCAGCGGATTGAAACGCAGCTTGCCTTCAAGCGTGGTCTTGGGCGGCAGGCCCAGCGGGTTCTTCTCCGGCATGTAGCCGGCCGCCACGCCCGGCAGATCGCGCCGGTCGGCCGGCAGCGTGAGCGTCAGCTCCAGCGGCTCCAAAAATCGCTGCCGCAACTGGTCGTAATACGGCGCCTCGCCGGCCCGCTCGATGATCATCCCCAGCAGGATGTAGCCCGTGTCGGTGTACGCGTAACCTTTACCCGGCGCGAACAGCGGCTTGCGCTGCAAGAGAAAGGCCGCCATCTCGACGGACGTGAGGTAAGCGTCGGGATCGGCGCCGGGCGCGGTGAGCATTTCGCGCACCTTCTTGGCGAACCGCGGATCGTTCACGTGGTCCGTCAGCCCGCTGCGATGCCTGAGCAAGTGCCGCACGGTGATCTCGCGGCCGTTGGGCAAGTCGCCGAACCACGGTTCGTCGCCCAGCCATTTCGAAATGGGGTCATCGAAGGCCAGCTTGCCGTCCTGGACCAGCCCCACGGCCACTGCGGCCACGAATGTTTTGCCCACGCTGCCGGCCGGCATGCGGGTGTCAAGCGTCATCTTCGTGCCGGCTTCCTTGTCGGCCAGCCCGCTGGCAAACGCCACGACGGTTCCGTCCGGCAATGCGTACGCCGCCGTCATCCCCGGCACGGAATACTTCTGGCAGATCGCATCCAGGCCCGACTGAAAACGCTGCTTGAGTTCCGCCAGCCGCTCGGGCGTAGCGGTCGTGCTCGTGCCCGCCGCCGGTTCAGCAGCCCAACTCAATGTGCAGGCAATCAGCCCGGCGCATATAACCGCCGGCAGCAAACCGCTTAGGATCCTCATGCTTTTCACCCCCGAGCGCCTGGCATTATTGGCACCATTTGCCGATTGCGAGTTGTTCGCCGTGCACCTCCCGCAATTGGCGACAAAATTGCTTCTCGCCTTTCCGTACCACAGGCGCGGCGCGCAGCGGCGCAGGGTGAGGCGTCGCGTCAACTCTCGCGCAATTCGCTCTCTCAGAACGACAGCATCTGCCGGTACTCGTGCAGCCGCCGGTCGATGTCCGGCCGTTTGATCTGCCGCATGCGGTCCAGACTGAAATCTTCCACGTTGAAGCTGGCCGTCACGATGCCGTGGGCCAGGGCCTCCTTGAGAATCTGCGGCGTCACGTCGTCCCGCGCGGCCAGGTAGCCCATCATGCCGCCCGCAAAGCTGTCGCCCGCGCCGGTCGGGTCAACGACTTGCGGCGTGGGATAGGCCGGCATCACGTACGTCTCGTCGCGGCTGAAGAACATCGCGCCGTGCTCCCCCTTTTTGATCACCACGAAGTCGGGCCCCATTTCGCGCACCTTGTGTCCGGCCCGCACGAGGTTCTCATCGCCCGTCAGCAGCTTGGCCTCGGCATCGTTCAGCACCAGGCCGTCGATCCGCTTGAGCATCTGCAGCACCCCGTCGTGCTGCGTGCGAATCCACAAGTCCATGGTGTCGGCCACGCGCAGTTGCGCGCCCGGCACCTGGTCCAGCACTTTCATCTGCGTGAACGGCGAGCCGTTGGCCAGGAACACGTACTTGCAACTGCGATAGTCGGGCGGCAACACCGGATCGAACTGCTCGAACACGTTCAAATGGATCTCGAGCGTTTCGCGGTCGTTCATGTTGGGCATGTACTTGCCGCGCCAGAAGAAGGTCTTCGCGCCGCGGACCATGGTCAGGCCCGACGTGTCGATGCCCTGGCTTTGCAGCAGCCGCGTGTGCTCGTGCGGCCAGTCCTCACCCACCACGCCCACCAGCCGCACCGGCGCAAAATAGCTGGCCGCATACGAAAAGAACACGGCCGACCCGCCCAGCACGTTGTCGCGCCGCTCCGTCGGAGTTTCCACACTGTCGAACGCCACCGAACCCACGACCAATAACGACATCAGGATGCCTGCCTCTCGATAAACCGGCCCAGGGAAACCCCCAATATCGTCAGCCGGCATGGCGCTCGCAAGGCACCGTCGCCCCGGCCTGACGGCACTACCAGGCCGCCCCACGGGCCGCCGGCGTTCCACCAGTGCCGCTCATCCACAAAAGCCGAATCAAACCGCGCAGATCGCAGAGATCACGGAGGCGAGAATGGCGAGCTTTCTTGGCTGCGGTGTGCTCGCCTCTCGCCGTCCGTTCAACTCCTGATCGTGCCCATCGTGCCGCTGTGGTTCAACTGTCGCGCGCCGTCTGAACCACACCGACGTCGGACGCCCAAGCCTATCCGGCGCCCCACTGCCCTACTGCAATTCGACCCCAGATCGTCGCAGCGCGTGCACTGTGCTGCCTCGCGCGCCGCGCGCTGGGCACCGCGCGCTAGTGCGTCAAACTCGCGCGCGCAGTACGCGCAAATACCGAATCTACGTTCTGGTATGCGATTTGCTCCCCCACTGGCCCAGTCCATGTCGGACCGCACGGCGCTGTGCAGCCCCCGATCGCCCCGGCCCGACTTTCAACTTTCACATCGCCCCAGGAAGGCAATGGAGGATCGACAGATGGGCAAGCACGTGTGGTGGCTGACGACGGTTGTGGCTGTTCTCCTAGGCGGTACAACCCTCGCCGCTGAACAGGCTTCGCCGATCGGCAAAAAGGTCGCTCCCTTCTCGGCCCGCGACTTCCGCGGCAAGCTGACCTCGCTGGATGATCTTGCCGGAAAGCGCTTGGTCGTGGTTGCCTTCCTGGGGACCGAATGCCCGCTGGCCAAGCTCTATGCGCCCCGGCTGGCAGAGCTGGCGCGCCAGTACCAAGATCGTGAAGTGGCGTTTCTCGGCATCAACTCCAACCAGCAGGACTCGATCACGGAACTGGCTCACTACGCCAGCGAATACAAGATCGAGTTCCCGTTGCTCAAAGACGTGGGCAACGCCATTGCCGACCAGTTCGCTGCGGTGCGTACGCCCGAGATCTTCGTGCTCGATGCCGATCGCACGGTTCGCTATTTCGGCCGCATCGACGATCAATTCGGCTTTCAAGGCAACGGCATCGCTTATCAGCGCAACGAGCCGCGCCGCCGCGACCTGGCCGTCGCCCTCGATGAACTCCTCGCCGGCCAGCCGGTCAGCCAGGCCGTGTGCGCCAACCAGGGCTGCCACATCGGCCGCGTGAAAAAGCCGCTGGCCGACAGCGAAATCACCTATTCCAAGCACATCGCTCCGATCTTCAACGACAACTGTGTCTACTGCCACCGCCCCGGCCAGATCGCGCCGTTCCCGCTGACCAACTACGAAGAGTCGGTCGGCTGGGCCGAAATGGTGCGCGAAGTGACGAGCCTGCGCCGCATGCCACCCTGGCACGCCGATCCGAAAGTCGGCCACTTCCGTAACGACGCCCGGCTGAGCGATCAGGAAATCGAGTTGATCAACCGCTGGGTCGACAGCGGCGCGCCCCAGGGCGATCCCAAAGATTTGCCGCCGGCCCCCGTCTTCGCCACGGGCTGGCAGATTCCCCAGCCGGACGAAGTTGTGTACATGGCCGAGAAGCCCTACGACGTGGCCGCTTCCGGCACCATCGAGTATCAGCGCTTCACGGTCGATCCCGGCTGGACGGAAGACAAATGGGTGCAGGCCCTGGAGTGCGTGCCTGGCAATCCGGCCGTGGTGCACCACATCATCGTCTACCTGATCCCGCCAGGGGTGACTCCCACGGGCCAGGCCGGACGGCTGCGCTCGAACTGGCTGGGCGCGTTCGCCCCCGGCCTGCGTCAGGAGCCGCTGCCAGAGGGCTACGCCCGCTTCGTGCAAAAGGGCACCAAGCTCTTGTTTGAAATGCACTACACGGCCAACGGCACCCCGCAGCAGGACCGCAGCTATGCCGGCTTCGTGTTCGCCGATCCCCAGACGGTGAAAAAAGAAGTGGCCGTGCAGAACGCCGGCAACTTCAGTTTCCAGATTCCGCCGGGCGATCCGAACTACGAAGTCGAAAGCGAGTTCGTCTTCCGGCAGAACACGCTGCTCCTGTCCATGGCTCCACACATGCACGTCCGCGGCAAAGACTTTCGCTACGACGTGATCTATCCCGACGGCAAAACCGAAACGCTGCTCTGGATTCCCGGCTACGATTTCGGCTGGCAAACCAGCTACGAGCTGGCCGAGCCCAAGTTACTGCCGCGCGGCACGAAGATGCACTGCGTGGCGCACTTCGACAACTCGCCTGACAACATGGCCAATCCCGATCCCACCCGCGAAGTCGCCTGGGGCGAGCAAACTTGGGAAGAGATGATGTTCGGCTGGTTCGAAATGGCCCTGGCCGACCAGGATCTCACGCAACCGGCCAGCGCCCAAGCGCTACGGGCCAAAGAGTTCCTGACCCAGGCCGATTCGATCGAGCTCGACAGCGAACTGCAGGCCCAGGCCCGCACGGCGCTCGAATCGGACAAGGCCTTCGATCGCTTCACGTGGCAGCTGATGGATCTCATCCCGCAGCTCGACCGCGTGTGCGTCACCTGCGTCGAAAAAGACAAACTGCGGCTGAAGATGCTCAACGAGCGGCTCGGCCTGCGCACTTCGCTGCGCAGCACCACGACCGTCGTGCGAGCCGACGGGCAGTCGCTGGCCGAGTACGCGCTGGGCAACGCCACCGTAGTGAATCAGGAAATGGGTGGCACCAGCGGTTCGGTCATGGCCGGCATGGCCAAGAAGGACATCCGCTCCAGCATGCACGTGCCGGTGGAGATCGCCGGCGTGCGCTGCACGGTGAACTTCTGGAGCGCCGAGCCGGAGGCGTTTCCACCCCAGGCCGTGCGCCTGTTGGAGCAAGCCGCCCGGCTGATGGCCGACGGCACGGTGGTCGCGCAAAAGTAGGAACCAGGTTGGAAGCCCATTTGTCAGAAGGTGCCTCGCGTGCTTGCACGGCGCGCGGGGCACTTTCGTTTTTGAACCGAATAAGGTCGATATTCGTCGCCCGTCTGCGAATACTTCTGGCAGAGCCCGAGTTCTTTGCCCACGCGGCTCCCGTCAGCTGCTGGGACATCACGGCCGCAAGGAGACAAACGCATGGCGACGAAAGCGTATAAGGGCCTGGGCATGGAGGGCCGCGTGGCCCGTTGGTACGCCAAAATTACCCGCAAGAATACTCAGGAACTCCACGAGCTGGCCGAGCAGATCGTCACCACCTTGCCGCCGGGCGCGAGAATCCTCGAGGTCGCCCCCGGCCCCGGCTACCTGGCCATCGAGCTGGCCCGGCGCGACACGTTCACCGTGGCCGGCATCGATATCAGCCACACGTTTGTCGAGATGGCCCGACAGCATGCCCGCGAGCAAGGCGTGACCGTCGACTTCCGCCAGGGCGACGCCGCTCACTTGCCATTCGCCGACGCCTCGTTCGATCTTCTGGTCTGTCGCGCCGCCTTCAAGAACTTCAGCGAACCGGTGCGGGCCCTGCAGGAAATGCACCGCGTGCTCGCGCCCGGCGGCACGGCTCTGATTATCGACCTTCGCAGCGACGCCTCGCGCGACACGGTGTACGACCACGTCGAGCAGATGAAACTCAGTCGCTGGAGCACCCTGATGACCAAGTGGACCTTCCGCTTCATGCTGCTCAAGCGGGCCTATACGCGCAGCCAGTTTGAAGCCATGATCGCGCAAAGCGGCTTTGCCAATTCGCACATCGAAACCTGGCCCATTGGGTTCGAGATCCGCCTGCAAAAATAGGGGCCTTTGCCTTTCGGCTTTGTGCGTCCTGGCCGGCGCCATTCCGGCCCTTTGCCGACCGGCTCGCCCGCTGGTAACATGGGCGTTTCTCCTTGCGGTCCTGGCCGGCACGGGCCGCTCCCAGGCCAGCCGCCGTCCGCCAGATCTCGAACTGCCCGACCCATGGCCCCAGCGCGCAACATGGTCGTCGCCCAAAGCGGCGGACCCAGCCCCGTCATCAATAACTCGCTGCGCGGGATCATCGAGCAGGCCCGCGACCTGGCCGAGATCGGCACCGTCTATGGCGCGCGCCACGGCATCGAGGGCGTCCTCAAAGAAGAACTGCTCGACCTGACCGCCCAGCCGGCCGAGGAAGTTTCGCTGTTGCGCTACACGCCGGCCGCCGGCTCCATCGGCACCTGTCGCTATAAACTCAGGCCGCAGCAGACCGAAGACTTCGCACGCGTGCTGGAGGTTTTTCGCGCCCACAACGTGGGCTACTTTCTGTACATCGGCGGCAACGACTCGATGGACACCGCCCACAAAGTGGCCCAGCTGGCCCGCGAGCGCGGGCTGGACCTCGTGGGCATCGGCGTGCCCAAAACGATCGACAACGACGTGGGCGACAGCGAGTTCCAGCTCATCGACCACACGCCCGGCTACGGCTCGGTGGCCAAGTACTGGCTGCACCTGGTGCAGACGGCCAACGAAGAGAACGCCGGCTCGTCGCCCGCCGATCCCGTGCTGGTGCTGCAAGCCATGGGCCGCAAGATCGGCTACATCCCCGCGGCCGCGCGCCTGGCCGATCCCGAGCGGCAGATGCCGCTGCAAATCTACCTGGCCGAGAGCCCCTGCTCGCTCGAGCAGATGGCAGACCAGGTGAACGACTCGCTGCGCCGCGAGGGCCGGTGCGTCGTGGTGGTGAGCGAAGGTTTTCAGGTGGGCGAGATCGGCGAAGTTCGCGACTCCTTCGGCCACGTGATGTTCAGCTCCAGCCAGATGACCGTGGCGCAAGCAGTCGTGAACTACTTGAACAAAGTGGGCCTCGCCGCCAAAGGCGCCGCCCGCGGCAACGTGCCCGGCACCGATCAACGGCACGCCATGGCGCTGGCCTCGACCGTCGATCTGGAAGAAGCCTACAAGAGCGGGCAGCTGGCCGCGCTTTTGGCCGCGCGGCGCGAAAGCGGCTACATGTCCACGATCCTGCGCAATCCCGGCCCGATCTACAATGTGCGTTACGATCGCGTTCCTTTGGCCGAGGTGGCCAACAGCGAGCGCACGTTTCCGGCCCAGTGGATTGCGCCCGGCGGCTACGACGTGACCGACGAATTCGTGCGCTACGCCAAGCCGCTGGTGGGCGAAGGCATGCTCAGCATGCCGCTGGTCGACGGCCGCTATCGCATGACGCGCTTCCAGCCGCTCTACGCCACGCAAAAACTCGCGAAGTACGTTCCACAAGCCGAGAGAAAGAACTGACCACCTATTCCCTCGTCCCTAGTCCCTGACCCCTGTTCATGTTTGAAATCTCCCCCCAGCACGACTTTCTCGTCGGCATCGATTCCGATGGCTGCGCCTTCGACACCATGGAGGTGAAGCACAAAGAGTGCTTCATCCCGAACATCGTGCAGCATTACGGACTGGCCGGCGTAAGCAAATATGCCCGCGAGGCGGCCGAGTTCGTCAACTTGTATTCCAAGAGCCGCGGCATCAATCGCTTTCCGGCACTGATCGAGGCGCTCGAGTGGCTCAAAGAGCGCGCCGAAGTGCAGGCCCGCGGCGTTGAAATCCGCATCCCGCAGTCGCTCGTGGCCTGGATCAAGCGCGAGACGAAGCTGGCCAATCCCGCGCTGGAAGCCGCCGCCCGCGAAAGCGGCGATCCCGAGCTCCAGCAAGCGTTGGCCTGGAGTCAGTCGGTCAACGCCACGGTCGAGCGTGTGGTGCGCGACGTGCCGCCCTTCCCTTTCGTGCGCGAGTGTCTGGAAAAGCTCGCGCCCCAGGCCGACCTGTTTGTCGTCTCGGCCACGCCCGACGAGGCGCTGCGCCGCGAGTGGGAAGAGCACGACCTGGCCAAATACGTGTGCGCCATCTGCGGCCAGGAGAGCGGCACCAAGAAACAATCGCTCGGCAACGCCCAGAAATATCCGCCCGCTCACACCCTCATGATCGGCGACGCCCCGGGCGATCAGCAGGCGGCGGCAGCGAACGACGCGCTGTTTTATCCGATCAATCCCGGCGCCGAAGAAGCCAGTTGGCGGCGGCTGTACAATGAGGGCATCGCGCGGTTTCTGGGCGGAACTTTTGCCGGCGCCTACCAAGACGCGCTCCTGCGCGAGTTCGATTCCTTCCTGCCCGAGCAACCGCCCTGGAAGAAGTGAACACCAGCCCGACGCGCAAGCGAGGGCGAACCAGAATCAACGCGAATCAACCAACATGCCTATACCCTGCGACATCGGACTGATCGGCCTGGCCGTGATGGGCGAGAACCTGGCGCTCAACATGGAGAGCCGGGGCTATCACGTGGCCGTGTTCAACCGCACCACCAGCGTGGTCGACGCGTTCATTGCCGGCCGCGCCCGTGGCAAGAATTTCGTCGGCTGCCACTCGGTCGAAGAGCTTGTGGCCAGCCTCGCCACGCCGCGCAAGGTGATGTTGATGGTCAAGGCGGGCCCGGCCGTCGACAGTCTCATCGAGCAGCTCTTGCCGCTGCTCTCGCCCGGCGACGTCATCATCGACGGCGGCAACACCTTTTATCTCGATACCGAGCGCCGCACGCAGTACGTCGAGTCGAAGGGCTTGCTCTACGTCGGCACCGGCGTCTCCGGCGGTGAAGAGGGCGCGCTCAAAGGCCCCAGCATGATGCCCGGCGGCTCGCCGGCTGCCTGGCCGCTGGTGAAAGGCATCTTTCAAGCCATCGCCGCCAAGGTGGGACCGAACGAGGACATCCCCTGTGCCGACTGGGTCGGACCGCGCGGCGCCGGCCACTACGTCAAGATGGTGCACAACGGCATCGAATACGGCGACATGCAGTTGATCTGCGAAGCCTACTTCGTGCTCAAGCAGGCGCTGGGGCTGAACAACGATCAACTGTACAAGGTCTTCGACGACTGGAACCGCGGCGAGCTGGACAGCTACCTGATCGAAATCACACGCGACATCTTCAGCGTGCGCGATCCCGATACCGGCGGCTTTCTGGTCGACGTCGTGCTCGACACGGCCGGCGCCAAGGGCACCGGCAAATGGATGAGCCAATTGGCGCTCGACCTCGGCGTGCCCAGCACGCTGGTGACCGAAGCCGTCTATGCCCGCGCACTCTCGGCCATGAAAGAGGCCCGGCTGCGCGCAAGCAAGATCCTGAGGGGCCCCGTTGCCCAGTACGACGGCGATCCACACGCTTTCGTCGATGCCACGCGCGAGGCCCTCTACGCCTCGAAGATCTGCAGCTACGCCCAGGGCTTCGTCCAGCTCGAGGCCGCGGCCAAGGAGCACGACTGGCCGCTCGACTATGGCGCAATCGCGCTATTGTGGCGCGGAGGCTGCATCATTCGGGCCCGCTTTCTCGATCGCATCAAAGAAGCATTCGACGCCGACCGCAAGCTCGAGAACCTGCTCTTGGCGCCGTACTTTACCAATGTCGTCGAGCGGGCGCAGTCCGCCTGGCGCAATGTAGTGGCCACGGCCATGCACCTCGGCATTCCCGTGCCGGCCTTTGCCGCGGCGCTGTCGTATTACGACGGCTATCGCCAGGCGCGCCTCCCGGCCAACCTGCTGCAGGCCCAGCGCGACTACTTCGGCGCGCATACGTATCAACGCACCGACAAGCCCGGCGTGTTCCACAGCGATTGGCTCCGCCTGCGCAAAGAACCCAAGTGATCCTTCGACGCCCGCTTGCGGCGCAGCAGTGCCCCGCACCAGGCGAGATTGCCGCAAATGCCCAACGATTACTTAGACGACCTGTTCGGCCTCTCGGGCCAGGTGGCTGTCGTGATCGGCGGCACCGGCGTGTTGGGCGGGGCACTGTGCGACGGGCTGGCCCAGGCCGGCGCCACGGTCGTCGTCGCCGGCAATAGCGAACGTCGCGGCGGCCAGCGCGTCGAGCACATTCGCGATCTCGGCGGCCAGGCCGTGTTCCTGCCCGCCGACGTGGCGCGGCGCGAGTCGCTCGAAGCGCTTCTGGCCGACACGATCGCCCAGTTCGGTCGCGTCGACATGCTGGTCAACTGCGCCGGCGTCAACTCCGCCAGCGCGTATCTCGACGTGGCCGACGACGACTGGCAACGCGTGATCGACGTCAACTTGCGCGGCACGCACTGGGGCTGCCAGGTGTTCGCCGCCTACATGGCAGTGACCGGCGGCGGCTCGATTTTGAACGTCGGCAGCGTAACGGCCGATAAGCCGCTGTCGCGCGTGTTCGCCTACAGCGCCTCGAAGGCGGCCGTGGTGAACCTCACGCAAAACCTGGCCCGCGAGCTCGCTCCGCACAAAATCCGCGTCAACGCGCTGTGCCCTGGCTTTTTCCCTGCGGAACAAAATCGGGCCATTCTCGACGAGACGCGCACGGCGGCCATCATGGCTCAGACGCCGTTGGCTCGCTTCGGCCAGCCGCACGAGCTGATGGGCGCGGCCCTCTTGCTCTTGTCCAACAAGGCCGGCAGCTTCATCACCGGCGCGGCCTATTACGTCGACGGCGGCTTCACCGCCATGCGGCTGTGAATCTGTCCGGTAGCTGAATTCGCCAGCAGGTTGTCGCGCGTTTGCGCGGGAGGGCGAGGCTCCCGCCGAGCCATCTGCCGCTACACCGGCGTCACAATCTCCAGCAGCTCCACCGCCGGCTCGCCGTCCAGGTGGATCACCGCCGTGCGGCCATAGGTGATCGTCCCCGGCGGCAATTGAAAATGCCGCCGCAGATCGTCGCCAGGCGTCACTTGCCACACCTTGCGCAGATGCACCCGCGTGAGCAGATTGTGCTGGATCAGGATGCGCCCCAGCGGCGTGCGCTCGCTCTCGATCTCGCGCCGCACCTCCGGACTGACGGCCGAAAAATCCAGCCGCATGATTCCAAACTGCACCACCACGCCGTCCGACTGTCGGGCCAATAGAATCTTCCGCGCGTAGCGATCGCCGTCGATCTTCGTCTCCAGCACGCGCACGTCGACCGGCCCGTTGTGAAATCGCTCGACCGTAACCGTCATGTGGCTGTCGTGCGCCAGCAACATGCGATAGTCGCGCGCCAGCGTGTGCCAGTCGACCTCCTCGAATTTGCCGAGCTCCTCGGGGCGCGCATAAAACAAGCGCACCAGCGTTTCCAGATCCGGAGTCACGGCTTGCGTGTCACTCACAACGGCGGCTATCGGCGGGCGAATGGGGCGGGAAGCGTGCGGTTCACATGCCCCTGATTTTACCAGGAATCGACGCCCGCGCCCAAACGCGCGCCGGCAGATTGCGCAGATTCCATTTCCATTTCGCAACTTTTTCTCTTCGTCGCCAGAAAAATCCGAGCGCCACTGGCGGCATGCGCCGGGTGTCACTGGCGGCTTGCCCGCCAGTGCGAATCGAAATCGGCGCGGGGCCGACTCCCGGCGAGGTTGGACACTTAGTTGCCCGCCCGCGCGCTCACGTCGACGACGAAGCGCTCGTCGCGCTCAGCGAATTCTCCACGAGCACCACGAGCGGTGTCTCCTGGGGCGGCCGTTCCAGCACCGTGTCGATCAGATAGTACAGCAGCCGCCGCAATTCATCCGGCTGAATGTCGTCGACCACCGCCTCGGCCCGCTCGCGATATTTGTCCACCAGGCGTTCGGCCTTCTCGAACACGTCCGCCACCTGGTACAGGGCGCGCACGCGGGCCAGCGTCAACGGCCCTGCCGCTTGTCCGGCCAGTGCTTCCAACTCGGCGCGCTGCGGCGCCGGCAGCGCCTCGAGCGCCAGCGCCCACAGCACGGTGGGCCGCCCGCCCAGCACGTCGCCGCCGGCCGCCAGCTTGTTGTGCCCGTCGCTGCGCCAATCATCCAGATCGTTGCAAATCTGAAATGCCACGCCCAGGTGCCGGGCAAATTGCGCCAAAGGCTCCGCATAGCGCGAGGCGTCGCCGGCCAGCCGCGCGCCGCAATACAGCGCCGCTTCGAAGGCCGGCGCCGTTTTGAGCGCGTAGATCTTCAACGCGTCGATTGGCTTGAGCCGCTTGTCGCGCGCGTCGCGCCACAGCAGCTCGGCCCCCTGCCCTTCGCTGAGCTTCAAATGCGCATCGGCCAGATGGTCGAGCACGTCGCTGGCCACCTCGGCGCCCAGGGCGCCCGCCTCGCGGCTCACCAGCCGATAGCCCAAGCCAATCAAATAGTCGCCCACGTTCACCGCCGTGGGCACGCCCCAGCGGCGATGCACCGTTTCCGCGCCGTAGCGAAACGCATCGTCGTCCTCGATGTCGTCGTGCACCAGCGACGCTTTGTGAAACGTCTCGATCGACATGGCCGTGCGCTTGACCGCGTCGGGCAGCGCGACGGCATTTTCGGCTCCGCCCGGCCCGCCCCCGTTGCTCGCAGCGCCCGTCGTGCAGCCCGTCGTGGCGCCCAGCGTGCAGTTGCCCCCGGTCAAAGCGTCGTACACGGCCAAGGTGATAAATGGCCGCGAGTGCTTGCCGCCTTTGGCCAGAAAGTCGTAGGCAATGGCCTCGGTGCCGGCGATCGGATCCACTCCGTCCAGCCCTTGGCCGTTGCGCTCCGCCAAATTCAGCGTGCCGCGGCTGCGCGGCGCAAGCCGCGCCAGCTCGTCGCGCTCGAACATGCCGGCCGCCGCGCGCATCAGGTGTACATAGCTGCGCGTTTGCGTGGCCGGCGCCGCCTGCTGCAGGTGGATGATCTCGCTGACCCACGACTCGTCGACCGACGTGTTGCGGCAATCGCTCGACAGCAGCGGCACGGCCATGCAGGGAATGCCGGCCAGCAGAATCTTGTCGATCGCCTTCTCCAGCACGTTCAGACACGCCACGCCCACGATCGCGTCCACATAGCCCGACACGATGATCTTCAGCACGATGGGCGAGCCTTCGGCCACCAGCACCTTGTAGCCCAGTTCTTCCGCGGCCGTGCGAAAATCGGCAATGCTGCACGCGCCGCACTTCTTGCACTCCAGGCCAAAGTCGTCGTAGTCGGCCGGACAGCCCTCGGCGTGCTTCAAGCAGTGTGGCAGCAAGAACAGGCGGCGGCTCGGCGGCACGGCGGCCACCTGGTCGCGCCAAAAGGCGCTGGCCAGCACCACCATCGTCCAGCCCACGTAGCCTTCGCCCAAGCCCATCTCCGCCAGCAGCGATCGGGCCACGCCCTCCATCTCGTCTTTCGACAGCGGCCGCGATTTGTCAAGCCGGCCCGCCACCTCCATCGCGGCAGCGCGCAGCCGTTCGCGCAGTTCGAGCGTTTCGGGCACGGCCTTCAAGTGGCTGGTGCTGCGACGCCGCGACTTCTTCGAACCGGCAGTGCCGTCGGGCGCCGGCTGCTCGGACGGGGGTGCAATCGCCAAGGTCGGGCTCGCTTAGGGTTTGCCGGAATGCACGACGGCGGGCGATTCGCTCGCGGGGCCCGATCTTCGCACCGCCTGCCCCAGGGCCGCAACCGTCCAAATCAGCGGATACAGCTTTTCGTAATACCAGAGCTTAGCAAAGTACAAACCGATCGGCGAGCACTCGTGATGCCGATTCTGCTCCACCGCGTCCACCAGACATTTCAGCCCTTGCTGGGCCACCGCTTCGTGAATGGGCCCGGGCGAGCAGCTCAAAAGCGTCTCCACCGCCAGCGCCGTAGCCTCGATGTTCGCCGGCTCACGCCGCGCGCACAACTCTGCGGGCGGCAGGCCACCCCACCGGCCATCAGCATGGGCCGCTCCGGCCAGCCAATCGAGCCCGCGCCGCGCCGCAGCCGTATCCAGACGCCCCAAATCGCGATACGCCGCCAGCACCTTGGCCGTACCGTACACCGGATTCTCCTCGCCCGGCAAATACTGATCGCCAAACCACAAGGGCAACCACGCGCCGTCGCCGCGCTGCTTCGTCGCCAGAAAGCGGAAGCCGCGCTCCAGGGCCGTGTCGATTATGGTTTTGAGTGACGGCGCTGCAGCGGTGGCCGGCGCCGCCGCCGCTTGGGCTTCGTTCGTGGTGTCGGCCGCAACAAACGGCGCGCTGCGCCAGGCATGGAGTGCCCGCAGCGCGTGCGCCGTCAGGTCGCTGCCGCTACGATCGAAAGGCAGCGCGCCCCAGCCGCGACAAAACGTCGGCCAGCCGCCATCGGCATTCTGCAAGTCCACCAGCCAGCGCACGCCGGCTGCCGCCGCCGCGTGAATGCGTTCCCGTCGCGCCGGATCCGATTCGGCCCTGGCGTATACCGCCAGTGCCAATAGCGCACCCGGCGTGTCGTCGGCATCGGGCACGCCGCCGGAGCAATCGGTCCACGCCCAGCCCCCCGGCGCGGCGCCCGTGTACACGTGCGCCTGCCGTTGCTGGCAGGAGAGTATCCAATCGAGACAGCCCAATTCGCGCACGTCCTCGCCGGCACCGGCCAGGGCATTGACCGCCAGCGTGGTGTTCCACGTCGCCAGGTTCGTGTCGATCGGCCAGCTGCCATCGGGCCGCACCGTCGCCAGCAGAAATTCCACGCCTTTGCGAACCACGGGATGATTCGCCTGACCGATCGACGCCAGGCTCATGACGACGAAGCTGGTCAGCGGCGCGGCTTCCAGGAATCCGCCGCTGGCCGGCTGCAACCCTTCGACCAGCGCCAGCGACTTCCGCGCCGTCAGCCAGCGCGCCAGCCGCGCCAGGGGGTTCCACGGCTTGCGATGAAAATAGCGCGCCTGGCCGATCGCCACCAATGCTGGAATGGCGTAGCTCACCACCGGCAAGCGCACCAGCTTCCACCACGACTGCGGCAGGCAGGCCAGCTCGAACGGCAGCGACGGCACCATCCGCCAGGGAACCATGCCGGCCAGCGCGCCGTTGGTGAGAATCGGCACGGCGAACGTTTTGTCTTTGCCATAGCGGCGCCGCAGCCCGCGCACGCCGCCTTGCGATTCGATGTACGCGTCGGCCCGTTCCAGAATGCCGGGATGATCCGCCGGCACCGCCGTCAGCGCAAAGGCGAAGCGCACCAGCATCGTGGTGGCGATGTTCGATTCGCTCTGGTCCGTGTCGCCCCAGCCGCCGTCGGCGTTTTGATGCCGGGCCAGCCAGCGCACGCTCGACATGATCAGCCGCGACAGATCGCACTCGCGCTGCTCGTCGGCGATCCGGCCCGACACTAACGGCGCGGCACGCTCGACAATCGCCAACGCGCTGATCGCCGTGGCGGTGGAGAGCGGAGAGCTGGCAAGCTTGCCGACCCAGTGTCCCTCGGCGACGCTCTCGGCGAGCAGGTCGCAGCGGGCCGTTTCGAACGCGGCCGAAAGTCGATCGGGATCGACCATGAAAGCGGTACTCGAAGTGCCGGACGTGTGGCGGCGTCGCTGGACACGCGCGGCGCCGCGCCGACGCAGTCTCCCGCGCCGGCGGCCGCCGCGAGCGCCTGGTGACGCGCCGCGGATTCCCAAAAGTGTAAAGGCCCTCCCCCGCACTGTCGATAGGCCGCTGCGCCGCGCGACGCCTTAAGTGCAATGCATATTCCAAATTGCGCGAGACTGTGCCGGTTGTGCCGAAGTTATTACCCGCGCGAGCTTTAGCGTGCCGCACGTGTCGGATGCTCTCGGCGCTTGATATAATCTGGGCGAACTCACAACCGCCGAATTGGTCGTCAAGCACGCGCCACAACCGGATCGCGCATGTACTTCAAACTCGCCAAGCGCGTGCTGGTCGAAACCGACAAGCGCCTGTTGTGGAAGCTCGTCTACAACATGGGCTTCAAAGGCATGCGCGCCATTCAGGCCCACAAGCGCCGGCTTAAGCGGGGCGAGTTCTTTCCGCCGTTCCTCTACATCTCGATCATCAACAGTTGCAACCTGCGCTGTCAGGGCTGCTGGGTCGACGTGGCCGCCAAGCAGCAAACCATCGACGTCGCCGCCATGAACCGCATGATCGGCGAGGCCCGGCTGGCCGGCAACAGCTTCTTCGGCATCCTCGGCGGCGAGCCCTTCATGCATCCCGAGCTGCTCGACATTCTCGCCGCGCATCCGGATTGCTACTTCCAGGTCTTCACCAACGGCCAGTTCATCACCGACGACGTGGCCCGCGAGCTGCGCCGCCTGGGCAACGTGACGCCGCTGGTGAGTATCGAAGGCAGCGAGATCGTCAGCGACGTGCGCCGCGGCCGGCCGGAAGTTTTCAGCCGCTCGATGGACGGCCTGCACAACTGCCTCCAGCATCGCGTTCTCACCGGCGTGTGCACCAGTCTCTGCCAGTCCAACATCGACGACCTCTTGACCAACGCCTGGGTCGATCGGCTGATCGAGTTGGGCGTGATGTACATGTGGTACCACACGTATCGCCCGGTGGGCCCCGACGCCAAGCCCGAGCTGGCGCTCACGCCCGAGCAACAGCGGCGCGTGCGGCAGTTCGTGGTCGACACGCGCGCGACCAAACCCATCGTGGTGATCGACGCTTACTACGATGACCGCGGCCAAGCGCTCTGCCCCGCGGCCACCGGTTTCACACACCACGTGAGCCCCTGGGGCGACATCGAGCCCTGCCCGATCATCCAGTTTGCGGCCGAGAGCATTCACGACGCGCGGCCGCTGCGCGAGGTGTTCAACAACTCGGAGTTCTTGCGCGACTTTCGCCATGCTGCGGCCGCCGCCACGCGCGGCTGCGTGGTGCTGGAGCGGCCCGACCTGATCAAGGCGCTCGTGACCAAGCACGGCGCCCGCGACACTACGGCGCGGCACGCGGCCATGGCCGAGCTCGAGGCCACGCAGCCGCGCAGCAGCCAGTTCGACCCGGGCCACGAGATCCCCGAGCGCAGCTTTGCCTACCGCTTTGTGAAGAAGCACTTCTTCAACGACTTCGGCGCCTACGCCAGCCCGGTCATGCCGGCCGGATTGGAGAGCGCCGCCGGAGCCACGCACGGCTCGTGCGCTGCCCCCGCCAGCCCCGCGGTGGTGAACATCAATTCGTAGGTCCGGCACCCCGTGCCTGACAGGTTTTGTAGGTCAGGATTTCGTGTGCCACTGGCGGCTTGTCCGCCAGTGCCGCCGCAGATGCGGACCTACTTTTCTGCCTGGCCACCTGGCGTTGCCGGGACGGGGGGTCTCGCATTGCTGACCAATGGGAACCGCTCGGGATGCTCAATGGACTCGACAGTCAGATCAATGTCGACTAACGGCCAATACAGGTGATCCTTGCTTCGCAGCTCCACCGTACAGATCTGGTGTACGGACGCGTCCTTGAACCAAGGGAATTGCTCAAACGGCAAGAAGTATTCCCGGTCTCTCAGCAACAACCACAGACCGTGCCGCGAGATGTTCGTCACTTCAAGGTCCGAAGTGGGCGTGCCATGCTTGTCGGATTTCATCTTCATGCTCCCGCACGAGACGGCGTGCCGTATTAAGCTGATCCTGCGACAGGCCGTGATTGGCCGCGAGTTCTATTTGGGGTTCGATCCAGAATTTGGATTCGCCGTCCGAACACTCAACGTGAATATGCATGCGACTTTCTTCCCGAGAGAAGAAATAGAACCGGAATGGTCCATCGCGAAAAACCGTAGGACTCATCAAGGATATCGCGAGCCTCTTGTCAAAGTGACCTCGGTCACAATTCTAACACAGTGGCTCTATCAGGATAAATCCTGACCTACAACCGGCTTGCCTCGATCAGCTACCCAATCTCCTGCCGCTGCGTCTCCGTCTTGTACACCCGCATCCCCCGGGCCTGATAGTTCGCTAGCGCCTGCGGATGATCGAGCGAACAGGTGTGCACCCACACCCGCGCCGGCCCGCGCGCCCAGGCCCTTTCGATCGCCGCGCTCAATAGTGCCCCGCCCAAGCCGCGCCCGACGAACTCGGGCAACAACCCGAAGTACGCAATCTCGACGCCGCCGGCCGATTCGTGGGGACGGTCCCGATTTTTCGGTGTCCTGGGAGAAAAATGGGACTGTCCCCCTTCGTCGGCGCCCACGGCGCCGCCGTCGAGCAGCTCGAAATAGCCCACCGGCTCGTCGTCGAGATAGCCGATCCACGTTTCCAAGCCCGGCTGTGCGACGTACGTTTGCCAGCGGCCCTCAGGCCAGCTCAGCCGATCGGTCCACTGCCAGTCGGCGCCCACGCGCCGATAGTATTCGCGGTTGATCGCCGGATCCGCCGCCGCGCGGCGCACCTCCCAGCCGGCGACGTCGCAGCGCCTCGGGCGCAGCGCCGCCGGATCGAGCATCTCCAAATACCAGATCGTAACGTCGATGGCCGGCATCAGTCGCTCACTGTCACAACCGCGCGGTGCCACTGGCATCGTGCCGGTGTCCGCGCGGCGGGTGGCACGGGCATCTTGCCCGTGCCGCGTCTAATTGATATTGCACTGGCAACATGCCAGTGCCACCCTGCGGCGATCTCCCCCTACGGCTTGAGCACGCGCACGAAAAAATCTTCCACCACCCCGCGCACGTATGGCACTCGCACCAACGAATGCGGGCAATGGCCCACTGCCGCCAGCCGCAGGTAACTCACGTCGCGCTGTCCGGCGGCGCCCAGCGCCGCCACGAACTGGTCGGCCGTGCGCACATCGACCTGCTCGTCCTCCACGCCGTAGATCAACAGCAAGGGCGGCAGCTTTTCCGCCGTGTAGGTCGACGGCGAGGCCCGCCGGTACTGCGCCAATCGCTCGCCCTGCGGTGGCCCGCCCAGGAACTTTTCGATCACCGTCAGCAGCTGGTTGTGCTCGTGCCCGAACACCAGATCGAGAGGACCGCTGTCGCTCACCGCGGCCTGCACGCGGCTGGAGAGGCTCAGGCGCGCCAATACCTTCCCGTCCTGCGGCGGCTCCGCGTCTGTCATTGCCACCAGCAGCGCCAAATGCCCGCCGGCCGAATTGCCGTACGCGCCGATGCGCTGGGCGTCGATGCCGTACTCCTTGGCATGCGCGCGCAACCAGAGGATCGCCTGCTGGCAATCCGTAAGCGCGGCCGGATACGGCGCCTCGCCCGAAAGCCGATAGTTGATCGTCGCGGCAACGAAGCCGCGTCGGGCAAAATCAAAAATGTTGCCCGGCGTGGGCACCTCGGGCGTCGAAAAGCTCGATTTGTCCCCTTCCAGCCAGCCGCCGCCATGAATCACCACAATCGCCGGCCGCGGCCGCTCGCTCTTGGCCAGCGGCAGCGCCAGGTCGAGCACGCAGCTCTTGCTGGCGTCCGAGTACGCCAGGTTGCGCCACAAGGCCGCTTCGCCGACGACAGCGTGCGGCTCGGCGCCCGGCGCGATCTGGCCAAACGCACCGGCCGTGACGGCGAGGAACACGACGCACGCGCCGGCCAGCTGCCGTGCGATCTCAGGGAGCTTCACGATAGGCCTCGCGCTCGAACGGGTTGTCCCAATACGGATGCCGGCCGCGCAGCAACTGCCATAACGCGGCGGCGAAATACGCCGGAATGAACAACGGCCCCCAGCGCTCGTATTGCCGCACGTGCACCAGCTCATGATCGTAGGCGTCGTCGAGCTCAGCCGCCGTGCGCGCCAGAATCACGTGCCCCAGCGCCATGGCGCTGGCGCCGCGCACAAACGGCGCGAACCGGAGGAAGGCCGTGGCGGCGCCGCCCGTGAATGCCAGCGTGCCGCGCTGGCGCCGCACGCTGCCGCCACTGGCCAGCGCCAACCCGCCGACCATCAGCCCCAACAGCGTCCACGGCGAGGCCCAAATGCGCTTGAGGAGTGCGGTCATGGTCATGCGTAGGTCAGGCACTCCGTGCCTGACAGAAATTACAAATCTCGCAGTTGCCGGGCACGGATTGCCTGACTTACTGGTCTACAACTCCAAGTCATCCAGCTGATCCATCAGCCGGTCGAGATCGTCTTTGGGGCCGGCCGGCTTGCCTTCCTGGCGCTTGGGAATGCCCACCGACAGGCCGACTGCGTCGCGCCCCACGGCCACCAGCTCTACGTCGCGCTCCAGCGCCGCGACTTCGATGGCGCTGGGAGCCCCGAACAATAGTGACAGATCGATCTTCAGCCCGCCGGCGCTCTCGGTGGCGCTGCCCGCGATCGCCGGCGACTTGTGCTGCGGAAAAATGATCGCGTTCTCGGGACACACGCGACTGCACGCCGGACAGCCCTTGCGGCAATTGTCTGGCTGCTCCACCAGGATCGTCTCCGCGCCGTCCACGCCATACACGCCGAACAAACAAAAGTCGATGCACTCCATGCAATTCGTGCAGCGGCTGTAGTCGATTACCGGATACCAGCGGCGCGCCGACGTCTCCTGGATGCGCGTCGGCTCACTCTGCACGGTGCCATTGGCATCCTGCGAGTGCGTGTTCTGCACGGGTGAAACGCCAGTGCCGCCGGCGCCGTCGACATTTCCTGCGCCAGGCTGCAGAAACCGCGCCAGTTGCTCGGGTTTCGGATCGCCCTGCACCCAGCCCAGCAGGTCCACGGTCTGCACGTTGGCTTCCGCCACAATGCGGCGGATCTCCGCGACGTAGGGCTCCACGTCGCGGAATAGCGCCAGGTGCAGGTGATAGATCTTGCGATGCGGCAGCTCGCGCGGGCCAACGCGCTGGTTGCCGTCGGCCTCGTCGTCGGCTGCCACTGCCGGCTTGTCCAGCAGTGCGTCCGACCCGTCCGTGTCGGCATCGTCCTCGTCGTCTTCATCTTCATCGGCGCCGCGCAGCAGCGTCTGCCCAAAGTGCCCCTGCACGTCGTGACGAGCGAGCGTCCAATGCGCGGCGCGCGGAAACAGCCAGCTCAGCACGACCATGTCGCCCGCGATCCCCTGCAGGCACAACGCGCCGGTGCTGCCCGATGCCAGGTCGTACAGGTGCGGAACCACGGCCACTTCCACGCCGCGCTCCATCAACAGCGCGCCGACGAGCGCCTCTTCCAGTCCCCGCTTGTCGGGACTGGCGCTTTGGCCCTGCGAAATGACAACGGTGATTCGTTTGGCCATCGGGTCGCGCGCTCAGTCGTTCAATTGTCCCTTGATCGTCCGTTCGGCGATTTTCCACGCCGCTTCCAAGTGTATCAGGTACGCCTCGGGACTCAACAATTCCTCGCCCTGGCCGTCGATGGCAAACAACCATCCCCGCTCGTACGTGTCGACGTTGATGATCGAAGGATCCGCCAGCAGGGCCTCCTGAAACGCAAGCAACCGGCCAGACATCGGCGCATACAGCGCGCTTTCGGCCTTGGAGCTTTCGATCGAGCCGATCTCCTGCCGCTCACGCACCATGCTGCCCGCGTCGACGATCCAATCCAGAAAGTACACGTCCTGCAGCAGCCGCACCGCATACGCCGAGAAGCCGCAGCGATAACCGCCGCCGGCAACCGCCCGGGCCCACATGTGATTCTTGGCGTACTTGCGATCCGTGGGAAACCGGGCCTCGAACTTGCCCATCATAAAGATGACGGGCTCGCTCATGTGTAGCGCACTCCGCGGTGCTCGGGCTCAAAGAATACCGGCAAGAGCGCGTCGGCCCGCAACAGCCCAGCGCGGGTCAGGCGCACTTCGCGATCGTCGAACTCCAGATAGCCGTCGGCCGCATGCTGCTGCCACTCGTCGCGCCAATGTTCCAGCGGATCGACGCCGAACTTGCCGCGGAAGTAATCCCAGTCCAGCCGGCCCGTCTTGAGCTGCAAGATCAGCTCGCGCACCAGCAGCTGATGCGGCGTGGGCGCCAGGCCGCGGGCCAGCGGCAGCTCGCCCTGTTCGAGGCGGCCGACGTACGCAGCCCATTCGGCCTCGTTCTGATAGTGTACGCCTGAGGCGTGTCCAAAGCTGGCCACCCCGGTGGCCAGCAGATCGGCGCCGTGCCACAAGTTGTCGCGATAGCTGAAGTTCACCTTGTTCTTGTCTTTGACCAGCGTGTAGGCGCTCGACACGGTGTAGCCGGCCGCGGCGAATTCGTCGTAGGCATAGCTCACCCAATCACGCTTGGTGGGCCAGTCGGCCACCGGCGACTCCACCTGCCGGCCCAGCATGTCGCGCGAGTACACGGTGTTGAACGGCAGCTCCATCTGATAAATGGTCACGCTGTCCGGTGCGAGTTCGAGCGTGCGGCGCACGCTGTCTTTCCAGTTGTCCCAGGTCTCGCCCACCATGCCGGCGATCAGGTCGATGTTGACGTTGGGAAAACCGGCCGCACGGATCCAATCCCACGATTTGTAAACTTCGCCCGACAGGTGCGCCCGGCCGTTCTCTTCCAGCACGGCATCCGAGAAGTTTTCGACGCCCAGGCTGAGCCGCGTCACACCCAGCTCGCGCAGCGTGTGCACCTTGGGCTCGGAGAGCGTGCCCGGCTCGCACTCAAACGTGACTTCCTCGGCCTGGTCCCAGTGGATGTTGGCCCGCAGCCGGTCCACCAGCGACGTGAGCTGCTTGCCGCTCAAAAACGACGGCGTGCCGCCGCCGAAATACACAAAGCGAAACGGCCGGCCGCCCATGATCGCCAGCCGGCTCACCAGTTCGATCTCGCGCGACAGGGCCGAAACGTACGTCTCCACGTCGGCCCCGTTCTTGTCCGTGTACACGCGAAAGTAGCAGAACTTGCAGCGCTTGCGGCAGAACGGAATGTGCAGGTAGAGCCCCAGCGGAGCCGGCTCCGATTCTCCGGGCGGCACCAGCGGCGGCGCGTCAAGCGCCGCGCGCACCCGCGGCAGCGCCTCGGGCGTCCACTGCGAATACGGCGGGTAGTTCGAAATGAAATAACTACCGACTTCAGTCTTGGTCGCTTCAGTTGCCATCCGAGCGCTCAACCTCTTTCCCGCCTCTGGTTGCTACTTTCCTTCAGCCTACAGCCTGTTCCTCGTCTCTTCTCTTCCTACAGCCTACAGCCTGTTCCTCACTTCCGCCCAAAGCAATACAACGTGCAATCCGTATTGCCAATCACCAGGCGGCCATCGGCCACCGCCGGCGAAGCCACGAAATGCCCGCCCGCTTCGTACTGCCAAACCATTTTGCCGCTGGCCCGATCCAGTGCGTACAGCCGTCCGTCGCCGGAGCCGACGAACACGCGCTGGCCCACCACCACGGGCGACGAGTCCACTTTGGCGCGCGTGGCAAAGGGCGGCCACACTTCTTTGCCCGTCTCGGGATGGACGGCGTAAATGTGCTTGTCGTGCCCGCCAAATATCACGGCCTCGGGCGTCACCGCCGCGGACGAGCGAATCGGCAGGTTGCGCTCGGTCTTCAATTGCCAGGCAATCTTGGCCTCGCGCCAGTTGATGGCGAAGAAGCTGGCCCCCTCGGTACCAAAGTATACGCAGTCGCCCCCCACAGCAGGCGTCGAACCCGTGGGCCCGTCGATCTCGACCGTGGCGATCTTCTCGCCTTTCTGCAGATCGAGAATGTGCAACTTGGCATCGCAGCCGGCCAGAAACGCCCGCCCGTCAACCACCGTGGGCGAACAGCGCACCTGGTCGCCGATCGTATATTTCCAAACCAGTTTGCCCGTGGCCTGCTCCAGACAATAGAGCGTGGCGTCTTGCGAACCGAACAGCACCCAGTCCTGGTAGAAGTTGGGCCCCGAATCGATCTCCGCGCCCGATTCAAAGCCCCACAGCGGCTTGCCAGTGGCGGCTTCCAGGCAATAGAACCGGCCGTCCGCGTCGCCCGCAAACACGCGGCCGTTGGCCACTCCGGGCGGCGCATTAAAGCCCAGCTCCGTGTGGTGCTTCCAACGCAGCGCGCCGTCGGCCAGCGAGAGCACGTAGAGCTCGCCATCCAGACTGCCGGCAAAGACCAGGCCGTCTTCGATCGCCACCGTGGCCTCGAAGCCGTGCATGTTGGAACTGAACTTCCACAGCACTTCCAAGTCGTCGGCAAGCGCGCCGCCGGACACCCCCGTAGCCAACGCATCGCCACGACTGACGGGCCAGCTCGTGGGCGGGCTCGCAGTTTCGGGCGCAGCGGCAGAGTCCGTCGTGGGTGGTGCCGGGGCCGCCGTCGCCACCGTCTTATCCTCGAGCACCACTTTGAGTTGCTTTTTGGGCGCCGGCGCGACTTCCTCGCGCGCCGTCGCGTTCTCCCGCGCCGGAGTGCCGCCCGCCGATGAACCGCAGCCGGATAAAACGGACAATAGAATTGCAACGGAAGCCGCGCCGAACACCAGCCCGACGCGCAAGCGAGGGCGACATGTCCCGGGGTGCCACTGGCATCTTGCCAGTGCTTCTTCCGACTCGTGGACTCTGGCGAAACGCCAGTGGCACCAGGCGCGAAACACCAGCCCGAAGCGCAAGCAAGGGCGACATGCCCCGGGGTGCCACTGGCATCTTGCCAGTGCTCCTGCCGGCACGTGGACAACTGCGCATGGCACCTGACCGTCACGTTCGTCTCGGCTATGTGTGGCCATCTGTGTCATCTGTGGATCGTCTTGGTTCCGATTCGCGGCGTCAAAATGCCGT
Organism: Pirellulales bacterium; assembly: GCA_050250435.1. Lineage (GTDB taxonomy): Bacteria > Planctomycetota > Planctomycetia > Pirellulales > PALSA-1355 > JBFWOR01. The sequence goes on along the minus strand of JBFWOR010000012.1, from coordinate 104,225 downwards.
GCGGTACAACTCCAACAACTCGGTCTCCCCGACCGTGCGTGGGTTGAAGCTGCCGGTCCACTGCTTGGCAGCTTCGGCTGCCAGTTGCGGCAGCTTCTCTTCTTCCACGCCGCACTCTGACAATCTGCGCGGCAGTCCGGCGCGCGCGGCCATGTCGGCTACAAAATCGGCCAGGCCGTCGTGACCGCTGGCCGGATCGGGAAAGCCGTTGGCTCCGCCGGTGCCTTCCAGCAAGTCGCGATACCAATGGCCGAACTCCTGGCCGTTGTAGCGAATCACGTGTGGCAGCATCAGGCCGATCGCCTGGCCGTGCACAATGTGATAGCGCGTGGTCAGCGGATTGGCCAGCGCGTGCGTCGCTCCCAGCATCGAGTTCTCGATCGCCAGGCCCGCAAAGCAGGCCCCCAGTTGCATGCCGCCGCGGGCATCCAGGTCCTGCGGATCCTTGAGCACTTTGGCAAAGTTCTCGCCCAGTAGCAGCCAGGCCTCGCGGCTGAAAGCCAGCGACACGGGATTGCGCACCCGCGTGACATATGTCTCCAGCGCGTGCGCCAAGGCGTCGATACCCGTCAGCGCCGTCACCATGGGCGGCTGCGAAACGGTGAGCACCGGGTCGAGCAGCGCCACGCGAAACGACGCCTTCTTGTCACCGCAGGCCATTTTGGCGTGCGTCTTGGCGTCGGAAATAAGCGCGAACGATTGCGTCTCGCTGCCGGTGCCGGCCGTGGTGGGCACCGCGATCATGGGCAGCATCTCCCGCGTGGCTTTGCCCACGCCCCAATAGTCGTGCATCCGCCCGCCATTGGTGTAGATGAAGTTGATGCCTTTGGCGCAGTCCATCGAGCTGCCGCCGCCGAGCCCCACGATCAGTTCCGGCTCGTAACGCCGCGCGAGCGCCGCGCCGGCCTCCACGTTGTCGGTCGTGGGATTCTCCAGCACGCCGTCGAACAGGTGCGTCTCGATGCCCGCCGCCCGCAGAGAGTCGATGCCGCGCTGGGCGTGGCCCGCCGCGACGATGCCCGGGTCGGACACGACCAAAGCCCGCCGCGCCCCCAATTCACCGGCCAGCGCGCCCAGCAATTCCAGCTTGCCGGGTCCGTAAACAATCCGCGTGCGCGGCTGATAGTCGAATGGAATCATGCACAGCGTGCGCGCATCAGGTGTCGGGCGCTTTGGGGCGTGTCGTCGAGCGCCGCGCCCGGTAGGTCGCAGACCGGCACGGCACTTGAGCGTCCGTACGTCCCCGGCCAGGCCAGGGTTCGCAGGCACTCTATTCTACCGCACCAGGGCCAGCCGTTCCTGCGGAATCTGGTAGGCCCGGGCACGGAACAGAAAGTCCACAATATTGCCTTCGTGCGGCTGCAGCCAGTCGAGCTTGATCGTGGGAATCGGCCCCACGTTCAGGCGGTCGATGTGCGTGGCATCGGTCAGTTGCTGCTGAAATCTCTCGTCGCCGGTGATCCCCGTGCAGACCAGCGTCGGCCCGATCTTTTCCAACATTTTGTCTTGTGGACATTCCACCACGCTGGCAAACGGGAACATGTACTCCGCTTTGGCCAGCGCCGCCTCCGGCGAACTGCAATGCACGATCACCGGTCGCAAGTACGCGCAGCGCTCTTTCTCTTCCAGCCGCGGGCCATACTTCGAGGTCATGTCCGTCACGCCCGCTTCCTGGCAGCCGGCTTCGATCTGTTTCCAGATCGCCGGCGCGGCGCCCGGAATGGTGAACGCCGCGAGCCCGGCTTGGGGATCTTCCGGCGGCAGCACCGGCACCGGGCCCAAGCGCTCGGCCAGCGCCGCGGCAATCTCCTTCGTGTGCCGCGAAGCCCAAATGCCCGAGCAGTTGATGCAGCCGCGGCCGCTGTTCAAGTAAATGCTGTCGGCCATCAAATCCAGATAGCGCTCCCAATCGTCGACCACGTCGTCGCCCAGCAGGATCTTGCTGAAGCCCGGGCCGTGCGCCTGCACCTTGGGATTGCCCTTGTAGCGCTCCACCGTCGCCGTGCCGCCGAAGATCATGCTCCGATCGCAACTGGCCAACACGGCCGCGCCCACGTCGCCGCCGCCGGGATAAATCGAAATCGCCTCGGCCGGAATGCCCGCCTCGACAAACGCCGCCGTCATGCGATACGGCGTCCACGGCTCTTGCGGGCCAGGCTTCAGCACCAGCCCAATCTGCATGGGAATCACCGGCATCCACAGCGTATGCACGCCCGGCGAGTTCGAGGGCAGCACCAGGCCGATGGCCGGCGCCTGCGCCTGATAACTCACCACCACGCCGCGATCTTCCATGCCGTAGCCGCGACTCAAGATGTTCAAGTCCAGCCCGCGCGTCAGCGCCTCGAGCATCTGGTCCATGTGCGACAGCACGAAGTAGTTCTTCTGCATGTTCGCCTGGCACATGTGCTCGGGCAGGCCGGTCGAGGCGCTTTGCATGTGCGCGAACTCGGCCGGCGATTGTTTGCCGTCGCCCAGGGGGAGCGTGGCGTTCAAGTACAGCTCGCCCGCCTTTTTCACGCGCTCGATCAATTCGTCGCAGGGAACGGCGCGCAGTGCGTCGCGCGCTTGCTGCGCTTTGCGCATGTCGCGCTGCAACAGCCCGCCGTTGGCCTGGCTGACCGTGGCAATCGGCTCGCCGGTCATGAAGTGGACCACGTTGTCCACTTCCATCGACTCGTACGGCTTACCCCAACGCAGAATCGGTAGTTTAAGCACCCGACGTCTCCTTCTATCCCCTGACCGCAAATGGTTCGGCGAGAGCCTCGCCCTCTCGTCCCTATTCCCTAGTAAACTCCCACGGTCGTGGCTTCCGCCAACTCGTGGAACGGGCGGACGCCGCTCACACCGTCCCAGGGATACTTGATGTAGGGCGGCTCGCGCTCCCCTTCGTCGCGCTCCAGGAAGCCCGGCACGAAGAACTCTTGGGTCAGCGTGGTGAGCTTCACCCGGCCCGTTTGGCCATAATCGACCACGCGGTCCGAGTCTTGGAAGTCGACAATCTCCAGCACGGCCCGCGGCTGCGGCGCGTAGTAACTGATCTTGTAGTTCTCCTCGGCCGTGACGGGCTTGCTGCAGGCCAGGCCCATCAGCGTGTTGCCGTAGGTGGGCGTCATATACGCGCCCTCGAGAAACTCCTCCGTGGCGAAGCGCGTCCACTGCGGCGTGAACTCGGTGCCGCCGGAAAAAATGCCCGTGATGCCGCTGTCGCGAATCGAGCTGCCGCGCTTTTCCAGCGCCAGGGCCAAGGCTTCCAGCAGCTTGGGCGTGGTGAACATGCAACGAATGTCGTGGCCGGCGCCCAGAATCGTGATCGCCTGGTCGATGCAGTGTTCCTTATACGCCTCCAGGTGCTCCATCCAGCCCTTCTTGATGAGCTTGATCACCCAGCGCGGATCCAAGTCGATGCAGAAACAAATCCCGCCGCGAAACTGCGCCAGGTGCTCCACCGCCAGCCGCAGCCGTCGCGGACCGGAAGGGCCCAGCATCAGCCAGTTCGAGCCGGGCGGAAAATACTCGTCCGGCAACGTCTTGGAAAACAGCTCGTAGTCCGTGCGAAAGTCGTTGGCCGCAATGCGGCTCTTGGGCACGCCGGTCGTGCCGCCCGTCTCAAACACGTAAATCGGCTTGTCGCTGAAGGCCTTGGGCACCCAACGGCGCACCGGCCCGCCCCGCAGCCACTCATCCTGAAACGGCTCGAACTTCTTCAGGTCGTCAAACGTGCGGACGTCCTTGAGCGGGTCGAACTTCAGCTTCGAGGCGTACTCCAGCCAGAACGGGCAGCCCGTCGACGGGTGAAAATGCCACTGCACCGTTTCATACGTGTGCGCGTCCAGCTTGTCGCGCGCTTGCCGCGCCGCCGACTGCACTTCAGCGGCAGATGCCTGCTGGGTCGAACTCATGGAAACTCCTCGAAGGTGGGCACGGCCGCTGCGTCGGGGCGCAAACCGCTCGCAAGGTGGGCCAGGAGCGTCGCAGCCGAAACCCTGAAAATACCCGACCCCACCCGCGAAAACAACTACCGTTCGCCGGCCGCTGCGTCCGGGCGCAAACTGCTGGCCCAACGCGTGATCCGCGCCGCCAACACGTCGTGGCAGCCGGTGTAGATGTGGTCGGCGCCGGCAATCACGGCCACCTGCAACGCCGCACCGCTCCCCGGCAGTGCGGCCACGGCCTCGCTCATGCCGCGAAAGGCCACTTCCGCTTGCATCTCGCTGGATCCATACGTGACGAAGGTCGGACAGCGCACTTTTGGCAACAGCGCCAGCACGTTGTACTTCTCGTCAGGTCCGTAACGATCCACGTAGCCCGCGGCGCTCACGTAGTAGGCCAACGGCATCCGCACCAGCAACAGTTCGTCGCCGCGTCCCTCCGCCACCAGCGCTGCCGCGCGATCAAACGTCTGGCGAAACTCATCGGCCCGCGCACTCTGGACGAATTCCGAGTACGCCAGTCGCGGCGGTGAGATGGCAACGAGCGCCGCCACCTGCGGCGATTGCGCGCCAGCCAATGTGAAGATGGCTTTGATCGCGCCCAGGCTATGCCCCAACAGACCGATGCGGCGATAGCCGCGCGCCCGCAGCAGTTCGATCCACGCGCCCAGGTCGAGCGGCGATTCGTCGACACGCTCGAACGCGGCGCCTTGCAGACTGCGGCCGGCGGCCGATGGCCCGGTGGCCACCAGGTCGTGTCCGCGGGTGTTCGCGCGCAACACTGCGGCGCCAGCGGCCAGCAGCTTGGGCGCGAGCCCGGCCAGTGTGGAGGCCGCGTAGAAATTGCTGCCCGTGCCATGAATGCACAGCCAGGCATCGATCGTGGGCGAGGTCTCGTTCGCGGCGGCCGGAACCGCATCAGCGGCCGGCACTTCCAGCGCACCGTGCAGGCGCACGCCATCGGCAGCGGTCACTTGCACCAGGTCGACCAGCATGGCTCAGGGGACTGTCCCCATTTTTCAATGAAGCCCATCCGACAGATGGCTCGGACGAAAATGGGGACTTGTCCCCGTGATCCTCATCAACGAGCACGCCAGTTACAAGCGCAACGGCAACGAGCGCAACAGTCTCTCACCGGTCTAACTATTGGCCGGGTTCGGCGTGCTGGAAAGCTGGGCCAGCACTTGCAGCACCCCGTTGAGATGCGCCAGCCGCGGCCCGTAGCGATCGACGAATTCGTTGAGCATGAAGTCGCCGTCCATCAGCACGTCCGAGTTCTCGTTGATATCGTTGGTCATGCTGTTGAGAAACTCGACCTGCACCTGGCTCAAGGCCTCGGCCGCGCGGCGGCAGCGACCTGCCAAATCCGGATTGGCTTGCTTCCACTGGCCCAACTCCACGGCCCGTTGCTTCTGGGCCGCGCTCAACTGGTTGACCAGCTCTTCCAACAGCTCGTTCTGCCGATCCTGGGCCGCCAGAATGTTGCGCAGCAGGCCGGTTTGTTCCTGGCTCGACGCGTCGTTTTCGCGCGAGCGGGCCACCTGGTTGCCGGCCGTGATGTCGACCTGCGTGAAGAACGCGTTGGTGGGCTGCGGATCGTGCGACATGCGCGTCACTCCGTAGGAAATGGTGCAAGTCCCTCGATTCTACTCGAAGTGGCCGCCGTTTGCCAACAAAACCGCCAAATGGCGGACTCTCTTCCGATTGCAAAGGCTGGGGAAACTGTGCGCCGCGGGCCCCGCGTCCGCCATACGCAACCGTTCGCCGCCGGGCACGCCGCCAAAGCTGGGCACTTGCGGGCGACTTATCAAGCTATCGCCACGGCAATTCGCCGCGCCCGTAGCGCCAGCAGCACGGCCATTTAAAGTCGCGTGGGCATCGGTTCGATGCATAGCACAGCCGGTCCTCGCGCTCGATTTTCGCGCCGCACACCACGTTTTGCACCTCTGACGACGGCTCCTGCCCAAAGGATTTCTCCATGACCACCGGCGACAGCCGCCCGCAGCCCGCGCTTGGATTTCTCACCATTCTCGAACACGAACTGCACGGCCTGGTCGGCGGCTATTTGATTCTCAACACGAGCGGACGGCCGCTCGAGTTCCACTGCACGGCGCCGCTCAAACCGAACCGAGCGCAGCAAATCCTGTTCGGCCCCACGCTCGACTCCTACTTATACGGTGAACAAATCGGCCAGACGCTCGTGGCCCGCGCTTCGGTCGAATTGTTGGCCGTGTGTACCGACGTGGAACGTGCCTTGTGCGTGCGCGAGTTCGTCGCCACGCCGCTGGCACTCGTGCTGGGCGGCGAAAAGACCGGTGACAACCTGCGCATCGACAATACAACAACGGCCGATTCGTCGCTCCCTTCTCCCTTGACGGGAGAGGGGCCGGGGGTGAGGGTGCCGAACCATTCCAGCGGCGCCTGGCGCGTCGACGCCGCGCACCGTACCGGGCCACACCTCGCGGAGTTCACCATTGGCCGCAACCGCCTGGCCGTGCCCGCGCATCGCCACGACGACCGCGAGCGGCTCACGGCGCAGCTCGAAAGCGTCGCCGCGCTCGACTTGTGCGAACCGTTCGAGCGCATTCGCCAGGCTGTGGAAGAAGCCCACAAGAGCAGGCTATAGGCTGGAGACTGGAGACTGGAGGAAAGTAACCCGAAGCGCCAGCGAGGGCGGATCCACTCATGCACGAACTGGCCCTCACTCTCAATGCCGGGTGCCATGCTCACGCCCCGGCGTGAGCATGCTGTTGGAATCGCGCCGCCATCCACTTCCGTATCACGATCACTCATGCACGAACTGGCCCTCACTTTCAATGCCGGGTGCCATGCTCACGCCCCGGCGTGAGCATGTTGTTGGAATCACGCCGCCATCCACTTCCGTATCACGATCACTCATGCACGAACTGGCCCTCACTCCCAATGCCGGGTGCCATGCTCACGCCCCGGCGTGAGCATGCTGTTGGAATCGCGCCGCCAACCACTTCCGTATCACGATCACTCATGCACGAACTGGCCCTCACTCCCAATGCCGGGTGCCATGCTCACGCCCCGGCGTGAGCATGTTGTTGGAATCACGCCGCCATCCACTTCCGTATCACGATCACTCATGCACGAACTGGCCCTCACTCCCACTGCCGAGATCCTCTGGCGGCCGGCCTGCGCCGTGTCGGTGGTCAGCGTGTCACCGCAGGTGGCGCTCGACGTCGCGGCGGGCGACGCGTTAGCCGCCGCGCTGCATCGCGCCGGGCCCGAGGTCACCAGTCTGAAACTCAGTGGGCCGCTGGTCGGCGCGCTGTCGCTGCCCATCGTGCCGCCCAAGCTCAAGATCAAGAGCTTCGCCTTTCCGCAGGTCGGCGCCTGGCGGCGCGAGCTCGATCAGGCCGCCGGCGAGCGCCGCGCCGCGGTCGCCGCGCTGCCGCCCGTCGCGCCGCTGATCGCCGACGCAGCTGTGTTAGGCGCTGCCGCCGCCTCGCCGCCGGCGCGCACCCGCATCCGACCGCCCGGCGACATCATCAAGCTGGAAGACCGGCTGTACTACCTGTTGCAGCCCTCGCTGGAATCGCTGATCGGCGAGGCGTCGCTTTCCATGCCGGCGCGACCGTTCGGCTATCAATTCGAAGGCGTGGCCTTTCTCTATCCGCGTTACGCCGCCATCCTGGCCGACGAGATGGGCCTGGGCAAAACCATGCAGGCCATCACCGCCATTCGGCTCTTGCTGCACTCCGGTGAGTTGAGCCGCGTGCTGCTGATTTGCCCGAAGCCGCTGGTGACCAATTGGCAGCGCGAGTTTTCGCAATGGGCGCCGGAGGTGCCGCTGGCGATTGTCGAGGGCGACCAGGCCCGCCGCCGCTGGCAATGGCAACAACTGCAAACGCCGGTCAAGGTGGCCAACTACGAGCTCCTGCAGCGCGATCGCGAGCTGGTGGCCGAGCTCGGCCTCACGTTCGACCTGGTGGTGCTCGACGAGGCGCAACGGATCAAGAACCGTGCCAGCGCCACCAGCCATTCGGTGCGCGCGCTGTCGCGCCGCCGCAGTTGGGCCCTGACCGGCACGCCGGTGGAAAACAGCCCGCAGGATCTGGTCGGCATTTTCGAGTTCCTGGCGCCCGGCTATTTGAACGACGCGATGAAGCCGCGTCGCCTGGGCCGCGCCGCCAGCGACTACGTGTTGCGCCGCACCAAGGACAAGGTGCTCACCGAGCTGCCGCCCAAAACGTTCCGCGATGCCCAGGTCGACCTGACGCCCGCGCAGCGGCACAGTTACCAGATGGCCGAGGAAGAAGGCGTGTTGCGGCTGACCGAAATGGGCGACAGCGCCACGATTCAGCACGTGTTCGAGCTGGTGCTGCGGCTCAAGCAGATCTGCAATTTCGACCCGGCCACCGGCGACAGCTCGAAGTTCGAACGGCTGGCCGCCGACCTCGACGAAGTGGCCGCCAGCGGCCGCAAGGCCATCGTCTTCAGCCAGTGGGTCTCGACGCTCGAAGTGATCGCCAAACGGCTGGCGCCCTTGCGGCCTTCGCTCTATCACGGCCAGGTGCGCTCCGCCGATCGCGATGCCGTGCTCGAACAGTTTCGCGCCGACCGCCGCCGCCACGTGCTGCTGTTGAGCTACGGCGCCGGCGGCGTGGGCCTGAACCTGCAGTTTGCCGAGTACGTGTTCCTGTTCGATCGCTGGTGGAACCCGGCCGTGGAAGATCAGGCCATCAATCGGGCCCATCGCATCGGCGCCGCCGGCCCGGTCACCGTGACGCGCTTTCTGGCGCTCAGCACGATCGAAGAGCGCATCGACCAGATCCTGCGCGAAAAGCGCGAACTCTTCGACACGATCTTTTCCGACGTCGCGCCGCAGGCCAACCTGGGCCTCTCGCAAAAAGAGATCTTCGGGCTGTTCAAGCTCCGCTGCCCGTCCGGCCCCATCGACGCCGCGGCGTGAAGCGCGCAGCTTCGTTAACGCGCAAACTCGTTCCGGGGGGCCGAAACTTTCGCCGAGCCGACTGTTGTTGTGTCTGGGAGGGCGAGGCTCCCGCCGAGCCGACGGTAGCACCGATCCCAGGGGCCCACGCCAGGCTCACGCCCCTGGCTATTGACATCGACCCCTCCGGGGTCGACTCCTCCTTCGTACGTCGTGCCTCTGTGTCGTTGTGGTTCTCTGCTCGTCGTCCTTCGCTCCTTGGTGACCTTCGTACCTTCGTGGTTTTTCTCCTCGCGCGGATTTCTTTTTCTTCTTCTCTGACCACTGACCACTTTTTCGAAAATAGACTTGCAACTAGGCCACCTTTTATGGCAGAACAAATCGTAGCCTGAGTCGGCCAGAGGCGGCCTGTACGGTGCGATCCACCGCGGCCGCGCGAACGCAAGCGGGATCGGTTCATCTTGGCCTTGTCCCGTCCGAAATTGCGGCGTCCAAACCGTCTCGCCCAGGTGTGCTCGGGGGCTCGTCTCACGCGCGGCTACGCGAAAGTGCCACGCCTGACTTCGAATCCCAGATGCCGCCGCCCGATACCACGCGCATTGAAAACGCGCGCCTGTCTCGGGCAGGGTAGCGCCGACGGTGCCGTTACCACACGGAACCGCCGCTCGGGGCCACTGGACGAGGGCCCCGAAGTTCGTGGGCTAACCGCGCGGAGCGCGTGCTCTGCCCGGCAGTGCAACTTCATGGGGCCTGGAGACCCGGGAAAGTAGAAGGCCACGGCCAGGAGCATCGAGCCGCAACCGGTTGGCTCGCGTCGGCAGCAGTCGCCGCGAGGTTTCGCACAACATGATCGCGTTCGCTGACTTCACAAGCCGCGCGTAAGCTCATACTTAATGTCCCCAGCCCAGGTACCGAGATCCACAGGCGTCCGGAGGCGGACTTGTCCCCGCTTGTCGCGCGCTACAAGCCCACTTGGGACGTAGGCCAAATTTTTCTTTGTTCGACAAGATGGTGCCCGTTTCCCAAGGGGACGCGCGCGTCTGAGCAAAGCGTGAGAGAGACCGATTTCACTCCCGCCCGGGCCCTGCCGCGCGCAGACCCGGGCGGGTTGCTTTTTGCGCGCAAAAAAAGGCCGGGAGCGTGGCGCTACGCTCCCGGCCCAGGACACAGCGGCCAAGCCTCTAAGCCGCTGGTTGCGTCTCGAACTGGGCCTCTTCCGTCGAGCCCGTCAGGGCCGTGGTCGATGCGAAGCCGCCGGCAATCGCCTGCGCCACTTCGTCAAAGTAGCCGGTGCCCACGAAGCGCTGGTGCTTCGTAGCCCGATAACCGGCATCGGCCTCGCGAGCGAACTCGCGCTCCTGCAAGGCCGCGTACGCCGTCATGCCGCTGTCGCGATAGCCGCTGGCCAGCTCGAACATCGACAGGTTGAGCGCGTGGAACCCGGCCAAAGTAATGAACTGGAACTTGTAGCCCATCGCCCCCAGCTCGCGCTGAAAACGGCCGATCGTCACCTGGTCGAGCTTCTTCTTCCAGTTGAACGACGGCGAACAGTTGTAGGCCAACAGCTTGTCGGGATACTCGGCGTGAATCGCCTCGGCAAAACGCCGGGCCTCGTCCAGATCGGGCGTCGACGTTTCGCACCACAGCAAGTCCGCGTACGGCGCGTACGACAACCCGCGGTCAATCGCCACGTCCAATCCACCGGTGAGCCGATGAAAGCCCTCGGGCGTGCGGTCGCCGGTGATGAAACGCCGGTCGCGCGGGTCGACGTCGCTGGTAATCAGCTGCGCGCTATTGGCGTCGGTGCGGGCCACCAGCACGGTAGGCACGTCCATCACGTCGGCCGCCAGCCGCGCGGCCGTGAGGGTGCGCACGAACTGCGAGGTCGGCACCAACACCTTGCCGCCCATGTGGCCGCACTTCTTCTCGCTGGCCAACTGGTCTTCGAAGTGCACGCCGGCGGCGCCCGCCTCGATCATGGCCTTCATCAGCTCGAACGCATTGAGCGGTCCGCCGAAGCCGGCCTCGGCATCGGCCACGATCGGCAGAAAATAGTCCACGTCCTGCCGGCCTTCGAGATGTTGAATCTGATCGGCCCGGCGCAGCGCGTTGTTGATCCGCCGCACCACGCCCGGCACGCTGTCGACCGGATACAGACTTTGATCGGGATACATCTGGCCGGCGCCGTTCGCGTCGGCAGCCACTTGCCAGCCGCTCAGATAGATGGCCTTCAAGCCCGCTTCGGCCATTTGCACCGCCTGGTTGCCGGTCAAAGCACCCAGCGCGTGCACGTAGTCCTCGTCGTTCACCAGTCGCCACAGCCGCTCGGCGCCGCGCCGCGCCAACGAACACTCCACGTGCAAGCTTCCTCGCAGGCGGGACACTTCGGCCGGCGTGTAGTCGCGGCGAATTTCTTGCCAGCGAGGATGGTCGGCCCATTCGGTAGTGATCTCGGCGATCGTGCGTGGCTGGTACATCGGAGGAGCCTTTCGGAATTACCTGGGACTTGAGGCTTGCTGGGTTTGGGAAAACATGCGAACGAAGCGAATCGAAACGTTGCGCCTATGCATCAATCGTGTCAGCGAATCGGGTCAATCGAGCTGGTCGTAGGCCGGCAGCGTCAGGAACTCAACGAACGTGTCGGCCGTGCTGATCTCGAGGAACAATTTGGCCGCCTGCGGATACTTGCTGGCTGCGTAGCCCGCCGGGCCCAGCTCGGTCTCGAGCCGCGCCAGCTCTTCCGTCATGACCTGCTCGACCAGCGCCGCGGTGATCTGCGTGCCGTCGGCAAACGCGCCCCGCGGATGCTGAATCCACTGCCAGATCTGGGCCCGCGAGATTTCCGCCGTGGCCGCGTCTTCCATCAGGTTGAAGATCGGCACGCAGCCCTGGCCGCGCAGCCAGCTCTCCAGGTACCGCAGGCCCACGGCCACATTGGTGCGCAGACCCGCGGGCGTGATCTCGCCTTCCGGCACGCGCAACAGATCCTCGGCCGTGATCCGCAGCTCCGGATTGCGCCGCGCGATCTGGTTCGGCCCGAACATGTGCTGGTCGAACACCTCCATGGCCACGCCGACCAGCCCGGGATGGGCCACCCAGGTGCCGTCGTGCCCGTCGCCGGCCTCGCGCTCTTTGTCGGCTCGCACCTTGGCCAGCGCGTTCTGATTGGCCACCGGGTCGTTCTTAATCGGAATCTGCGCGGCCATGCCGCCCATGGCGTGCGCGCCGCGGCGATGGCAGGTCTCGATCAGCAACCGCGAGTAGCTGCGCAGGAAATGCGTGGTCATGGTCACCTGCGCACGATCGGGCAGCACGCATTCCGGCCGGGCGCGGAACTTCTTGATGAAGCTGAAAATGTAATCCCACCGGCCGCAGTTCAAGCCGGCCGCGTGCTCGCGCAGCTCGTACAGAATCTCGTCCATCTCGAAGGCCGCCAGGATGGTCTCGATGAGCACCGTGGCCTTGATCGTGCCGCGCGGCACGCCCAGCGAGGCCTGCGCCAGCACGAACACGTCGTTCCACAGCCGGGCCTCGAGATGGCTCTCGAGCTTGGGCAGGTAGAAGTACGGACCGGTTCCCTTGTCGAGCAGCGCCTGCGCGTTGTGATAGAAGAACAGCCCGAAATCGAAAATGCCCGCCGACATCGGACGCCCGTCCACGAGCACGTGCTTCTCGTCGAGATGCCAGCCGCGCGGGCGGACCAGCAGCGTGGCCGTGCGCTTGTCGAGCGCGTAGTGCTTGCCCGTGGGACCGGTGTAGTCGATTGTGCCGGAGATCGCGTCGCGCAGATTGATCTGACCTTCCAGCGTGGCCGCCCAGGTGGGCGCGTGCGAGTCTTCGAAATCGGCCATGTACATCTTGGCGCCCGAGTTGAGCGCGTTGATCACCATTTTGCGATCGACCGGACCGGTGATCTCCACGCGGCGGTCTTGCAGATCGTGCGGCACCGGCGCGATGCGCCAGTCCCCCGCGCGCACGTCGGCCGTCTCGGCCAGAAAGTCGGGCAGCTCGCCGGCATCAAGCCGCCGCTGCCGTTCGACGCGGGCCCGCAACAGCTCCTGCCGGCGGGCGCGTGTGCGGCGCTCCAGCTCGGCGATGAACTCGAGCGCCTCGGCCGTGAGGATTTCTTCGGCCTCGGCGGTCAGGGGTGCGAGAATTTCAATCCCGGCCGGGGCCAGGGTGGAATGACTGGCGGACATGCGCGACTCCTTGAGACTTGTGCCTGGGCCACCGCGTCGCGTCGAAGCGCCTGTTCGAACGAGCGAGCGCGGCTCACGTGCAGGCAGCTTAGTCCGGCCCCCAACAATTGAACACGACAATCTTTTCAATTAACATTATTGTGTAGATCAATAATATGATGAGGATTGCCATGCGCTATACTCAGTCCGGCAGCTACTACAAGCAGAACCGCCTCCAGCAACTGCGCGGCTTCTGCCACGCGGCCCAAAGCGGCAGCATCTCCAAGGCGGCCGAGAAACTGTTCTTGAGCCAGCCCAGCGTGTCGCTGCAGATCCAGGCCCTGGAACGCGAACTCAAGACGCAGCTCTTCGAGCGGCGCGGGCCGCGGATCATGCTCACGCCCGACGGCAAGACGCTGTACGACCTGGCCGCGCCGCTGGTCGACCAGATCGACTCGCTCGACGCCACCTTCAACGCCCGCCGCGGCGGCGTGGAGACCGGGCGGATCGATATCGCCGCCGGCGAATCCACCACGCTCTATCTCTTGCCGCGCTTCGTGCAGCAATTCACCGAGAAGTATCCGGGCATCGAGCTCAAGCTGCACAACGTGACCGGCCGCGACGGGCTGGCCATGGTTCGCGCCGACGAAGCCGATTTCGCCGTCGGCTCGATGCTGGAAATGCGCGAAGACATCGACTACCAGCCCATGTTCAGCTACGACGTGGTGCTGATTGCCGGCCGCGATCATCCGCTCGCCAAGCGCAAACGGGTCACGCTCAAAGACGTCGCGCCGTATCCGCTCATTCTGCCCCCCAGCCACCTGACCACCTGGCGCGTGGTGGACTACGCCTTCGGCAAGCAGGGCCTCAAGTACCAGGTGAAGATGGAGGCCGGCGGCTGGGAAGTCATCAAAAAGTACGTCTCGCTGGGCATGGGCATTTCGATCGTCACGAGCATCTGCCTCACCGGCGACGAACCGCTGGCCGTGTTTCCGCTGGCGCGCTACTTTTCCAGCCGCACGTACGGGCTGGTGATCCGCAAGGGCAAGTTCCTCTCGCCCGCGGCGCAGCGCTTTGTCGACTTGATGCGCGAAGCAACCAAAGGCAAACGGCTCAAGACCACGGCCGCCGCCTCAGGCCAGTTGTTTGGCTTTTACGGGCCCATGGAAGGGCACGCGGAAAAGGGGCGGGGGTAGGAAGACATTGGCGACCCCTGCGAATCGGCCGCCGCGGCGGATATCATGACCGTATGGCCACGTCGTACTACGACTTCGACATTCTGGTGATCGGCGCCGGGCATGCCGGCACCGAGGCGGCGCTGGCGGCTGCCCGCATGGGAGCGCGGACCGCGCTGCTGACCATCAATTGCGATACCGTCGGCCAGATGAGCTGCAACCCGGCCATCGGCGGCGTGGCCAAGGGACAAATCGTCCGCGAGATCGACGCCCTGGGCGGCGCCATGGGCCTGGCAATCGACGCCACGGGCATCCAGTTCCGCCTGCTCAATCGCCGCAAGGGACCGGCCATGCACAGCCCTCGCGCGCAGGCCGACAAGAAAGCTTACCAGGCCGAAATCAAGCGCGTCGTCGAAGAGCAGCCCAACCTCACCTTGCGCCAGGAAGTGGTCGAGGATCTGCTCACCGAAGAGACTGCCGGCGGCCGGCTGCACAGCACGGGCGTGCGGGTCCGCGGCGACGCGATCTATCGCGCGCGGGCCGTCATTCTCACGACCGGCACCTTTCTGCAGGCGCTCATGCACACGGGCGAAGCCAGGACGCCGGGCGGCCGCGCCGGCGAAGGCACAACCGCCGGCATCAGCGGCGCGCTTACCCGGCTGGGCTTTCAACTCGCGCGATTCAAGACCGGCACGCCCCCGCGCCTCAACGGCCGCACGATTGACTACGCGCAGCTCGAGTTGCAGCCCGGCGACGACGATCCGCAGCCGTTCAGCTTTCTGAACGATCGCATCGCCACCGAACAGATTCCCTGCTGGATCACTTACACCAACGAAGCCGCGCACGCGATCATTCGCGCCAATCTGCACCGCGCGCCCATGTACAGCGGGCAAATTCGCGCCAGCGGTCCGCGCTATTGCCCTTCCATTGAAGACAAGGTGGTGCGCTTTGCCGACAAGGACCGGCACCAGTTGTTCCTCGAGCCCGAAGGCCGCCACACGCGCGAGATCTACGTCAACGGCGTCTCCACCAGCTTGCCGCGCGACGTCCAGGAGCAAGTGATCCACCTCGTGCCGGGCCTGGAGAGGGCCGAATTCATGCGCTACGGCTACGCCGTGGAGTACGACTATGCTCCGCCCCAGCAGTTGACGACCGCGCTCGAAACCAAGCGGGTCGCCGGGCTGTACTTCGCCGGACAGATCAACGGCACCACCGGCTACGAAGAGGCCGGCGCGCAAGGTCTGATGGCCGGGCTGAACGCGGCGCTTGCCCTCCGCGGCGACGACCCCCTGGTGCTCGACCGCAACCAGGCGTACATCGGCGTGCTGATTGACGACCTGGTGACGCGCGGCGTCGACGAGCCCTATCGCATGTTCACCAGCCGGGCGGAATATCGGCTCCTATTGCGGCAAGATAATGCCGATCGGCGTTTGACGCCGGTGGCCCAGGCCATCGGCGCGGTCGGCACGCAGCGCTCCGAGCGGCTGGCGGTCAAAGATTCGCAAATTGCCGCGGCCCGAGCGGTTCTCGAAGCGACAAAGGCGGAGGACGGCACGCTCGACAAGCTGCTGCGGCGGCCGGAGATAAGCTGGGAAGATTTAGTGCTGCGAGAGCCGATCTTGGCCGCCTATTCCGCGGAAGTTGCCACACAGGTTACCTACGACGTGAAATATGCCGGGTACATCGCCCGGCAGGACGTCGAAATCGCCCGGCAACAGCGCCTTGGCGAGCGGCGAATTCCGCTGGCCTTCGATTTCGACCGGATCACGCATTTGCGGGCCGAAGCTCGGGAAAAACTCGCCCGCGTGCGACCGCAGAGCCTTGCGCAGGCAGGCCGAATCAGCGGCATTACGCCGGCCGATTTGGCGCTCCTGGTGATCCATCTCGACGGGCGCTAGTGCCGTGCCGCGCGGTCTCTCCTCCGCACCGACAACCGGCGTTCGAGGCGAGGTTTGACACCTCCGCAGCACAGGCAAATAGCGGACAAAGAGCGCTGGTGCGCGTTTTGGGAGGCATGCAAAGGCGGCGGAAAGCGATTTTGGCACGCTCCGGCCGCGCGCGTCATAAGCTAAATCTAACGTTGTACTTGCGCCACAGAGATCGATCTTGACTCACTTCCGCGCCGGGCTATAATGGGCTCCGATGGCAAATTCGGTAATCCTGGAAGACACCGTACATACGCACTGCTGACTTAAGAGTAGCCATTTGGTCAAGCATTTAGGGACGCAGTAAGCTAAGGGCTAGGTTCCGTCGAGCGTGACATGGAGGACTAGGAGCTTCCGGAGGATTCTTCGTTTGAGAAATCCGCTTCGGGAGTCCCGCTTAGACTAGCCTTACCATCGGCTAGGGAGAGGGGTGGTTAGCGACTATGAAAACTGTGTTCACGACGGGTGAAGCGGCCAAAATCTGCAAGGTTAGCCAGCAAACGATCATCCGCTGTTTCGATTCGGGACAACTCAAGGGATTTCGCGTTCCCGGCAGCCGATTCCGCCGTATCCCGCGCGAGCAGCTGTATGCGTTCATGCGCGACAACGGCATCCCGACCGATGCCCTGGAGAGCGGCAAGCGCAAGGTGCTGATCGTCGACGACGACCAGGAATTGGTCGAGTTGATTGTCGACGTGCTGGAAAAGGACGGCCGGTTTGAGGTTCGCACCGTCAACAACGGCTTCGACGCCGGCATGATGGTCAAGGAATACCATCCCGACCTGATCGTGCTCGACGTCATGCTGCCCGATATCAACGGCAAGGAAGTTTGCCAGCGCGTGCGCAGCGACAAGACGATGGACGACGTGCGCATCATCTGCATCTCCGGCATGGTCGAGGAAGACAAGATCGAAGATCTGAAGGGCGCCGGCGCCAACGACTTCCTGCACAAGCCGTTCGAAGTGGAAACGCTCATCGAACGGATGTGTGCCCTGCTGGATATCGAAGCGGTCACGTCGCGCTAAGGACACGCCGTGACGTTGCCGGCGATGGTGCATTGGCGCATTCGTCGTTGCGGCGGCGCGCATTGAGCACAAGCGGCGCATGCACGTTCTTCCCGCCTTAGTCCCTGGCCGCGTCGATATACTGCCCTTGGTCGGACCAACGGCCGAGGGCCTGGCCGCGGCGCTCGCCGGCGCGGACAATGCCGCCACGCAGCGGACGCACCTGCGGGAACTGCTCGAACAGGATCCGGTGCTGGCGCTATGGACCTTGTGCCGCGCGGCGCGGGACAACGCGCATCCGCTGCTCACGTGCGCGGACCTGGCCGGCTGGCTGGCGGCAAACTTGCCGGCCGCGCTCGCCTGGCAGCAGCCCGCCACCGATAACGCCGCGGATGCCCCCGCGACGCTTCCGACCGGGGGCCGCGATCGAAACGGTTCGCCTCGGCAACCGTCTCGCCAGCTGGCGACGCAAAGTTTCGCTGTTTCGCGGCTGGCTGCGAACATTGCCGAGCACGCCGGCACAAACCGCGACGAGGCGCTGCTGTTGGGCCTGCTGCACGATGCAGAACAGTGGTTGACCGCCGCGGCAACGTCTGGCCCTCTGCAACGTTCCGGTGCCACTGGCGTCTCGCCCGTGCTGACGTTGCCCGGCGACGCTGAAACGGTCGCGACAAATGATTGCCTGCCGCCGTGGCTGGTGGCGCGTCTCCAAGAAATCGCCGCCTGCACTGGCCCGGACGCGAGCACCGCGGCAGGCTGTGTGGCCGCTGCGGTGCGACTGGTAGCGGCCGGCAAGCGGGCGGCGGGCAAGCCAGTCGGCCGCGCGAAATCACCGGCCGGTTTCAAATTCAACCGTCGCCAGCACGACCGCGAAATAGCAGCGCTGGTGCGGCGCTGGAGCCGACCATCGGCGTCCGCTGCGTGGCTGCCGGCGCTGGCCGCGCGTTTGCAGCGGCTGGCCGCGCTGGAGGTCGATTTCAGCCGCCGCCTGGAGACCGAGAAGCTCGACGCGCTGAAGGAACTGGCCTACGGCGCCGGTCACGAAATCAACAATCCGCTGGCGAATATCTCGGCCCGGGCCCAGACGCTGCTGACGCAAGAGCGCGACCCGGAGCGCAGGCGGCTGTTAGCCGCCATCAACACGCAAGCGTTCCGCGCCCACGAAATGATCGCCGACATGATGCTCTTTGCCAGGCCGCCGGAGCCGGAGCTGGCGGCCGTCGACCTGGCGGAGCTGATCGCCTCGATCGCCAAGGAGTTGGGACCGCAGGCAGCCGAGCAACATACTGAGTTGGTGTGCCGCACGCCGGCGGTGCTCCACGCGCGCGTCGACTCAACGCAGGTTCGCGTGGCCATCCGGGCGCTCTGTTCCAATGCGCTCGAGGCGCTGGGCGAAGGCGGCCGCGTGGAACTGGCCGCCAGCGCGGGCGAACCGAGTCCAGCGGCGGACTCGCGGACGCTCCCGGCGGAGCCCGACTCCGCGCCCGCAAACTCTCGCGCCGCAGTGGAGACTGTGCAGATTACCGTGGCAGATAACGGTCCGGGTATCTCACCCACCGTGCGGCAACACATCTTCGATCCGTTTTACAGTGGTCGCGAGGCGGGCCGGGGCTTGGGCTTCGGCCTGTCGAAGTGCTGGCGGATTGTCCAGATGCACGGTGGCCAGATCGACGTGGAAAGCCGGCCGGGCGCTGGCGCCTGCTTCACGGTTCGCCTGCCGGCGCATCGCTCCGAGTAGGCGGCACGCCGCACTCTTTGCCGTCCACGCCGTTCGCCCCGTCGAGCAGGGCGCCGGTTTGCCGCCAAATCAGACCCGCAATCTGATATTTTCTTGGTTGTCAAGCGACCCCGAATCGTTGCAATCGGTATTTTTCTCCGCTAGAGTTTCATGAAGACCCAGCGAGTGGTCCAGGTGTTGCATCGCCGGATAAATTGTCCGTGTGAGCAACCGAGAGATTACCCGCAAAACTCCTGACAACTTGAGGAAATCACCATGAACAAGCTCCTCGCCGTGCTTGTGGCGTTCGGCCTGCTGGGGCTGGCAACGCCCGCGTTTGCGTTTTGCCATGGATGTGGCCGCGGTACAACCACGTATTACGCGCCGGCAGCAGTGGCTGCTCCGGTAACGACGTACTACGCTCCCGCCGCGACGACCGCCTACTACGCACCCACGGTTGCGTACTATGCGCCGACCGTCGCTCCGGTGACCACGTATTACGCGCCGGCTCCCGTGACGACCTACTACGCCCCCGCGCCGGTCACCACCTACTATGCTCCGCCCGTGACGACCTATTACGCGCCGGCTCCGGTCACCACGTACTATGCACCGGCCGTCACGCCGGTCACCACGTACTACGCGCCGATCTCGTACTCGCGACCGGCCGTCGTGCGAACGAAGGTTTACTATCCGGGCCAGCCCGTGCGGAACGTGTTCCGCGCGATCACGCCGTAACAGCGTTCAATGGGGCGAGTACGCCCGGTTCAATGGGGCGAGTACGCCCGGTTCAATGGGGCGAGTACGCCCGGTTTGATTTCGCAATCAACGCATGCCGCTCGAAGCCACATCGGGCGGCATGTTGCGTTTGGTGACCAGGCCGCAGATAGACTCTAGGCTGTAGGCGCTAGGCTGTAGGGAAGACGGAGGACGGTTTAGTTCTCCAGCCTCCAGCCTACTTCGGCAGTAGCGCCGCCAGCTCCGGATGCGGTCGGGCGATGACGTCGGCCATGATCAATTTGCCGCCCAGCCGCTCGACGGTCTGCTTGCCGCTGTCGATGGCGCTTTGCACGGCGGCCACGTCGCCACGGATCATGATCGTGACATAGGCGGCGCCAATCTTCTCTTTGCCCACGAGGCTCACGGCGGCGCCTTTGAGCATCTCGTCGGTGGCGTGCAGCGCCGCTACCAGTCCCTGCGTTTCCAATAGTCCAATCGCGTCGGATACTTGTTTGCTCATGTCGTGGTCCTGCGAATCTTCTCGGGGAACTCGGGCGTCATAGATTTCCAAAAGCGGGTTGTAAACGGGCGGCGCGGCGGCCAGCTGTCGTGTAGCAGCCCGCGGTGCGGCCATCACCACGAGCTCCGCCGTGGTGCCCATCTGCCGCGCCAGCGACAGTCCCACCTCGCCGGCCTCGCGTACGTCGCCGCTCGTGCCAATCAGTTTGATGCACTGCGCGGCGCTGTCGGCGCTCTCAATGCCCAGGATGCGCACGCCGGCCGCCTTCGCGCAGCGATCGGCCACGAGCAGGGCCGGCGCCAAGTTGCCAATCTCGAGCAAGGCCAGCGAAACGTGAGGCGAAGTAGTGGACATCGAAGGCGAACGAAACCGGGTGTGCTACCGCGAAAGTTCTAACCTAGTGTTGCACGACGACCGCACGGGTGCCTCTTCGAGCCGCCAGTGGCACACGCAGTCACCCTCGCATGGCGTTTCGGGTCAGTGTGGTCCATCTCCGTCCTCCAGCCCCCAGCCTCCGTCCTCCAGCCTGTTCCCTACGCCAGGCCGCGCTGCTTCAGCTCGGCCAGCACGCCTTGCACGATGCGGCTGACCTGGTCGGGATCGACTTTTTGCGCGCCCGTCGGACAGCCGCCCACGGGTTCGTCGGCAAAGCCTTCCTCGGCCAGCAGGCAGGCCAGCGCGTTGGAGATCGTCTCCATGTGCAGGTGCTGCTCGCGGGAATAGGGCTGCCGGCCCGCGCCCGGCTCGATGCCGCGCAACTTGAGCGCCATGCGAAAGCCCTCGGGAAAGTCGGCCGAGTAGAGCATGGTGTCGAACAGCGTCACCACCTTGTATTGCAGCTCGCGGGCCTCGTCGATGCGGTGCGCCAGCGTCAGGTCGTACAGCTTGCGCATGATCTCGGGCACGACGCCGCTGGTGGCATTCGTGCCGCCGTCGCAGCCGATCAAGAGCATGGGCATTAGCGCCGCATCCCAGCCGGTCAGGAAGGCGAACTCCGGCCGATGCGGCCGCACCGCCTGAATCATGCGAATCATGTGCGGCACGTCGCCGGACGAATCTTTGATCGCCACCACCCGCGGACACTCGTCGGCCAGACGGGCCACCGTGGGCACGTCGATCGGCGAGGCGAACATGGGAATGTTGTACAGCGTGATGTCGATCGGCGAGTAATCGGCGATCTCTTTGAAATACGCGTACACGGCCGCCGGGCTGAGCTTGTAGTAGTAGGGCGAGACGATGGCCACGGCCCGCACGCCGAGCGCGTGATAGTATTCGCAGGCGGAGATGGTTTCGCGCGTGTTGGCTTCGGCCGCGCCGGCCAGGATGGGCACGCGGCCGCGCGTCTGATCGGCCATGATGGCAATCACCCGCCGCCGCTCCTCCTGCGTGAAGCGCGTGAACTCGCCGGTCGAACCGTTGGGATACAGCCCGTGCACGCCGCGCTCGATCAGCCAATCGGTATAGCGGCGCAGCTCCGGCTCGTTGATATCGCCGCGCGCATCGAGCGGCACGATGTTGGGCGTGAAGATTCCTTGCAGCTTGTCGGTGCGCGTCATGGGGCGATGGCTCTGGGGCTGACCTTGCGTGGGGTTCGTGCCATCCCCGGCCGGCGGCGGTGGATGGTATGATCAGTAAGGAATGCGGTGGACGCGGCGGGCGGCGATCTCGGGGCTGGCAACGCGGCCCCGGCGTTCGCCGGGCGTGCGGCGTTGCGTGCCGAATGAGGCCAATCTAGCTAGATAATCGTAGCTTGCAAACGGGCCTTGGGGGGTGAGTCTCGCGGCCCACATCCCAGTGGCCCCTGAATCGATCCCAGGAATCCGCCGGTTCTCATCCCAGGTTGCGGAGTGCCCGATTGTGTCGCAGCGCAGTTTGCGTGCCGAAGGACGGGGCGGCCGATCGCAGCCAGGATGGGTCGACGCCACGAGCGCGACGCAGACCTGGGTGATCGCGCTGGCGTGGCTCGGCATCGCCGCGTACGTTGTGATGTTTTACGCGGCGCCGATTGCCGGTGCCCGCGACGCGGCCGGCAACGTGCTGCGCCGCATCCACGTGCTGGCGGCGCTGGTGATTCCCGACGAGCTGGTGAACACCTGGCTGGCCGGCGCCTCCTGGCAATCGCTGGGCGAACGGGCCGCCATTCTCCTGACGGCAGGCGCCATTTTTGGCGTCGCGCTGGCGGCTGGTTGGATGGCGCTACGCTCCGCGCGGCTCGATGGCCTGCTCACGCGCTTGGAGGCATTCGTATTCGCGGCGGGAGTCGGCTTGAATCTCGTGAGCCTGGCGACGCTCGCGCTCGGTTTGTGCGGCGTGATGCGGCCCGACGTGTATGCGGCGATCGGCACGGCCGTGTTGATCGCGGCGGGCGCGATGGCGTGGCGCGGGCGAGGCGAGTCGCAAGCCGCGCAACGGCGTGTCGAAACAAAGAATTCCCCGGCCGAGCCGGGGGCTGCCCAATACACAAGCGCGCTCCTGTGGCTGGCGGCGCCGTTTGTGGTCGTCATCTTTCTGGGCGCCATGCTGCCGCCGGTCGACTTCGACGTGCGCGAGTATCACCTGCAAGCGCCCAAGGAGTTCTTCGAGCAAGGACGCGTTACCTTCCTGCCGCACAACGTGTACGCCAACATGCCGCTGGGCACCGAGATGCTCAGCCTGCTGGGCATGATCGCCGCGCGCGACGGGTGGACCGGCGCCCTCGTGGGCAAAGTGCTGATCGCGTCGTTCGCGCCGCTGGCGGCGCTGTTGCTTGTGGCCGCCGGTCGGCGGGTCGCGACACGCGACGCCGGCGTCGTCGCAGCGCTCGTGTACATCTCCATCCCCTGGATCGCGCTGGTTTCCATGCAGGGACTGGTGGAGGGTGCATTTGCGTTTTATTGGCTGGCCGCGCTCGTGGCAGTGCTCTTGTGGCAGCAACGCCATGGAGCCGACGCCCGCGCCCATCGCTTGTTGTGGCTGGCCGGCTTCCTGGCCGGCGGCGCGGTGTCGACCAAGTATCCGGCCGTCGTGTTTTGTGTGGTGCCGCTGGCCGGGTGGATCGCGTACGCTTCGCTGCGGCAAGGCTTCACACCGCCTGGGATCGCCCGGCTTCGTCCGCTGCTGGCGTTTCTGGCGTTCGTAGTCCTAGGCTGCGGGCTGTGGCTGGCCAAGAACGCCGCGTTCACCGGCAACCCGGTCTATCCGCTGGCCTACGAGCTGTTCGGGGGCGTCACCCGCACGCTCGAAAACAACGCCCAGTGGCGGGCCGTGCACGATCCGCCGAATTTCGATCCCGCCGACTTCGCGCGTCGCGCGAGCGAGGTAGTACTGTCCAGCCCCTGGCTCAGTCCGCTGCTGATGCCGCTGGCCGCGTTGGGTGTGCTCACCTGGCGGAGCAGGCTCGCGTGGTGGCTGGCGGCGTATTGTGGTTATGTGTTCGTAGTGTGGTGGTGCTTTACGCACCGCATCGATCGCTTTTGGATTCCCATGTTGCCAATCGTGGCGTTGCTGGCGGGCCTTGGAGCCACGTGGACGACGGCGCGCGGCTGGCGATTGCCATTCATCGCGTTCCTGGTCGCCATGCTGGCGGCAAATTTCGTCACCATCACATCCGGAGTGCTGGGCGACAATCACTATCTCGAATCGCTCGCCGTGCTGCGGCGCGATCCGCTGCGCGTCGATCCATGGCACTTATATCTCAACGATCACGCGGCAGAGGTGAGCGGCGTGTTGCTGGTGGGCGACGCGCAACCGTTCGACCTGGAAGTGCCGTCGATCTACAGCACCGTGTTCGACGCCAGCGCGCTGGAAGAAATCGCGCGCGACCGCTCGCCCGAAGCAGTGCGCCGCGCGCTGGCCCAGCGCCACATCTCGCACATCTATGTCAACTGGCGCGAAGTGCAGCGTTACCGTTCGCCCGGCAACTACGGCATCACACCGTTCATCGAACCGGCGGTGTTCGCGCCGCTCGTCGAGGCCGGCGTGCTAGCACGATTGCCGTTGATCGAGGGCAATCCGAACGAGCTCTATCGCGTACTGCCAGCTTCTCCAAAGCGCGCCGCTGACGGAGATCGCCAGTGACCTTGCCCGGTATGGCGACATGGCCTAAGCTGTGTTTTCCGGTGCGTCTTGCCGGGCATAGCGAATCAAGGACGGTTCGCGGCAGGGAAGCTTTCAGGAAGTGCTGGTATGAGACCAAATCGGCGTGTGCACGCCGCAGGCGAACCGGACGTCGATTCTGGTTTGCCGCCGGCCAGCGGATTCTCTTCGCATGCAGTCGGAGCGCTGCCTTGGGAACTGGAGCGCGCGCTCGTGCGCACGCGCTCGTGGCTTGTTGAAGAGCAGCATACCGACGGCCATTGGTGCGCCGAGCTGCAAGGCGACACCATCCTCGAAAGCGAGTATGTATTGTTGCTGGCGTTTCTCGGCCAGCATCAAACCGAGGTCGCGCGCAAGGCGGCCGCCTACTTGCTGCGCAACCAATGCCCGGACGGCGGCTGGACCACCTACCCCGGCGGGCCGCTCGATATCAGCGTCAGTGTGAAGGCCTATTTCGCGCTCAAGCTCACCGGGCAAGATCCCCAGAGCGAGCCGATGCAGCGGGCCCGAACCGCCATCCGCGCGCACGGCGGGGCCGACGTCGTAAACAGCTTCACGCGGTTTTACCTGGCGCTCTTGGGCCAGATCGATTACGCGCACTGCCCGGCCGTGCCGCCGGAGGCCGTGCTGTTGCCGCGCTGGGCGCCGATCAATCTGTACAAAGTGAGTGCCTGGTCGCGGACGATCATCGTGCCGCTGTCAATCGTGTCGGCCTTGCGGCCGGTGGCCGCGCTCGAGGAGCGGCTGGGCATTTCCGAATTATTTCTCGCCCCGCCCGAGCGTTGGCCGGCTTTGCGCGCTCCGGGCGCTGCCCGCAGCGCAGGCTGGTTGAGCTGGGACACGTTCTTTCGCACGATCGATCGAGGTCTGAAGTTCTGCCAGCGGCACGATTGGCTGCCGCTGCGCAAGCGGGCCTTGAAGGCGGCGGAGAATTGGACGCTCGAGCGGTTTGCCGGCAGCGACGGATTGGGCGCGATCTTTCCGCCCATGGTGTGGAGCATCGTCGCGCTGCGCGCGCTGAACTATGCCGACGACAGCCCGGCCATGCTGTATTGCCTCCAGCGGCTGCGCGGGCTGATGATCGAGGACGACCAGACCGTGCGTGTGCAGCCTTGCAAATCGCCGGTGTGGGACACGGCGATCGCGCTGCGGGGCCTGACGGCCGCGGGAATGAAAGCCGAGCACGCTGCTGCACGCCGCGCCGTGGATTGGCTGTTGGCAAACGAAGTGACGCGCCGGGGCGATTGGGCGGCCACGGTCGAAGCGGAGCCCGGCGGCTGGTGCTTCGAGTATGCCAACGAGTTCTATCCCGACGTCGACGACACGACCATGGTGGTGATGGCGCTGGCGGAGCAGATGCAGCATCCTGGGCGCACGGCCGATCCGCGCGGACCGGAAGTGCAGCTGGTCGACTACCGGCAACACGTGAGCCAGGGCGATGCGCTGCGGCACATCACACGGCTCGATCGCCTGGCCGCCGCCACCGAGCGCGCGGTCAACTGGGTGCTGGCAATGCAGAACCGCGACGGCGGCTGGGGCGCGTTCGATCGCGACAACGACGCCGAGTTCTTGTGTCACGTGCCGTTTGCCGATCACAACGCCATGATCGATCCCAGCACGCCCGACTTGACCGGCCGCGTTTTGGAAATGTTCGGCATATTGGGACGGCGCTTGGGCGAGCCGGCAATCGAACGGGCCGTGGAATACATTCGCGCCACGCAGGAACCTGACGGCAGTTGGTTCGGCCGCTGGGGCGTAAATTACATCTACGGCACCTGGCAGACGCTGGTGGGACTGGCGGCCGTGGGCGTGCCGTGGAACGACAAATCGGTCGTCGCCGGCGTGAACTGGCTGCTGGAACACCAGCAGGCGTCGGGCGGCTGGGGAGAATCGCCAGAGAGCTACGCCAGGCCCGAGCTGCGTGGCCGCGGACCCGTGACCGCCTCGCAAACGGCCTGGGCCCTGCTGGGCATCATGGCGGCCGGCTATGTGGCCCATTCGGCAGTGGCGCGCGGCGTCGAGTATCTCTTGTCCACGCAGCGCGATGACGGCACCTGGGACGAGCCCGAGTTCACCGGCACCGGCTTCCCGCAGGTGTTTTACTTGCGCTATCACTATTATCCGATCTATTTTCCACTGCTGGCGTTGTCGAAGTGGGCGTCGGCCGTGGCCAGCGCCAACCGGGCCGCGTCGGGCATGGACACCGGCGGCTAGAACTCTCGGCGCGCAACGGCCGCCGTTACAGGAGACGACAGGATGCGTTTTCCTTTTTCGCTGACCCGCACCATGACCAGCTACTTGCTCCGCAAGAAGCTGGCCGGCGAGAAGAAATTTCCGCTGGTGCTGATGCTCGAGCCGCTGCACGCCTGCAACCTGACGTGCACGGGCTGCGGCCGTATTCGCGAATACGCGACGACCATCAAAGACAAGCTCACGGTCGACGAATGCCTGGCCGCGGTCGACGAGTGCGGCGCGCCGTGCGTGAGCATTTGCGGCGGCGAGCCGATGATCTATCCCGCCATCGAAGAGCTGGTGGCCAAGATATTGGAACGCAAGAAACACATCTACCTGTGCACCAACGGCATGTTCACCCGGAAGAAGCTGGCGGGATTCAAGCCCAGCAGCCGCTTTTTCTGGAACGTGCACTTAGACGGCATGGAAGCCACGCACGACCTGGCCGTGGAGCGCAGCGGCGTGTTTGCCGAGGCGATCGAAGGCATCAAGGCGGCCAAGGCGGCCGGCTTTCTGGTGTGCTCCAACACCACGATCTACAAAGAGACCGACATGCACGAGATCGCCGTGCTGTTGGACTACCTGACCGAGCTGGGCGTGGATGGCTTCATGATGTCGCCGGCCTACGGCTATGCCGCCGTGCAGGAGACCAATCCGCTGGGCGCGCAACAGATCTTCATGACGCGCGAGGACGTGCACGAGAAGTTTCGCGAGGCCAAGCGGCTGCTGCGATCGCACCGGCTGAATACCTCGCCCATCTACCTCGAGTTCTTGCGCGGCGAGCGCGAGCTGCGCTGCGCGGCTTGGGCCAATCCCACGCGCAACGTTGCCGGCTGGAAGGGGCCCTGCTACCTGATCACCGACGGGCACTACAAGTCCCACAGTGACCTGATGGAGAAGACCGACTGGGACAAGCTCGGCCGCGGCAACGACCCGCGCTGCGAGCACTGCATGGTGCACTGCGGCTTCGAGCCGGCTGCCGTCCTGGGCGTGAATCGCCGCCTGGGCGACACGCTGAAGATGGCCCTGTGGCAGTTGGCATAGCTGGGCCGGGTGCAGGGTGGCACTGGCGTCTCGCCAGTGGAGTTGCGGTAACCTGAGCACTGGCAAGATGCCAGTGGCACCAGACAACATGTGCTCTGGGTGGCACTGGCGTCTCGCCAGTGGAAGGAACGCGGCACCGGGCCGATGCGTGCGACAGTCGTTCGATTCACACAAGGAGGTGCGCCATGCGCTGGTTCGTCTGCGCGTTCTTAATCCTCGCCTTTCCGAAAACGATTGCCACGGCCGACGGGCCGCAAGCACCGCCGCAAATTCCAACGAATCCATACCAGCCGTACGCTCCGGCGCCGCAGCCCTATCCTGCGGCGCCGCAAGCCGTGGCCCCGCCGTACGCGCCGCCGCAATCGCCGCTGAATCCGCCTCCGCTGCCGGTCAATCCGTATGACCATGCCGCGAACGCAGGCGTGAGCGACAAGCACAACCACCTGTTGCAGGCGGCCGAACACTTGGAAGCGGCCGGGCTCACCGACGACGCGGTCCGCATACGCCAACAGGCCGATCGCCTGCGCGACAGGCTACTGGCCGACAAGCTGGCTGAATTAGAGAAACTCAAGCGCGAGATTCAAGCATTGCGTCAGGCACAGCAGCGTGCGAATCAGATCCTGGTGAAAGTGAAGGCGATCGAACTGTCGCGTTCGAAATTGCGTGAGTTGGGTTTTGACTGCCATCTCGGCGGGAACAACTCCGCCTCAGCCTGGCAGGCAATCTTAGGCATGGACGGCAAGGACGAAGCGTCGCGCGAGACGCTGCGCCTCGGTTGCGATGAGCGCCAGGGAGTGGCCGCGCTGCTCAAAGCACTCCAGCAAGAGAACCTCGTCAAGGTACTGGCCGAGCCGAGCCTCGTGACCGTCAATGGTCGTCCGGCCACGTACGCGACCGGCGGCGAGATCGCCACGCCGCGCGACCAGCGCGGCGAAGTCCGCTATCGCACCTTCGGCACGGAGGTGCATCTGTTGCCCATCCTGCAGGAAGATGGCCGGCTGAAACTCGAAATTCGAGCCCGCGTGGCCCATCTCGATCCCTCGTTGGATGTCGTGGTCGATGGCAATGCAGTGCCTGGTATTCGTGCCGTTGAAGTCGACACGGGCCTGGAGATGCGCTTTGGCCAGACCGCCGTGATCGCCGGTCTCACCCAGCAACGACAAACCAGGCAGGTGGACGAAAAGACGCACGCCGAGTCGATCGTGCAGAGCGAGGTGGAAACCATCTTTCTTGTGACGCCCGAGCTGGTCGAAGCCATGGGGCCGGTCGCGGCCGAGTCACCGCCCACCACGCTGCCGCATTAGTTGGTAACACACTCCGCTGAGGCACATCCGGCTACATCACCGGCCCGGTGCCCCGGCAGTCGACGGTCGACTACAATAGACCGTCAATGTGGCAGGCACTCGTTCGAAACTGGCTCCTGGGACAAGCGCAGGCCAAAATGCGCACCGCCGCGATGCAAGCCGCGGCTGGTGCCGCCGCGCAAGCGGAGCCGGCCCACGCCGAGCAACCGCCCACGCGAGCCCGCGAAACGTGTCACGTGGGCCTGGTGTTTGCGCTGGGTATTGAAGCCGGCGGACTGATCGATCGACTCCACGGGGTCATCCGCATCGAGGGCGCGGGCTTCACCGCGCGCGAGGGCGGGCTCGAGGGCCGGCGGCTGATCGTCGTCGAAACTGGCGTCGGCCAAAAAGCAGCGGCACACGCCACGCGGGCGCTGATCGAAGGACATCGGCCGCAGTGGGTGATCTCGGCCGGTTTTGCCGGTGGGCTGCACCCCGACCTGGCGCAAGGCGATATCCTGCTGGTGGACCAGATCGTCGACGCGACGGGCCGGCGACTGGAGCTCGATCTGAAGCTCGACCGCGCGGCGATCGCCGCGGAGCGCCATCTGCACGTCGGCAGCCTTGTGACCGTGGAGCACATCGTACGCGAGCCCAACGAGAAGCTGGCATTAGGTGAACGGCACGGCGCGCTGGCGGTCGACATGGAGTCGCTGGCCGTGGCCGACGTATGCCGCGAGGAGGGCACGCGCTTCCTCGCCGTGCGGATCATCAGCGACGCTGTGGGCCGCGCACTGCCCAAAGACATCGACAACCTCGTGAAGCGCACCAGCACCGCCGGAAGATTGGGTGCCGCCGCGGGGGCCATCCTGCGCCGGCCGTCGAGCATCAAGGACATGTGGCAGTTGAAGGAAGACGCCCTCGTCGCGTCCGAGCGGCTGGCGAACTTTCTGGTCGGCATGATTTCGCAATTGCCGAAATCGCCGCCGCCGAGCGCGTAGGAACGGATTCGCTGACCGCTTTTTGATCGACACCCAGCCGCGCGAACGGGCTACTGTGGCACCGGAAATCAGTTTTGCATCAGCTTCTCGCCGCAGCAGCGCATTTCCCATTCACGGCGGCCCGCCAATGCTCCATAATTGGCCCTGCGCCATGTCCCTCGATTGACAGACGATGAACGACCCCACCCAACGACCCGTTCGCACCCGTTTCGCGCCCAGCCCGACCGGCTATTTGCACATTGGCGGCGTGCGGACGGCGCTTTTCAATTGGCTCTTTGCGCGGCGCCACGGCGGCCAGTTCTTGCTGCGCATTGACGACACCGATGCCGAGCGCAATGTCGACGCCGCGCTCGCGCCCATTTTGCACGGCTTTCGTTGGCTGGGCATCGTTTGGGACGAAGGACCCGAGGTGGGCGGGCCGTACGCGCCCTACTACCAGTCGCAGCGCTTGGGCCGCTACCAGGCCGCCGTCGAGAAGCTGCTGGCCGGCGGGTTCGCGTACCGCGACTTTGCCACGCCCGCGGAGATTCAGGCCGAGCGCGAGGCGGCGCAAGCCGAGAAGCGGCCGTTCTTGTACAGCCGCCGCTGGATGGCCGAGACGCCCCAGCAGCAGGCCGCGTTCGCCGCCGAGGGCCGACAAGCGGTCGTGCGCCTGAAAATGCCGCGCGACGGCAAGCTGGTGATCGACGATCTGGTGCGCGGACAAGTGGAGTTCGAATGGGCCCGCGAGCAGGACCACGTGGTCCAGCGTGCCGACGGCACCTGCCTGTATCACCTGGCCAGCGTGGTCGACGATTTCGATTTTCAAATTTCGCACGTCATTCGGGCCGAAGAGCACCTCTCGAACACGCCGCGGCAGATCTTTATCGCCCAGTCGCTGGACTATCCGCTGCCGGCCTACGCCCACCTGCCGTACGTGGCTGAGCCGGGCAGCAAGAACAAGTTGAGCAAGCGCAAGCTCGACAAGTATCTGAAAAACCGCGACTTCGCGCTGGTGAACGAGCACGGCGTGGCCATCGCGCGCCAGCTGGGCCTGGGCACCAGCGCCGAGACGTTCAATCCGGTGATCGTCGATTTCTACGAGCAGGTCGGCTACTTGCCCGATGCAATCATCAACTACCTGATGCTGTTGGGCTGGTCGCTCGACGACAAGACGGAGTTCATGAGCCGCCAGACGATGATCGACAATTTTTCGCTCGAGCGCGTGACCAAGGCGCCGGCCAGCTTCGATCCCAAGAAGCTGTGGGCCTTTCAAGACCACTACATGCAAGAGCTGCCGCTCAAGCAGCGCGTGGCGCGGATGCTCGAGTATCTGCAGCAGGCGGGGCTGGTGCCCAAGCCGGCGCCGTGCGAAGTTGGGCCCAAGCTCACGCGGATCATCGAGGCCGCCGGCGATCGGCTGAAAGTGTTCGGCGATATCTTGGCCTATGCCGACTTCTTCTTTGTCGAGAATCTGGCCTACGACCAGGCCGCGCTCGACAAGAACCTGCGGAAACCAGGCGCGGCGGAGCTATTGACCGAGTTTCGCGCAGTTCTGGCCAAGGTCGAACCGTTCGACGTGCCGCATCTGGAGCAAGCACTGCACCATTTCGTGGCCCGCAAGGAAATCAAGACGGGCGACATCATTCACGCGCTGCGCGTGGCGACGACCGGCAAGCCGGTTGGCCCGGGGCTCTATGATTGCCTGGAGATTCTCGGCCAGGCGACGTGCCTGGCGCGAATCGATAAGGCGCTGGCGCTGTCCCGGAACTCATAGGACCGAACCGCTAGCGAGGGTGACATGCGTGCGCGGTTGGCACCCACAAGCCCGAAGCGCGAGCGAGGGCGATTTGCCTGACTCGTCGAGATCGACGTCAAGCGAGCGCTAAAACCCGTCCGCCCGGAACTCGATCAGGGTCGGCTGCTCGGTGTCGAACTTCGAGATGCTCAGACTCTGCTTGGAAATGGGACTGGAGCCGCGCAGATCGGTGCGCGAGAAACTCTCCAGCAGAGGCACGCCCTTCGAGTCGACGCTATAGCTGAGCGATCCGCGCACGCTCACCCGCTGTGAGCCGAAGCCCGCGGTCCACTCGTAGTCGCGCAGCGTATAGCCCTGGTCGGGCGCCAGGAGCAGCGAACATTTCCACGGACCGTACTGCCCGTCCGGACTCACCTGCTGATCGTACTTGATCTGAATCATGCGCTCGCCGTCGCGGGAGCCGGTCTTGAAGCTGGTGATGGTCACGCCGCCGGAGCGCAGCATGTCGAGAATCGTGCCCTGCGTGCCCAGGGAGTATGGGAACGCCAGCGGGATGAGCCGGTCGATGGCCACGCGCGAGTCGTCGTAGGTGTACTCCTTCATCTTGTTCGACATTCGCTGCGTGTTCGGTTCCTGATAACCCTGCAGCGAGGCGTCCGGCGTGGCCAGCACGGTGTCCATGCCGCCGACGACCGCTTTGGTTCCCACTTGGGCCGTCGTGGTGGCATCGAGGCGAAACCAGTTGCCGGAAATTCGCAAGGTGAAACTCCGATCCTGCGACGTGCGGGCCACCAGGTTCTCTTGCTTCACGGTGCCTTCCACCGTCGCTTGGGCATAGGCTGTCTTCATTGCGTCGAGCGCCCGCGCGTAGTTGGCAACGAAGCTTGCGGGCAACTGCGCCCGCGCCGGCTGAGGCCCCAGCAGGGTCGACGCCGCGCAGGCCGCCAGAATCGATACAATCGCTCGCCGTCGCATGACCAGCACCTCCCGAAGAAACGTTGTCGCGCGGATTGCAGTGCGCACCCGGGTCGCAGGTCGGGCCGCAAACTGCCCGCAGAACGCAGCTCCTGCCCCGCCAGCCGTCGCGGATGGGCCGCGGGCCCAATGGACCTGGCCGGCGCGCACCGCCGCACTACAAACCTAGATCAGTGCGCCTGGGGCCCCGGCTTGTGTCGATTTGCAATGGTCCGACACTTTTCCGCCCCGGCACGGCCAACACGTCGCCGCGCTTGCGCGGTCGTCATAACCGGCCCTCTGCGGACTGAGTCCACGTGGCGGTTCGTACTCGTACACCCGCGATTGAGATTCTGGGCGCACGGGGTATCCGGTGGCAGGGGCAACTTGCCCATGTAGGACGAGCACTGGCGAGACGCCAATGGGACCCGATCGCCGCCAGTGGCACCTGATCGCCACTCTGTGTCAGCGCGGCCTGCGCAACATACCCCACACCGGCACGGGGTGGCCGGCCAGATCCACCTTTTGCGAGACCTCGAAACCGTGTCGCTGATAGAGACGCACGTTTTCTTCTTTGTGCGTGTCGAGCCAGCAGTGGACTTTCTGGTCGTCGGCCCGGCCGAGCATGGGCTGCATCACCGCGCTGCCGATACCCTGACCTTGCCGCTGGGGCACCACGCCGATGGCAGCCAGATAGTAGTGCGGCATGGGCGCGTAATCGTGGTGCAATTTGGCCGCCGCGTCGCCATACAGCGACAGCGTGCGAAAGGCACGCCAGCCGAAATCGAACGGCAGCGCCAACATGCCGGAGCGCACCTGCCGCCAGAACGTCGGCACGGACTTCTCCGGCGGCAGCCAGGCACACACGCCGACCACATCCGGCGTCACGTGCACTTCACCCCACCGGAAGGCATCCCAGAGGATCGCGCCGTAGAGCGTCGTCACCGCCGGCGCACGCCGGGCCACCTCGGGCGCGACGTAGACCATGAGCGGGTAGTCGCAAAATGCGCGGCCGACGGCCACGCGCGCTTGTTCATAACGCGGCGAATCCAAACGTTCGATCGGAGCGACGGACGTCATGAAATCAGGGGTCAGGGCTCAGTGGTCAGGGACCGGAGTGGCGTGGTGATGGCGCGCGGATCATTATCGAACGCGCCGCGCGCTCACGCAAGCGGCGACACGACGGGGGGCACGCGAGCAACGCCGGTGCGCACGAACTCACGCCGCCCGCAGCTGCCGGCGCAGGCGGAAGATGTACTGGAGCGTGCGGCGGGTGAGCCGCGCCTTGCCGCGCAACGAGCCGCCGCCTTTTGCTTCGCCGTGCTTGCGCAGTCCGAATTGCACCGGCTGCTCGATCACCTTGAGTCCTTGCCGCTCCGCCAGGTACAGCAGATAGAGATCGAGTGAGAAGTCCCAGGGGGCGTCGCCCATCTTCTCGAGCAAGCCCCGATGAAAGATCTTGGGCTGCGCGTTGATGTCGACCAGCGGCGTGGCCAGTGCCGCCGACGCTACCCAGCCCATGCCCACGGTGAAAGCCCGATCCACCAGTGGCCGGCCCACGCGGCGTCCGCGCACCAGGCACGTGGCTGGCTTCGGCTCGGCCAGCAGGCGCGCGAAGCCCAACAGCACGTCGGCCGGGTCGGTCTGCAAATCGGCGTGTGTCCAGGCGAAGTACTCGCCCGCCGCTTCACGCAACCCGGAGAGGATGCCAAAACCGTAGCCTTGGTTGACGGGCACGTTGACTACCCAGGCGAAACGATTTTCCGGCTTGTCCAGCTCGCAGGCCAGCACCAGGGCCGAGTGATCGCGCGAACCATTGTTCACCAGCACCAGCTCCGTGTCATGGCGATCGGTCAGCACCTCGCGGAACCGCGCCAGCAGCGCAGGCAAATTGCGCGCCTCGTTGTAGCAGGGAACGACGATCGATAGCTGCTTGTCGTTGAGTGTCATCAGGGCGCTCTTGGAGGTTGTGTTCCGTGGCCGCTAAGTTAGTTGCTGAGATTTCCCATGGAGCGTGAACCATGTCGCGGGCCGAACAAGGGGCGATCATCTTTGC
Source organism: Pirellulales bacterium (assembly GCA_050250435.1). Classification (GTDB taxonomy): domain Bacteria; phylum Planctomycetota; class Planctomycetia; order Pirellulales; family PALSA-1355; genus JBFWOR01. Next base: position 69,760 of record JBFWOR010000012.1, on the reverse strand, counting down.
CGCACTCGAGCCCGATGCGCGGCTGGCCGCGCTCATCCAAGGCTACAAGCACGAAACGCGCACGCTCGTGGGCGAGCAGCAATATCTGGGCGATGCGCCGCACCTGACGGTGTATCTGGCCGCCTTTCGCGCCGTCGATGAAGTCGTTGCGCAGTGGCGGCAATTTGCGCGGCGCCACGAGCCGATCGACGTGCAACTGATCGGCTGGCACGTGTTCGAGGCCGACGCGCTGACCGGCAGCAACACGCTGATTTGTGATTTGGCCGCCGGCGACAAGCACCGCCTGCGCAACCGGCAAACCGAAGCGATCGAGCTGTTGGCGCCGCTGCACGACGTGGCACTCACGCGGCGGCGCATCGAGCCGCGCCTGGCGCAGCTCACCGACGAGCAGCGCGCGTGCGTTGAGCGCTTCGGCTTTCCCTACGTCGGCGACGGCTGGGAACCGCACTTGACCATCGCGTCGATCCGGCCGGCAGATTGGCCGGCGGTCTGGAGCGCGCTGGGTGCGCATCCGCCCGTCGGTGCGTATCGCTGCGCGCGGTGGCGGCTGTATCAACTCGTCGGCGAGGGTTTTCGGGCCATCGATGGTTTGGGCGAAGCGGACTGACGTCATGCCGCGCGCTCCCACGCAAACGTGTCGACGGCAGCGCCGCGTTGCGGCGCGCCTTCAAGGGCAGCCTGCCACAGATCCGGCCGTTTGGTGCACACCGCGTCAACCGGGTAAGGCCGCAGCAACTCGGCATATGCGGCGATCGCGTCCACGCCGCGGCCCTGCAACTCCGGCGAGACGGCGCACAACTTGAACGAGGCACGCAGCCGCTCATACGTATTTGGCGAAAGCGGCATGCGCATAAAGCAATCGATCCACACCCAGTCCACGCTGCCGGCGAGCGCCAGGGCCGACTCGACCGGCTCGAATTCGGAAAAGCGCACGGCAATCCGCCGCTCGCCCTCGCTCACCAGGCGGCGGATCATCGGGAACGAAGAATCGAGCAAAAAGTAGTTTTCGATGTGGTGCCGATGGACCAACTCCAGCACGCGGTGCTCGATGCGCTCGCTCTTGATGTTCAAAATCAACAGCGCGTGCCGATAGCCGGCCAGCCACTGTTCGAAATCTTCGCCGTCGCTAAACGGATCGTGCTCCAGAATGAGCCGGTCGCCACGGTCGCGCACGTCGATCTCCACGCCGTACTCGGGCGGAGTGGCCCGCAATTGTTCACTCGTATTGATGCGGTGTGCGATTGCAAGCATGGGCGGTTACCCTCAGGCGATTTTCCGGACCTCTGATTTTGGCCGCGCGGCAGACGGCGTCTTGGGTGCCACTGGCATCCTGGCAGTGCCTAAGTTGGCGTTGTTTTCCACCGGCGAGACGCCAGCGGCACGTAATTTAACGGGCTCAGCCCGGGATTGTTGAACCGCCTCCTCGCGCTCCAGCCGGGCGGAAATTCCCTGACGAAACGTCACCAGCCGCATGCCCAGGAAATTAAGTACCGTGGTGGTGCCGGTGGCGACCAGAAACGCCAGCAGCGTTGCGCCGCGGCCCAGCGCGGCCAGCACCAGGCCGTTGACGCCGATGTTCACGGCCAGCGTCACCAGATAGAGCGCGAGGTAGCTGAAAGGCTCCGTGGCGCTACGCCGCGCGGAACCGAACGTCCAATACTTGTTGCCGACGAATCCGAACGCCATGCCGATGACGTAGGATATTCCTTTGGCGAGGTTCATCTCCACGGCAAGCGGCCCGGCCAACAGGCAATAGGCCGCGTAGTCGATGACCACGCTCGAACTCCCGATGACCAGAAAGCGGCGCACCTGTCGGGCGGCTTCCGCGGCTGGTCGTGTACGGCCGGGCGTCATCGAGTGTGCAGTCATTGAATTTCGCCTGCGGAGTTCTCGCCGTCGGCCGCGGCTCAGGCCGCTCGCGTGCCGGCGCCAAAGTGGCGCTGCCAGCGCAAATAGTCTTCCAGATCCTCGGGCGTGCCCCAGCCGATGTACTTATCCACTTCGAAGGCCAGCACGCGGCGGCTCTCGGCCAGGAGCACGTTGACGACGGAGTCGAGATAGAACTCGTTGTTCACTTGGACGTTGTCGGCGACCAGTCGATCAATGCCCGCCAGCATGAGCCGTGCCGAGCGAAACCAAAAGCAGCCGCTGACCACGTGATCGTCGAGCGGCGCAGTGGAGAGTGGCCGCTTCACCGAAACCTCGTGCACCTGCTGCTGGTCGCCTACCCGGGCCCAGCCGTACCACTCGGGCCGCACGAGCACGCGCGGATCGCGGCGATACGTCCACAACAAGGCGTCGATCGACGGATCGCGCGACATTCGCTCCCAGCGGTTGCGATCGTAAACATGCGTGTTGTCGCAGGCCGCCACCAGCACCGGCCGCTCGGGGTCGAGATGCTCCGCGGCCAAACGCACGCTGCAGGCCTGTCCCTCGGTCAGGCCCGGCGTCGTCACGATACGGCAGCCAGGAAACAGTTCGGCCAGCGTGCGGTCGATGCGATACTCGGCTACGTGATCGGGGTGACAAACAAACACGATGCGATCGGCAGGCGGCAGATCGCTGACGGCCCGGGCCACCATCGGCATGCCGCCGACAGGGATCAACGGCTTGGGCAGCGTGTAGCCGGCCTCGGCGAAGCGACGCCCGGCGCCGGCCATGGGGACAACCAGTTGCACCGTGCACTCCTCAAGCAGCTTTGGACAAGGTGGCAAAGTCTTGAAACATGACGCGCGCCGTTGCCGTGGGGATATCGACAAACAGACCGTGCTCACGCGTCGCGACGAAGGTGATCGGCGCCAGGTGCGGCACCTCCAGTCGATGCCACTCGTGCGGCTCCAGGCCCAGCACGTGGCCCACCAGGCAGCGCAACACGACGTTGTGCGTGCAGGTGACGGAGTGGCCGGGCGCAGACTGCCAATGGTGGCAGGCAAAAGCCAAGGCCCGCTGCGCAACGTCGCGCGAGTTCTCGCCGCCGGGAAACTTGGGATCTTCGCCGCGCTCCCAAGCGGCAAACAGGCCCCCATGCGTCGCGCGGGAACTGGCGACCGTCAGCCCTTCCAGCGCGCCATAGTCGATCTCGCGCAAGCGCTCATCACACGTCAGGGCCGGCAGCGGACAGCGCTCGGCCACGGCCGCCAACGATTGCCGGCAGCGCAGCAAGGGCGACGTGTACGCGGCCGCCGGCGGAACTTCCGCCAGTTGCTCGACCAGCGACTGCCAGGCTTGCGCGTCGATCTCGGCCAGCGGCGGATCGCTGCGGCCCAGAAACACACGCTCCTGGCCTGCTGCCCGATTGAGCAGCGTTGGCCCGTGCCGAAACGCCACGTGCCGCGTGGCCTCGGTGAAGAACCGGCGGCGGAACTGGGCTTCGAAACCATCGACGAACGCGGGCAGCTCGCGATCGAGATCGGCCAGCGGCTCGGAAAAGTCGCCACGCCGCTTCATCGTGCGCAGCGCCTTAAACAAGCGGCGCGTTTCCGGCTCGCGCTCGGGAAAGATCAGGAAGTATTCCCCCAGCAGCGTCTCGCCGCGCAGCGCCAGGTTGGCCCGCCGCACCAGCTTCACCAGATTCTGCATCAGGAAGCGCATCACGTGATAGGCAAATTCGTGTCGGTCGCGCACGTTCATGGCCTTGGTGCACTTCACCTCGTGATAGCCGTCCGCCGTGCAATCCAGCTCGCGATAGGAAACCACGTGGGCGTGAAAATCGCGCAGATACTCGCGCACGCCGCGGCGGGCGCTCATGAAATGGTGCGGCTGCAGGTTGAACACCGGAAACACCGCCGCTAGCGATCGCTTGCAATGCACCGTGCTCCGCTGCCAATCGAAGCACGTAAACGGGCTGGCGATCGCATGCTCCACGTGCGCTGCGCGCGAGTAGAGCATCAGGTGCAGCACGGCCGTGGCCGGGTCATTGAACTTGAGCGGGCCGAGCGTGGGGTTGATCCGCAGGCCGTAGCCGCACGCGGCCAACTCGCCGCGCAACGCACTGTCGAAGGCCGACACCCAGCGGGCAAAGCGCTCGCGATCCAAATGGTCGACCACCAGGATCAAGTCGATGTCGCTGACGCCTTCCAGCGTGGCCTCTTCCACGAAGCTGCCCGCCAGCGTGGCCGAAAGAATGGCGTCGTCGGCCTCGGCCACGCGCCACAGGCATTCCTGGACGCGCGATTTAAGCAGCTTGGGGTTCATAGCGCGCACCGGTTTGCAGGCAATGTGCAGAACGAATGGGGTGGGCCGCGCGCAGAACGGCGCTGGCAGCGACGACGTACTTGGCGCGAATGCGCGTGATCGTCGCGGGATTCACGCCACCGTCGAAAATCACCTCAAAGCCATAGCGCTCGCGCAGCCGGTCCAGCATCGCGGCCGTTTGGATGGCTTCTTCCATGATGGGCTGGCCCGACATGCCAGGCTGGGCAATTCCCAGCACCATCACGAAATCCACGTGACCCAACAGCGGCAAAAGCGTGCCCAGTTCGGCCGTGGTGTGCCACACCACGCCGACCTTCTTGCCGCGCAGCCGACATTCCAAAATCAACTGCGCCAAGTCGTCGTGCGCGTTGATGTGGAACAAGTACCAGTCGACGTCGTCCCAGGTTTGCTGTGCCCAGTGGCGCGGATAGAACGACATCACGTGCAGACACACGGGCGTGCCGGGCCACAGGCGCCGCGCACGGCGAATCTGCCCGAGGTCGATCGGTGCGGCTGTGGCGTCCATGGTGGAGTCCACCAGGTCGACGTGCAGGTGATTGCAGTTGCGGCCTACGCGGTGAAAGATGCGAAACACGCGCTCGGTGGCCGACGCATACACGGCAATGCCGAAGCTGCGCGTGCGGTCAAACGTGAACTTGCGATGCAAGGCGTAGGCTAACAAAAAGAGCACGCCGGCGCTGGCCAACCGCACCGTGCCGTACGCCCCGCCAATCCACTGCTGCAGCGCATAGACGACGGTCATGTTCAGCGCGAACGACAACACGCTGACGATCACGAACCGCCAGAAGGCCTGCAGCAGGTACACGCGTGGCACGCGAAAGTTGAGGCCGGCATTGAGCGCAAAACTGAACAGCATGCCCAGCATGAAAGCCACGCACGCTCGCAGTTGCCAGGGCCAGTCGGAAGGCATCACGCGGCGCAGCAGCTCGATTTCCAACAGGATCGACAGCACCCCAATCAGCGCAAAGGTGGCCAGGTACCGATAGCGGTAGATCGTATACGAGAGTTGCGTGTGTGTGAGCCCGCGCGCCAGGCGCGTTCTGGTTCGGGCAAGCCTCTTGCGCAGGGCCATGACAAAGCCTTCCGTCATCACTCAACGCGATATTTGTATCGCCGGCCAAAGCTGGGATCAGCATCTGCGAACCAACCGACGCCATCCTGCCACAAGGAGAACTCAACGGCGAATTCGCAGTTGGAACCCCACAGCTCGAGAAACGTGATGACGTGCTTGGTTTCGCCCGGACCGATCGGCTCGCTCAGAACGACCGAGTGCCGGGCCAGCTCCCGGCTGCTGCCCACTTTGTGCAGCCGGTAGCCGAGCCAGATCGGGTGTTTGCAATCACCTGGCTGCCAGGTCGCATCGGTATGGTTGGTCACGGCGATGGTCACCGGCCGCACCTCGCGGTGCAGCGGCAGGAATACGCCGCGATAGTCCAATCGGAGGGGCTTTCGGTCCGTCCATTCCAGACTGCTGCGCAAGTCGGTAAGCAACGCGTTATCCGGCTCCCGCGGCGGGCCCGCGGGTGGGCCGCCCTGTTCGTGGATGAGGTGCGGGCAGAGCAACTGCCCGTCCATTACCCGCAGCTGGGTTTGCAAGTCCACTCCGACGACCGCTTGGAGCATCAGCACGAATCGCAGCAACACGGATTTGTCAAAGGGCATCAGGAACAGTCCGATGACGAGGATCGCGCCGCTGGCTTTCATGTGGCCGATCCAGGCCTCCCACACCATGTTTCCCAGCGCCGCGGTCAGGAGCACGTATGGCACGGTGCAGATCAAGGCCACCGGCAGGTGCCGAAAATCGCGGACCAGCAGCGCCGAAATCAACAATAGCGAGAACCCGCTGACCAGTAGCAACCGCAATTCAAACCAATTGCCGCGGCGAAAAAAGACTTCCGCGTAATGCGCCATCATGTAATACGGCCAATGGGTCGCATCGGAACCGCCGCGAACCGCCGTCGGCGACAATTGAAAATGAATTGCCAGGTACGCTGTCCACGAGAGCATTACGACGCCGGGCACCGCCGCCAGCACGACTGCGTGCCAGTAGTTGCCGACGTCTCGCCAGGCGAAACAGCCGAAGCGCTGCGCGCGTCCGCCGGTCGCCCTGGCCACGAGGGGCGCCGCCGCCGTCGCCAGGAACATCGCCAAGGCGTAGACAACGTAGCCCTCGCGCGTCAGCAGCATGAGCGTGGCGATCGGCACGTACCACAGTAAACGCCTTCCCAGCACTGCCAGCAGCGTGAAGACGAACATCGCATCGGATGGCGCGTCGAGGATCCCCAGCCACAACGACTGCAACGTTCCGCCCGAGATGAGCCAACCCAGGGCGTAAGCCGGATTGAGACCGTTCCGTTTGAGCCAATAAACCAGCGCTCCGAAGCCGGCCGACGTCAGGCCGAATTGCAGCGTGTGATAGAGCCTTGCGGGGGTGAGTTCGAGACCCATCGCGGTTGCCAGCCCGCCGGCCAGCATGGGAATGCCGATGCGCTGATAACGATATAGCGGCGCGTCCATGTGCCGCTGCGCGTCGTAGCGCGCGAAGATGTCGTTGGACATCCAGTAGTAGAACTGCCCGTCGTAGCCGACTCTGCTGACGGGATGATAGTTGGCGGCCGCCTCACGCTCGGGAACACCGAACACCTGTCCGGGCAGAAATGCCCGCTGGGTGACGCCTTCCAGATTGCGGTGAGCCCAAGCGAGAAACGCAGTTTCAAGCGCGACCCAGGCCGTCAGCCCCCACAAGATGCCTAGAAACAAGGGGCGGTTCGCCCGCAGCGCGTGCCAGGCCGCGACGAGCCTACTGGCCGGTGTGGTGTGCGGCGCTCCGCCGGCGAACCAGCCGGGCGCGCGATGCCCCAGCGCGGGACGCGACGGATGATCCGCGATACTCATCGTGAATCCTTTCACTGCGAAGCGCGCGGGACGAATCGGCGGGGATCGAGGCAGCAGCCGTGCGGGGGCTCTGATGCGGAGCAGGAAGGTAACAGCTTTGGAACAATCACTCCATGCGAATTGGGCCCCTGCGAAGGGAGCGGCCGCTGCCGACGTACGCGGCACGGTTTGCTAGCACGGTGCTCGCCTTCCCTTCCGGCGACGCGGCGCCGGCCATGGTCCGGTTTCGTGCCGGCCGCTTGCCCCAGGCCTTGTGACGTCGGCTTCCTCATTCGACGCGATACTCGTAGCGCCGCCCAAACGTGGCATCCGTCTGCACAAACCAGCCTTTCCCCTCCTGCCACAGCGAGAATTCAACGACGTAGTTGCGACCCGGCCGCCACAGCTCGAGGTAGGCCGAGAGGTTTTTTGTCTCCCCGGGCGCGATGGGCTGGGTGAGAATGGCGGAGTGCTCGGCGAGTTGGCGCTGACCGGACTCGTCGTAGATTCTGCAGCCCAGGTAAATCGCATGCTGACCTTTGCCTGGCTGCCAGGTGACATCCGAGTGATTCGTGACGGCGATGGTCACCGGCCGAACTTCGCGATGCACGCGCGACCAGACGCCGTGATAGTCCATGCGCAACACCGGCTTGGCATCGGTCCATTCGACGCTGCTGCGCAAATCGGTAAGCAGCGGGTTGTCCGGAGCGCCGGCGGGATTGGGTGCAAAGCCTTCGTCTTCATGGATCAGGTACGGCGAGAACTGACGCGAGTGAAAAAGCCGCTGCTCGATTTGCAAGTCCAGCCCGACCATCGCCTGCAGGGCCAGCATGAAGCGCAGCACGAGCGACTTGTCGTAGGGCAATAGCAGCACGCCAATCGCAATGGGGCCGCCGATCACGCGCAAAAAGCAGATGTAGTGTTCCCAGGTGTAGTTGCCCAGCGAAGCGATCAACAGCAGGTAGGGAGCCGCGCACAACAGCGCCAGCGGTGCCCGCCGTACGTTGCGCACCAGCAACAGCAGTACGCCCACCACGGTGAATGCGCTCGCCAGCAACAGCCGAAGTTGCACCCAGTTGCCGTCGCGAAACGTGAGTTTCAGATATTCCACCAGGGCCACGAAGGGCCAGCCTTGCATGTTCGGATCGCTGCGCGCTTCGCGCGCCGAGGTCTGCAGCTGCACCTCCAGGAACAACGTCCAGCCGACGACGATGATCCCCGGCAGCGCCGTCAACAGCACCGGCTTCCAGTAGCCGGTCACGTCGCGCCACGTGAACGTGGGCAGCATCTTCCATTCGCCGGTGCCCGACTGCCAGCCGCATCGCCCCAAAGCGGTGAGCAAGAAGATTGGGAAGGCGAAGGCGACATAGCCTTCCCGCGTCAGAACCATCAACGTGGCCAGGGGCACGTAGGCCCACAGCCGGCGCGACAAAATCGCCAGCATGGCTAAGATAAAAAACGCGTCGCCCGGCGCATCGGCCACGCCCACCCACAGCGCGTTGATGGTGCCGCCCGCCAGCAGCCAGCCCAGCGCGTACGCCGGACTCAGGCGGTGCGCCACGAGCCAATACACCAGCGCGCCAAACCCCACGCACGTCAAGCCGATTTGCAGCGAGTGATACAACAAGGGCGGCGTCACGCTGTATCCCAGCAATCCAGCCACAGAGCCGGCGATCAGCGGCATGCCAATGCGCTGATAGCGATAGATCACGTTCGTCATGGCGTTGGCGGGGTTCTTTCGCGCCAACAGGTCGTTCGAAATGCGATAGTACTGCTGGCCGTCGAAGCCCACCTTGCACACGGGCTGCCAGCCCGACGCGCGTTCGGCCTCGGTCTGGCCCAACATCACGCCGGGAAGAAAGGCGCGGTACGAAACGCCCTCGGCATTGCGGTGAACCCAGCCGACGAATAGCAATTCCAGAACGATCCAGGCCGCCAGGCCCCACACAATCCCCATGACCAATGGCCGATCGGACCGCAGCGCCTGCCAGGCACGGCGGCAGACGCGCGTCGCCACGCCGAGCGAAGCTTCGCCCGCAGACCAAGCCAACCAGCGGCGGCGCAGCGCGGGATGGGACGGATGATCCGCGATACTCATCGTGAATCCTTTCACTGCTGAGCGCGAGTCGATTCGGGCGGGAGCGGGGCGGCGTCCGTGCGGAATTTCCAGCGGCGGGCGGAGCAGGAAGGTAACAGTTTTCAACAAAACGTGCCATGCGAATTGGCCCGCGCCGGTCCGCCCGCTGCGCAAGCGCAACCTGCCGCGCTCGCGCGTGCTAGCACGGCGCTCGCCTTGACGTCGGCGCGACGGGGCGTTTATATACCGCTCCCCAAATTGCCGGCCAGTTGCCTCCAGGCCTCTGAGGAGTCCCGCCATGCCCGCCGCGCCTCACGACGAACTGCGCCTTGCCACCTGTCGCTTGAACCAGGCCCTGCCCAAGCACCAGTTGGTCGTGATGCATTCTGGCAACGGCAGCGTGCTGGACCCCGAGCACGGCCGGGTATACATCAAGCCCTCGGGCATGGACTACGAATGCATCTCGCCCGACGACATCGTGGAAGTTGACTTGGAGAGCGGCCGAGTGGTACGAGGCGAAAGGCGACCCAGCGTCGACCTGCCGCACCATTTGTTTCTCTATCGGCACCTGCGCGACGTGCGCAGCATCGTGCACACGCACAGCAACCATGCCACGGCCTTCGCGGCCTGCTTGAAGCCCATTCCGCTGTGCCTGACCGCCATCGCCGACGAGTTCGGTGACGCCATTCCTTGCACCCCGTATGTCAGCAACGAGGGCGACGCAATCGGCCGCGCCATTCTCGCTCATCGCAATCGGGCGCCGGCCATTCTGTTGGGCCAACACGGAGTGTTCACTTGGGGACCGTCGGCAGAAGCCGCGCTCAAGGCGGCCGTAATGGTCGAAGATGTCGCTCGCACCGTGTTGCTGGCCATGCAAATGGCACAGCCGGTTACCATTCCCGCAGCAGAGGCCGCCAAGTGGCACGACCGTTACTGCAACCGGTACGGTCAAACTGCCAGCGCCGCAGTTGACGTTTCAGCGCCCGCGCCCACACGAGCGGCTGCCTGAGCGGCCCCAGCTTGCAAACTTGATCGGCCCCCCCTGCCCCATTTATGATGCCACCACCTGACGGCGTGGCGGAGCCGCACCCGGCGGCAACGGGTTGTGCACCGCGCCGTTCTTTGTCGGGGCGCGTATGCCGAGCAACCACGAATTGTTTCAGGACGCGCTGCGCTGCCAGCAGTCGGGCGACTTGCTCGCGGCCGCCGAAAACTGTCGCCAGATTCTCAGCGGCGACGGTCGCCACGCCGATGCCTGGCACTTGCTGGGCCTCGTGCTGCAAGCGCAACGGCGCTACAGCGAGGCGGTGGCGTGCCATCGTGAAGTGCTCAGCATCCGCCCAAACGCCAGCGCCGCGATGGGAGCGCTGGCCGTGTCGCTGCAGTTGCTCGAGCAGCTCGACGAGGCCGCCGCTGAGTATCGGCGTTTCTTGCAGTTCGAGCCGGACAGCGCCGACGCGCGCTTGAATCTGGCGACCGTGCTGCACAAACAATGGCACTTGGCGGAGGCGGAAACCGAGTACCGCCACTATCTGCGACTCCGCGCACCGCACGTCGACGTGCTCGTGCAAATGGGGCAATGCTTGCAGGCACAACGGAAACTGGCCGAGGCGGCCGACTGTTTTCGCAGCGCCATCGCGCTCGATCCCGAGCGCGACGAGCCCCGCTTTCGCCTGGGCGCGGCGCTGTTGGCGGCGGGCGATTTCGATGGCGGTTGGCCGCAGTACGATTGGCGGCTGAAGCGGGTGGCCCGCAATTTTGCGTTGCCCCAGTGGGACGGCAGGCCGTTAGACGGCCGGCGCGTCTTGATCTACAGCGAATGGGGGCAAGGACTGGGCGACACACTGCAATTCGTTCGCTATCTCCCGCTAGTGCAAGCGCGCGGCGGCGAGGTGGCGCTGGCCGTGCAGCCGCAACTGTTGCCGCTATTGCACACGAGCGGATTCCAAACGGCGGCCTCTGTCGACAGGCCGCCTGGTGATTGTCATGTCCAGGCAGCCTTGATGAGCCTGCCGCGAATCCTCGGCACCCGGCTCGACTGCATTCCGGCCGACGTTCCCTATCTGTCCGCCGATGACGCGCTCGAATCCTTGTGGCGCCAGCGGTTGGCCGCGCACGACGGCGTCAAAATTGGCATCCATTGGCACGGCAGCCAGGTTGCCATCCGCGACGGCCGAGTGATTCCCTTGGCAGAGTTTGCAGCGCTGGCGCGCGTGCCCGGCACGATCCTCGTCAGCTTGCAGAAGCAGGAAGGTGTAGAGCAGATTGCCGCCGTGGCAGATCGATTTGAAGTCCTCGACTTTGGCGATCAGCTCGACGGCGAGCACGGCGCGCTGATGGACACGGCTGCACTGATGAAAACCCTCGACCTGGTAGTGACCAACGATACGGTGACGGCGCATGTGGCCGGCGCGCTCAGTGTGCCGGTTTGGGTGGCACTCGTGTTCTCGGCAGAATGGCGCTGGCTGGCCGACCGCGACGACAGTCCCTGGTATCCGACGATGCGATTGTTTCGCCAGGCGCGCATCGGCGATTGGCAGAGCGTGCTGGAGCCAATGGCGCATCAACTGGCGGCGCTGGCTGCCGGCCCGGGCGACACCCGCGCCTGACGCGTGCTTTCTCGTGTTTTCACGCTTGCCCCGCGAAGCCGTGCAGTTTACCCGCGCCCGTGCCGATTTTAGCGCAATTTTGACGCGCTGGGGCCTATAGTGATCGTGGCCCTTTGCTGCCTGCTCGCGCGCATGCCGGCGAACATTTTTCGCCCCCTGCAGTCCCCGCACCGCTTCAGCCCGTGGGCGGGCGTGAGGGTTGTATCGTAGAATTGCCACAGCCGCGGAATTCCTGTTGCGCCTCGCTCGGCACTGGCGGACAGTACCACTGCCGGCTTTCTGGAGAACCGAATCGCCCATGAACGACGAGCGGCCGGATCCCGATCGACTGCTGGCCCGCGTGCAAGCCGATGAGGCACGCCAGGCGCGCGGCAAATTGAAGATCTTCTTCGGCGCGGCGCCCGGTGTGGGCAAGACCTACACAATGCTCGAGGCGGCCCGCGAACAGGCGCGCGAAGGGCTCGACGTGCTGGTGGGCTACATCGAGCCGCACGCCCGACCTGAGACCCAGGCTTTGGTGCTGGGCCTCGACGTGCTGGCGCGCAAAGAGGTGCCCTACCGAGGCACGCGGCTGCTGGAGTTCGACTTGGAGGCGGCGCTGGCGCGGCGCCCGCAATTGATCCTGGTTGACGAGCTGGCACACACCAATGCGCCGGGCATGACCTACGCCAAGCGTTGGCAGGACGTCGTGCGGCTGCTCGAAGCCGGCATCAGCGTATACACCACGCTGAACGTGCAGCATCTCGACAGCCTCAACGACGTCGTGGCGCGGATCACCGGGGTAGCCGTGGCCGAAACGGTGCCGGATTCGATCTTCGACGAGGCCGACGACGTGGAACTCGTCGATTTGCCCTCGGAAGACTTGATCGAGCGGTTGCGCGAAGGCAAGGTCTACTTGCCATTCCAGGCGGAGCGCGCGATCAAGAATTTCTTCGCCAAGGGCAACTTGATCGCGCTGCGCGAGCTGGCGCTGCGCAAAGCCGCCGAACGCGTCGGCGCGCAGATGGAGGACTTCCGCCAGTCGCACGGCATGGCGACGACCATGCCGGTGACGGAGCGGCTCTTGGTTTGCGTCGGCCCCAGCCCTTTCTCCGCCCGGTTGGTGCGGGCCGCGCGGCGGATGGCGACCAGCCTCAAGGCCCCCTGGATCGCCGTGCACGTGGAAACGCCCGCCGACGCGCGCATGTCGCTTGCCGATCGGGATCGACTGGCGCAAACGCTCCATCTGGCGGAAGAGCTGGGTGGCGAGGTGGCCACGCTGTCCGGACAGAACCTGGCCGACGAGTTGATCCACTACGCGCGCAGCCGCAACGTCAGCAAGATCATCGTGGGCAAACCCCATCAGCCGCGCTGGAAAGAGTGGCTGCGCGGTTCGCTCGTGTATGAAGTCACGCGCAAATGCGGCGAGATCGATGTCTACGTCATCTCCGGCGAGGCTACCCCCCGGCCCGACGCCGTGGTGCGCACGCCCGCCGCCGCCGAGTACCGTGGCGGCTACGCGGTGGCAATCGGCGTCGTCATTTTGTGCACGTTGATCGGTTGGCCGCTGTCTCGTTTTCTCGACGAAACCAACCTGGTGATGCTGTACCTGCTGGGCGTGCTGTCGATCGCGTTGCGGTACGGCAGCGGGCCGTCGGCGCTGGCCAGCGTGTTGGCAGTGGCGGCGTTCGACTTCTTTTTCATCCCGCCCACGTTCACCTTCGCCGTGCAGGACACGCAGTACGTCATCACCTTTGGGGTCATGCTGGCGACGGCACTGCTGATCAGCACGCTGACGGCGCGGGTGCAATTTCAGGTTGAATCGGCCCGGCAGCGCGAACGCCGCACGGCATCGCTGTATGCCATCAGCCAACAACTGGCCGGCGCGCGCACCCGCGACGCGATTGCCAAAATCGCCCTGCGGCACGTGACCGAGGCGGTGGATGCCGAAGCCGTGTTGCTCTTTCCCGACGCGCAGCAGCAGATGGTTGCGGCCTCGGCCGACGCCGGTGGATTTGCCACGGGACCGCATGAGCTGGCGGTGGCGCGCTGGGCGTTCGATCACGGCGAGGCGGCGGGCCACGGCTCCGCCACGCTGCCGGGATCCGCAGGCTTGTACTTGCCGCTCAAGGCTTCGCTGGGGACCGTGGGCGTACTGGGGGTATTGCCACACGCCAGCTGGCGCAATGCCGGGCCAGAGCGAATCCACTTGCTGGAAGCGTTTGCCGGCCTCATCGCACTGGCCACAGAACGCGTGGAGCTCGCGGCCGAGGGCGCTCGGGTGCGCGTGCAAATGGAGACCGAACGGTTGCGCAGCTCGCTTTTAAGCGCCGTCTCGCACGATTTGCGCACGCCGTTGTCGGTGATCATCGGCGGGGCCAGCACGCTGCTGGAGAATGGTGAACCGCTCACTCCCGACGTGCGACGCGAATTGCTGGAATCAATCCATAGCGAGGCGATCCATCTCAACCGCCTGGTGGCCAATCTCCTGGACATGACGCGGCTGGAGGCCGGCGCGCTCGAAGTTCACAAGGAGCTGCAAGCCGTAGAGGAAGTGATCGGCGCCGCGCTAGGCCGTATCTCCCGCGAGCTGACGCAGCATCAGGTCGTCACGCACCTCCAGCCCGATTTACCCTTCGTGCCGATGGACGATCTGCTGATGGAGCAGGTGCTGGTCAACCTGCTGGAAAATGCCGCCAAGTATTCTCCACCGGACAGCACGATCGAGCTGCGGGCCGTCGAGGCAGAGGGCTTCTTGCAGATCGAAGTGGCCGACCGGGGCGCGGGATTGCCGCCGCAAGATCTCCAGCGCGTGTTCGAGAAGTTCTATCGCGTCGGCGAGTCGGGCCGGCGACCCGGCGCGGGGCTTGGGCTGGCTATTTGCCGCGGCATCGTCGAGTTGCACGGCGGCACGCTGGTGGCGGAAAATCGACCCGGCGGCGGCTCCGTGTTTCGCCTGCGACTGCCGCTGGCCGCGACCGAATCATCCGTGCCGCTCAATTCCATTCCGCTCGATGCCTAGAGGGCAAGCCGCGCATCGTGGGTGCTCAGAAAATACTTGTCGTCGAGGACGAACTGGAAATCTGCCGCTTCCTGCGCGCCTCGCTGGGCACGCTCGGCTTCGAAGTGATCGAAGCGCACACCGGCGGCGACGGGCTGCAGCGTGCCGCGGACGAACGGCCCGAATTGGTGCTCTTGGATCTCGGCTTGCCGGACATGGACGGCCTGGAAGTGATCGGGCGATTGCGTGAATGGTCGGCGCTGCCCATTATCGTGCTCTCGGCACGTGGCCGCGAGGCCGACAAGGTGCGGGCCCTGGACCTGGGCGCCGACGACTACCTGACCAAGCCGTTCGGCGTGAGCGAACTGACGGCGCGGATACGCGTGGCGCTGCGCCACGCGGCCGCTGCCGAAGAGCCCGCGGAACCGGTGTTCACCCTCGACACGCTGCGCGTCGACCTGGCGCGGCGGCAGGTCTTTGTGGCCGACCGCGAAATCCATCTGACGCCCATCGAGTATCGCCTGCTCACGTCGCTGGTGAAGCATGCGGGCCAGGTGCTGACGCATCGGCAGTTGCTCAAGGAAGTGTGGGGGCCCGAGAGCGTGTTCGAAACACACTACCTGCGCGTATACATGGCGCACTTGCGGCGAAAGATCGAGCCCGATCCCGCCCGCCCGCGCTTTCTGCTTACGGAGCCGGGCGTCGGCTATCGGCTGTCCACCGCGTAGTCGGCGCGGACGCTCGTTCGCGATCACCTGGCCTCGACGTGCTTGGTGTCCAACGACAGCATGTGCAGGCCGAGTACCTGCACGATCAGCCCACGAACGAAACAAATGTTCTGGCTGTTGCCGTCACTCCAGGCGGAGATGTTGGTATTTGCCTCGTCCCGTCACAGCGTGTGGTTTGTTGCCAGCCAGCAAGCGACCGTGTTAGATTGTCGCGTGTCAGCGCCCAACAATCCAGCGGCCGCAGCCGGGCCTGGCACGGCCGCGGCCCAATGGTTCCTCCGGGAGCGATTTCATGTGCGCCGTTGAGAGCACCGCCGACCTGGTTTTGACGACGCGCCACGACGTCGACGGCGGCGCGATCCTCGAGATCGTCATCAACCGGCCCGAGGTGCACAACGCAGTCAATGGCGCCGCGGCACAGAAGCTGCTCGAAACCTGGCAGCAGTTCCGCGACGACGACACGCTGAGCGTGGCCATCTTGCGCGGCGCAGGCGAGTCATCGTTCTGCTCCGGCGCAGATCTGACAGCGCTCGGGTCCCTGGCGAAACTCGGATCGGCCTCGGAGGACGCCGTCCGGCTGGAGAGACAGCGCAGCGGGCCGATGGGCGGCACGCGCATCGTGCAAACCAAACCGGTGATCACCGTCTCGCAGGGCTACACCTACGCCGGCGGTCTGGAATTGTTTTGTCATGGACACATTCGCCTGGCCGAGCCGCAAGCCACGTTCTCCGTCGCCTGCCGGCGCTGGGGCGTGCCCTTGGTGGACGGCGGCACGGTGTATCTGCCGCGACTGCTCGGCTGGGGCGCCGCCCTGCCCTTGATCATCACCGGCCAGCGCATCACCGCCGAGCGCGCCTATCAGATCGGACTGGTGTGGGAGTTGGCGCCGCAAGGCGGCGGCCGGGAACGTGCCCTGTCGATGGCCCAACAGATCTGCCAGCAGCCGCGCGACGCCATGCTGGCCGATTTACAGAGCGCTACAAACGGCTGGCACCTGACGATGGACGAAGCGTTGGCGCTCGAGGCGCGCAACTTGCAACCGGTGATGAGCAGCGACAGCACGCGCCGCGGATTGGAAGCCTTCCGGCAAGGCAAGCGCTTCTGGTTCACTTAGCACGCGTTGCACGACGACACGAGCGCAGGCTTACTCGTCGAGCGAAACCGCCCCCGCCAACAGCTCCGCCAGCTCGTCGCTCACGCGCCAATCCTCGGCGCTGTCGTCCGCATCGTCCATCGCCGCGCCGCACCACAGGGCCTGGTGCAGAGCATGAACGCTGGGATGGCGCGCATCGATCGCCACGCTCCTGGTCTCTTGCACCGCAGCGGTCCCTAGCGAAACTTGCGGATCGGCAGGGGCGGCTGCCAGCGCAGCCAGTGCGAAGGCAATGCCGGCCTCGCCGGGGTTTGCGCTGCCGCTACCCGCACTCTCGCTGGAGTTTGCCAGGGCACTGGCCTGCGGGGCGAACGGCCCGCCGGTACCGACGTTCAGCCGATTCAAAGCACCGATATTACCCAGCGCAGCCGCGCGATCGCCGGCCACCGTGACCGTATTGCTCTTGTCGATATCGCGCACGTTCGTGATGCCGCCGGCACCGCCCAGACCGCCGGCAATGATGGTCGACGCGTCGGCGGTGGTGGTGGTGAAGGAGGTGGCCGTCGGCGCGCCGGTGTCGCCCAGCCGATTGCCCCAAAAGAACACGTCGGGGGCGGCCAGGCCCGTGTTCGCCGTGGCCAGCACCTGCACTTCGAGCCATTGGTTGACGATGGCGCCGTTGGCCCAGGTAATCTCCACCCGGTCGGAGCCGCTGAGGCCTGCGCCGGTGCGCACCGTAATTGCCGACGGAGCAGGCGCTGCTCCCCAAGTGTCGGGCGAATTGTTCGCGCCCACTTTAAAAGCAAAATCGTTCACGCCGAGCGACGCGTGATTTCCGCCCGTCGACAGGTCGACGATGATGCCGTTGATGCCGCGCGCATAGCTCGTAATGTGCTGGAACCCGGCCAGTCCGTCGCCCGGAAGGTAGGCGGTCTTGTCGGGCGCGATGGCACCGTCGTCGGCCGCATTGATGGCCGGATTGTTGCCGTCGAACGCGCTTTGATTGTAGAAGATGTGGCGGCCGACCACCTCGGAGATGGCGGGCGGAGTGAAGCCGGGCGTGTACACCCAATTGAGCACATTTTGCACGGCGCGGAATCCGCCGGTGCCCGCGGTAAAGCCGACATACGCCGTATCGCCACCCACGGCCGCGGGAATGTCCACTTCGTACAACTGCGTGGCCGTGGCCAGCGTGACCGTGTCGGTGATGGTGACTTCCAGCGTGGTGCCGTCGTACGTCATGCTCACGGCGAACACGTGGCCGCTGTGGAGGTCGAGGCCCGCAGCGGTCAAATCAATCGAGTCGTCCATGCTCGGATAGGCGCCGTTGAGGTACAAGCCGGTCGAGCTGAAGCCTTCGCCCGTGTTGTCGTACAGATCGAACTTGATGGCCAGGCTCGTGGGAATGCCGGCATAGCCCAACGAGCCGCCGGTGGCGCCCAGCGCCGTCGGACCCACGCCCTGAATGGTAAAGGTCATGCCGTCGGCCATCGGGACCGTGCCCGGCAGCAGCTGAATTTCGAACTCCGTGGAGAACGCAGTCACGTCGACGGCGCCCGGCCAGAAGATGCTGGTGGCCTCGTTCATGCCGCCGCCGGAAACTTGCAGGTGGTCGTCCACTTGCGCGGCGGTCGGACCGTTGTAGACGAAGTAGTTCTCGAAACCGTCGAAGCCATCCGGAAAATCGATGTCGCCGGTCGGCGTGGCTTCGACTTCGTTCGAAGCCTCCGAGGGGCTCGTGCCGTTGACCGCCCGGACGCGATAGTAGTAGGTGTTGCCCGGGGCGACGGTCGCGTCGGCAAACGTGGCGGTTCCGGCCGGCAAGGTGCCGCCAATCGCTTCGTACGTGCCGGCCAATCCCGTGCGCCGCTCGACGATCACGCCGCTGGCGTTGGGATCGACATTGGTCCAGGCGAGCGCGACTTCGGCCGCGGCAATCGAGGTCACCTGCAGCCCGGTGGGCACCGCCGGCGCCGGAGTGAAAATCCAGTTGGTGATGCGCTGCACGGCAGACAATCCACCCGTGCCGCCGGTGAAGCCCACGTGGGCCAGGTCGCCGCCGACCACTGTCGGAATGTCGACGACATATTCCTGCGTCGCGGTGCCCAAAGTGACTGTGTCGGTAATCGTCACGCGCAACGTCGTGCCGTCGTACTCCATGCTCACGTCGAACAAATGGCCGCTGTGAAAGTCGATGCCCCCGCCCGTCAGGTCGATCGAGTCGTCTGCGCTGGGATAAGCGCCGTTCGTATACAGACCGGTGGAGTTGAAGCCCTCGCCCGTGTTGTCGTACAGATCAAACTTGATGGCCAGGCTGTTGGGAATTGACGAGAAGCCCAACCCGCCGCCCGAACCGCCCAGCGCGGTTGGCCCGTCGGTTTGGATGGTAAACGTCATGCCGTCGGCCAGTTGATTCACGTAGCCCAGGCTGGGAATCTGCTGAAACGAAAAGTGCGTCGTAAAGCGGCGCACGTCGACCAGTTGCCGCGTAAAGACGCTGTCGCGCTGGTTGCTGCCGCCATCGGTCAGTTGCATGGCCGTGCCGAACAGGCGCACGTTGTGAATGTTGTAACCGTTGAGGCTCAGCACTTCGGCGCTGCCCAGGGCGTTGGGCACCGTGGGATCCAGGCTGCGGCCCGGAAAGCCCTCAGAAAAATCGTAGGCCGTCGGCACGATGTGAACTTCCGCGGACGCCGATCCTTCGATTGCGCCCTGCACGGCCGTGACCCAATAGTAATAATCCGTGCCGTTCGTCAAACCGGTGTCCGTGTATTCCGTGCCGACGATGCCGCCCGCGATGGGCGTGGTGCCGGCGCCGCCCGGCGTCGTGCCGCGATACACCTGGTAGCCGCTTGCGCCCGCCACCGCGTCCCAACGCAGCGTCACGCGGGCAAAACCGGCTTCGGCCGTCAGATCTTGCGGCACCGCGGGCGAGGCCGCGCCGTCGTCGTCCAGAATCGTGCCCACCGCCAGCCCGCCGGCCAACGTCGCATTCACCGGATTGCTGAGCGTGAGGTTGAACGTCTCGTTCGATTCATCGTCCCCGTCGCCCGCGACCGATACGGTGATGAGCTGCGAGGTGATGCCCGGCGCAAAAGTGATCACTCCCGACGTTTCGGTGTAATCCACACCGGGCGTGGCCGTGCCGGCGGAAGTCGCATAGTTCACGACCACCGGATCATCGGCCGCCGCCGTGAGCGAAACCGTAAACACCATTGCCACCGAGCCCGCCAGCCCTTCCGTGACTTCGGGCTTGGACAGCGACAGTGCGGGCAGCGTATCGGTATCGACGAGCAAGGCAAAGGTATAGCGGTCGCCGTAGTTGGCGTTCGTCAGCTCGCTTTGCATGATCACGGAGAACGTGCGATCCGTAGTCCGCACGCCGTCGTCGAGCACGGTAACGTTGAAGGTGGCCGTGGTCGTACCCGGCGCCATCACGAAATGCCCCACCTGCTCCACGAAGTTGACGCCCGGCTTGGCAGTGCCGTCGGCCTGGGTGGTCCAGAAGACTTCGACCGGTTTGCCGCTGGCTGCGGAGAGCGCCACGGTGAACGTCAATTGCGCGGCACTGCCGATCGGCTCGAAGTCAACCTCGGTGCCAATGAAGTTGGCCGTCACCGGGTCGTCGTTATTGTAGATCAGCCCCAGGCCCTGCGCGTCTTCCAAGTCGGCGCCGACGGGGGCCGTGAGATTGAGCAGGAACGAGTTGTTGAACTCGTCCATCGTGTCGCCGATGATCGGCACCGCGATGGTCTGCGTGGTCACACCCGGACTGAACGTCAACGTGCCGGCGGTCGTCAGGTAGCTTTGCCCGGCGGTCGCGGTGCCGTCGGCCGTGGAGTATTGCACGGTGACGGGCGTGCCGGCCGGCGGTGCCGAGAGCGTGACCGTGAAGACGGCGTTCGACGTGCCCGCGTCGCCTTCGACGACCACGACGTCGTCGATCGTGAGCACCGGCAGGGAGCCAAAATCGCGAATGATGCCCTGACCGATCGGCTCGAACAATACGGCGCCAACCGGATCGTAGATGTTGAGATCAAACTCCTCGGGCGCTTCCGTCTCGAGATCGCCGAGCACCTGCACGGTAACGGTCTTCACCTTCTCCAGCGGTGCAAACGTGAGCGTGCCGGCCTGTGCCACATAGTCCTGACCGGCAAGCGCCGTCTGGTCGAAGGTGGTGTAGGGCACCGTCACGGTCTCGGCACTCGACAGCGCCAAGCTGACAGTAAACACCATCTCGGTCGTGCCGCCGTTAGGACCTTCGGCAGTCGACGAGCGCGACACGGACACTTCCGGAAGCATCGTGCCGACGCGAATGGTCTTGGCTACCGAGGGCACGTCGCCGTTCAGGATGAACAGCATGTAGTAGCCCGGCGGCGCCGTGTTGGCCGTGGGGGGCGCCGTGACCATCAGTCCGCCCGGCGTCTCGGTGAACACGGCTTCCTGTATATACTGGTCCCAGTCCTGGGCGTGCGTGGCGGTGCCCATCCGCACCCAACTCACCTTGGTAATCTCGGCGGCGTCGGGAGTGCCCACGAAGAAACTGTCGCCGTATTGCAACGTTTCCGGGGCGGAGGAGATCGTGGGCCGATCGCCCTGGAACAAGTACGGCGGCGAGTAGACCTGACCGGTCAGATGCAAGTCGCCGCTGGTGGACAGAACGCGTCCATCGGGCAGCAGCACCGCCACCGAGTGGTACCAGCGCACGTCGTCCATGTTCTCCACGGTGCGGAAGGTCTCGGTCACGGGGTTCCAAATCTCCGCGGCCAGCACGGCGTCGCCGTCGTAGTGCAACACGCCGGTGTTGCCGCCCACCACCAGCACTTCGCCGTTCGGCAGCAGCGTGGCGTGCCCGTTGCGGCGCGGAAAGGCCATGTTCGAAACGGCCCGCCATTGCGGGCTCGGCTCGTTGAGGTCGATCACTTCGGCCGTGGCCGTCGCCGGCGAACCGCCGCCCACATACAACACCTTGCCCGGCGCATACATCACGGCCGAGCCGAAGCTGCGGTTGGGCTCGATGCGGTAGTCGACCGGAATCCATTGGCCGGTGCCCGTCACGTCGAGATACTGTGACAGCGGATCGGGCCCGGCGACGAACGCGGCGCCGTTGGGCGCCGAGAACGTCCGCGGATAGAACGACAACGTGAGCTCGGCGGTGGTCAGATCGCGCCAGGTGCCCGTGGCCGCCTCGTAGATCTGTGGCAAGGGATCCGTAATGTCGCCGTTCGTGTCACCGGACAGTACGAGCACGTCGCCATTGGCCAGCGTGGTTTGCGAGGGATACCAGCGGCCGGCGTTCATGTTCGCCAGCTGCGTCCACGAGTCCTGGAACGGGTCGTAGATCGACGCGTACGGCAGTCCAACCGTATCCACCACGTGTCCGCCGGTGACCAGCACCGTGCCGTCAGCCAGCAGGGCGGTGCCGGTGCAAAACAGGTTGTAGCCCGGATCGGCCGGTGAAGTGAACGTGTTCGTGAGCGGATCCCACAACCGCAAGTTCATCGTGCGGTCGTAGCCCATCACCTTGCCCGTGGGCAGCATCAGGGCGTTGATGAACTCGATGGGCCAGTTCTGCAGCGGACTCCACTCGCCGGTATCGGCCGCGTCCGAGTCCTCCGGAAACTGCGCCTCGAGCAGGTCGGGCTGGGGCACGCCGGCGGCCGTGGCATCCACGGCGCCATTGTCGTACAGCATGTGGTCGAGCCAGTTATTCAAATCCACGTGGCTGGCGTGGTCGTCCGGTTCGTGCTCCGGCGGCTCGGGACCCGGGTCGTCAGGCGGATCGTGATCGTGGCCGGCGTGGAGCGCCACGCGGACCTCGAGCGCCTCGAACTGAGCGCGGCGGTGACGCCGCTGCGGCGTCGCCTTGCGCGGACTGCTCCCCGACGATTTGCGCTTTGGATTCTGCGGCATGGCGTCGCCCTTTCGGCATCCGGTCCAAGCGACTGCGCGCGGCTCTGAGTCGGCAGTGACCGTTCACGCGGCAGCGCAACCAAGCGCGCCGGCCCGTCACTGATACCCATTGCATTGGCTGGCGGGACATGCGAGCGCAAAGGTTCGGCATCTAACGTGAGATCCAGATCGTCCCCCGTCACCCCAATGGTCAGCTCTGCGCTCTCAGGAACGCGCGCCACCGGAACGGACGGTTACCAGATCTTTGATGATCCACCACGCAAAACGCGGGTTCCGCCAAAGTTGCTCAATCGCGTGTGGGATGTAACCCTTTCCATAAGGAACATAGACTCGAACACCAATACGACTCTCGTGTGCCCATTGGAGCGACTGCGTGATCGGCAAGCCGAACAGCAACTCCAACTCGCAAGTTGTGCCGGCAGCGCGCAACCGCCGGATGGCCTCGGCCGCCAACGGCACGTTGTGACTGGCCACCGCCACGTGGCTGGCGCGACCTGCCAATCGATCGATCACTTCCAGGAAACCGGTGGTCATGTCGCGCTCGGGCTCGGCGGGGTCTGGCCACTGGCCCTTCACGACGCGCACCGTGATGCCGCGCTCGACGGCCCAATCGGCATCGGCCAGGCTGCGCGACCAGCGGCCCGGCAGCGTCGTGCTGACCAACGACGGCGGCAGCGCAAGAAGCAACGTCTCCAGCATCTCGAACGAGGGATCGGCCACTTCCACCCCGTGCGAGTCGCAGTGCAGCCGCACGTTGGCGGCCTGCGCCGCCGTGGCCAACTGCCTGGACAGGTGCGCGTCAAACTCGAGCGCCGGCGGCTTGATGGACAGGTAGCTATCGAGCCCCAGTTCGGCCACGCGGTCGATCGCCGCCAGATATCCGTCGGCCACTTCGCGCGCTTGCGCCCCTTCCGCGTTCCAGAATCCCAACGTACTGGGCTTGCCTTCACTGCGATACCGCTGAGCCACGGCCAGCGCGTCGTCAAGTGATTCTCCGCCGACATAGGCGCGCGCCGCGCGTTGCATGAGCGGCAGCACGCAGGCGGAGGCAATGCCCCGCGCACGCCATTTGAGACCGCCGAGGCCTTGCGGCTGCGCGGGCGCGGTGCTGGTGGAGTGGGCGGTCTGGCTCATGGCGAAACTCGTTAGACGCAGGGCGCCTGCAAGACACACAGGCCGTTGGCTTGCGCATCCTGCGGAATTTCGTGCGGCAGCGCTCTGCGCAGCCAGATCTCACGCCAGTACAGATAGTTCGCCCGCGGGCACGGAGTGCGATAGGTCGAGGCGCAGATGACGTTTTCCAGAATGATGCCCACGCTGTTCAGCTCTTTCATGCGACCGGTGCCTTCCTCGATGATCCGGTCGACGCGCTGAATGACCCGGTAACACTTGTCGCAATAGGGAATCATCTCCGGCTCGAACGTCATCCCGCGGTTCTTGCCGTTGCCGTCGAGTGTGGTAACGATCTCCTGGCGACTCTTCACCACCACCCACTCGCCAACTTGCAGGTCCAAGACTTCGCTGGGGGTGCGCTTGAGTTTGCCGACTACGCTGGGATACTGCCACTTGCCCAGCCGCCGCAGCACTTTGTTGAACACCAGGATGCCCACGGTCTTGAACACGCGGTTGACCGGCCAATCGTTGGTGCGTATGTCGCGCACATATTGCGTCGGCCCCCACCACTTCAGCGGACAGGCGGCACTTTTGAGTTCCGTGGCCTGGCAGCGATAGCGCGCTTCGCCGTCCTCCGCCGGTTCGCGCTGCGTGGTCGCTTCCAGCCAGGCGCGGTCGCGGGCCGCGCTGGTTACCGGCCGGGTCGCCGCCTGACCGTTACCGGCCTCGGAATCCGCGGGCCCATCGTCGCCAACGCGCCGCAGCCAACGCTCTTTCCAGAAGAACATGCAAGCCGCCTGGCAACCGCCGTGCGCCGCGCCGTCGCAACGCGTCATCTCCAGGTGCACCGTATTCTGCATCCTCATCATGCCGGTCAGATGGATTGTGTCGCACGTCTTGTCGGCCCGCTTGTACACGCGGAATCGTTGTCCGCAGCAAGCCAGCATCTCGGGCATGAACAGCAGACCCTCGAGCGCAGCCTGATCATCGAGCGTGGCAAGAATTTCCGCCGCGCTGCGCACTTCCACCCAGTCGCCGGGTCGCAAGTCGAGTTGTGAGGGCGCCGTGGCGGTCATGGCATCACGTGGGCGATGGTTAGCGCGGCTTCGATACGATTAGGTTCTTGTGGTCCGCCGCAGGGCCGGACGTCGACGGCAAATTCTGCTGCCGGCGGTCGCCGTATTTGGCCTCGTACATGGCTCGATCCGCCTCGGCAATCAGCGCGTCGATGCTGCGGTCGTCGCCCTTGTTCTCCGCAATGCCGATGCTCGCCGACAGAATCACCTGACGATTGTCAAACGTGATCGGGCGCGACAGGGCGCGGGCGATTCGCCTGGCCAGCCGCTCGAGATCGCGCCGCCGGCTCACCTTGTCGATCAGCACCAGAAACTCGTCGCCGCCGTAGCGCACCACCAGGTCGGTCGGCCGCACGTTCTCCGAAAGTCGCTCGGCAATCACTTGCAGCACCTTGTCGCCGGCGGCATGGCCCCAGCGGTCGTTGATCTGCTTGAAGCCGTCGAGGTCGATGAAAAACAACGCCCGGCGCGCCGACTTGCGGCGCCCCTGGTGCGCGGCGTCCAGTCGCAATGCCTCGCGACCGGCCAGGCCGGTCAACGCGTCGCGGCGTGCGACTTCGGGCGCCGGCGCGGCCGATTCACGCACGACCGCGATCATCCAACGACCATCGATCTCGGATAGTGTCGTCTCACCGAGAAGCGGCCGCAGTGCGGTCCAGGAGCTATTGATCAAGCGGCGGCGAGTGCGGCCCACGAGCTCGCAAGCGGCGCGATTGACGTCCATCACCCGATCGATGCAGGTGTCGATGACGAACACCGCTTCGCGCACGAGTTCGAGCGCGGCGCGTGCCACATCGGGTTTTTCGTCAGGTTGCTTGATCATGTCGTTTTGCCTTGCTAATGTCCCACCACTTCGCTCACGGGCTCCTCGGCCACGTGCAGCGGCGCCGCGTGACTCGGCGCGGCATGCCGTGCCCCGGGCTGTGCCGTCGGGCGACTGCGGGCCCACTCGCGCCACACCAGCCGCGGAAAGCGCCACGCGTCTTTGACGTAACGCCCGGCCAGTCGTCGCGGTTCAGTGCCCACGCGATGCAGCCATTCGAGCCCTGACTTTTGCATCCACAGCGGGGCGCGGCGCTTGTGGCCGGCCAGGAAATCGATCGTCGCACCCACGCACAGGGCTACGCCCGCGGCAATTTGTTGCCGGTGAGCGTGGACCCACAACTCCTGCTTGGGCGCGCCGAGACCGACCACCAGGACGTCCGGCTGGGCCGCGCGAATGCGCTCCAGTATCTGTTTATTCTCATTGCCGTCGTGCTCGAATCCAAGCGGCGGGCAATAAGTGCCCACGACTTTGACCGCCGGCCAGCGGGCCTCGACTTTGGCCTGCGCCTGCTCGGCCACGCCCGGCCCCGCGCCCAGCAGAAACACCGAGATTCCGCCGCGCTCGTGCGCCGCTTCGAGCAGGCCGACGACCAGATCCGCGCCGGTGACACGCTCGGGCAAGGCCCGACCCAACAAGCGGCTGGCCAGCACCACCGGCATACCGTCGGCCAGCACCAGGTCTGCGCCGTCGTAGGCCCGGCGCAGCCCTTCGTGATGTTCGAGCATTACCACGTGGTCCACGTTGGGCGTGACCACGTAGCGGCAGGCGCCGCTGCGCGCCGCGAGCCAGCGATACACGCGCGCCACCGCCTGCGGCATCCGCACGCGGTCGATCTGGCAGCCAAACAACTTGACGCGCCTGTTCATAGCCGGAACCTGATGTTTCATGAGGCCGTGTTCAAGGGTGATGGGGAGACGCCGCGCGCGGCCGATCCGTTGGCTCGGCGGCCGTCCAGCACCGCGTCATACGCGGCAGCCACGCCGGCCGACATGCTCACGTCGGTATAAAGGCTGGATTGGCGCTCGTAGGCCGAGCGTCGCAGCGCCTGCCAATCGACCTGCCCGGTGACGAACCGACCCATCGCGCCGGCCAGACCGGGCACATCGCTGGGCTCGACGATCAGCCCGTCGCGGCCATCGCGCACGGCCTCGGGAATGCCTTCCACGTTGGTGCTGATGACCGGCACGCCCGCCGACATGGCCTCCAGCACCACGAACGGCAGGCCCTCGCCGAACAGGCTGGGCAGCACGAATAAGTCCATGGTGTCGAGTTCCGCCTGCACGTCGTGCCGGAAGCCGCGCCATTCGATGGCGTCGGCAATCCCCAGCTCGCGCACCTGATTCATGATTTGCGTTTCGTACTCGGGCGTTTCGAAGCGGCCCACGGCGCGCAGCCGAACCGGCAGCCCTGCAGCGTGCAGGCCGGCAAACGCGGACAGCAGCACGTCTAGCCCCTTGCGCGGTCGAAACAGCGCCACGGTGCCAATCGTCCAGATCTCACTCGGGGTTTCTCGCGCCGCCAGCGACGGCCGCGCGGGCACGCCGTTGGGAACGATCGCCATCGAGCGGCCGCGAGGGCCGTACGTGCGGGAGTGGTCTTCCAGGCTCTTGGAGACGGGCAGGATGGCCGCGGCCCGGCCGGCGCTCGCCCGCTCCACCGCGGCGTTGACCCAGTTGCGCCAGCGCGACGTGCTGTCGTGCGACGCGGGACTTTGAATATGGTGGACCAGCGGCACGCGTGCCCAGGCCGATGCCACGCCGCCCACTAGCGACGAGCGCGGCGTGTGCGTATGAATCAAGGCAAAGTCTTCGTCGCGGACCATGCGGGCCACCGCGCGTGCCGGACGCAAGTCAAAACGGCCGCGCATTGGCAGCGTCACCAGCGGCGCGGCCTGCGAGCGGCGCGCCTCGGCAAACTTGCCGTGCTTCAGGCACACGAACGTCACTTCGTAGCCAAACTCCGGCAGCCGCAAGGCCATCAGGTCCTGGGCACGCTCGGCCCCGGCGTAGTGTTCGCCATTGATGATGTGCAACACGCGGACCAGATGGCGCGCGGCGTCGGCAGCTGGGCGCGCGAAGTTCGCGCCGGCCGTGGTCGAACCCACGGTCGTGGCGGCGTGTGCGGCGGGCGAGAATTCAGTGTCGATCGACATGGTGTTTCCTGCTACGAGCTTTCGCCCACCAGCGCGCCGGCGGAAGCAACGGCGCTGGCCGGCGCCGCCGCAAACTCCTCGCCGTCCTTGCGCGGCTGGCGCACCACGGCCAGCGGACCGGCCTGCGAGCCCAATTGGTTGCCGGCCAGCTTGCGCCGCTTAAGGATGGCATATTTCAGGAACCGCGAGCCGCCCAGGCTTAAGAGCGTCAGGGCCGGGCCGCCCGGATACGTCGGCGAAGTCACAAGCGCCTTGCGAAAATACTGCCGCGCCACGTCGCTCCGATCGACCAGCGCGTTCTTGATCCCGTGCGTACAGTACACGCGGGCCCGCTCGCGCCGCGACAGCCGGGCGAATTCGTCCATGCCCATGAAGCGCCGCTGCACTTCAATCTCACTGGTGAGGATGTTCTGGTGCTGCACGGCGTTCGTCATGCCCTCGTGAAATCGGTAACACAGCAGCGGCTCCGCCAGGTAGTGAAACTGGCAGCGGGCCGAAAGCCGGCGCCACAGGTCGTAGTCTTCGCAATGCTCCATGCCCACTTCGAACGCCACTTCCGGCAAGCTCGCGCGGCGCACCATCGACGACACCGTGAGGAAGCAGCGCCGGGCCAGCTCGCCCAAGATCATTCCCGACGGACGCGCTCCGCGCAGCGCCTCGCTGTAGCGGCCGACGATGCGCCCTTCGCGATCGATCACGTGGGCGTCGGTGTACACCACCGCAGTCTCGGGCTCGCGTTCCAGAATGCGGGCACAGTGTTCCACGCACTGGGGGACCAGCAGGTCGTCTGAATCGAGAAACAGAATCAGATCGCCGCGCGCTTCCTGCAGGCCCGTGTTGCGCGCGGCGGAACGGCCGCGATTCGCTTGCGAAACGACCCGCACCGGCGCGCCATACCGTCGCAGCACGTCGGCCGTGCCGTCGGTCGAACCGTCGTCGACGACGATGATCTCGTCCGGCACGCGGGTTTGGCCCAGCGCGCTGTCGATCGCCTCGCTCACTAACGTGGCGCGGTTATACGTGGGGATAATCACGCTGACCGACAGGCGTTGGCTTACAGTGCGAGGCATGAATTCGGGACCGGGGTTTCGGGGCCGATTAATTCCAGTTGAATTGGGATTCGTCTGCCGAGTGCTGCTGCGCCGGAAACGTCAGTTGCAGCGCGCTGCACAGGATCAGGAAACAAAAGAACGACGGCTCGACGACCGACGATTCGGCCAGCGCGTCGCACGCACCGAACGTGATCAGCCCGAGCAGGAACAAGGATTCCGCAATCGGCGCCGCGTGATATCGTTTGACGGCTCGCACGAGCGCCACGATCATCGTGAGCGCCAGCGCCGTCACACCAATGAGTCCCAGGCTCAGAAACGCATCGATGAACGACGAGTGTGCGTGGGGAATTTGCCAGCCGCGAACGGACAATGCGTCGGCCACGATTTCCGCCCGCTCGGGACCCCAGAACGCGCCGTAGCCGTAGCCGGTCAACGGGCGCACCAGCCCATGCCCCACCAGCTCGGTCCACAACGGCAAGCGCCCGGTCAACGAGCCGACGTCTTCGCTGCGGCCCAATAGCGCGACGTTCGCCACACCTTGGTCGACTCCGCTGCCAAACAGACCGGCAAACAGCCCCACGGCCGAAGCGACCAGCGCCGCCGCAAACACCCAGGGAAGTTTGCGGCCACCCGGCTTGGCCAGCCAGGCCACGACAAACGCCACCACCATGGCCGCCAACGCGGTGCGCGAGCGGGTGAGCAGGAACGAAGCGCCGGCCACCAGCAGCGTGCCGCGAACGAACCAATCGGGCCGGGTTTCACTCGCCAGAATTGCCACCGCGGCCAGCACCAGGACCCCGCACTGCAGCACCTGCAGGTTCGGGTGCATCATCCCGCAAAAGCGATAGTTCTCTTGCCACGGTTGAAAACGGCCGAGCGCCAGCTCCAGGCCGATCGAGAACACGAACCAGCCGAGCGCAATGGCAAAAGCCATGCGCAAGAAATCTCGCGGCGAAAAATGGCGCACCAGCCCCAACGCGGCCGCGTACACGCAGGCCAGCCGCAGCACGCGCCGCAACGATAGCCCGGGATCGTTCGACCAGGCAACGCTCAGCGCGGCCCAGGCCAGAAAGCCG
Source organism: Pirellulales bacterium (assembly GCA_050250435.1). Lineage (GTDB taxonomy): Bacteria > Planctomycetota > Planctomycetia > Pirellulales > PALSA-1355 > JBFWOR01. The sequence goes on along the minus strand of JBFWOR010000012.1, from coordinate 39,976 downwards.
ACGCAGGTCAAGACCAAGGGATCGCGCCAATCGAGCTTGCGACCCTGGCTGCTTGCCAGGCCATAGACGCCCGCCAGCCCCAAGGACAAGAACATGGCCTGCCGCAAAAGATTGCCGCCGGCAATGCGCTCGCTGTGCTCATCGGCCGAGTACACTTCGGCATCCCAGGATTCCGCTTCCAGCATGCGCGGATCCTGATCGGCGATGAAGAACGCCAAACCCACCAGCAGCGTCCACAGCCAGAAGCGAGACGGCGTCGCGGTCGAGTCATAGCTGTGTTCAAGCGCCCAAGGCGCGGAAGTCGTCATCGCAGCTCCAGCCAGGCTTTGACATTGTGCAGCATGCGCACCGGCCCGCGCACGCGGGAATACACGGGCGAAGAGCGCACGATCTCGCGCGTCCGCCGCCAGGCGCGGCGGGCGGCCGCCAGGGACGGCCGCGGATCGATCGCGCCCTGGGCCACGCGAATCGTGCCGCTGGAAAACCGTTGTTTGTAAGTTTCACCGCCGGAGACGAGGTCGATGCGCTTGACGCCCATGTCTTCCGCGTCTTGCAGCGTGGCCACCCAATGCAGCGTGCCCGGCGAATACTTGCCGAAATCCACGTTGTACGCCGGGAACCACGGATGCAACACCGTGCCGGCGCGCATGCCGAAGTTGATCGCCGCAATCTGATCGCCGCAATACGTCACCGACATGATCGGGGCGATGTGCGGACTGTCAAACTGCATGATCTGTTCCAGCAGGTTGATGACCCACGGGAAAGCGAAGATGTTGTCGACCTTGGTACGGCGATACTGCTCGGACTTCCATTCGATGAGCGTGGCCAACACGGCGCGATCGGCCACGTGCCGTTCGTAACGCACGGGCCCAATCTCGCGCTCCAGCTTGCGTTTCTTCTGGCCATATTCCGACATCACGCCGCGGGTGTTGCCCCGCTGGCGCATGTAAGCCTCGAAGCCGTCGGACACGTCAATGTAGGGCGATTCCGCGAACGACCAGGCGTAGCGCGTGAACGAGGGATGCGCGGCGACCAGATGGTCGAAGTGCCACGACGACAGCCGGCACGCGCGCACGATCTCTACCGGCTCGCACAACACGTCCGGCCCGGCGATCAATGCGTGATAGTCGGACAAGCGTCCGCCGATGGGCCGCCCGCCGTTCCACGGTGTGCGCTGAAAGGGCAAAAAGCCTACCGCCCGGCCCGACTCTTCCAGCACGGCCACTTCCACGTCGTCGCGCACCGCAGCCACGGCCTGCGTGAACTCCGGACGGAAGTACGGGCTGGAATAGACCTCGTTGCCGAGCTGGATCGCACTCCAGGTCGCAAGCTCCTCGCTCGTCAGACGGTCGAACTTAACACTGCGGATATTCATGAAATCCAAGGCCTTGCGGCCCTTGCTTATGGAGTCGGAAGCGATGCTTTGTCGAAGCGCGTCGGTTCATACGCGCGAACCAGGATGACCAGACGCACCAGCGTGGCCACGGCGCTGCCGGCCAACGTGGCCAGCGCGGCGCCCAGCGCGCCCATCGAGGGAACGAGCAGTGCCGCGGCGGCCAGCGTAATCACGGTGCTGCACACGTCGGCGGCGAAACTGGCCCGCGGCTGATCGATGGCCCACAGCCCGTTGCCAATCACGATGCTCAAGCTGCTCACCAGCGCGGCCAGCGACAGTGTGACCAGGATCGGTCCGCAGCCTTGGTAGAACTCGCCATACACCAGCACGGCCAATGCGTCGCCGGTGACCAGGAACAACAAACACAGGCTGCCGACCGACAGCCCCAGAAACAGCGACGCGCGAATCATCACTCGGCGCAATTCTTTCCAGCCGCCGGTGACATACGCGTGAGACGATTGAGTTGTAAGCACGTTAGTCACCCCGGCCTGAATCACTTTCGTGACTCCAACCAGGGTAGTACACGCGCCGAGCACGCCCGCGGCCACCGGGCCAATTGCCCCGTTGACAATCCAGATCATGACGTAGGGCGTGGTGCTGCCCAGCAGGTGGCCGCGCAGCGCCCATTTGGCAAAGGCCCAGTTGTGCGACCAATCGGCGCGAATGCGGACTCGCGAAAAGCGCACGCGCGGCGGATCGACGATCAGCCACCCTAAGGCAGCCAGTGCACAGGCCCCGCCCATGACCGCGAAAATGTTGAACAATGTCAGGTGACCGTAGTAGCCCAGCAAGAACAGCCCGCCCAGTTGCAACACGGCCACGACGGCATCAATGGCAATGGCCGACCGGAGGTGCAAATCGGCAAAGGCAAAACGGCGAATGTCTTCGCGCACCAGCAACAGCGGACCGGCGCCGACTAACGCCCACAGCCCCGGCAGGATCGCCGTCGAGCCGCTGACCGAAAGAATGCCGATCGTCAGCAACAACACCACCATGCTCGCCACGGTCAGCAGCAAGTGGTGAAACCAGGAGCTGCCGGCATACTGCGCATGCTCCTCGCCGTGATGTCGCTTGGCATACACCAGATAGGGCGCCGCCACGATCTGATCCTGCACGCCGACCACGATCAGCACGATCGTGAGCGTGAGGTAGTACAAACCGAGTTGCTCAGGAGCCGTCATGCGGCCGATGATGGCCGCCGTGGCAAAGCCCGTGCCGCTGACGATCGCCTGATCGAAGATGGACAACAATCCGGTCGACGCCCCGGGAAACTTCTGCCGCAGACGCAGCACGCGCGCAGCGACGCTCGGCGGCGCCGGGCGCTGCTGATCTTCGGGCGGGTAGTATTCCTTGAGATCGACTTTCATGGAACCTTAATGCGCGCGGCTCGCGGCCAATGGATCGTGCTGGACAGCATGCGTGTTGCCGGCGGGTGCATCGGCGGCGGCCGCCGACTTCGCCGCGGACAGGCGCCGCATGACACGCTTGCCCGCCGTGGCCACGGTGGTGTACCAACCGGATAGCTTCGCGGCCAGCACCGCGGCGTTGTCGCTGGCCACGACCGTGAACCGCCCCCACTGGAACTCGTCTTGTTCGGGCTGCACGCGCTCGAGCTTGGTCGACAGGATGCAGCGGACTCCGGCTTGTCGAGCGGCCGCGTTCAATTCCGGGCTCGACGCTCCGTAGGGAAACGCAAACGCCGGCTGCCTGATGCCAAATCTCGTGGCCAGCGTCTCCAGGCATTCGTCAAGGTCGCGGGCAAAGTCGTCGCAGCGGCCGACAAAGCGCTCGTGCCGATGCGTGTGCGCGGCCAGCTCAATGATCCCGCTCGCCAGGAGCTCGTGGCATTGCGCGGTCGACAGCGGATGCCAACTCCGCGCAGGCACGCGCGACGTGCCCGTGGCCGACCAATCGTCGAACGGGAATGGTTCGTGGCTGTCGAGATACGCGGTGGCCAGAAAGATGGTCGCCGGCACGCGCAATTCTTTGAGCACCGGCAGCGCGGCGGTGTAGTTGTTCTCGTAGCCGTCGTCGAACGTCACGACAAAGGCATTGGCCGGGATGGCTCGACCCAGATGCCGATGTCGGATCAACTTCGCCAGCGGCCACGGCTCGAAGCCGCACGCCAACAGGCCGCTGAGCTGCGCGCGAAGCTGGCCGGGCGTCACGTTCCAGGTGGGCGGCTCCACGCCGGGCACGACCTCGGCAACGCGGTGGTAGCACAGAATGCCAAACCCTTCTTTCCAGCGCTGCCCGCACAATTGTCCCAGTCCGGCGGCCAGGCGTTCGGCGGTCCAAACGGCCGCTTGCCGCGCGCGGCTCGGTGGGGGCAATACCCCCTTAGTACCCTCAGTAGATGGGGCGACAACATTCATCAGGCACCGAGAAACGGTGGAAAATTCAGCGCGCACCGCGACGCAAGGCGACCGCCGGTATCGTCTGCACCAACAACCATAGGTCGTTGGCCAGCGATCGCGACTCTACGTAGCGGAGATCCATCCGTATCCATTCGGAGAAGGAGACGGTCGACCGGCCGTGGACCTGCCAAATGCAAGTGATGCCGGGGGTCACATCCAGCCGTCGTCTCTGCCAGACCTCACAATCGCCTGATTCGTCGCATGGCAGGGGCCTGGGGCCGACCAGCGACATGTCTCCCAGCAACACGTTGAACAACTGCGGCAGCTCGTCGATGCTGGTCGCGCGCAGGAACTTGCCGAGCCGCGTGATCCGCGGATCGTTCGTCATCTTGAACGCCGGACCATCCTGCTCGCTGAATTGTCGCAGGGCTGCCTTCGCCCGCTCGGCGTCAGGAACCATCGTGCGAAACTTGTACATCGTGAAACGCCGGCCTGCGATCGTATCGCGACCCTGGCGAAAAATCACCGGCCCGGGCGAAGTCAGCTTGATTGCCACGGCCACGATCAACAGCAACGGCGACAGCAGCACCAGTGCCGTAAACGCGCCGATCACGTCGATGGCTCGCTTCCAGGCCGGCAACGGCTGTGCGAACAACACGTGCATGGAACGCGCGGGGCGGCCCTGCGGCGTCTCATCTTCTTCGACTTCGGCCGTCGGGTCGGCGGCATCGTCGAGCGAAGGATATACGTAGACTTCTCGATCGGGCCGGCGCATGCGCTGCGGCAGCAGGTCGCACACGTCTTGCGAGAGCTTCCAGGCGCCTTCCGCGGGCGTTTCGGGTAGTACCACGCCCACGCGACGCGCGCCCAACAGGCCCGCATCATCGGTAGCGCGAATCCGGTCACTGAGAATGCCGGCCAGCGTTGCCAGGTCACCGGCTTCGGCGGAACGATGGATCGTGAAGGTCAACAGCGCAAAGCTGGCGTTGCCGCGATCGGCTCGCATCCGCTCGCGATCCAGGATCGCGCGCATCCGCTCGGTCGAGTGCAACTGGTCATGAGGCGCGCCGCTGCCCGCCCACGGCAGTCGCCCCTTGAATATATTCCAAATGCGAATCATCGGTCGTCCTGTCGAGTCGCGGGTGGGAAAATCGGTTGGGGGGTAGGTGTCTCAAGCGGTGTATCGCGGGCTTGCCTGCCACGCGGCCAGGGTGCTCCCTGCGGTCTTGTAAACTAGAGCCTCGTCTCGAGCCATTGCGGAAGGTGTTGCGGGTGATTGTTGAGGATGATGCCCAGAATGTTCGCGCGCGAATCTGCCAACCGTTGCTTGGCACGCACCGCGATATCGGAACGCGTCCGCTCGGCTTCCATTACCAGCAGCACGCCGTGCAAGGCGCCGGCGGTGACGAAACACTGGCTGGAATCCACCGGCGGCAAATCGACCACGATGAAACCAAAATCGTTTTCCACGGCGCGGAGCAATTCCGTGGCCTTGTTGCAGTCGAGGTTCCAGCCGCGCAGGCTGCCCGCCGTGCTGGCGTCCAGCACCGACAGGTTCTCGAACCGCGAAGGCCGAATCGAAGCACTGATTTGTGCCGGGTCAGAAACCACGCGGAAGCCGTCGCCGGCTGCCGACAGGCGCGTCGTCATCGCTTGTCGCGGGCTGCCCAGGTCCAACAGCAACACGGGCTGATCGCTGACCTGCGCGGCCGCGATCGCCAGATTGGCGGCCACCGTGCTCACGCCCGCGCGAGGCGCGCAACTGGTGATGCCGACCGACATCGGCGCACTCTCTGACGGTCCGCCGACCGATCGCAACCAGTGGAATAGCGAGTAATAGTCTTCGGCAACACCCGCGTCCCGTCGGCCGGTGCTGACGGAGACGCCGGCTGCATCCTGCGTTGTCGTGATCATGCCAAACGATCCTTGGGGGCGAGTCGTCGAGGATTAATGCGGGAGTAGCTCGTGTCCACGGCTACGGGGAACGGAGAACAAGACGGGAATGCCCAGCTCGTGCTCGATCTGCTCCTGCGTCTTGAGCGAGCGATCGAAGTGCTCTGCCACGAAGGCCAACAGCACCGCGCCGAACGTCGAAGCGAACAAACCCATCGCCAGCGTCAGCATGACGCGCGGGCTGGAGGGCTTGGCCACGATCGTCGCCGGCTGCACGACGTTGATGTTCGATATGCGACCGCTGGCCAGCTCCTGATCGATACGGGCCTGTTCGCGGTTGCGGACGTACGTGCGATAGGTCGTTTCCAAAAGCTCGGCCTTGCGCGACAGCTCGGCAATGCGGAATTCGTTGTCGTTGAGCGAACGCATGCGCGAGCGCACCGCGTCGAACTGCTGCTCGAGCGAGGCGGCCGCAGCCCGCTGCGAGGCGGCCAGGGCCGTGGCCGTCGACAGCTCCGTCTGCACGTGCTGATGCACCACGCTGGGACGCCGCGTCGTCTGGCTGCGACTGTCCTGCTGCTCATCGAAAATCTTCTGCGTCTCGGCCACCTGCCGGCGAATGGCAATCACGCTCGGGTGCAGGCTGGTAAAGCGCGAGCTGATGTCTTTTTCCTCGATTTGCAGGCGGTACAGTTCGTTCCGCATGGCGTCGGCCGCCTGGTTCGGCAAGCCGGCCGTTTGTTCGGCGACCAGGTCGTGCGGTAACTCTTCCAGCTGCCGTTTGAGCGCCGCAATACGGGCGTCCGACGCAGCCAGGTCGCGCTGGTTGGCCAGGATCGCCGCCTCGATCGAGGTCGCCTGGCTTTGTACGTTCTGTCGTTCGCCGTCGATGGATACCAGCGAGCTTGCATTGCGGGCGTCGCGCACCTCTTCGTTGGCACGCCGCAATTGTTCTTGCAGCAGGTCAGACTGCGTGACGAAGAACGCGTGCGAACCTTCCGTGCGGTTCGCGTCCACGTGCTGTTCGGTGTACGACTCGATCAAGGCCTGCAGAATGCGCTGGGCCAGCTGGGGATCGCGTGCCTGGGCCGATACGAGCACCACGTTCGAGCGGCGCGGCGCGCCAATCGTGATCGCCTTTTCCAGTCGCGCCACCGCACGCTCTTCGGCGCCAATATTTCCATACAGCCACGTGCGCGCGATGTCGGCCGGCGCCTTGACCATCTGCAACCACGAGGTCGACTCGCCGGGCTGCGTGCCCAGGATCTCGTCGGCGCCCAGGCGCTTCACAACATCATCCAGCACTGCGCGGCTGCGCAACAATTCGACGACGGAGTTGATTTCGCTTTCGCGCGAATCGTTCACCGACACCGTTTGTTGCAAGGCCGCCGTCGGATCGAGGCCCACGCTTTCCTTGCCCAACCGCACGAACAGGCGTGCATCCGACTTGTACGTGCGCGGGAAGAACAGCAACCCCAGCACCACCAGCGTCATCGACGTCAGGAAGAACGCCACCATTTTCCGCTTGTGCCGAAACAAGACTCGGAAGAAGTCGCGCGTTCCAGCCGCGGCCGATCGGCTAGTAGAATTGTGACCGTTGGCCGGTGTGCGGCTGACCATAGCTAGCTCCCTACATCAAGGCGGGCCGAAACGCGATCCATTGAGGTCCCATTTTAGTCCCTTACTGGCTCTCACAACGGCGCATGTATGGGAGCTATGTGGACGATTCAGGGAATGGTCGCGCCAGGCGAAATCGGTCGCTGCGATTGGCGCGATTCTGCACGCTCGGCGCCCGTTCAGGGGAGATCGGGCGCGTCGAATTCGCCCGATGCAATCCACGCCGGATGCACCAGCGTCCAAAAATCGATCGCCAGGCGCTCTTCGACGTAGGCGTATGGCAACCAACCGTAGCCGCTTTCGCCCCAATCGCTGCCCCAGGAGCTGCGCACCAGCAATGCGCCGCGCGATCCGCGCAGCCAGCGATCGTCGTATCCCACGGCGACTACCGCTTGTCCGCCGACAATGCTGTCGAACGTCGGACGGTAGGGAATATCCGGATCGCCCGCGATGGAATCCGGCACCGGAAAACCGCAGGTGCAGGGAAATCCCGCGGCCAGAAACGCCTTCACGATCTGCAAGTTTTCGCCGCCGCTCGTTTGGCGACCGTCCAGCCGCAAATAACTGACGCCCCGGTAAGGTTCGACAAAGGAATACAGAAACGGGTCCGGCGTGACATCCAGCCTGTCGACCTCGTAAGGCCAATAACGTTCGGGCGGAATGCCGCAGCGAACCATGGCTTTGAGCGTGCTGCGCAGGTCCATTCCCACGTTGCCGCGCACGCCGGCCAGCCGCTGCGCATTCTGATAAAGGAACAGCCGTGCCGGACGCAGCATTTCGCCGTTGGCGCGCCGCTCGAAGTATTCCACCAGACTGGCGCAAGCGCAGGCCGCTGAAGCGTGCAGCTGGAGTTGATCGCCTGCGGGGAGAAAGTACTCGCGCAAGTCGACAGTCGGCGGCCGCGGCGCCGTCACCGGCGCGACGTCGCGCAGTTGTGCCAACAGTTCGTCCGCCGGGGCTGAACCGGCGCTATAGTCGCGGAAGTCCGGGAGACTCGGAATCCATCCGAATCCGCGAGGCTCGAAGTGTGCCATACGGTCGACCTGGAGAGGATGCGGGCGAACATCCGCCCGGCTCTCTGCCCCGCCGCGGCCAGTACCTCCCTAAGTCCGGTCCATCGAATATCGGTTAAACCACAGCGGGGGACGGCCGTTCGCAACTGCAAAGCATAGTCGCATAGTGGTGTCGGCCAAGGTGAACAGAGGGGAACGATGGGGGCGCACCAGCGGGTACTGACCGGAGAAGCGCTCGGCAAAGCAGCGCGGCGCGAGTGCAATTACACATCGCGCGCTATACAGTTGCGCCGTTGCCGTACGGGTCGCTGGCGAGCGTGGCGGGCCGGCTCTCGGCCGGCTCGATGGCGGGCTCCCAGCGAATTCCTTCGCCGCTGCCGTCGCCGCGAAAGCGGATCAAGAGCCGCTTCTGTTTGCGATTGAGTGCCTTGATGGTGTCGTGCAAGCGGCGCCGCGAATCGAGGTGACCAACCGGCGGCAGCGGATCGTCGATCCGCGGCGGCCAGCCCTCTTCTTCGAAGGCCATCAGCACGGTCTCTTGATTCGGCGAAGGAAGCTTGAACTCTTTGACAATCTGACCGCCGACGCGCAGCTGACGGCGCTGTTGATCCCAGTTCGGTCGGCGCTGGACCTCCTGGAGGCCGCCAATTTCGCACAACGCAACCGCGGGGCCTATGTTCTCACCCGCGGCCGCAGCCTCGCACAGCTCGCGCGCCGCAGCAGCGCCGATCGGCGTCAACACCACGCACGTCAATTCCGTGAACATCGGCAACGGCGTGCGCCGAAAGTGCCGCACGCTGTCGTCGAGGCCGGTGGCTTCCACGCCGTGCTCGACGTAACCTTTCGCCGCCAGCCAACGCAAGTCGCTGTTGGTCAGTTTGGCGGCGCGCAACACGTCCAGCTCGACCGCCATGTTCCACACGTCCTGCTCCAACTCGATGGCGTAGTCCCACGCCTGCAACAACAGACTCAGCGCAGGCTGCAGATGCGAGCGCAGTTCGGAGGGGAGGCGCGGAATTGATTGACCGCGCGCGACTTCGCTTCGCGACATCAAGTCGGTGGCCAGCACGGGCAACATGTGCGATTGGAGGCGGGACTCGTTGGGGGGAGGCTTATGAAGATCATAGTCGAGCGCTGCCGCGTGTCGAGAGTTTTGCCAAACGAATCTTACTTTTCCGCGACATTTGCCGGCGTCATGGCCGGCATCTCCGGAATTGTTGACAATGACCGTCAAAGCGGTATGCTATGAACGCTTAGGACAAGCATACCTCTAGGGTAGTAGGCCCGACTCGCCACAGGCGGTGAGTGCGGGCTTTTTTTGGCGGTAAATCCTGCAGGACAGAGAACGGCAACACTACGAGACCCCCTCTGATGATTCCAACCTTGATGATTCTCTCGACGTGGAGACGTTGCCATGGAAGCCTTGAGAATGTCGGCCGTAGAATCGCGCCGCGCCGCCCGAGCCGACGGCGACCTGCACTCCAGCGAGTCCGCCAAGAGCCTCCTGTCCGCGCACGTTCAAGCCGCCTTGGCAGCCCTGCTGGAAGCGCATGAATACGCACGCGATCTCGACACCAGCGATTGGGATTTCGCCGTCGAAATCGAGACGCTGCGCCGCCTGAAGCTCACGAACCGCGAACTGCGTTGGTTGCTGGCGCGCGAGCTGGTCGAGCACGCGTTGGAAATTCCGCGGATGCGGGAAGGCACGCGCGACTTTCTCGATTCCGGCCGGCCACACTTTGGCCGCCGCTCGTGTTTCGTGCTGACAGCGGCCGGCGTGGAACTAGCCTATGATCTGCGCGGCGGAGTCGAAGCCGAAGATGCTCCTGCGCAACCAGCCGCGCCGGCCCAAGAGCTGCGCGAGCGGCCCGCTTACTCGCTGGCGCGCACGCCGCGCTGGGATCGAAATCGGCGCGAGCTGCGCGTGGGCTCGATGCTCGTGAAACGCTACAACGTCGCGTCGCTGGACCAGGAGTCCGTTCTGGCCGCCTTCGAGGAAGCCGGCTGGCAATCACGCATCGACAATCCGCTCCCCTGCCAGGAAGAACTGGCCCGCAAAACGCGCCTCCAGGAAACCGTTCACCTCTTGAATCATTTGCAGAAGCGGACGCTGGTCCGATTCTTCGGGGACACGAGCGGGCAGAGCATCTTGTGGGAGTTTCATCGCGACGCCACCGACGCCGCGGCCGCGGGTCACGACGACGAGCCTCCACGGCAGCCGTAGCCGCCGCGACATGGCCGTCGGTGGCCGCCATCGAGGGCGCGATTTCGGCGTTTGTTACTGCCGGCCATTTTCGACGCAAGTCTCGCTGGTTAAGCCGCTTCTGCCACCGAACGTCCGGCCGTTCGACGACCCGCAAGTGCACGCCCCGGCGGTGAGCTTTGTCGCCGACCAGGTGCCCCCAGTTCTAGTGCCCACGCTCCCCGCCTGATGCCGGGGAATCGACTATATTAAAAGTCGCACGCGTCGACAGCGTGCAGCGCGGAACAGAGAGCTACCACAGGCACTTGAGCAAGGAGAGGCACCGATGGCCAGCGGTCTCAATCGCAACTCGTTGCACGGCAAACTGCGAGCTGCGCTGCGCATGGGCAGCACGTGGCTGATAGCCGTCTCGAGCGCGCGGGCGCTCGCACTGGAGGGCTTGATCGAACTTCAACCGCCACCCGCCGCGGCGGCCCCCGCGGCCGAAGCGCAACAGGCGCCCGCAGCGGCGCCGGCCGACGCGAAGCCCGCGGAAACCGCGACCAAGGAAATCGCCGCGGCCGCGGCCAATCAACCCAAAGACCGTTTTGACATTCGCTCGAGCGACGGCAGCATGCTCAAGGTGCGCCTGCTCGACGAGAAGATTCCGCTGCAGACGGAGTTCGGCAAGCTGCTGATTCCGGCGGCGGAGATTCGCCAGATCGATTTCGCCACGCGCGTTGCCGGCGAGATCGTCGAGCGCACGAATGCCGCCATCGAGAAGCTGGGGGCCGAAGAGTACGCCACGCGCGAGGCGGCCAGCGCCGAGTTGCTCTCCCTGGGTGCCAACGCCTATGCGGCCTTGACCAAGAGCGCCAAGAGCGAAGATCCGGAAGTGGCCCGTCGCTCGGAACTGTTGCTCGAGCGCATTCGCAAGGACGTCCCCGAAGAGCTGCTCCAAGCCCGGACCGAGGATGTTGTATACACCGATAAGTCGCAAATCGCCGGCACCATCGACCTGCCGAGCCTGAACGTCGAAACCGCACTGTTCGGCAACCAGCAGCTGACGCTCGTGCATTTGCGCCACCTGAGCACGGGGCTGGAGGAGCAGGCCGCTCAGCAAAACGTGCTGGCCGATCCAGGCACGCTCACCGATTACCGCGAGAAAATCGGCCAAACCTTCTTTTTCAAAGTGCAGGCGCCCCGGCCCGGCATGCAGCCGGGAGCCGTCTGGGGCACCGACATCTATACCTATGATTCCCACCTGGGACTGGCCGCGGTGCATGCCGGCGCGGCCCTGCCGGGCGAAAGCAAGGTCGTGGGCGTGCGGATCGTGGGGCCGCAAGCCACGTTCGCCGGCTCGGTTCGCAACGGTGTGCCCAGCGCCAACTGGGGCGAGTATCCCTCCGGCTTTGCGTTCGTCAAGGAGAACGAAGGCCCGCAACAGCGCCTGCGGGTCCGCGGCGCAATCCGCGCACGGTGAGCGCCGTCAGCTCTGCAAGTGGGAGGCCACGGCGTGCCTAAGGTCAGTTCGCGCGAATACAAGGTGATGCTGGATCATCGGCTGCTGCAATCGCGCAAGGCGGCGGTCGCGGAGTTGCTCGCCGACCTGGCCAGAACCGGCGAGCGCGTGGGCGCGCCACTGGCAAACGACTTTGACGTCAAAGAGCGGCGCACCATCGAGTTTCTGGATACCGCGGATTGCCTGTTGCGGCGAAACAGCTTGATTCTGCGCCGCCGCCTGGAGGCCGACGGCGGCAACGATCGCCAGTTTACGCTCAAATGCCGCAGCCCCGACCGCTACGTGGCCGAGCACGCTCAGGTGCATGCGCGCCGCAAGCACGAGCCCCAGCCGAAGTTCGAGGAGGATATTGCGCCGCCGTTTCGCAGCCGCTTTTCGCACTCTTCCACGGTCAAAGTGGACAAGCAGGGCGCCAAGCTGCCCAAAACCGTGGCCGCCGCGGCCAAAATCTTCCCTTTGTTGGCCGCGCTGAACGAAGGTGATACCAACGGCCGCAACCGCACGCCGCTGGTCGTCGTGAACGATTTTCAGGCCAAGGAGCGCGTCTGGAAGGGCCCCGTTTTTGCGCTCGGCGGCGACGTGCTGGCCACGGTCGCCTTGATATTCTGGTCGTACGAGTGGAAATCGCGCACCATCGCGGCGGAATTGTCGTTTCGCTACGGCGACAAACGCGAGCAATACGACCCCCTCCATGCCCAGCTCGCCTGCGACTTGTTCGCGGCCGTGCAAGCACTCGAGTGGTGCCTGCCCGAGGGCGCGACCAAGACGCAGTTTGCCTACGGCGGAGCGTGACGGCGCGGCCAGCCACACGGCCTGACAACGCGCCGCCGGCGGCTGAGTGGCGCCGTGTCGACGGCCTCTCAAACCGTGTCTGGCATCGACTGCCACCGCTGGCTAGAATTTCCAGCTGGCGGCATTTCTTCCGCGCGTTTCTCTCGCAGCAGTCTTGAGGAGTGGGTTTACATGGCCACGCAGCTACGCGACGTAGGCTCCGAAGCGGTTATTCCGGGCACCGGCTTTACCAAGGCACATCAACTGTTTCGCGAAACGGTGCGCCGCTTCATCGACCAGGAAATCAACCCCTACGTCGACGCTTGGGAAGAAGCCGAAATCTTTCCGGCCCACGAGCTGTTCAAGAAGGCCGGCGATCTGGGACTGCTGGGCCTCTCGTATCCTGAGGAATACGGCGGGGCCGGCGCCGACTACTGGTACAACATGGCCCTGGCCGAAGAGCTGACACGGATCAAGGGCGGCGCTATTCCCATGGCCATCGGCGTGCAGACCGACATGGCTACGCCGGCCTTGAATCAATTTGGCTCGCACGAATTGAAGAAGCGCTTTCTCGAGCCGGCCATCCGCGGCGACGCCGTCTGCTCGGTCGCCGTCACCGAGCCCGAAGCAGGCTCCGACGTCGCTTCGATTCGCACCAAGGCCGAGCGCGTAGGCAACGAGTACGTGATCAACGGCAGCAAGATGTTCATCACCAACGGCGCCCAGGCCGATTGGATTTGCCTGTTGGCCCGCACCTCGCCCGGCACCACCTACAAAGGCATGTCGCTGATCATCGTGCCCACCGACGTGCCCGGCTTCACGGTGGCCAAGAAACTCAAAAAGATGGGCAACTGGGCCAGCGACACCGCCGAGCTGGTGTTCGACAACGTGCGCGTGCCGGTGGACAACCGCATCGGCGAAGAAGGCCTGGGCTTCATCTACCAGATGCAGCAGTTCCAGAACGAGCGGCTGGTGAGCGGACTGGGCGCCGCTGCCGGCGCGGAGAAGATCGTGCGCATGACCATCGAGTATTGCCGCGGCCGCAAGACGTTCGGCAAGCCCTTGATCGAGAACCAGTGGATCTACTTCAAGCTCACCGAGCTGATCGCGGAAATCGAATTCCTGCGGCAGATGTGCTACCAGTGTGGCCGGCTGATGGATCGCGGCGAAGACTATACCCGCGAAGCCTCGATGGTGAAGCTGAAGGCCGGCCGGCTGGTGCGTGAGGTGGCCGACACCTGCCTGCAGTTCCACGGCGGCATGGGCTACATGGAAGAGTACCCCATGGCCCGCTACTTCCGCGATTCGCGGCTGATGTCGATCGGCGCCGGCGCCGACGAAATCATGCTGGGCATCATCGCCAAGATGGAAGGCATCGCGCCGCCGCGGTAACGGCTGGGCGGCCAGGCACGGGGGTGTCGCTGCGCGCCACCCCTGGCACCGAAGCCGCGCTACACCTCCGCCAACCGCTGCTCAGCGTCGCCAAACTGCTTCAGCCGCACGCCCACCTTGTCCATTAGCGACAAGTACAGGCTGCACATTTTGCGCTCCGCTCGCTCGCGATAGTCGAGCGTGCGCCCGCTTTCCAGCTTGCCGCCGCCGCGGCCCACCACCACCACCGGCAACTTCGTGGCGTCGTGATTGCCCGTCAACATGCTCGAACAGTACAACAGCACCGAGTTGTCGAGCGCCGTGCGCTCGCCTTCCTGAATCGCATCGAGCTTGCGAGCAATATAGCCCACCTGTTCCAGGAAGAACTGGTTCACCTTCAGCCAGTCGGCCGTGTCGGAGTGCGACAGCAGGTGGTGGATCATGTAGTCCACGCCCAGGTGCGGGAAGCGCAGCGAGCTGTGGTCGTTGTTGAGCTTGAGCGTACAAACCCGCGTGGTGTCGGTCTGGAAGCCGAGCACCAGAATGTCGCACATCAGCCGCATGTGCTCGCTGATGTCCTGGGGAATGCCGTCGGCGGGGCGCGGAACGTTCGGGCCTTCGAGCGTAGGCCGCCAGCCTTGCAGTTCACCCTTCTTGCCCGCGTTGGCAATGCGGCGCTCCACGTCGCGCACGCTCTCCAGGTATTCGTCGAGCTTGCGCTGGTCGGCAGCGCTGATCTGGCGGCGGATGTCGGTGGCGTCTTCCAGCACCGCGTCCAGCACGCTCTCGTCGCCGCGCTGCACCTCGTCTTTGAACAGCCGATCGAACGCCAGCGCCGGATACAGCTCGAGCGGCGTGGGGCTCGTCGGCGAGCTCCACGAAATGTGCGAGCTATAGAGCATCGAGTAGTTCTTGTGCACCGAGGGATTCGACTTTTCGCAGCCCAACACCAGACTTGGCACCTTGTTGGCATGGCCGAGCTGCTGGGCGATCACCTGGTCGATGCTCGTGCCAGAGCGAATCTCGCCGCCGGAAGCCAGCGGCGCCCCGCTGAGCAAGTTGCCGGTCTGCGAGCTGTGGATGTTGCCTTTGAGGGCCTCGGCATTGTGCAGCCCTTGGATGAACAGCAGCTTCTCGCGAAAGTCACTCAAGGGCGCCAGCACCTGGCCGAGCTTCATGTCGCGCCCCTGCCCTTCAGCCCACCACTCGCGGCTGTGAAAGCCGTTGCCGGAGAACAGCGCCGCGAAGCGCACCGGCGGATCGCCGGCCGACTGCGGATCGGCGGCATCGGCCCACACGGCGCGCGACTCGAGCCACGGCAAGGCCAAGCTCACGCCCACGCCACGCAGAAAAGTCCGGCGCGAAAGTCGCTCGAGATTCATATTCGTCCTCGTGCTAGTGGGGTTACTGTTCATCATTATGGGTCATTTCCGCCGGCAAGTGAATGCTGGCCGCCCGGACCGAGGCATGCTCCCGGCGGCGCGTCCTCATGGCGCCTCGGCAAACTGGGCGTCGCGACCGCGAATTTCGCGGAACTGCCGGCTCTGCACAATCGCAATCACAGCCGTCGAAAATCGATAGTTCTCGCGCGCCAGCGTCTGGCATATTTCGTCCAACAGGGGCTCGTCCGAAAGTTGCAGACCGCGGCCCAGCGCATAACCCAGCAGCTTGCGGCAGAACTGACGCACCACGACGTCGCGCCGCTGCGACAACAGATAGTCGCGCAGTCCTGTCAGCCCGTCGAACTGCGTTCCGTCCGCCAGGCGCGTGCTGGTGTCGATGGGCCGGTTCGCCAGGTCGGCCGTGCGCCGACGGCCGACCGCGTCAAACGCCTCGAGCGCGAATCCCAGCGGATCGACCCGCACGTGGCAGCCGGCACAGCGCGCGTCGCTGGCGTGCTTCTCCACCAGTTGGCGCACGGTCAGGCCCTCGATGGCCGCTTCGTCCTCGGGCAATTGCGGCACGTCTTTCGGCGGCTTGGGCAGCTTTTCGCCCAGCAACACTTCAGAAACCCAGTTGCCGCGCAGCGTAGGACTGGTGCGCGAGGCGCCGGATTGCTTGGCCAAGGTCGCAGCCAGGCCCAGAATGCCGCCCCGGCCGTGTGCTGCTGCGTTGTCCACGCGGCGCCACTCCGGCCCCGCCACGTTGGGAATGCCGTAAAACTTCGCCAGCGCTTCGTTCACGAACAGGTGATCGGCGTTGAGGATTTCGAGCACGGATCCGTCGCGCTGGAACAAGTCGGTAAAGAAGCGCTGCGCCTCTTCGTACATGTCGCCGCGCAAGGCGACGAACTCCGGAAAGTGCCGCTCGCTCTTTTCATCCAGCGTGTCGAAGTCGTAAATATGCAGCCACTGGCAGGCGAATTCGCCGGCCAACCGCCGCACGCGCTCGTCGCCGAGCATGCGGCGCGCCTGCGTCGCCAGCTCTTCGGCATCGTTCAGCCGGCCTTCTTCGGCCGCGGACCGCAGCGTCTCATCCCCCAGCGATGACCAGAGAAAATAACTCAATCGGCTCGCCATTTCCCAGGAACTCACCGGGCCCGGCTTCTCGCCGGACGGCGGCTCTTCCCAGCGGTACAAGAACGCCGGCGCCACGAAGATCCGCGCCAGCGTAAAGCGAATGGCATCCTCGTGCGGCAATTCCTGCGCGCGCAGCGAGCGATACAACGCCCGCAACTCGTCCGCCTCCGCGTCCGACAGCCGACGCCGATAGGCCTGCGACGCCAGTTGCACGGCCGCCTCCAGATGGCGCGGCTCGGCGGCCACCAGCTCCTCGCGATACGCCGCGGCCCGCTCGTAAATCGGCTTGCGGAACGGCTCGAACAGGCCCGGGTCGCTGTCCTGCGTGGCATACTCCATGAGCTGGGCGAACGCGTCGACCGACGCAAACGCATCCTGGCTGACAAAGTGCAGCTCATTCCACAGCCGGTCGAGCGCGGCCCGTTGGCCGTCGTCCAGCATCAATCGGCACAGCGGCTCATCCTCGCGATGAAACAGCGTCAGGGTCACCACTTCGTCCACCGGCACGATCTGCGGATAGCAAACGGCGCGGGGAAACCAGCGGCGGTGGTCGTCAAAGGCCCGCTCGTAGCGCTGCCGTGCAGCGCCCGCTTCGCCCACGAGCACCGGCGCGTCGGGCCGCAACGCTTCGAGCGCATCGGGCCGGGCCGGCGCAACCAATAGCTGCACGCTGCCTTCCGCAGCGGCCGTCGCATCGAGAACGCCGCTGCTCACAAACTCGGCGCCCTCGGCCAGATCGGCCGGCAGCCGAATTTCAATCGTTGCCGGCGCCTGCATGGCCAGGCTCGCGCGATCGATCGTCGCACCGACGGGGCTGCTGCCAAACATCGCGGGATCAAGGCCCCAGGACGAATCCGTCTTCGCACTCGCCGATGGCGCGGCCTCAGACGGCGCGTCAGCTCGAGCTGCCAGGAACAACGGCCCGCTCAGCGATGTCAGTTGTCGGTATAGCTGTGCGTCCTGTTGCTGGGCATCGGCCGGCGGCGTGCCAGTGAGCAGTTTGAGCAGCTCCTCGGCCAGTTGACGCTTCTCCGCCTCGCTGCCGGCCGCTTGCCAGCGCGCCAACAGCGAGCCGGCGGGAATGGCAGGTCCGGCGGTACCGCCGTCCACCGGCTCGGTATAAAAGTGCCACACGTCGGCATGCCCCTGTCGGTCGGCATGCGGATTTCCGGCCAGCATGTCGGGCGAGACGTCCGCGGCCAGGTTCCACTCGCGCGGCTCGTCGCCAACCGTGGAAATCACCAGCTCGATGTCGGTCAGGTCACAGCCATGATTGCCGTCGCGCGGGCCGATCGACAGCGAAACCAGATCGCCCGTGCGCACCGCAAACGGCTGCGCAATGTCAAAGCTGCCCGGCGCGCCGCCAGTCGCGTTGCCCGCGGCCAGCGTTTGGCGCGTGCGGCCGCGGCGCACTTCGAGCGACCAGGTAACCCCGTTGCCGCACTCGGGATGGGCGCTGGTGACCTTGCCTTGCACGCGAATTTGCGCCGTGACGGGGCTTCTCCAACCGGCGGCCACCTGCAATGTCGGCGCGGGATGCATCACCACTCCGTGCGGCTTCATGTTGCCAGGGATGCGCACGTGCTGGTCGGAGGCGTTGGCCACGACATTGGGCGTGGCATTCGTGCCCCAACCTTGCACAAAGGCATAGCCGGCGGACGTCTCGATGCGGTCCTGCAAGTGGGCCAGATCAAGCGCGGCCGAAGGGCCGATGCCCAGAAAGTCGAGCCACGCGCGAACCGCCACCGCGTCGGCGCCGTGCTTCGTTGCCAGCTCTGCGACGTTGATCTCACCGCCGGCGCGGCCCGCTTCGTCGGCGGCGGCCAACGCCGGCACCGTGGCAGCGAAAATCTGCTCGCGCAATTGAGCCAGTCGCTCGGTCACGCCGCGCACATCGCGCAGCAAGAGCTCGGGCCGGCCCGGGGCCACCAACCGGGGTCGCTCCCAAACAACAAGGTCCTGCGCGGCGCCGTCGCCGGCCGTACCGGCCGCAAGATAGAGCGTGACCGTGCGACCGTCGGCAGAAGCGGGCAACTTCTGACGAATTTCCTGCCGCGCAACAAGCGGGCTCATCGGCGCCATCCACGTCTTCATGTGGCCAACCGCTTGAAACCTGGTCAGCACTTCTTGCCAGCGGGCGACTTGGGCCACGAGCGCCGCGGCATCGCTCGGCTGCGCCGTGCGCCAGCGATCGCGCAGCTCCGCGACCAGCAGCGACGCCTGGTCGTCGTTAAGCAGCTGCCACAGCGAGGTCAAGTATTTTGCATTCAGGCCGCGCTCCGCGGCGACGGCCGCGATCGCCTCGGCGCCCTTGGCCAACTCGGCGCGGCACTCGAGCGTCGCCGCCAGATAGTGCTCCAATGGCAACCGGCCGCCCTGGTTGGTCTCCCACGACAGGCCTTGCAGGTTCACCTTCGTGCCGCCGCTCGGATCGGTATACCGTCGATACGTCGCGCGGATTTCGGCCAGCCGCTCATCCGTCCAGTCGCGCCGCGAAACTCCGGGTGAAAACCGAATCCCATCCGGCAACAGCACGGCGTGCCGGGCGATCTCCTTGCCCGCGTCGAGATACTTGGTCAACAGCGACGGCGACATGACCAGCGCGTTGCCGGCATTGGTAAAACCCTCGCCGGCGGCGCCATCAGCCGGAAACTCGCGCGCCGGCCGCAAGTCGACGCCCGTCAAATCGCGCACCGTGAAATTGAACTGCGCGTTGTTCAAGCGGCGCAGCGCCACGGGCCCGGGATCGCCGGCGTGGGCCAGTGCCTCGACGTGCAGGTAGCCCGCCACCCAACCGCGCAAACGTTTCCGTTCTTCCGGCGTTGGCTGCGCGGCGTCTTTAGGCGGCATCTCGCCGTTGTCCAGCATCTCGGCCACTTTGAGCCAGGCCTTGGTGCCCCGTCGCACGTCGTCGAGCTTGGCGAACTGTTCCAGATCGAGTTCGCCCTCTTGCGCCGCTGTGGAATGACATTCCAGGCAGAACTTTTGCACCAGCGGCAGCGCGTCGGCCGTGTAGTCCTCGGCCACGCCCGCAAAAGGATCCGTCGTCTGCTCGGCGGCCTGCGAAGCTACCACCGGGGCTGACAGGGCAACGAGCGCAATGACGATTCTGGCTGGCGTTTCGAACTTCATGATGTGGGCAACTCAAAGCATAAGGAGGCGGGACGGCGGCGCGGCTCAGGCCAAAACCTGGTGGACCACGTTGCCGTGAACGTCGGTCAGGCGGTAGTCGCGCCCGCTGTGTCGGTAGGTAAGTCGAGTATGATCCAGACCCATCAGGTGCAAAATAGTGGCGTGAAAATCGTGCACGTGGACGTGATCTTTGACCACGCGGATGCCGTATTCGTCGGTCTCGCCGTGGACGATGCCACCCTTGACGCCCGCGCCGGCCAGCCAGGAGCTGAAGGCCCAGTTGTGGTGTTCGCGCCCCTTGGCTTCGGCCGTGTTGTTGAACGGCGTGCGGCCGAATTCGGTCGTCCACACGACCAGCGTGTCGTCGAACAGCCCGCGCAGTTTGAGATCTTCCAACAGACCCGCGATCGGCTGATCCACGTTCTTGGCCAGCTTCGCGTGATCCTGCATGTCGCCGTGCGAGTCCCAATTGCCGCTCGAGCCGGTGTCGATCAGCTCCACAAACCGCACGCCCCGCTCCACCAGCCGCCGCGCAATCAGACACTGCCAGGCAAAGCCGCTGGTGCTGCCGCGCTCCAGACCGTAGCGGGCCAGCGTGTCGTCGGTCTCTTGCGCCAGATCGAACACGGCCGGCACTGCCGATTGCATGCCGAAGGCCGTTTCGAACGACTTGATGCGCGCGGCCAGCGCGGGGTCTTCGGCCCGCGCCGACAAGTGACGCGCGTTCATGGCCGCCAGCGCCGCGAGCTCCAGTTGTTGCTGGCGCGCCTCGACGCGCGGCTGGACGTTGGCGATCGGCTCCGTGCCCGGCACCAGCAGCGTGCCCTGGTGCGCACCCGGCAGAAAGTCGCTGGCGTAGACCTGGGTGCCGGCATAAGTGGGCGCCGGCGCAATCGTGATGAACGACGGCAAATTGCGATTCTCGGTGCCCAGGCCGTAGCTGACCCAGGCGCCCAGGCTGGGCCGCGCCGCGGCAAACGAGCCGGTGTGCATGCCCAAGGTCGCGTTGTAGTGGTTCGAGTGATCGGTGTGCAGCGAGCGAATCACCGCGAGGTCGTCGACGTGCCGGGCTACGTGCGGGAACAACGTGCTGACTTCCGTGCCGCACTGACCGTGCGGCTGGAACTCCCACTGTGGCCGCTTCAAAAAGATCCGCTCGTAGCCGGGCCGATCGCGAATCTCCGGATGGTCGAGCTTCACTTCCCGGCCCACGTCGGCAGCGAGCTTGGGCTTGGGATCAAACGTGTCGACGTGCGACACGCCGCCCGTCATGAACAAAAAGATCACCTGCTTCGCGCGGCCGGGAAAGTGCGCCGGATGCGCAGCCAGCGGATCGGCCGCGCCGGATCGGGCAACGTCGGCCGCCAATAGCTCCTGCAAGATGCCCGGCATCAACAGCGACCCCGCCACGGCGGATCGCACGAAGCCGCGGCGGGAAAGTGGCAGCGGTTGGCACATGAGGTTGGCTCGCTGGGCGTGGGCCCTTCAATCGACGTACAAGAACTCGTTGCTGGCAAACAGCACTCGGGCATACGCGGCCCAGGCCGTCGCCTGGCGGCGCTCCTGATCGCCGTTGCCCTGCGACTCTCGGTAGGCCGTGAGAAACTCCGCGGCGCCGGCGCGTTCAGCCGCGCTGGGCAGCCGGCCGAGCACCCGCGCGTAAATGGCTCGCGTGCGCTCGTCATCGTTCGACGCGGCCGACACGAGCTGCCCCGCAAGACGCTCGGACCGCGCATGCACGAACGGATCGTTCATGAAGTACAGGGCCTGAGTGGGCACGGTCGTCACGTCGCGCAGCGGCGTGCTGGCATTCGGGTCGGCGCCGTCGAACAGCTGGAAGAACCGCATCCGCCGGTTGCGCTTTTGCATCACATAGACCGAGCGCTGCTGCGTCTCATACTCGGCGGCAAACGGATTGTGCTGCGTGAACGACCAGGACGACTCCGGCGGAAACGGATGGCAGCCGCCCGGAGCCAGGTCGAGCTCTCCGCTGGCGGCCAGCAGCGAATCGCGCAGCTCTTCAGCCGTCACCCGCCGCCGGGAAAAGTGCGTGTAGAGTTCGGGCGGCGCTTGGACGGCCGCATCGCTCGCGCCGTCGGCCGCGCCCCCGCCGTCCGCCCCGCCTGGCGAGGCCAACTGATAGGTGGCGCTGAGCATGATCCGGCGATGCAAGGCGCGCACGTCCCAGCCGCTGCGCACAAACTCGATCGCCAGGTGGTCGAGCAGCTCGCGGTGCGTGGGTGCCGCGCCGCGCGTGCCAAAATCGTTGGGCGTGGCCACCAGCCCGCGACCGAAATGCCACTGCCACACGCGATTGACAAACACGCGGGCCGTGAGCGGGTTGTCGCGACGCACGAGCCAGTCGGCCAATTCGCGCCGGCCGCTGCCGGCCGCGGCCTGCACAACGTGGCCGCCGAGCACGTCGGGAAACTTACGCGGCACTTCGTCGCCCAGATCGGCCGGATCGCCCCGCTTGTGAACGCGCGCGTTCTGGCCGGCGGCATCACTCACGGCGTAGGCCACCGGCACGGTGGTCACGGCGGGATCGGGCTGCGCGGCAGTCTTGACGTCGCCCGCGGGCGACACCGCGCCGTCATTCGCCGGCGCAACGCTGGGGGCGTACTCCCCCGGCGGCACCAGCGGCACGAGATCGCGCGGCTGTTGCTTCGGCTCGCAGCCGGGGAACGAAAACTTCGTACTCGCAAAAATGCCATACAGCCCGTAATAGTCCGCGGCCGTCAGCGGATCAAACTTATGATCGTGGCACCGCGCGCAGCCGATCGTCAGCCCCAGCACGGATTTACCCAGCGTGTCGATCGTGTCTTCGATTGTCAGATGCATGTCGCGATCGATGTCGTGGCCAAACCGCCGCGCAATCGCCAGGTAGCCCGTCGCCACGACGCGATCGGCGTAGCCTTCCGCCGGGCCGTCCAGCGCCAGTAGGTCGCCGGCCACTTGCTCGCGCAGAAACTCGTCGTACGGCAGATTGCGATTCAGCGCGTCGATAACCCAGTTGCGGTAGCGCCACGCATGAGGCAACGGATGGTCGGTGTTCTCGCCGGCCGTGTCGGCATAACGCACCAGGTCGAGCCAATGCCGACCCCACTGTTCGCCGTAGCGCGGCGAGTGCAGCAAGCGATCGACGAGCCGCGCGAACGCATCCGGCGCCGGATCCGCCTCGAACGCCGCCACCTCCGCCGACGATGGCGGCAATCCGGTCAAGTCGTAGGTAGCGCGGCGGATCAACGTGCGACGATCGGCCACGGGCCCCGGCCGCACACCTGCCGACTCTTGCCGCGCAAGAATAAAATAGTCAACACTCGACTGCACCCAGGCGGTATCCTGCACCGCCGGCAGCGGAACTTCCTGCACCGGCTCAAACGCCCAATGCGAGCTCTTGGGAAACGGCGCGGCAGCGCTCGGCCACGCGGCACCCGCGGCGATCCACTGCTCGAAGGCGGCCACTTGCGCCGGCGGTAGCGGGCCATCGGGCGGCATCCGCGCCACGTCGCCTTCGCCACGCAGCGCCTTCAGCAGCAAACTTTCGCGCGCATCGCCCTCGACCAGGGCCGGGCCCGACGCGCCTCCCGCCAGCAAGGCCGCGCGCGAGTCCACCCGCAAGTCGTGTTGCGTTTGCAGACCTCCGTGACAGCGAAAGCAAACGCCGGCCAGGACCGGCCGAATTTGTTTCTCGAAGAACTCTTCGCGCTCGTCGGCCGTCGCCGGCCGCGGAGCCAGGCAGGCCGCGACGACCAACAGCGCTGCGGTGCACGCCCCGGCACGCCGCGCAAGGCGATACTTCGACCGATGCGTCTTCGCACGGCGGCCGGTTCGCAATTTGTCGCTGGCAGCGGGCATGTTCATCAACGGTGCGGCGGATCACGCCGAATCACTGGGTCACGTTGAATCGTGTGCGGTGGCTTTCAATGTGCGAGCGCAGCTGTCGCTGGGCGGCGCGAATTTGTCCGGCGGCCAGCGCGTCGAGAATCCGGTCGTGATGTTCGATGCCGCGTCGCCATTCGGCCTTCTTCACGCTCTCGCGGAAGCGCTGACAAAAAACTTCCAGCACGTCGCAAAACGCGGTCAGCGACGAAAGGCCGCTGGCCACGATCAGCTCGCGGTGAAACACAATGTCCAGCTCCACGAAGCGCTGCAGCGTCCGCGCCTGACGCAGCTGGTCGTTGACCGCACGCAGCGCCGGCTCGATGGCTGCGTCGCGGCGCATCCGCTGCGCGACAATCGGCAGCACACCCACCTCGATCACCACGCGCGTGTCGATCAACTCCGCGGGCGAAATATCGTGCAGCGCCGGATGGAAGCTCAAGTGCTCGGTCACCCGCTGCATGTCCATCCGCCCGACGGTCAGGCCGCGGCCGGGCCTGGCTTCCACGATGCCCAAAAACTCCAGCGCCTTGGTGGCTTCGCGCAGGCTGAGCCGGTTGACGCCGAACTGCGCGGCGAGCTCGGTTTCAGTGGGCAGGCGATCGCCCGGCTTGAGCCCGGCATCGACGATATAGGACTTGAGCCGCGTGGCGACGACGTCGCGAATCTTGGCGCGGCCGAGTGTTTGCAACATGCGTGGTGGCTCCTGGCAGGCGGGACGGCGGAGCAGGCAGGTTCTGCTAGATTATCAGACAATTCGCCCGGGTCAAGCTGCCGCCGGCGGGCCGAATTCTGCTCGGCTGGCCCAGACGCAGCAGGTCGGCGTCTGGGCTACCCACACGAACAGCCGCAAGCCCGCATTCACTAACCCGCAGCGCCAGCGAGGGTTCTTGGTCGTTTCCCGTCGCTTGCGCTGCAGGCTCGTGTGTGATCCCGACTCGCCCAGCGCGCAAACAAAACCCTTGCCGCCGGAACGCCGACGGCAAGGGCGAATCGAACACTGCCATCTGATTGCCGCGCACGTCACGCGGCAATCGCGCGTCACTTCTGCTCAATCACTTTCGCGTCGACCGCCGTAGTCACGGCCACCGCGGGCGACCCAACGCCGATCGCCTGTTGCATCGACTCCATGGCGTCGCGCGTCATGCGCTCCGTCATTTCCTCCAGACCGGCGAACGCGCCGTCGCCCGCGGGCTGGAATCCCGACTTCTCAGCCACCAGCAAACTGATCAGCGTGCCGAGCAGGCCTTGGCTGGCGCCGGTCGCATGACCGTTTTCGCCGCCACCGGCGACGAACACGCGCTCGGGCACCAGCGGCTGACTGCTGGCCGACAATCGCTCGGCCGCCGACAGCACCGCGTACAGTCGCGGGTCGCCAAACGAGCCGATCTTGCGCAGCAGCACCGAGGCTTCCGCCAAACCGGTTTGCAGCACCCGCGCGCCTTCACCCTTGCCGGCCAGCACGCGCTGCTGGCTGTCGGCCCGAGCGGTGACCAGCAATTGCTCGGCCCGTTTGCGAGCCTGCGCCAGATCAGCCTCGCCCTGGTTCTCGGCGATCTGAATCTGAATTGCCGAATTGGTCAGCTCGGTCTGCTTGGCGGCGTGGGCCTGCGCCTCGCTCAGCCCGCGCTGTTTTTCGGCCGCGGCCCGTTGCCGCTCGAACGTTTCGATCTGCTCGATCGACAGCTGCCGCAATCGCAGCTGTTCCAGCAGCGTCTCGATCTTGCCGCCGGCCTCGGCCGTGTCGGGTTTGCCGATCAACACGTCAACGCATTCGATGTCGAACTCCTGAAACCGTTGCCGCAGCTCGTTGCGCGCATCGCGCTGAATTTGATCGCGCTCTTGCAAGAGCTGGAGCATGGTGCATTTGTGCGCCACGTCGCGGAAGTAGGCACTCAACATCGGATCGAGCGTCTGCGTAATCAGCTTCTTCACGTCGCCGAAGCGCTGAATGACGTTGGGCGCTTTCTGATAGTCGATGTGCACCACTACGGACAGCGGCAGCAGCGGCTCATAAGCATCCTTGGTCACCAGGTCGATCGATCGCAGGCTCTCATCGTAGCGATGGGTTTCCGTGCGGCCGGTAATCCAGTGCAACACGAAGTTCGTAGTTGGCACCAGCACGATGCTCCCGGCGTAGGAGTTGAACGCATACTTGCCCGGTCCCAGCGCGTGTTCCCACACGCCGCGATGTCCCTCGGCCACGCGTTCGCCATGGCGGAAGGCCGTGCCGGAAAGGTCGCGGCCGATCTGGCCAAAGTAACTCACCACGACGCCGACGTAGCCGATGGGCACCACGGTCTTGGCAATCGTCTCCACCGTGGCAAACCAGCGGTTGATGAAGTAGGTGCCGTCGGTGAGCGGCACATACTGGCGGCCGCGCCGCCCGCCCGCGGCCAGAAACGCCTCCGTGTTCTGGTAGTTGTTGTGGAAGTGCGGCTCCTCGGCGCTCGTGCCGACCGGCGGCGCAATGATCTCGCCCGGCAGCAATGACGGGCCGTCATGCACGGTGACAATGCCGATCGAGTCGACGCTACGCAAGACGTCGGCATGCACCGGGTCCGGCACTTCGACGTCGGCGCCGATCACCACCGGACTGAAGCCGGCAATGGCCGCCAACTCGCGTTGCCAGCCGGCCAGCATGGCCAGCGCCTGCTTGTCGTGCAGTGGTCGCAACAGGTAGACGTCGTTTTCCGTCATGACCACGAACAGCGCCAGGTTGATGGCGTACACGCCTTCGCGCAAGACGGCTCGTTGGCGGCCGCGCTGCCCGCGCCGATGTCCCACGGCGTCGTCGCCGCCGAGAAAAGCGCGCGCATCTTGAAAGTTCATGCACTCGACCACGCGGCCCAGCGTCTGACTCGCTTCCAGCGGCTCGCCGTCGCGGGCGTAGATATACCCAATCTTGCCCTGCGGAATCGTCACCAATCGCACGCGATGGATGCGATATTGCCAGCGCCACAAGCCGAAGTGAAAGCCGCCGCGCAGCACCTCGGCCTGAAAGCCGGCCTCGTCCGCCATGGCGATGATGCTGCCCTCGGTCACCGAGCCATTGCGCGACCAGAGCTTCTCGACGATTCCCACGTAGTTGTTGGGGATATAGCGCAGCCCCATCAACTCCCACAGAAACAAGAGACCCACGATCAGCAGGAACACCAGTTCCGCGGACGAAGAGAAGTTCTCTTGCAAAGCGGACCATCGACTCGACCAATCAGCCACTAGTACCCACGTCGCGGTGGTAAACATTCTGTTAACCACTCCTTGGCGCGGCCAAATGTGCGAAACGCTGTGGATTGTAAACAGCCCACATCGAAACGTTCGATGTTCCAGCCGCGTTGAAGTTGATTATAAATTCACTGGGAAAACGGCCCGGCTCTGCGCCGATTGTCGTTCGCACGCGCAAGTTCGTAACAATCTTGCGCGGCAATGGCCAAGTTGAATCGGCCGGCTCACTTCCGCACGAAAGGTACGGCAGTTACGTCGAATTGGAATTTGGATTCGGTATTCGTAACCGCATATTGACAGGGTTGTTAGCGGCCTCGACGGGAGATGCTATCAACGCCCGAAATTTCGCTCCGCCGAGACGCCGGCGGCACCCCAGGGCATCGGCAGAGCACTGGTTTTCGGCAGCACGGCAGCCAGGATGACGCGATTTTGCGCACGATTCGCCGCCTCGTGACACTGGACAGCGAGGGTGCGGTCAGTCATGGTTGAGCTTGGCCGGCGCGCCCCTGATTTGGCAACCAGAGACAAACGCTCGCCGTGGCCACCTCCCTGCCCTCACCTCTCACCTCCTATCCTGGTGCGTCCTGATGTCGCAAAACCGCACAGCCGCGCTCGAATCGCATCAGGCGACTAGCCCCCCCGAGACGGCCGACGCCACCATCTACCCGCTGCCGTTCAACGCGTTCGAATACTATCTCTGGGCCGACGATCGCACGCAGTATCCCTCGGTATTCTTCATCCGCTTGGAATGCCGGGGACATTTGGATCGCGAGGCGTTCGAGCAGTCGTTGCAGCTCACGTACGCGCGCCATCCGTTGCTCACCGCGCGCTTCGAGTGCGATCGGCGCGGCTGGCCGCACTATTTCCCCGGCAAGGCAGCGCCGGTGGAATGGGTGGACGAGGCCGGCAGTTGCCGGGCAGCGTCCGGTGTCGTGTGCGAGCCCGCCCATCGGCCCCCCCTGCACGTGCGCATCAGCCGCGAAGAAGATCTCAACATCATGTCGTTCGCGTTCCACCATATCGCGGTGGACGGATTGGGCGGCTTTCAATTCATTGCCGACTTGATGGTGGCCTATGCGCACTTGACCACCGGCAGCAGCGAACCGCTGCCTTGGTATCCGCTCAAGCCCCGGTTGCTCGCGAATCGAGGCGGACACAAGCTTTCAGATCGACGGTTGAAACTCGTGGATCTGCTGCGCGTGGCCCGCCTGAGCTGGTCGCTGTTGTTCCAGCGCGTGGCGGTGGTGAGCGACCACGGCCAGGCCCCGGCGGCAAGCGATGGCAACGCCGGCCCCGAGTTTCTCGTCCACACCTTGAGCGAAAGCGAGACCACGGCGCTGGCGCGCGTGGCGCGCAACTTGTCGGTGCGGCTGCACGACCTGTTGCTGCGCGACTATTTTCTGATGCTGTCCGACTGGAATCGCGGCACTGCCGAAACGCGCCGGCCAATCCGTGTGCTGGTGCCCACGAATATGCGCCGCAAGGAAGACTACCGCGCGCCGGCGGCCAACGCCTTCGGCTACGCGTTTGTCACCGAGCGCGCCAAGTCGTGCGGCGACCGCGGTGAACTGTTGCGTTCGATTAGCAATGAGATGGCGTACATCAAGCGTGTGAAGTCCGGCATCTACTACAAGGCCACGCTGTGGCTGATGTGCATCTGGCCCCGATTGCTGCACCAGTCGCTATCGCGCAGCGGGGCGTTCGCCACGGGCGTGTTCACCAATTTGAACGCGGGCTTCGACCACGTGCCGCTGCCGTGGCGTGAAGGCCGCCGCGCCGCGGGCGACCTGGTGGTGGAAGCCGGCTACGGTGCCGGACCCATCCGGCCGGAAACGCGCGTCTCGCTGGCCGTGCACACCTACGCCGGACGCATGTCCGTGGCCGTGCTGAGCGACGGCCAGTGCTTCTCGCCCGAGCAGCAGCGCGGGCTGCTCGCAGGATATCTGGACAAGCTGCGCGTCACCGCCGAAAGCGGGACGTAAGCGCTCATCTAACCCGGCGTTTCGGCCGGCGCGAAGTAAGCGCAATCCGCCGCCCACGACGAACGCGGTCGAACGAGTCTTCGTCGATGCCTAAGAAGTGCTGTGGATCAGCTGGCCGCGCCGGCGACCACGAGCATCACAGCCAGCAGCATGAGCAAGGCGAAGAGGATCAACCCCGGACCGAACATCAGGCCCAACACGGCCCACCAGCTCGTGCCGCCCCGCTGTTGCAGGGTCGACATCAGGATCGGACCGTCCAGCCCTTGAGCCCGGGCCGCGGCAATCTTCCGCTGGGCATGCGCCAGGTACCAGGAGTTGCCCAACACGCCGCACACCAGGCAGAACATGATGTTCGAAATCACAGCCGCACTCGCCGGCAACGATTTCGATTGAAAGACGAACATGAACAGCAACTGCAGCCCGAGGGATACAACCCAGCTCGCGACAATGCAGAAAATCGCATTGCGATACATCTTGCGATAGGCCATCCACAGCGCGGTCAGGAAGAACGCGGCCCAGTTAAAGCCCGCTTCTCCGTCCGGGCTCTCCAGCCGCGGGGCCCACTTGCGCAGATAATAGTCGGCTTTGCGACCGACGAACGCTTGCAGCTCTGCTGCTTCCGCAGCGCCGTAGACGCTCGGCAAAGCGTCGACGTCGGCGTAGCGACTCGAACGATAAGGATTGTCGAGCTGGTCGAATTCAGCGACGGAGGGCATGACTCGGGTCCGCAACGGGGTGAGTGAAGTTGCACGAAATTGACGTCACAAGATCAACATCGTGATTCGCCTGGCGCCAGCTGCGCAGCCCGCGCCAAGGTCACCTAAACCATAGGACATGCGCTCCCCGCGCGCTGGGGTGCGTCGCTCCGCCAAGATCGCCCAATCGCCGGCACAACCCGTTCGATCGTCAATTCCGGAGCCTGTCGCGGATCATCAGTGTCCGGCATGGGCTCACACATGCGATCAACCTGGCGCACCGTTCCCGACCTCTGGTACAATGGGGGCATGGACGAACACACGAGCAGGTCAACGGCAGAGTCCGGCAAGCCGCCACGCAATCCTCGTCGCAGCCTCATTGCGATAATCTACGCACCGCTTGTCCTGGTCTGGATATTGGGCGCAGCTTTGATGAGCTATTTGGTTTGGACGGCGTGGCAGATGATGGGATGACGCGAGCGGTTTTCCCCTCGAACGGGTCCAAACTGACCCACTGCCCGCCTTCCCGCATCCCTTGACGCGACGAGGGCGATTTCGTAACATTCGCTTAAGCGAATATGAAAACCGCCACCCGCCAACGCGTTGACCGACTGTTCCGGGCCTTCTCGGATCGCACCCGGCTGCGCATTCTGCACATGCTGCTCGGCGGTGAGCTGTGCGTCTGCCACATCGTGGACGTGCTGGGTGTCCCGCAACCGAAGGCGTCGCGGCACCTGGCCTATCTGCGAAAAGTCGGCCTGGTGCGCGCGCGCAAAGAGGGACGTTGGAGCTACTACAAGCTCGCCCCCGCGCGAACCAAGCTGCACCGTAAGCTGATCGATTGTCTCGGCTGCTGCTGCGAAGGCATGCCGGAGCTCTTGCAGGATGACGAGGAGCTCGGGCGAAAGCGACTCTGTTGCGACTGAAAACATATTGCAACTGAAAAATTTTTGCGCCAATATATTCGTTCATGCGTATGTATCGCCGCCAACTCAAACCGTAACCCACACCTTTCGTTCAGCGTCCGTCCCGCGACGGCCCGACCATCATCCCCATCACGGAGCGCCCACCATGTCCTCGATCGAAAAGATCGTGCAAAACCGCTACGGCGAAATCGCCACCCAAGGCCTGTCGACCGAACACGAAGGCGTGAAAGCCATCGCCGAGGCGTTCGGATATTCCGCCGACCAACTGGCTTCGATCCCCGCGGAAGCCAACATGGGGCTCTCTTGCGGCAACCCCACCGCCTTCGCCAGCATTCGCGAGGGCGAAACCGTCGTCGATCTCGGCTCGGGCGGCGGACTCGATGTGTTCCTGGCTGCCGCCAAGGTCGGACTGACCGGCAAGGCCATCGGCATCGACATGACGCCCGAAATGCTCGCCTTGGCGCGCACCAACGCAGCCAGGGCCGGATTGACGAACGTCGAATTCTACGAGTCGACGATCGACCAGATCCCCTTGCCCGACGCATCCGTCGATTGCGTGATCAGCAATTGCGTCATCAATCTCGCTCCCGACAAGCACGCCGTCTTCCGCGAGATCGCCCGCGTGCTCAAGCCCGGCGGCCGATTGGCCGTGAGCGATATCGCCCTGAAGCGCGAGCTCCCCCCCGAGATCGGCCAGAACCTGCTGGCCTATGTCGCCTGCATCGCGGGCACCATTCCCATCGAAGAGTATCGCCAGGGCTTGCGTGCCGCCGGTTTCGCGCACGTCGAAATCATCGACAGCCAGGCCGACTTGAATGTCTACAGCAAGAACGTAGAGCAGCAATCGACGTGCTGTCCACCCAGCTCTGCGTGCTGCTCGAACGACGGACAGGATGTGCAGGTCCAGCTTTTCGACCTGATGAAGAAGTACAACATCAACGACTACGCGGCGAGCGTGAAGGTCTATGCCGTGAAGCCCTGACGCGGCCCTGGGCTTCGCCGCGCTGTCGCGCCGGCGTTTGCAACGGCAATCGTGACAGATAGACTGGCGTGCAGATGCGCGGCACGGAATGCCGCGGCTTCCGCCGCTTGCGAAGCCAAAATCACGCACGCGGCACATCGCGCACTCGGGAAACACGCTTGTGCCACACGTCCTGATCGCAGGAGCAGGCTTCGCGGGGCTCAATGCGGCCAAGGGCCTGGCCGGCGTGGCCGATGTTCGCGTCACGCTGTTGGATGCCACGAACCATCATTTGTTTCAGCCGCTGCTCTACCAGGTGGCGATGGCCGGCCTCAGCCCCGCCAACATTGCGCAGCCGATTCGCAGCCTCTTGTCCCGCTCTGGCAACGTCCACGTGCTGCAGGCTGAATTGAAGTCCGTCAACCTGGCCCAGAAGTTGGCCGGCACCGATTTTTCGCAGATCGCTTTCGACTACCTTTTGCTGGCCTGCGGCTCAACGCACAGCTACTTCGGGCACGATGACTGGGAAGAATACGCTCCGGGCCTGAAGACGCTCGAGCAGGCCACCGAAATTCGCCGCCGCGTGCTCACGGCTTATGAAACCGCGGAGCGCAGCGACTCGACGGCAGATCGCGCGCGCTACTTGACCTTTGTCGTCGTCGGCGGCGGGCCCACCGGCGTCGAACTGGCCGGCGCCATGGCCGAAATGAGCCGCTTCACGCTGGCCAAGGACTTTCGCAACATCGATCCAACCTCCGCGCACGTTCTGCTGCTCGAAGCCGGCCCGCGCATTCTCCCTTCATTCCGCGAAAAGCTGGCCGCCCGCGCCCAGCGCGACCTGGAGCGGCTGGGCGTGCAAGTGCTTGTCGGCCGCGCGGTCACCGGCGTGGATGCGCGCGGGGTCCAAGTGGGCAACGAGCGCATCGAGGCCGCAACCGTGCTCTGGGCCGCCGGTGTCGAAGCCTCGCGCATCGGCCAGGACGCCGGGCTGCCGGTCGATCGCAGCGGCCGCGTGCTTGTCGAGCCTGATCTGACCGCGCCCGGCTTTCCGCTGGTGTTTGTCGCGGGTGACATGGCGGCCTGCCGCGACCCGCAGGGCAAACTGCTGCCGGGCACGGCGCCGGTGGCCATGCAACAGGGCCGCTACGTGGCGCGCACGATCCGCGGTGACCTGGCCGGCAAACCGCGCCGGCCGTTCGAGTTTGTCGACAAAGGACAGCTGGCCACGATCGGCCGCAGCCGCGCCATCGCCCAATTCGGTCGTCACTCCTTCGGCGGCTTCCTGGCGTGGCTCTTGTGGCTCATCGTGCACATCTATTATCTCACCGGCTTCAAGAATCGGCTGCTCGTCGTACTGCAATGGGCCTGGTACTACCTGTGGTTCCATCGCGGCGCGCGGCTCATCTTGCAGAAAGAATGGAAATCGCACGACGACCGTCGGCCGGAGAGTAAAACCTAGTCCTCCTTGGTAAATCGACGGGCACGCTTGCCCGCGACGAGATTACCGCGGAATTCGGAAGGCCTCGCAACGTTGCTCCGCGCAGCCTGCGCCGCCTTGGCCCTTGCCTGGTCCGCCCGAGCGCTTTCGCCAATCGAGCCCCTCCCCATCGGCCGATAACAAATAACGGGGGAGCAGGATACCAGCCGATGTCCCCCACCGGCCGCCGCTTCCCCCATGCACGAAATGCCCTTGGGAGGCAAGGAGGTGTGCCATGAAGACTACACGGATCCTATTGATCGTCTGGGCGCTGATTAGTGTCGTGGCCGGCTGCTGCTGCGATGGCCGCCCCATCAGCGATTGCTGGCCAGGCGCTTGCTCGAACGGAGCCTGTCCGACCGCGGCGGATCACGCAGCCAACGGATTCCGCACATATCCAGACGCGCTCGCGGCCGAGCGGGCCGCGGCCTTGACGCCGCCCCAAGTCACGATGCAGTGACCCGCGACCGCTCGGGGTTGCTGTGTCGCCGGTTGACCAGCTGCGGCAGCGAGTCTTTCGCAGGTTTCTCTGGGCGAGTTGGCACTGCACCCGCACGCCACAGCCGTACCCGGCCGCGCACGCCGCGTTCGGCAACGCGACTCGATAAGCTACCTGAGATCGAACGACGCCTGCGCTACGGTCAAGCCAGAATGTCGTGGATCACTTGTCCGCGGACATCGGTCAAACGGAAATCGCGCCCCTGGAAGCGGTACGTTAGTTGAGTGTGGTCCAATCCCAGGAGGTGCAGAATGGTGGCTTGCAGGTCGTGCGGGTGGACGGGCTTTTCGACCGGCGCCCAACCGAGTTCGTCGGTCGCGCCGTAGCTAATGCCCGGTTTCAGTCCGGCACCGGCCATAAAGATGGTGTTGGAAAACGGGTGATGGTCACGGCCCAGGAATTTGCCGTCTTTGGTGCGCCCTTCTCGAAACGGCGTGCGACCGAATTCGCCCGACCACACCACCAGAGTCTCGTCGAGCAGGCCGCACCGCTTGAGATCACGAATCAGCGCCGCGACCGGCTTGTCCATCGACTTCGTGCGGTTCACCAAACCGGCCTCGATTTCCTCGCCCGCGTTCGTGCCGTGGAAATCCCACCCCCAGTCGAACAATTGCACGAATCGCACGCCGCGCTCGACGAGTCGGCGGGCGAGCAAACAATTGTTGGCAAAGGTCGCCGCCCCCGGCTCGGCACCATAATCCGCCAGCGTATGCGCGGGCTCGTTCGAGATGTCCATCGTCTCGGGCACGATGGTCTGCATGCGAAACGCCAGTTCATATTGCGCCATTCGTGTGGCGGTTTCCGGCTGGCCGAGCTTTTGCAATTCGATCCGATTCAAATCGTTCACCGCATCCACACTCAAGCGCCGCAGAGCTCGGTCCATCCCCTCGGGGTTGGAAAGGTACAGCACCGGATCACCGCCGGTGCGGCATTGCACGCCCTGGTACACCGACGGCAGAAATCCACTGCCCCAAGCCGCCTTGCCGGCACTCGGTAACGATCTGCCCGAGACGAACACAATGTAACCCGGTAGATCGCGGCTGTCGGATCCCAGGCCGTACGTGACCCAGGAGCCCATAGACGCTCGATCTTGCGCGCGGGGGAAGCCGGTATAGAGCAATAGCTCAGCAGGGCCGTGATTGAATTGCTCCGTCCAAACTGACTTGATGATGGTCAGGTCGTCGGCCACGGCGGCCAGATTCGGCAGCGCCTGCGACATCCAGGCGCCACTTTCCCCATGCTGTGCGAACTTTTGCCGCGTGCCCAGCAACTTGGGTGTGCCGCTGGTGAAGGCGAACTGCTTGCCCTTGGTGAGCGACTCGGGGCAATCCTCGCCATCGCGGCGCACCAACTCCGGTTTATAGTCGAACAAGTCGAGATGCGGTGGCCCGCCCGACATCGACAGATAGATCACGCTCTTCGCGCGCGGGGCGAAATGGGGCTGCCTGGGAAGGAACGGATCGACGACCGGCAAGCCGGCCGCGGCGGCTGGTTGCTCCAGTTGGGCAAGTGCCGTCGCGCCCAGGCCCAACGCCGTATCGCGCAGGAAATGCCGGCGCGTTTGCAGCAACAAGCGCTCGAACTGCGACGCTGGGGCAGAGTGTTTCATGGTTTTGTCAGCGTCTCGTCAAGATTGAGCACCACATTGGCTACCACGGTCCAGGCAGCCGCATCGAGAGGACTCATTCCGTCGGGCAATGGGCCCAGCGGCTTGGTCGAGAGCGCCTCAGCCTTGGCCGGATCGGCTTCG
This sequence comes from Pirellulales bacterium, assembly GCA_050250435.1. Lineage (GTDB taxonomy): Bacteria > Planctomycetota > Planctomycetia > Pirellulales > PALSA-1355 > JBFWOR01. The sequence continues at coordinate 4,806 of JBFWOR010000012.1, read as the reverse complement.
AGCTCCCGGCGCGCTTGGGCGTACAACTCGGCCAGTCGCTCCGCCTCGCCATTGGTCGGCCGCCGGCCAACGGCCTGCGTCAGGGCCCAGCCTGCGCGGGCCGTAACGTCGCTGCCCCCTTCGCGCACGATGCGCCGCGCCAGTCCTTGAGCGCACTCGACGAACACTGGATCGTTGAGCGTCACCAGCGCCTGCAGCGGCGTGTTGCTGCGCATCCGACGCATAGCGCAGACGTTGCGCTCGGGAGCGTCAAATGCGATCATCGAAGGATAGGGCAAATTGCGCCGCCAGCGTGTGTAGATCGCTCGGCGGTGCCGGTCTTCGCCTTCGCTCGTGTTCCAGTCGGTGCTCGATCCAAACGCCGCCGCCAATCCAAGCGACGGCTGCACCGGCTGGACCGGAGGGCCGTACATCTTGGCACTCAGCAGTCCGGAAACTGCGAGCGCTTGATCGCGCAACATCTCCGCGCCCAGGCGCACGCGCGGTCCGCGGGCCAGGAGCCGGTTTTTGGGATCGCGCTGCGCCAACGCAGGGCTCACGGCTGCCGCTTGCTGATACGTGGCCGAGTTGACGATCAGCCGCAAAATGTGCTTGGTGTCCCAGCCGCTTTCACGATACTCAACGGCCAGATAATCCAACAGCTCGGGATGCGACGGCGGCTCTCCCTGCGTGCCGAATTCTTCGGCCGTCTCGACAATGCCCGTGCCGAACAACTCTTGCCACAGACGATTCACGGCCACCCGAGCCGCCAGCGGGTTGTTGGCGTCGACCAGCCACCGCGCCAGGCCCAGACGATTGCTCGGCGCGCCGGCCGGAATAGGGTGCAGTGCTGCCGGCACGCCAGGATTTACGGGCTTGCCGGGACTTTGATATTCGCCGCGCACATAGATATATGTCGGCCGCGGCGTGCCGTCGCGCATGACGGGCACCGTGGTGCTCACGTCATCAAACTCGCGTTTGAGCGCGGCGAGCCGCTCGTCGAGCGCCTTCCATTCGTCGGACAGACCGCGATGATAGGCCTGCAGTTTATCCTGCTGGTTCTTGTCGCGCTTGTCGGCGGCCACGGCCAGGATGTCGGCGATTTCTTTCGGTTGCGTCACCGCCATGTCGTTGCCAGCGGCAGGCTTTTCGCTGCCCGCCCCGCCCGTTGACGGGTTTGCGGTCGACGGATTTGCCGTTGACGGATTCGCAGTCGCCTGATTTGCCGTCGCCTGCTTCTCCCATTCCCCTTGCAAGGCATCGCGCGCCTTGGTTTGCTCGTCCCACTGTGCTTGAATCGCCAACAGCTCGCTCTTGATTTGCGCGAATCCCAGGTCCTCTCCGACGCGCGGAATCTCCTGCACGGGATGGTCGGTATTGAAGTCGTCGGTGTTGTTGAAAATCGAGAAAACCTGATAGTAGTCGCGCTGGCTGAAGGGGTCGTACTTGTGATGGTGGCACTGAGCGCACGCCATCGTGGTGCCCATCCAGACCGCAAAAGTCGTGTTCACGCGGTCGACGACTGCGGCATGGCGAAATTCCTCCAGGTTCACGCCCCCTTCGGTATTGAGCTGGGTATTGCGATGAAAGCCGGTCGCTGCGATTTGCATCGCGGTCGGCTCGCCCATCAGGTCACCCGCCAATTGCTCGATCGTGAATTGATCGTACGGCATGTTGGCGTTGAGCGCGGAAATCACCCAGTCGCGCCACCGCCAGATGGTGCGCGGGCCGTCCGGTGCATAGCCCTGCGAATCGGCATAGCGCGCCAGGTCGAGCCACATCGCTGCCCAGCGCTCTCCGTAGGCACTCTTGGCCAGCAGTCGGTCGACGAGTTCGGCATACGCTTCGGCGCGCGAATCGAGCACGAAATCCTGCACTTCGGCGCCCGTGGGTGGCAGGCCGGTCAAATCAAGCGACACGCGCCGGATGAGCGTGGCGCGATCGGCTGGCGGCGAGGGCTCTAGCCCTTCGGATTCAAGCCGCGCCAGCACGAAGTGATCGATGGCTCCGCGCGGCCAGTTCCTGTGGCTCACCGTGGGCAGCGGAGGACGCACGGGTGTCACGTACGCCCAGTGCCTGGCGTAGGGCGCCTCGGCGGAAATCCACTCGCGAAGCGTGGCGACTTCCTGGGGCGAAAGCCGTTTGCCCGTCTCGCCCGGTGGCATTGCGAATTGCGGATCGCTCGACGCGACGCGGACAATCAGCTGACTCTGATCCGGTTTACCCGGTACGATCGCCGGGTGGCCGCTTTCGAGCAGGGTGATTGCACCGTCGCGCTCATCCAGTCGCAGCCCCGCCTGTCGCGCCTCCTCGTCGGGGCCGTGGCACCCAAAGCACTTGCCGGCGAGAATCGGACGGATATCGCGCACATAGTCCACGGCGCGGGCCGGACCCGCGGGGCCGACAATGAACAGAATCAGCAAAGCGGCGAACATCGCCGTGCGCTTAACAAGCAACATCGTGCGTGAGTCGTGCGACACGCGTCGACGCTCCGGCGGGCGGGCGGGGGAAGGCGGACGAAAACTCCACCAGTATACCCACAACCAGCCGCGCGTGTCTGAGTTTCGCTAGGGTGATCGTCGCGTGGAGTGAGGCGGGCTTTGCCCAATTCGCAGTCGGTGGCGAATGAGAATTACCTGCGCGTGACCGACGAGCATTTTGAGCGGGCCGCGAAGGCGCCGACTGGCGCGCTGCAGAATCCGGTGCAGTCAGCAGCCGCAACGGCCCGCAACGACCAGCAAGCCGCACCGCCGATCAGCGAATTTGCCGAGGAATTCGACGGCGTGCGAAGTGATGCGACTCAAATAGTGCTCCCTGTTGGACTTGAACCAACAAACGCAAGGCCTTGTGCGGCAAGCAACTTAGGCCAACCCCACGTTTCGCGCGCTGCAGAATCCGGTGCAGATTTGAGGCCTACCCTCGCGCATGAAGCGGAACAACTTCTCCGCTTGTGGGCGAACACACCGATGCATCTGCGTGGAGCGCTGCTCGAGATTCTCGAGCATCTCCGATAGTAGAGGGCCTCCTGCCTTCCACCATGTCTGCACCGGAAAGTGGCCTGGAGAGCGCTTATGACGACGCTCGCCGGATGCCCATTCTTGGATCGCTCCCGTGGAATGCAATTACCTGGCGGACCTGCGACAACTCCAGTACCTCGAAGACAGCCTCTCGCCCACTATACGAAGTCAACGACGTTTCCAACCATCCTGAATTCGGCAAGGACGGGTCAAAGAGTCGCTCCCAACTCGCCAGCAATTGGGACATCCACGGTTCTGGAAGAGGCCAACGCTCTTCCCAGTCGGCAGTGGCCTTTTTTCCGCGACAGACCCAGTCCTTAGCTTCCCGGCGGGTCGGCGACAAAAACTGGCCTTGGTAAATGACTTCCCACGCCCAAGACGGAGAGAGGATCACGGAATCTCGCGGCACTAACAGCTCGATAAGGTAATTCAGCTCGCCACAGGGCTTATTGTGTCGGACGGAACGGAGATCTGGCCGGCTGCAATAGGCCCACCACGGATAGTGACCTGCGTACCCGGGAATCATCTGACTCAACCGCTCACGGAGCCACTCGTAGCAATGATGCAGGTTACCTGAGTAGCGCGGATCGACGGTGAGCGTTCCCTCAGAGTGCAATAGCACCCAGACCGTTGCGGGTTGGATTGTCCATACGACGAGACGGTTCGATCGGTCTGTCATCACGCGCAACCGCCCACTAGTCCAGCAAAAGTGACGAACGTCGGCCTTCAGCGAGCGGACAGCTGCCGGTCCGCCCGCCAGACGCGCCACCGGCCGCGACCGCCTGCGCCGCCGGTGAAGACGACCAGTTCCTGTCCGTCGGCTTGGAAAACTAGATTTGAGATGATCGACTCCAGCCCGCCGTCCATCTCGCCCGAGTGACCGTCGAAAAGCGCCACCGAATTGTCTCGCGTTGCAATCGCCAGCCGCGTGCCATCCGGCGACCAGCCGATCCGCGGCGCGTCCACCATGTCGCTATCGACTCGAAAACAATACCGCTCATCGGGGGTGAAAACATCCGCGAATCACGCACCTACTCGCCTCATTCATAGACCACGCCACCATGTGACCAGCGTTGATTTTCTGTACCACCGGTTTTGAAGGTAAGGGTTAGGTTGAAGGTTCTTCTTGTCTTCGCGTGTGCTGCTGGAGCGCAGGAGCAGCCGGAGCGGAAACAGCACACGCGGCGGCAAACGCCGAGCGAGTCTGTAACCTAGCGAGCTGTGCTGCCTGGTAGATTGCAGTAGCTGACCAAGGGCCATCAGTGCGGCTAGCTGCGGAAACTGCCACTTCCGCAGAGGTTCACCCACGTCTATTGGAGACTTAATCGTAACTTTGGCCTTACCTGACGCTCCATCGCGATCTGACGGTTTGTGCCCGTAAGCAAGTCGAGCAAGTCTTCGTCGACAATTGGAACGACTTCCGTATCGCTGTCGCTTCGCAGCCGCCTGCCGACCTTGGCAAACACCGCTGTGCTTGGGGATGCCTTAACAACGTCACCTTGCACGCGAACCGCGTTTGTCGACTCGCGTACTAGTGTTTGTCCAGACGCGGCGCCGCTATCGACTAGCGAAGACGCCATGGCCGTTGGTACTGCGACAGATGCAGTCGTCGCGATAGATGCCTGTGGTGCCACGAGATTTAGCGGGACCACACCCGTGGCGTAGACCCAGTTGAGTACATTATGGAAGGCGGTACGACCGCCGGTGGCGGCAGTGAAGCCGACGTAGGCAGTGTTGGCGCCGACGATGGCTGGGATGTTGACGGTGTAGTTTTGCATGGCTTGGGCCTGCGTCACGGTATCGGTAATGG
>JBFWOR010000011.1:0-244628 GCA_050250435.1 Pirellulales bacterium | reverse complement strand
GGCGTTCCCGGCCGCGTCGGGTGTTGAGTCTCCGGTCGGGGCTACGCCCCTCCCTCCGACTCAACACCCGAACTAAAGGAGAACCGATTCTCTCATCGACACTGGTACTGAAATCGGGAAGGGGTCAGAAGGGTCGGCCAAGAATCTCGCTGGTGATTCGTGAAGTCATCCTGCAAATGGCCAAGGACACCGGCTGGGGATACAGTCGGATCCTGGGCGAGCTACGGAAACTTGGCCTGGGCAAACTGTCTCGCCAGTCGGTGAAGAACATCCTGGTCGAGAACGGACTCGACCCAGGCCCCAAGCGCGGCAAGGGCTCCTGGAGCCAGTTTTTGAAGATCCATGCCGAGACTCTGTGGCAGGTCGACTTCTTCAGCAAGAACGTCTGGACTTTACAAGGGCCGCGGCAGGTTTTTGCGCTGGCGTTCATTCACGTGGCAACACGGCGCGTATTTGCCACACCGGCAACTTTTAAGCCGGATTCTGCCTGGATGACGGCGCAGGCCCATGCCTTCCTGGCCTACGCGGAACAAAGTCAACTGCGTTGTGAGACCATCATCCGCGACCGCGACGGGAAGTTTACGGCCGACTTTGAACGAGTGTTTCAAAAGCGCGGTGTCGCAGTGAAGCCCGTCGGTCCTCGAGCGCCGAACTTGAATGCCTTCGTCGAGCGGTGGATTCGGAGTTTGAAATACGAAGCGCTCAATCACTTCATCGTTTTTGGCCTCCAGCACTTCGATCACATCGTGCGCGAGTTCGTCGACTACTACCACGAATGCCGGCCGCATCAAGGAATTGGTAACCGGCTGATTGGAGCCGAGGAGTGCGACGGGCCGCCACTGATCGAGAGCGTCGAACAGCTTGAATGCGAGTCGCGCCTCGGCGGTTTGCTCAAGACCTATCATCGCGCCGCTTGAAGCCAGCGATTTTGTGGCCGGCACGGTTTTGTCGCACGCTGGCGATGCGCGCCGATTTCTCGAATTGGCAACTCTGAACCGGCAACTTGGCCGCACGCCGCCATGCTGCCGGCTCGAGATTCCCTGCACAATCATCCCCGACACGTGCCGATCTCGCTTTGGCAATCTATTTGTACATGACGAGGGTTTGTCATGCCTGAACCATCCGGTTTCGCACTGGCAACGCTTGGAGCCTGCGGAGCGGGTTTCCTTACTGGGCGGCGGCGTCGCTCTCGCTAATCCCGCCGCCCCGTCACCTCACCTCAGGTAATGCAGCAGGGAAGCCACTTCCTTTTGGCGAGAATGTCTTGGCGGAGCCCCGGTGTACCTCTGTAGTGGTTGGTGACTTCAGCGCATGGGACTCCGTCCGAAGGAAGTACTTGTGCGGCGCAGTCCCGCGATCGCCACTGATAGAATTCACGGGCGCATCCAGATTCTTGCTTTGCTGCGACCGCTGCGTCGTTAACGCTTTCCTCGCCTGCTTCAATTTCGCCAGCCCCTGCTTATTCTTGCGGATCGCGTCTTGCTGGTTGCGGATCGCGTCTTGCTGGATAACTCGTGCTGTGGCGGTTACGACGGAAATCCCATCGATTGCGTGCGCGCTTCCGCAGAAGGTCAGCGTGCCAGTCAAAAACAGTGCAATCTTGAGCCGTCCACTTTTTCCAATAGCCTTCATGGGTCTATCCTCTAGTGTTTGAGCGAGCAACGAACCATAAACCAGACGCAATCTTTCGGGGCACCGGCCTCGCTTCATTGATTGAAGGCAATGGTTGTGCCAAAAGTACCAAACTTAGCTGGCAGGCACATCGGAGTGCCCAGCAGCCAAATGAGTTATGGAAAACCGTGATTCTGACGCGGGCGGCATGATCACGACGTATTCTCAGTAAGGATGTCGCAGAATGAGATATCTGTCGCAGAATGAGACTTGCGCCGTGGCGGCTTGTCAACGCCGCCGCCGCCCAATCACGCCCGGGCAGCTCATCGCACGTAGCTCGCCGACCAGAGCCTGCATCGACGCCTGCGCCTCGCATGTCGCCTTGAACAGCCTGTCGCGGGGCAGCAAGCCCTCGTGCCTCCCCGAAAGGAACCCTCTTCGGAACAATACGCGCTTTTCGAGGGCGCGGCGGGCCTCCGCAGGATTGCCTAAGCTCCGCAGGTTCGTCGTGGTTTGCGGCGAACATAGGCAAAGACTCCCAGAATCCCCAAGGCCGCCAGCGCGAACGTCGACGGTTCAGGGACGGTTGCCATGCGGAACCCGACATCGGGAGTAATTAAAGGGGACGGGAGTCATTGTTGGAGTAAGGCGGACGCAAACCTTCTCTCGCGTTTGCTGGCGCGGCCGGATGGCTGCTGCCGCAGCCGATCGAATGCTTCGACGGCTGCCAAATTAATTCATCCGCACGTCGGGCGGCATGTGCTTGATGCCCAAGCGCCCGCGCAGCGAAGCATCGGCCACTTGTCGACACATGTGCGGCCAAAGCTCTTCTTCGAAGGCGAACACGTGCTCCATTTGGGCCGGCATGATCGACCAGCTGCCGCGGCGGATCTCATCCTCGAGTTGTCCGGGACTCCAGCCTGAGTAGCCGGCGAAGAATTTCACCGGCCCGGCCTCCTCGCGCGCCGCGAGTGTCTCCAGCTTGTCTTTGCCGGCGCAGAAGTAGAGTCCCGGCAACACTTCGATTTCCAGCAGAAACTCGTCAGTGTGCAACGCCACCAGCGGACCTTCGCACGGGCCGCCCAGAAAGATCGCTTCGTCACGCTGGCAGGGGATGTCGCTGACCTTGCTCCAGGCGTCCTGCATCGAGGCCGTGGTGCTGCGATTGAGAATCAGGCCCAGCGCGCCTTCCTCGTTGTGGCGCACCAACAGCACCACCGCGCGCGTAAAGGGCTCGGGCAATTTGGGCGAAGCGATCAACAGGTGCGCTTGCAGCGAGGTCACGTATAGGTTCCTGCAGCCCGTCCGCGGGCGATGCCGTCTCGTGGGGAGTTGCTTCCAGCGCCCGCAGTCGGCCGGCCGATCGGCGCTAGGTTCCTCTATCCTATGACGCGTTTGGCCCGCTGAAAAGCGCGGGCCGGGTGGCGGGATTTCCGCCCCATCGGGGCAATGAATGCACGCGCATGCCCGGGGCGAATGACCCCGCACGTGGCGGCGTCCTTACAGGTCGCTCGCTTCGGGCTGCTCTTGGCGCAACAGCAACCAGGCCGTGGGCGCCATCACCAGCAGCATGCCCACGACCGTCAACGCCTGGAACGAGCGGCCCCAAACCAGCGCGTCGAACAACACGGCGAAGACAATTTGCGTGAGCGCCACGACGGAAACCTTGGCCGGCGGTCCGGCAGCGAAGGCCTTGGTCAGAAACAATTGGCCAATCGTCGCGCACACGCCCACCGCCAACAGCATCCACAGCGTGCGGCTGTCGAAGTGCGAGTGTTCCACGGCGTGGTTTGGCACCAGCACCAAGGCCAACAGGCACACGGTCAATGCCACGCCCGAAAAGTGGGCCACGATGGCGCGCGGGTCGATGGCTTGCAGCCGGTGCAGCCCCAGCATCGCGATGGCGGTGGTGAACGACGCGAGCAAGGCCGCGGCCGCCGGCAGGCCGACGTAGCTCGCCGGCAGCACCGCGGCGCCCAGTTGCGCCGACGGCACGTCGGGCTGTTGCGATACCACCAGCACCACCCCGCTAAGGCCCAAGGCAATGGCCACCCACGTTTCGCGCGTCGGCACTTCGCCCAGCACGGGCCACGACAGCAGCGCCACCCACACCGGAAATACGTTCGTCACGGTGAGCACTTCGGCGACCGGCATGCGCGGCAAGGCATAGAAGGTACACACCAGGCTGATGCTGCCCGCAATGCTGCGCAGCCACAGCGTGCGCGGGTGCCAGAGGACCAGCCGCGAGCCGGCGGCCAGCGTCAGCACCACCGCAAACACCAGGGCCAGCGCGGTGCGCGCCACCGCCACGATCTGCCAATCGCACGTGACACCCAGCGCATGGGCCAGCGCCCCCATGGTGGCGAACGCCACGGCGCCTCCCAGCATCCACAGATAGGGCAAAATCGAATCGCCGGACAAGTCGGTCTCAATCGGGCGGTGGACGCGCCCGGGAATTTTTTGCCGAGTCGTTAAGCTTTGCGCCGTCCAATCGTACCGCATCAGGGCCGCAATCGACAGGGCGTCCTACCGCGCGGGCGCTCGCGAATGGGCCCAATCTCGTGTCGCCAGGTTTGCGCAAGCGATGACGACACGCCACGATAGAGGGCCGGCGACGCGGACAGGTTCGCTCGCCCATGGGTACGGCGCTGCGCAGCCGCTCAAACCGCCGGCGAACCCCAGCCAACCAACCTGCCCGCGAAGGCTGCTTTCCGGCCAAACTCGGTGGTAGACTAGTACCGTGCGATGGCGGGCCGATGTCCTCTCTGCCCGGCCGCGGCCGTATCCGGCCGCCCGATATCCAGCCAGACCAACTATTGGGAGACCGTTTCGTGCCAGCGCCCTCACTGCCTGTGCCCCTGTCGGGCATTGTTCCGCCGATGGTCACGCCGCTTACGGACCGCGACACGCTGGACGTCGAAGGCGTCGAACGGCTCGTGGAGCACCTGTTGGCCGGCGGAGTGCACGGCATTTTCATCCTGGGCACGACCGGCGAAGCTCCCAGCTTGAGCTACCGGCTGCGTCGCGAGCTGATCGATCTGGCCTGCCGCCAGGTGGCCGGACGCGTGCCGGTGTTGGTGGGCGTGACCGACAGCGCGTTTGTCGAGACGGTGAACCTCGCCTGCCATGCGGCCGATGCCGGCGCGCAGGCCGTCGTGCTGGCCGCGCCGTACTACTTTCCTGCAAGCCAGGCCGAGCTGCAGGAATATCTGGAAGACATCGTGAGCGAGCTGCCACTGCCGATGTTCCTGTACAACATGCCCAGCCACACGAAGCTGAGCTTCGAGCCGGAAACAGTGCGGATGGCGCTGGAGCTGCCGGGCGTGGTGGGTCTGAAAGACAGCTCTGCGCAAATGATCTACTTTCACAAGATCAAGGCGCTGGCGGCGGCGCGGCCCGATTTTTCGCTGCTGGTCGGGCCGGAGGAGCTGCTGGCCGAGTCGGTGCTCAGCGGCGCCCACGGCGGCGTGTGCGGCGGAGCGAACTTGCTGCCGCGGCTCTATGTGGATCTCTACGAAGCGGCGGTGGCCGGCGACCTCGATCGGATTCGCCCACTGCACGCGCGGGTCATCCGGCTGGGCGAGACGATCTATTCCGTCGGCCAGCATCGCTCGGCTTTCATCAAGGGCCTGAAGTGCGCCCTGAGCTGCCTGGGCATCTGCGAGGACGCGATGGCCGAGCCGTTTCAACGATTCCGCGCCGCCGAGCGCGAGCGCATCCAGTCGCACCTGCTGGAACTGGGCGCAACCGCCAGCGGGCCGTCGCTGCGCAAGGCGCGCTAAGCGGAGATCATGTGTCCGGTGCCACTGGCGTCTCGCCAGTGTGACAACCGGACGTGTGGCGTCACGCACTGGCAAGATGCCAGTGGCACAAAGTATGCCAACGGTCAATGGCGTGGCGTGCAGCGCGCAAAAAAGGGCCGCTGCACGCCCACGGCGGCAACGGCCCTTTTGTCACGGTCTTTTTATCGTTGTTGTAGTGCCGGTAGTTAACGAGCGCGTCGCCGCTTGGCAACCGCCACCATGCCGAGGAGTCCCAGACCGACCAGCAGCAAGCTGCTCGGCTCGGGAACGGCCGTGGCGATGACCGAGAAGTTGTCGACGCGGTCGGTGCCGCCGCTGCCCACGACACCGCCAGCCGCCGAAACGGTCGTGGTTTGCGTCAAGCGGAAGTACACCGTGGCGGCATTCTCGATAGCCGGAATCGACGACAGGTCACGCGTAAAGGAGTACATCGCCTCGTAGGTGGTCGAATTCCAAAACGGATTCGGCGAGGCGTTGGCAACCACCATGTAGTCGGGCCCGAAGTTCGTAAACGTCGTGCCGTTCGTGCTGTACTGCAGTGCAAAATCGCGCGGGCCGGTGCCGCTGGAAGTCTGGTCCCAGGACAGATTGATGCTCGTGTAGCCGACCGTGCTGACCTGGAATTGATAGTAGTCGCCGACCAGCCAATTGTTGGAGCTGAACGACTCGACGCTGCCGTTGCCGACAGGATTGGAGTACGTGGTTGCGCCGGCGTGTGAACCGGTGGAAGATCCCGCGCCAACTTCCGGAGCATGGGGTCCGGCCGTTGTGGGAATACTTGTCTCGTAAGTCCAGGTGGCGAGAATGGCGGCCTGGGCGGCGCTACCTGCGCTCAGCAGACCTATTGCCAATCCCAAATGGATTGCGCCGCGACTGCCTGCGGCAGTCAGAGATTTCAACTTGTTCCAGCTCATTAGCTTGCTCCCTTGCCATCCGTCGTGGGTTGTTTAACCGTGCAAACCGTCTCGGCCGTGCGCCACCTTCGCTCGGACGCGCAGAATCGCACTACAAAGTAAAGAGAAAATTACCTTGCGATTGTTTGGGGTTTGTGAGCAAACGCGTAAGAGTACGTGAGTTCCGGGTGAGCGGGAGATTGCCCTCCAGGCCGGATTCTTCGCCGGCCCACCTCCAGACACTTGTCCGCAGGCCCACAAACGTCCGGAACCGCCCGCGAAACGCGCGATTTTCATGCCCCGCCCCTGCGTTCCGACCGGCAGATTGACCTTCGGCACCAACGCGACGCAAAGTATCCTGCTGTCCTAGATTGCCAGCCATTTTGTGCTCCGTTTCCGGGAAATCCGTGACGCTGATCAACCTCATCTTCCTGTTCGCGGCCGGCGCAGGCACCGGCGTGCTCGGCGCCCTGTTGGGTACTGGCGGCGGGGTGTTCTTGATTCCCATCCTGGTCGTGGGCCTGGACGTGCCCATGCATCATGCCGTGGCCACGAGCATTCTCACCGTCATTGCCACCAGCAGCGCCGTGGCCAGCGCCAATGTGGAGCGCGGCCTGGCCAACATGCGGCTGGGAATGACGCTCGAGATTGCCACGGCCTCCGGCGCGATCGCCGGCGGACTGACGGCCGCCTGGCTGGCGCCGGAAACCCTCGAGACCTTGTTCGCCGTGTCGCTGGTGCCAACGGCAGTGCTGATGTGGAACAGTTCCTATCGCGCGCCAATGGGCACTCAGCCCGCGGCGCCCCGCACGGGCAACAGCGGCTCGCCGCCGGCAAGTGCTGCCGCGCTCGGCGGACATTACTACGACGCTGCGCTGGGCCGCGAAATCAACTACGACGTCGAGCGGCTATGGGCCGGCCTGGGCGTCTCGTTCGTCGCCGGCAACCTCTCGGGCCTGTTGGGGATTGGCGGCGGCGTGTTCAAAGTGCCGGCGCTGCACTTGTTGTGCGGCGTGCCGATCAAGGCCGCCGCGGCCACGTCGAACTTCATGATCGGCGTGACCGCGGCCGCCAGTGCGTTTCTCTACTACGGACACGGCGAGGTGCAGCTGCAGCTCACAGCCGCCGTGGTGTTGGGAGTGCTGGCCGGATCGGCCGTGGGCTTTTGGCTCAGCCGGTTTGTCGGCGGCAAGTGGATCAAACGGCTGTTCGCGGTGCTGCTGTTGGCCGTGGCCGCACAGATGTTCGTGCGGGCCTGGTGGTCTTAAGCTAACCTCAATTGGTTTTCGCCATGGCAGATGACGCCAATTTTACCGAACGCCTGACGCGGTGGGTGCACCGCACGTTGTTGGCCGGAGTAGTGGTCAGCGCCGTGTTGCTGGCCTGCGGCCTGGTGATTCTGCTGGGGAAAGAGCTGCCGGCGGTCGAGCCGACGGTCGACTTGCGGCAGCTGGCCCAGCGTCTCTCGGCCGGCGACGGACGGGCGCTGCTCGACGCCGGACTCCTGGTGCTGATGTTTACACCGGTGTTGCGTGTCCTCGTCTTGGCCGTTGGCTGGTTGGCACGGCGCGACTGGCGGATGGCGGCCGCGGCACTGACCGTGCTAGCGCTATTGTCGGTGAGCGTGTTGTTGGGTGTGGGCTGATCGACCCGGGCGGTGTTCCAGCCTCATTCAGGTCAGAATCTGTGCCCGCATTGCCCGTGGGGAACGATTTGCTTGACAACGGCCGCCCGCGGCATTGAGCTAGTGGCTGCCACGGAGGCCCGCCAAGCGCCACCGCATCATTCTTGTGACTCGGCGTCGGCAACATCGTTACACCTGAGGGGGCGAATAGGATGCGATCAAATCATTGTTGGCAGCACGCAATCTGGATGGCGGCCGGGTGGCTGCTCGTCGGCTCGCTGCCGGCCAGTGCCGACGATTGGCCGCAGTGGCTGGGCGCCGCGCGCGACGGCGTGTGGCGCGAGAGCGGGCTGATCGACAAGTTCCCCGCGGGCGGACCCAAGGTTCTGTGGCGCACGCAGCTGGGGGTTGGCTACGCGGGACCGGCGGTCGTCGGCGATGCCGTGTACGTGATGGATCTCGAGCGGGCCGTGGATGCCGAGGGCAAGCCGCGCCGCGCCACGCGCCAGGGGCTGCCGGGCAGCGAACGCGTGTTGTGCTACCGAGCGAGTAGCGGCGAACCCTTGTGGAAACATGCGTACGACTGCCCTTACACAATCTCCTATCCCGGTGGCCCGCGCACCACGCCGCTGGTCGAGCAGGGGCGCGTGTACTCTCTGGGCGCGATGGGCGATCTGCTGTGCCTCGACGCCGCGGACGGCAAGGTGCACTGGTCGAAGAAGCTCACCGAGGCCTACAGCACCGAACCGCCGGTGTGGGGCTATGCGTCGCACTTGCTGGTGGACGGCGACTTGTTGTACACGCTGGCCGGCGGCGCAGGCAGCGCCATCGTCGCCCTCGACAAACACACCGGCAACGAAGTGTGGCGCGCACTCTCGACCGAAGAGGTGGGCTACAGCCCGCCCATGATTTACCAACTGGCCGGCCGGCGCCAATTGATCGTGTGGCTGTCCGAAGCGATCTACGGCCTTGATCCCGCGAGCGGCAAACAGATTTGGAAGCTCGACTACCCGCTGGGCGTGCCCGTGCAGCGGCCGGCGGTGAACATCATCACGGTGAAGCAAGCGGGCGACGCGCTCTTTGTCTCCACGTTCTATCACGGGCCGATGATGATCACGTTTCAGGGCGACACGCCCAGCGTGGCCTGGAAAGGCAAGAGCAACAACCCGGTGAAGCCCGATGGCGCGCACTGCCTGATGGCGTCGCCCGTTTTTGCCGATGGGCTGGGCTATGCCTGCGGCAGCAATGGCGAGTTTTTGTGCTTTGAATCCGCGACAGGCGCGCAGAAATGGCAGACCTTCGAGCCGACGCTGGGCAAGCGGACCGACTGCGGCACCGTGTTCTGCGTGCCACATGCGAGCGGCGCGGAAACGCCGAACGGAACGCTGCACACGACGATGTTCAACGACCAGGGCGAATTGATCCTGGCGCAGCTCTCGAAAGAAGGCTACCAGCAAATCGATCGGGCGCGGATCTTGGAGCCGGTCGGCTTTGCACGGGGCCGGGACATCGTCTGGTCGCATCCGGCCTTCGCCCGCAAATGTGTGTTTGCGCGGAACGACAAAGAGCTGGTTTGCGTGTCGCTGGCGGTGGATGGATGAGGAGCAACGTCATGCTGCGAGTTGTCATGCTGCGAAACGTAGCGGTGCGACAAGCAGTTTCAAAACCAACTCGGGTGCCACTGCTGGCTTGTCCAGCAGTGGGAAATCTGCGCCACGGGGTTTTGAAACTGCTATTGGTCGCGACGTCGATCGTTGTCTGGTCCGCGGCGACGACCGCGCTGGCCAAGGATGATCCGAATGCGGCCGATCCCAACGCGGCGGATCTGGCCCGCATGCAGGGCGACTGGATGGTGGCCACGATGCAGACGGAAGGGATGGAAGTGCCCGCCGAGGAAGCGCAGGCACTGTTTCGCACCGTGGAGAATGACACGTATACAGTGTCGCGCTATGCGAAGGTCGCCAGCCGCGGCACGTTCCAGATCGACGCCACGAAGTCGCCCAAGACGATCGACTCGACCCCTGCCGCGGTCGGCGCGGCGGCGCCGCCGGCCGACGGCAAAGCCAAACCGCCGCAGACGATCCGCGGCATCTACGAGTTCGACGGCGACAAGCTGCGGATTTGCAATGCGCGCCCGGGCCAGCCGCGGCCCAAGAACTTCGAGGCGAAGCAATACACGGGCCACACGCTGATCGTCTGGGAGCCGGAAGTGAAGTGACGCGGTTCGATTGTCGAGCGCCTAAGGCCACCTGGGCGGATGAAGCAGCGATCTAGGTTCGGTCCATTGTTCAAGCACCTGGAGCTTCTGCCCACTGAGACTCGACTTGAGCCGCGCAATCGCGCTCCGCGCCGCGTTAGTGTCCATGCGCACGAGTTCCCGCATCGCTGCAGAATCACCGTTTGCACCGCCATCGCGAGCAAGGCGCTCCAGCTCGTCAACTGCGGCGGTGAATCCACGTAGACCAAGCACTGTAACTGCAGACGCTGGACTCCACATGTCGGGATCCCGGAGGAACGGCAGCAACGATTCTGTATCCGCTGCAGGGGTAAGGCACATCGCGCACATCGCGTACAGCCGTCGCATGTCTGCATCGGGTTCGCGCTCGTATCGGTCGCGAAACGAAGTTGCGAGCGAGCGGTCATCGGTCACATGCTGTGGATCGTCGATTATCATCGGAAGCTCACGCGGCACCATAGTCAAGTCGTAGGCACAGTCGTCTTCCGTTGCCAGGCCTGGAATCGTCGAAACGAGACGGTCGTAGAACGCCCCGGCCGAGCGATATGCCGGGACTAAGATTGGTTCTTCGTGATTCAAAACCGTGAGCCAGCTAGTGAGCTCGCCGGTAGTGTACACGCCGAGATAGTTGGAGTTGTCATCTGTCCAAAGCAGCGTGATCTTGCCCAACGCCGGCGTTCCCTCGACGAACCACGCACACTGCTCATTCATCTTAATTGCTTCCGCGATGGGCACCAGGCGACAGCTCAGCCATGTGTCGTCGCGGAAAGGTAGCTCTGCCTGACCGTCATGATTCCGATAAAGATCCAGTACATCCGCTGGCAAAGGGCCGAGCGTTGTCTGCAGTTTCGCAATGGCGCGCTCATCGGCGGGCGGGTTGAAGCCATCGAAAAGCTGCCGGAGATTGGCAATAGAGGATGGAAGAGTCATCGCTGCGCTTTCTCAACTTTCACGAGCGTGGCCCGCGCGTAGCCGTGTTCCAGGAACGAGCGCTCGATGCAACTATTCCGCCACTGCCTTGCCGCGCAGTGCGTCGGGCCCGTTCACCGGATTGACCCGCGCGGGCGCGGCGGCGGGAAACTCCACGACATAACCGGTCTGCGCAGCCGCTTCGCCCGCGGGATAGTCCGTGCTTAGAATGTGCGCGCCGCTGGCAAAGGCGGCGTCGCGGCGCGCCGGCTGGCCCGACGGCGCCGTGTTCAGCCCGGAGTCGGCCCGGGTGCGAATCAAGTAGCCCGCTTTGGCCAGCGGACCGATCTCGGGATCGCGCGGATTGTCCATGACCAGCGTGGCGGCATCGTCGCGCGCAGGATCCGAGCGCACGAACATCACCCGCCCGCGCAGCGAGTCATGGCCGGCCGTGTACAACGCGCGCTGCCGGTCGTCGTCGTGCAAGATGAATAGCACCTTGCCGCGGCATTGGGCGAGCGTGGGCCAGCCGCCCGCCGTCACCGCGTCGCGCAGGGTCGCCGCGCTGCCGCGCACCTCATCCGGCGTGATGATCCGTCCCGCGGCGAAGCCGGCCCGCAGCTGGGCGTCGAGCTTTTCAAAACCCTCGGCGTCAATGTCCTTGATGCGTTTGTCGAGTCGCGGACCCTCCTTCTTGAGCTCGAACAGAAACGAGATCGGCACGTGGCGCGGATGCGCCTCAGACCAGCGGCGCACCGCGGCCAGCGCGTCGCTTAACTTCGGGCAGGTGGTGCCCTCGTCGAGCGCCGGCACGTGAAACACTTCGAACTGGCCTTGCCGGTAGTGCAGGTCGAGCTCGAACGAGCGCACGCCGCGATCCAACTGCACTTCCAGCGGAGGATGACTGTAGTTCCACTCGGCGTACCTGCCCTTGGCGGGCCTGGCCGGATCGCGCACATGGTAGCTGTTGTGCGTGCCGATGGTTTGCAATTGGTTGAGCCGCAAGCCGTCAACCTCCGCGGGCTCGGCGGCCGGTACCGTGGCACTTGCCCAGGACAGGGCAAGCGTGGCGACCAACGTTGAGAGCAGAGACGGCGTGGCGATTGAGAGATGCTTCATCGATCTCACCAGGGCTGATAACAATCGTAATTGCGTTGGCGCTTGATCTTGCCGTTCTCCAGTTCGATGAACACGCCTAAGTGGGCCCGCATTTCGGCCCCCGCCTCAAGTCCGGCCGCGGGCATCGCCAACACGCCCGTCCACACAATTTCGAGCGCCACGCGATCGCCCTCGGCCAGCGCGCTCTGCACGTCATAACGCTGGCTGGAGAGGAGCTGCTTGCCGCGCTCGGCGCCGGCCAGAATCTCTGCCAGGCCGCGGCTCATGCCCTGGGCGAAAATTCGGTTGGGGAATTCCTGCTGCACCACGTCCGGCGCGAACCACACCGCCAGCTCGTCGCCGGTGGCAAATTGCTCCACGGCCCGCAAATAACGACGCACGATTTGGAGATTCGCTTCGCCGCTCATTCGCGTCTCCTGGAATCTGTTTTGCGCAGTTCCGCAAATCGCTCGCGCCCGTGCTGGTGCCCCGTGCGACCATTCCGCCCGGTCCACAGTTTACAAGAACGTGCGCGGGAAGCCAGAATAGCGTCGATGCGGACATGGCTCTCTTTTCACGTGGCGGCGACGATCGTGCTGGGCCTTTGCGCCGCGCCGGCCGACGCCCAGCTGCCGGCCTTCCCAGGTGCCGAGGGCGAGGGCCGCTTCACCTCCGGCGGACGCGGCGGCGACGTGTATCACGTCACGAATCTGAATGATTCCGGGCCCGGCTCGTTGCGGCAAGGACTGGCGACGGCCTTCTCGCCGCGTACGATCGTCTTTGACGTCGGCGGCAGCATTCACTTAGAGAGCGATTTGAGCGTTACCAATGCCAACGTTACGATTGCCGGTGAAACGGCGCCGGCCCAAGGCATCGCGCTGGTTGATCGCGGACTGGGAATCAACGCGCCCAATGTAATCATGCGGCACGTGCGCGTGCGGCCGGGCGACGCCGCCAAGGGACCGGCGGCCACAAACGGCTTCAACGGCGACGCCATTTCCATCTGGCGCTCCGACGTGATCCTCGACCACGTGTCGGCCTCCTGGGGCATCGATGAGAACCTGAGCATCGCCGGCAACGGCACGCGCCGCGTGACCGTGCAATACAGCACCATCTCCGAAGGTCTGTCCCAGACCGGCCTGTGGCACGGCGAGCTGAATGCCGACTACAACCCCGGCGGGCCGGAAAGCCACTCGATGGGCAGCCTGATCAAACCCACTGACGGCAACGGCATCGTCACCTTTCACCACAACTTGTGGAGCAACAACGGCAACCGCAATCCGGCCATCGGCAATTACAGCGACGACGACACCTTGAAGGTCGACTTGCGCAACAACGTGCTCTTCAACAATCGCGCCAACGGTTACTCCTCGGGCGAAAGCGAACGCATCGATTTGAACTACGTGGGCAACTACGTGATCGCCGGGCCGGACACCTCGCTCAGCAATTCCTTCGTGGCGTTTCGCGCCGCGGCGGCCAACAACGTGCGGATCTACTCCGCCGACAACAAGATCGACGGCAATCGCAACGGCGTGCTCGACGACATGGCGGCCAGCGTGCTCTACATTCAAGGTGACTATACGAAGTCCAACGCGCCGTTTTCGATGGCGCCCGTTACCACCCAATCGCCCGACGCGGCCTATGCCGGCGTGCTGGCCGGCGCGGGCGCGTTTCCCTGGAATCGAGATAGTGTCGACGCCCGCCTCGTGGCGGAAGTGATTTTGCAGGACGGGCAAATCATCAACTCGCAGAGCCAGGTGGGCGGATATCCGGACCTGCCGACGTATTTTCGCGCGGCCAATTGGGATACCGACCTCGACGGCATGCCCAACTGGTGGGAAGAAATCGTCGCCGGCCTGAACGAGAACGCCGCCGACAACAACGGCGACTTGGACGGCGACGGCTACACCAATCTGGAAGAATACCTGCACTATAGCGCGCTGGGCTATGCCGCCCCCGAGCCGGCGACGTGGCTGTTGCTGCTGCCCGGCCTGCTGGTTCTGGGCGGCCGCTGGCGTCGGTCGCGGCCGATGAAGTGAATCAAGCGCCGTGGCGTACCAGGAATACACACTGGCACCCGGCGATAGCGCACCGGGCCGCTAGCCTTTCAGCTTGATGGGCCGCCGCGCTTCCTCGTGCATTTGCGGTTCCCAGGCGACGGCGCTCAGGGCCCGATCAGCCGGATAGCAGTGGCGCGCGGCAAAACTGATCAGGGCTTCGATGCTGCGCAGTTTGAGCTTCTCGCGCACCCGGCGCATGTGCGTGTGCACGGTGCTCAGGCTCACGTCGAGCTGCCGGGCAATCGCGCGGGTCTCGATGCCCTGCGCGAGCAGCTCCATCATGGCGCGTTCGCGCTTGGAGAGCCGATCGAGGTTCCGCGGCACGCGGATGCCCAGCACGCACACGGCCACCTCCGGCGAATTGAGCGGCCACAGCCAGGCGTGGAATCGATCGCCGTCCATATTGACGACCTCGATCGACTCGTTCTCGCGCAACGTGACGACGCGTCCCAGCGCGGTTTTGGCAACGGCCTGCGAGGCGCGCGTCAGTTGCGACCACACGAAGTCGCCGACCTTGATGCGCGGCAGCTTGGTGTTGCTCCACACGCAATGTCCGCGCCAGTCGCAGAGCATGACATAGGTCGTGTCCAAAGTCGCGTGAGGCATGACAAAGGCCCGCCAAAGTTGTGCCGATTGCGACTGCGCGCCCCCGGCAGAATACCCGATCCTGGAGGTCACAGCAAACTTCGACGGCGAGTGCGTTCGATGGGGGTAAATCTCCAGGTCTCCTACCGCGAGCCGCCCCAGGACACTCCTGATGTCTCTGCAAGCCACACTGCGGCTGACTCGATGGGCGATTACGCGGACAAAACGCGAGTCTTATTGGTCGAAGAGCAGGCGCTCGTGCGCCAAGCCCTGGCCGGGCTGATCGAACGCTGCGGGGCCCTGAACCTGCTGGCCGCGGTGGCCAGCCTGCGCGAGGCCGGCGATCGCTTCGCCCACCTGCGCCCGGACGTCCTGTTGCTGTCCGCGCCTGCCGGTGGGCAGGACTGGAATGACGTCCAACGGATACGACTCCTCTGGCCGGACGCCCGGCTGGTCGTACTCGATGAGCGCGCCTCGGACACCAATATTCGCGCGGCGCTGCGGGCCGGCGCCCGCGCCTATCTGACCAAACAGCAATCGCAGGAAGAACTGGTCGAAGCGCTGGAACAGGTGACGCGGGGCTATCGATCCTTTGCGCCGGAAGTTGCTCGCCGGCTGACCTTGACGACCGGCGGCGTCCACCTGGTCGACGATGCCAGCCAGCCGCTGTCGAGCTTGACCAAGCGCGAGATCGAGATCTTGACCTGCCTGGCCCAGGGGCACCCGGTGAAGAAGTGTGCCTTGCTGTTGAATATCAGCTCCAGCACGGTCGGCAATCACAAGGCGCGCATCATGCGCAAGCTGAACGTTCACAAAACGGTTGATCTCGTGCGGCTGACCATCCAGGAGCGCTTGATACCGATCCGCTCCGCAGAGCACGACGCCGAACCGCGCGCGTGAGCGTCGCGGCCGTGCAGTGGCCGGGCCGCTGACGGTCCGGCTTGCTGATCTTGCATTTCGTCGGCCGGCAGGCTTTGCTTACGGCGTTTCCAAGCCTGAGGAAGCGCCTGATGAAGCTAGTGCGCACGTGCGACGTTGTTCCCGATGGCAGCGGCCTGGTCTGCCGGCAGACCCGCTTCGGCGGCGTGCTGCTGGCGATGGTGTTTACCGCGTTCTTCGCGGGGCCCACGGGTTTCGCCTGGTGGGTGGGCGCGCCGGCCATCGTGTGGATTGTGGGCGCGGTGCTGACCACATTGCTGGTGCTCACGTTGGCGGGCGACGTGCGAGCCCGCTATCGGCCCTCGAACTGGGTTCTGTGGGTTCGGCCTGACGGCCTCTGGATCCACTTTCGCTCGTATCAGGATCAGAGCGCCACCGACGGACTGGCGGTCGTCGAGCTGGAGTATCGAGAGATTGCGACGGCGGGGCGTCTGGTCGAGCGCTATTCCACGCCGGACTCGGACCATGGGTCGGTGCGGTACAAGCTCGAGTCGCTCGAGTTCGTGCTGCGCGAGGCAGACTCAGGCGAGCTGGCGGCGGCGCTGGCGGAGAATCGCCGTCGCGAGCAGCCCTGGCGGAGTTACCTGGGCTTTATCCGTGGGCGGTCCAAGCCGACGCTCTATTCGGTCACGCAGCCGACGCCGGCGATCGTGCGCGTGGCCTGGCACGGCGGTCAACATCACGGCGTGTGGCCGTCGCTGCGGCGCGTGTTGGAAGCGCTTGGCACGCACGTTGAGATTGCCGAGCCCATCGACGAGAAGCGGGCCGACTGGTCGAAACTCACCGACGACGAGATCGACAACCAGATTCTGGAATTTGTCCGCCTGGGCAACCGGATGGAGGCCGTGAAACTGTTGGTCCGCCGCCGCGGCTACTCGCTCACCAAGGCGCATCAGTTTGTGGAGGAACTGGGCAACAGGGCGTGAGGAGCTCAGCGGAGTCGACAATTGTGATCCCTCGGAGCCAGCGAACTATTGGGATACAATTGTGTCCCTTCCCTGTGCAGTACGCGCGAGGAAAACCCTATCCGGAATCCGAATGGCCGACGTGATCCTCCCAATTAACGAAGCGACGCAAACCGTGAACAACCTCGCAGTGTTCGTTCCGGTATCGGCGGTATTTCCGGAGTGCGAAGCGACACCGACGGAGCTAATTCAGCAGCTGGCCAAGCTAAGCCGAACGGAGGCCCTTATATGGTGTGCACGCCTGAATTTGGTGGTCTCCAATGCGACGTGGTCAGATGTAATTAGCAGGCAAGCTTATTGCATCAAGGCGGTTTTCTCTCCGGCCGAAGTCGAGCATATTGACCGATTCGTTGCTGCACGGGGCGGACCGCCTGAATCCACTCGGATTTTCCTTCGAGCACAGTTGATCGACTTGATGCGGTGGATCGCTGCATACTGTGTGGAAATGCCCGGTGACGGAACCACCTTTGAACGCGCTGAAGTCCGATCGGCTTTCGGAAAAGCAGCTTTGATAGTCAGTGAGCTATGGGGCGATCGCGCATTTCGCGACAAAATCGTCGAGGGCATGCCAGTCACTGAAGAGACGCGCAAGCGAGCGCTCGGGGCGCTTCGCATCGCGGCAGATGCTGCTTCGAGTGGAATTGGCCCAATGATGGCCATCGGCCGAGGACGTGAGGTCTTTTGCAAACACATGCCGAGGTTTTGTTCCAGTATTCACGAGGATTTTCAGACTGCCGCAGGCATTAACCTCGCGACGTTCTACGGCGTGGTTGCAGTAATCGCTGTACATTTTCTCTGTCGCGCCGAGCACTCCAATGGTGTTTCCGAGGAACCAGGCGTGTTCCTCAAGGCCGCCTTTTCGAGATATGCAGTTCTTGCCAGCTCGTTCGACAAATATGCGAGGTTTGCGTGTCAGACCGAGGAAGAGTTTTCCGCCAGCGCTCGTCAGGACATAGAGTCGGATGCTGGCTTGAACAGTTCACAGTCACTCTCGTTATTGAGAAGGAAGCCCATTCTCTGTACCCGAGACGGCCGGCACATAGTCCTGGACCCAGTATTCTTCGAGGACCACGCAGCCGTTGGTCCACTCTTTGCGATCGCGAATCGAGAACGGACGAGACAGAATGAATACTTTGCGACTTTTGGAGAATCAATCGAATCGTACACTTGCGATTTGATGCGGCGCATGTATCCGCGCCCTGCTCCTCCGCTCGCTGACCGACTTCAGTACCCCGTCATCGGACGGTCTGCAGACGGTAGCGACGTCGAGATTGCTGACATCTCACTTGTCGATGGCCCTGACATCGTCTTGTTTGAAGTAAAAGCGGTCTGGATTCGCGATCAGGACTCCTCGTCTAGTGATCCAGATGACTACTGGAACACGCTAACTTGCAAATATGCGTCAACGGAAGTGGGAACCAGTAGGGTTAAGGGAGTGACCCAAATTGCTCGGAACATTGAGAATCTTGTTAGTGGCACATGGTCGACGGAATCGTTTGAAGTGCGAGCGGTTCGAGCGGTATTCCCCGTATTGATCTGTCACGATCCGCTGATTGAAACGGGTGTACACCCGAGTTATCTCGCGAAGGAATTTGCTCGGGCATTGTCCCCAGATCGTTTTGCGCCTGACAATAAGATGATCAAGGGTGGCTTAGTTGTGGCGAATCTAGTCGTGATGTCGTTGAACACGCTTGAGATCTTGGAGACATCGATCGAGAAGTTCAGTTTGGCAAATCTCTTGCGGGATTACCTTCGCGATGTTCCTGATTGCAGTGTTGGCTTGCACAACTACATTGCAATGTCGCCGTACAAGAACAAGATTTTTGCGAGCACAAATCTCGCGGCGAGCGCGAAGCAAGCCATTGAGATGGCCAGGCAATTGATGACCGATTGACATCCGTGCCGGCTCGCATAGGCGAGAATCCCATGACTATTCGCAACCTCAAAGCAGCAACAAAGGACTTCGACAAGCCATTTGTTCTTGATAAATCGCGTCCACTTGACGCCGCAGAAGCTAAGCAATGGCGACGTGCCAAGCGCAAACGCGGACGACCAAAATCGGGGCAAGGCTTTCGCCGCATTTCAGTGAGCATCGAAGGCGGGCTATTGAAGGAAATCACCGCGCTGGCCAAGAAGCGCCGAGTAAGCCGCTCGAAGCTCATGGCCGACGCGGCCAGGGTTGTAATCGCCAAAGGGCGATAGAGTTCGGCGAGGTCTCGACTCGCCCTCCCGGAGTTCAGTCTTCTGTAGCCGGCACACGCCGTGTGCCGTAGCTTCCGGGTGCCACTGCTTTTCGTGCCACTCGCGAGACGCGTGTGGCACCCAGAGCCCGAGAAGTGCCTACAGCAGCTCTGCGATGACCTGGCCCTGGTCGATCGCCGGCACGGGGCGGCCGGCGTGATTGAGAAAGTGGATCGACGGGTCGATGCCGAGCACGTGGTAGATCGTGGCGTGCACGTCCGAGCATTCCAACGGGCGATCGATGGGCACTTCGCCCAGGCGGTTGGTGGCGCCGACAATGCGTCCGCCCTGGATGCCGCCGCCGGCCATGACGCAGAACATGGCATTGCCCCAGTGGTCGCGGCCGGGCGTGCCCATGCTGCGCGGCGGGCCGCCGTTGCCGCCGTCGTTCATGCGCGGCGTGCGGCTGAACTCGCCGCAAATCATGACCAGCGTTTTTTCGAGCAGGCCCCGATCAGACAGGTCGGTCAACAGCGACGAGAACAGCATGTCGACCTGCGGCAGGTAGCCGTCCATCGCGTTTTTCAGATCCCAGTGATTGTCCCAGCCGCCCATGTGCACGGTGACCCAGGTGGTGCCGGCTTCGACGAGGCGGCGGGCCAAGAGCGTGCTCTGGCCCCAGGAAGTGCGGCCGTAGCGGTCGCGCGTGGCGGCGTCCTCTTTCGACAGGTCGAAGGCCTCGCGGGCCGCCCCGCCCACGACCATGTCGTAGGCGCTGCGCTCGAAGCGGTCCATCGTGTCCATCGTGCCCGATGTGTCCACGTTGCGGCGCAGCCGGTCGAAGTGCGACAACAGGCCGCGGCGGTCTTCCAACCGCTCGATGGTCATGGCGTTGGCGAGCTGGATGTTGTCGACCTTGAAATCTGCACTGTTCGGGTCGCCGTTCGTTTCGAACGGGTTGTGGGCCATGCCCAGGTAGTTGGCGCCGAAGTAGCCGGGACGCAGGCCGATGCTGGCCGCATACGGCACGGCCACGTGCGCCGGCATGCCGGGGCGGCGCGGGCCGAGCACCTTGCTGGCGATCGAGCAGATCGAGGGATACTTGCCCGTGGTATCGGCGCCGCTGGCACCGCCGCGCGACGTGAGCATGAAATGCCCGCCGGTGAAGTGGTCGCCCGTGTCGTGGTGCAGGGAGCGGATGATCGAGAACTTGTCGGCCACTTTGGCCTGGCGGGGAAACAGCTCGCTGATTTCCATGCCCGGCACGTTCGTGCGGATGGGCTTCCACAGACCGCGATACTCGGCCGGAGCCTCGGGCTTGAGATCGTAGAGGTCCATGTGGCTGGGACCGCCGTCGAGCCAAATGAGGATCACCGATGTGTCCTTCTTGGGCTGGCCGAGGGCTTGCGAGGCGTCGCGCGCCTGGAGCAGTTGCGGCAGTCCGGCGGACGCCATGCCGGCGACGCCTAACTGCACGAAGCTGCGACGGGTCATGCCATCGCAATAGCGGCCGGTCGATCCGGCTTGAATCCTGAACATGGAATGTACCTCGTGGGGATCGAGGAATTTGGCGAGGGACGTATCAATCCACCTTGATCGGACGCGATTCTAACCCGGCCCGTCGGCGCGTGTCAACCGCGCATCACGCTAAGCGTAAGCGGGGCTGCGGGTTAGCTGCTGTGGCGCGAGGAGGCACGCAGGTATGCACCTACCAATTGGCGCCGCCGGAGTGACGGTCCGGTTCGGGACCACAGCGCGGCGACGTCACTTTGCCTTGCTGCCGCGGCGGATGAAGTGAGCGCGCAGTGGCTCCGCGGGCGACGATGCCGTCTCGGGTCTGCGCTCGAAGTCCATCGGCGCCGGCGGCTGCGCGACCAGCATCGTCCGGATGGTGTCGGCCTGCTGCTGAGCCGTTTGGGCGCGCTTGCGGTTCGCCGTCTCCTGTTCGGCCCGATGTTCGTGCTGTGCATGGACCGCCATGCGCCGGGCCAGGACCGCATTTTCATCGAGCGCGCGGACGTCGGACCACAACGCCAGTTCCAGTTCTTGGCCTTGTCTGGCCAGCAGACTTTCGCCGGTGTAGCTGTGGCCCACCGGACAGCGGAATTGCACCAGTTGCCCGCCGCTCATCTCACACAGTGTGCCGCCACACTGCGGACAAGTCAGCGCAAAGGGCAAGTCCTCGGCCAAGACAGTGCTGAACGAACGAGGGCCCTGCCGAACGTCGGTTTCGAGCCGCGAATCGGGACGCATAACCGCCTCTGCTCTCTCGTGGGTGAACTGCCGCCCGTGGGTGAACGGCCGGTGGTAACAAACGTGGCACAACTAAGGCAAGAAGCATGCCGTTCGCAGGGGTAAATCGACCGGCCAGATAGCGGGTGTCTCGCCCGAACAATTCGCCGTATTTCAAGTGTCCGGGAACGCTGCCTGCAACGGATGGCCCAACGGATGACGTGTTGGCAAGCCAGCCTGGCCGTCGGCCGGTCAACCTGCGGGAATCGCCCGTATTCGCCGGCCGCCGGGCCTTGGCCCCGAAGGGCGCAAAACCGGCCCGTTGAGCCGCGGTTGGCCGCGGATTACATTGAGAAGGTTCCCGCGACCCGGGCCGGGACCGTGGCACTGCCGAACGCATCCTCGTGGCCCGCTTGCCGTCTTCCTCTGGCCCTGCCCTGCCTTTTCGCCGTCCAGCTTGAAAGGACCCTCGTCGTGATGTCATTACGCCCCGATCGCCGTCGTCATTGGTTCGCGTTGGCTGCTGGTTTGGTTCTGTTGGCGCCGAGCCTGGCGCGCGCCGCGGGCGAAGAGCGCACGCCGCTGGACGAATACGTTGCCGCGCCCGACCCGGCGTACAAGTACAGCCTGGTGAACACAGTGGTTGGCGACGGCGTGACGACCTATGTGCTGGACATGACGTCGCAGCGCTGGCTGACCACAGACGAAGTGGAAAACCCGGAGTGGAAGCATTGGGTTATCGTCTGCGTGCCGGACGAGGTGGCGCACTCGACCGGGCTGTTGTACATCTCGGGCGGCGGCAACGGCGGCGCGCCGCCGAACAAGCCCGAGGGCATGATGGCGCAAATTGCCAAGAACAGCAAAGGTATCGTGACCGAGTTGAAAATGGTGCCCAACCAGCCGACGGTGTTCGTGGGCGACGGCCGCCCGCGCAAGGAAGACTCGTTGATCGCCTATACCTGGGACAAGTTCCTGCGCTCGGGCGATCCGAAATGGCCGGCCCGACTGCCGATGACCAAGGCGGCGGTGCGGGCGATGGACACGGTGACCGATTTCTGCGCGAGCGAGCAGTGCGGCAAGAAGAAGGTCGACACGTTCATGGTTTGCGGCGGCTCGAAGCGCGGCTGGACGACGTGGACGACGGCATGCGTCGACAAGCGCGTGGTGGCCATCGTGCCGTTCGTGATCGACATGCTCAACGTGCGGCCGTCGTTCGTGCATCACTGGGAAGCCTATGGCTTCTGGGCGCCGGCGGTGGGCGACTATACGGCCATGAAGATCATGGACTGGAACGACACGCCCGAGTACAAGGCGCTCATGAAGATCGAAGAGCCGTACGAATATCGCGATCGGCTGACCATGCCCAAGTTCATCGTCAATGCGACCGGCGACCAGTTCTTCCTGCCCGACAGTTCACAGTTCTATTTCGACGAGTTGCCGGGCCCGAAGTATCTGCGCTACGTGCCCAATGCCGATCACAGCCTGGACGGCACGGACGCGCCGTTTTCGCTGTTGGCGTATTACAGCGCGATTCTCAACAAGGTGCCGCTGCCTGAGTTCTCGTGGACGGTCCAAGACGACGAGTCGATCCACGTGAAGGTGAAAGACAAGCCGAACGCGGTGAAGCTGTGGCACGCGACGAACCCGAAGGCGCGCGACTTCCGCGTGGACACGATCGGCAAGGTGTGGAAGAGCGAGAACCTTTCGGACCAGGGCGACGGCACGTACATCGGCAAGCCGGCCAAGCCGGGCGAAGGCTGGACGGCCTTCCTGGTCGAGCTGACGTATCCGAACCCGGTGGGCCCGCCGTTCAAGTTCACCACGCAAGTGAAAGTGACGCCGGACGTGCTGCCGCACAAGTACAAGTCGCCGGAACCGCCGAAGTAGGGCGACGACGCGACGACGCGACGAAGAAGAGTTAACCACCAAGGCACGAAGGACACGAAGAAGAACGACGAAGGATATAAAAAGGATACGACGAGTACGACGAGGAGCTTAAACCGCACAGGCCGCTGAGGGCGCATATCGCCGCTGCGAGGAGGATGGACCACGCGCAGGGCGCAGCAGCGCCAGAACGAAGGAGCGCCAGAACGAAGCAGCCCGACCCTGGCCGCTACTTCACGTTGATCGGTCCATGGTCGTCGCAGTGGTCGCCATGCGGATGATGCAAGTGGCCATCGACCAGATAGTCGATATGGTCGCCGTGCGGAATTTGCGGATGGCCACAATTCGGGCCATGGACGTGCCCCGGCTCATGCCCGCCGCAGCAATGGTTGGGCGTACACCTGTCCGAGTTCGTCGCGTTGACTGCCAGCACGCACTCGTCGACATGGTCGCCGTGCGCGTGATGCAGGTGCCCGTCGTGCAGGTAGTCAACGTGATCATCATGCTCGATTGCCAGATGTCCGCAACCGGGACCGTGCTGATGGTTGTGGCCATCCACTGTGCTGCAAGCAGCCATGCCAAACTCCTGTGCGAAAACTGTGCGGGGCGGAACGGATCAATCGCCACGGAACTCTAGGTCGCCCTGCGCGATTGTCAAAGAGCGAGGTGCGACGCCCGCAAGCGCCTGGGAAATCTCCGTTACCGACCTGCCAAATGGCACCCTAGGCCGTCCCTGGCCAATCAGCCCGGCAGGCCCAGTGCGCTGCGGCCGACGTCGGTCAGGCGTGTGACGCTCCACGGCGGTTCCCAGGTGAACTCGACCACCACTTCGCGCACACCTTCGACGGCTAACACGCGCTCGCGGATGCCCGGGTCGACGCGGCCGCCGCCGGCCGATACCAGAAAGTTGTACTCCGGCCGTCCGCGGTGCGGCATGGTGACGAGCACCGTCGCCACGCCGTCGCGCACGCGCACGTCGTACACGTAGCCCATGTCGACCACGTTGGCGTCGATCTTGTAGAGCTGCTCGTCGCGCACTTGCGCCAGCGCCTTCCAGATGGCCGGCTTGAGCGGGGCGGTGTCGGCCGTTTCGCCGTTTCGCGCCAGCTGCCCCGCCGCGGCCGCCGCCTTGATGTCGCGCGGCAGTTCGGCCGGATGAATCTCGAGCGGGTGCTTGAGCTGATGCCGCAGTTGCTCGACCTTTTGCGCTGCGTCGGCCCCCTCGAAAGGCAACACGCAGTACGCGTTCTTCTGCCGGATGGACGTGCCGGCTTGCAGGTTCGCGTGCTCGGCCGGATAGCGGCTCCACAACTGACCGTGGCCGTCGTAGTGCAAGGTGGGCGCGCCGCCGTGCGCCAGCTGGTCGAAGCCTTCGGCCGCGTGCTCCAGCCACAGCGCAACGAACGCGTCGCGGCTGGCGCGATGATAGAACCCCACGCCCCACAGGTTGTTCGACCGCGCGGCGGGCACGTCGCCCTCGTGCAGCTTGCCTTGCGCGTCGATCCACAGCGTGTCAGTGAACGAGTAGCCCGAGAAGACCCATTCGTCGTCGCGCATGGCCTCGATGGCGACGTCTTTCACCACGTCGAAGCGGCCTTCCTTATAGAAGTACGGCAGGCCGGCGTAGAACGTGTAGGTCTGGTCCATGTGGATGCGGCTGGGCGTGAACAGCGGATGGACCGGACTGTACGGAAAGCCGAAGCGTCGCACGCGCACGCACAACGGCCCGCGCACGACCTCGGCGTTGGGGCAATGCGGCCAATTGCGCATGCGGAGTTTTTGAAAATGGTCGGCGTCGACGTAGTCGTGCGCCCAATCGATGCCGGGCGGCTCACCGTGTCCCTTGCCGCCGGCGTAGAGCTCGAGCCCGTGCTGCCGCTTGTAGGTCAAGCGCTCGAGCTGGCCCACTTGGCGCGAGAGCCGCGCGCGGTAGTGGTCGTTCTCGATATCGAGCCCGTAGCCTTCGCCCTGCACCTGCAGGTCGGTCGTGTACTCGGGCCGCTCGGCCAGCGGATTGCCATACAGCACCAGGTAAGTCGCGTGTTGATGCGCCGGCACGTCGGCCAGAAACACCAACCGGCAATGACGCTCGCGGCCGCGTCGCATTTCGCCGTAGAGCTGGCACGGCACCTCGGACAGCGTGCCGCTGGCGTCGTCGACTTTGGCCACGCGCACTTCCCGAGCAGGGTCAGTCACCTGGTCGGCGGCAAAGGCGATGGCCAGATCGACCGGCTCGCCCGCGCGCTCGATCCCCACGGTTTCGAACAGGCCCAGCGGTTGGCAGTGCTTCCAGCCGCGGGCCCAGGTGGCCCAGGGATTGGGCAGGCCGGCCACGGCGATCGACCGGTCGGCGGCGAGCGTGGGCTCCGGCACAACGGCGGCGAACTGCTGTTCCCACTCGAGCGTGTCCTTGATGGAGGCGGCCAGCGAGCGGGCCACGTCGAGTCGCCCGGCGCGATGCGCAGCCTCGAGCAGCTTCAACTTGTCGGGCACGGTGTCCGTGCGATCGCGGTAGGGCGTGGGCGACATAGGATCAGCTCGGCGGTTCGGGCAGTTTACTTGTAGCTGAGCTCGCAAGAGCTCAGTCGTTTTTGCGCGGCCGGCTGAATTCTTGCGAATTCAGCTATCAGCAAATCGATGGCACCCGGCGACATAAGCACTGGCCTCAGTCAGACCGCTCCAGGTGCACCAGCCAATCTTCGTTCAGCTCGACGTGTTTGATCGCGTAGCGGCGGAAGGTGTAGCTGATGTGAATGCGGCCGTCGGCCGATTGGATCACGCACGGATAAGAGTATTCGCCCGGGTTCGACTCCAGGTGCAACGGCGTTTCCCACGTCTGCCCCTCGTCGACGGAGCGGGCGATCGACAGCGGCGTGCGGGCCGTTTGCGAGTCGTTGAACACCAGCACCAGGTGGCCGTTGGCCAGGCGCGTCATCGTGATGCCCGCGTCGGGATTCTTGACGGTCGTGGGCACGGCCTTGGTCCACGTCTGGCCCGCGTCGCGCGATTCGATTTGCGTAATAAAGCGCGAGTGGCGCATCAGCGCCAACAGCGAGCCGTCTTGCCGTTGGATCACCGCCGGCTGGCTGCCGCCAGGCGTGAACCCGGCAGGCCGCCACGTGGCAGTGCCCGGCGCCAGCGTGAGAAAACGCGAGCCTTCGACGCCATCGAGCTCGCCTTCGACGGGCAACAGCAGCGAGCCGTCGGCCATGCGCAGCGGTGGATTGCGCGGCACGCACCACAGTGTTTCCTCGAACATCGCTCGATCGTCGCTCCAGGTGGCGCCATGGTCGGTCGACGTGCGCACCATCAGCCGGCAGCGATCCCAACCGCTGCCGCGGCGCATCGGCCGGGTGCCTTCCATGCGCCCCCAGACGATCCAGATTAGATCTTCCGCGTCGCGAAAGATGACGCCGTTGCCCGGCGGCTGCAGGGCGTTCCTGGCGAGCACCTGCGGCGTGCTCCAGTTCCTATCCGCCGGCTTGCGCCGCGCGAGAAACAGCACCTGGTCATCGGCCGACTCGTAGCTGCCGCCGTACCACAGGCACAGCCGGTCGCCGTTGGCGGCCTCGCAGATGGTCGAGCAGTGATGGGCCGCGGCGAAAGGAATTTTCTCGAAGACCAGTTGCGATTCGAACGCGGGCGCGCCGTAAGGATCATCGATCGCGCGCTTGGGCCCCGGCTCGGCCAGCGGCGTGCCCTCGACCGCATGGGACGCGGCGGCGACCGGTTTCGCCGCTACGCTGCTTTGGATCGCCGACTCGACGGCCTGCCGGGCCGCCGCGTCCTGCAACCCGCCGTGAAATGCAAGGTTGCCCTGACGATCGAGCAGATAGAGCTCGGGCGTTGCCGTGGCGCCGAATTGTCGCGCGATGGCGCCGTCGGGATCGCGATAGACGGGAAAGATCATGCCGCGCCGCTGGGCGAAGTCGCGCAGCTCGTCGCCGCTTTCGGCCGCTTTCGAGCATACGCCCACGAACAGCACGTTGCGCAGCCGATATTTGCCGTACAGCGCGTTGATCTCAGCGAGGACGCGGGCGGTGGCGTCGCACCGGCTCGACAGGAAGAGCACCGCCGTGACGGGCCGCTGGCCGTAGTTGTTCATCACCAGCCGTTCGCCGGAGAGGGTCGTCAGATTGACCGGGCCGACGGCGGTGCCGATCTCGGCGGCGCGCGTGGTCGGCACGGCGGCGCTCAGCGCGCAGACAGCCAGGCAGGTCATGATCAGGGGGAAGGCGATTTGATGCATGATTGGCATCCCGGTGCGGGCAGGAGTAATCAATTGCTGGCGCTAGGGCTTGTCGGCTCCTCTTGTGCCTGCGGCACTCAGACGCCGAGTACTGCGTCTGGGCCACCCGAGTCGCGGACATGCCGCATGATTCAATCTACCGGCGGAGCTGGGCGCTGCGCGCGGTCACAGCGGTGGGACTATTGTTGCGGCGCGCACCTGGCGGTGAGTTTGGTACTTGATCGCCTAGGACTTATGCCGACGGTTCGCGCGCGCCTTTTGTTCCTTGATGATGGCCCAGACGTGCTCGTTCCGCAGGTGGTCATAGCACGTCCAGCAGTAGTTCCCCGCGACTCTGGAAAACCATTTCTCACACCGTTTGCATTGGGATTTCCAGGAGGTGCGCAGACGCAATCGGCAGTCGGGCTGCAGCGTGTAACCTTTGGCAGTCAGTTGATCCGACGTGAGGGCATCGTTCTTGTGCATGGCGGCATGGGGCTCGGTGGTTCAATTCCCGGGCGGAGCCGGGGGCTGTACCTGTGCCGTGCTCGCCGACGACAGATACTTGTCGAACCAGGTGGCCACGGCGCTGATGTCGCTGTGCCAGTCACGCCAGCCGTGGGCCTCGCCCTTTTTCACCACCAGCTCGCACGGCACGCCGGCCTCTTTCAGCTTGCCGATGATCAGCTCCGACTGCTGCAGCGGCACCAGGTAGTCCTTGTCGCCGTGGATGATGAGCGTGGGCGGGTCGTCGGCCGAGACGTGGTACAACGGCGAGACTTCGCGGGCGATTTTCACGCGGGACGCTTCGTCCACTTCGTCAAAGCGCTTCAGCTCCTTGTTCCAGACCTGGAAATCGAAGGGAGCCTGGAAGCCGTCCTTCGGCCCGCGATTGAGCCAGGCGAAACCGGGCGTGCCGTAGTTCAAAAAATCGGTGGGCGGAAAGAAACAGGCCACGGCTTGCACGCGGCTGCTGGTGCGGTCGACCGGGTCCTTGGCCTTGGGATCGCCCTCGTTGCCGGCCGTGCCCATCATGAGCGAAAGGTGCCCGCCGGCGGAGCCGCCACTGACGCCGATGCGATGGGGGTCGACGGCAAAGTCGGCGGCGTGCGCGCGAATGTAGCGCACCGAGTGGTTCATGTCCTCGATCGCCTCGGGAATGGTGTACTTGGGCTGGCTGCCGTGCATCACGGCGAACACCGTGTAGCCGCGCTCCAACATGGGCCTGAGGAACTGCAGATTGATGGCCTCGCGAGCAGAGAACCAGCCCCCGCTGGTGACCCAGATGATGGCCGCGCCGTTGGGCTTCTGCTTGGGCGTGAAGACGTCCATGGTCAGCGCCATGCCGAACTTGCGGCCGTAGATCACGTCTTCGCGGCGCGTGAAGGTTTCGTCATCGGCGGCGCGAACCATGGCCGGCGCCAGCAGTCCGACAAGGCTCAGGAGGAAGCATTTGATGTAGCGGTCGTTCATCGGTGACTCCGTTTGAACCACAGCGTGCGCGTTGAACCACAGAGTGCGCGGAGCACACAGAGGATCTGCAGGTAAGGATTCAAGGTACTGGCGCGTTGCCTGGAGGTACCGTCATCGTTAAGGTCCATGCTCCGCGTCCTCAGCGTACTCCGCGGTTTCAAGTATCGAGGAAGTATCGGTGTAATTGAACCACAGCGTGCGCGGAGGACACGGAGGATCTGCAGGTAAGGTTTCAAGGTACGGGCGCGTTGCCTGGAGGTGCCGTCATCAAATTTTCTTGAGCGCCGTTGACCATTCTCTTAATGCCGTCCTTCAGTCGAGGGACGTGGAAGTTGATCAAAAGGCCAACCTGACAGCCGCTCAACTTCAAATACGACAGCAATTGAGCTTCATGAATCGGCAAGAGTTTGTCGACGGCCTTAAGCTCTACAACGACGACACTCTCAACAACCATATCAAGCCGATAGCCGACATCGATGGCAAGACCATCGTAGCAGATGGGTAGCGGCGATTGCGCGGCGACGCGAAGTCCTCGTTTCCGCAATTCATGCAGCAGACAAGCTTCATAGGCGCTCTCCAGCAAGCCGGGCCCCAGTGCAGTGTGCACCTTCATGGCCGCATCGACAACGTGTCCGCTAATTTCGTTAACGTCCATGCTCCGCGTCCTCTGCGTACTCCGCGGTGTCAAGTATCGAGGAAGTATCGGTGTAGCGGTCGTTCATCGGTGACTCCGTTTGAACCACAGAGTGCGCGGAGCACACAGAGGATCTGCAGGTAAGGATTCAAGGTACTGGCGCGTTGCCTGGAGGTGCCGTAATCGTTAATGTCCATCCCGGCGTCCTCTGCGTACTCCGCAGTTCCAGAGTCGTCTGAGCTGCACTACGCGAACAGCTCGCGGATGACCTGGCCGCCTTCGACGATCTTGATCGGCCGGCGATCGGTCGTCAAATACTCTTCGTGCGGATTGATGGACAGCACCTGGCAAAAGCTGAGGAACAGGTCCTGCACGCTGATCGGCCGATCGGTCACGTTGACGCCGTCGTGGTCGGTGGCGCCGATCACTTGCCCGCCACGCACGCCCGCGCCCGAGAGGCCGACAATCCAGCCTTCGGAGTAATGTTCGCGACCGCCGTCGGTCTTGAATTTTGGCGTGCGGCCGAACTCGCCCATCCACACCACCAGTGTGTTGGCCAGCATGCCGCGCGCTTCCAAATCGGCCAGCAGCGTGGCGTAGGCCGGATCGGCCTCCCGGCACAAGGGGGGCGTTTGCTCGAAGCCCAGCTTGTGCGTGTCCCAGCCCTGGTCGCTGATCGAGCCGGTACTGATCACCTCGACGAAGCTGACGCCCTGCTCCACCAGCCGCCGAGCCAACAGACAGCCCTGGCCGAAATGAGTGCGGCCGTATGCGTCGCGCAGTTTGTCGGGCTCGTCTGCCAGGTCGAACGCTGCCACGCGCGGGCTGAGCACGAGCCGCGCCGTGCGATCGTATACTTGCTTGCGTTCCGCGGCGGCCGCGGCTCCACCGGCGCGGGCATATTCGGCATCGAGCTGGTCGGCCAGTGCCAGCCGCCGGCGCACGACGTCGGGCGCGACCGTGGGCGTGACGTTGGCCGGCATCTGCCCGGCGGTGTCAATCTTGAACGGGTTGTAGCGGACGCCGAGCACACCGGCGTCGACATCACGCGTGGTGATGCGCGGCTTGCCGATGCGGACGAACGACGGCAGCTCGCTTTCGAACTGTTCGCGGTTGCGCGCCACCACCGAGCCCCACGACGGGTAACGCACGGCCGGATTCGGCGGATAGCCGGTGCGCACCAGCGCGATGGCCCGATCGTGCTCGCGCTCGCTCGAGACCATCGAGCGGATCAGGGCGATGCGATCGAGCATCCGCGCCGTTTGCGGCCAGTACTCGGCCACTTGCACGCCGGGGATGACCGTGGGCATGGCCAGCGCCGGCCCCTGATACTTTGAGCCGGGCTTGGGATTGAACGTTTCGTACTGGCTGGGCCCGCCGTCCATCCACAACAAGATCATCGACTTGCCGGCGGCCCGCAGCTCAGCCGCTTTGGCCACGAGCAGATCGTGCCAGCCGAGCGTCACAATGCCCGCGCCGGCGGCCAGCGAGCCGCGCAAGAAACCGCGCCGGCTGACCACACCCTGGGCCGAGACGTCAACGTCGAGAATGGGATGGAAACGGGACATGGTTCACTCGTCTGTCGGACGCGAAACCACACCAGCCCGAAGCGCTAGCTACAGTCGGTGCGCGGTGGGTGATTCACCCTCGCTGGCGCTTCGGGTTAGTGTGCCTGGCGCTGGCTGGCGCGTCGGGCTGGTGTAGCTCCCGGGCGATGTTTGTTCTATTTACGGGTGGTGAACTCCGCGGAATTGACCAGGCTCCACAGCAGGTCTTCGAACGCCGCGCGGCGATCGCCCAGCTTGGCGACGTGCGCCCGGGCGATCTCGTGCTCGGCGTCCGTGGGCTTGCGCGCCAACAGCCGCGCGTACAACTGTTCGCAGGCGATGGTGTCGTCGGCAAATTCGTCGAGCAGTTTGGACAACAGCGTGCCGCTGCCCGGCGCCGCGTTGATCTGTTTTTGCAGTTGTTCGTTGTTCATCATCCACAAGGCTTGCGCCATGGTGCGCGGCGCGTCGAGGGGCGATAACGACGGGTCGGTGCCGAAGGCCGTGTTCACCAGGTCGCGCGTGCTGGCCGGCGGCGGGGGAAAGCGCACTTCGTTGGTCGGCGCCACCGCCGGCGGCGTGAAATTCGGCAATGAGAGTCCGAAGCTGAGCGCCGCGAACACTTCGTCGCCGCGCATGCGCAAAGGCTCGGCCGCCGGAGCGCTGGTGCCGCCGTCGGCCGTCAATCGCAGGCCGCGCGCGTAGGCCTCGCTGTGCATGATCAGCCGGAACAGGTCCTTGATGTCGTAGCCCGTGGCGGCAAAGTGGCCGGCCAGCGCTGCGTGCACCGCGGGCCAGAGCGGCGTTTGCGAATCGCCCAGGTCGTCCACCGGCTCATAAAACCCGCGGCCCAGCAGCCGGGACCAGATGCGATTGGTATACGCCTTGGCGAACCAGGGATTGTCGCGCGAGGTGACCCATTCGGCCAGCCGCGTGCGCCGCTGCGCGTCGTCCTTGCCGATGCGCGGGTCGGCGTCGTCGTGAACCAGGAAGGCCGGCTTCATTTTGTTGCCGGGCTTGGACGGATCGTCCATGTCGGGCATCACGTGCTCGCCCTTTTCCACCGCGGAGACCAGCGTGCCCGGACCGTCGTTCCAAGGAAGCTTGGCTTTCACGCGGGCATAGAATGCGGCCAGCGCGTGAAACTCGGTGCGCTTCCAATGGTCGAAGGGATGGTCGTGGCACTGGGCGCAGAGGATTTGCTGGCCCAGGAAGATGCGGCTGGTTTCGCCAGCCAGGTTGGTGGCGTTGGCCTGGTGATAGCCGACGAAGGTGGCGGCGGGCACTTCGGCGATTTTGCCCTGGGCAGTGATCAAGGCCCACACGATCTCGTCCCACGTGGCGCCGGCATTCAGGCCGGCAGCCAGCCAGGCTTTCAGCGGGCGATAGTCGAGATACGTCAACTCCGGAGGCGGCACGCGATAGGCAATCGTGTCGCTCCAGTAGTCGGCCCAATTGGCGCCAAACTCGTCGCTGGCCAACAGGCGGTCGACCAGGTCGCGCCGTTTGGCGGGCGAGCGATCGGCCGCGAACTGCGCCTGCTCGGCAACCGTGGGCTGCCGGCCGATGAGGTCAAAACTGGCGCGACGCAGGAATTGCTCGTCGGACAAAGGCGCCGCGGCCGTGGCGGCGGGTGCCTCGCGGGCGATGAGCCCGTCGAGCGTAGCGACCGTGATA
This sequence comes from Pirellulales bacterium, assembly GCA_050250435.1. Classification (GTDB taxonomy): domain Bacteria; phylum Planctomycetota; class Planctomycetia; order Pirellulales; family PALSA-1355; genus JBFWOR01. The sequence continues at coordinate 212,049 of JBFWOR010000011.1, read as the reverse complement.
CTCTCCAGCCGGGGCGGCGTATGCTCTTCCGGTGCGACAGGCGCCTCGGCCTGGAGCCGCTCGCAGCTAAACGCCAGCGCGCAGACGCACGCTGCAACAACCTCTCGACCGCGCATGCTCGTTCACCCTCGCCGGCGCTTCGGGGTTTGTGGATTCGGGGGCCGCCGCAAGGAATCGGCCTGCCGACGACGGGTTGCAGTATAGCCCGGCAGCGAAACGAGCGTCAATGTTTTGTGGCGCTGGCGGCGAGCGCCGCGGCCATACGCTCGATGACGTCGCGCCATTCGTCGAGACGCGACTGGCGGAACAACCGCAGGGTGGCATACCAGGGCGTGTCCTCGCGGTCCGCCATCCAGCGCCAGTCGGGATGGGCCGACAGGGCCAGCCACGTGGGCGCGGCCAGCGCGCCGGCCAGGTGCGCAATCGCCGTGTCGACGGTCACCACGAGATCGAGGTTGCGAATCACGGCGGCCGTGTCCATGAACGCGCCGGCCTGAGCATCGAGCGCCGGGCCGAGATCGATGATTTCGAAGTCGGCGCCCAGCGCGTCGATGGCGGCGCCCTTTTGCAAACTGATCAGCCGCACGCCCGGCACGCGCGCCAAGGGCGCGAGCGCCTCCGCCGGCAGCGATCGCTGCGCATTGAACAAGTGCTGCGGGTTGCCTTGCCAGCAGATGCCGACGCGGAAGCCGGGGTACTGGGCCAATCGCTCGCGCCACAAGTCGACGAGCGCCGCATCGGCCGAGAGGTACGCACCTTGCCAGAACTGATCCTCCGTGAGCTGGAGAATGCCCGGCAAGCTCATCAGCGGCGCGTGCGTGTCGAACGGCGGCAGCGGCGTGTTGAACGGAATCAGCTGGTCGATGCCGGGACACGACGCCAGAATTTGCAATAGCGGCTGATGGCATTCGACGATCACGCGCCCGCCGCGGCGCTTGGCTTCGGCGGCCAAGCGCACAAAGTGCAGCATGTCGCCGAGACCCTGCTCGCCGTACAGCAGAATGGTGCGGCCGGCGAGCGGCTCGCCGTGCCAGCGCGGCTGCGCGAAACCGCGGTCGGAGAAGGTGGCGCACTTCCAGCGCCATTCGTATTCTTCGAAGCCGCCGGCCAGGTCGCCGGCGCGAAGCCGAAATGTGGCCCGGGAGAAATGGGCATCTGCGAGGTCAGGATCGAGCCGCAAGGCTTCGTCGTACGCGCGGCCGGCTTCGTCGAACTGGCAGACCGCCTGCAACACGGTGCCGAGATTGTTGTGGGCTTCGGCCACCTCGGGCGCCAGTTCCACAGCGCGCCGCAGCGGCACGACGGCCTCGGCGAAGCGGCCCGAGTCGCGCAGCACCGTGCCCAGGTTGAGATGAGCCGACGCGTAATTGGGATCGGTCGCGACGGCGCGCTCGAGGGTCTCGGCCGCTTCCGGATAACGGCGCTGGTCGCGCAGCACGGCGCCGAGATTGACCAAGGCCTTCAAGTAGCCGGGCCGGACGCGCAGCGCTTCGCGGTAGGCGGCCTCGGCTTCTTCGAAACGTTTCAGCTCGCGCAGCGTGTTGGCCAGGTTGTAGTGCGCCTCGGCATAGTTGGGATTGGCGGCCACGGCGTGCCGCAGGCTGGTGACGGCGTCGGCCAGGCGTCCGGCGCTGCGCAGTGCCGTGCCGAGGTTGTAGTGAATGGAGCCATCCTGGGGCGAAAGTTGTGCGGCGCGGCGCAATACGGCCACGGCGTCGTCGAAGCGTTCCAGGGCGCCGTACGCCGCACCCAGGTGATTGGCCGTTTCGGCGTGCTGCGGGCGAATCTCCAAAGCCCGGGCCATCAACTCGACGGCTTGCGGCGCGCGGCCCGTCTGCAGGCAGAGCACGCCCAGCAGGTGCAAGACGTCGGGATCGTCCGGCCGGCCGGCGAGGAGCTGGCGATACAGGCGCTCCGCTTCCGCCGCGCGTCCGGCCTGGTGATGGGCGAAGGCTTCGTTGAGTGAGGCGGCGTGCGACATGGGGCGCGCAGGCGGGGGAAGGCTTGCGGCCGACGACCGATCGACCGCTGTCACTATCAGGAAGTGTAGCTTGGGCGATCAGCGACGGAAGATGAACCGCAAAGAACACGCAGGGCTCGAAGGGACGGCGGAAAAAAACAGAGATCACCACGGAGGCCGCAGAGGCCGAGAGAGGGAAGAAGTGAAGCTACCAATGGACCACGGAGAGCGCCGAGGTCACCGAGAGAGGAAAGAGCGCCTGCGCAAACACAAAGAGCGATGGCCGTGCGTGGCCATCGCTCAGTGGGGGAGTCGTTGCGGGAACTTTGACTTGCGGGTTAGCTTGTTGCGGTTGGCTCTGGGTAGCCGCCGCTTGTGGGTCGATCGATCGCCAATTGGCCCTGGGCTCGGTTCGAGCCCGCCCCCGTTTGGCCCGGCGCCCGCCGTTAGCGGACGCTCGAGGTGCGCCGCCGCCGGGGGCGAATAAACGATGCCGGGCCCGTCGACGGGTAGGAGGACATCACAGGTGCTTCATCCACGCGAGGAGCCCGGCATCGCAAGGACCCACGAGCCGATCCATTGGACCGGCCACTAGTCTGTTCGCGGGACGGGCTGGAACTTATTTCCTTTTCGCGTTCGACTTTTGCCAGTGCCGCCGCCACGGTGGGGTCATGACTACCGTCGGCCATCCGTTCGGCCAGTTCGGTACGCAGCACGCACACGTCTTGCGGCGCCTCGATGCCCACGCGGACCGATTGGCCCTTGATTTGCAAAATGGTGATGGTGATATGGGGACCGACTTGAATTTGCTGTTTGGGTTTGCGCGTGAGCACGAGCATGAGAAACACTCCTTTGTCGCTGTCGGATGGGATGCTATCGAGATGGGACCGCGATCACCAAGCAAAGCAGAGCGCGTGCCAATTCGTTGCGATTTTGGCCGGCCGAGCGGAACGCATTCGCCGCAGCGAAGTTACGCAACGGACCGTGATAGTTGTTCCGACAGCGGTAGTGTACAGATTTACAAAACGAAGTTACAAAACGGCTGCTAGCACGGCGGCCGCGGACCCCCGCGCGGTGGCGGGTGCGCGGGTGGCGTGCAACGAAGGCCGCCACGATGTTACCCGGCCTTGCCCTGGCGGCTGATCTCGTCGCGCAGCCGCGCGGCCAGCTCGTACTCTTCGGCGGCGACGGCTTTGGCCAGCTGCTCTGAGAGGCTGGGCCGAAGATCGTATTGCTCGCGCAGTGTGTCGCGCAGCTCGTACAGCCGCCGCACCAGCTCGTCGTCCTCCCACTGCTCCTCCGCCTCGAGGTCGCGATACAGCTCGCGAAACTCATCCAAACCGCGGTCCAGCTCGGCCAAAGAGGCCTCCGGGCCGTCTTCTTCCAAGCGCGCCAGGGTCGAGGCCTGCACCCGGTGGAACATGACAAAGGGCCGGTATTGCTCGTGCGAGACCGTCCACTCTTCGTTGGGCGAGTGGGCGCGGACGAAATCCATGAATTCCAGCGTGTGCTTGGCATCGGCCGTGGCGCGGCGAAACTCGCGCAGCGCCAGCCAGCACACCCGGCGATGGTAATACTGCATGAATTCCCGGTCGGCCTCGAGGCACTGCTGCGGATTCAGCTCGAATCCCTTGCCCGATTTCTTGGCCACGCCCCGCAAGTACTCGAAATACGTGTCGGCGCCGTGAGGGCGAACGCCATCGGGGCGGCCGGAGGTCTCCAGCTGCAATACGCCCATTTCCACGCGCATTTGCAGCACATCGCGCCCGTTCGTGGCGCGCACGATGCGGGCACTGATTTCCCCGGGCTCGTAGGCCCATTCCTTCAGAATGCGGTCGATGTCGTGCCGCCTGGGCATCGGTGCGGTCTCAACGGGTCCGGCATAACAGGCAACGCTGCTATTATATCTGCCGGAGTCCAGAGCGACCACCTTTGCGGCCCTGGCGTGGTGCGTGCAGGTGCGCATGCGGTGCGCAACCGTCGTGGGCGAGAAGCGTAACGTGCCGGCGCGCGTGCGATATTTGCACGCCGGACGATCACTCGCGACCGAAAAGGCCGGCCACCTTGCGCCGCCAGCCACTGTCTGAATCGGTGGAGTCGGCGGCGGGTGTCGGTTGTGGCGCAGCCTCTGCAGCTGGTGCAGGAGTCATCTGCGGAGGCAAAGGAACGAGGGACGCGGCCGCGGCTACGGGATTCACCGCCGGCTTCGCGCTGGTGGCGGCGCAGCGGGTCGCGCAGTTGGTGCACAGGTCTTCGACGACCCACTTGTACGATTTGACCTCCTTGGTCTCGTTCCTCTTGACGAGCTTGACGCGCGTGTGCACCTTGCCGCAAGTGGGTGTGTACTCACGCTTGCGATGGCCGCACTCGTCGCACGTCCAGCAGCACTCGCTCTTGCCGGGAATGCAAAAGTCTTCGCACTCGCAATCGTAGACCGGTTTGGTCACTTTCTTGGTCTCGCAGACCACGCGGCAGACTTTGCAGCAGTTGTCGTGGCAGCCGCAATGCGCGCAGCAATTGCCGGCGACGGCGAGCACCGGAGAGAAGAGCAACGCCACGGCGGTCAACAGGAGGCAGCGGTACATGGGCGGGAACTCCGGCCGGCTGGCTGCAGGAGGGGCGGCGACGAACGGATGGGGGCCCGCCGTGCGGGCAGCAAACTCGCGTGATAGGAATGGTCATCGGACGCGCGACAATCGGCTCTTTCCTCGAATGGATTACAGTCCGCAAAGTTTGCCACGGCGCCGGCCACGCTCCGCCCAGCGCGCGGCGCGAGGCTGCGGGTCAGGCAAACAAGGCAAACGCTATCGAAGCCTTGCCGGCAGGCCCCTATAATGAGTCGCGGTCGGCGCAGGAGGTCGTTCTGGGTGTTGCGGATTGAGGCGGAATCAGCACAAAGGGATTGTCATGAAAATGGACCACGAGCAGCAGATGCGCGAAGCTGAGGAAGTGCTCGGCGATCGCATGCACATGGTCGGCTTTGCCAAAGGGTTGTTCTTTGGCAACTTTCTGAATCAAAAACTGCTTGCCTATCCGACGCTGACTGGCGACGCGCGCACGGCCGACAAAGTGGCCGAACTGCGGCGCTATTGCCAGGAGCACATCGACCCCGCGGCCATCGATCGCAACGCGGAGATTCCCGACGACGTGGTGCGCGGGCTGGGGCGCATCGGCGTGCTGGGCGCGTGTTTGCCCGGCGAATTTGGCGGCGGCGGGTTCAGCCAGGTGGCGTATTGCCAGATGATCGAAGTGCTGGGCGGACATTGCGGCGGCACCGCGCTGTTCGTCAACGCGCACCATTCGATCGGGCCGCGGGCGCTGGTGCTGTTTGGCACGCGCGAACAACAAGCCAAATATCTGCCCAAGATGGCCACCGGCGAATGGATCAGCGCGTTTGCGCTCACGGAGCCCGAGGCCGGCAGCGACGCGGCCAACGTGCAAACCACGGCCACCCCTTCGGCGGACGGCAAGGGCTACGTGCTCAACGGCCAGAAACGCTGGATCACCAACGGCGGGATCGCTCAGGGGCTGACCGTGATGGCGCGCACGCCGGTGGCCGGGAGCAAAGAGACGAAGATCACGGCGTTTCTCGTGACACCGGATATGCCGGGCTTCGAAGTGGTGGAAAAGCGGATGGCCAAGGTGGGCGTGCGCGGTTCGGCGACGGGGCGCCTGGCCTTCCACGACATGTTCGTGCCCAAGGAAAACATCCTGGGCGAGCTGGGCAAGGGGCTGCGCGTGGCGCTGACGGTGCTCGATTTCGGCCGCACCACGTTTGGCGCCAGCTGCACCGGCGCCGCCAAGTTCTGTGTGGAGCGCGCCACGCGACATGCCATGTCGCGCGTGCAATTCGGCCAGCCGCTGGCGAATTTCGAACTGGTGAAGGACAAGCTCGCCTACATGCAGGCCGGCGCGTACGCCATGGAATCTGCCACGTATGAAACGGCGGCGCTGATCGACTCGGGCGAAGGCGATTTCATGCTCGAGACCGCCATGCTCAAGGTCTTCGCCACCGACGTGCTGTGGCGGATCATCAACGACACGATTCAGATCTTTGGCGGCAAAGCCTACTTCAACGACGAGCCCTACGAGCGCATGATGCGCGACGGGCGGATCAACATGATCGGCGAAGGGGCCAACGACGTGCTGCGCGTGTTCACGGCGCTGGTCGGCATGCGCGACGTGGGCCTGGAGCTGAAGAGCGTGCTGGAGGCCGCGAAGCGCCCGCTGACCAATCTGGGCAAGCTCACCGGTTTCGCCGGCCGCAAGATCGAATCGTTCTTTGCTTCGCCCGGCGTCACCCTGCAGCATCACGAGCTCGAGAACGACGCGCTCAAGCTGGGCAAGCTCGTGGGCGAGTTCGGCGCGGAAGTGGAAGCGGTGCTGCGCACCTATCAGGAGTCGATTCTCGACCGGCAGTTCCAGCTGGCCCGCATCGCCGACAGCGCGATCGAGCTGTATGTGAGCGCGTGCGTGCTGCGGCGATTGGACCAGATGCTCGGCGCCGGTCCGTTAGACGCGGCCCGCACGCTGGAGCTGCAGACCGGCCGCTACTATCTGACGACGGCCCACCGGCGGATTTGCCATCACCTTGAGGCGCTGTGGGCGAACGACGACGCCGACACGGTCAAACTGGCCGACGCGCTGGTGGCGAGTTTGCGGGTTTGAGGGAAGCGCGCGGTTACAGTCATCGAGCGCGCCGGCTCGGCGGAAGCCTCGCCCTCCCGAACGGAATTCCGCGGACCTACTCTTCCCGCCCCACGCTTTTGCGTAATTCTTTTTTGCGCGCGACGGCCTGCTTTGACTTCACGCGGCGGACGGCGGAGGCCTTCGTCGGTTTGGTGGGCCGGCGGCGCTTGGGCGGCGCGATGACGGCTGCGATCATGGCCTGCAGCTTCTCGCGGGCGTCGGCAACGTTGCGGCCCTGATCGCGATAGCGCTGGCTGGTGACGATCACCTCGCCGTCGCCGGTGAGTCGCGGGCGATACTTGTGCAGAAAGCGCGCACGCACGTCCGGCGGCAACGCCAACGAACGCGCGGCGGCAAACCGCAGCACGGCCTTGCTGCTTACCTTGTTGACGTTCTGCCCGCCCGGGCCTGAACTGCGCGCAAAGCTGAGCGCCAGCTCCGAATCGGGAATGCGGATGTGTTCGTTGACGATGAGCATGAGCGTGGGCGGAAAACCTCGTGGCGACCCCTGACGAGCCAGGAACCCATCAATTATAGTGATGCGCTCCTGGCGGAAAGGACCCGAAGTGTGATGCCCCGGCGCGGTGCCATGCGGCTACTTGTGCTTGTATCGTGGATTGTCGCTTTAGCTGCTGCCAGCGGTTGCCGCGGCGAAGAGCGCGAGCCGTCGTCGGGAGCGGCGCCAGGGGGCACGCGCAGCGGCGCCAGCGGGCGCGACGGGGCCGCCGCCGCACAAAGCACGGACTGGCCCGGCTTCTTAGGTCCCACGGCCGACAGCAAGTCGACCCAGCGGGGCATTCTGACACGCTGGCCGGCCGACGGTCCACCGTTGGTCTGGCAGCTTTCGCTGGGCACCGGTTACTGCATGCCCGCGATCGCCGACGGGCGGCTCTATCAATTCGATCGCGCGGACGATTCGGCCCGGCTACGCTGCCTGGACAGCCGCACGGGCAAAGCGGGCTGGACGTTCGAGTATTCCAGCGACTTTTCCGACCTGTACGGCTACGACAACGGCCCGCGCAGCTCGCCGGTCGTCGACGAGGGACGCGTGTACATCTTTGGCGCCGAGGGCATGCTGCACTGCCTGGACACGGCGGACGGCAAGGTGATCTGGAAGGTCGACACGGCCGCCACGTTCGGCGTGATTCAGAATTTCTTTGGCGTGGGGAGCACGCCGGTCGTTGCAGGCGATTTGCTGCTGGTGCCGGTGGGCGGCAGTCCGCCCGAAAGCAAGCGCGTGCCGCCGGGACAGCTCGACCGCGTGGTGGGCAACGGGTCGGGCATCGTGGCTTTCGACAAGCGCACAGGCGCGGTCAAGTACCAGATGAGCGACGAGCTGGCCAGCTATGCCACGCCCAAGCTGGCGACGATCGCCGGGCGGCGCTGGTGCTTCTGGTTTGCGCGCGGCGGGCTGGTGGGCTTCGATCCGACGACGGGCAAAGCGGATTTTCATTTTCCGTGGCGGGCCGGCATTCTGGAAAGCGTGAACGCCAGCGATCCCGTGGTGGTGAACGACCTGGTGTTCATTTCGGAAGCGTACGGTCCGGGCGGGGCGCTATTGCGCGTGAAGCCGGGAAGCGCCACGCCGGTGTGGACCGATGCCGAGAAGCGGCGTGACAAGTCAATGCAGACGCACTGGAACACGCCCGTGCATCACGAGGGCTACCTGTACGCGTCGAGCGGACGACACACCGAGAACGCGGAGCTGCGCTGTATCGAGCTGGTCAGCGGCAAGGTGCAATGGGCCGAGCCGGGGCTGACGCGCTCGTCGTTGCTGTACGTCGACGGACACTTCGTGTGCTTGAGCGAAGACGGCATGCTGCGGCTGGTGCGCGCGAACCCGCGCAAGTACGAGCCGGTGGCCGAAGTGGCGCTGCGCGGTGCGGCGGGCGAGCCCAGCCAGTTTGGCTTTGGCCCGCCGCGGTTGCTCAAATATCCGGCGTGGGCGGCGCCGATCCTGTCGCACGGCTTGTTGTACGTGCGCGGTGTGGATCGATTGGTTTGCCTGGAGCTGATTCCCGGCAGCGCGGGCGGCGCCGGCCGATAAGCTATTTTTTCAAGGCCCTGAAAGGTCCCGCAGCGGACGGGCACGTTTAGCCGGCATGTGGAACGCGCGGAGTTCCAGGTGCACGCGGTGCAAAACGAGCCAGTCCCGCTCGGTGCCTGCGAGGAACGAGAATTCCAGTGAGCACGGAAACGCAGCAGTTTGATTTTGTGGTGATCGGCACCGGGCCGGGGGGCGAAGGCGCGGCCATGCGCGCCGTCAAGTGCGGCAAGTCGGTGGCTGTTGTCGAGCGCTTTCGGCAGGTGGGCGGCGGTTGCACGCACTGGGCCACCATTCCCTCCAAGGCCCTGCGGCAAGCCATCTTTCACGTCAACCTGTGCAGCCAGAGCCCGATTTTCAAACAGCTTGGCATTGCGCCGCGCTTTTCGCTGCCGCAGCTGTTGGCCACCGCCAACAGCGTGATCGAAAAACAGGTGTCGCTGCGGCAGGGTTTCTACGATCGCAACGACGTGACGCTGGTGCCGGGGACGGCGCGGTTTGTCGATGCGCACACGATCGAAGTGCTGCACCCGGACCACACGCCCAAGCGATTGTCGGCCGAGGCGTTCGTCATCGCCACCGGTTCCCGCCCCTATCGGCCGGCAGACGTCGATTTCAATCACCCGCGCATCGTCGACAGCGACACGCTGTTGTTGATGGACCGCACGCCCACGAGCATGACGATCTACGGTGCGGGCGTGGTGGGCTGCGAATACGCCTCGATGATGCGCAACATGCAGGTGCGGGTGACGCTGGTCAACACCCGCGAGAAGCTGCTCGACTACCTCGACGAGGAGATCATCGACGCGTTGAGCTATCACCTGTCGGAGAACGGCGTGCGGATTTTGCATTGCGAGGAGTACGAGCGCGTCGAGCCGACGAACGACTGCGTCGTGCTGCACCTGAAGAGCGGCAAGAAAGTGCGGTCCGACGTGCTCTTGTGGGCCAACGGCCGCAGCGGCAACACCGACGGGCTGGGGCTGGAGTGTATCGGCATCACGCCCAACCGGCGCGGGCAGGTCGAAGTCAACCAGCACTATCAGACCGTGCAGCCGCACATTTACGCCGTGGGCGACGTGGTGGGTGCGCCGGCGCTGGCCAGCGCGTCGTACGATCAGGGCCGATTCGCGGCCAGCCATTTCTGCGGCGATCCGAATCATCGGCTGGTCGAAGACATCCCCACCGGGATCTTCACCAGCCCCGAGATTTCGTCGATCGGCAAGACCGAGCGTCAACTCACCGAGGAGAAAGTACCCTACGAAGTGGGCAAGGCCATGTTCAAGCATCTGGCCCGGGCGCAGATCACGGGCGTGACCGTGGGGATGCTGAAGCTGTTGTTCCATCGCGAGACGCTGGCGCTACTGGGCATTCACTGCTTTGGCCAGAACGCCACGGAGATTGTGCACATCGGCCAGGCGATCATGCTGCAGCCGCCGCCGCACAACACGCTCACCTACTTTACGAACACGACGTTCAACTATCCCACGATGGCCGAAGCGTATCGCGTGGCGGCGCTGAACGGGATGAACCGAGTGTTTTGAAGAGGGGTCAGCGTTCCGCCGCGAGGGTTTTCGAGAGGGCGCGGATCCGGCCGAGCCGAATTCAGAATCGCCGCATGGATTGCACTGGCGAGACGCCAGTGACACCGGGCGAGGCTCCGGCCGAGCCGAATTCAGAATCGCCGCATGGTTGGCACTGGCGAGACGCCAGTCGCACCACTCCCCTGCCCCCTACCGTTCAGCCCGCCAGCAGCCGCTCGTAGGCGCGCTTGGAGCATTCGAGCAACTGTCGATAGTCGCTGTTCTCGATGGTCTCGCCAAAGAGCTCAACGTCGTAGTAGCCGTCGTAGCCGGCTTTGCGCAGCGACTGGATGATGCAGGCCAGCGGCACGTCGCCGTCGCCCAAGCGGTGGCGATTTTGCTCGCAGTTGGGCGCGCACGTGCCGTCGCTCAAGTGCACGATGCCAATGTGTTCGGCCAGGGGGCCGACGCGGGCGGCGATATCGCACGCGTGGCCCCAGTGATAGGTATCGAACACCAGCTTGAGGAACGGATTGCCCACGCCTTTGACCAGCGCCACGGCGTCGTCCAGATCGGTGAGGAACGTCCAATCTTCGGCGCACGAGGGGTGCATCGGCTCGACGCAGAGCGTGACATCCAAGTCGGCGGCCAGGGGCAACAGGTCACCCAGAGCGGCGACAAACAGGCGCCGGGCGTGATTTTGCGTGTGTCCGTTGCGCGAACCGCTGTACACGACGAGCTGCCGCGTGCCCAGCGCGGCCGCCAGCTTCAACGCGTGGCGGGCATCGGCCAGGCTCTCATGATACGAGTGACCGTCGCTGCCGGTGAAACCTCCGGCCCAGAGCAGGTTGGAAACGGCCAGCCCGCTATCGGCCAACAGTTCGACGCCCTTGGCTTCGCCAAAGTCGGCCAGTTTTTGCCGCCACACGCCGATGGCCTCGATGCCACAGGCCCGATATTGCGCAACGTCTTCTTCGAACGTCCAGCGATAGGTGGTGACCTCATTGATCGACAGACCCGCCATCGCCTGGCTCCCGCGCGTGGGCCGTACGTGAACGGCCCGAGTTCGCGGCGCAAGAACAAGTCGCGCCGCGGCGGTCCTTAGTATGAAAAACGTCGGCCGAACTGTAAAGGAACGTTGGCGGCGGCAGCAGCGATGCTGGCACGCGCGGCGCCAGCGCCAGCGGCGTTTTACAGCGTGACGGGCCGTTGCGAGCGAGGTGAGCTGCGCGAAGAAGCGCTGCGGGCGCCCTATTTGCTGTCGCTGGCGGCGGGAGTCTTGGCGCCGTTCGCGGGCGGCTCTTGTAGAGCGGCCAGATTCCAGGCCGTCAGCCACTCTTCGCCGGCGCGCTTCAATTGAAAGTCTTTGAACAGCCGCTGCTCCATATCGGCCAGGTGCCCGGCGCCGTAGAACACGGCAATTTTCTTCTTGCCCGCGGCAATCTGCTCGCGCAGCTTCTCCAGGGCCACCTTGTTGCGCTCGGAGATGAGGGTGGAACCCTGCGGTCCTTCGAGCGCGGCCATGACGCTGTCGACGTCGTCGAACTGCTCGGCCATGAACCGTTTCATGGCCCCGGCCCGATCGTCGCTGAACAGCGCGGACAGAAAGTCGACTTCCGGCGACTTGCCCTGGGCTTGCCGCTTCGATTGCTGGGCAATGCCGGCGCCCATCATGCGGAACAGCGTGCCGGCCCAACTTTCGCCGCGGTCGCTCATGGACTTGGCAAACTCGTCGGGCGACATGTCGGCGTGGACCATGTTATCGCCGGTATAGTCCACGCATTGCATCTGATGTTCCAGGTTCAGGGCGTCTTTCATGCCGTTTTGCAGCAAGGCGACGGGATGGCCGCTGGAGCGACCCCCCTTGGGAATGCGGGTCCCCTCCGGCGCCACCAGCTCGTAGAGCACCACGTCGTACTGGGTGAAGAGCTTGTTGAGGGCCTCGTAATAGCTCCGTTCGCCCACGTGCACGGCACCAACCAGATCGACCTCGAGCGGGCCCTGGGTGGAATCCTGCGGCACATAGTGAACGACGGCGGTCTGCAGTGTCAGCGGGTTGCGGTCGGCGTCGCGATCGATGCGCACGAACTTCGGCGGGCGCGGTGCCAGCGCGGCGGGCTCGTCGGCGAGCGAGGAGCTGCCCAAGGCTTGCGCCAGCAAATAGCAAAGACCGGCTAACCTGGCAAACGTGCGGCGTCGCATGGGCGACCTCGGATTCAAACGCGGATGTCAAAGCACTCGAACATTGGCAAGCAAGGCAAACTCCCTGAACAGAATCTGCCGCTGAATGCACTCGCGCCAAGTATACGTGCGAGCCTTGCTAGCGACAAACTGCGGGCCGGCGCCGGATCGACATCCCGCGGCGAGCCCCAGGGCGAGTTCTGTCTACCTTTCATTCGTGCCAGGCCAGATCGGATTGGGCTCTGGCAGGCCGTCCGGAGAGCTTGCGGGGAGCTGGCAGACGGAATTCGTGCCGCGACGGAGTCGTCGCAAGGGTCCGCTAGCGTGTCAATCCGGCCGTCGAGGGCGTCGCAGCGGGCTGTAGCCGGGCGCCAGGTCACCCTATTTTTTCCAAGTTGTTGCCGAATCGCCGTACAACCGGCTTTTTCGGAAGAGCTTGCCTTTCTTACTTAATTCACGTCACAGGCACGGCCGATATTACCGTCACACCGGAAGCAGGCTTCCGTGGAGGAATGACTGCGCGGGACTAAGGGGTGGGGAGCCAAGGGTGGAAGCGAACGATGGTGAGTAAACGCACGGCAATCTGGCTGCTCGCGTGGATAGCCTTGGCGCTTATGGCTCCTCGAGCGATGGCCCAGGTCCCCGCCGACTCCAATCTCGATTTTCCCGGACCGCCCTCGTTTTACGAGTACGGCAGTGCGCCGTTCGCGGAGGGAGAACCTTCGAAGACGCATGGCCTGTGGCCATTCGCGCCCGGGCACGTGGGCAGTTATGCCCAGCCGTTTGCGCCGGCGCGGACCAGCACGTTTGGCAACGGCCCGCGGCCGAACGAGGGCCATTGGTTCAGCTACGAGCGGCTGTTCTGGTCGCTGTCGAAACCGACGACGGCGATCATCGGCAGCACGAGTGCCGCGCCTCCGGACTTGAACACGTTCATCGACCTTAACGACCCGTTCGGCCTGTCCCCCCCCTATCCGGCGCTCAATACGGTGGACACGGGCAAGTTCACAGCCAACGGCGCCTGGGGCAACCGCTGGGAACTGGGCTACATGGACGATACGAACTACGGCTACGAGGTCAGCGTGCTGGACCACGTGCAGCAGAGCCAGTATCACATCGACAATGGCGTTCAAATGCAGTTCGACGACCCGGGCAACCTGCTGCTGGCCAGCGTGTTGGTGACCATTGATGACGCGCAGTTTCTACTCGACATCGGCAAGATGGGCGTGCAGTTCGACGAACTGACGCAGCAGCAAATCACCACGCTGAACGGCGTGGAAGCCATGCGGACATATCGCGCCCCGCGCCTGCACAGGGGCGGCTTCTTCGAAGTGCTGTACGGCGTGCGTTGGTTCCAAATGCAGGACGCATACATCGTGGCCGGCACGAACTTTGACGAATTCGATCTGTTCTTCAATCCGTTGGCGGACAGCCAGTGGTCCACCGTGGTGCAGAATAACCTGGTGGGTCCGCAGATCGGCTTGCGGTGGTTCAATCAACGGGGGCGCTTCGTCTCCAGCGTGGAAACGCGATTCCTGGCGGCGGCCAACTTCCAGAACGTGAAGCTGAAGACCCGACTGGGCGACGAGGCCGCGCTATTCGTGAGCCTGTTCGATGAGACGGAAGGCGTGGCCGTGACCCGGCGGTTCCTCGGCTTGGGCACCGATCAGCACGACTTTGCCACGACGTTTGCTCCAATGGGCGAGCTGCGGGTGGGCCTGGCCTACAACTGCACGAGCAAAGTGGCGCTCAAAGTCGGCTATACCGGCATGGTCGTCGGCGGCATCACGCGGGCCAGCAACCGCCTGCGGTACGACCAGGATAAGCTGATCACGCTCAAGGACAGCAACGAGCACCAGACTTTCTGGGTCAACGGTTTGAACTTCGGCGTGGAAGTGAACCGTTAACCGGCGCAAAACCCTGGCCCGTCAATTTCAATTTCATCCGCGCATAAAAAAACGCGCCGCGAGGGCGCGTTTGCGCAGCCGGTTACTGCGGCCGAGGGCCGCTTCCAGCCGTCACGCCGCTGTCGCGGCGCGCCGCCGGCCGCGAATGCCTGACTAACTGCTCTGCAAGCTTTGCTCGCGAATTTCGTCGAGCTCCAAGGTCAGGCGATGCCGCAACGGGCTTTCCGGGCGCAGCTCGTCAAGCAGCGCTTCGGCCCTCGTCAACGTTTCGCTGGTGATCTCGGACTTGAACAGCCGGCTCCAACTGCGAGAGACTTCCTGTTCAGTTAACACGCGCACCCCCCTGCGATGGAACAACACAACGGCGGATACCACTGGTCTGTATTTTACGTCTGCTTGCCATTTTTGCCTAGCTCTGCAAAGCTTGGTACGGGCGAAGTTTGAGGCGAACCGGAGGTGACGGACGGCCTGCTTTGCCGATTTCGGCAACTTTGCGGCTATTTGATGGTTACGCTGGTCACCGGCGCCACGGGTTTAGTGGGAAATAACGTCGTGCGAGCCCTTGTGGCTCGGGGACAGTCCGTGCGCGTGCTAGCGCGGGACCAGGCCGATCCGCGGCCGCTGGCGGACCTCGACGTGGAGGTGGTGCGCGGCGACGTGCGCGACCAACAAACGGTGATGCAGGCGATGCGCGGTGTCGCGGCCGTCATCCATGCGGCGGCTTATGTGCATATCGGCTGGCACGGCATGGACGTGGCCCAGGCGATCAACGTGGAGGGCACGCGGCACGTCGCGGAGGCGGCTTGCGCTGGCGGCGCCCGCATGGTGCACGTATCCTCCGTCGACGCGCTGGGCAACCGGCCCCGAAGGCAGGCAGCCGATGAGGAGACGCCACCGAACGGCGGCGTGCTGTGTCCCTACGTTCTGACCAAGCGCGGCGCGGAGCAAGCCGTGCTGGACAACGTTGCGCGAGGGTTGCAGGCGACAATCGTCAATCCGGGCTACATGATCGGCCCGTTCGATTGGAAACCGTCGTCGGGCCGGATGCTGCTGCACGTTGCCAAGGGCTGGGGTTTATTCGCGCCGCTGGGCGCGAACAGCTATTGCGACGTGCGCGACGTGGCGGGCGGCATTCTGGCGGCACTCGAGCGCGGCCAGGCGGGCCGGCGATATATTCTTGGCGGCGAGGTGCTCTCGTACTTTCAGGCTTGGCGCGTATTTGCCGAAGTGACCGGGGGAACGCCGCCGATTGTCCCCGCCGGCCTGTTGATGCGCATGGGCGCCGGCTATGTCGGCGATTTGTGGGGGGCCGTCACGGGGCGCGAGCCGGACGTGAACTCGGCATCCACCGCGCTGAGTGCTCAATGGCGAAACTATTCCTGCGCACGAGCCGAGCGCGAGCTGGGTTATTCATCGCGCCCGTTGCGCGCGGCCGCGATCGATGCCTGGAGCTGGTTCCGCGCGCACGGCTACGCTTGAAGCCCGGCGGCCGGCGGCGTGGCGCCCAGCGGCAGGGCGTGGCCATTACGCTGGGGCGGATGCTGAAAGTACTGCGGACCGATGCGCTCCAGTTCTTCGGCCAGCGCGGCGACGGTGTCGCGAATCTGGGCCTCGCTGTGATCGGTCGTGATGAAGAACCGCAACCGCGTGGCTTTTTCTTCCACCGCCGGATGCAAAATCGGCTGCACGTTGATGCCCCGATCGAACAGTGCTTGCGACAAACGCAACGCGTCCAGTGAATTGCCGATGATCACGGGGACGATGGGAGTGCCTTTGCTGAGACCGGTGTTCAGCCCGCGCTCGCGGGCCAGCCGCAAGAACAACGCCGCGCGCTGGTGCAGCGTGACCAGGCGTTGGGGCTCGGCTTCCAGCGTTTCGATGGCCGCCAGCGCGGCGCCGGCATTGCTCGGCGACATGCCGCCGGCGAAAACGAAGCCGGGGGCCGTGTATTTCAGGTATTCGACGAGGGTGCGGTTGCCGGCGATGTATCCGCCGCAACTGCCCAGCGCTTTGCTGAGCGTGCCCATCCACACGTCGACGTCTTCGCGCAAGATGTCGAAGTGCTCGCCCACGCCACGGCCGCGCGCGCCCAGCACGCCGACCGAGTGGGCCTCGTCGATGTAGAGCATGGCTTTGTGGCGCTTCTTGACTTCGACGAAGTGCGGCACGGGGGCGATGTCGCCGTCCATGCTGTAGATGCCTTCGATGGCGATCATCACGCGGCGAAATTCACCGCGAACTTCGCGCAGCAAGCGATCGACCGCTTCGGCATCGTTGTGCGGAAACGGGCGGCGGCGGGCGCCCGACAAGTGCGAGCCCTGCACGATGCTGTTGTGCGCCAGTGCGTCGTGCAGAATCAGGTCGCCCGGCCCGAGCAAATGTCCCAGCGTGGATTCGTTGGTGGCGTGCCCGCTGACCAGGGCGATGGCGGCTTCGGTGCCGAGGAACGAAGCGATGGCTTCTTCCAGTTCGCGGTGGATGGGCTTCTCGCCCGAAACCAAACGGCTGGCGGAGACACTCGTGCCGTAGCGATCGATGGCCTGCTTCGACGCGATGGCCAAGGCTTCGGTCCCGGCCAGGCCGGCGTAGTTGTAGCTGGAATAGCTGACCAGTGTGCGGCCGCCGACCCGGGTGGTGTCGGCAATGATGCCGTCGTGAACCTTGAAATACGGGTTGCGCAGTCCGGCCTGCTGAATCTCTTCGTGCTGCTGTCGCAAGCGGAGGAACTCGGGCATCAGCTCGAAGCGATAGGTTTCCGCAGGAATGTCTTCGAGCGGCACGCGGCGGACGCGCGCCTTGGCCTGCGGACCGAGATACGCTTCGACGGCCAGCGCCACGTCGCGACAGGTTTCCATCTGCGTCAACTCGGCCTCGGGAAAGCGGCCGCCGTACGCATCCTCGAGCGAGGCGACAATCTCCATACGCTCCAGCGAATCGAGGCCAAGCTCGACAATCGAGGTCGCGGCGGTCAATTGACCGGCCCGATCGCGAGCCACCGCGCGGACGTGATCCATCACAACCGCCAAGGTCGCCGCCGAGGGCCCAGCCTGCGCCGCGGCGCCGCCTGCTGCAGCGGCCAGGGGTGCAGCGGCACTCGTTTCAGCCTGTGTTTCAAAGGTCGTGGTATCCACACGCGGGCCGATATCGCTGGCGCGTCGGCGGGGGGCGGTGCCGTCCTGCTCGCTCCAGCCGCGCCATTCGGCGACGACTTCCAGAGTGCCGTCGAGAAAGCCGCGGCGGCACGCGTGGCGCTGGATCTTGCCGCTGGAGGTTTTGGGAATGCTGCCGGCTTTGACCAGGGTGATGGCTTCCACCGGGAGTTCGTGCTCGCCGGCGACGTCGCGGCGAATGGCCTCGAAAACCTCGTCCAGCTCGCGCTGCTGACGGCGCTCGACTTCCTGCACCACGACCAGCCGTTCGCCGCCGTCGATCTCCACGGCAAATGCCGCTCCGCTGTCCGGTCGCAAGCGCGGATGGCTTTTGGCAACCGTCAACTCGATGTCTTGCGGGTAGTGATTCGCGCCGCGAATGATGATCAGATCTTTGAGCCGGCCGGTGATGAACAGCTCGCCGTTCTGCACGAAGCCCAGATCGCCCGTGCGGAGGAACGGTCCTTCGCCCGTATCTTTCAGGTAGGCATGGAACGTGCGCGAGGTTTCTTCCGGACGATTCCAATAGCCCTGCGCCACGCTGGGACCGCTGACCCAGATTTCGCCCACTTCGTCGGGCGGCCGCGACGTCAATTCGTCCGGATGTGCAATCACGATGCGCTGATCGAGCAGTGCGCCGCCGCTGCCCACGAGTTCGCGCGCGCAGTCTTCTTCCGCCAGCGCGTCCACGACGTGGTGGCCTTCCAGGGCCTTCTCGTCGAAGGTGCGCACGACCGGCAGGGCGGATTTGAATCCGCCGGTGACGATCAGCGTGGCCTCGGCCATGCCGTAGCACGGATAGAACGCCTCGCGGTTGAAACCACACGGTTCGAACGTGCGGGCAAATTCGTCGAGCGTTTCGGCACGCACCGGCTCGGCGCCGTTGAACGCCAGGCACCATTGGCTCAGGTCGAGCGTGGCACGTTGCTCGGGCGTGATCTTGCGCACGCACAAGTCGTAGGCAAAGTTCGGGCCGCCGCTGATCGTGGCCTTGTAGCGCGAGATGGCCTTCAGCCAGCGAAACGGCCGCTGCAAGAACGACATCGGCGACAAGAGCACGCTCGACTGCCCGATGTACATGGGCTGCAAAATGCCGCCGATCAGGCCCATGTCGTGATAGCTGGGCAGCCAGAAAACGCCCAATCCGCTGCGCGTGTGCTCGAAGGCGTACGAAATCAGGGCCGAGTTGTGCATCAAGTTGGCATGCGTGAGCATGACGCCCTTGGGCACGCCGGTCGAGCCGGAGGTGTATTGCAAAAATGCCAGCGTGTCGCCGTGCACGTCGGGCTCCTGCCACTCGTCTTCGGCGCCCTCCGGCAGTTGATCGGTACAGAGCCAGTCGATCTGTTTCAGGCTGGGGCTGGAATCCAGCACCGATTGCACGCGCTCCCAAACGGGAAACGTGGTCAGCGCGATCTTGGCTTGCGCGTCGTCGGCAATGGATTGAATGCGCGACAACGAGCGATTGCGGCGCGGCGGATAGGCCGGCACGGCCACTACCCCGGCGTACAAACAGCCAAAAAAGGCCGCGATGAAATCCAGGCCCGGCGGATACAACAGAACGGCGCGCTCGCCTTCCAAGTTGGCGGCCTGTAGGCGGGCCGCTACGGCGCGGGCCTGGCGATCCAACTCATGGTACGTGAGCTGAATCTCTTCCGACTCACCGTCTACCAGATAGATGAACGCGCGGTCGTGGGCCTGGTGGCCAGCGCGATGCCGCAGCAGGTCAACCAGATTCGACGGACCGAAAAACGATCCGGGCAGATGATCCAGGTGCACGGGTGTCCTGACTGTTGCGATTTCGGGCGGTAGTTGAGGTGACTGCGCTCGCGCAGTTTGCCTACCTCTTCCATCGGTTCGCTCAGCGGCCGCACGGAAGGAGCACGCCAGACTCGCGCCAGGTGCGGGACCTGTGGTGCGCGAGCCATGTGGCTGGGCGAGTCTCCCCCTGGCGATGCGAAAAATCGCGGCAACTTAACGTGGCGAGCCGCGTAATCACGCCAAAGTACCACGCTGGCGCGCGAGCTTCAATGAAGAGGCGCAGCTCGATAGTTCTCTAATCACCCCAAATTACCCACTATGAATTACGGCAAAATGTGGCCTGCGTGTACGGCTAAGGCACAAACCGAACGAGTTTTGGCCACGACGCGCGGAGCGGCCGGACCGGCCAAAAAAATTGGCTTGCCGAGCGAGGCACTGCGGCGCGACCGACGAAACGCCAGGCGTCTACTGCCAGCCCTGCCCGGTCAAACGTCGGATCCGCACCTCGAAGTCGCCCAACAGGCCCCCAATGACGGACCAGCTGCCGCGGGTCAGCATTTCGACGTCGCCCTGGCGGTTGATGCGGATCTTGGTTTGATCGTCGACGCCGGCGGCGCGCAGCTGCGGCACCTGATCTTCATCGGCCAGGCGAAACAACGTGGCGCCGGTCATCTCGACGAATTGCATGGCACTAGGGGAACAGGCTGGAGGCTGGAGCGAGGTTGCACTGCGTGCGATTCATCATAGTCGACGGCCCTTCGCGATCAATGCTCCACGGCTGCCGAGGCAAGCGCCAGCTGCACGGCAGCGGACAAGCGAAGCAACGCGGGCACGTCGAGCTGATCGGCCCGGCACTGGGGGTCCAAACCGGAGTCGGCCAGCACCCGGTCGATTCCGGGCTTGCTTAGGCGTTCTTTCCAAGCAGCCAGCAGCACGCCGCGGAGGTATTTGCGGCGGTGCATGAAGATGGACCGCGCGAAGTCGTGAAAGAAGGCCAGATCGGGAATCGCGCGGCGGCGAGCCTCGTCGAGCACGATGCGCACGATGGCCGAGTGCACCTTGGGACGCGGCCAAAAAACGCCAGGCGGCAGAATGCGAACCAGCTCGACCTGGCACTGGCTCTGAATCCACACGCTGAGTGCACTATAGTCCTTGGTGCCCGGCCGGGCGGCAATACGATCGGCCACTTCCTTCTGCACGGTGACGGTCATCGATTGCGGCACGATGTCCGTCGTCAGCAGGTTGGCGATGATGGGCGTGGCGACGCTATAGGGCAAGTTGGCGGCCAGCTTGAAGCGCCGCTGCGGATCGGCGCTAAGCTGCGCCTGGACGGCGTCCAAGACGCGCGCGTCGATGCGGTGCTTGCCGGCCAGCGCGTCCTGCTCCAGTAAGACGACGTTGGTGTGCCCCAACAGTTCTTCGCGCGCCAATTGTGCGAAGCGGCTGTCGATTTCCACGGTCACTACCGCGGCGACGCGCGGCGCCATGAGGGTAGTGAGCGAGGCGGTGCCGGTGCCGACCTCGAGCACGACGTCGTGGGGCTCGAGCTGGGCGCTATCGGCCAGCAGACGCAGCAGATTGAGATCGATGAGAAAGTTTTGCCCGTGGCGCGCGAGCGGTTCGATACCCACTTCGGCCAGCCGGCGGGTGAGATAGGAGATGGTTTGTTTGCTGCTGGTGGGAGTGGGCATGGCGCGAGCGGTGCGAGGGCCGTTCAGTCCGTCGGATCGAGCGGACGTTTTTGAGCGTACTTGGCGAGCAAGTCGGTTTCGAGATTGACCCTGCCGCCGATGGCGAGGGCGCCCAGCGTGGTGACGGCCAGAGTGTGCGGAATCAGCGCGACGCTAAAGCGGTCGCCCATCACGTCGACCAAGGTCAGGCTCACGCCGTCGACCGCCACCGAACCCTTGGGGACCAGGTAGCGCGCCAACTCGGCGGGAAACGAGAACCATAAAGTCTCCCAATCGCCATCTTTGTCGCGCGCCAGCAGGCGGCCGACGGCCTCAACGTGACCGGTGACGATGTGACCACCCAGCTTGTCATTCAGGCGCAACGAGGGCTCCAGATTCACGCGGCTGCCCGCGGCAAGCGCGCCGAGATTGGTGCGGGCCAGCGTTTCGGGCCCGGCCTCGAAAGCCAGGGTGTCGCCGGCCCGTTCGACGACGGTCAGGCAGCAGCCGTTGATGGCGATGCTGTCGCCGAGCGCCGCGTCGCTGGCCAGCTGCGGAGCGTGCACGAGGATGCGCACGCCGGGCGGCTGCTGTGCGACGTCGCGAACGGTTGCCAGTTCCTGCACGAGGCCGGTGAACATGCACGATCTCACTGGAACTGGTTAGGAAACGCTGCGGGTGCCACGGGCTTGTCGTCCGCCCGAGAGTGCACTTTCCCGTGGCGGCGCGAGCGCGATCAAAAAATCGGCTCCTCGACCTGCCGCCGCTGCACCGCGCGCAACCACACGTAGCGCACCGGACCCGACAACACGAACAGCACGCCGATCAGCGGCACGGAATACTCGTGAATCGACATGATGGCCACGGCCGCGAACAATAGCGCCACGACGTGGCCAAAACTGCGCTGCCCGCGCAGCACCTGGTTGACGACATGTGGATACGGAATGCGTGAGACCATCAACAGGGCGACCAGCAAGGCAAAGAACGGCAGGGCGGTTTGCACGAAGGTGTCGATCTCGTGCGCGTAGAGCAAGGTGTTGCCTTTGCGCCGCAGCTCGTAGAACAAGAGCGCAAAACCGGCGACCGACGCGGCAGCCGCGGGCGACGGCAGCCCGCTAAAGTGCAAGTGGTCGTCGTCGGCCGAGTTTTCGACGTTGAAGCGCGCCAGGCGCAGCGCCGCGCAGGCGGCAAACGAAGCGGCAATGATCCACACCTGATTGTGCGAAAACGTAAAGGCGGGACACATTTTCACTAACAGAAATCCCGGCGCCACGCCAAACGACACGACGTCGCTCAGACTGTCGAGCTGGCCGCCGAAATCGCTGGTCGAGCGCGACAGCCGGGCCACGTGGCCGTCGAGCGCGTCGAAAATCATGGCCAGGAAGATCAACCAGCCGCTGAGCATGATGTTGTGCGTGTCGTCGGTGGGATCGAGCTGGCGGATGACGCGCGTGGGATGGCGGAACACGATGTCGGCGGCGGGGCGAACTTCGATAGACGTTGGCCGCTCGACGCGCGCCGCCACCACGATCGCAAAAAAGCCGCAGATCAAGTTGCCCAACGTGAACACGGTGGGAAACACGGCGACGGTACGGATGCGGGTCATGGATGGTTTCCTAGGCGTGGCACGAGGCCGGTCACGACGATTCGTAGCGGGCCAGCACGCTGGTGCCGGCAGTCACTTTCTGGCCGACCGCGGCCAGCACACGGAGGCCGTCTTCCACAGGCAGGATCAGCTCGGTGCGCGAGCCCAGCTTGATCATACCGAATTTGTGGCCGCGTGCGACCCGCTCGCCGCTGCGCAGGTTGCACACGATGCGGCGGGCGATCAGGCCGGCGATCTGCCGGACCACCAGCCGCCGGTGCGGAGGTTGCTCTTCTTCGAGGCCGATCCACAGGTTTTCATTCTTCAGCGCGCTGGCCGGGTCGAGCGCGTTGAGAAACGCCCCCGGGTGATAGCGCAAGCGGATTACGCGGGCCGCGGCGGGCGCGCGATTGATGTGCACGTTGAACACCGACAAGAAAATGCCGATGCGCACGGCGGGTCCGCCGATGAAATCGTCGTGCGCCAACTCGGTGACTTCCGCGATCTTGCCGTCGGCCGGCGAGATCAGCTGACCAGGCTCTTGCGGAACGTTGCGCGGCGGATCGCGAAAGAAATACAACACAAACGCCGCCAGCGCCAGGGGAACACTCGCCAATGGCCAGTAGTACCAGGCGAGCGCCGCGGCCGCCGCAGCCAGCGGCGTCACCATCAGCAAGATCTCGGCCAGGCCCCAGCGCGCGAACGGCAGCCGCTCGCGCCAGCGGAACGGGTCATCGTCGAGGTCCCAGTCGCACGTACACTGATTGCGGCAGTATTTCAGATCGCGCGGGTCGAGTACTTCGTGCGGCGCGCCGTCGCTTGCGCCATGTCGCAAGGCGGCCATGCGCGCCACGTAGCGTGCTCGAAACGTCCGCAAGTAGGCCCGCCGCAGCCGCCCCCACGCCAACTCGATACGGTAGCATTTGCCGCCGCCGGGCTGCACGCTGCGCAAGTTGTCTGGCAGCGGCTCAGGCTGCAGACGAACGATGGGCGTGTCGAGATGACTCATGCGAATTCTCGGGTGGCACTGTCGGCCGCGAGCAGAAACCCGTGGGGTGCTTATACGACGGGCATTGCACTGGTGTCTCTGCGAGCCACCAGCGGCACGCGCTACCACGCAACGGGGTCCATTTTATCGCTCGCGCCGAGGATGGGCGATGCCTGTTGGGTCGCGCCGACGTCGCACCCACTGTCGGGCCGCGGCCTAAAATCGTGAGAAGGGCGGTGCGTAAACGACCTGGCCAGAAACGCCAGCGAGCGCGCCGGGCGACAATTCCAGCGCCATGAACGAGGGGCCCGCGTAGGGCGAATCGAGCCGCTCGGCCAGCTGCGGCGAGAAGCCAAAGCGCGGGTAGTACGCCGGGTGGCCCAGCACGATCACGATCTGGTGACCGGCCTGGCGACACGCCGTGTGGGCGTGCTCAACAAGCGCCGTGCCAATGCCCTGGCTTTGGAACTCCGGCAGCACCGCCAACGGGGCCAAGGCGAGCGCCGGCCAGGTTTGGTCAGGGCCGACGATTTCGAGCGCACTATAGAGCACGTGACCGACGACCTGGCCGCCCGACTCGGCGACCCGTTCGAGGCGCACCTGCCCCTCGCGACGCAACGCCTCTACCAGATCCGCCTCCGCATCCTGGCCAAATGCCGCGCGAACGACGTGTCGCACGGCGGCGTATTCGGTTTCGATCGCAGGGCGAATGACAGGCGGCATGGTAAATCTCCGCGTAACAAGTGCCTTTTGGGGCCGGGATGGTTCGCGCTTGCGGGGCCATCGTTGTCGCCGCATGTGCGGGCAGATAAGCTTAAAAGCGGTCAGCGTGATTCAGCGGAGGGCGGAAACACGGGACTAATCGGCCGTTTGCACTCGCCGGGCACCGCCAACCGAGCCAGTTCCCCAAGGCAACATGCGCGAAATACTCGAACAACTCAATGCGTCACTGGCGGCCGGTCGCGACGTGGCGTTTTGCCGCCTGGTGGAGACCCGCGGCAGCACACCGCAGAAGGCCGGCGCGTCGATGCTGGTATTCGCCGACGGGTCGCAGGCCGGCACACTGGGCGGCGGCTGTGTCGAGGCGGAAGTGAAACGCCAGGCGCTCGCCGTGCTGGGCGAGTCTGCTCCGCGCGTGGCCCGCTTTCAGCTCGACGACGACTATGGCTGGGACGACGGGCTGATCTGCGGCGGACGCATGCAGGTTTGTATCGACCCGCTGGGCAGCGCCCAAGCGCGGGCCTATATCGAGCAACTGGCGGCCATGGTCGATGCCGGCGCGGGATTGACCGAGGCGGTGGTGTTCGACGCCGAGGCCAGCGGGTTGCCCGAGGCCGCGAGTTACTTGTTCGACGAGTCCGATCAACTTGTGGCGCAGACCGCTGGCGAGCCGAGCGATGACGCTCCGCACGCCGTGCGCGAAGCGCTGGTTGCCCTGCCCGAGCGGCCGCGGCCGAGCGCGGCGCACGGAATTGCATTTTTGCCGCTGCTGCCGCGCTGCCGACTGGTGATTGTCGGCGGCGGGCACGTGGGCCAGGCCGTGGCCGAACTGGCGGCGCAACTGGACTTCGACGTGTGGGTGGTCGACGACCGGGCCGAGTATGTCAGCGAAGCGCGCTTTCCGCGGGCCGAACGGCGCATGGCCGGCGCGATCGGCGAGGTGTTGCCGTCGTTGGAGATTACCCCGCGGACCTATTGCCTGATCGTTACGCGCGGACACAACCACGACGAAGAGGCCCTCTTTCACCTGGTGGACCGCGGGGCGCGCTACGTGGGGATGATCGGCAGCAAGCGCAAGATCAAATTGATCTTCGACGACTTGCTGGCCGAAGGGACATCTGCCGCGGCGCTCGAACGCGTGCACGCGCCCGTGGGCCTCGATATCGGATCGCAAACCGTGATGGAGATCGCCGTGAGCATTGCCGCGGAACTGGTGGCCCATCGCAATCTGGGCGTGGCCGGCAATCACACGCGCCAACGGCTGGCCGTGGCGGATGGCGGCGCGTGACGTCCGGGCAGACCGACATGCTTTGCAATGGCTAAGCGGCGTGTCTCACCCTCACCCCCGACCCCTCTCCCGTCGATGGCGAGGGGAGAAGATTGACGACCAGCGCACCTTTTCTGAAGTCGCGCGTTTCCTATGCCAACCTTCGCCATCCTGCCGGCGGCTGGGCGCAGTCAGCGCATGGGCCAGCCGAAGTTGCTGCTGCCGTGGCGCGAGCGCACGATCGTCGAGCACGTGGTATCCACCTGGGTAGGCAGCCGCGTTGACGGCGTGGTCGTTGTCGTGCATCCCAACGACGAGCAAATTGCGAAATTGGCGGCCGCCGGGGGTGCCATTGTCGTGCGTCCGCAGTCGGCCCCGCCGCAGATGAAGGACTCTGTGTGTTTGGCGCTGGCGGAAGTGCGGGCGCGGTTTCATCCGACGGACGCGGACGCCTGGTTGCTCGCTCCGGCAGACATGCCGGGCCTCACGCGCGAACCGATCGATCGGCTCATCGATGCGTTTTGCGAAAGTTGCACGACCGGCAGCGCCGCCCGCGACACGATCTGGGCGGTCGCCAGCAGTGGTCGGCGCGGACATCCCGTGTTGTTTCCCTGGACGTTGGCCGTGGAAGTCGAGCAGCTGGGGCCGGATGAGGGTATCAACTCGATCGTCGAGCGTCATTCGGTCAGGACTGTCGAAGTGGGTGCCGCGGCGATCTGGCAGGATCTCGATACGCCCGAGGATTACGAGCGATTGCGGCCGCGATAGGGATTTTCACACCGTCAAGCGTGTGGCTCGTAACACGGCGCCGGTGGGGCAAACTCTTCCCACGGCAGTGCGGACCGCTTACATTCAATTCTGGGGGGACGGAGGCGCCAAAGGGGCAGTTTATGGGCTTAGGTCAGCGGCGATGCACGTGCGCGACGGTGTTGGGGCGGGCCCTGGTGGCTTTGCTGGCCGTGTCGATCGTCACGGGTGCCACTGGCTGCTGGCGCAAAACGTCGGAAGAAGCGCGGAAGGAGTTGGAGAAACTCAAGCAGAAAGAGAAGCCCAAGCCGCCCTTCGAGCCGTTTGAGATCCTCACCGAGCCGCACGAGCGAAGCCTGGCGGCCCGGCCGCCCGCCAAGTCGAAGTCGAAAGAGGAGGAAGCAGAGAAGGACCTCGAATCCGGACCCAAGCAAGACGATCAGGACGCGATCGATCAGGTCGTGGCCCGCGGACATCTTAAGCCGGGGCATTGGACCGGCGTGCTGGTGACCACGACGGCGAACGAAGCCGATTTCGTGGGCGAACTGTCGAGCGCGCCGTACAACGGTTTGCAGCAGCCGATCGATTTGGAGAACAGCGCGTATCAATTGCGGACCACGCGTCCCGCGGCGTTTCCGAAGGCTCAGCGTAAGACGCTGGAGACGATGTTCTTTGCGCCCGAGTCGGGCGGCGACGCGCTGCGGCAGAGCACGTGGATGCTCAATCAACTGCGCGATCGCCGCAGCGGCTCCGTGGCGTGGGCGCCCGGCACCGCCGACATTCTGCAGCACATGCCCAGCTATCAGTACTATTTGTACGTGCTGGCGCGCGACTCGAGTCGCTATCGCTACTTCAAAGTGCTCGACAGCGTGAAGCCGCCGCTGTCGATGCCGCTGGCCATTGCCGACGATCAGGACTACTACCGGGTGATCGCGCCGCGGCCCGAAGCGCCGCTGGCGTTGCCGAGCCGGGCGCTGGCCTGGACGAGCATTGCCTACGTGGTGTGGGACGACGTGTTGCCCGCCACGCTCTCGCCGCAACAGCAGCAGGCGCTTGTGGATTGGCTGCATTGGGGCGGCGGACTGATCATCAGCGGGCCGCGCACGCTGGATTCCATGCGAGGCACGTTTCTGGACGCGTATCTGCCGGCGATGTCGGCCGAATCGCGCGAGCTCGACGCCGCCGCGTTCGCGGAGCTGAACCAACACTGGACGCTGCCGAGCAGCGACGGCGCACGCAAGCCGCTGGTGCCCCAGGAGACGTGGTCCGGCATCAAGCTGGCGCGGCACGCCAAGGCACGATTTGTGCCGGGCACGGGGGAGCTGGTCGTCGAGCGCAGAGTCGGGCGCGGGCGCGTGGTGGCCACGGCGTTTCGGCTGGCCGAGCGCGAGCTGCTCGATTGGCCGTCGTACGATAGTTTTGTCAACGGCTGCCTGTTGCGGCGGCAGCCGCGGCGCTTCGAGCCGATGTACCAACAGTTCGAGTTCCTGAATCGCAGCGGCGAGGCAGCTCCCGATTCATTTGAATCGTCGCTCATCACGCCGCTCCGCTATTTCACGCGCGATAGCCGGGATCCGGCGGCAGACGCGGCGGCGGCTAACAGTCCGCGCCCTGCCGTGGCCTTTCCGGTGCAGCCGGGGCGCCCGTTCAATCCGCAGACGCAAGTCTACGCCGATTGGGACGAGCAGCAACGGCTGGAGCACTTAAAGGGGCTGGCGGGCACGGCGGGATGGAACGACTTCAGCGCCGCCAGCGGCGTGGCGCGCGAATCGTTGCGCGAGGCCGCGGGCATCTCCGTGCCGAACCGCCGTTTCGTGGTGTGGATGGTGGGCATTTATTTGCTGCTGGTGGTGCCGCTCAACTGGCTGGTGTTTCGACTCGCGGGACGCGTCGAGCTGGCCTGGCTCGCCGTGCCGGCGCTGGCTGTCGTGTGGGGCGGCGTGGTCGTGTGGCGCGCGCAGCTCGATATCGGCTTTGCGCGCGCCGAGACCGAGGTCGCCGTGCTGGAACTGGAGAACGGTTATGCCCGCGGCCATTTGACGCGCTACACCGCGCTCTACAGCTCGCTATCGACGACGTATGACGTGCACTTTGACGATCTGACGTCGTTGGCGCTGCCCCTGGCGCTCGATCGGGCTGTCTCGGCGGGCCAGGGACGGACGACGGTGGAATTGCGGAGTGCGGCCGATCAGCAATTGAACGATTTCAACGTCAGCTCAAATTCGACGGGCATGGTGCATAGCGAGCAGATGGTCAGCTTGAACGGCACGGTTGATTGGCAGCAGCCTGACGACGGCCCGGCGACCGTCGAGAACAACGCGCGCAACAGGCTTTCGGGCGTGACAGTGATTCGACGATTGGCGTTGGCGGTCGAGCCGCTGCCGGGAGAGAAGGTCAAGCCGGTGGACGAGGCGGCCTGGATTGGCGATCTCAAGCCGGGCCAGAAGGCGGACGTCGTCTTTCAACCGCTGGCCGAAGCACAGCAAACGATCACCGAGGCGCGGGCCGAGGCACCGATGACGTCGTCGACCGCCCCACCGGGAACGCTGGGGCTGCGACGGCTGGTGGCGCTGGCGGAGGACGTCCGCACGCTCGAGCCGGGCGACGTGCGGTTGGTCGGCTGGTACGATCAGGGATTGCCCGGCATTCACGCCGATCCGGCGGCTGCGCAGGCGCGGCGGGCGACGCTGGTGATTGTGCATCTGCGACATGGCGATGTGCCGGCGGCGCCGGACGCGAACTTGCGCGTCGCGCCGGCCACTCCCATTACCGAATAACCGACTGTGCAGCTCAGCGCAACCGCGCAGTGGCAGGCAGAAGCCATGATCGAACTGATTGACTTTGGCAAAAACTACGGCGACTTCAAAGCCGTTGAGTCGTTGAATCTGAAGATCGACGCCGGCGAGATGTTCGGCTTCATCGGTCCTAACGGCGCCGGCAAGAGCACGACCATCCGCTTTCTGGCCACGCTGCTCAAAGCCACCCGGGGCGAGGGCATCATCAACGGCCACTCGGTGACCAAAGATCCGCTCTCGGTGCGCAAGAGCGTGGGCTACATGCCCGACAATTTTGGCGTGTACGACGGCATGAAAGTGTGGGAGTTTCTCGACTTCTTTGCCGTGGCCTATCAGATTCCGCGCGCCAAGCGGAAGAAGGTCATTGCCGACGTGCTGGAGCTGCTGGACTTGATGCACAAGCGCGACGACTTCGTGAACGGCCTCTCGCGCGGCATGAAGCAGCGGCTGTGCCTGGCCAAAACCTTGGTGCACGATCCGCCAGTGCTGATTCTGGACGAGCCTTCGAGCGGGTTGGATCCGCGGGCTCGCCTGGAAGTGAAGGCCTTGCTCAAAGAGTTGCGCCGAATGGGCAAGACGATTCTCATCTCCAGCCACATTCTGACCGAGCTGGCCGACTGCTGCACGTCGATCGGGATCATCGAGCGCGGCCAATTGCTGATGCACGGGCCGATTGCCGACGTTTATCGGCGGATCCGCGGCAACCGAATGGTGGAAATCAAGTTCGTCGAGCAAATGGACTTGGGACTGTCGATCATCCGCAGTTGCCCGCACACGCGCGACGTGGTGATCGAAGATCACCAGTGCATGGTGGAGCTGGAGGCCGACGACGCGCAGGTGGCGGCGCTATTGCACCACCTGACCACCAACGGCGTGCGGATGCGCTCGTTTCACGAGAAGGATCCTACGCTGGAAGACGTGTTCATGCTGGTCACCAAGGGATTGGTGATTTAATGAGGCTGGAGGCTGGAGGCTGAAGGCTGGAGGGAGGAGGGAGGAGGGAGGGCAACTTCAGTCGCGCGGGGCGCGCCAGATTCGCCAGCGGGAGGGGCTTTTAAAAACGCTGCCGGTCAAGGCACGGAGCTGCTGGCCGTCGGCGGAAAAGATGAGGTTGGACGTGATCGGCTCCAGCCCGCCGTCGAGGTTGCCCACGACGTCTCCGGATACCGGATCATACAGCGCCACGCCCTGGCGGCGCGTCAAGATGGCCAGACGACCGCCGTCGGGCGACCAGCCGAAATGCCCGACGAATCCGTCGTCGTGCCGCAGCATATGCAGGACCGCGCCGGTTTGCACGTCGGTGATAACGGCCGTATCGGCGCCCTCCATATGCACGGCCAGGCGGCCATCGGGTGCGAACAATGCTTCCTGCGGCCAGGAGCAGGCCCTGCCCAGGAAGGCCAGTTCCGTTGTCCGCGGCACCCACCGGCCGGTAGCTGTGTCGAGGGCATCGGGAAACAGCAGTCCGTGTCGGGCGATGACAAGCTGCGATCCGTCCGGTGAGAGCGCCAATAGCAAATGGTCCACGTCGATGCTGCGCTTCAAAGGAGCCTGGCAGCGCAGACGGCCGGTGGCGATATCGTAGGCCCGCACGACAAACTCGCGGTCGAGGGTGGCCAGCACGCGATCGTCGGCTGACACGGACATCGCCAGCGGATTGGACAGATCCTCGAAATGCGGCAGCGCGGTGAAGGTGTCGGCATGGACCAGTTGCAGTCGCTCTGTCGACTTTTCGATGGCGGCCAGGATCTTGGCGGAGTCTGAGGCCAGTCGCAATTCTCGATGATGCGTCGTAACCGGCTCGAAAGTGCCCTGCTGCCCGCGGTCTACATACAAGCGGTAATAGTCATCCATCGCGGCGGTCAGGCGACCTGGTCCGAACAGTCTGGCCTGCACCAGTCGCACTCCCCGCATCGCTTCCGGCAGCGCGGTGTCGGACTCATTCAAGTCCCACACCCGCACTTCACCGTCGAAACTGGCGGCGGCGAGATAGCGATCATCGGGCGAAGCAGCCACGCATTGCACGCGGACGCCGCCCGCATTGAATATGCGCCGGGTCGAGGTGTCACCCACTGAAAACGTATGCACGGAGCCGTCGAACCCGGCAGCTAGGCCAATGCTGCTGTTGTGCAATGAGGCCAGGCTGGTGATCTGCGTAAACGAATGGTCGAGATGGCGCGGCAAAAAATGTTCGTTTTCCCGGCGCAGCTGCACGACGTCTCCGGCGGCTCCGGCGACGACCAGTTCCTGATCCGGACCCACGAACGCCAACGTCCGGCACTGGTCCCATCGCTCGTTGAGTTTTTTCCAGTCGCCGGTGTGCCATAACGAATTGGGTCCGACGCCGAGTGTGACGGCAAGTATTTCGTCGTCTTTGCGAAAGGCCAGCGCATCGACGGCGGCGTGGTCACCGGCAACCGTGAGGGTCTGCACGAGCCGCTTTTCGGCAAGGTCCCACACGCGCACCCGGCCATCGTTGGCGCCCGTGGCC
Organism: Pirellulales bacterium; assembly: GCA_050250435.1. Classification (GTDB taxonomy): domain Bacteria; phylum Planctomycetota; class Planctomycetia; order Pirellulales; family PALSA-1355; genus JBFWOR01. The sequence continues at coordinate 180,575 of JBFWOR010000011.1, read as the reverse complement.
AGCCATGCGCCTTGGTGCGAAAACCCCAACGAGAAAACTTCGTTGGGATGCTCGCCCAGGGTGCCGATTTCGCGCCGTTCGCGCGTGTCCCACATACGCACGGTGTGGTCGCAACTGGCACTGGCTAACGTGTGACCATCAGGCGCAAACGCAAGTTGATTGACGCACGACGTGTGCCCGGGCAATTCGAACAGCGGCGCTCCGGATTCGACGCTCCAAGCGCGAATGACGCCGTCCATGCCCCCGGTGTACAGCGTTTTCGAATCCGGCGAAAACGTGGCGGCATACGCCTCCCCGTGCCCGGCACGGACGACGAGCTTTTCTTCGTGGAGCGCCTGGCGGAGCCAATACCACTCGAAATCTCGCAACGACGAACCGGGCATTCCGTTGGCATAGCGCGCCAAAAGCGCGCGCGCTTGCGCGTATTCGCCGTGCTGACGGGCATCGATCGCGGCCCGCATGTCGCGGGCGTACCAGTTGCGTTGCAAGGCGGCTTCGTCGAGCGCGATGCGGGCGGAGTACCACCAACCACCGGCGGCCACGGTAACGGCCAAAATGGCGGCGGCCATGGCCAGGGTGGAGACCGCCGGACGACGGCAAACGAAGCGCCACAATTTCCGCAGTGGTCCCGAGGGCCGGGCCAGCGTCGACTCGCCGGCCAGGAAGCGCCGCAGGTCGCGCGCCAGCTCGTACGCCGACGCATAGCGATCGCTCGGCGCCTTTTCCAGGCATTTGAGCGTGATGGCTTCGAGGTCGCGCGGAATCGCGGCGCGCAACCGCCGCGGCGGTACCGTCGTCATCGAGCCAATTCGGTTCATCGTGTCCGCATCGTTCTTACCCACGTGCGGCGGTTGGCCCGTGAGCAGTTCGTACAGCACCGCGCCCAGCGCATAGATGTCGGTGGCCGCGCCCACCTCGTCCAGCCGGCCGGCCGCTTGTTCGGGCGCCATGTAGGCCGGTGTGCCTAATAGCGCGCCGGTACGCGTCTCGTGTTCGCCTTCTTGCACGAGCTTCGCCAGGCCAAAGTCGGAGAGCTTCGGCACAAACGTCGAGACGCCGCGCGCTGCCAACCGCGTGCCCGATGCCGGTTGCTCCGTGGCCGAAAGATCCAAGAGCACATTGCCGGGCTTGATGTCACGATGCAACACGCCGTGTTGATGCGCCTGTTCGAGGCCGTCGGCCAGGCAGGCCACCAGGTGCGCGGCCTCGCGAACGTCGACCCCGCGGCGATTCTCGGTCAGCCAGCGTGCGAGCGTGGGACCGCGGCAGTAGGGGGAAATCAAGTAACACAGCCCGCCGTCTTCACCCACCTCGTAGATCTGCAGGACATGGGGATGATCGAGCCGGCCGGCGGCCTGCGCTTCGCGCAAGAAACGGGCTCGCAGCTGCGGCGTGATGAGGGCTTCGGGCCGGGGCAGCTTCAAGGCTACGTCACGACCCGTGGCTGCGTCGCGGGCCAGAAACACGACGCCGTATCCGCCGCGTCCCAACTCGCGCAGAATCTGGAAGCGACCAATGTGCTCGCCGACGATACCGGAGTCGGCCGGCTGCGGCGCGGGCGATTGAAAAGGTTCGGCCGCCGAGGTCAGCGGATCGAAGGTGGTCAACACCCCGCTGCGCGCCGCCTCATTGAGCAGCGAGAGGCATTGGCCCAGGCCGGCCAATTGCGCGCGGAGCTCGGGTGGCAGCCGTGTATCGTTCAGATCGCGGGGCGTCTGGCCGTGTGCGGAAGCCGTGTCGAACTGTTCCAACAGCGACTCGAACAGCTCTTCCGCGGTGCCGTTGTGCAGCCGTTGGGGTTCGCCGTTAGGAACGTCGCTATTCATCGGAGATCATTTTGGCCCGCAACTGAGCAATGGCCCGCACCCAGCGTTTTCGCGCGGCCTCGGCAGTGCAGTCGAGGAGTTGACCCATTTCGCTGAATCCCAAGCGGTCGACATTGCGGAGCATGATGACCTGGCGGTTTTCGACGGAGAGGCCGGCAATTGCAGCGTCGAGCCGCGCTAGCTGCTCCCTGGCCAAAAACTCGGTGCAGGGGGTGGGCGCGCTGTCTGGCACGGCCATTTGATCCAGCGAATCGTTCGTTTCGGACAGCGATAATTCGCGACGCACATCGCGCGAGGCCGTGCCGCCATAGCGGCGGGCCACTTGCAACGCTCGAAAGTAAAGAATTCGCCGCAGCCACGTGAGCAGCTCGTCTTCGCTGGTGCCTTCGAATTTTCCGAACTGCTGCTGAAAGTGCAGCAAGGTTTCCTGCACGAGATCGGACGCGGCAACTTTGACGCGCAGCGCTGGACTCAGCGACTGGTTGGCCACCAGCAGCAAGTAGCGGCGATAGCGGCCGGCAAGTTCCCCCAGCGACTGCGTGCAGCCTGAGCGGGCCGCCGTAATCAGCCCGCTGGCCTCGGGTTTGCCGTGGCTACGATTCTCGTCGGCGCCGTGGGCCATCTGGCCAGCCTTAGTAGAGCGGTCGGCGGGACAAAGCGGACAAAGAAAATGGCCCTGGCGCCGATCCGGGGGAACGCAGGGCGCTCGCAAGTGCCGGAAGACGATTGTCGGTCGCGATGACCGCACCGTCAAGCAGCGGGCGCCGCCGACCGCGACGCCGCCAGGCGAAGCCGCAATTTCAGGGCTCGTTGACGACCACCAGCTGCCCCTGGCCGCCGGGGTCGCGGCGCTCCCACTCCTTCCGGGCCGCGGAAAGTCCGTAGGCGCACAGCTCGAATTCTTCGCTGAGGCGCTGCAGCACCAACGGCTCGGGTCGGGTCTCGCTGGGAATCGTGCTGGCGATATAGTAGGCCCGCTTGCCCTGTGTACAGTAGTCGACAAAGCGGTCGCCGCGCGTCGCTTCGCGGGCCGACGCATGGCGCAACGCTTCCGGATAGACGCCAGCCCAGAACAGGGCAAAGTCGCCAATGTGCCGGTGTACCTCACGCCGGGCGTCGCCCACGCGAGCATCGGCCTCGGCCAGCATTTCACCCACCGCGTGCAGGCGCGCGCCGGAGACATCGCGCACGGCGTAGAGCGCGTCGTTGCGAATGAAACGGGTGAGCAGGTCGGTGATGTAGTCGATCAGCGGCGGGTCGGCGATGCCCAGCTGCGTCTCGAACGTGAACTCGGCAACACCGGCAAAGAAATCGCGCAGCGGCAATTGGGGGCGATCGGCAGTCATGCCATGCAACCTCGACTCTGAAACTTCGGAGTTGGCAATGGCTGGCCCAGCAGGCACGCGGTTCGGCGCGCACCTGACAGCGCAAGCCAACATACCGCCTCTATTTGCATTTAAGTCGGCAAACCGGGATGGGTCAAGTTGAGTAAAAACACGCCCAAGTAGACTGGAGACTGGAGACTGGAGGCCGGAGGCCGGAGTTGAGCCATGGTCGTTGCCGTCCCGCCTGGAGCCCCCAGCCGGCAGCCTGTATGATGGTGGACACTCCGCTGGCAGGCCCCGGGAGACACGCGGCGATGTTTTCGCTGGACGACCGACCGTACTCGTTGTGCGACCGCATCTCGCGCCGCGAGCTGATGCGGATTGGCGGGCTCAATCTCTTGGGCCTGTCGCTGCCGGCATTGTTGGCGGCCAAGGCGCGCGGTGCGGCCCAATCGAGCGACCCCACATTTGGCCGCGCCAAAAACGTCATTTACCTGTGGCTGCAGGGCGGGCCGCCGCAGCACGAGACGTTCGACCCCAAGCCCCATGCCCCGCTGGAAATTCGTGGGCCGTTCCGGCCGATTTCAACCAACGTGCCGGGCATTCAGTTTTGCGAGCTTTTGCCGCGCACCGCGAGCGTGGCCGACAAGCTGGCCGTGGTCCGCTCGATGTCGACCGACGACAACACCCACGACACGAGCGGGTATTGGGTGCTCACGGGCGAAAAATATCCGGGCGGCAGCGCCCGCGAGATCAAGCCCAGCGATTGGCCGTACTTTGGTTCGGTCGTAAAGATGCTACGGCCGAGCGAGCGCGTGCCGGCGCTGTCGAGCGTGTGGGTGCCGGACATCTTGCGGCTCAACGACAATGTCCGCCCGGCGGGCCAGACCGGCGGGTTCCTGGGGGCGCAGTGGGATCCCGATCGGTTTATCGGTGACCCTGCGGCCGAGGACTATCGCGTGGAAGGGCTGGGCCTGCAGCCGGACATGACGCCGCTGCGGCTGGCCGGTCGCGTTTCGCTGGCCGACCAGGTGGGGCAGCATTTCGATGCGCTGGCCGGCTCGCGCGCCGTGCGCGATTTCGACGACATCCGCCAGGCCGCGTTTGGCTTGTTGACCTCCGGCCAGGCGCGCGACGCCTTTGCCGTGCGCCAGGAGCCCGAGCGCGTGCGCGCCCGCTATGGCAAGAATCGCTGGGGGCAATGCGTGCTGCTGGCACGGCGGCTGATCGAGGCCGGCGTGCGATTGGTGCACGTCAACTGGCCGCGCGATCCGGGCGACACGGCGGTGGACAATCCGCTGTGGGACACGCACGCGCAGAACGCCGACCGGCTGGAAGACGTGTTGTGCCCGATGTTCGACGTGGCGTATTCGGCCCTGATCGAAGACCTGGACCAGCGCGGCCTGCTGGACGAAACCCTGGTGGTGGCCGTGGCCGAGTTCGGCCGCACGCCCAAGATCAACAAATACGGCGGGCGCGACCACTGGGGGCACGTGTTCAGTTTTGCGTTGGCCGGGGCCGGCATTCGCGGCGGCCAGGTGTATGGCTCGAGCGACAAGACGGGCGGCTATCCGGCCTCGAATCGCGTCGAGCCGCAGCAGCTCACGGCCACCATCTTTCACCTGCTGGGCGTGGGGCATGAGGCCACATTTCCCGATCGCACGGGGCGCCCCCTGCCCGTCACCAAGGGCGAACCGCTGTGGACGCTCTTGGGCACGTCGCCCGCGACGAGCGAGCGCACCCAGCCGAGCGGCGACCTGACGCGCGTGCCGCCGTACGATGAACGCCAGGTGCGCGACACGGACTTCGAGAGCGGCCGCCCGCTGGTGCCGCACGATGCCGAGCACCGCACCAAGACCTGGCAGGCATCGCCGATCGTGAGCGAATCCGCCAGTTTCGGCGTGTCGCTGGTCAACGATCCTTCGAACTCCAGCGGCGGCGCGTGGCACGCGGCGCTGGGCATTCGGCCCGGCGGAAGCGGCGGCGGGCCGAGGAGCATTGCCCAGGGTGCTCGGGCCATGCTGTCACAGGAAGTGCGCAATCCGCGTGCGGGGCGATTCACGTTCACCGTGCGGGCCTGTGGCGGCGGCACGGACGCCGAGTTTTATCGCGAAGTATTTGCCAAGAATTTTGCCTGCCGGCTGGTGATCTTTGGGTTTGTCGATCTGGCGAAGGACCATCGGCAGCAGCGGGTGTTCGCCACGGCTGACATACAGCCGGCCTGGTGCGCCACCGGCTTGCCCAAGTATGAGGCGTTTCAAGTCTCGGCCACGCTGCGCAGCCAGGACGGCGGCGCGATGGAGACCAGTTTCGGCATCGGCGCGGCGATCGTCCTGGAGAAGATCACCCCGGGGGCGCTGGAGTTGGCAGGCCTTGGCCCGGGTGCCACCGGCGTCTCGCCAGTGCCTGATCAACACGGACAAGATGCCCGTGCCACCCTGCAGGCCTTCATTCGCATCGACGACGTCGAGTTGGTGTTCAATCCCCGTCCGCGCGACGACAAAGTGACGGTGTAAGGGGCAGGCGGGAGGTCTCGCTGAGCGATCGAGCGTATCAATCGAGCGCCGCGATCAGTGTGGCCACGTATTGGCCGACGTCTTTGAGCACTTCTTCGCGCGGCCCCTTGGCCGCCTCGGCAATGCGGCGGACAATGGCCGATCCCACGATCAGCCCGTCGGCCACCGGCGCCAGTCGCCGCACGTGCTCGGGCGTGCTGATGCCGAAGCCGATGCAGATGGGCAGCGCCGTCTGCTCGCGCAGCCAGCCGACGTTGTCGAGCAGGCTCTGCGGCAGCTCGCTCCGCTCGCCGGTGATGCCGGTCACGGAGACGTAGTACAGAAAGCCGGTGGAGCTTTCGGCAATGCGCACGGCACGCTCCCGAGGTGTGGTGGGCGTGACGAGTTGCACCAAACTGAAATCGGCGGCACGGCAAATCCTGGCCAGCTCGCCGGCCTCCTCCACGAGTAGATCGGGCACGATCGCGCCGACCGCGCCGGCACGCTGAGCGTCTTCGACGTAGCGGGCCAGGCCGTGACGGTACACGATGGCGTAGCTGACCATGGTGACGATGGGCGCGGCGACCCGGGGAGCCACGCCGCCCAACATCTTCAGGATCTCGGCCAGCTTGACCTTGTGTCCCAGGGCCCGGGTGTAAGACGCCTGGATGACCGGCCCGTCGGCAATCGGGTCGCTGTAGGGAATGCCCAGCTCGCACAGGCTGGCGCCATGTCGGGCGAGCTCGGCCAGCACGGCCGCGGTGAAATCCAGGTCCGGATCGCCGGCCGTGACAAACGGCATGAGCGCTTTTTTCTTTTGCGATCGCAGCCGGGCAAAGAGTTCGTCGATGGGCGCCATTAAACAACTAACCTAGCCGCAGAGGACACAGAGCAGAACGGAGAATCAGAAATCTATTCGATGAGATCCACAGATCGCACAGATTTGCACCGATGATGGAACGAAGCTTCAATTTCAGATCGACGTATCGTTCTTTCTTCTCTGTGTCCCTCCGCGAACTCTGTGGCTCAATCTTTTTGCCCTAGGAGTTGGCGTGACCGGTGAGCCGCGCGATCTCGGCCGCGTCTTTGTCGCCCCGGCCGGACAAGCAGACCACGATTGCCTCGCGCGGCGAGCGGCCGCGGGCCAGCTCCATGGCCTTGGCAATCGCGTGTGAGCTTTCCAGCGCGGGCAGAATGCCTTCGGTGCGTGCCAGCGTGTGAAACGCGGCCAGGGCTTCTTCATCGCGGCACGAAGTGTAGGTCACGCGGCCGGAGTCTTTCCAATAGCTGTGCTCCGGGCCAACGCCCGGATAGTCGAGCCCGGCGGAGACGGAGTGGACGTCGCACGTTTGCCCGTCCTCGTCCTGCATCACGTAACTGTAGCTGCCATGGAGCACGCCGGGCGCGCCGTAGGACAAGGGCGAGGCATGATCGCCGGGCCGGCTGGAGCGACCGCCCGCCTCGACACCCACGAGTGCCACCTGCGTCTCGTCGACAAACGGATAGAACATGCCGGCCGCGTTGCTGCCGCCGCCCACGCAAGCCACGACCAGGTCCGGCAGGCGGCCGATCTGGCGGCGCGACTGCGCGATGGCCTCGCGGCCGATCACCGCTTGAAAATCGCGGACGATGACGGGGAACGGGTGCGGACCAACGACCGAGCCCAGAATGTAGTGCGTGGTTTCGACCGAACTCATCCAATCGCGCATGGCCTCGTTGATCGCGTCGCGCAGGGTGCGTGAGCCGGTAGTGACCGGCCGCACTTCCGCGCCCAGCAGCTTCATGCTGAATACGTTGGGCTGCTGGCGGCGGATGTCTTCTTCGCCCATGTACACGACGCATTGCAGGCCAAAACGGGCGCAAGCCGTGGCCGTGGCGACGCCGTGCTGTCCGGCGCCGGTTTCGGCAATGACGCGCTGTTTCTTCATGCGCAAGGTCAACAGTGCCTGGCCGAGCGTGTTGTTGATCTTGTGAGCGCCGGTGTGATTGAGATCCTCGCGCTTGAGATAGATCTGCGCGCCGCCACATTCGGCGCTGAGCCGCTCGGCGTGATAGAGGGGCGAGGGCCGGCCGACGTAGTGCTCGAGCAGGTCGTTGAGCTGGGCCTGAAAGGCGGCGTCGGCCTGAGCCTGCTCATACTCGGCCGCCAGCTCCTCGAGTGCGCGGGTCAGCGTCTCCGGCACATAGCGACCGCCGAAGGGGCCAAAGCGGCCGGCACGGTCGGGAACGTGGCTGGTGGCGGGTTGCGGCATGCAGCAAAGTGCGGAGGTTGGTGGCGGCGCGTGTGCCAATGTCGATGGATTTTCGGTGAGGAGTGAACAAGCCATTCTCATCGCGCGTGCCCGGCGGAGCAAGTGCGGCAATCATTGGGTCGCAGGTCAGTTGGCAGTCAGGATTCCTCGCTTGCCTGTGGCCGGGCCGGCCGCCTGAATTCGTCCAAAATGGCCATTGGCGTGGTCGCGCGCAGCGATTCCTTACCGCCCGACTCGCAGGTGGCCAAACTTTCTTTTGCGACGACGCCTTTGGCGGTTGACACTCCCCCATTCGGGCAGTATGGTGATAGGGAATTCTTCTCCCGTTAGTTGCGCCACCAGGCCGCTAATCTAAGACCTCTTCCAATCTCGGAGGCCTTCCCTTGAACGTGACAATCCGTATGACAATCTGCGCGCTGAGCGTGTTCGCGGCAGCGCAAGCCTTTTGCGCAGCCGCGGCTACGGCCGACGTCTTGGACGGCATTGCCGCGATCGGCGCCGGCAGTTCCTCCAACGCACCGACTAACTACCCAGGCATTTTGCAGGACCACCGCGGCTTGAACTTCGGCGGCCCGGGCATTCCGTACGCCGTGGGCTATGTCGGCGCCGATGCGGGCGAAATCCTGGCCCTCGGCAACCAGGTCGATCAGACGGTTGCGCAGATTCTGGGCGGCAACGTGACGCTGGTCACGATGACCATTGGCGACAACGACTATATCGACGTGGGCGATCAAATTGCAGCGGGCGCGCTGGCGGGTGCGGCGTTGACGGCCTTCCAGGCGCAGGTCGCCAACGACATCGCGACCGGAGTGAACGAGTTGCGCGCGGCGGGCGCCGCCATGGTGCTGGGCGGCTTCGCCAATATCGTGTATTCGCCGGCGGCCGCCGACATTGAGGCCATCCCAATCGCGAAGGCGCGGCTGGAAGGCGCGTTGTCCGGCGGCAACGACCTGGTGCGCGATTACGCCAACGCTCAGGGGATTCCCTACATCGATTTCTTCGCGCTGCAGACCGACGTCTACGAGGCTGGAGTTGCGGAAATCGGCGGCGTCAACCTGATTCTGACCGGCTACGGCGCGGACCCGCACTATTTCTTCCAAGACCCCTACCACGCCGGCATCCTGGTACGGGGAGCCATTGCGAACCTCTATTTGCAGGCGATCAACGCCGGCTATGGCACCAACATCCCATTGTTGACGGACCTGGAGATTCTGACGCTGGCCGGATTGGAAGACGAGTACGTCAACGAGACGTTCAACGACCAGTACGCATACCCCGCCTATGTCAGCGTGCCGGAACCGTCGGCCGTGCTGTTGGCGGGAGTCGGTCTGGCGGCAGTCGCGGCGTGTGCCACGCGACGGCGAATGCGGCGCTCGTTGGCAATCGCTAGCCAGCAACCCGTTCCGGCGGTTCGCACTGCTTGACAAGCAAGCAGTGGCACCCGAGACGAGTGGCACCCGACGCCGCGTGCGATCCGGGCCTACAACAGGTTCGACGGGTGCCCTTCGCGGACCACCAAGGGCAGCACCTGGGGCGCATAAATCGTGGTGTAGGCGAAGCCGGTGCGATGGGCGTCGACGGCGGCCTGCGATTCCCAGTGCTCGTTGAGCAGGAACCGAGTGGGGTCGGCCGTCGAGTGGTAGACCTCGAACCGCGCACAGCCCGGCTCCGCGAGCGAGTGCTTCTTCTGCTCGAGCAACAGGCCCTTGATCTTGTCGACGTCGGCCGGGTCTTTCACGGCCAACCAGACGTTCAAATACAACATGCGTTCGGGGCTCCGGCGTGGCGGAAGGTCTCGGTGGCGCCGTAAATCTACCATAACGACGCCGCCGCCACGACGTTGTGCGCCGGCACGAAAAAGGAGACATTCAACTTTTCCGGTTGCCGGTTCGTAGATGCTGTTTCAAAACCGTCGGGGACTGTCCCAATTTTTCGGTGCCCTGGGAGAAAAATGGGACTGTCCCCTTGTCGGAACGGTTTTGAAACTGATTCTACGGAGTCGCAACTGGTCGAAAGAATGAAATGTAGAATGTCCCCTTTTTGCCGGGAGTCACGCGCGTGCCCGAGTTGCCGGAAGTGGAGACGATGCGGCGCGGCATCCTGCCGATCGTAGGCAGCCGCATTGCCGACGTGGTGGCGCCGCGCTATGGCAAGCGCCCGATCCTGATTGCGCCGCGGCCGGCTGAGTTTCGCCGCCGGGCCGTGGGCCGGCGCATCACCGCGGTCGACCGCGTCGGCAAGCGCGTCGTCCTGCGGCTCGATTCGAGCGACGCCATCGTCTTTGAGCCACGGATGACGGGCCTGGTCCTGCTGGCCGCGCCGCCCACGCGCGACCATTTGCGGATGGCCATCCGACTGTCGGGCCGAACGAAGCGGGAACTCTTCTTTTGGGATCGCCGCGGGCTGGGGTTGGTGCGGCTGGTTTCGCCGCGGGCGTTCGAGCACCACTACGGCAGCGAGAAACTGGGGCCCGACGCGCTGGCGCTGTCGGGCGAAGCGCTGCGGGCCCGGCTGGCCGCCAGCCGACGCGAGATCAAAGTGGCGCTGTTGGATCAGCGAGCGCTGGCCGGCGTGGGAAATCTGTATGCCAGTGAAATCCTGCACCAGGCGGGAGTGCATCCGCGGTTGCGTTGCAGCCGGTTGACGCGCGCGGCGTGGGGCCGTGTCCATGCCGCGATGATCGCGGTGTTGGAAGAGGCCATTCACTATGAAGGCTCCACCCTGGGCGACGGCACCTATCGCAACGCCCTGAACGAGCAAGGCGGCTATCAAAATCACCACCGGGTATACGACCGGGCCGGCGAGACGTGCCGGCAGTGCGGCCAGGCGGCGATCGAGCGGATCGTGCAGGCGCAGCGCTCGACGTTCTTCTGCCCGCGCTGCCAGGGCAGGAAGAAGTGATTTCGCCGACGGCGCTGGGCTATTTCCGGGGCCGCAGGGACGCGAAATCTTGCGAATTTCCGCCGCGCGGCCGAAGTTGAGCTAGATTTCAGTTGGAGCATTCCCATCAGATCGGTCCGACGAGAGGTGCAGCCATGACCGTGCAGACCCCGGATAAGATCCGTGGCGCCATGGCAATTCACGAACTGGTGCTGGAGGCCTACGACGAGGGTAAGCGCGAGCGGCGGGTGGAGACGCGGTATCCGTTTTTCCGATCGGTTTCGCTGCATGTCGACGGCCGGTGCCATACCGGCTTCAGCCGCGAAATCTCCGCGCACGGCATCGGGCTGATGCACGACGTGGAGCTGGCGCCGGGCGAATTGGAAGTGTCGCTGCCCTCGCGCCGCGGGCACACGGTGCGGATGCGCGTGCGCATCTTATGGTGCCGTTCCTGCGGCGACGGCTGGCACATCAGCGGCGGGCAGTTCGTCGATATCAAGGGCTACGACACGTAGCCGTGCTGCCGCTCCATCAGCGGAGTTCGGCGGGGGCGCTGATTTCTTGCGCCCCTGCGCCGCGCCGTTGACCGCGTCGCGGAAACGCGCCGGCCGCCCTCGGCGGACCGGATTTGCACCCGCCCTGCCCCTGGTGTCTAATAGGCCCATGCGGGCCCCAAGCCGTGTTGCCAGTTCACTCCAGGAGGCAGCCAATTATGTCGCACAAGCACGATTGTCCGGACTGTGAATCGCGCGCAAGCGTCACGCGGCGCGACTTTATCCGCACGGCGGGCACCGCCGCGGTCGCCGTGGGCGCGTCGCCGCTGTTGGCGCGGGCCGACGTGGCGATCGCCAAAGACGCCCCGGCCGAGACGGTGACCAAGTTGTTGTATGAGTCGTTGTCCGACGCGCAGAAGAAGGAAGTCTGCTTCGCTTGGGACCACTCGGAGCCGGAGCGCGGTTTGCTGCGCACCCGCATCGCCAACAACTGGAACATCACCAAACCGAACATCACCAGCGATTTCTACACCAAAGATCAGCAGGCGATGATCAAGCACATTTTCGAAGAGATCATCCAGCCCGACTGGCACGAGCGAATCTACAAGCAGCTCGAAGACGACGCCGGCGGCTACGGCGAACAGCAGAGCATTGCGATGTTCGGCGCGCCGGGCGACAAGTTCGAGTTCGTGATGACCGGCCGGCACATGACGATTCGGTGCGACGGCAACAGTGCGGACCACATGGCCTTCGGCGGGCCGATTTTCTACGGCCATGCCGCGCAGGGCTTCAACGAGAAGCCCACGCATCCCGGCAATGTTTTCTGGCATCAGGCGCTGGCGGCCAATCGGGTGTATGAAATGCTCGACGAGAAGCAGCGCAAGGTGGCCTTGCTCGACAAATTGCCGCGCGAGCAGGAAGTGGCCTTCCAAGGCACCGGCGGCAAGCTGCCGGGCATCGCCGTGGGCGAGTTGTCGAGCGACCAGAAGTCGCTCGTCAAAGACGTGCTGGCGAAGTTGCTCGAGCCGTATCGGCCGACGGACCGCGAAGAAGCCTCGGCCTTGCTGGAAAAGCAAGGCGGCCTCGATGCCTGCAATCTGGCGTTCTATCGAGAGGGCGATGTTGGCAATGACCAGGTGTGGGATTGCTGGCGGCTCGAAGGGCCGTCATTCGTGTGGTACTACCGCGGTGCTCCGCACGTGCACGTGTGGGTCAACGTGGGCGATGATGCCAGCGTGAAATTGAACGCTTAACGAGCGGACGACGAATCGTCATAAACCCTGGGGCCGGTTGTCCTGTTGCGGGCAGCCGGCCCTTGGTTTTGGGGTGACGGCGCCGCGGACGAAAAACCGCGCGCTTGACAATTCCGCGCACCGAGACGAAGGTGATTTGTAGGAACCCCTTCTCTCACGGAACAAGGCAAGGATGACAATTCTTTCGCGTTACGCATTGCGCTGGATGGCGGTTTCCGCCTGGCTCGGCTGGGGCACGAGCGCACTGGTTGCGGCACCTTCGACGGCCCCGCAACCGCTGCCCGCGGCCAGCGAACCGGCCACGGTCACCGGACCGGACTGGGCGCTGGAACGCGTCATCTTGAAAGACGGCAAGCAGTACGCGGGCCTGGTAAAGTCGGAAGGTCCGCAGTCGATTGAGTTCGTGGAAGTGCATCGCCCGCGCGGCAAGCCGATGTTTCTGGTCGTGCGGCCGGTGGCCCGCGCGACGATCGAGCGGCTGGAGCGGCTGAGCGCCCAGGAGCAGGCCACGCTGCGCACGCGATTGCAGCAACACCGCGAGCGGACGCTGATCGAAGCGGCGCGGATGGAAGATCTGGCCCTGGTGCCAAAGCGGAACGACGACCGTGTCGTGTGGAACTACGAGGGCGAGTGGTTCGCACTGGAGAGCACGGCGGGCGAGTCGATGACGCGCCGCTCGATCGTGCGGCTGGAGCAGATATTCACGGCCTATCGACACGTGTTGCCGCCGCGGTGGAAAACGCCCGCGCGGCTGCGGATTCAAATCTTTGGCGCCAACGATCAATATCAGCAGGCGCTTGCCGGACTGGCGCTGGCGATCAAGAACCCGGCCGTGTATCTGCAGGATCAGAACCTGATACTGGCCGGCAGCAATTTGAATCCGTTCGAGGCGGCGCTGGCCGACGTCGATCGGCAGCACCAGAAGATTCGCGCCCAGCTAGACGCCCTCGTGGCCGACGCGCCCGCGCGCATCAAGCAGCTGCGCGAAACCTTGCAGAAGAACCAGATTCCGGCGGCAGACCGGCAGAAGATTCTGGTGGCCGAGCAGAAGAAATGGGAAGACGACCGCCGCGAGGTGCGCCGCAAGATTGCCGTGCTCGAGCGCAACAACGCCGCCAAGTTCGACGTCGTAGCCGGGCAGATGTTTCGCCGCTTGGCGCACGAGGCCTTTCACGCCTATCTCGAAACGTTCGTCTACCCGCGCATGGCCTACGACGTGCCGCGCTGGTTGAACGAGGGGCTGGCCCAGACGTTCGAGGCGGGCTTGCTGGAAGCGGATACCCTGCGCATCGACAATCCGAATGCCGTTGCTTTGTCCCGGCTGCAGAGCGACCTCGCCGGCGAGCAGCCCTTGAGCCTGGCCGAACTGCTGGCCGCGGGCAGCGATTCGTTTCTGGCCGGACATGCAGACGATGGGCAGAGCGTGTCGCGGCACTATTACTATTCCTGGGGCCTGGCGTACTATCTGGCGTTCGAACAGGGCGTGCTGGGCACGGCCAATTTCGAGGCCTATCTGAATCCGGAGTTGGCTGGAGCGTCGCCGGTGGAACGCTTCGAAGCGCTGGTCGGCATGCCACTGTCGACCTTCGAACCGCGCTGGCGCGAAGCGATGCTAGGGCTTAAGACGATGCCCTGAGCGTGTGCCACGTCGCTTACGTGACCGGCCACTCGCGACGTGGAGCACGGCGCCGAGTGCGGGGCGCAAGGGCCGGCTATTCCTGCGCCGAGCGATCGATTGCTTCCAATAGCCGCGCGCTGATTTCCTGCAGGCGGCCTTCGTCGCTGATCTTGTGGCCGGCGGCGTCGGTCACATAGAACACGTCGACAACCTGATCGAGATACGTGCCGATCTTGGCCACGGCGACGGACAGCCCCATCTCGAAGATCGTGCGCGTGATGGTGAACAGCAGCCCCATGCGATCGTGGGCAAAAATGTCGATGATCGTGAAGTTGTCGGACGTGCTGTTGTCGATTTTCACGCGGGTGGGCAAAGTGGCCAGGGCGACGCGCTCGCGGCTGGCGCCGCTGCGCCACACCTTGCGAAACGTGGGCGAAGCGCCGTGCGGCGTGGTGAGCGAGCGGACCAGGGCGTCCTCCACCAGCTCGATGCGCTGCCGCGGCGGCTCGGCGGCGTAGTCCGGATCGTGCACGTGGAACCGGTCGAGCACCAGCCCGTTGGCGAGCGTGTTGATATCGGCCGTAAGGATCTCCAAGCCTTGGCTCGCCAGCGCCCCGGTCAGCTTGTGGAACACGCCGGGCGTAATGTCGTCGTGCGTGCCGACGACAAACTCGAGCGCGCCGCTGTCGCTCAGGTAGCGGCCGCGGGCCCGCGCCTCGCCTTTGGCCACGTTGTGCAAATCTTGCAGCTCTTCGGCGATGCGCTCGGGCGGACGGCTGAAGGCGAAGGAGGGCGGCAGGGCCTCGATTTGCGCGTGAAACCAGGCTTCGTCGCAGGGCTTCTTCAAATGCTGCCGCACGGCGGCCTTGCGGCGCTGCAACCGTTCGGCAGAGTCGCTGCCCAAAGCATCGCCACCGAGATGCCGCATGGTGCGGCGATAGAGTTCGGAGAGCACCTCTGCCTTCCAACTGTTCCAAACGCCGGGACCCACGGCCGCGAAATCCGCCGCTGTGAGCACAAAGAGCATGTCGAGCACTTCGGGCGAGCCGACGTCGACGGCAAACCGCACGATCACGTCGTCCTCGTGCGTGTCGCGGCGAAACGCCAGGTGCGACATTACCAGGTGCTTGTGCACGAGGAACTTGAGCGTCTCGGCCTCGCGCAACGGCAGCCGCAGGCGCTCGGCCGTTTCGCCGGCGATGCGCAGCCCCACTTCGCTGTGGTCCTCGACGAAGCCCTTGCCCAGATCGTGAATCAAAAGCGCCAGGTGCAGCGTGCGCTTCTGCTTGATGCCGAGATAAACGCGGCCTAAAACGCCGGGATCGCTGATGAAATCCGTGCAACGCTCCACCGCCAGAATGCAATGCTCGTCGACCGTGTATTTGTGATACTCGTTGAACTGCAACAGGCAACGGGCATGGGTGAAGCCGGGGATGATTTTTTCCAGCACGCCCAGCTCGTGCAGTCGCCGCAATAGCTCGCCCAGGCGGCCCGGACGCGAGATGAGCGCCATGAACTGGCGCGAGATCTCGGGGCTGACGTCACCGGTGAACTTGGGCACGGCGGCGCGCACGGCTTCCCAGGTGGCCGGCGCGATGCGCTTGTTGTGCAGGTTGGCCAATTCGCACAGGTGCAGCACTTCGCTCAAGCTCGATTGCAGCCGGGCCAGCCCACGCTTGGTGGCCACGATTTGCGTCGGCGTAACGCGATAGTCGCCTTCCACCATGTGGCCGAACAAGGCGCCAAACACCTTGGCCAGCGGGCGCGCCGGACGATTGTTGGCCACAAAGTTGCTCACCACGGCGCGAACCGCGCGGGTGTGGCGAAAATACTCGCTCATGAACTGTTCGACCGGCAATATGCCTTCCGTGCCCTGGTACTCGTAGAGCCCGGCCAGGCGCACCTGCTCGGAGCGGTCGAGCACGTCGTTCGATTTGCCGGCGTGAAAGTGCAGTTCGTTGCGCAGCCGCAGCAAGTACTCCCAGGCCTCGCGCAACACGCGCTGATCGGTCTTGGTGATGGCGCCCATCAGTTGCAGCGCATCGAGATCGGCCGCACCAAAGCGGGCAAACCCCAGCCAGCGCATCAATTGCAGGTCGCGCAGGCTGCCGCGGGAACGCTTGACGTTCGGCTCCAGCAGATAAACGGTCTCGCCGTACTGCTGCCGTTCCTTGCGGCGGGCGTCGAAGATGGAGTGATACAGACCGCGATAACGGGCCCGCGTGCGCCGCTCGAAGCGCTCGTAAAACGTCTCGAACAACTTGGGATTGCCGGCCAGCAGCCGCGATTCCATGAGCGCGGTGCACACGACGGGATCTTGCGCGGCCAGCCGCCAGGCATGCCGCGGCGTGCGCACGCTTTGCTGCAGATCAAGCCCGACGTCGAACAGATCGCGCAGCAGTCGGCTGGTGAGCGGAAACACGGCGCTTTCGGCACCCGCGGCGTGCAGCACCATCAGGTCGACGTCGGAATAGGGCGCGAGGTCGCGCCGGCCGTAGCCTCCATGCGCCACGAGCGCCACGTTCGACTCAAAATGCTGGCGTTCGCCGTCGGGCAACTCGTTCAGCGCCGCGGCGAACAAATTGAGCACGACCGTGTCGACCATCTCGGTCAGGCGCGCGCAAACTTGAATGCCCGGCGAGCCGGAACGATGCTGCTCGCGGATGTTGTGGCGCTCGTCGGCCAGGAAGGTGCGGCCGGAAAGGAGCGATTCACGAAACAGGGGACTCGTGGACATGGCCGAATAGGTGTGCCGCGCGGGCGGTGGTTGGATTGCGAGCTGTAGGACGCCGCGCGGTCGATGTCAGTGCGGCACGCGGCGTGAGTTCAAATCGCTTGCTCGCCCGTCTCGCCCGTGCGAATGCGAATCGTATTGAGCAACTCGGAGACGAAGATCTTGCCGTCGCCGATCTGCCCGGTCTGCGCGGTGCGCATGATGGTTTCGAGGACGGATTGCAATTGTTCGGTGGGCACGGCGACTTCGAGCTTGATCTTGGGCACAAACTCGACCTTGTACTCGGTGCCGCGGTACATCTCGGTATGCCCCTTTTGCCGTCCGAAGCCACGGACTTCCGTCAGCGTCATGCCGCGCACTCCCAGCGCGGAAAGGGCATTCTTTACGTCCTCGAGCTTGTAGATGCGAACGATCGCCTCGACCTTCTTCATCGCGCGCGCCCTCCCGGTGGCCGCCCTCCCACCGCGCGCGTCCGCGGCGCAGCGGGCCCGGCGGGCCCAGCCCAACTATACTGCGCACAGGCGACGGCTAGAATCTCAAATGTAGATGTAGCCCTCTTCGCCGTGCTGCGTGAGGTCCAGGCCCTGCAGCTCTTCCTGCGTGGAAACCCGCAGTCCCATCACGGCGTCGAGCACCTTGAGGATGACGAACGTGGCCACGATGGCCAGGAGCCAGGTGACGATGACGGCGGCCACCTGTCCGCCCAGGAGCGAGCCGCCCTCGATCAGGCCGATGGGCTCGCCTTCGTTCAGATTCTGCACGGCCCGGGTGGCAAACACGCCCGTCAGCACCGCGCCGAGCGTGCCGCCAATGCCGTGGACGCCGAAGGCGTCGAGCGAATCGTCGTACTTGAAGGTCGACTTGAGCCAGGTGCAGGCCAGATAGCACACCACGCCCGCGGCCGCGCCAATGGCCAGCGACGGCATGCACGTAACGTAGCCCGAGGCCGGCGTAATACAGACCAGTCCCGCCACGGCCCCGGAACACGCGCCCAGCAGCGTGGGCTTGCCGCGGAAGCACCACTCCATGGCGGCCCAGGCCAAGGCGCCGGCAGCGGCGGAGATGTGCGTGGCGGCGAAGGCGCTGGCTGCGACCCCATCGGCGGCCAGCGCGCTACCGGCGTTGAAGCCGAACCAACCGACCCACAAGAGCGCCGCGCCGACCATGGTGTACGTCATGTTGTGCGGCGGCATGGGTTCGGTGCCGTATCCCAAACGCTTGCCCATCAAGAGTGCGCATACCAGGGCCGACACGCCAGAACTGATGTGCACCACGGTGCCGCCGGCATAGTCGAGCGCGCCGCCCATGGTCCAGGGATAGGCCGTGGCCGCGGGCGTATGATAGGCCAGAATGCCGCCGCCCCACACCCAATGGGCCAGCGGGCAGTACACCAGCGTGCCCCACAGGATCATGAACACGACCATCGTGCTGAACTTCATGCGCTCGGCAAAAGCGCCGCAGATGAGCGCCGGCGTGATGATGAAGAACATGCCCTGAAACAGCATGTGCGTGAGCCGCGGAATGCTGCTGAACATGGGGATATGCGGTTCGTTGTTGACCCACTCGGCCTCGACGCCGCGCATGAAGAGATAGCTGCCGTCGCCGATCCAGGCGTGCGAGCCGCCGAACGAAAGCGTGTAGCCCCACAAGACCCAGATAACGGTCATCAGCCCCATCAGGAAGAAACACTGCATCATCACGCTGAGCACGTTCTTCTTGCGCACCAGTCCGCTATAGAAGAGCGCGAGCCCGGGCCCGGTCATCATCAGCACCAGGGCCGACGAGGTGAGCATCCAGGCGTTGTCGCCGCGGTCGAGCGCGGGCTCTTCGACCGGAGGCGCGGCGGCATCGGCCGGCGCCTGTTCGACCGACTCGCCGGCAGGTGCGGAGGGCTCCTGGGCCACGAGTAGTGTTGCCGCTCCCCAGACCGCCAGCCACGCGCAGATTGCGACCGCCATGCTTGTACGAATCATCGAACATCTCCTTCGCGAGATGGGCACCAAGAGAGAATCCGCCTGTGCAAAAACGCCGGTCGGACGTGGCCGGCGCGCACTTTCGCCTTTGGCGTCCGGCAGGAAAGAAGCCGCCTTGTGAACCGCGCCGGCGCCGTCAATCGCCCACAGACTAGCGGTGTCGGCGAAATTCGTAAAGTATGGTCAGGCGCGTTTTTTTTGGCCCACGGGTGTTGCGGACAGACCCGACCGAGGCTTGAGCGCATTTTCGGGTGGCATTGGCATCTGGCCTGGCAACTGGCGAGTGCAGCCCGCTTGCGACGTGGGAATCGCACTGGCGAAACGGCAGTGCCATCCAGAAACGCAGCGCCCAGGCGCGCTAACGGACCACGGACCGCCGCACGCCCACCTACGGCTTCTGCCAGGGAACGTCGGCCACGCCCGCGGCGCGATTCACGCTGCGGGCCAGCACGAACAACAGGTCGCTCAAGCGATTCAAGTAAATGAGGATGTCGGGCGAGATGGGCTCGTCGCTCGTGCGCAGCAGCGTCACCAGCCGGCGCTCCGCACGACGGCAAACCGTGCGCGCTAAGTGCAGATAGGCCGCAGCCGGCGTGCCGCCGGGCATGACGAACGTTTTGAGCGGCGCAAGCCCCTCCTCATGCTCGTCGATCGCACGTTCCAGCGCCGTGATGTGCGCCGGACCAACGAGCGCCGTGCCGTGAGCCGCCGGATCGGGCGTCGCCAGTTGCGCGCCGATCGAGAACAGCTCGTTTTGAATTTTCCGCACCAAAGCGTCAATCGCTGCATCCAGCCCCTGCGCGCGGGCCACACCGAGCACGCTGTTGAGCTCGTCGACCGTGCCGTAGGCTTCAATGCGCGGCGAATCTTTGCTCGTGCGCGGGCCGCCAAACAGTCCGGTGTCGCCCGAGTCGCCGGTCTTGGTGTAAATCTTCATGGGAACGCACGCCTGGGTCGCCGGTCACTTGCTCGCTGGTTATAATACCTGTGCATCGGCCCACCGCCAAAGGCGCATGCGCGGCAGAGCGCCGGCAATCGCGCCGCCCCAGGCCCCGTTTTCTTCCAGCATTACCCCGGAGCGAACATGATCCTCAGGTTTTGCATTGCGGCACTATTTTTGGTTGTGTTCGGCCCGGCGACGCAGCTTGTCGCCGCCGAGGAATCGATCGAGAGCAAGTATCTCTCGAACGTGCGCCAGCTGACCAGCGGCTTCACCAAGGCGGGCGAAGGTTATTTTTCGCCCGATGGCAAGACGATTGTCTATCAAGCGGTGCCGGCCGAGTACATGTTCTATCAGATTTACAAGCAGCCGCTGGCGGGCGGCGAGCCGCAGCTGATCAGTACGGGCCGCGGTCGCACCACGTGCAGCTACTTTTCGCCGGACAACAAGCGGCTCATCTTTGCTTCCAGCCATCTGGATCCGAGCTTATCGCAGACCGAGCAGAAGGAGCGCGATCAGCAGGCCGAAGATCGCCGCACCGGCCAGCGGCGCCGCTATCAGTGGGACTTCGATCCATATAGCGATATTTTCGAAGGCGACCTCAACGGCAAGGATCTCAAGCAGCTCACCGACGCCAAAGGCTACGATGCCGAGGGGGCCTACTCGCCGGACGGCAAGCTGATCGCCTTTTGCAGCGACCGCGATGGCGATCCCGATTTGTATGTCATGAATGCCGATGGCTCGGGCCTGCGGCAACTCACCAACGAGCCGGGCTATGACGGCGGACCGTTCATCTCGCCGGACGGCAAGTGGGTTGTGTATCGCTCGGATCGCAAGCAGGAAGGCTTTCTGCAGATCCACGCGATCGGCATCGACGGCAAGAACGACACCGCGCTGACCGACAACGTGGGCGTGAACTGGGCGCCGTACTGGCATCCCACAAAGCCGTACATCATCTGGACCGGCGCCGATCATTCGGATCCCAAGGCCCGGCCGAACTATGACCTGTGGCTGATGAAGTACGGCATGCAGGACGGCAAGATCGTGCCCGGGCCCATCACGCGGATCACCGATCACGCGTCGGCCGACGTGCTGCCCGTGTTTTCACCGGACGGCAAGCAGTTGATGTGGACCAGCAATCGCACGGAGGATCATGCCAGCCAGTTGTTCATCGCGGACTTCAAGCTGCCGGAGTGAACAAGGGGCTGGCTGCACTGCCCGGGTGAAGACTATTCAGCTGCTGGCACGAGTGATTGCACAGTTACATTTTGAACGCTGAAGGCGTTCCACTCGACAGCCCAGGCCAGCGGCCTGGGTTCACGTGACCGATGACGTCGCCTCCAAAGCCCTGAATGGGCGCAATTTCTGCCTTGAATTGTGTCGCCCCTTCAGGGCTCGATTGCCACGTGTTCGCACGTGTACCCAGGGCTCCGCCAGGCTCCGCCCTGGGCTATTGACTACGACGCCTTCAGCGTCGATGGGTGGAATAATCCACGCTTCGGGTACCTGTCAGCCGTTGAATCATCTTCGGTACCTCGGGTATCAAGCTCGTGTACACGGAGCACTGGCGGACGAGCCGCCAGTGGGTGCGCGGCGAGCAACGCGCTACTTGCCCGGCGCGTCGAGCGCCTTGATCTGCAACTGGCCGACGACTTGCGCCACCGGCAGAAACGCGCTATAGGCCGTGGTGCCGTCGAGGCTGGAGTCGACGAGCTTCAAATGCGCGGCGCCGATGCCGCCCTGCCCTAGCGTCGCGTCCAGGGGCACCCACTGCCCGTTGAGATACACTTCGGTCCACATGTGATAGCCGAAGCCGTGGGCCCGCTCGACGTAGACCAGGCCGATCGCCACGCGCGAGGGAATGCCCGCAGCCCTGGCCAGCGCGGCCAGCAGCACCGCGTGTTCCGTGCAATCGCCTGTGCGCGATTTGGCCACTTCGGCCGCGCTGGAAAACGCTTGCGTGAAATCGTTGATCGAGAGCGCATCGTGCACGTACTTTTCCAGTGCCAGCGCGATCTTGACGGGATCGGTTTCTGCGCCGCGCGCCGCGGCAGCCATTTTCTGGATTTCCGGGTCGGCGACCTGCAACACGCTGTTGGCCGCGGTGTACCGCTCGTCCGGCCGAGCGGCGGCCGGCGTGGAGCTTGCGGCGGCCGCTGGCGACAGCGCCCGCACGGTAATCTCGGCCGTGTGCGGGCCGGTGCTGCGGACGGATTGCGTCGGGCCGGAGGCAAAGATTTTGGCCGGATCGCCCTCGGCCAGTTCGACCTGATAGTGCAACTCGTTCGCCTGGTGAGCGCCTGCGAGCGGCTGGGCCACGGGCACAATCGTGTCGGCGCCGATGTCGATGGTTGGCGCGGTGGCGCCGGCCTGGGCCTTGGCCAACGCCTCGGTCGTGCGGTGCGATTCTTGATCCAGCCCGGCGATGCGGCGCTTAAGGATTTCGCCTTGCTCGTCGACCCACAGCGTTTCGGCCATGACGTTGCCATCGGACAGGCGGGCGACCGATTCGATGCGCAGCAGCTTTTTCGGCCGGCCCATTACGGGCGTCGATTCATAGTCACCGGCGGCAAGCTCCACGTCCGCCACGTCGTTCAGCAGCGGCATCAGCATCCGCAGCGCGCGTTTTTGGCCTGGCTCGAGCGGCTGCCCGGCGAGCGACTGTTCAACGCCCAGAAAGCCGCGCAGCGAGTCTGACCAGGGCACGGCCGAACGAACGCGCTGGCCCTGGTCGTCGATGTCGATCAGCAGTAGGTCGCCGTCGACGTGTCCGGTTGTAACGACCGGGCCGGGCCCCATGGCGACCTCGGTGCGAAACTCGAGCAATTGGCCCTCCGGCGTTTCCAGCGTGGCGAGTTTCAGGTCTTGCTCGACCGGCTGTCCAAAACGGGTGAGCTGCAAATGGCTCAGCGCGTCGGTTTCCACAAGCTTCCGGCCGTTGCGCTCGACCTTGCGCACCAGCGTGTGGCCGTAACCAATCCGAGCGCCCTTCAGAAACAGTGCGTCCCAGCAGTCGCTCTGCACGTCGCCGGCCGTGGCGTGGGCGGACGCTTGCGGTGGCGCGGCGCTGCGTTGGCAACTGCATACTGCGCAAAGGACTCCCAGCAGGGTTGCAAGTCCAAGGGCTCGGCGGCTTGGCATGGCAAGAGGCAGGCGGGTGAACGCAGCGCGGGTTGCGCGGGCAACGGTGCGCACAAGGCACAGGAGCGTATGAGGGGATTGTATCGCCGTCGGCCAGCGCGCGCCAGCGCGAGTTCGCCGGGGGCCAGCCCAGGTGTCCGCGAAACGCCACAACGTGGCGTTGGCGAAACGGGCCGATTGCGAAAGCCGTAGCGAAGGCACAGGCGTTGCTTTCGCCCGAGTTTTCCAGGGGAGGGCGCAACATTTCGGCGGTCGCCCGCGCGGCCCGTGGCCGCGCCTGAAACGGGTGCTAGATTTCTTTATTCGCCGGCGGCCCGGTCTTGGCGGCGTGCGTAATGCCGGGTTTGGCCGCCGCCTCTTGGTCCCCAAACGTGGGCCGGAAAGGCCCGATTTTGCGGCCTGTGCAGGGGCGAATTTGCGGCTGCGAATAACTTGACGACCAGGCTGAGATTAATACTTAGAAGCCACTTCGCCGCGTGACCTAAACTTTCATGTCGAGTCGCGCGTTTTCCGACCACGGACTCGTGGTTGCCATCACTTTTGGGGTCGCCGATGGGTTTCCTGAAAAAGATCTTCCGCAACGTGTTCCGCGACGGAATGCCGCAGCACGCCGCCAGCAGCTTTGAGCACCTCAGCGACGAGGAGCTGGAAGCCCACCTGGGAGTCGCGCGCTATGGCGATTTCACGCTCACCGGCGCGGTGCGGCCGTCGTACGACCTGCAAGTGATTCCCCGTCAGGGCTATCGCCACGACGTGTATCGCGACGAGTCGTCGAAATCGAACGTGCCGGTGCTGATGGGCGCCGCCAGCAAGGAAATGCTGTTCGAGACGTTTTTGGACATTCTCGACCCGCTTGGCCCGGAAGTGGACGTGGTGCTGGAGACCAGCCACAACCGCGAAAACAACGGCCACGTCGATCTGTATCGCGAGCACATCGATCTGCCCGTGCTCAAGAGCATTCTCTACGACTACGAGGATCTGCTGATCAACGACGGCTGCACGGGCATCGCGGTGCTCAATCCGTCGATCCCGCAGGAAGTGCAGTTCGACGAGCACAAGCTGTTGATCGTGTATGGCCAGGACCTGCGCGACTACGAGCGCATCTTCGCCGGCCATTGCGTGCCGTGCGACGACCAGATGAAGTTCATCACCGAGGCCGAGCACGTCCACTCGTCGAACGAAAGCTATATGGCCGAGTTCGAAGAGCTGAAGCACCGGCTGGCGATCGACTCGGGGTATTGAAAGAGGCGGAAGGCTGGAGGCCGGAGGGTTGGCCCATAGGCCGCGGCGCAAGTAGCCGTTTCCGCCGCCGCAGCGAACCACGCCCATTTTCTGCTAGCAAGCTGATCACCGGCTGCCGTTTACTGGTAGCTTTGGCAAGCCGGCCGCTTTGGGACGGATGCACCTGACCTTGTTCGCCCGGCGGGTTTGCGTCACACTATCGCCCCATTTCTGGCGATTCTGTTCGATAATCGCAATCCGTCACACTCATTGCATGGATGGCATGGGCCGGCGCCCGTTGAACTTGCTGCGCTCGTGGCGCGCACGCTGCGTGCTGCTGGTGGGATGCTGCGCGCCGACGTTGCTCGGTTGCCAGTCGTTTCAGCCCACCTCGTACACACCGCCCGAGATGTCCTTCGCTCCGCCGGCCCAGATGCCCAATCCGGTGGTCGTCACCGCGATGGACCGCGACTACGTGTGGGACCAGGTGGTCGACGTGGTGGACGACTACTTCCGGATTCAAAAAGAAGACCGCGTGCAGTTGATGGGCGACCTGCTGACCGAGGGCAAGATCGAGACCTATCCGCGTGGCGCTTCGACGATCTTTGAGCCATGGAACAAGGACTCGGTGACGGCCTACGACCGCTGGGAGGCCACGGCCCAGTCGCTGCGTCGGCGCGCGCTGGTGCGAGTGATTCCATCGCCCGAGGGCTTCCTGGTCGACGTGCAGGTGTTCAAGGAGCTGGAAGACGTGGTGCGGCCGGAAAGCGGTGCCGTCACGTTGGCCAATGCCGCCGCGCTGCGCAACGACAACTCGCTGAAGCGCGTGGAAAGCCCCGTGGCCGGCCAGCAAATGACGCTGGGCTGGATCCCGCAAGGGCGCGACGTCGTGCTGGAGCAGACGATTCTCGCGCACATTCAATCGCGTCTGGCCGGCTCGGGCGCGCCGCAGGCGTTTTAGAACGCGACTTCGCCGATCGAGCCTACCGGCCGGCGGGATGGCTCTGGGCCGTGCCCGGCACGCGCACGTCGATGGGCAGTGCCGCTGGCTCCGGTGTGGGCGCTGCCGGCAGTTTGAGCGTGAACGCCGTGCCCTTGCCCGGCGTGCTCTCCACGCGAATGCGCCCCTGGTGGGCCTCGATCACGTCGCGACAGAACGCCAGACCCAGGCCGCTGCCGCCTTTGCCGCTGGCGTCGGGACCGTTCTTGGTCGTGAAGAACCGATCGAAGATCCGCGGCAGCTTGTCCGCGGGAATGCCGGTGCCGGTGTCGCGCACCATCAGGTCCACCGTCTGGCTGGCCGGATCAAAGCCCAGCCGCACGGCCACGTGGCCGCCGTTGGGCATGGCCTGCCGGGCGTTGATGAGCAGGTTGACCAGCACCTGCTGAATCTGGTTGCCGTCGACCAGGGCCTGCGGCACGACGTGCAGCTGCTTGTCGACCCGGATGCGATATTTCGACAGCTCGCGCTCCAGCAGCAGCAACGAGTCTTCGACCAGGCGGACCATGTCCGTCGGCTCCATGCCGCGCGAACGATTGCGCGCGAGCCCTAGCACGCTGTTGGTGATCTTGGCGGCTCGGAGGCTGGCACCGAGGATCTTTTCAAAGCACTTGTCGCGCGTTTCGGCGTCGCGATGGCGCTGTCCCATCTTGGCATAGTTGATGATGGTGGTCAGCACGTTGTTGAATTCGTGCGTCGTGGTGCTGGCCAGTTCGCCAAGCGCCGTCAGCCGTTGAGCCTGGTTGAGGCGCTCGGTGAGGAGCGCCACCTGCTCTTCCAAGCTGGGAACAGCGGGGGTTTCGCCTGGAGACATGCTTGCTTTGGGGTGCATCGCGCCGGAACCGTTTCGCCAAAATCGCAGGACACTCCGTCTTGCGTGCCTGGCCCCAGTCTCGCCGCCTGGTTCGCCGACGTGAATTAACTAGAGAAGCCGCCGGGCTTTAGCCTTTGCACGATATCGACGGGCATCGCTGGGCAACTGAAGACCAAGCCGATACAATCTCGCCCCGCGCCCAGGCGCTGCTGCCTGCCGTTCCCCGGCGCGACGGGATCGCATTTTGCAAGGGGTCGCCAAGATGCACACGGTCGAACGGCTGGAACAAGCCATTGCCCTGGCTGAGCGGTTGGGATTCGTCGTGCGCCAGGAGTGGCTGGGCGGCGTCTCGGCAGGCGGTTGCGAAGTGCGGGGCCGTCGCTGGCTGTTTGTCGACCTGGCTCTTTCACCGGCCGAGCAGCTGGAGCAGGTGCTGGCGGCGCTGCGCGACATCTCACCACCCAGTGATGCGGCTATCGCATTTCCTGAATTGCCAAATCTGCTTAAATTGCCCAGGGCGGCGTGAGCGAGCTTACCGGCCGGCAACGTACAGCCCGTGGGTCTCGATGTACTTCTCGATTGCGCGCGGCGTGCGGTAGCGAATGCTGCGTCCGGCCGCCACCAGGCTGCGCAGCTCGCTCGAGCTGATGTCGATGCGTGGCATCTCGACACGCGTGGAGCGAATAGCCTGCAAACGCGCCGGCGGCAACGCCTGGGCCAGGGCCGCCCATTCGGGACTCGTGGTGGGGTCGCTGCCTTGCTCGCCGTCTCCGCCGCGGTTCACGGCCACCGGCGTGGCGAGCTCGCACAAGCGCTGCGGGTTCCGCCAATTGGGCAGATCGCGCAGCGAGTCGGCCCCCATCAGAAAGAACAATTCCGCGCCGGGAGACTCGCGCACGAAGTGATTCTCGAGCGTCTCGACCGTGTAATTCACGCCGCCGCGCGAAATCTCATAGCGGCACACGGCCATGGCCGGGTCGCCGCCCAGGGCCAGATCCAGCATTTCCGCCCGCTGTTCGCCCGGCGTCAGCTCTTGCTGTTGCTTGTGGGGCGGTACGGCCGTCGGCAGAAACCACACCTTGTCCAGCGCGAGCTGTTCGCGACAACACTCGGCCAGGATCAAGTGGCAGTAATGGACCGGATCGAATGTGCCTCCGAAAATACCCAACCGCATGATGCACCGGCCCGCTGGCGTGTGCGGGCGGAATGTCGAGAATGGACGTGACTGCCGCGGACGTATCCTATCCGCTGGCCCCGCCGCCCGCCAAGCGGCGACGATGCATGAGCCCGGCGCGCGAGCGAGGGTGGAACAGAGTACGCCGAACGGGGTTGCAGCGCTTGTTGGCGCTGCGGGCTGATGTCCATGAAACCGCAACAGCAAAGCCTGTTTGAGCTGGAGCCCGCGCCCTGGGAGCAGGACGAGGCGGGCGATCAGCAGGTGGCGACCGTGGTTTTCGCGACGGGTCCGCAGCAGCCGTTCGATTACCTGGTGCCGCCGGCACTCTGCGGCCGCGTGATGGCCGGGCAGCGCGTGCGCGCGCCCTTTGGCTCCGGCGCCCGGGCACTGGTGGGCTACTGCGTGCGCGTGGAGAGCCGCACGGCGGAGCCGCGCCGCCTGCGGCCGCTGACCGGCGTCGTCGATGAGCAGGCGCTGGCCAATCCCTCGATGCTGCGGCTCGCCGAGTGGATGGCCGACTACTATCTGTGCGGCCTGGGCCAGGTGCTGGAAGCGATTGTTCCGGCCGGGGTGCGGGGCCGCGCCGGTACGCGGGAAACGGCCTTCGTCGTGCTGCCCAATCACGTCGCGGCGGCACTGAGCCGGCTGAAGGTCACGCCCAAGCAGGCGCGCATCCTCAACCACCTGGCGGCCCAGCGCGAAGCTGTGTCGGTGGCGAGCTTGCTGGTGGCGGTGGATTGCGGTGCCGCCATGATCCGCGCGCTGGCCAAAAAAGGGCTCGTGGAGCTCCAAACGCGGCGCATCGACGCGGGTCTGGTGCCGCGCGGCGACTCCGGCGGCCGCGAGACACAACTGGAGCTGAATGCCGACCAGCAGCTGGCGCTGGCGGCCATCTCCGCGGCGCTCAACGCCGGCCAGCAGCGGACGATCCTCGTGCACGGTGTGACCGGCAGCGGCAAGACGGAAGTCTACATGCAGGCCATTGCCGAGGTGCTGTCGTTTGGCCGGCAGGCGATCGTGCTGGTGCCGGAGATCAGCCTCACGCCGCAGACCGAGGCGCGCTTTCGATCGCGGTTTGGCCACGTGGCCGTGCTGCACAGCCACTTGAGCGACGTCGAGCGGCGCCGGCATTGGGAAGAAATCGCCGCCGGCCGGGTGCAAGTCGTCGTCGGCGCACGCAGTGCCGTGTTCGCTCCGGCGCCCAGCCTGGGCATCATCATCCTGGACGAAGAGCACGAATCGTCGTTCAAGCAGGAGACCGCCCCGCGCTATCATGCCCGCGAGGTGGCGCTCGCGCGGGCGCGCGGGCAGCGCGTTCCGCTGGTGCTGGGCTCGGCCACGCCGTCGCTGGAAAGCTGGCACCGGGCGCTCGCCGGCGAGTATCAGCTGGTGTCGTTGCCCGCGCGCGTGTTCGACCGGCCGCTGCCGAGCGTGGTCGCCATCGATCTCAGGCTGGAGTTTCGCGACCGCCGCAGCCGCGGGGCCATCAGCCGGCAGTTGCACGGGGCGATGGAGGTGGCCCTGCGCGAGGGCGGGCAGGCGATTTTGCTGCTCAACCGGCGCGGCTATTCGACGCATATCCAGTGCAACGCCTGCGGGCACGTGGTGCGCTGCCCGGAGTGTGCGATCGCGCTGACGCATCATCTGGCCAAGCACGTGGCGCTGTGCCACTACTGCGATTACGAGCGGCCCGCGCCGGACAAGTGTCCCGAGTGCGGCTTTCAAGGCATTCGCTACGGCGGGCTGGGCACGCAAAGGCTCGAAGCGGAAGTGAAGGCCCGTTTCCCGAAGCATCGCTGTCTGCGCATGGATAGCGACACGATGCAGAAGCACGGCAGCCACGCCGACGCCCTGGAGCTGTTTCGCGCAGGCGAAGTGCGGATTCTCGTCGGCACCCAGATGATCGCCAAGGGGCTCGACTTTCCCAACGTCACGCTGGTGGGCGTGATCAACGCGGACACGGCGCTGCACTTTCCCGATTTTCGCGCGGCGGAGCGCACCTTTCAGCTGGTCACGCAAGTGGCGGGCCGCACCGGGCGCGGCGAGAAGGGGGGCCGCGTGCTGGTGCAGACCTTCAGCCCTGACCATCCCGCGATCATCGCGGCCATGCGGCACGACTACGCGACGTTCGCCGCGGGCGAGCTGCCGGCGCGCGAGATGCTCGACTACCCGCCGTTTGCCGCCATGATTCGAATCGTGGTGCGCGGGGCGCTCGAGACCACGTGCATGCCGTTTGCCGAGATGATCGCCGGGCGCGTGCGCGAGGCGCTTGCTGGCGCCGAGTTTCCGTGCCGCGCGCTGGGCCCGGCGCCGGCGCCGATTCCGAAACTGCGCGGTCAGCATCGCTACCAGATTCAAGTGCACGGGCGCGATGGCGGGGCGCTACGCGCCGCAGTGCGCGCTGCGACCGCGGGACTCAAACCGCCCCAAGACGTGCAATGGATCGTCGACGTGGATCCGTTGGATATGCTTTAGCAGGCGGCAGGCTGGAGGCTCAGTCGTCGGCCAGTCCGGCAGCGTTGGCCGCCCTGGCCGGGCCCTTTTCCTCTTGGAGTTTGCTGTCGCGGGGCCGTAAACTATAGAAAGTGGGCAGACCCGAGGTCGGTCATGCACGGGTGGCACTGGCGTCTCGCCAGTGCGCGCATTCTCACGGGCAAGATGCCCGTGCCACCCGACAAGTAAACCTGGTCGGTCCACCACGGCACCGGCGGTCAAGCCGCCAGTGGCATCCACATGTCTTATCGCTCGCTCAAACGCGTTCTCGGCGAGACCAGTCTCGAGCGGAAGTGCCGCTTCCTGTTCGGCGCCTGCCTGTTGATCCTGATCACCGGCAGCTTCTGGTGGTACGGCCGTAACACGAAAGAGCTCGTGTACGAGGCCAGTCGCGAGAGTGCCCGCGGCCTGGTCGAGACCATCATCGTGATGCACCACTGGAAGAGCTGGCAGAGCGACGAGGACCAGAAGTCGGGCGAGTCGTTCGGCGACCTGGTCGAAGATCTGCGTCAAGGCCTGGCCAGCCGGCAGTATCAGTGGAAGTTCATTCAACCCAGCGGCCCGGACGGACCGCAAGACGAGTTCGAGCATCAGGCCCTGGCGAAATTCCCGAAGCGCAAAGCCCCCTCGGCCGAAGACCTGGCCGGCACCGGCGCTCCCGAAGAGCTCGACCATCACGTGACCGTCAACGGCAAGCCCGAGTACCACTACTACAAGCCGATCCGCATCACCAACAACCAGTGCGCGCTGTGCCACGCGAGCCAGAACATCGGCATCGCGGGCATGGGCACGGAGCTGGAGATTGGCGACCTCGTGTCCATCGCCAAGGTGAGCTTGCCGGATGACAAGACGCAATCGGCCTTGAGCCTGAACAACGCGATCTTGCTGGGCACGGCCATCATCACCGTGTTTCTGGCGATGCTGGCCAGCTATGCGATCGTGCGCTATGTGATCGTCAAGCCGCTGGAGCACCTGCGCGACGTGAGCGAGCGGATCAGCCACGGCGATATCGCCCTGCGGGCCGAGCTGCACACGGGCGACGAGTTCGAAAAGCTGGCCACGGCCTTCAACCGCATGTTGCGGCAATTGGCCAGCAACCAGGACGAACTGAAGCACGTGAACGGCAGCTTGAACGTGAAGGTCGACGAGCTGGCCCAGGCCAACATGCGGCTGTATGAAATGAACCGCATGAAAAGCGACTTCCTGGCCACGATGAGCCACGAGCTGCGCACGCCGCTCAATGCGATCATCGGCTTTAGCGACGTGCTGGAGTCGATCGCCTCGCTCGACGACAAGCAAAAGCGGTACGTGCGGAACATTCAGACCTCCGGCAAAGTGCTGCTGGAGATGATCAACGACATTCTGGACCTGGCGAAGATCGAAAGCGGCAAGATGGAGGTCCGGCTGTCGGACTTCCGCGTCGACAGCGTGATCACGGCGCAGTGCGACATGGCCCGGCCGCTGACGGAACGGAAGAACATCGACCTGGAATGCGAGATCGAGCCGCGACTGCCCGACATGTTTCAGGATCAGGCCAAGGTGCAGCAGATCTTGAACAACCTGCTGTCGAACGCCATCAAGTTCACGCCCGAGGGGGGCCGCATCACGGTGAGCGCGCGGCGCGGCGCGGGCAATATGCTGGTGATGGAGGTGGCGGACACCGGCGTGGGCATCGCCGAGGAAGACCAGGTGGCGATTTTTGAAAAGTTCCGCCAAGGCACGACCGTGCTCACCGGCGGCGACGCGATGACCCGCGAATACTCCGGCACGGGCCTGGGGCTGTCGATCGTCAAGGAGCTGTGCAAGCTGTTGGGCGGCGAAGTTTCGCTCTCCAGCGAGCTGGGCAAAGGGAGCACGTTTACCATTCGCCTGCCGTGGACGCGTAGCGACGTGCCGCGACACGATGCCGGCCTGCCGGCGGTGATCGACGACGCGGCGCACTTCCGCCGCAGCGACACGCCGCACGCACTGGAGGCTCCGGCAGTGGTTGGGGACGGAGGCTAGGGGCGAGGGATCAGGGTTGAGGGGTCAGGGCCGCCGTGTGGCGGCTTTCTTTTTGCGCGGTTGGTAGAATGCACCGTATGGGTGAGAGCGATTGGCACGAATTGCGAGAACGGAGCGACGCACTGGGGAGTCGGCTTGCGGCGTTCCGCGCCCATATGAAGCCGATTCCGCCGTCGGCGCCAAAACCGCTGGGGCCAACATTGTGGAGTCGGCAATGGTTCGCTGAACTGTTGTTGCTGCCGCTGAAACTCATCGGCCTTTTCATTTTGGGCATCTTGGGCTTGATGATCATAATGCTCGGCTGGCTTCCGCTTGGCTCGCCGCGTAAATCGGATCGTGAACCGGCGGCTGACTATCCGGGTTCAGGAGACAGCGCTTCTGCGCAGGTGCAAGAACCAGCCAGCAGCAGCGACAAGCTCATCAACGATCGCGCTGCGCAGCGCAGCTGGCTGGAGACATGCATCGTCTTCCTGATCTGGGGCACGGACGGCTTGAAACAGGGCAAACAGGTGCCGCAGTTCAGCCTGGCGGCCCTGTTTGGCATCACGACGATGTTCGCGGTCTGGTTTGGCCTGTCTGACTTCAATACCGGGCTGTCGAAAACGGCCAAGGGCGTGGTGAGCGTGGTGCTCGTGCTGACGAGTCTGGGGCTAAGCTTTACCAGCGATCGCCGTCAACCGCGAACGAACTGGCTCATTGTTGCCGCCACGGGCTTAGTCGTGCTGCTGGGTGTCCTAACCATTCTGTTGCTCGCGTGATCTACGTTCTACCCGGTTCCCGCTGTAATCCGCGATCCAAAATCACCTCCGATGCTCGACGGCGAACGACATCTGCTGCGTCACGCCGTGGCCACGCTGGCCTATCGCGGCGGGAAGGTCATGCGCGGCGCGCCGGCCGGCTTTGGCGACGTGCGGATTCAGGCGGATACGCGATCGGCTTTGGAAATCCTGGCGCACATGGGCGACGTGCTCTCTTGGGCCGTGCGGGCGACAAGCGGCGACGAGAGCTGGCAGCCGGAGGCGCCGCGCACGTGGACCGCCGCGGTTGACCGCTACTACGCCACGCTCGCGCAATTGGATGCGGCGCTCGCGCGTGAGGCACCCCTGTCCTGCTCCGCCGAGAGCCTGCTGCAAGGGCCGATTGCCGACGCATTGACGCACATCGGCCAGCTGGCCACGCTGCGCCGCGTGGCGGGTTTGCCGGTGCCGGGCGAAGACTACTCGATCGCCGAGGTGGTTATCGGCCGCGTCGGGCCGCAGCAGTCGCCGGCGAAGTTCGAGTTCTGAAGAGCCGGGAATAGGGAATAGGGCCACTACCGGCGCTTGAGAAACCGCTGATACGCGGCCACGGCCAGTTCGTCGCAGCGGTCGTTTTCGGGATGGCCGCTGTGGCCGGCCACGCGGATGTATGTCAGCTGGTGGCGGTGAATCAGCGCGTCCAGCTCGCGCCACAGGTCCTCGTTCTTCACTTCTTTCCACTGCTGGCCTTCGCGGCGACGCCAGCCGTTGGCCTTCCACTTGGCCATCCATTCGCTCAAACCCTTGCCGACGTAGACGCTGTCGGTCATGAGCTTGACGTGCGAGGGCCGTTTCAGGGCCTCCAGTCCACGCACCACGGCGATCAGCTCCATGCGGTTGTTCGTGGTCTGCGGTTCACCGCCGGAGCGCTCCAGTTCCTTGTCGGTCTTGGGATGGCGCAGGATGAAGGCCCAGCCGCCGGGGCCGGGATTGCCGCTGCACGCGCCGTCGGTAAAGAGCTCGACTTCCGGCAGCTCGCCGCCTTGCTCATGTGCCTTGGATTGCATGGCGTGGAGGATACCGGCTGTGCAGGTTCTAGGCTATAGGCGATGCAACAGGCTGGAGGCTGGCGGCCGCAGACTGGAGACTGGAGGGAGAACGAAGAGCCGCAACGGCGAATCCAAATTCGAAAACTCAAAATCTGCTCCCCTCCAGCCTCCTGCCTGTTGCTGCCGTACAATGCCATCATGACCAGTGCCCACGACAAGCAAGCGCCGCGCCACGCCGCCGACCTGACGACGAACGTGCAGTTTCTCAAAGGCTGCGGCGCGGCGCGCGCGGAGCTTCTGGCCCGGCTCGACGTGCGGACCGTGCGCGATTTGCTGTTCTTCTTTCCGCGCGATTATCAAGACCTCACCGATCTGCGCACGATCGATCAGCTGGAGGAAGGCACGCTGGTCAGCGTGCTGGGCACGGTTGAGGAAGTGGACCTGGCCGAGCGCGGCATCGGCCGCTCAGTGCTCGGCCTGCTGGTGCGGCAGGGTAACGACCATCTGCGGGCCGTGTGGTTCAATCAGCCCTACCTGCGCGATAAGTTTCAGCGCGGGCAGACGGTGCTGATTTCGGGCCGGCCCAAGCGGCGCAGCACGCGCTGGGAAATGGTGCATCCGCGGGTCCGCGTGGTCGATAGCGACGGGCCTCCGCCCGAGGGCCAGTTGCTACCCGTTTATCCGCTGACTGAGGGCCTGGGGCAGCGGCACGTGCGCAACCTGGTGCGGCGGGCGCTCGACGAATGTGTCGAGGCCCTGGAAGAAGTGTTTCCGGCCGAGTATCTGGAACAGCACCAGTTGCTCCCCATTCACACGGCCCTGCCGCAACTGCACTTTCCTTCCAGCCAGGCGGACTTGGAGTCGGCCCGGCGGCGGTTCATCTATCAGGAGCTGTTCATCCTGCAGCTGGCCCTGGCGGTGAAGCGGCAGCAGATTCACGATTCCGAGCGGTCGCTGCCGCTGGAGCTGACGCCGAAGATCGACGCCCGCATTCGCCGGCTGCTACCCTTCGAGCTGACGCCGGGCCAGAACGCGGCGATCGCCGAGATCGCGGCCGACATGGGCCGCCCGCACCCGATGAACCGGCTGCTGCAGGGAGACGTGGGGAGCGGCAAGACGATCGTGGCGGTGTATGCCATGTTGTTGGCCGTGGCCCACAAGACGCAGGTGGTGCTGATGGCGCCCACCGAAGTGCTCGCGCGGCAGCACGTCGACACGCTGAGCCGGCTGTTGGCCGGCAGTCACACGCGGCTGGGGCTGGTGAGCGGCGGCCAAACGGCCAAGGCCCGACAGGCGCTGCTGGCGGAGATCGAAAGCGGCGAAGTGCAGATCGTGGTGGGCACGCAGGCCGTGGTGTCGGGCGAGGTGCCGTATCAGCGGTTGGGACTGGTGGTGATCGACGAGCAGCACAAGTTCGGCGTGCGGCAGCGGGCCGCGCTCAAGAATGTCACCGTGCAGCCGCACTACCTGGTGATGACCGCCACGCCCATTCCGCGCACGGTGGCCATGACCATGTTCGGCGATCTGGAAGTGACGACGCTGGCCGATGCTCCGCCGGGCCGGCAAGCCGTACACACTTATTTTCCGCCGGTGGAGGACCGCGGCCGGTGGTGGGAGTTCTTTCGCAAGAAGCTGCTCGAAGGCCGGCAGGGCTATGTGATCGTGCCGCTGGTAGAAGGCTCCGACGAGGTGCAAGCCACCAGTCTCAACGAGGCCTACGAGTCGCTGGTCAACGGCGAGCTCGAGGCCTTTCGCCTGGGGCTGGTTCACGGGCGCATGTCGCCGGCCGAAAAAGACGCGGCCATGGATGCCTTTCGCCGCGGACAAACGCAGGTGCTGGTGGCCACCAGCGTCGTGGAAGTCGGCGTCGACGTGCCCAACGCGACGCTGATGACCATCGAAGGAGCCGAGCGCTTTGGCCTGGCGCAGCTGCACCAGCTGCGCGGGCGCGTGAGCCGCGGCGCGCATCCGGGCTATTGTTGCGCGTTCGGCAACGCCACGACCGACGAGGCGGTTGCCCGGTTGCAGGCGTTCGTCGAGAGCACCGACGGCTTCCGCCTGGCCGAGCTTGATTTCGTGCTGCGCGGCCCGGGCGAACTGTTGGGCACGCGGCAACACGGCTTGCCGCCGTTGCGCATTGCGGATTTGGTGCGCGACGCTGAGACCGTGGCCGAAGCGCGGCGCGATGCGCAGCTGCTGGTGGCCGCCGATCCGGGCCTGGCGCAGCCGCAGCACGCGTCGCTGCGGCGGATGGCGCTGGTGCGATATGGCAAGTCGCTCGACTTGGGCGACGTCGGCTGACGCGGTGCGCGTGCGGCGCTACGGGCCGGGCAAAGGCAAACGGTTTTGCCGGTCGGACCGTCCGTGTCTATCGCAAGGTTTTGACTCTGCCGTGCCGTGAGGTACTGTTTCCCAGGCACTTGCTTTCGCGCTGCGGTGCGCGCGTAGAATGCAATGAGAGTGACGCAGGCCTTGCCCACGCGTCGTGAGCAGGGCACCCAATCTTGCCGAGTGATCGCCGCTGATGAGCTTGCTACTGGCCGAGTTCGAATCCTCCTGGGAGCCACTGGTTTGGTTTGCGCTGGGGATATTGGGTTCGCTCGGCATCGTGGCCGTTTTAGATCCCCGGCGGATCGCCAGCTTCGCGCTGGGGGATTACGAGACGCTGCCCTCGGGCAAGGCAGGCCCGGGCGCGGAAGTTCGGGCCGCCGGCTCGTTCGTCATCCTGGCGCTGTGCCGGTTGTTCGGCCTGGCAGTACTGGCGATCATGGTGGCGCTTGCCTATTGGCTGGCGAAGTGGTAGGGGCGGCGCTGTTTGGCCGCACGCCGTTAGTCGCCGTTCGCGCGGACCGATGCACCGCCATGTCCGATCGACTGCGGGCGAAGCCACAAAATGGCGCCACCGAATAGCGCGAGGACGGCGATCGTGCCCGCGAAGATCAGCGTGGGCTCCGGTTCTGCGGCGATCGCAGGGAAGACCGCTTTGACCCAGTTCTCCGTCGCGTTCAGCGAAGCGTGCAGCACGCAACACAGCAGCAGATTGCCGCCGGTGCGCAGCCAAAGCAGCGTAAATAGCACCGACAGGGCGACCGTGTAGACGGTGAAGAGCGCGAGCATGGTGGCGCCGCCCTCCTTGCCCGAGGTGAAGCCCCAGAATGCGGGCGCGTGCCACAGGCCCCAGACGATTCCCACGATCAGGCTGGCAGTCAGCGGTGTGTGTCGTTCGAGGAGCGTCGGCAGCAGGTAGCCGCGCCAACCGATTTCTTCGCCCAGTCCGCCTCCCAAAAAGAACCGTTGCAGCAATAACGGCACGAGGGATGGAATTGCGGACGAGACGAGGAGTAAATTCGCGTCGCCCGCCGCTTGCCAAGCCGCCAGAATTGCACACCACACGGCAAACGGTCCGACCAAGACAATGGTCCAGGCGGCCGGTCCCGCTGGACGAGCGACGGCGGCCCAGAGCCGATATCGAGTTCCGGCAAGCCCCTCGCCGGCGAGCAGCAGGGCGAGACCGGCCAGCGATGGGCCGAACTTTGCCAGCGTCTGGACTGCAAAAAGTCCCGCTGGATGATCGACCCACGCCGCTGCCGCGACCGCGCTCCAGGAAATGGCCATTGCCAAGGCGACGAAGCAAATCCAGGGCCAGCGCCGCGGGCGTGACATCGCTTTGGTATCTTGATGAGGGTTTTGCCGGACCGGCTGAAGTCGAGCGGGTCACGACAGGACTATTCGCCTGGCGACGTTCGATCTTGGGTTTGGCTGTCCGTTTGTTCGCAGCGGTTCCGTGCGGATCAGTCATTCGGTGTGCAGCAACCATGTTGACTGAGCTTTTCTTTCGCCTGACGCTGCTGGCCGTGCTGCTGGTCACGATGAGCGTGGCCGCGTATCACCGCGCGCGAGCGCACTCCGGCGAACAGTTCGATCGCCGCGAGGAAGGCCTGGTGCTGGCCGTGGCGCTGCGGCTCGCCGGAGCGGCGCTCTGGCTGCTGACGCTGGGATACCTCATCGATCCGGACTGGTTGACCTGGGCACAGTTGCCGCTGTCGGCGCGGGTGCGCTTGCTGGGAGTGCCCGTGGGAATTGCCGGCGCCGGCATGATGTACTGGACGCTCCGCGCGTTGGGCAAGAACCTGACCGACACCGTGGCCCCGCGCGCTGACGCCACGCTGGTGACGCATGGGCCGTATCGGTACGTGCGGCATCCGTTCTACGTGACCGCGGCGCTGGCGATGCTCTCGGTCACATTGCTCTCGGCCAATGCGGCCATCGGCCTGTGCGGAATCGTTGTCATGACGTTGCTGGTGCTGCGCACGCCGCGCGAAGAGGCGCGGCTGTTGGCGCGTTTTGGCGAGCCGTATCGGGCTTACCGCGCGAGCACCGGGGCGTTCTTTCCGCGATCGGGTGGGCCCAAAGGCTAACGGGCGCTCTCGAAGTCGCGCGCGGTTCGGCTGTGTAGAATACTTGCGTGCGAGATGCTCCCGCCTCACGGCGGGTTGGCCTGGAGGCGCGGCTGCGACTAGCCGCGCGAGCGATCATGAACGCGTCCTGGTTTTCCGTGTTTGCCCGGCGGTTGTCGAACCTCACGGGCCGGCCGACCGTCTTTGCAGCTGCCACCGGCATATTGATTCTGTGGGCCGTGACCGGGCCGCTGTTCGGCTTCAGCGACACCTGGCAACTGGTGATCAACACGTCGACAACGATCATTACCTTTCTGATGGTGTTCTTGATTCAGAACACGCAGATTCGCGACACCGAGGCGATGCAGATCAAGCTCGACGAGCTGATTCGCTCGACGCAAGGCGCACACAACGCGCTTTTGGACCTGGAAGAGCTGGACGATCAGCAGCTGGAGCACTTTCGCGCGCAGTATGAAAAGCTGGCGAGGCTGGCGCGGGAAAAGAAGCTGTACGGAGAGCAGGACGTCGATTCGCCGGAAGTGGACGACGGAGAGTTTGCGAATGCCCCGCCGCGGCCGAGGTGAGCGCTCCCTACCCTGTCGCCAGCGACTCGGCCGTTTGCCAGGCGGCGCCCTCGCGGACCACGCGATGATAGAGCGTGTCGCGCTCGACGGGCTCGCGGCCGGACTCGACGATCAGCCGGCGAATTTCATCGACTGAGAGCACTTCGGGCGTGGTCGCGCCGGCGTCGTGATAGATCAGCTCGTGGCGCACCGTGCCGTCCAGGTCGTCGGCGCCGTAGGCCAGCGCCGTCTGCGCGGTGCCGACGCCCAGCATGATCCAATAGGCCTTGATGTGGTCGAAGTTGTCGAGCATCAGCCGGGCCACGGCCATCGTGCGCAGGTCGACCAGGCCGGAGGCCTTGCGAATGTGGCTCAGGCCCGTGTTGTCCGGATGAAACGCCAGCGGGATGAACGTTTGAAAGCCGCCGGTCTCGTCCTGCAGCTCGCGCAGCCGCACCAGATGATCGACGCGATGAAACGCGTTTTCGATGTGGCCGTAGAGCATGGTGGCATTGGTGCGCAGGCCCAGCTCGTGGGCCGTGCGGTGCGTGTCGATCCAGCGGCCGGCGTCGGCCTTGTGTTCGCAAATCTGGTCGCGCACCTCGGGATGGAAAATCTCCGCGCCGCCGCCCGGCAGGCTGCCCAAGCCGGCGTCCATCATTTCCGCCAGGATCGAGCGCAGGTCGCGGCCGGTCATGCGCGTGAACCAGTCGAGCTCGACGGCCGTCCAGGCTTTCAAGTGCAAACGCGGGTAGGCGTCGTGCAGAATGCGAATCAGATTCAAGTACCAGTCGTACTTCATCTGGTGATGCAATCCACCGACGATGTGCATTTCGGTCGCGCCGCAATCGACGGCTTCCCGGCCGCGCGCGAGGATCTCCTCGTCGCTCATCAGGTAGCCCTTGGGGCTGCGCAGGTCGGAGCGAAAGGCGCAGAACACGCAGCGGTACACGCAGACGTTCGTGGGATTCAAGTGCGTGTTGATGTTGTAGTACGCGCGGTTGCCGTTTTTGCGCTCGCGGACCAGGTTGGCCAGCTCGCCCACCTCGGGCAGCGGCACCTCGGGCCGATAGAGAAACTGGCCGTCCTCGAGTGACAGCCGCTGGCCGGCCGCGACCTTCTCGCGAATCGATGCCAGCGTGGGCTCGTTGGATCGGATCATCATTCCCACCGATGCTTGCTTTCTACCAGGGACCTATCCACAGATGTCGTGGAGCTATCGTCGTCTCTGCGATTCTCCGCGGTTCATTCGTCCTCAGCGTAACATGGCGGCCGAAGTGAACAAGTCCAAGCTGCCCACCAGAAACAGGCCGATGCTTACGACGGCGTTGACCTGAAAGAACGCCACGTTCACGCGGTCCAAGTCGTCGGGCCGGACCAGGCGGTGTTCGTAGACCAAAAGCGCCGCTACGGCCGCCACGCCCAGGCCGTAGATCCATCCCAGGGGCGGAAAAACCCAGGCCAGCGCGGCCAAGAGCAGTACCATGCCCAGGTGACACGCGGCCGCCAGCCGCAGTGCCCGGGCCACGCCCAGCCGCGCCGGCACGCTGTGCAGCCCAGCCTGGCGATCGAACTCGACGTCCTGGCAGGCATAGATGATGTCGAAGCCGGCGACCCACAGCAGCACGGCGCCGCCCAGCACCACGGCCGGCAGCAGATCGGCCGGATCGGCCAGCACTTGTTCGCCGCGGATGGCGATCCAGGCGGAAATGGGCGCCAGCATCAGCGCCGCGCCCAGCCAAAAATGCGCGGCGGCCGTGAAACGCTTGGTGTAGCTGTAAGCCAACAGAAACGCCAGCACCGGCAGCGCCAGGTACAGCGGCAAGCGATTTGGCAGGAACAAGAGCGTGGCGGCGACAAAGGCCAGCGAGCTGGCCGCGGCAAACACTACCACGCTGCCCACGGAAAGCGTGCCGGCCGGAATGTGCCGCCTGGCCGTGCGCGGATTCTCGGCGTCCTGGCGCCAGTCGGCAATGCGGTTGAATGCCATGGCGGCGCTGCGCGCGGCGACCATGCACACGACAATGCCCACGAGCTGCTGCCAGCGCCAGGGCACGGGCGGCTCGCTGCGGGCGCCGGCTGTCCACGCCATGACGGCCGCCAGCATGGCAAACGGCAACGCAAACAGCGTGTGGCTGAAGCGGATCATCTCCAGGATGTGGCGGAGCTTTTCGAACATGGATCCTTTGGTGGCACTGGCATTTTGCCAGTGCGTTCGTCTTGCGCGGTGCCACTGGCGTCTCGCCAGTGCGAATTGCCTCGATGGTTCGCCCTGCTACGTTCCCCAACGGTGCATGAGCTGATTCTCGACGCCCAGTTGATCACAAATTCTGGCCACGACGAAATCCACCAGATCGCCGAGCGATTCCACGCCATGGTAGAAGCCGGGCATGGCGGGCAGCACGACCGCGCCGGCTTCGGCCGCGCGGCGCATGTTTTCGAGCTGAATGGTCGACAGCGGCGTCTCGCGCGGCACGAGCACCAGCTTGCGGCGCTCTTTCAGGTGGACGCTCGCTGCGCGGTGAATGAGATTTTCGCCCGTGCCGTGCACGACGGCCCCCAGCGTGCTGCCCGAGCAAGGGCAGATCACCATACCGGCGGTCAGAAACGATCCGCTGGCGATCGGCGCGAGCAGGTTCTGGAAATGATGGTAGACAAGTTCGCCGCCCAAGGTTGGCGCTGGGCTCGACACGTCCGCCGCGCCGCGGGATCCGGCGATAGGCCGCGCCAGCATCGCGGCCATCGCTGGCGATAGCTTTGCCCGGCCGGCACTGTCCGAAAGTTCCAATGCAGCCGGCTGAAATCGGTTCAGGTCCAGTTCAATGCCCAGCTCTTGCCGCAGCACGAGCGCTCCGGCAGGGCTGATCGCCAGGTGCACGCGCACGTCGGCGGCCAGCAGCACCTGCAACAGGCGTAGCGCGTAGATCGCGCCGCTGGCGCCGCTGATGGCCAGCACGATGTTCGCTCGCTGATTGACCGCAGCGGGATTCATTGGTAGCGCCATCATTTGCTGCCGACGTACAGTGTGGCCACGCCGAGCGTGAGCGGATAGTGTCGCACGTCGCGCGCCCCGGCCGCGCGCATCCGCGTGCAAAGTGCCTCGCCCTGTGGAAACTCGCCCACGCTGTCCGGCAGATAGTGATACGCGCCGTTGCCGTTGCGCGCCACCGCCTGGCCGATGCGCGGCAGCACGTTGCGAAAATACCAGCTATACATGGCGCGGACCGGTTGCCGGGTGGGCATGGAGAATTCGAGCACGGCGATCTTGCCACCGGGCCGACAGACGCGCAGCATTTCGCGCAGCCCGCGGTCAGTGTCCGCCACGTTGCGCAGGCCAAAGGCCACGGAAACGATCTGAAACGTGTCGGCGGCGAACGGCAGGTTCTGGGCATCGGCCTCGACGAACGTCACCTGCTCGGCCTGAGCCCGACGTGCCTTGTCGCGACCGATGGCGAGCATCGGCTGGCAGAAGTCGGCCCCCACGACCGGGGTGCGGCCGCGCGACGCGCGGCTGTAGGCGAGCGCCAGATCGCCCGTTCCGGTACACAGGTCGAGCACCGGTGCGTCGCCCTGCGGTGGCACCTTGCGCACCGTGCGGCGGCGCCAGTACACGTCGACGCCCATCGACAGCAGGTGATTCAAAAAATCGTACTGGCCGGCGATCTCGCCGAACATTTGCCGTACGCGGGCTGTGGACTTGTCGACCGCCATCGAGAGATTCAACCGGCTACGGGTGGGTCAGGGCAATCCACCATGATAACCGGCCCGGGCGGGAGGAGTTAACCGCAGATGGCGGGGCAGGCTACCTGTCGTGGGTTGGCGAACGCAGAAGCCCGGTTTGCGAGCGATGGCGATTCACACTAACCCGACGCGCGAGCGAGGGCGAATCACACCAAC
Source organism: Pirellulales bacterium (assembly GCA_050250435.1). Classification (GTDB taxonomy): domain Bacteria; phylum Planctomycetota; class Planctomycetia; order Pirellulales; family PALSA-1355; genus JBFWOR01. Next base: position 138,292 of record JBFWOR010000011.1, on the reverse strand, counting down.
CCGAGGCGCGAGCGATGGCTTTGGTAGTGGTGGCTTCTCACCCTGGCTGGCGCTTCGGTTAGTGTAGTCGACACACTCCGTGTGTCGTAACGGCCCTCGTTAGCAACGATCTGAACTCTGGCGAGTTCCGCTACAACCCGGAAAGAATTACTCCGCCGCGCGGTCAAACTTCAAATTCCGCACGCGGCCGTTCGAGGCCACCAGGCCGGTGATCTTGCCGTCGGCGCAGCGCTGGAACTTCAGGCCCTGGATGAACCAGGTGCTGCCGGCGAACTCGTCGCCCGTGGTGTGGGTCAGGCGGATGTCTTCATGGCGCTGGTGGCGCGCGACCAGATGATCGCCGTCGACGACGATGTCATAGCTCGTTTCCAGCTCAGGGCTCGTGTAGCGGCCGGCGAATGGGGCGAGATCGATTGCTTCAGTGGTGCTCACGCGCGTGCCCTCGAGCTTGGCGCCTCCCACAACGGCGGTGAACGCATCGGCATGCTCGGCCTCCGTGCTGGGGAACGTGACACGCGCCTCGACCTGTTTGATAAGAAACTCGGTCGGCGAAACCGGCACCAGCTCCATGTCGTCGTCGATGATTTTGGCGGTCAGTTTGTTCTCGCGAAGTTCGATCTCGACCGTGCCGCCGGTGCTCATTTTGTACAGGCCCACGTACTTTTGCAGCGTGGCCAGCGGCACGTCGACCGGCTGAGTTTTTGGCTCGTCCGCTTCGGTCTTGGGCTTGTCGGCGCCCTCGGCCGGTTTGGCATCCGCCGGTTTGTCGGTGGCCGGCTTGTCGGCGCTGGCAGTTTGCGGCGGCGCGTCGGGCTTCTTGTCGGAGTTCTTGTCGGGCGAATCGAGCCGGTCGCCCAGCATGATGCGGGCCACTTTCATGGCGTCGCCGCCGGCATCGCAGGAGGCGAAGTTGCCGAGCACGATGATGCCCAGCCTGGCCTCTGGAAAACGCACAACGTGCGTGCGATAGCCCGCGTCCGATCCGCTGTGTCCCACGGCGGTCACCTGGCCCAACGGTTTGACGGTCAGCCCCAGCGCGTAGTCGATCTCCTTGCTGCCTGTGAGCACGCCTTTGGTTTGCATCTGCTCAGCGAGCGTAGCGCCGCCCACGCGGCCGTCGTCGAGGTTGACCAGCCAGCGGGCCAGATCCTCGGCCGTGGTGAACAGGCTGGTGGCGCCCACGTTGGCATACGACAAGACGCTGGCGCGATAGGTGTCGCCGTGCTTGGAATAGGAATAGGCCCGATTGGGCACCAGCTCCTCGTGGTCGTCGTGGAAGTGGGTGTGCGTCATGCCCAGCGGCTTGAAGATGCGCTCGTCGCAATACGCGCGGAACGATTTGCCCGAGACGTTGGCGACCACTTCGGCCAAGAGCGTGTAGCCCGTGTTGCAATAGAGGTGCTCCGTGCCCGGCGGAAAGTTCAGCTCGCGCTGGCGGCGCACGAGCTTCAGGATGTGCTCGCGCGTGATCACGTCGTCGAGCCGCCAACCGGCCATGGCCAATAGCGCCCACTGGTCGCGCAGCCCGCTGGTGTGGTGCATCAACTGGCGCAGCGTGATGGGCGTGCCGAAATCCGGCACGTCGGGCACGTGCTTGCGCACGTCATCGTCGAGCGACAACTTGCCGTCGGCCGCCAACAGCAGCACGGCGAAGCAGGTGAACTGCTTCGACACGCTGGCCACGTGGAACACCGTGGCGGGCGTGATCGGGACGTCGTACTCCAGGTTGGCGCTGCCGTAGCCGCGGGCGTAGAACAGCGCGCCGTCCTTGACCACCGCCAGCGCGATGCCTGGGCGGTCCCAACGATCGTAGTCCTGGAACGTGGCGTCGATTTGTGAGCGTAGCTCATTTTCCGCGAGCTGGTCGTCGGCGGCGACGACGGCAACGGGCGCGACCGCGACGCCCAGTAACACAGTGACCGCCAACAATTGCGAATGGAGGAGGACGGGGCGCATGGGATAAAGTTACTCAGTTTGTGTGGGACCTGCCGCGACGAGCACTACGTCGGATGATAAGCCGCCGACGGTGTGGTTGCAAAATGTCGTCCGCAGATGTGTGAGTGCGATCGACATGCAGATACCAACTGGCTGGTATTTCGTGGGCCAAAGGCCCAACCAATTCCAGCCTAGAGCGCAGCCCTAGGTGAACTTGGCTCAATGGTGTCGCGGCCGCGACTACCCTTGGGCGTTGCCCAAGGCTGGTATCGATCGCACCTGCGGTGCTCAACGTCTCACCGTCGTCCGTACAGGCTCTTTGTCAGGATGAATCCTGACCTGCTGGACCGACCACGCATCAGTGTCATGCACGATCAGGTGCAAACTACTGGGTGCCATGCTCACGCCACGTGAGCATGCTTGCGCAAACGCAAGCATGGCACCCGACATTTTGGCGTGGTCGGTCCGCTACCTGATTGCGTGAGCGTCGAAAATTGTCAGGCACGCTGACTCACGCTCGCTCGGGCGGCAGCCCGTATTCGGCCCAGCGCTGGCTCACCAGCCGCGCAATCTCGGCGCTGCCGCTGAATCGCTGCGCGGCAGGGCCAGGGTGCTCGCCGGGAAGCTTGCTGGTGGCGTCGACGCCGAAATGCCGGCCGAGCGCCGCCGGCTCGCCGCCGTGCCCGGCGGCCGCGAGGGGGCCCTCGTAGGAAAAGAAATCGTGGTCGGGCGAGGCGTGGGCCCCAATTTCGGCGAGGATCCCGCGCACGTCGCGCACATCGACATCGGCGTCGACCAGCACCAGCACGCGCGCGCCGGCCAGCGCTGCCGACCCCCATAGCGCACTGGCGACCTGGCGCGCCTGATAGGCATAGGTTTTCGCCAGCGAGGCGAACGCGTAGGACAGCGACCCGCCGAGCGCGGGCAGGTGCAGATCGACCAGTGCCGGCGCCAGCGTGCGCAAAGCCGGCAGCAGCATGCGCTCGCGCACTTTCAAAAGAGCGCCGGCCTCGCCCGGTGCGTGCGACTGGATGACGGCCGGCACGACGGCGTGCGTGCGCTGGGTAATGGCCGACACCTGCAGCACGGGCGCCCGTCGCGCCAACCCCAGATGACCGCCGCCGCTGCCACAGGTCACCGGCACCGGCGGCACGTCGGGATCGAGATAGCCTTCGAGAATCAGGTCGGCCTCGGCCGGCACCTCGAACGCATGCGTGCGGCAGGTGACGACGTCGAGCGCTTTGGCCCGGAGCAAGCCGGTCAGGTGATAGAAATCGACGCCCGGCGGCAGATCCAGATGCGCCGCCACCAGGCAGGCCGGATCGCCGCCCAGAACCACTGCCACCGGCATGCGCTGGCCGGCTTGTTTGCTGGCTCCCCACTGGCGCGCCAGGGCACTGGCCGGATCCTCGATCACTGCCAGGCGATTGAGGTCGAGCGCCACGAGCGGGCAGACCGTGGCCGAGCGTTTGTCGGGAGCGGCCGGATCGTGCGTGATGACCAGGCCCGCGGTGAGCGCCGCGCCGGTTTCGCCCGGCCATTGGCTGACCAGCGGCAAGGCGTTCAGCTCGACGTCGCGGCCGAGCCGCACCACTTGCTGACACGGGCCGGATTTGACGGGTTTCGGGCGAAACTTGTCGGCGCCGGTCGCGTCGGCGCTCGTCTTGAGGCGTTCGAACCAGTTCCGCGGCGTGTGCTCGTCGATCAGCGAGTCGATGCGCGCGGCGATCGCGTCGAGCGAATCGATGGCCAGCGCGCGGCACACCCGGGCCTCGCTGCCCAGCAAATTCGTCACCAGGGCCGACGACGCGCCGCGCACGTTCTCGAACAACAGCGCCGGGCCATTGCCGCGCGCCGCGCGGCGCGTGATCTCGGCGACTTCGAGGGCCGGATCCACTTCGGCCTTGATGCGCGCAAGCTCACCGTCGCCTGCCAGTTCGCCCAGGAATTCTGCCAGCGACGCGTAAGCCATGGCGGCATTGTAACGACGGCGCACCATTCTCGGCAGACGAGATCAGGCACGAGGAAGACGATCCACAGACGAAGAAGCCCATCCACAGATGATGCGGATGCCCACCGATAAAGAATGAGAGGGAAGGCGGAATTGTGGAAGGAACGCTATCATGGGGATTCGTTTTGGATTCTGGATTTTGGATTGATGGGGACCGCGCGGCGCCAGCCGGTCAGGGGAGCGTGCGTTTGCAACAGCTCAACGTTCATTTGCTGCCGGAACGGGTGTCGCCCGACACGCTGGCCGGCGGCACCGCCGTGGTGATCGACGCGTTGCGGGCCACCACAACGATCGTCTACGCGCTGGCCGCGGGAGCGCGGGCGGTCGTGCCGTGCCTCACCATCGACGAAGCACGCGAGCGGGCCGCCCATCTTCCCTGCGGGCTCACGCTCCTGGCCGGCGAGCGCGGCGGACTGCCGATCGCCGGGTTCGACCTGGGCAATTCGCCGGCCGAGTTCACGGCCCAGCGCGTGGGCGGCAGGTACGTCGTGCTCACCACCACCAACGGCACCAAGGCCCTGCTGCATTGCCGCGCGGCACGGCGGGTGCTGGTGGCCGCGCTGGCGAACCTTTCGGCCGTTTGCGCGGCTCTTGAAGAGGACCAGCGCGTGGACATTGTTTGCGCCGGGACGGACGGTCAAGCGACCGACGAGGATCTGTTGGTGGCCGGCGCGATTGCCGATCGACTCGCGGCCGGCGGCGGGTGGCGGCTCGACGAGAATGCGGCACGGGTTTGCGCCGCATGGCAGAAACTCGTCCGCGAGGTGTCCGACGAGGATGCGACCGCGCGGATCATCAGAACCATGAGCGCAGCACCCGGCGGTCGAAACCTCAAGCAGATCGGCATGGCGGGCGACATCGAGATCGCCGCGCAGCGCGACACGTGCCCGATCGTGGCGCAGTTCGACGCGCAGACAGGCGAGATTCGCGTGCTGTCGTAGGTCAGGACTCGTCGGCGGCTGACGAGTCGTGGCAGCTTGGCCGCCGAAGCGCGCGGCCTGGGTTGATTTTTGGGAGGTCGTGTACGACGGGCTAAAGCCCGTCGCGAAAAGACCTGGGCCGCTCTCGCGGCCAACGCACGAAACGCCTCCGCTCGCACATGACATAGACGCGTGGTCGGTCCACCACACTACCCCCGCAGCCGTGCCATAGACTTGCCGAGCGGGCGCGGGGTACACTTCTGAATTCACACTTTTTCCGTGCGATTCATTACGAGCTGACGACCACCATGGACATGGACAAGCTGGTTTCGCTGTGCAAGCGGCGTGGGTTCTTGTTTCAATCGAGCGAGATCTACGGCGGCTTGAACGGCTTTTGGGATTACGGGCCGCTGGGCGTCGAGCTCAAGCGCAACGTCAAGGAGGCCTGGTGGCGCGACATGGTTGCCGGGCACGACGACCTGGGCGTGCTGAGCGGCGCGCCCGAGGCGTTCGAAATGGTCGGCCTCGACTGCACCATCATCATGCACCCGCAGGTCTGGAAGTGCTCGGGCCACTACGATCTGTTTCACGACTACATGGTCGACTGCCGCGAGTCGAAGAAGCGCTATCGGCACGATCAGGTGGTGGGCCGCTGGGTCGAGGCCAAGGGGCAAACGATATTCATTGCCGCGCAAGTCGGCGGTGATGAGGGCCTGGCCGAAACGCAGCAGCGGGCGCTCAAATTCTTCAACTATCGCGGCAAGGACGTGGACCAGCTCAAGTGGCAAGGCCCGCTCGTGTCGCTCACCACGGTCAAGGACTTCGCCCAGGTGCTGGGTCCCGACGCCAAGGAACTGGGCACGCTCACGCCGCCGCGCGAATTCAACCTGATGTTCAAGACCTACGTCGGGGCGCTATCGGGCGAAGAGGGAGCCGCGTTTCTGCGGCCCGAGACGGCCCAGGGCATTTTCGTGAACTTCAAGAATGTCTGCGACAGCACGCGCGTGCGCGTGCCCTTCGGAATTGCGCAGATGGGCAAGAGCTTTCGCAACGAGATCACGCCGCGCAATTTCACCTTCCGCTCGCGCGAGTTCGAGCAGATGGAGATCGAGTTCTTCTGCCATCCGAAGTCGTCGCCCGAGTGGTACAAGTTCTGGCGCGATCGGCGCTACAAGTGGTATCTCGACCTGGGACTGGCCGGCGAGCGGCTGCGGCTGCGCGATCACCACCAGGACGAACTGAGTCACTATTCGTGCGGCACCGCCGATATCGAGTATGCGTTTCCGTTTTTGCCGCCGGGCGAGTTCGGCGAGCTGGAGGGCATTGCCCATCGCGGCGATTTCGATCTGCGCAGCCACATGGAAGGCAAGCTCGTGCGGCAGGGGAACGATCTGGTCGTGGAGACCGACGCCGAAGGTAAGCCGCGGCATCGCGGCAGCGGCAAGGATCTGACCTATCGCGACGACTTGACCAACGAGCGCTACACGCCCCACGTGATCGAGCCTTCGGCGGGCGCGGACCGGGCCACGCTGGCCTTCTTGTGCCAGGCCTACACCGAGGACCAGGCGCCGGACGAGCACGGCAAGATGCAGGAGCGCGTGGTGATGAAGTTCCACCCGCGCATTGCGCCGGTGAAGGCGGCCGTGTTTCCGCTGGTGAAAAAGGACGGCATGCCGGAGATTGCCCAGCGGATCTACAAGGACCTGAAGCAGCGGTTCAACGTTTTCTACGACGAGAAGGGCGCGGTGGGCCGGCGCTATCGGCGGCAGGACGAGGCGGGCACGCCGTACTGCATCACGGTCGACGGGCAATCGCTCACCGACGGCACGGTCACGGTGCGCGACCGCGACACGCTCAAGCAATGGCGCGTGAAGGCCGACGAGTGCCCGGACGAGATCAGCCGGCTGATTGCCGCGGGCGGGGCGGCCGGGTAACGCGTCGCGTCGGTTCCCGGTCTATTCCGCCGCGGCAACGGAAAACGACGAAAGTTTCCAGAAACTTCTGGACAGGATGCCACCCACCCACTATAAGTAGACCCATCGAACTTCGCCCACCTGAGCCACCCTTGGTGCCGCTCCTTGCGTGATCGGCGGGGCAATGCCTCGCCATCGTTCAACAACTCTTCAGAAGCTCCCCGGCGAAGGAGCCCTTCCGCGTCCCATGTCACCGCTCCAGTGCGCTTGCACTGGAGCGTGCGTTGGGCTCGTAGCCGCCGGTGCTTCTGATTCTTCAGTCCGGATTCAGGGAACGGGCGATCACTCGACACCTTTAACTGACGCTTACGATCACATGCACGGAGTCAACATGATTCGATCACCTCTGAAGGGCGCACTTGTGGCCATGCTGTTCCTCTGGGGGCAAATTGCCTGGGCCGACGCGATCTCGGGCCTGGTAGACTTCAACGTCGCCACCGATCTCAACAAGTTCAATCTGCGTGTGAACAGTCAGCCGATCGACTATTTTGCAGCTGGCGGAGTGAACAATAGCGGTTCAATCCGGGTCAGCAGCCCCGTCACTTATCCCACGGCCACACTCGTCTACAACGAGCGCTCGTTCAACATGGCCGGGGCCAACAAACTCATGCTGTCGACTATGTTTCGCTACGAAACGATTACCGAGCTGTCCAACGGCGGTGGAGTGGGTACGGACGTCGCGGCCCTGCATTTATTCACCGAATCAACGCCGGCCGCGCTCTCCACCCACATCCGCGTGGCATTTCACGAAACCCAATTCTCGATCGGTGGCCCGGTCGAGCATGACATCGACGTCTTCAGCCTGGTCGGCGGCAGTGGGAACGGACAGGGATTTTCAATCAGTCCGCTGACCGACGGCAATTGGTATCGGCTGACGACGATCTTCTCAATCGTCGGCGGGCCGCGCAACCGGTTTGACGTAGCGCTTGAGGATATGGGGACCAGCGGCGCAAGCGCAATCGGTGTCCCATTCCAGACGTCGTACACGGCGGACGCGGGAATGACCTTTTTTCAAGATACGACCGCTTGGGCCGCGTTCAGCACGTCGTTTCCCAACGGCGCAGGCGCCGAGCGCGTCGACAACTTTACTTACCATGTCCCGGAACCTGCGACGTCGTGCCTGCTGGCCGTGGCGATGGCTTGCCTGGGACTGCGGATAGCCAAGGCGGGCCGAACATAATGCAAGCAACTTCGAGGATCGTGCTGGCCTCTATGGCGATGCTGTGGGCGCAAAGCACTTCGGCGGATGCAATCTCCGGCCTGGTGGACTTCAACACGCCGACGGATCTCAATCGGTTCAATCTCGCGGCGAACAGCCTGGTGCCAGACTATTTTGCGGCAGGCGGTGTCGGCGATAGTGGCAGTATCGGGCTGTCGTACGATTTCAATTCCGCCTGCACACTCGTCTACCACGAGCGCTCTTTCAGTATGTCGGCGCCGACCGATACGCTGGCGCTGTCGATCATGTTTCGTTACAACCCGAACGCATCGTTGCCCGGCGGTATCACCTCGGGCAACGACAAAGTTGCCGTGCACTTATTTGCGGAGCCGATCCCCGATAATCAGTATTCGACCGGGTTCGCTGTCTCCTACTACGAGGCTCCGTTAGCGAGCGGCGAAATCGTTCGTTCCATCAACGTTGGGAGCTACGTGAACAGTGGTGGGCACTATCACGATTTCCCGATCGACCCGCTGGTCGACGGCAATTGGTACCGGCTGGCTGCAACGTTTTCCCTTGCCGACGCCGCACAACACAACCACGTCGATATCGCGCTCGAGGACTTCGGCACGACCGGCGAAAACCTTGTGGACATTGAGTTCCAGCACTCGTACACGACCAATGACGAGCTCGACTTGTTTGTCGATGCCGAGGCGTGGGCCGGCTTCTCGACCATGCTGTACGATGGCGCCGGCGCCGATCGGGCGGACAATTTCGCGTTTCTGGTGGTGCCCGAGCCGGCGACCTGGTCCTTGCTGGCCGTGGCGATGGCTTGCCTAGCGTTGCGGATGAAGGCGGGGCCTCGCGGCCGTACAATGCAGGGCTGACAAGCCGCCCCAAGGTTCCGCCCTTCGATGAAGCCCGCGTTGGCACAAGTCTGTTCGTTGGAAGCACCGCTCGAGACGGACGTGGAGGAGTATGCCGCCGGGCGGTGCCAGGCCATTGAGCTGTGGGTCGGCAAGCTCGACACCTATCTCGAAAAGCACACGCCCGACGAGTTTCGGGCCCTCTTGGCCGAATACGAAATGACCGCCCCGGTGGCCAGCTTTCAAGGCGGGCTGCTCACCAGCCAGGGCGAGTTTCGCAAGCAGCACTGGGAGTCGTTCGCGCGCCGACTGGCCCAGTGCCGGGAGCTGGCGATCGGCACGCTGGTGCTGGCCGCGGACATGGGTGCGCCCCTGGCGCAGCAAGATATCGATCGGGCCCGCCTGTCGCTCGATCAGGCGGCCGCGCTGGCCGGTCAGCACGGCGTGCGGCTGGCACTTGAGTTTCAGGCGCGCAGCGCGTTCGCCAACAACCTGGAAACGGCGGCGGCGCTAGTGGCCGAGGTCGGTAGCCCGCACTTAGGCCTGTGCCTCGACGCGTTCCACTACTATGTCGGCCCGAGCAAGCTGGAAGATCTGGCGCACGTGACGGCCGACAATCTGTTCCACGTGCAGCTGTGCGACCTGGCGGGGGTGCCGCGCGAGCTGGCGACCGACGCCGATCGCGTGCTCCCCGGCGACGGCGATTTCGATCTGGCGCCGATCGTAGAGCACTTGCGGCGCATCGACTACCAGGGGCACGTCTCGGTGGAGCTGATGAATCCGCAGATTTGGCGCATCCCGCCGCGCTCGTTCGGCGAGATCGCGCTGACCGCCTTGCGAAAGGTGCTGGGGCAGGCGAGCATGGAATAAGGGCCATAGGCCATAAGCCGTAGGCTGGAGGCTGGAGGAAGAACGGACAAACACCTGACCTATTAGACCGACTACACCAAAATGTCGGGTGCCATGCTTGTGCTTACACAAGCATGCTCACGCTCGCGTGAGCATGGCACCAGAATTCAAAACTCGCTCGTGGATGACATGTTGCGTAGTCGGTCTACTATGGCCTAGAGCCTATGGCCTAAAGCCTTCCCATGGCAGCTCGACGTTCGAAACGGGCCCGCGCGGCGAACGGTCCGGCCGGGGGCGCGGCGTTGGTCGCGGCTTCGCCTGCCGATGGGTCGCTGCTGGCGGCGTGGTCGCGCCTGTCGCCGCGCTTTCGCAGCGGGCTGTTGGCGGCAGCGCTCGTGGCCATTACGGCCAATGCCTATGCACCCGTGTTCGAGTGCGGCTACGTGTGGGACGACGATTCGTACGTCACGCGCAATCCCACGTTGCTCACGGCGGACGGCCTGCGGCAGATCTGGCTCGAAGTGGGGGCCACGCCGCAATACTATCCGCTCGTGTTCACGAGCTTTTGGATCGAGTATCAACTGTTTGGGCTCAACCCGGCAGTGAGCCACACGGTCAACCTGCTGCTGCACTGCGGCGCGGCGCTGTTGGTGTGGCGCGTGCTCTCGTTCTTGGGAGCCAGTGGGCCGGTGGCCTGGATTGCGGCGCTGGTGTTCGCGGTGCACCCGGTGCACGTGGAGAGCGTGGCCTGGATTACCGAACGCAAGAACGTGCTCTCCGGCGTGTGCTACCTGGGGGCGCTTTGGGCCTATCTCGAGTTTGATCGGCGCGCCCGGGTGCCGCGCGAGGGCGAGCCGGCCGCGCGACGCTGGGCCTGCTACGCGCTGGCCCTGTTGCTGTTCGTGGCGGCGCTCTTGAGCAAGACCGTGACGGCGACGCTGCCGGTCGCCATACTGATTTTGCTGTGGTATCGCTGGGGCCGGCTGAGCTGGCGCGATGCGGCCCGCGTGGCGCCCTTGCTTGCCGTGGGCATTGCCTTGGGCGCGGTCACTGTCTGGCTCGAGCGGCAACACGTGGGCGCCGTGGGGCAGGACTGGGATCTTTCGCCGCTGGGCCGCGTGCTGCTGGCCGGCCGTGCGGCCTGGTTCTACGCTGCGAAGCTTGTGTGGCCGCACCCCATCGTGTTCGTCTATCCGCGTTGGCAAATCGACACGGCCGCGGTTTGGCAATACCTGTTCCCGGCGGCGGCGGTCGGGCTGGTGGTGCTGCTGTGGCTATTGCGCGGCACGATCGGACGCGGCCCGTTGGCGGCGATCTTGTTCTTTGCCGTGACGCTGGGGCCGGCATTGGGTTTTGTGAATGTCTATCCGATGCGCTACAGCTACGTGGCGGATCACTTTCAGTACCTGGCGAGCCTGGGCATCATCGCGCTGTTGGTGAGCGCGGCATGGCAGTTGTGGCAGCGCGCCGCGAGCGGCGGTCGGACCGTGATCGTGGCGGTCGGCATCGCGTGGGTCGCCACGCTGGCTGTGCTCACCTGGGAGCAGGTGCACGACTACGCCGATCTGGAATCGCTGTGGACGAATACGCTGGCAAAGAATCCGGACGCGTGGATCGCGGCGCACAATCTGGGCGTGATGCAATTGGAACGGCGCGCGTATCCGCAGGCAGAGCGTTACTTTCGCCAGGTCATCGCAAGTCATCCGAACGATGCCCGCGCACTCAACAACCTGGGGCTATTGCAGATTTACAAGCGCGACCTGCCCGGCGCGATCGCCCGCTTCGAGGAAGCGATCCGTGCCGATCCGGATTTTGCCGGGTCACGCGTGAATCTGGCCCGGATCCGGCTGGTTCAGGGAGACGTGCCACAGGCGGCCGAGCACTTTCGGCACGCGCTGGCGGTCGATCCCAGCCAGGCGATGTCGCAGCAAGGCCTGGCGATGGACATCCTCGACGCAGCGGACCAGGAGACGGCAAAACGACTCGCGCAAGAGATGCTCAAAGCCCTGGACACCGGCAAGTTCCCGCTGGAAACGGCAAACCATGCGCGCTTGCAGCGCTACGCGCGGGGCGAGCTGAATCCATCTCCCAAGCACCCGGGCGGCGCTCTCCCGCAGCCGGATCCTGCGCCGCAGCGCAAGGCCGCAGCGGCCGTTGATTGAACGGTCGTCTTGAACGGTCATCTTGAACGTGCCCCGTGCGTGGCGGATAATTTGCAGAGACGAGGTCACGGCCGATTTTACTCGGGCCGATGACGCGTGACGGCCCGTGGAGGTCAGGCCGATGCTACGGCCAGCCCGGCAGGCGGTGCAGCAACAGATTTGGCGCGGCGCAAGCAGCGTAGCGCTGGTTTTCCTTTTCGTCGTCGGTCCTCTGCGACCGGACGATTCGCGCGCAGCGGGCGGCGAGCTCACCATCGATTCATGGCGCGGCGTGACGCCGGGCTGGTCGATCAAGAAGTTTTCGGCACCCGATCGCCCAGATCCGCCGGCCGCCGAACAGCCGGCCACGAACGACGCCCAGAACCCGAGTGCGGACGATCCGAACGCGGGCCAACAGAACCAAGGTGGCCACGATCGCGACCGCCATCATCATCACCACCATCACGGTCAGGGCACGATCTGGCTCTGGCCCCCGGTGATTTGGGGCGGAGGTTTTTCGCCCGGCTTCTGGCCGTACGACGGCTCCGGCGGCGGGTTTCTCGATCGTGGCATGGGCGTGTGGTCGCCCGCTGCGAATCAGCCCGTGGCGGCGCCGCGCCCTTCGGATCCGGCGCCGGCCGACAGGCAGAAGTCGAAGATTCGCGTCACCAGCGCGGAAGTGAAAGCGCGAGCCGGCAAATTCATGGGCTACGGCGACACCCATTTCAGCAAGCAAAGTTATCTCGCGGCGGCCGAGCGCTACAAGAAGGCGGCGCAAATGGCGCCGGACCTGGCCGAGCCCTATCTGCGACAAGCATTCGCGTTTGTGGCCATGGGCAACTACGAGAGCGCCGCCAAAGCGCTGCGCCGAGCGCTGGCCGTGCGGAGCGACTGGAACGACTCACCGTTTCGGCTCGAGCAGCTCTACGGCGCCCAGAAAATCGCCAAGACGGCCCACCTCGAAAACCTGGCCAAGGCCGTAGAAGACAACCCGCTCGACGCGCAGCTGCTCACGCTGTTGGGGATGCAAATGTTCTTCGACGGGCAAGCGCAGCGCTCGGAAGTCTTCTTCACGCGCGCGGCCCAACTGGGCGGAAACAGCGATAAGCTGCTCGACCACTTCCTGCCGCCGCCGGCTCCGGCCGGAGTGCCGCGTGCCGACCGTGCGAACGCGCCGGGCGCGCGCGACGCCAGCGGCAAGGTGGTGTTTTGAGGAGGCTTTAGGCTATAGGCTATGGGCGATAGGCTGGTGGACGAAAACGGCGGGAGGCACGGGCCCGGGCTCTTCTTTCTTCCTAGAGCCTAGAGCCTACTGGCCTGTTCCTCACGCCGCTTCCAGATCGGCCGGTTTGACGGCCTTGTTTTCCCACAGCTCGGTCCACAGGCAGCCGGCCCAGGAAAAGCCGACGCCGTAGCCGGCCAACAGCGAGCGCGTGCCGCGGCGCAAGCGCCCGTCGGCGCGCAGCTCGTGAATGATGATGGGAATGGTCGAGGAGACCGTGTTGCCGAAATCGCGCAGCACCGTGGGCATGCGCGCTTCGTCCATGTGCATTTCCTGGCGCAGATTCTCCAGCAGCTTGTGCGTGGCCTGGTGCACCAGGTAGAGATCGACGTCGGACTCGTTGACCTTGGCCTGCTTGAGCACCCGGGCCAGCGTCTGTGGCACCGTGTCGAGCGTGAGCTTGATCAGGCCCGGGCCATCCATGTAGAGCTTGCTTTCCCAGCGCCACTTGGTGCGCGGCTGCAGCGCGGATTCGGCGGGGCGGGCGCCGCCCGAGTTGACCATCAGCGCGTCGCCGGCGCTGCCGTCGGTGCCGAAGGAGAAGCCGGCCAGCGACGGCACGTCGGACGATTCGATCAGTGTGGCGGCGGCGCCGTCACCGAAAATCGTCCGCAGCGAGCGATCTTCGGCATGAATGTATTTGGAGTACGTTTCGGCCGTCACCAGCAAGATGCGCCGCGCCGCGCCGGAACGAATCAGCCCCTCGGCCAGCGACAAGCCGTACACAAAGCCCGAGCAGCCCAGGTTGAAGTCGAGCGCGCCGGCGCTGGTGGGCAGGCCCAGGCGATGCTGCATCAAGCAACTGGTGGTGGGCAGGGGATAGTCGGGGGTCTGCGTGCAGAGCAGCAGGAAGTCGATGGTCGAGCGATCGATCGCGTGTTCGGCAAACAGGCGTTCGGCCGCGGCCACGCCCAAATCGCTCGCGCACTCGTCGGGCGCGGCGATGTGCCGGGCGGCAATGCCCGTTTTGGAGTAGATCAGGTCGAGATCCCACTTGGGAAACAGCTTGCGCAGATCGTCGTTCGTCTCCACCCGTTCGGGGAGATGAATGGCGATGGGACCGATGGCCGCGTATTTCACTGCGGTAAGCCTCGTGGAGCGTCCGGTCAGAATGCAGCAAGCTGCGCCCAGGAATCATACCCCGATGGGTCGCCGGACCGCAAGATTGACAGCAAACGCGCGAGTCCGCGGTGCTTGCGCCCAGTGCGCAATGGGGCGACGTTGCGATGGTTATGTCGGGCCGCATGCAGGGAACTGCGAGCTAGCGCAATCTTGACACCTGGTATGCTTTGCCGATAGCCTCTCGCGCGAAAGCATTGCGAGGCACTTGTGCGGCATGCGAGCCATCGCGCGGCGCCGCGCGTCGGTTGGGAGATCGACGGAGTTCACCGAGCTCGAGGTATCACGGATGAAATGCAAAGCGTGCTGGGCCGAGCGGGCCGAAGTGTGTCGCAACGTGCGTTGGAAAACGTGGTTGGCTGCCTGTGTCTTCTGTGCGCCGGTTCGCTGTCGGCACTGCTATTACGAATACTTTGTGCCGCTGTGGATGGCCGGAGCTCACGCGCATCGAAATCAGGCCGCGGCCGCCAGCGCCGCAGGCGAACACGCGCTGCGCCGCGCGGCCTGAACTTTTCGATGTCGGGCGCCACCCCACGCCGATAAACCTGGACGTGCGGGAAATCACGTGCCCGGTGCACGTGCCCGGTGCCACTGGCGTCTCGCCAGTGTGACTCTGGCCCGCTGCAACTGGCGTCTCGCCAGTGTGACTCTGGACGTGTCTGGCGCACTGGCGAAATGCCAATGGCATCCAGAATACCAACGGTTAACGGTGTTGTGTGGCACCCCGAATTCGCTGGTTGTCGAGGCGCGAATTCGGCGGGCACTTACGTCGGCGGGGCCTCGACTTGCGTGCGCGCTTCGGCCAGCTTCGTGCGCACGACCACGAGCGTCGCCACGGCCGACGCCAGGTAGGCGAACGACGTGGCCATGGCAATGCCGTCCACGCCGAACCACTGCATCAGCAGGTAGTTGCCAGCGACGTTGATCGCCAGGTTGAGCGCGCCGATGCGCAGCACGGCCTGGTTGGCGTCGAGAGCGGCCAGCAGCCGCGCCCCGATCATCGCCAGCACGTAGAACGGAATCTGCAGTGCCAGGTAGACCTGCACGCGGCTCACGGCCGCCGTCGTCTCGGGCGTAAACGCGCCGCGCTCGAAGAGCAAACGGATCAGCGGCTCTGACACGAGAACCAATAGCGCCACCACAGGCAGCGAACCGATGAACACGGCCCGGGCGTAAGTCCAAAACGTACGCTCGAGTTCTCCCCAACGGCCCGCCGCCAATTGATGGGAGAAGCGCGGCAAAAGCACGTTGCTCAGGCTGACCGCAACCAGCGAGAGGATGAGCGCCACGATCTTGCCGCCGAAGTTCAACACCGAAACATTGCCGCCGGCCAGTCCCGCGGCCATCGCCTGGTCGACCATCGCGCCACTGCTCAGGAGCAACGTGCTCACGACGACCGGCCAATAGCGCCGGGCGATCTGGCCAAGTGCGCCGTTCGCATTGCGAAAGCGCGGCCAGGGCAGCAGATCGACGCGCCAGGCCGCTGCCGTCAGCAGTACCAGCTCAAGGGCGAACCCAGCCAACGTGCCGCCGGCCAGCGAATTGATGCCGTAGCGTTCGCCGAGCGAAGCGAAGGCCACGATCATGGCGACGGGCACCGCGGCGGGCGCGAGCGACGTTGCGACGTAGCGCTCGTGGGCATTGAGCACGGCCGCCGCGATCGACGACAGACCGCTCAGCACGAGCACTCCCAGCATGACGTAGAGCAGCGCCTGCGCGAGTGCGAGCTTCGCAGGACCGAATCCTGAGCCGATGAGCGGCAGCAGCAGCGGTGCGGCCAGCGCCAGCGCCACTGCCACCAGCAGCAGAAGCACGGTTCCCGCGGCCAGCACGGCGCCGGTTAGTTGCCGCGCGACTGCCGCCGCATCGCGCCGTCGGGCCTGGATGTAGGTGGGAATGAACGCCAGCGCGAAAGAGTGGCCCAGCACTGCCGCGCCGTACGACGGAATCAGAAATGCAATCAAGTACGCGTCCAGCTCGTCGCCGGCGCCCAGGTTGCGCGCGACCAGCCAGTCTTTGGCCAGGGCCAAGAGCTTCACCAACAGCGTGGCGACGCCCAGCATCGCGGCGTTGGCCAGCACCCGGCCGTGCAGCTGCCAAGGCGACGCTTCCGCCGGGTCGAGCGCCGAAGGCGATGTCATGACGCGCCACCCTGTTGTGCGGGGGCGGGAGCGACACTCAGCAAATACGGATGCTTGCTCCAGGTCCAACTTTCCAAGGCCCGGCGAAACACGAACTGATTGCAGCCCGGCCCGCCGCCGCACGTGATCAACCGTTCGAGCACGAATCCGCGCGGCTGATAGAAATCGAAAATCTCCTGCGGCGTGGCCGTTTCGAAGGGATAGCCGCCGATCCAATCCAGGCAATCGTGCCACCACGACATGCCGCGCGAGCGATTGTAGTCGCGATAACGCGCCAAGGGATTGCGCAGCAACGTCGCGTCGCGCACCAGGCCCTTGAGCATTTGAAAGGCGATCAGCACGGCGGCCATCGGCCACTGCAACACGCGCGGCAGCGCGACGTAGGTGCGTTTCAACAGCGTGTGCAGCCGCGTCCAATACTGCTGCCGGTTGTAGATGGCCACGAACAGCCGGCCGCCGGGCGTGACCGGCACGATCACATTGTCGAGCGCTGGCCACAGCGCGCCCGTGTGGTGCAGCACGCCCCAGGCGTACACGACGTCGAACTTGCCCAGCGATTCCAGGTAAGCGCGATCGAGCGCGGAGCCTTCGTCGATCGTCCACTGGGCATCATCGGGCAGGAAGCGGCGTTTCAGTTCGCGCGTGCAGGCCACGGAGTGCGGGTCGTAGTCGAAGGAGTACACGCGCGCGCCCAGGCGCCGCGCGGCCAGGCTGAACAGCCCGCTGCCGGAACCGACGTCGAGAAACGACGTGCCGGTCAACTCGTCGACGCCCAGCATCTCCACCAGCGAGCGTTCGGCCTCGGCGATGCGCCGCGCGTCGAGCGTCGCCAGGAAGCGCTGCCAGTTCTTGCCGAACTCGAAGCGCTGCCCGCTCTGGATGTCCGCGGCGTGTTGCGACATGAAAACCATATTTCCGAAGTGGGCGCGTCAATCGAAGCTGGACGCTGGCATCGGTCGGCAAACAGTACGCAATTGAGCTCGAATGCACCGTGCCGCGGCGGTGGGAAACCCGTGCCGCACGCGCTTGGAAATGGGGCAAAGTCTGCGACGCGCGCGGGCGCTTCACGGCGCGCTCATTTCCACTCCATTTCCCTCGCGGGTCAACCGAAGTTACATCCAGAACCTTCGAGTACGGGTCGCCAGGGAGGGTGCCGGCACGTGGGCTTCGCAACTCTAAGATACTTGTACCTTGCCTATCTTTCCAAGCCGGTAGGCGATCGCATCGTCTATCGGGCGATCCGCAAGGTCGCGGCGCGCAGGATTCTGGAAATCGGTATCGGTTCTGCCGATCGCACCGTGCGAATGGTCAAATTGGCGCAGAACGGTGCCGGCGCGGGACCGGTGCGCTACGCGGCCATCGACCTGTTCGAAGGTCGCTCGGCCGACATGCCGCCGGGCCTGTCACTCAAAGAAACGCACCGGCTGCTGGCCCCCTGTCAGGCGCAGGTGCAATTGATCCCCGGAACTGCCGGCGACGCGCTGCAGCGGGCCGCCAACTCGCTGGCCAACATGGACCTGGTGATCATCTCGGCCGAGCACGATACGGCGACCATCGGCGGCGGCTGGTTCTATGTGCCGCGCATGCTGCACGCGAACTCGCGCGTGTATTTGGAAACGCGCGGCGCCGAGGGCCAGCGCATGCTTCGGCTGATGTCGCCCGCGGAGATTGGGCGTCTGGCCGCCGAATGCCGCCCGCGCCGCGCGGCGTAAGCCGCGCCGGTTTCGCGCATTTCTTGCACAATTTTAAGCCGCGACCGGCGAAATATCAGAACCAGGTATTGCCGCGGCGTGTCTCGATTGGCGTACGGTGCCCAGAGCGCGCAAGTGGTTGGCTGGCCTGTTGATCGATGCGACGGATCAACGCCCTGGGACGCGTGGCGGGTGGGAGTGCTAGCCTGACCTGCCCACGATTTGTCGAACCGGATAGAATGAGCATACGTACCGCATGTTGGCTCCCACCTGGCTGCATGCCTAGCCGGCGGTCACGATGATCAGCAAAAAAGAGCCCTCCAGTAACGCCGAGACCCTGGATTCCCCGCCGGGAACCTTGGGCAGCAGCAGCGCTTGCGCACCTTGCCACAACGTTGGGTTTGTGGAGGGCAGCGGCCCCCAACTGTCCACCGAGACAGCCAGTTTGCTACGCACGCGTTTGCGCGCCGCGGCCGGACTGCTGTTTCTTGGCTTCGGGGCCTTCCTTGTCTGGCGGCTGTTCTCCGGCGCTGAAGCGCGCGGCATGGAAGAGGAGAGTTTCTACACGCATTTTGGCGTCACGATTGTGCTGGCCGCCTCGTTCTTCCTGCTTTGCCGGCGCTGCAACATCGGGCTGCGAAAGCTGCGCGTCTACGAATCGATTATCTTCGGCGTCCCGGTGGCCTATTTCGTGCTGCAGCAGTTTCAGGCGATGCCGGCGTACGCCAATCCGGGCATTACGTCGAACCCCCTGCCCTATTGGATGGGCACGGCGTTCATCTATTCGATTCTGATTCCCAATACGTGGCGCCGGGCCGCGGTCATCCTGGGCATCATCTGCCTGGTGCCGCTGGTGCTGACGGCCTACCTGTGGGCCACCAACGCTAACTTTGCCAGCGTGCTCACGCACAATCAGACGTTCGTCATCGAGCTGGTGATCATGCTGGGCATCACGTTCATAACCGGCACTTACGGCACGCACGTGATCAACACCTTGCGACACGAGGCATTCGAGGCCAGGCAACTGGGGCAGTATCGGCTGCTGCGACTGATCGGCGCCGGCGGCATGGGCGAAGTGTATCTGGCCGAACATCAATTGATGAAGCGGCCCGTGGCGATCAAGTTGATCCGGCCCAGCAAAGCCGCCGATCCCAATGCCCTGGCGCGTTTCGAGCGCGAGGTGCGGGCGACCGCGCGGCTTTCGCATTGGAACACGGTCGAGATTTTCGACTACGGCCGCGCGGACGACGGCACGTTTTACTACGTGATGGAGTATCTGCCGGGCATGAGCCTCTCAGACCTCGTGGAGCGGCATGGCCCGTTGCCGCCATCGCGGGCGGTGCACTTGCTGGTGCAGGCATGCGACGCTCTGGCCGAGGCGCACGCGCGGGGCTTGATCCATCGCGACATCAAACCGGGAAATATTTTCTCCGCCTATCGGGGCGGTTTTCACGACGTGGCGAAGCTTTTGGACTTTGGCCTGGCCAAGCCGATTTCCGCAGACTCGCCGTCCATTCAGCTGACGCAGGAAGGCTCGATCACCGGTTCGCCGTTGTTCATGTCGCCCGAGCAAGCGATGGGTGACAGCGAACCTGACGCCCGCAGCGACATCTATTCGATGGGCGCGGTGGCCTACTACCTGCTCACCGGTGCGCCGCCGTTCGACGGCGACAAGCCGATGCGCGTGATACTGGCGCACGCGCACGAGCCGGTGGTGCCGCCGTCGCGCCTGCGGAATGAGGTGCCGGCGGACCTGGAAGCGGTCGTGTTGCGGTGCCTGGCGAAGAACCCCACGGAGCGGTTTGCGAACGCGGCCGAATTGCGACAGGCGCTGTACGAGTGCGTCGCGGCCGGCGGCTGGACGCACGACGACGCGGCACGCTGGTGGCGCTCCAACGGCACGGCCGACGCGCACGTCGAGGCCTTGGCGACAGCCGCCCTGTAGCGTGGGCGCCTTGTAGCGTGGGGCTCTGTAGCGGGCCGCCCGCTTGCGTTGCATGACGCCGGGCCGGCCGTTGGGCCTCGCGCAGACTCGGTTGGCCCCCATCCGCACAGGCCCGCAATCGACTATACTTGACTGGCGACCTGTTGATTTAGAGTGTCTAACAAAATGGCCGGGGACTGTCCCGATTTTGCGGTTGCCCTGGGAGCAAAATGGGACTGTCCCCCTCTGCAAAGGACATTTTGTTAGACGAACTTAGGAACCCTTTGCCAAGTGGCAAGCAGACGATGCCCGACACGCCAACACCGCGAACGATGTTCGCCAAGATCTGGGACAACCACGTCGTTTACGACGAGCCCGGCAAGCAGACCGTGCTGTACATCGACCTGCAGCTGGTACACGAAGTGACCAGTGCGCAGGCGTTCGAGGGCCTGCGGCTGGCGGGCCGCAAAGTGCGCCGGCCGGAGCTCACCGTGGCCACCGCCGATCACAACGTGCCCACGACCGACCGCCTGCTGCCCATTGCCGACCCGATTTCCAAGCAGCAAGTCGACACGCTGCGCGAGAACTGCCGGCAGTTTGGCATTCGGTTGTACGATTTCAACGATCCCGATCAGGGCGTGGTGCACATCATTGGGCCGGAGCTGGGGCTCACGCAGCCGGGCATGACCATCGTCTGCGGCGATAGTCACACGGCCACGCACGGCGCGTTTGGCGCGCTGGCGTTCGGCATTGGCACGAGCGAAGTCGAGCACGTGCTGGCCACGCAGACGCTCTTGCAGTCGCGCCCCAAGACCATGGAGCTGCGGATCGACGGCCAACTGGCTCCCGGCGTGACCGCTAAAGATTTGATTCTGTATTTGATCGGTCAATTGACGACCGACGGCGGCACCGGCTACGTGATCGAGTACACCGGATCGGCCATTCGCGCGCTCTCGATGGAAGAGCGGATGACGGTTTGCAATATGTCCATCGAGGCTGGCGCGCGGGCCGGCATGATCGCACCCGACGAAACAACCTACGCCTACTTGCGCGGCCGGAAATTCGTGCCGCGCGATTTCGACGCGGCCGTGGCTCGTTGGCAACAATTGCCCAGCGATCCCGGGGCCAGCTACGACAAGGTGCTGGTGTTCAACGCGGCCGATGTTTCGCCGCAGGTAACCTGGGGCACGAATCCCGGGCAGGTGGCGCCGGTGACGGGCAAGGTGCCGCAGCCGCAGGAGATGGCGGCCGAGGCGGACCGCAAGTCGCTGGCCAGCGCGCTGGCTTACATGGCGCTCGAGCCGGGCCAGCCGATTCAAAATATCGCGCTGGATCGCGTGTTCATCGGCTCGTGTACCAATGCCCGCATTGAAGATCTGCGGGCGGCGGCGGCCGTGGCGCGCGGTTATCGCGTGTCGAACCGCGTGGGGGCGATGGTGGTGCCCGGCAGCGGACAGGTCAAGCGGCAGGCGGAAGCGGAAGGGCTGGACCGCGTGTTCAAGGAGGCGGGCTTCGATTGGCGCGAGGCCGGCTGCAGCATGTGCCTGGCGATGAATCCCGACAAGCTGGAGCCGGGCGAGCGCTGTGCATCGACGAGCAATCGCAACTTCGAAGGTCGCCAAGGCAAAGGCGGCCGCACGCATCTGGTCTCACCCGCCATGGCCGCAGCCGCGGCCATCACCGGCCACTTTGTCGACATCCGCGAGTGGCAGTATAAGAAATAGGCTGGAGGCTGGAGACCGTAGGCTGAAGGTAAGAAGACTGAAGGTAAGAAGGCAAGAAGGATAGCGGGAGCGTTCATGCAGGCGTTCAAGAAAGACACGGGGTTGGTGGTGGCGATGGATCGGGCCAATGTGGATACCGATCAGATCATTCCCAAGCAATTCCTCAAGCGGATCGAGCGGAGCGGCTTTGGCCAGTTTCTGTTTTTCGATTGGCGATTCAACGACGACGGTTCGCCGAATGCTTCGTTCGAGCTGAATCAGCCGGCGGCGCAGGGGGCGAGCATCTTGCTCGCGCGGCGCAACTTTGGCTGCGGGTCGAGCCGCGAGCATGCCCCGTGGGCGCTCGAGGACTACGGCATTCGCGTGTTGCTGGCGCCCAGTTTCGCCGACATCTTCTACAACAACTGCTTCAAGAACGGCATGCTGCCCATCCGCCTGCCGGAAGAAACCGTGGACGAGTTGTTTCGCCGGGCCGCGCGCGGCGGCTATCGCTTGCATGTCGATCTGGAGCAGTGCCAGATCAGCGACGACCAGGGGTTGGTAGTCACCTTTGACATCGACGCGCATCGCCGGCACTGCCTGCTGGAAGGGCTGGACGACATCGGCCAGACACTGTCGCACGCCGACAAGATCGCGGCGTTTGAGAAGTCGCGCGGCATGCAGCCGGCGGCTGTCTGATACCCAATCTTAACCGCGGTATACGCAGAGGAGCTGCACATGTCTTTTTTTCTCTCCGCGATTCTCCGCGATCTTTGTGGTAAAACGCCTTTCGGGATCCGGAATTGAGCCCTTCGCGACGCGAAAAAATCGAGACGCTATTGGCCGACGACCCGGCCGTTGAGTTCTTGCGCTATAGCCTGGCGATGGAGCTGGACAAGGAAGGGCGGCACGACCGCAGCCTGGCCGAGTTTGCCCGGCTGATGGAGTCGCGTTCGCCCTATGTGCCGGCCTTCTTCATGGCCGCGCAGCAGTTGGCGCGGCTGAGCCGGATTGACGAAGCGCGGGCGGCACTGCGCGACGGCATTGAAGTGGCCCGGGCCGCGGGCAATGCGCACGCGGCCGGCGAAATGAGCGAGTTTCTGGCGAGCCTGGGCCGCGCGGGAGAGTAGCGCGTGCAGCGTCTTCGAATGGCGCGCTGGCGCGGGGCCGGCACGAGGAAGTATCCGCAAATGATACTTCATTGCGACTCTTTGGCACCGTGACGCGCTTCGAAGTCGCGCGCAAATTCATCGAATGGACGGCCTGACTCGCCGCGGTCCATGTCCGCCAGCGTCGGGGACTGTCCCGATTTTTCGGTGCCCTGGGAGAAAAATGGGACTGTCCCCCTTTCCGAGTTCGGTTTTGATACTGGTTCTAGTGACTTTCATAGCCCTTGCGTCAAGGCAGCGCTACTTCCTCAACTATGCTGTCCGACTGCCGCTAAGGCTACATGTCCGAGGATCGAGGACCCTTGCTTCAACGCGGATGTCCCCCGGCAAAGCCGGGGGCTGAACGGTGTGAGCGACTAGGCGGTCTTCACCATCGGCGGCAACGCGTCAAATGCCAGCACCTCCTCGCACCAGGCGGCCACGCTCAGCAACTGCTCTTCACTCCACGGCAGGCCGACGACTTGCATCGCCAGCGGCATGCCGGCCGCAGTCAGTGCGCAAGGAATCGACACGGTCGGCACGCCCGCGTAACTCCACGGGCTGTTGAATTGCGGGTCGCCGGTGGTTGTCAGATCGGCCGGAGCCGCCGTCGGCGTGGCCGGCGTGACGAGCGAGTCGACAGCAGCCAACAGCGCCGCCATTTCATGGCGGAAACCCACCTGCTGCCGCAGCGCCTCCTGATAATCGGCCAACGACGTGGCAAAGCCTTCTTCCAAGAGCGCTGCCATCGTGGGGCTGTAGCCGGGGCGTGGAGCGCCGAACATGCGGCGATGCACATCCGCCGCCTCGGCAAAGTAAATCCGCCGGTGCAGCTCATGCACCCTGTCCCAGCCGCGGGGCAGCGGAAGCTCGACGAGCGTTGCACCTCCGGCGGCCAGTGAATGCACCGCCGCGCGCGTCCGCTCGGCCACTTCCCCATCGCACTGCTCAAAAAAGTAGGGCCAGATGATGCCCAGGCGCGGCGGGGCAACCGCTGCGGCAATCGCGCGCATCGCGCCCAGTCGCGGCCGCGGTGACGACGCCGCATCGTGCTCGTCACGCCCGGCAATTGCGGCCAGCAGCAGGCCACAATCGGCGGCGGTCCCGGCCATCGTGCCGACGTGATCGAGATGAAAGCTCACCGGCAGGACGCCGGCGCGGCTCGTGCGGCCAAACGTGGGCTTGCAGCCGGCAATGCCGCAATAGCTGGCAGGCCGGGTGATCGAACCGCCCGTTTGCGAGCCAATCGCGGCGAAGCACATGCCCAGTGACACCGCCGCCGCCGAACCGCTGGAAGATCCGCCCGGCGTGTGCGCCAGGTTCCAGGGATTGCGCGTGGGCGAGGGATCGAAACACGCAAACTCGGTGGTCATGGTTTTGCCGAGGATCACGGCGCCCGCTTCGCGCAGTCGGCTCACGACCGTGGCATCGGCGGCCGCCGGCTCGGGCGACGTGAGCGGTGAACCTGCGCGAGTGGGCAGGCCGGCAACATCGACAATGTCCTTAATCCCCAGCGGAATTCCGTGTAACGGACCGCGATCGCGCCCGGCAGCAAGCTCGCGAGCCGCTTCGTCCGCCGCACGGTGCGCTCCTGTGCGATCGACCGCGACCCAGGCGTGCACCGCAGGCTCATGGCGATCGATGGCTGCCAGGCACTTTTCGAGCAGGGCCTGCGGCGTGGTTTGTCGGGCACGAATGGCCTGAGCGGCCGCAGCGATCGATAATCGTCCTGTCATGCGTTCGGTCATACCATACGCTCAAGTGCCGCGAAAGCAGCCCGGCCAGGTGCCTGGGCTGGTACACGCACGCGATGCGTACACCCTGCAAGGGGTCCTTATCTGGCATTGCGGCCGTTTGCAAAAAACACCGGACTGCGCGACAATGGTCAACGAAGGATAGGGGCTCCTAGGCGCGGTACGACGGAACGGTTTCCTTGGAACAGACGCAGCAGAAGTTTGACATTGGCCAGGTGGTGGTCACGCCGGCGGCATCGGCCGCGTTGCAAGGCATCGGCCTCACGCTGACCGCCTATCTCGCTCGCCACCAGGCCGGCGATTGGGGCGACGTCTCGCATGATGAACGCACGGTCAACGAGCGCGGACTGCTGGAACAGTTCAACCTCAAGAGCACCTACGAGGTCGACCGCGATCGTCGGCTGGTTGTCGTGACCAACGGCCCGCGCACGCTGACGATGGTCCATTTGGATCACTGTCTGTACGCGCAGTCGCGGCGGTGACCTGCCCGCCGCCGGACGGTCGGCTTGCCGAGCTAATTGTGCGAGTGGTCCCGCGCTGAACATGCGCCGGCCACGGCGCAGCCGGTCACGCACGTTTTGCAGCCGCTGGCGGCTTCGGTGCCACAGCCGGGCCCGCAGCCCTCGTTTACGGCCTCGGTGAAACGGCGAAACTGCACTTGGGCCTCGTACAGCTCCGCCAACTCCGCGGTGAGCGCTTCGAGTTCGCTGGTCATCGGCCCCAAGAAGTAAAACACCAGCGTGCGACCGTCAAAAAGGTGCTCGACATCGACCAGCGCGGCACCGGTGCCCATTGCCGCCAGCCGCGCAGAACAAGCGTCGTAGGCTTCCTGGCGGTTGCGCTCCAAGCGCGCCATGAGCAGGTCGTCTTCGATGGTTACGCCCCGCAAAATCGAGCCGTCTGCCGGCTCCGGGTCGGTTAGCTCGGCTGGCGGAGTGAGGACTTCGCCCAGCTCAAGGCCCCGCGCGGTACGCACGACCACCCGGGTAGCGCGGGGATAGCGCGTCGCGTCGACGGCCGTAAAGCGGCCGACGGCACCCAGCGCGCCCACTCTCACCAAATGATGGTGTCCCATGAATCCAACGTGCTTGTGGTGACTTGTGAGCTCGAGCCCGTCGGCGGTTTGGGGCCTACCGTTCGCCCTGACTTTGGCCATCGGCTGGCGGCCGCGGCCCACTTGCGTAAAACGTCGTGGCCGCGATACTTATGTCACTAATTCAGGCTACCTTATTTTCGCGAGCAACGCCATGATCGATCGCGCCGCCCCCGGCCTGGAAGGCCACTCTGCTGGGTTATCATCCGATTGGCACGCACTGGCCGCGCGGGTGATTGCCGGCGAGGTCATCACTCCGGCGGAGGCCCTGGCCGTGTTGCGAAGCCCGGACGCGGAGCTGCTCGACGTGCTGGCCGCCGCCTTTCGCGTGCGGCGGCAGTATTTCGGCAATCGTGTGCAGCTCTATTTCTTGATGAACGCCAAGAGCGGCTTGTGTCCCGAGGATTGCGGCTATTGCTCGCAGTCGAAGGTCTCGGAGGCGGACATCCCACGCTACAACCTGCTCAACGCCCAAAAACTGATGGACGGCGCCCGAGTAGCGGCCGAACGGCAGGCCAAGACCTACTGCATTGTGATCTCGGCCCGCGGTCCCACGAACCGTGAGATGGATGCCATCACCACGATCGTGCCGCAGATCAAAGAGCGCTTCAACCTGAAGATTTGCGCCTGTCTGGGCCTGCTGACGCCGGAGCAAGCCGTCGCCCTCAAGGCCTGCGGCGTGGACCGAGTGAACCACAACCTCAACACGAGCGAGTCGTTCTACGGCGAGATTTGCTCGACGCACACCTATCAAGACCGGGTGAGCACGCTGCAAGCGGTGCGCGCGGCCGGGATGGAGCTCTGCTCGGGCGGCATTCTAGGCATGGGCGAGGCAGACGAGGACGTGGTGCGGATGGCGTTCGCCCTTCGCGAGCTGGCGGTGGAGTCGATCCCCGTCAACTTCCTGAGCCCCATCGACGGCACGCCGCTGGCCGGCATCCGCAACCTCACGCCGCGCTACTGCCTGAAGGCCCTGGCGATGTTCCGCTTTGTGAACCCGGACCGGGAGATCCGCATCGCCGGTGGACGGGAGCTGCACTTGGGCAGCATGCAAGCCCTGGGGCTTTATCCGGCCAATTCCATTTTTGTGGGCGACTACCTCACGACCAAGGGCCAGGCCCCGGCCGCAGACTACAAGATGATCGCGGAGCTGGGCTTCGAAGTCGTGCACACCGAAGAGCCCGGTTGCCAGCTTGGCGGCGTGGGTGATACGGCAACGCCGAGCGCCTCGGCCGCGTCTGGTTAGTGGGTCAGACACGGCCGAGGCGCCTTGGTCCTGATCAACGCTACCCGCTCCGCTCCCGCCGCCGTTTACCACGAGCCCTCGATGCTCACGAGCGCTCCGTGCAAAAACAGGTCGCCGTTGGTCACCACGTCGGCATCTGGAGTAAAGTGGTGACTCACAAACGGGAATTGATCGCTGGAGAGCGCAATTCCCGACAGCCACAACAGCTGATAACCGCCGCGCACCGCCCAGTGCTCGGTCACCTGATAAATGCCGTTGAAGTTCAAGTCGCCCACGAACGACACGTCGCCGCCATGCGTGCCCCAGGACGCGACGCCGCTGCCGGGCGTGCTCAGTCGGGCTTCGTTGCGGGCCACATTGCCGTAAATGCCGGCCTTGCCCTCGGTGGTGATGCGAAACGGCCCGATGTTCACCAGGGTGCAGTCGGCGCCCATCTGTCCGCCGTATAGCCGGTTGAAACCGTCGACGTCGAAGTCGAGGGGCGGAAAAATGTCGAGCGGCAGGTCGAACCGCGTGCGCAAGTTGTCGTCGAGCTGGAAGTAGCGAAAGCCGGCCAGCACCGTAATGTTGTCGGTGACGTTGCGCCGCAAGTTGATCTCGGCGCTGAGCACGCTCGTGCCGTAGAGCTGGCTCAGAATGTCGTCGCCCAGGAGGACCGGGTCGTTCACGTTCAGTATCGCGCCCAGGCTGGGAATGATCGTGCGCTGGGCGTTCATGTTATTGACCTGGAAGAAGCGAAAGCCCAGGTCAAAGGCGTCGCCGTGGCGAATCACGTTGATGTCGGGCCCGGCCGACGTGCCGAACGTGAATTGCCGCGCATTGAACAGTTCGGCGCCGGCATCGGTGATCAGCGTCATCGAGTCGGGGCGCGAGCGCGTCAGAAAGATCGCGCCGGCCCAAACCGTCCAATCGCGTTCCACTTCGCAAAACTGGGGCGCCGCGTAGCCACCGCCGGAAGCGACCGGGGCTCCGTCGTCCTGGGCGGCAGTCAAATAGGGGCCCTGGAAGAACGACGTTTGCGTAAAGTCCACCAGCAACCCGCTGGCGGGCGGCGCGGCGGCGGCAACTTGAATTGAGGCCATCGCGCAGGCCAGGAACAAGGCCAACGCGCGCAGTATCCGTAGGGGCATCGAGCGACTCCGTTCGCTATATGCGGTATTTACCATCCCTGGTTTCCGGTGCGAACTCGCCAATCCCATGGGGGTCGTTCGCACCGGCACCGTGCTGCAATACGGCATCGTCGCCACGGGCGGTAGAACTGAGCGAACTGCTCGCGCGCCGCACCATCGGAGCGCATGGCAGAGTTGCGCCAGCCACAATAGTCCGCAAAGATCCCGAACGCCCACCGGCCGCGCGGGCAGGAACGGAAGCGTTTGCACTAGCGCGGGTGCGGGCCGTAACGATTGTGCCGACCGCTCACCGTCGGATCGCCTTTACTCGATGGCGTACAGCGCGTTGAACGACCGCAGGTAGATCCGCCCGTTCGAGACGGCGGGCGACGACGAGATCGACTCTTCCATCACGTTCGTGGCCAGCACCTCAAACTCTTTGCCCGGTTTGACAACGGTGACCGTGCCGTCGCGCGCGGTCAGGTAAATCTTGCCGTCGCCGTAGACCGGCGAGGCGCGGTGCCGGTCGGCATGCGTCCGCTTGGTATAGAACTCCTGCCCCGTTTTGGCATCCATGGCGATCAGCGTGCCATCCTCGCGACAGAGGTAGACAATGCCATCGACGACCAGCGGGGAAGGAACGTCGGGCGTGTTGTGTTCGCGGGTCCAGAGATGCCCTTCCTTGGTGTCGGTGATGTCGCCCTGGCTGGCCGGATCGAGGGCCAACACCGGGCCGTTCTTGGCCGACGGCACGACGACCATTCCCGGCACCGCCACGGGCGAGGCCACGAAACGCAGCGTGGGATTGTAGCGGCCCTTGAGATTCAACCCCCCGCAGCGCCACACTTCCTGGCCGTCCTTCAGCCGGTGGGCCACCACGTAGTCGCAGCCGTGCGTGAGCAGCAGCTCCAGCCCGCCTTCGCGATACAGGACCGGTGAGGCGTACGAGTGTTCGCACTCCGCCTTGGCGTCGCTGGGGCGAGCCGCCTTCCACACTTCGTTGCCGGTCTTCTTGTCCAGCGCTAACACCGTGGCGCCCCCGCTATGCAGCAACTGCAGATACAGGTTGTTGCCGTCGAGCACGGGGCTCGAGGTCATGCCAAACTGGATATCGAACTTCCCATAACGGTCTTGCAGGTTGAAGGCCCAGACAGGCTCGCCGTCGGCGGTAAAGCAGGCGATGTCGCCGGTGCCCAACATGGCCCACACGTGCTTGCCGTCGGTCACGGGCGAAGGCGAGGCCGAATTGCCCTCATCGCCGCGCACGGTCATGTTCTCGGTGGCCACCACGTGCTTCCACAGCGGCTTGCCGTCGGTTCCCACGCACATCAGCACCAGCTGATTGTCGCCTTCGGCGGACGTGAGGAAGATCTTGTCGTCCCAGACAACCGGCGTGGCGCCGGCCGGGCCGGGCAGTTCCAGCCGCCAGGCGACGTTTTCCGTCTTGCTCCACTTGAGCGGCAGCCTGGTCTCGTGGCTGACGCCGTCCAGCTTGGCGCCGCGCCATTGGGGCCAGTTTTCCGCGCCTGCGCTGCCGGACCAAAGCACGCACGCGGCAAGGAATGCGCAAGATACAAAACGGGCCCAGGGCTGACGTTTCATGGCAAGGGGGTCTCGGCGGGAACGGATGACGGCGGGACGGCGCCGCGCCGTACTGCCAGCGCGGCAAACCACGACAGGGCCGCATCTATTTGCGACCGCGTGGGTCTTGATAGTTTGTTTGATGGCGGGACGGACGTCAAATGCCCGGACCGGAGGCTGGGGACTGCAAGTGAGAGCCGCATTCGGTCGACCTGCGGACGAATTGGTTGCACGGCACCTCTTGGGCGTGCTAACCTACTTCCGAGCATGGCATGAGTCTCGACGAAACGGGTCCTCGCATGCGCATTTTGGCGTTTTCGTTCGTTGCGGCATGGATGTTCCTGGTGTGCCCGTCGCCCGCGCCGGCCGTCATC
This sequence comes from Pirellulales bacterium, assembly GCA_050250435.1. Taxonomy (GTDB): domain Bacteria; phylum Planctomycetota; class Planctomycetia; order Pirellulales; family PALSA-1355; genus JBFWOR01. The sequence continues at coordinate 108,273 of JBFWOR010000011.1, read as the reverse complement.
ACAATCAGTGTCGGCTCCCACCCAGCGCAATGGCAAAAACCGGGTCAGACGTTCGACATCTTGATCGGGACCGACGCCCAGGAGAGCATCTCCGGGGTGGACTTGTACCTGGTGCTCAAGGGCGTCAGCTTCCCCGATATCGCTGATGCGGACGTTTACAACCCGCTCTTGCCACGGTTCACGGCCATCGACTTCACGGGGCCCGGCATGGTGTTTAGCTCGGTGCCGAGCACCACGTATCCCTACGGCGACCCGTGGGCCGTCGCTAACGGCACGAGCTACGGTCAGAACATCGCCTATGGCGTGGCGACCAAAGCCACATCCGGTCCCGCTGCGTCTGTTTTGGCTGAAGGAGTATTGGCAAGAGTCACCTTCGATACCACGGGACCCCCAAGTGTATACTTTGATATATCGCTGACTGACCCCCGTATTTTTGGACCTACGCTGGTCTCGAAGATCACTGGCCCGGTGCCGCCCGCTCAATACGAACTCGTTGACGGCGGCATTTGGATCCCCGAGCCCTCGACGCTCGCGCTGGCGGCGCTGGGGATGATTGGCGCGCTTGCCTGGCGATGGCGGTTGTCGGTGAAAGCCTGATAACCCCGCGCAACTGCGGTGGTCCGGCGGATCCTTACGCCGCTTCGACCTGCGGCGGCTCAGGCAATAGGGCCGGCACAACCGTTAGCCCGGCCAGGGCCGGTAGCGCCTCTTTCAGCACCGCTTCAAGCCGCGCTTCCAGCTCGCTCAGCTGGCGCAGGGCGTCGTCGTGGCGCGCTTCCAGGTCGAGAATGCGGGACTCCGCTTCGGCGGCAGCGCTCATGGTGGTTCGGCAGGTGGCAGGCGCCGTACGGACGGCGGGAAACGCGGGGGGCCAACCTACACGATCGGCCGCGCCCGCCGCGAAGATTGACCGTGATTTGCCCCCGACGTACGCTGGCGCTGCGCGTGGTCCGGCAAAGCTTGCCGGATAGCTGAAACGGGCGCGGGCCGCGCAGCGCCGCCCCGCGGAATCACCGTAGGCTCGCGAAACCCTGCTGCCCCGGTGGCTGCGCCGGCAAACTCTGCCGCGCGTGCGGTCTGGTGCGATTGTTCCGCCGGCGCAAGGGCTTGGGGTGCATGAGCACCTTGTCGTGCCGCAGGCGGAGTTGGTCGAAAACCAAGGAACGCGGCTGGACACAACATGCTGGCACAGTGTAGATTCGTGGAGAGATTGTCCTACAATTCGTGGGGGTAGCTCTTCGTCAAGCCAAAGGAGGACGTGTGGTTAAGTTGAACGTTCGGGACCGCGAGTCCATTCAAGAAGCGGTCCGCCGTTTTCGCAAGCTGGTCGAGCGAAGCGGCATCAAGAAAGAAATGCGCCGCCGCGAGTATTACGAAAAGCCCAGCGAAACTCGCCGTCGCGCCCGCCTGCGTGCCGCTCGCCGTGGCCGTGCGAGCATGCTGGAAGGCGGCATGTAAAGTTTGCTGACTGCGGCGCGTGGCGGCGAACGCCAGGCGGTGCCGCGTCAATCTTTTTTCTGCGCGAGAGAATGAAAGCGCTTGCTGCGCTCCCGTTGCGCGCCGGCTGTACCGCAACGCTCAAGACGAATGCCGCTTCCCCCGCCGCTGCGCGTCGAATGCGGTCGTGCCGGACAACGAACGACGGGCACCTGAAGGTGCTGGCTAGAACAGCAACTCGCCGCGGAGGAACAGACCGTCAAAGCCCAAGATGTTCGACGAATCGAGCGGGCTGTCGCTGTCGCCGATGACTTCGCCCTGACCCAAATCCCACCAGCACTGCCAGAACCAGCCGGCCGAGAAGAACGCGTAGGGCGCGATCTGCCACGTGCCGCCCACTTCCAGGTCCGTCACCGGGATCATGCGGCAGACGCTGTCTTGCATGGCGAAGATGTTTGTCGGCGTGGTCGGGCTGGGTCCAGGCGTCGTCAGCACGCGGTTCAACGTATAGTCGCCGATCAACAGCGCCTGGCTGCCTTTGGCAAAAACGCTCAATTTGCCGCACGCGCCAAAATAGCGCCGGCCTTGCATGCCCAGCCGCGGGCCGGCACCGCCAAATTGCGCGTCGATCGCGCCGAATGACGCGATATCACCGTTGTCGTCGATCACGTAGTTGTTGTCGTAGCGATTGATATTGGCTGCTCGCACACCGGCGCTAAACCGCAAGTCCCAGCGCGGGCAGCAGCTCATGTCGCAGCAATCGCCCTCGGGCCCACCAAACGACAGGCATTTGGCAAAATCGAGATCGTAGATGTTCGCGGCGATGCCCGCTTCAGCGCGGAAGAACTGGCCGTCGTCAGGATTGTTTCCTAACTGACCAAAGATCGTCAGCACGTCGTTCTCCGTTTGAGCCGGCCCGTCGGTGACCTGAGCGTTGCCGGTGAGCCGCCAATAGGCGAATTGGATATCGCCGCCGCAATCCAGCAGGCGGTAGCCGAGTGCGACCCGAAACGAACTCTGATAGTCAAAGCAATAGCTGATGCTCTCTTCGGTGGTGGTGTTCGTAAAGGGCAGCGTTTGCGTCGAGGTTTGCGTCTGGCGCACTTCGGCGACGCCGTTGTTCAGGCGCGGGCGAACCAGCAGGTAATCGGCGCTAAAGTACCACAGTCCGCGCCGGCACGGGCCGCAGGTGCCGCATGAGCCGTCGTCGCAGCCGCCGTTGTCCGTGTAGCCGTCCCACATGGCCCCGTCGCCGCCTTCGAAGTATTCGCCCTGCATCATCGGCGAGGGCGCCGAGACGGACTCCGGCCCAGCCGTTTGCGGCGCCGCTTGCGCGGCGGGAGGCGGCACCTGAGCGGCGGTCCGGGTGCTCACACGACTGCGCGCGTCGGGATGGGCCGCCATCCGCATGTCGCGTTGACTTCTCGAGACCGTTTGGCCGGCCGCTTGCGCCGCGGGCACGACCAGGCAAGCCAGTGAGGCAACCAGCATGATGCTCGTGCGAGTAACGATCTTCATGTCCTTCCCTCGTCTCCAGTGAATGCACGCTCTGGCGGACCCATTGCCGGGGCGGGCGGGTGCCCGACGCGCAAAAAGGGGTCCGTCGGCAGCGCAAAGCCGCCGGGTCTTGCCTAGATATCGGCACCGGCACAACGTGCCTTGCGGGAATTTCCGCTACAACCGGAAAAACCCGCAAAGTTTCACACCGGCCAGAGGGGCGCCACCGCGGCGCTAAAGCGCTTGATGGGAAAGGAGTTCAGCAGCCGCACGCGCCCATCCGACGCCGTGCTGGCACGCTGGCGGGACGCTGGCAACGCGATTGCTGGCAAGCGGCCGCTGCCAGCGGGGCCGCGGCGGGTTCGTCATCTCTTCGAAGCTGGGCCATTTTCCTCCGGGTTGAACAACATCGTGCTGTCCAGGCCGGCCGCGGCGGCTTCGCTCTGCTGGGCGGGTGTCGGACTCGACGTGGAGTCGATCGTGGCGTTTTGCCGCGCGGCGACCGTGGCCGTATCGGCGGCATAAGTGCGAATGGATTTTCCGGCCTGCAGCTGTCCGCGCTCGTGGCGGCTCCACCAGGCTTCGGCGTCGTCGAGCGACCAGCCGGATGCGACGCGACTGAGCATCGCTGCCAGATCGCGCGCGGTCTGGGGACGCTTGGCGCGGTTCTTTTCCAGGCAGGCCAGGATGGCGTGCTCCAGCTCTGCCGAGACGGCGCGGCCCAATTTCTGGGAAGGCGGATCGGGGATGGCGGCGACGTGTTGCTGGCACAACTCGCCCAGGGTCTGCGCGCTGAAGGCCGTGACGCCGGTCAGTAGAAAATAGCCCACGGCCCCGACCGCATACAGATCGCTGCGCGGATCGACGAGCTCGGGCGTTTGAATGGCTTCGGGCGACATGTACAGGGGCGTGCCCGACATGTCGCTGCCGGCTTCCTTGGTGTCGTCGAGCGCTTTGACCAGGCCGAAATCGAGCACCTTGACCACGTCGGGCTCGGCTCCGCGCCGGTTGAGCATGATGTTGGCCGGCTTGATGTCGCGATGCACCATGCCCATCGAGTGGGCCTCATACAGCGAAGAGCAGACCTGCCGCAGGATGTTCACCACACGTCCTTCGGGCTGCGGACCGTCGACGTCGACCAGTGTTTGCAAGTCGACCCCGTCCAGGTACTCCATCGCGTAATAGAAGACTCCCTCGGGCGTGCGACCGTAGTCGTAGATGGCAACGGTGTGCGGGTTGTTGAGGTTGCACGTGATTTGCACTTCGCGCTCGAAGCGTTGGATGGAAGCTTCGTTGACGCGCTCGACGTCGAGCATCTTGATCGCCGTGGGCCGCCGCAGCATGGCGTGCTGGCCCTTGTAGACGACGCCCATGGCGCCCGCGCCGATTTTTTCCTGCAGCCGGTACTGGCCGAGCTGCTTGGCTTCAATTTCGGCCTTTTGTGCCTCGCGCCGCAAGCGGGCCACGATCACCGTAAAGACAAAGATGGCAACGGCGCTGATTCCCAGCAGCGCGAACAAAGAGAAAAACGTCCAGCGCAAAATCGTCAGCGGCCGGAACGCTTCGCCGGTGTCGATCTCCGTGATGATCCCCATTTGATATTCGGGCAGCCAGGTCCAGGCGCCCACCGACGGCGAACCGCGGTAATCGCGGTAACCATCGATCTTGACGCCGGTGCTGCCGGTCACCGCGGCAGCGGCGATATCGGTCAAGGGCAACTCGCGGCGGCGGACTCCCGGGCGAAAGCCTTCCGCCATATTGCCGCCCGGATTGCGAACCAGAACTTTCAAAATCGATGCCGCCTGGTCGTCGTCGGGCAGCAGGCCCAAGAGAATCAAGGCGTCGTCGAAGCGGCTGTTGGAAACCATCAGCCCATTCTTGTCGATGGCATAGGTTTCGCCGGTCTCGCCGATGCGGCCGAGTTGCAGAATGCGGGTGAACTCCTTCTCCGGCCGAATGCGCAGCCCGAGCACCGCAACGATCTGCAAGTTCTCGTCGCGGACCGGCGCACATGCGAACATGGTGGGCGCGCCAGTTCGCAGTTTGCCCTGCGCGTCTTTGACGATGCCCACACTCGGATACGGAACGGAGACAGTGGGCTTTCCTTCGAGCGCCCGTGTCAGAAACGATTCGTGCTCCGGTACGACCTGACCGATCTGCTCGGTCGCCGTGGCCGCGACAATTCGCTGCTGCTTGTCGGCGATGATGTAGCCCATGAAGTCGTGCGACGTGATGCCGGGCTCGAGTTCCTTGTTGAGCCGGGCGTATATCTCGGCCACGCTTTTCGCCTGGTTGGCCGGTGCGGTCGGGTCGACGGCGGTTGCATTCGATCCGGATTCCAATAGCTGGCCGACTAATTGCCGAATGGATTGGTTGTTGGCCATCGATTCGGCGCTCGATTCCTGCTCGTGCAGCCAGTTTTCCAGCATGGCTCGTTCGACGGAGAGCAAGGTTTGCAGCTGCGAGCGCAGCGTGTTTTCCATCGTCCGGCGGATCGACGCGTTGAGCAGATAGCCAATCGTGGCCAACAAAACGAAGGCGATGATGGGCCAGATCCAAAGCTGCTTTTTTAGCAGCAGGCCGGTGCGCGACATGGTGCGGCCGATCGACGTCTGGCCAAACGTCATATGGGCCTGCGCGCCGTCGCGGCTCTTAGCCGATTTGCCAAAACGCTGAGAAATCCGGTTCCACATAGCCGCCACTGCCGGGAGTCATTCGGAAAACGGACGATCGTCCAGGCTCGATGCTAGTTCGGTTCTGCCCTGCACCGCAAGTATCGGTGGGCGGTTGCGGCCACTTCGTGCACGAAATTCCGCCGCTGGGAGGCCATGCTGGCGAGGGACCACTAGCCTGCCGCGCGGCTGAGGCTGAAGATCGGCAGCATGAGCGCCATGCCGATGCCGCCCACTACCACGCCCATCACCGTGATCATCACCGGCTCGATCAGGCTGGTCACGGTTTTGAGCGAGGTTTCCACCTCGCGGTCATAGAAACCGCTGACGCGGGCCAGCACGTCGTCGAGCTTGCCGGTCTCTTCGCCCGAGGAAATCATCTGCACCAGCACGCTGGGAAACAGGTTGCTGCCGGCCAGGGAGGTGCAGATCTGATTGCCCGACGCCACGTCGTCGAGCACGCTGTGCCACAGCTTTTCGTAGTAGACGTTGCCGGCCACGTCGCTGGAAAGCTGGATGGCTTCGAGCATGGGCACGCCCGAGGAGATCATCGTGCCCAGCGTGCGAATGCTGCGGCTGATGGTCACTTTGCGGAACATGGGGCCGACGAGCGGCGTGTTGATTTTGAGCCAGTCGAGCACTTTGCGGCCCGGCTTCGTGCGGCGGCCGTATAGAAACCCGATCACTGCCAGCGCAATCCCGGCCAGCCAGAAATACCAGTAGTTGATCAGGCAGTCCGACACGGCCATCATCACGATGGTGGGCTTGGGCAGTTTCATGCCGCGATTCTTGAACAGCGGCGTGAACTTGGGCAGCACGTAGGTGAGCAAGAAGAGCGTCACGCCGACGGCCACGAGCATCATCACGGCCGGATAAGCCAGCGCCGCGCGGACCTTGCTGCGCGACTCGGCCTCCTTGGCCAGATAATTGGCGATCGACTCGAGCATTTCGCCCAAGAGACCGGTGGCTTCGCTCGCCTTGACGAGTGAGACATACGTACGGTCAAACAGCTTGGGGTGGCGGGCCAGCGCGGTCGAAAAATCGTCGCCCGATTCGACCGACGACTTCAGATCCGCCAGCACGGCCTTGAGAGTTGGATTGGCCTCTTGCTGCAAAATGCCGCCCAGCGCCGTGGAGAGCGTGATGCCGGTTTGCGACATGATGGCCAACTGGCTGGTGAGATACACGATGTCGCGGCAACGCACCGGCCGCGCAAAGAGCGGCGCGGAGGCCTCTTCGTCGCGAATCTGCACAGCCTGAAAACCTTCCTGCCGCAGCCGCTGGACCGCGTCGTCGGGGCTATGCGCGTCCAGCTGGCCCCTGGTCGACCTGCCGCGCGAATCCTTGGCCGTGTATTGGTAGAGCATGCGTCATTTGCGAGTGCTGGCCGCGGCATTCCTACCGGGCCCCGCCATCGCCTCCCTCGCCCGAGTCGCCGGCCACGTGCAGAATCTCTTCGATGGTGGTCACGCCTTCGCGCACTTTTCGAAAGCCGTCCTGGCGCAGTGTGATCATGCCGCCGCGCAAGGCGGATTGGCGGATGGCGGCCAGCGAGGGGTTGTTCACGATCACGTCGCGCAGCTCGTCGGAAATGACCAGCAGCTCATGGACGCCAATGCGGCCGCTGAAGCCCGAATTGCGGCAACGGCGGCAGCCCACGCCGCGCTGAAACGTCTCGATCGCGTAGCCCATGCGTTCGATCGCCTTGCGGAGGGTGCGGGGCGGCTCGTACGTTTGCCGGCACTTGGGGCAGATGCGCCGCACCAGCCGCTGGGCGAGCACCATGTTCAAGGCCGCGCCGATCAGGTACGGCTCGACGCCCATGTTGATCAGCCGCGTGATGGCCGAGCAGGCGTCGTTCGTGTGCAGCGTGCTGAACACCAGGTGGCCCGTCAGCGCGGCCTGAATTGCGGTGCGGGCCGTTTCCTCGTCGCGCACTTCGCCCACCATGATCACGTCGGGATCTTGCCGCAGCAGGGTGCGCAGGGCCTTGGAGAACGTGAGGCCGACCTTCTCCTGCACCTGAAACTGATTGATCAGCGGCAGGTGATACTCGATAGGGTCTTCCACCGTGCAGACGTTGTTCTCCATGGAGCTGATGCTGTTGAGTGCCGCGTAGAGCGTTGTGGATTTACCGCTGCCGGTGGGGCCGGTGACCAGGATGATGCCGTTGGGGTCGGTAATGTGCCGCTGAAAACCGCGCAGCACGTCTTCGGCAAAGCCCAGGTCTTCCAGCACCAGGCTGACGCTGTGGGTGTCGAGCACGCGGATCACGGTTTTCTCTCCGCGATGCGTGGGAAACGTGCTGACGCGCAGATCGATCTTGCGACGTTCGAGCATCACGTGAATGCGGCCGTCCTGCGGCAAGCGGCGCTCGCTGATATCCATGCCGCCCATGATCTTGATGCGGCTGGTCACGGCGTTCAGCAGGTGGCCGGGCACCTCCAGGGCCTTGTACAACCGGCCGTCAATGCGATAGCGAATGCGCACGCAATGCTCGGCCGGCTCAATGTGAATATCGCTGGCCCCTTCCTTCACCGCCGTGAAGATCAGGTAGTTCACCAGCCGGATGACGGGCGATTGGCCGGCGACCTCCTCGATATCGCCAATGTCTTCGATGGCGTCTTCGATCAGCGTCACATCGTGGACTTCCGAGTCCTCGATGATGTCGTCGATGACGAACACCTTCGAGTTGGGCAACGTGGTGATCACGCGTCGAATATCGCGCGTGGTGGCAGCCACGATCTGCACTTCCAGCTGCGTGAGCTGGCGCACCTCGTCGATCAAAAACAGGTTCGACGGCTCCGGCAGGGCCACCGTGAGCACACCGCGAACCAAAAAGAGCGGCAGCACCAGGTTCTCTTCGATGTACTCGCGCGGCAGCACGTCGATGCTGCGCGCGTCGGACAAGCGCGGTTCCAGCTTGGCGTAGGGCACGCCGTATTCCAGCGCCAGGCACTCGACTACCTGGTCTTCGGTGCAATACGACAGCTCCACGAGAATTTCGCCCAGCAGCTTGTTCAACCCGGCCGGCTGATGCTTCTGCTGTTCCAGCGCAGCGGCAAGGTTCTCGGGCGTGAGATATCCACGCTCGATCAGCAGATCGCCCAGACGTTGCCGGACTGCGACGGATGAACTCATGAGCTGGGGTCTGGTGGCTCGTGAAAGTGGGCTACTGAAAACTGTTCACGGCGTCGACCACGCTCTCGTACACTTCGAGCTGCTGGTCGAGCCGGGTAATTTCAAAGATCTTGCGGTTGATCCCGTTGGTGGTGGCGATCTTCAGGTCGCCTTGTGCGCGCCGCAGCCGCTCCTGGCAATCGAGGATCGTGGTCAGGCTGTCGCTGTCGAGTGTTTCGGTATGGTCCATGTCCAGCACCAACTGCCGCTCGGGCAGCGCCGACAGGAACGCGGTGAAACGTTCGCACTGGTCGACGCACAGCTCCTCCGGCGTGTGCACGACCAGAACGCGTCCAAAAAGTTCGGTGGGCAGGTTCATGGCATGGGTCGCGGTTGTTAAACGGTGGTTGTGCAAGCGCCGGAGAGTGTCTTGTCGATCAGGCCCACGAGTTCGCGCGGGCTGAACGGCTTGGACAGGATGGCCACGATGTGCCACTTGTCCATCAGCTCTTGCCGCGGCATTTCGAATCCTTTGGCCGTGAGCACGATGATCGGAACGTCTTTGAGTGTCTCGTGTCCGCGGATGCGAGCGGTAAGTTCCAGCCCGTCGCAGCGCGGCATGTGCAGGTCGGTCACCAACACGTCCGGGCGTTCCTGGGCCATGAGTTCCCAGGCCTCTTCGCCGTCGTGGGCAATCGAAACGTCGTAGCCGGCGCGGCTGATTTTGATTTCCGCCGCCCGCAGAATATGAATCTCGTCGTCACACAGAAGCACTTTTTTGGGCATGGCACGAGCTCTCCAAAAGGACGGGTGGAGTGGAACGAATTAGTCGAGGGTGGCCGCGGTGGGCAGAAACACGCTGAACACACTCCCCTGCCCCGGCGTGCTTTCGACCATGATCCGGCCGCCGTGAACGTCTTCGACAATGTGCTTGACCAAGGGCAGGCCCAGACCGGTGCCGCTGGCCATGCCTTTGTCTTTGTTCACGCGATAGAACTTTTCGAACACGCGGTGCCGATCTTCGGGAGACAGGCCCACGCCGGTATCCTCCACGTCGAATCGCACCTGGTTGTCGATCATCCGGCTGCGCAGCGTGACGTGTCCGCCGGCGGGCGTGTACTTGATGGCGTTCGAGAGCAAATTGATCGCCGCTTGCAGCGCCATGTCGCGGTCGACGTACACCCCCAGGTACAGCGGGCTCAAATCGCTCGTCAGCGCAATGCCCTTTGCTTCGGCAGCCGGGCCGACCACGCTGCGCGCCTCTTCCAAGAGCGCGTTGAGCGACTGGCTCTGTTTCTGCACCGATACCACCCCGGCCTCGATTCGCGCCAGGTTCAGCATGTTGTCGACGAGTCGCTCCAGGCGATCGGTCTGGCTGTTGATGATTTCGTAGAACTGTTCCTGCGTGGCTTCGTCCTCGGCGTCGCCGTCGACCAGCAGTTCGACGTAGGCCTTGATGCAGGCCAGCGGCGTCTTCATTTCGTGGCTCACCGCCGAGACGAACTCGGCGTTGCGTTTTTGCATGGCCTTGTGCGCGCTGATGTCGTACAGCACGGCCACGGCTCCCTGGCCGCCGTCGCCGTCGGTGGTCGACTGGCCGGGAATTCCGCGGGCGGTCACCCGATAGCAATGTGACATGCCCAGGCGGTCATCCACCGTGATTTCGCAGCTGCGTTGAATGGCGCCGTTGCGCTTGCGGGTATCGGTCAACAGGTCGACAAGTTTCTGGCAGTGCACAAGCCGGGCCAGTGCCCGGTCCTCGGTGCTGCCATTCTCGAAGTCGAACAGCTGCTCCGCGCTGGCGTTCGAGAGGATGAGATCGTCGAATTTGTCGATGGCCAGAAACGGCTCGGAGAAGCCGCCCAGCACGGCTTCCATCCGTTGCACTTGCGCTGCGAGGCGCCGGGCGCGGCTTTCGACGCCGGCGCGGCCTTGCTCAAGAACTTGGATTTGCTCGCCCACGCCCGTGAGGCGCTCGCGCAGTTGCAACAGGGCTTCGGCACTTTGTGGTTCCAACGGTGGCGCGGCGAAAGTGGCGTCGAATGCAGGGTCGGCCAGCTTGCGCATATCGCCCCGCACCAGCACCTCGAGCCCGCGCTGCGTAGCATCGTGGGCTTCGCGCGCGCGGCGCACAAACCAGCCCATGAGCGCCACCGGCAGGCCCGCGCCCACGGTCAGCAAGACCCACGAGATCAGGGCCGACTGGTAGGTGGCCGACGGGCCCACAATGCGGTCGCAGGCCAATGCCAACGACGCGGCCAGCGCCACGCATGACAAAACAAGAGGCACGTGAAATTGAATCATCGTTGTGTATCAGGCAGGTTGGGGCGTGCGTTGTGCCGCCGCACCGGGAGAGCGCACAGGCGCAGACCATCGGCGCGGCAAGTCAATTGCGGGGAGATGGTGCGAGCGTGCCATCCGCGTCGGCTGCCCGCCTGACTCACCGTATGGTGAGCTTGCTCGGACGCCGTTGGCACGGCAGACCAGCACGCAGGCGCGGCGATGCGGACGCGCTGATGCGCACTATCGCTGCGAGCGAAGTCGCGGATCGAGCCGGCCGGCCTGTTCCAAGTTCGATTTGGCCGCCTCGCTCTGCCCGAGCTTCTCCAGCGTGCATCCCATCAAAAGGTAGGACAGCCCGTTGGTATTGTCCAAGGAAAGGGCTTGTTCCAAAGCACTTTGCGCGCGGGCGTAGTCACCCTGTCGGTAGTAGGCGGCTCCCAGCGTCCGCGCCAGGGCGGCTGAATGGTTCGAGCCCTGCGCGAACGGTTGTAGCACGAAGACCGCCAGTTCCGGATGTGCGTATCGTAGTGCCAGTACGGCCGCTCGGATCGCTGCCTGCGGCGGTTCAGAGTCCAAGGCCACGGCTTTGGTCAGCAGATCGCGGGCCCGGGCCGCGTCGTCCGCCTGCAGGGCTTCGGCGGCCGCGGCCAAGACCTGCTCGACCTCGGCCGCTACGGGCGGTTGCGCAGTCGTGGCGTCGGCAGTGGCCGAGGCTTGCACCGCCGCGGTGTCGGTCGGAGCTGCTGCCGTCGACGGCTGGTCAAGATTGCGCACGCTCAACGAGTACTCAGGGTTCTCGGGCTCGAGTTCCGCGGCGCGACGATAGTGGGTTTGCGCGCCGCTCTCATCGCCCGACAACTCCAACACCAGGCCGAGCGTGTGCTGCACGCGGGCGTCGGCCGGGCGCTCGGTTTGCAATTGCTCCAGGTAGCCGCGCGCCACGTCGAACTTTTCTTCGGACAAGAGCACCTGCACCAGCAGCAAGCGCGCCTCGACGTGCGACGCGTTGCGTGCCAACAGCCCCTCGAGCGCCTCGCGACAGGCCCGCAAGTTGCCCTCGCGCCAACGGGCATGCGCGGCCATGAGCTGTGCCTGGTCGCGCTGCGACTCGAACGACTCGAGCGTCTCGTCCTCGCGCTTGGCCTGCTTAGGATCGATGTCTTTATGGTTCGCGCTGAGGCGATGAAAGGCGGCGCAGCCGGAACCGGCGGCCAGCGCCACCAGCAGCAGACACAGCGTTGGCAGGATGCGGCCCATCAGCGGAACTCCGAGCCGGGCACTACACGGATGACGCGTTCGGGAGCGCCGGGATCGCGCGGGTGCGGTGCTTCGTAACCGCCCACGGCCCCCTGCTCCAGATCGTCCAGCAGCCACGGGGCGATGGCTTCGCCGTCGAGCGCTTGCGTCGGCGGACCGACCGGCAAGGGCGTGATTCCCGACTGCCGTCCCCATTGGTTGTTGGCCAGGATGTCGGCCCGCAAGTCGACGGCGGCGCGATTCTGCGGGTCGAAATGGATGGCCATGTTGATGAAGCGGAGCGCCGGCTTCTTCTCGCCGTTGGCCCAGGCCCGCTGCGCAAGCCGGAAGAATTTGCGGCCCACGTAGCGCGAGTTGAGCGGCACGAACTCGTCTTTGTACACGGCATGCTGACGATGGAAATCGGCGGCGGCCTGGTCGCCCTCGATGCAGGCTTCCGGCTCGTAGACGATGTGCGGCGTGATGAGCACGATGATTTCGTTACGCTTTTGCGTGCCGGTGCGGGTGCGAAACAGGAAGCCGATGCCCGGCGCGCTGCCGATCAGCGGCACCTGGTTGCCCGTGTTGCCCAGGGTTTCCTGCATCAGGCCGCCAATCACCACCGTGCAGCCGTCGCGAACCATGATGTTGGTGGTAACCTGCGTGGTCTGCTTGTTGGGCAGCGTGAATCCTTCTTTGACTTCGACGCTGCCGGTGGAAAGTTCGGGATGCACTTCCATGCGGATCAGCCCGTCGGTGGAAATGAACGGCCGCAGCCGCAACTGCGTGCCGACCTCCAGAAACTCCACGGTCTGGGCCGTGGTGGTCTGAGTGAGCGTTTTGGTGACATAGCCCAACTGCTGACCGATCAGGATTTCCGCCTTTTGCTTGTTGAGGCACATCAATCGCGGACTGGCGATGACGTTGGTATCGCCGATGGTCTGCAGAGCCGCGACGAACACGCCCAGCGAACTGTCGAGAAAGCCGAACTTCAGTCCGCCCTGCGTGAACGTGACGTTGCCCAGGCTGGCGGGCGGCGAACCGGCCGCAAAGCGAATGTGCTCTTTATCGCGCAGGAATTGCCAATCCACGCCAAACGTGTTGCTATCGTTCAGCTCGACGCTCAGCAGCATGGCCTCGATGGCCACTTGCATGGGCCGCTTGTCGATCTCTGCCACCACCTGGTCGATTTCGTCGAGCACGGCGATGTAGTCGCGCACGACCAGCACTTCGCCCTCGGCAAACGAGTCGCCGCCGGCCTGAGTGTCATCGGGAGTGATGCCGACCTGCGCAGGCGGCGAAACGGCCACGGTGGACGAACCTGCCGTGGCGCTGCCGGCCGGCGACAGCAGCGGCGTGACCAAGGGTTGCAGATCGGCCGCCTTCACGTAGTTCGGCCGGTAGACGCGCGTTTCGATGCGGTCGACCGACTGCACCATCGATTGGATGTCCTGCGGTGTGCCCACGTACACGAACTTGCCCTCGCGCCGGCAGGTGTAGCCGGTGGATTTCAGAATCGCGGACAGCGCCTGATCGATCGTCACGTCGGTGAGCGATACGGAAACGAGTCCTTGCACGCTGGGACTGGCCAGGATGCTCAGGTCGCCATGCTCGCCGAGGAAATCGAGCACTTCGCGCAAGTCTTTGTTCTGAATGTGCACGCTCAGGCGATCGTCTCCCTCGCCGGGCACTTTGGTGACTTTGAATTCCGAGGGCAACGGAGCGGCGGTTCGCTGCTGCTGGGGCGACGTGCCCGGTGCTCCAGTGCTCTCGCCTTCTTCTTCGTCCTCGCCGGGCGGATGCGGGATGGGCGGCGCGGACTGGTTGCCGGCGCCATTTTGCTCGCGCTGCTTTTCGAGATTGTCGAGCGGGACCTGCTGTTTCAGAACTTCCTGCAACACGGCTTTGCCGATGTCGCCCAGTCCGGGAATCTCCGGAGTCTGATCGTTCTGTGCCAGTGAGATCAACGGCTTTTCGGCGGACTTGTTTGGCGAGGCCTGTGGCGGCGGCGAAATTTGCGCCGCAAACTCGCCGTGCGGCGGCTCGATGCCGGGTGAATTCAGCGTCGCCTCCGCGGCCGCGGTAGTCGGCCCTACCTCAGGCGATGGCGACTCGGGAGCAGTTGCCGCGCGCTGGACGACCGCCGCGGCGATGGGCGACGCCGGCGCATTGCCCGATCCGGTCTCGGGCAACAGCGTCGCCAGCGCCATAGCGACGGCGACGCCGCCGGCGGCAAACAAGACCAACGCCAGGAATTTGAAGACACTGCCCATGATCGTCCGTGATCGTTGCGTACTTTCGCCGCCAGCGGCGTGGATTGGCGTGGCGGCTAGTCGGTCAACTCCTGTGGCGTGCGCGGCGAATCCGTTGGGCGCTCCGCGGGGGGCTCGCCGAACAAGTCTTCTTCCGTCTCGCCCGTCGCCTCTTCCTCAGCGGGGGGCAACTCGTGACGACTCGTGCGCGTCTCTTCCACGCTGTCGATTAGCGGCCGCGGAATGCGCAACTCGAATTGCTGCCCGCGGCCTTCCAAAATCACGCGCCGCGGATAGATCGCCAGCACGCGAAACGACTCGTTGTGTTCGTCGGTTGCCACGTGGATCTGGTCGCCCACCGAGTACGTCTCGCCGCCGATTTCGGCAATCTTCTTCCGTGTTCCCAGGAAGGTGGTTGTCAGCACCAGCCCGGCTTCCTGGGGCGTCAGCGGCTTTGCTTCGACAGCCGGCTGAGTCGCCTGGGCCTCGATTGTTTTCTGTTCGGCCGATTTTTCACTGGCGAAGGGATCGCGCGGTAGCGGCAGATCGTCCGTGGATTGCATGTTGGGATCGCCGTCGAGCGCGCTGGCGTGCTTGCGCCAGTCGTAGGCTGCCGCTCCGGCGGCGGTCGCCGGCGCCGGTGCGCTCGGCGTGCTGGTTGTGGTGGCCGGTGCCGCGGCAGTGCTAGCAGGCGTCGGCGACGGTTCGGACGCTGCGTCCTCGGGTGCAATCAGTCCACGCACGAGCGGCGCCCAGAAATAGGCCGCCACGATCAACAGCACTCCCAGGCCGGCTCCTTTGGCCGGGTGGGCCTTGATTTCGCGTTGCAATCGAGCGACGAACGACATCAACGGCTCCTCGCCGCATGCAAGACCTGTGAACGTTCAGTCCATCTTCTATCGGTTGCCGGCACAGTTCGACTAATCGGTTTTTTCGGGATTATCGATAAAGACGACCAAATGGAGGTCACACTCCGCAGCTTTCCCAGGCTCGCGCGCCGCCTTCAGCTTCATGTCGTCTACCCAAATCCGCACCGGCAGCGATTCCAACTCGTGCAGCAAGCCGTGGATGGAAGCCAGCGGCCCGCTAACGCCCAGGCTGAGCGGCGTCATCCGCATGCTCCGCAATGGCACGGGCGGATGCGGCTCGAATCGCGTGGTGACTGCGTCGTGCGACTTGGCGAACTGGCTCACCTGCCGGAACAAGTCGGGCAGGTCGTCTTGTTCGAGCAGTTGGTCGTCGTAGCGGTTGATATAGGCTTGCATCTCCGCGCGTTGGCGCTCGATCAATTCGGTGGTCCGCGCCGACTTCTGCGCCTCGAGCACAAAGGCGAGCTTACTGTCGAGCTCGTCGATCGAGCGCGAGATGGCGCGCATCTGCGGCACGAACACCAGGCTCATGAACGCCACGGCGGCAACCGCCACCACGCCGATCACCAACCAATTGGCCCGCGTCATGCGAATTCGGGTGAGGCTGCTCACGGCGTGCCTCCTCGCTGCGCCAAGGGCGCGGCGGATTGGGTGGCGGCCGGCGGCGTGGTCGGGCTGTCGATGGCCTGGCCGTGCGCTGCGCGCAGGACAATGCGCACGGAAAAACGAACTGGGCCCGGCTCGCCGGCCGCGTTTGGCGGCGCGTGTTCGAGCGAGCGCAGGTCGACACGATCGAACAGCGGATCGGTTCCGAGCCGCGCCAGGTATTCATGCAGCGTGGCCGCGTCGCCCGCTTCACCCTGGAGATCAGCGTAGTCTTCGCGTTCGCCGTGCTCGCGCAACAGACGTTCCAGGTCGGCAGCCTGTTGCGAAGCCTTGTCGGTCGGCGCCGTCTTGGTCTCGGGCAGCGCGACGGCCGGCTTGTCGGTTCGCGCAATGGTCTCGTGACCCAAGTGCAGCTCGTTTAAGGCAATATCCGCAGGCAAAGGCCCCAGGATGCCGGACAACACGCGGGTGCGCGGCCAGGGATGGCGCAAGAACGTGAGGAGTTCGGCCGTTTTGCGTTCGCTTTCCAGCCCGATGGTGGCCGCCTTGAGGTGCGCGTTCTTGGCAGCCGCGTCGGCGAATTGGGATTCGATGTCCGCAAGCCGCTCGAGCACATGGGCATGATGCGTGCGCTGCCACAGCGTGGTGGCGCCGAGGAAGGCAACAATCGCCACCGCTGCCGCCACGCGCCACGCGTAGGCGCGGCGCTGCATGCCCCGCTCGCGATACGCGACGGGCAGGAAATCGATCTCGACCAGTGAGTTCAACTCGCGTGCCACGTTGGCGTGCCTCAGTTCGTCAAGTTGCGCAGCGCCAGCCCGGCCGTGACGTCCCATTGCGGGCGCCGCGCCGGCAGCGGCGCCTCGAAACTACGCAGCGGATCGCCCAGGTGACATTTCAAGTCCAGGCGCGGTCCCAGCGACTCGGCCAAGGCTTGCGTCGCGTCGGCACCGCCCAGCACCACGCGGTCGATCGCTTGCCCGCGAAAGGCCACGCTGTGATACCGCAGACAGAGCGACAGTTCGGTCAGCAACCGCTCGATCACGCCGCGCGTCGCTTCCGCCACGCTGGCGGCGATTTCCGGGTCTTGCTGATCCGCGCGGCGGTCGCCATTGTTGGCACGTAGCGTGCTGGCCTCCTCGGGCGAGATCTTGAGGTGCTCGGCAACGGCCCGGTCCATGTGATCGCCGCCCACGTCGATGTATTTGACAAAATAGACGGCCGTGCCTTGGGCAATAACGACCGTGGTGTTGGCGGCCCCGAGTCGCACGAACATGACGCGTTTCGACTGGTCGTCGTCGCGGCGGAATTGCTTAACGTAGGCGCGCAGTAGCGCCGCCGGCTCGACGTCGATGGCCACGGCGCGCAAGTCGGCGGCGTCGATCGTGGCCAGCATTTCGTCGATCACCGGCCGGTGACACGCCAGCAGAATGATCTCGCGACGGATCTGATCGCCTTGCCGAACTTCGCCGGCGCAGACAAAACGGACATCGGCTTCGGCCGCGGGGAACGGCAAGCGTGAGGCGGCTTCCTGCTGCACCAGGTTGGCCAGCTCTGCCAGCGGTCCTTTGGGGACGCGGATGTTCTGCACGAACAGGTCGCTGGCGCTCAGGCAGGCGACGACGTCGCGGCCGCGGAATTTGCGCCCCTGCTGGGCCTGTTCGAGGGCCTCGACCTGGCGCTCCCGGCGCGCCGCCGGCGTTTCCTCCGCTCTCGCCAACGGCAGCTCCCAGCGCACGCTCTCCAGCAAGCGGTCGTGGTCGGCCGAGAATTGCATCATCTGCACGGCGCGGCCGCCAAGCTCGAGGCCGATCGGCCCGTGACGCTTCTGACCTAGGAAAGTGACCATGGCGTGCCCGCTGGGGGTTCCGTTCGTCAAGGAATCGTGTACGTGGCCGGGCTGGGTTCCGTGGCGCGAAAACCTTCGATCCAATAGAGTCCAGTTACCGGGTTGATTCGGACCGAAAGGTAACGTGTGCTGTCGCCCGTGCCGGTTGCCAGCCAGACCAGGGTCGGCTCGCTGCGCGTTGTTTCACCCAACGGCTCGAACTCGATGTCGGTGATCGTTTGCGGCGGCACGGCCAGCGCCCACACGGCGTGCAACCGCGTGGTGCCGCCTACCCCGGGCAACTCCCCGAGCGTCGTCGTCTGTTGATCGGGCGAATCGGTGGCCGGATGCAGCGGCGTGATCGGCAGGGTGTTGAGTGCCGAGTTCGAGCCGCTGTGCACCAGCGTCCAACGGTTGTTCGCCAGGTCGAAGTCGATTCGGTAGTTGTCGTCGTGGGTGATGGCCAGGCTGCGCGCGTACTCGATATCGCGACCCACCGCGGCCGCCGCCATCTCGAGCCGGGCGTACGCGTCGGGATTCGTACTCGGAATCAACAGCGCCGCCAGCACCCCCAGCACAGCCAGCACGATCAACACTTCCAAAAGCGTGAACGCCCTGCGCGATGAGTGGCTGGTGACGAACATGGATTTAGGGCTGAATCGGATCCGGCTCCGGCAGCGACTGGTTGCGCCGGTATTGCACGAGGATGTTAATGGACGTTTTGATTTCTTTGAGCTGGCTGATCATTTCCGCGCGTTGTTGCGTGGCGATCGAAGTGCCTGCAACGGTTGTTTGGTTATTGGCGCCCAGGCTCTGTTGCAAGCTTAGCACGCACCACACGGCCACATTGGCGGCGATGAGCAGGGCCCACCGCAAGCCGGTATCGCGTTTCATATCTAGTACTCCACAAATGGGTTACAGTCTGTCGGTCCAACTCACCAGGTCCCAGTGCAAACCGCTGTCTCCCTCCAGCACGGCATAGACGGGCTGCGACAGGTTCTGCCATTGCGACACGCTGCTGTCGCTGGCCGGGCGGAGGGTGATATTCGGAACATAGTTTCGGCCTTGCGCGGCCGACATCCACATGGGAAAAAAGGAGACCGCCCCGGGCAGGCTCAATTGCGCTTGAAAATCGGCGTAGAACGTGTCCCATTGGCCGCTAGCGTAGTTCTTCCACTCGCTGCGACAACCGATGGTGATATCGCCTGAGGCGATGACGCGGCCCTGCACGCTGAGCGACGTGCCCTCGGTTCCCTCGTCGACCACAAAATCGTCGCCCACGCAGACCACGCCGTTGATAGTGGCTTGCGCGCCGCCGGCGACCGTCAGGTCGTCCAAAGCGATCACGCTGGGCAGCCGCACGGCGCTGGTGGTGCCGTCGAGCGGCTGCAAGTCGTGCGGATCGATGAGCACGTTGGTGCCCGTGATGTTCAGGTCCACGCCGGTGATCACTGTGCCGCGAATGGTGACGTTGTTGCCCAGCGAGGAGCTCGAGCTGGCGTAATACAGGCCCAAGGGATTCGTCACGGGGTCCGGCGTCAACGTGGTGTTCGAAACGCTTGCCGGCAGTTGTGCCAGGTTGTACTGCGGCCCGCCCGGATACAGGCGGTAGGTGGCCACGCTGCCGAGGCTAGGAAACGCTTCCGCGTTCGTCACGATGTCGTTGACGCTGAGCCCCAGTTCATTGGTCAACAGTCCCAGGTTCGTGGAATCGGTAAGCGACGTGGGCATCGAAACGGGGCCGCTGAAGGGCCGGTAGTCGGCCGTGCCGGGTCCGCCTGGGATGGTCGTGGCCACATTGATGGCCGGCGCCGGACCGCTCAAGCCGGCAATGTTCGCGCTGAGCGTCGCCACGTCGGTCGCGGCCAGCGTGCCGCCGAAGGTGACCGTCCAACTGCCCGGACTGCCGCCAACGGTGGCGTTGCCGCTGCCAATCGTAGCCAGGCTCTGCAGCCGCGTTTGCACGGTCGACGTCGATGAGCTCCACACGATGGGAGCGGTGGTTGCGCCGTTGAATGAGAGTGTGAAGGTGCCGCCGCTGGTGCCCGAGCGCGTGACCGTTTGTACTTCGTTGGCGCCCGAGCGCATGAGATTCAGATCGCTGAAATACCGAGAGCGCGAGCCGGCATGCCAGGAATACGCGTCGGCCATTCGCAACGGGCTCGCCAACCGCGCCGGTCCCTCGATGTGACACGGCAGCGCCAGGAAAACGTCGGTGTTGGTCATCTGGTAGATCGTATACGCCGCCATCGTCGACCAGTTCGCCGGCCCTGGATCGAGCTTGCGCGGAACCAGCTCTAGCACGGCTTGCACCCGATGCGTGGCCACGACGGTAGGTTGCGCCGGATCGACCGAAGTGCCCGTCGAAGTCACTGTGAGACGGTAGGGATACTTCGCATAGTCGGGGTCGCTGGGCGTGAGCGACGCGTCGCCTGCCGTGTACGTCACGCTGTAGGCATCCGTGGCGCTGATCGACGCGTTCAAGGGCGCAGCCACGCCCGACCAGTTCGACAACCGCACGGCGCGCAGCGCGGCGCTCATCCCGGCCAGTGCGGCTTGTTCGGCCTGATGACCACGATCGCTATTGCTCTGCAAATGAATGGCGCTCATTTGCGAGCACAGTATGGCGTACGACATGGCCAGCGCGACCGAGACCAAGGCCAGCACGACCAGCACGGTGATGCCCGCGCGCCGGCCGGACGCGCTGCAGCGACGACGATGATGGGCGCTATGGCTCATTGTCGCAGCTCTCCGTAGCCGGTCGCCGAGCCAAAGAACGTCAGCGGAGGCAGTGTGGCGCGATCGGCCGCGCCGCTGCGCGCGCAGACCAGCTGCAATTCGCAGCTCACGCGCGTTTGTCGCAGCCCGGCTTTCGCGCCGTATACCGATTGCGGCCAGGACAGGCTGGCGAAGGCCAGCGTCGCCGCGCGAAAGCTGTTCCAGTCCGCGGCGGTGGGTCGCAAGTCGACGGCAAAGCGCACGGCGCCGCGGGCCGCGGCCGGGTCGCCGGTGGGTGCGGCGCTCCGCAGCAGATCGCTCAGCACCACGCGGCTGCTGTTGGCGCCGGTCTTGAGTGCCGCAAGTTCCGTGTTCCACGTCGCCAGATCGCCGGTATCCGGCACGGTTCGCGTATCGTTAGGGGCGGTGATTTCCAGCAGCTCGTGCGGCGCGTTCGGATTGGGGCAGAACACCACAATCTCGTCGAACCGGGGCAGCCCGCCGGGAGCGGCCGGTTCCGCCGCAGGCCGCCAGACCACCAGGGTGTCGGGATAGGTGTAGCCGCCGACGGTCGCCGCGAAGACCATGGCGCCGGGGAATGTCTCGTTCGCAAAACTCAGCGACACCGCCGTGTCGATGCGGTACAGCGCCACGCGCGCGTGCTGCGTGGCGGCGGTGGTGCCGTCGGCATAGGCCGTGCTGACACGCACCGCTTGCGTAAGCATGCCGAGCGCGCCGGCCATCAGCGCCAGCACGGCCACGGCCAGCATCATTTCGATCAGGCTCACCGCGCGCCGCCCAGCGCGCACGCGGCGGCGGAGATGGTCGCGGCTGGCACTATTGAATGGGCACATAGCTGAACACCCGTCGCAGTTTCGCCAAGGGTCGCGCCGCCCCGCTGCTTTCCACGCGACTGATCGTCACCTCGACCGCGCGCATGTCGCTGGTCTGTCCGGCCGGCAAGGCTTGCGCAGGATTCGCCGCGTCGACGTAATAGACCGAAACGTTCTGTTGCCACTGTGCAAAGTCGTTCGCGCCCGCGCAAAAATGGGGATCTCGCTGGCCTCCCTCTTCGTTGCCGGTTCCCAGGGCGACGCCGAAGCGATCTAGAGGCGGCTGCGACACGAGACCTGCGTAGTCATCGAGATCGTTGAACTGCGGGCGCGCGGCGCCTTGCGGCCCGAGCGGATACTCGTAGGGGGCGGACTCGTTTTCGCAATAGCGCTGCGCAGCGATCTCGTCCATGAGCTGCTCCGCCATGCCGGCCGCCTGCGTGCGCGCCAGCACGTCGTCCGCCGTGGAAATTGCGCTGGCAATGCCCAACAGCACGGCGCTGCCGGCGATCACGGTGATCGCGGTCGAGACCATCGCCTCCACGAGCGTAAATGCGCAGCGCGACGCGCGGTGGGCAGATAACATGGTGGCAACGACGTCAGTCAGGGCAGGAATCGGGCACGGCAGGCGGGGAACGCAGCGCGCCGGCGGAAGCAAGGCCGGACCAAAAAAAGATACGGCAGGGTCCCCTCAAGCTCCTAGCTACCCCTGCCGTACCGTGCCCTGCGCCCCTCCCCAAAAGGCGCAAGTGCATCGAAACCATACGACGTGGCGCGGCCCTGTCAAACCGGAACCAGCGGTCCCAGCGGTTGTGTCGATCGTGGCGGAGCTACCGCCAATCGAGCCCGATGTCGAGCGCCGGCGCAGCGTGGGTGAGCGCGCCCACGCTAATGCGTTCCACGCCGGTGGCGGCGATCTCGGCCACGGTATCAAGCCGCACGCCGCCGGAGGCTTCGAGCTCGACGTTGGCCGCCATGCGATTGCGCAATTCCACGGCGCG
Source organism: Pirellulales bacterium (assembly GCA_050250435.1). GTDB lineage: Bacteria > Planctomycetota > Planctomycetia > Pirellulales > PALSA-1355 > JBFWOR01. Next base: position 85,921 of record JBFWOR010000011.1, on the reverse strand, counting down.
GCGCAACTCGGCCGGAGCCATGTTGTCGAGCAATACAATGTCCGGCAGCATGGGCAAGACCTGCTCCAGCTGATAGAGCGTATCGACCTCCACCTCGACGATTAGTTCCTGGCCGGCCGGCGCCGCCGCAATCGCGCGCGCCAGGCGACGGGCGCGCTCGACGGCCTGCGCCGGCGTGGTCACTTCGCCCAGCGCCTGCGCAGCGACTGCCAGGTGGTTGTCCTTGATCAAGATGGCGTCGAATAGCCCGGTGCGATGATTGTGGCCGCCGCCGCAGCGCACGGCGTACTTTTCCAGGCGGCGCCAACCGGGCGTAGTTTTGCGCGTGTCGTAGATGCGGGCCTGTGTGCCGGCTACCGCGTCCACATACCGCCGCGTCAGCGTGGCGATGCCCGAGAGATGGCCCAGCAGATTGAGCAGAATCCGCTCTGCGGTCAGCAGGCTGCGCGCCGGACCCGTCAACGTCGCCAGAGTCTGGCCGGGCGAGACGGACGCGCCGTCGGCCACGGCTCCGGTCAGGTGCAGCGTGACGTCCATTTCTGCTAGGGCAACTTCCACCGCCTTTAGTCCCGCGACGACGCCCTCACCGCGGGCCACAATCGCGGCTTCGCCCGCAGTGCCGCTGGGTACCAGCGCAATCGTCGTCCAATCGAATTTGCGGTCCAAATCCTCGCGAACTGCCAACCGCACGATCTGGCGGCAATCGTCGACGAGCGCTGCGTCCCACTCAAGCTGTTTGAAATCTTTGGCCACTGGCGGCGCGCAAGGTGTGTGCGACATGCGGGCGATGATCCATAATAGCAACTGCGGGCGACGGGCCACCAGACCTGGCGCCGCGCGGACGATTCCGTGCACTCTTGAGCAGCAATTGCGTGGCACTCGAAGACTCACGACCAGATCGCCCGGCCCGCCCGCTCCTTTTGCGGCGTATGGAACAAGCCACCATCGCCGCGCTGGTGCTGGTAGCGCTCGGCAGCACCGGATGGTGGTGGCTGGCCCGGGGCGGCGCGACCGGACGGCTGATCGAGATCGACCGCGCGCCGCGGCAGCCGGCGCAGTTTCAGGTGGACGTCAACCGGGCCGAGTGGCCGGAGCTGACGACCCTGCCCGGCGTGGGCGAAGCGCTGGCGCGGCGGATTGTCGAGTCGCGTGCGGCGGACGGCCCCTATGCCGATCTCGAAGAGTTGCGACGCGTGCGCGGCATCGGCCCCAAGACACTGGACGAGATCCGTCCGTATTTGCGGCCGATTCCGGCGACCGGCAATGTGGCCGGCGGCGGGCGGTAGTCATGCGGGCGGCGTTTGCGTATCCTTCTAACTGAGCGCGCCCCTCCGCTATCCGCGCGTGTCCCTCTCCCGCCCACAGGTATTCGCTCACGTGCCTTTCGATCTCGTCAGTCCCTTTCAGCCCGCCGGCGATCAGCCGCAGGCCATTGCCACGCTGATCGAGGGACTGCGCGCCGGCCGTCGCGACCAGGTGCTGATGGGCGTCACCGGCTCGGGCAAGACGTTCACGATGGCCAACGTGATTCAGGCCATGCAGCGGCCCACGCTCGTGCTCTCGCACAACAAGACGCTGGCCGCGCAGTTGTACGCCGAGTTCAAGGAGTTCTTCCCGCACAACGCCGTGCATTATTTCGTCAGTTACTACGATTACTACCAGCCCGAGGCGTACATTCCGCAGCGCGATATTTACATCGAGAAGGATGCCTCGATCAACCAGGAGATCGACCGGCTGCGGCTGGCCACGACCAGCGCCCTGGTCAGCCGGCGCGACGTGGTGATCGTGGCCAGCGTATCGTCGATCTACGGTTTGGGCTCGCCGGATGATTACAAGGCCATGATGATCAACTTGCGTCGCGGCATGACGGTGGACCGCGACCACGTGCTGGTCAAGCTCGTCGACGTGCAATACGAGCGCAACGACGTGGAATTCTCGCGGGGCAAGTTTCGCGTGCGCGGTGACTGCGTGGAATTGTGGCCGAGCTACGAAGAGTTTGGCTTGCGAATCGAGTTTTGGGGCGACGACATCGAGCAGCTTTCGATCATCAATCCCACGAGCGGCGAGGTGGTGCGGCACGAAGAGGAGATGTTCATTTACCCGGCCAAGCACTTCGTGATGCCCGAAGAGCGGATTGCCGCCGCCATCGACTCGATCAAGCAGGAGCTGGAGGAACGGCTCGAGGAACTGAAAAACCACGGCAAGCTGCTCGAAGCCCAGCGGCTCAACGCGCGCACACGTTTCGACATCGAGATGATGATGGAGGTTGGTTTCTGCCCGGGCATCGAGAACTACAGCCGGCCGTTGTCGGGCCGGCCGCCCGGGGCGGTGCCGCAGACGCTGTTCAATTTCTTTCCGGATGATTACTTGCTGTTTGTCGACGAGTCGCACGCCACGGTGCCGCAGGTGCGCGGCATGTTTGCCGGCGACTACAGCCGCAAGAGCACGCTGGTGGAGCACGGCTTCCGGTTGCCCAGCGCGTTGGACAACCGGCCACTCAGATTCGAAGAGTGGGAGCAGAAGATCAATCAAGTGGTTTACGTGTCGGCCACGCCGGGGCCCTATGAGCTGGACCGCACCGGCGGCGAGTTCGTCGAGCAGGTGATTCGGCCCACGGGGCTCTTGGATCCGGTGATCGAAGTGAGTCCGGCGCGCACGCAGGTGCCGCATTTGCTCGAGCAGATTCGGGCCCGGGCGGCCGTGAGTGAACGCGTGCTGGTGACCACGCTCACCAAGCGGCTGGCCGAGGATCTCTCGGCCTACCTGGTGGACAAAGGGGTGCGCTGCAAATGGCTGCACAGCGAGTTGGACGCCTTCGAGCGCGTGGAGCTGTTGCGCGAGCTGCGCCAAGGACGATTCGAGGCGCTGGTGGGGGTAAACCTGCTGCGCGAAGGGCTCGACCTGCCGGAAGTCTCACTGGTCGCCATCCTCGACGCGGACAAAGAAGGCTTCTTGCGCAGCGAGACGTCGCTGATGCAGACCATCGGCCGGGCGGCCCGAAATGTAAACGCCAAAGTGCTGTTGTATGCCGACTCGGTGACCGAATCGATGCAGCGGGCCATCGAAGAGACCGAGCGCCGCCGCGCCCTGCAGGAAGCCTACAACCGCGAACACGGCATCACGCCCGAGACGATTCGCAAAGGCATCCGCGCCGGTATCGAGGCGGAAGCAGCGGCCCACGCGCAGGCCAACGCGGCGGTGGGACGAAGCGACGATGCGCAGTACATCACCGAGGAATTTCTGGCCGAGCTCGAGGCGGAGATGATGAAGGCCGCTGAAGAACTGGAATTCGAGCGGGCCGCGGCGCTGCGCGACCGGATCGAGCGCATGCGCAACTCGATGGGCAGCACCGTGGCGGAAGTCGATGCGCGCCGCGCCGGCAGCGCGTCCACCGGCCGACGCCGTGGCCGCGGCGGGCGTTTGCCCCGACCGAAACGGTGAAAAAGGGGACATTCAGAATGTCCCCTTTTTTCTCCGCGCGCAAAAAAAAAGAGAGACACCCATGGGCGTCTCTCCTTTTCGTATCGCTACGCCAGGCGCGTTACTCAGCCTTGGGAGCTTCGGCGGCGGGGGCCGCGTCAGCCGGAGCGGCATCGGCCGGAGCAGCGGCGTCGGCCGGGGCGGCTTCCTTCTTCTCGGCCGGCTTGCAGCCAATCACAAACGTGCTGAGGCACAACAGCAGGGCAAATGCACCTAACTTTTTCATCTGGGTCACCCTTCCTTCATGGAAACGCGTTTTGGGCCTTGCAGGACCACCCTGCCTGGTCTCAACCCACTACGATCCACTTGCGGAGGCATTTATTCCCGCCAGCGTGGACTCGTGTGGGGGCATCCAAGAATTCCAGGCGGGCTGCGAATTCACTCATAGCAGACCGAACTGTCCGCGCACCAAGCAGTTGCGCCCAGCGCGGTCAAACTATTGCCACGGCCCCGCGCACCCATGGGTTTTGCCGAAAAAAGGCGTATACTGACCGCCGCAAAGGACTCGTATACGCTGCTTGCCGCGGACGAATCGCCGCGAAATCTGGGGCACGCCTAGCCCGGATTTCTCACCAACTTCGTAGCGAGCGGAGCTAAGTCCTTGACTGCCGAGGAGAGAGGTGCGGCTCGGCCGCAAGCGTATTGGTACATACGCTGAGAGTCGAGACGCGCCCCTCGACGACGCCAGCCAAGGACTTGGGCTCCGCACAGCAGGAGGCTGGTGAGAAATGCGGGCTAGATGCCGAACGCACGCGTCAGCCGAATTTCCGGTGCGGAATTTCGGCACGCGCGGGAATAATCCGCAGGTGCAAAGTCTCTTTTCATATGGCAAAGGGGCGGAGCATGGCCGCTGAGGGTGCGCCGTTGGACATTGGCCCATTGGTGGTCGAGCATCACCAGGCGCTCTATCGCTACGCGTTCCGCCTCACCGGCTCTGCCGCCGACGCCGAAGACCTGACACAACAGGTCTTCCTGATTGCCCAGCAAAAGCTCGAACAATTGCGCGATGCGCGGTGCGCGCGCAGTTGGCTGTTTACGGTATTGCGCAACGACTATTTGAAGGCCCGCAGGCAGCGCTTGCCGCTGCCGGCCGCCAGCCTCGAATTGGACATCAACGGGGTGCCGGACGAGACGATCGAGTCGGAGATCGACAGCGAGCAGTTGCAAGCAGCTATCGATTCGCTCGACGACGATTTTAAGGTCACTTTGCTGTTGTTCTACTTCGAGCAACAATCGTATCGTGAGATTGCGGACACGTTGGGGATTCCATTGGGCACGGTCATGAGCCGCCTGGCCAGGGCCAAGTCGCGACTGCGAGCCTGCCTGTGTCAGGCCGAGCAATTGCAAGTGACGCCGCCCAGCACCGGCCCCGTGCGCCGTCCGGCCTTTGCGACGTCGGGGCAATCGACGACAAACAAAACATAATCGCCTGGCAGGCGATTCCGACGGCAATAACGATCCCGACGACACTGGCGCGGACGTGGCACACATGACCATCGATCGACATACCCTCGAGCAAATCGACGCTTGCCGGCCGGGCAGCGTCGACCTGCAGTCTGCCGAGCTGGCCGATCTGCAGCGCCAGGTTGCCGAAGATCCGCAGGTGCAGTCCGTGTACGCGCGCACACAAAAGTGGGATGCGGCCGTCGTGGCCGCGACGCAGCGCGTCGCCGTGCCGGATGGCCTGGCAGACCGAATTCTACAAGCGCTGGCGCGCAGCGCGACCGTATTGCCGGCAAGCGCGGGACAACCTGCGGCGGGCGGATTGGCGACGGCCATCGCCACGGCCGCTTCTGCAGGCACCTTCGCCTCGTCGGAAAGCCAGCTGGTCGCCCCCGAGCCGAAGCCGGAACCCGCGACACGCAAAGCGCGATTTTCGCGGCGCGACTGGCTGGCGATCGGCGCGGCCGTGGCTGCCACGGTGGTGGTGGCGACGTTTGTCTCGCAGTTTGTGGCCTTCGGTGAGGAAGCCACGATCGAGTCCATGGCCGACGAATGGCTGGCGGAACTCGAGCCCAAGTGGCTGAATATGCAAACCGCCCCGCGCGGCTTTGCCGTGCCCGGCGCCATTACCGCGGAGGCGACCGGCTGGCAGCGGATCGGGCAAATCGGCCAGGTGCGCGGCATCGCCTACAAGCTGGCGCATGCAACTGCCGGCACCGCGCGACTGTTTGTCGTGCGACTTTCCAAGGGCGGTGTTCCGGGGGCTCCTCCCGCGGCACCGCAGTCCACCACCGGCGGCAAGTCCGTTGGCTACTGGCAAGCGGGCGGCCTGGTGTATGTGCTGGTGGTCGACGGCAACGTCCGGAACTACCGCGCGTTTGTGAGCTCGGCCGGCATGCCACTGGCCTAAAACTCTCCGCCTCCTTCGCGAGCCGCGCCGTTTGCCCCCGCAGGCCGTCGGGCATGTCTGGCAAAATCGCTTAATCTTGCAGCCTCTGGCGCGCCGAATCCGACTGTAGCGGCCCCGAGTCGACCCCGCACGCGCCACCGCCCTGGCGGCGCGTGAACGGCCCGGCGTCCGTTTCACATCGTCGCGCGACTTTCTTGGCCGCGCCGGACCGCAAGGAGGATTTTCGATGCTTCGCACGACCTGCATCCCGCTCGCGCTGGGACTGGCTTTTGTGGCCGCCGCAGCGACCGCGCAAGAACCGGCTGCCGCCCGACACCGTGACGAGTCGTTTGCGCAGGGCGGTCAAATCGCCGCCTCGGGCGTGGTCACCCCCACGCCGGAAATGTGGCTCTACGAACAGCAGACGCGCCGCCGCGACGACGTGCAGTTGGCCATTCGCCGCCGGGCAGAAGTTCGGGCCCAGCATCGCCAGGATCGCATTGCGGCGGCGGCCTGGTTTGGCATGTCGAACTCGCGGCCCACCGCGCAGCCCATTCCGATTTACACCGGCTACTCGCCGTGGTGGGGCTCCAACACGTTCGACCCCCTGCGCTGGCGCGCGAGCGGTGGCGGTGTGATGATCACCGCGCGCCCCACGAACGCCCCGGAATAGGGCGAGCGGTCTGGATCCCTGGCCGTGGCGTTACTTCCCAGACGCGCGCCCAGTAGCGATCGCGCTTGGGCGCAGCTATCGTAGGCCACAGGCGCGAAGATCGTCTCGGCGAAGTTGTCCGGAGACGACCGGCGGCGCCATGGTTTATCGGCACTGCCTGGCGCCAGCTGCGGGGATGCAATGACAATGCACGTAATGGGCCGGAATGTTTTCACCGGCCGAGAAGTGCAACTGGAAGTTGCCGGCGGCAGGATCGCATCGGTGAGCGACCTGGCGCCTGGCGCGAAGGATCCCGCAGCCCTGCCGTGGCTGGCGCCGGGATTTGTCGACGTGCAGAGCAACGGCTATGGCGGCCAGGAGTTCAGCTCGCTCGATCTGACGCCCGAGAAAGTCGCGGAAATTGCCGCGAAACAGGCTTCCTTCGGCGTGACGCAATTCTGCCCCACGGTCACCACGGCAAGCCGCGAAACCATTCTGCACGCGCTGGCCGCCATCGCCCAGGCATGTCGCCGCTGGCCCGAGGTGGATCGCACGGTCGCCGGCATCCATCTCGAGGGCCCTTATCTGTCGCCGGAGGACGGCCCGCGCGGAGCGCATCCCCTCGAGCACTGTCGCCCGCCCGACTGGCGCGAGTTCTGCAGCTTTCAAGAGGCTGCGGGAAATCGCATCCGTATCGTGACGCTGGCCGTCGAGTATCGTGAGTCGCCCGCATTCATCGCGCAGGCTAAGGCCGCCGGAGTCGTTGCGGCCATCGGGCACACGAGCGCCGACTCGAGCCAGATTCGCGCGGCCGTTGACGCCGGCGCTGCCCTGAGCACGCACCTGGGCAATGGCGCGCATCGCGCGTTGCGCCGGCATCCCAACTACTTGTGGGATCAATTGGCCGAGGACCGCTTGCTGGCCAGTCTCATCGTGGACGGTCATCACTTGCCGCCCGAGGTTGTCAAAACGTTCGTCCGCGCCAAAACGCCCGCGCGCTGCATCCTGGTCAGTGATCTCTCGGGCCTGGCCGGCATGCCGCCCGGCCGATACGACACGGAACTTTGCGAGCTGGAAATCCTTCCTGACGGCCGGCTGGTGATCGCGGGCCAGGAACAGCTGCTGGCCGGCGCGTCGCGACCGATCGGCTATGGCGTGGCGAACGTGATGCGGTTTGCCAGCGTCGACTTGCCGACAGCCGTGGAAATGGCCAGCACTCGGCCGGCGCAGCTTGTTGGCTTGCCGGCGCGACGGATCGAAAGCGGGGCAGCTGCCGATCTGGTGCTGTTTGACCTCGATCAGGGCGATGCCCCAAGCAAGCTGACGGTGCGCAGCACCTTGGTGCAAGGTCAGTTGACGTATTCCGCCTGACGCCCGGCGACCTCGTTGAACGGCCACTGCCGCGGCTGTCGCCGTTTTGGCGGCTTCGCTTTTTGGGCTCCGGTGGGCCAGATGCCCCGGCCACCTGGCCGTCTTTTCAGGCTCCTTACCTTGCTTCTCGGCCCGCCTTAGAGAAGTTTTCTATCTCTCAAAAAATATTGTTGCATTATACGAATTACCTGCTAAATTGCGGCAATAGCGCGACAATGCTTCCTTCGCGCCACCTTTCTCGGGTGATCAGAGCGATGACCGAACGAACTGTTTGCGATCGCGTTGCCGCGCGACGTTTCATCGGATGCCGTGCCGTCCGCCGTTGCCGCTCTCTGCCGCGCATGGCGTTTACCCTGGTGGAACTGCTGGTGGTGATCGCCATCATTGGCATGCTCACGGCGCTTCTATTGCCGGCTGTGCAAAGTGCACGTGAGGCGGCACGCCGCAGCCAATGCACGAATAACCTGAAGCAGATGGGCCTGGCGATCCACGAGTTCCACGACGCGATGCTGTACTTTCCGCCGGCCTACGTGGGCGACCCGAAAGCCACGGGCACCATCAACGGCGTCAGTTTTCCCGACGGCAACGCCAACGGCCCCAGCGGATTCGCCTGGGGCGCGCTGATTCTGCCGTATCTGGAAGAAGCGAATCTGCAGGGCCTGTTCAACATGAAGCAAGCCTGTTGGGCGCCGGGCAACCTGGAGCGGGCCGCCACGAAAGTGAGCATGTTCCTCTGTCCGTCGGCTACCGGTGGCAGCGATGGGTTCTTTCTCGATCGGGGTGAGGGTGACGCCTGGGATCCTTCCATTTCGGCCACGCCCTACGATCCGAAGTTGTTTTTTGCCCACTCGCACTACGTGACCAACGCCGGCATTCATCAGCCGTGGGGCCGCGAAACAAAGTACACCGATTTTCGCGAGCTGGAGCCGGTCACCGCCGGGAACATTACGTCGCAAGCGGCGATCGACGGCCCCTTCTATCGCAATGCACATCTGCGCGCCAAGGACGTCGTCGACGGCCTGACGAACACGGTGTTCATCGGCGAGCACAGCTCGCTGCTCAGCAACAAGACCTGGGTGGGCGTAGTGCCGTGGGTGGTGACCTGCCCGAAGGAGCCGTTCCCATCGGCCTGCAATAGCGGCGGCGCGATCGTGGCGGCACACAGCGGGCCCGACACGCACGATCGGCCGCAAGTGGTCATTCATGCTCCCAACGATCCCTTCGGGCATACCGACGAAATGTATGCCGAGCACGTGGAAGGCGCGAACACGCTGTTCGGCGACGGCTCCGTGCGGTTCATCGAAGAGGGTATCAATCCGTTTGTGTGGGTCGCGATGTCCACGCGCAACGTCGGCGAGATCATCTCCCATGCGAACGAATAGTCTGCGAACTAGCGACGACCACGCGCGGCGCTTCGCCCGGGGGACACTGTGCAGGGCAGCTGGCGCGCTGCTGGCCCTCACGCTGCTGGCCGGTTGCAGTGGACCGCCGCAATTGGGCGGCGATGAGCAGTGTCTCGGCGCGGCCGATGCGCTGTGGACGGCCATTGGTGCCCGGCAGCAAGACCTCGTGAATCAAAGCGCTACAGAGATCGACCGGCTGCACACGGCCGGCAAGATGCCCGACGACGCTCACACTGCACTGACAGACATTGTGGCGACTGCGCGGTCCGAAGAATGGGACGATGCCCGCCGCTCGCTCAAGTCGTTCGTGCAAGGTCAGCGCCGCGCGGCCCATTGAGACGGGAGAAATTGGATATGGCGTCACGTTTGACCAAGCATTGTCAGGCCGCGTCCATGGGCCATGTCCCGGTGTCGGGCCGTGCCGTGTCGGGATCTGCCGCATCGGGCCGCGTTGGATTCACACTCGTTGAGCTGCTGGTGGTGATCGCCATCATTGGCATGCTGGCGGCGATCTTGCTGCCCGCCGTGCAGAATGCCCGCGAGGCCGCCCGCCGCAGCCAGTGCTCCAATAACCTGAAGCAACTGGGCACGGCGCTGCATCTGTTTCACGATGCGCGCGGCTACTTCCCTTCGGCCTACGAATCGAAGCCCGGGCCACTGTTCGATCCTCCCGATCCGCTCACCAGAGACCGTGGTCCTGGCTGGGGTTGGGGCGCGCAACTGTTGGAGTATCTCGAGGAGCAATCGTTGTCCGGGTTGCTGGCGCGCGATCTTCCTTGTTGGCACGCGGGGAACGCAGAGTACGTCAAACAGCAGTTGTCGGTCTTCTTGTGCCCCAGTGCCACGGGCTCGGAACAGCCGTTCGACGTGATGGGCGAGTCGAATCAGGTGTTGGCGAAGTTTGGCCGCTCGTGCTACGTGGCCAACGTGGGCCAGGAAGAACCCTGGGGCTTCACCCTCGACGACTTCAAGTCGATTGTCGACGGTCCGCTGTATCGCAACTCGCGGACGCGAGCCAAAGACGTCACCGACGGCTTGTCGCACACCGTATTCCTGGGCGAACACCACCCGGTGCTCAGTTCGAAAACCTGGGTCGGCGTCGTGCCCGGGGCGTCGGTCTGCCCGACCGAGCAGTTTGCGTTCTCGGCCTGCGACCGGGCGGCCACGTTGGTTCAGGTGCATAGCGGTCCGGCGAGCGGCGAGGTGCCGCCGGCAATTCATCCGCCAAATAGCCCGTTGTGTCACGTCTGCCAGATGTATTCCGAGCACGTCGGTGGCTGCAACGTGATGCTGGGCGACGGCAGTGTGCGGTTCATCGACGAAATGATCAACCAACTTGTCTGGGCGGCTCTTTCCAGCCGCGCCAAGGGCGAGACGATCGACGGAGACTACTGATGCGACGGCTTGGTACGAGTTGGCTGAGGTTGCTGCGCGCTGCCTGCTTGCTGGGCGGGTTGCTGGTGTTGGGCATTGCCGGCTGTCGCTATCCCGAGGCGCAACCCATCAATATGGAATTGATCACCACGCTGCGGACCGCGCTTTCGGCGCGCAATACCGATTGGCTGCAAGCGAACGCCGACATCGTGGAGAAGCGTCGCACGGAAGGCCAGATGAACGACGCAGAGTACGACGCGTTTCGACAGATTATCGAACAGGCGCGCGGCGGCGACTGGGATGCAGCCGAGCGCGCCAGTCTCGAATTTCAGCGCGCCCAGCGGCCCACGCCTGAGCAGATTGAGGCCGTGCGCCAGCGCCGCAGCGATTGACGCTCTGCGGCCCGCGCGGCACTGTCGCGGCGGCACTGTCGCGCAGGACTGTCGCGCGGCGGCTTCTCGAGGATTCTCGCAGCGGTGCATTTTTCGCCAGGTTTGGCGAAATTCTATCCAGATGCTGAGCCGGCCTGCGTTCCGCGGCGCTCTTTGTCCGCCGCACGCTCTGCGCGTTAACGCAGCGTGCTAGTTGAACTGGGCATCCGTCCTATAATGATCGCTGAGCCGTCGGCGCGCTCGTGCCGCGACTGGCTGGCGCCCCAGGGATCGATGCACGTCTAGCGGAGACCACTACCATGCGTCGTGTGTGCGTTCATTTTGCACTGACTAGCGCACTTGTCGTTGCGCTTGCCGGCGGCAGCGCGCTGTGCGCGCAGGACAGCGCCGCGGCCAAGTCGACCATCGATCCGGCGACCTACGAAGCGGCGGTCAGCAAGGCCATCGAGTTTTTGCGCGCCAGCCAAGGCGCTGATGGCTCGTTCAGCGGCAAAGCAGGGCCGGGATTCACGGCCGTCGTGGCCACTTCTATTTTGCGGCACGGACGCGGAGGGGACGATCCGCTGCTCGCCAAGAGCTTGCAGAACCTGGCAGGCTTTGTGCAGGCGGACGGCGGTATCTACGCGCCCGACTCGCGCATCAAGACCTATGAGACAAGCCTGGGGCTGATGTGTTTTGCGGCCGCCAATCGCGACGGCAAGTACGACAAGATCATCGCCGGAGCCCAGCAGTTTCTCAAAGGCGGGCAGTACGGCGCAACCGACGACACCAGCGAGTCGAACGTCAACTATGGCGGCGCAGGCTACGGCGGCAACACGCGGCCCGACCTGTCGAACACCGCCTTCCTGCTCGACGCCCTGCAGTCGGCCGGCGCCAAGAGCGACGACGAGGCGGTGCAACGGGCACTGGTGTTCGTGTCGCGCTGCCAGAATCTAGAAACGGAGCACAACACCACGCCCTTTGCCGCCCAGATCAACGACGGCGGATTCTTTTACTCGCCGGCCGGTGAGGGCGCGAGCCCCGCGGGCAAGAGCGACAACGGTGGGCTGCGCAGCTACGGCTCCATGACCTACGCCGGACTGAAAAGCATGGTCTATGCCGGGCTCAAACCGGACGATCCACGCGTCAAAGCGGCCCTCGATTGGCTGGCGAAGCATTACACCCTGGATGAGAATCCCGGGCTGGGCCAGGCGGGGTTGTATTACTACTACAACCTCATGGCCAACGCCTTGCAGGCGGTGGATCAGCCGACGTTCAAGGACGCCAGCGGCGCAATGCACGATTGGCGTCAGGAAATGACCGCCGCACTGCTCGCGCGGCAACGGCCCAACGGCTCGTGGGTCAATGACGATCGCCGCTGGATGGAAGGCGACCCGAATCTTTCCACCGCGTTCGCCCTGCTGGCACTGGCCCACGCGCAGCCGGTGAAATAGCCGGCTTCATAGAAACAGAAAATCGTTTCAAAACCTGGTGCCGGCAAATTTCTGGGTGGCACTGGCGGCTTGTCCGCCAGTGTTTGCAGTAACTCAGCACTGCCTGGCGAGCCAGCAGTGGCACCCGAAATCAACTCTGAACGGATTCGGATCGCACCGGCCGCCGCCAGCAAAAAAGCGCGGAGCGGACCGACGGTGCCGTGTTGCACGCCACACGCGTGCAGGCAACCGTCGGACACGCCCCGCATTCGTCTCGCCAGGCTGTTGAGTCCGCGGGCACAGCTACCCGCAGTGCGGAGGGGCTTAGTAGCCCGCGCCGGTGTGTTCCAGTTCGTGTTCTTTTTCGTCGTGGGTATCGCTGGCCGACTTGCTGCCGTTGTTGGCAGCCTGCCGCTTCAGCCGTTCGACGTACACGATCAGGTCGTTGAATTCGGCGGCCATGCCCTGCCAGAAGTCATTGGGCCGCAGCCGCACCGGCTCGACCTTTTGACCGGCGGCCAACTCGCGCATCGAACGGCGCAGGCGCGAATTCGGGCCGGCGAATCGATGGCTGATGTGCAGCGTGTCGAACAGGATCAACGGCAGCGTGAACAACGAGGCGATCAAGGCGGCGCGATAGTCGATCCACAACAGATCCAGGCGGAAGTGGCTCAGGAACGGGCCATTCTCGCTGACCAGCACCTGCCAGGCGACCAGCACCAGTCCGGTCACCAGGATACACAGTGCCCAGTAAAACACGACGCGCACGAGCAAGGTGCCCTGCACGTCAAAATCGATGAACTTCTTGCGGCGTTTGATTTGCTGATTCACGACCAGAGTCCTCCACGCTCGAGATGAGCCACCTGGCGGCGGCAGGCAAGGGTATTCGGTTGGTTGCGGCGGCGATGGCAGCGCGCGACCTACTCAGCCGCGCGCAGCCCGCTTAGCGGCCGACTCAAGCGTAGCTTGCCAATCGGCTCGCGCGTGGGCAGGGGACCGGTTGTGCGGCATAAGCGCAATAATCGGCCCTGCGCCGAGCAGATTTCGCGGCAATGCCGCGTGCCGCACCAGGGCCCCGCTCGTCTTGCTCGGCTGTCGCAGGCGGCTAAAATGCGGCCATGCCCAGGCAGATTCGCGGGACCTTCGAGATCGCCCCGGCGCGGACGACGCGGCGCACCGCGTTACGTGTTGGCGCGCTGGCCGCCGGCGGTCTGTCGTTGGCCGATCTGCTGTGCCTGCGGGCCCAAGGCGCTGACAACGGGGCCGCCGAAAATTCGGCCTCGGGCGACGTCGCTCGCCGCGACACGGCCGTCATCCAGGTTTTCATGGGGGGCGGTCCCAGCCACATCGATCTGTACGACTTGAAGCCGCAAGCGCCCGCGGAAATCCGCGGCGAGTTCCGGCCCATTGCCACCAGCCTGCCCGGCGTGCACATTGGCGAGCATCTGCCGCACCTGGCCCGCGCCATGCATCACGTGGCGCTGGTGCGCTCGGTCACCCATGCGAACGCCAGCCACTTGCCGGCGTCGCACTGGATGATGACCGGCTACCAACCGCCGCAATCGGCGGCCATGAACTACAATCCCTCGCTGGGCGCGGTCGTGGCGCGCGAGCGTGGGCCGAACGTTGCCGGCATGCCGCCTTACGTCAGCATTCCGCGCCGGCAACTGCTGGGCGCTTCGGCCTATCTCGGCCCGACCTGCAATCCGTTCACGCCCGAGAGCGATCCCAACTCAGAAACGTTTGCCGTGCGGAACCTGGGCTTTCCGGCCGGCATCGATGCCGCCCGGCTCGACGATCGCCGCGGCCTGTTGCAGCAGCTCGATCGCTGGCAGGCCCAAGCCGACGCGTTGAGCGACGCCGCCGGCGTCGACCGCTTTGCTCGCGAGGCCCTGGAGATTGTCACCGGCAGCCGCGCGCAGCAGGCCTTCGATCTGCGACGCGAGCCGGCGGTCACGCGCGAGCGCTACGGTCGCACGCCGGTGGGCCAGAGCTGCCTCTTGGCCCGGCGGCTGGTCGAGGCGGGCGCGACGTTTGTCACCGTGCTCTCCGGCGGCGAGTGGGACACGCATCGCGACAATTTCGCCATCCTCAAGAACAAGTCGCTGCCGCCGGTCGATCGGGCGCTGGCGGCGCTCGTTACCGATCTGTACGAGCGCGGGCTGGACCGCCGCGTGCTGGTGCTGGTGACCGGCGAGTTCGGCCGTACGCCGGCCATCAACAAAGATGCCGGTCGCGACCATTGGCCCGGCGCCTTTTCGGTGCTGTTCTCCGGCGGCGGGCTGCGGGTGGGACAAGTCGTGGGCGCGACCGATGCCAAGGCCGCGCACCCGGTGACGCATCCTTACTCGCCGGGCGACGTGCTGGCCACGGTCTATGGATTCCTGGGCATCGACACCACGCGCGAGTTCTACGATCGCAGCGGCCGGCCCGTCCGCATCCTGCCCGAGGGCGCGCCCATTCCCCAGCTGGTTGGGTAGCACGCTTGTCAGCCCGTTGTCCGCAGGCGGCCTGCGGGGCGCGCCCCATTTCGCACCGAATCGGGTACAATCACCGGCAGGGTGTGACGGGCGGCGAACCAACATGCTCGGGGAGGGTTCGGCGATGAAACGGCAAGCGAGTGTCGCGTTGGCCCTGTTCTATCTGCTATCGAGCGCTGCTGCCGCCCGGGCCGCCGGCGAGGATCGCGCGCCGGATGACGCTCTGCGGTCGTCCCAACGGGCGCCGTCGATCCATCGCTCGCTGGAGAGCTCGGCTGCCGCACAATTCCGCCGTCGCTACGAACAAGCGGGCGGCTATGACGAATCGAACTGCCACCCGAGCCGGGCGTCGTTGTTGGCGCGGGCCGTGACCGAGGCCGGCCCCGACGGCTTCCAGCGGCCGGAAGTCCGCGCCCAGTTGACGATGCTGCGCAAAACGCTGTCGCGAGCCGAGCGGCGCGAATCGGTCAAAATGCGGTTGCTCGAAGCAAACTACCAGAAGCACCTGCAGCGGCAGTCGCTCAAGCTGGCGCGCTTGGCGCCGCCCGTTGACCGCCCGCGCGATCCGCTGCTGGATGAACTGGCCACCCAGCGTGCCGATCGCCGGCGCCGCACGGGCAGCGCAGATCCGAGATAGTTCCGCTGCGCCGCCTTGTTGTGGAGCGTCGTTTCCAAGCGTTCCGCTACCGTCACAGCCGTGCTCCATTTCGGCGCCGTACGCGCCAAACCTACCCCGCCGGCCGGTGCCGCGACCGCCAGAACAAACGGCAATCGCTCGGCAGCGGCGACGCGGAATCCGAAATCGGCCTTGGTGCGCTACTGGTATGACCTGCGGCCGGCCTTAGAATGGCGGACACATTGATCGCGGCCGTGGCGCACCTGGATCGTTTCCAGGCGCGTTGGCAAGCGGCAAGATGGGTCACAAGGGGGCGGGCTAATGAAGACGACTTTCGCGTCTGGCGTGGGGCTGGCACTGCACGTTGCGTTGGCGGGGGCAGTGCTGCTGGTGAGCACCCCAACCGTCAAGGCGGTGGCGATCAGCGCTTCGTACAATCCATCGCAAGCAGGCACCAATCACATGGCGCTGCCGCCGGTGGGGACGATCTTCGATCCCGGCACGCCCGACTTTGGTTCGCTGGGACTGGTAGCGCCGGGCGCCGGCTCGAATTCCGTGACCGTGCCGCTGGCCTATCCGGCCAATGCCCCGAACGCGGGCAACGCGGTGCAAATGTACGGCGACGCCGTGTCGACGGTCACCAACCTGGGAGCGGGAGCGTTTCAGGTCGAAGTCACGCTGACGAATTTTTTCATGGATCAAGGCACGCCGGTGCCGACCGATGAGTACGTGTACCTCAACGTCTGGGAAACGTTCACCGGACTGGGCGTGCCGACCAGCTTGATGTGGGCCACCAGCGGCACCATTTCGGTGTCGGGAATCTGGAGCGCCGGGCCGGCCAGTTTTGTGGCGATCGAGCCGACTGCCATTGTGTTTGACCCGGGCTTTGCGACTTGGGGTCAGGCCTCGCCCTTTTTCGGCGCCAACGGCACCGGGCCCGGCGGTGGACCCCTGGTCGGATCGCAGGCCGTCAATTCGCTCACGCCCTACGTTGCCGCCGGCCAGGTGACGGTTGGCATGCAAGCGATCCTGATCATGCAGGATCCGCTGGGCGTCGGCGGAGCGTCGCTGCACTTGCCGACTAGTTTGCATTTGTCGGTGAACCTGACGCCGGTGCCGGTGCCGGAACCTGCGACGCTTGCGCTGGCAGCCGTCGGAATGCTGGGCGTGCTGGCCTGGCAAGTGCGGCGACGCTGAAATTGCTTTGCCACCATAGGGCCGCGCTGCTATCGTGACGGCGTGACCGTGCGCTGCGGCTGGCGCAGATTGGCATCGCGCGCCAGTCGGACCACAACCGCGGGCATGACGGGCCGACGCCGTGCAACGCGCCGGCCCTGTTTTTTGCGCGGATCAATTGCTCGGCGCCTTCGGGCTGGTCGCTGTCGTCGCTCATGCCGCCATGGTAGCAAGCCGTCAGGGCCGCGCGGGCGGAACCGCTGGAGCAGCGGCAGGGGCCTTTGGTGTTTGGTTCGTGGTGGGTGCTTTTTTCCGGCTCGCCACGGTCAGAGCCACTGCGATTGCAGCAAATAGCACGATCAAGAAAAACAAACGGAGCGAAAACTGGAATCGGATTGGACGACAACCGCAATGCGGGCATAACACGGCCCGAGTGGAAATCTGCTGCTGGCATTCAGGGCAAGTGGTCAGTGCCATGCCCGCCATTGTAGCAGCCGTCAGGGCCGCTTGCCGCTCGGCTACAATGGGCCTATGAGCGAAGGCCAACGCGCGATAGACAGAGTTCTTGAAGTGCTGCAACTCTTTGCAGAACGCCCCACGCGGTATGTGCGTACGGTCAACTCGGAAAGTGTGTTCAGCTTTCTATTTGGATTGTGCTTTGGTTGCACCGCGTGTGGCGTGCCCTGCAGCTGGCCCGAGTTGATCCGTTTCATTTATCAGGCCCAGTTTGCTCGTGGATGGGAACCGACCGGAGGGGGCGTAGATCGCCGCCGCCAGGCCAGTGATCTCTTTGGCATGGAACCGCAAATGCGCGCCAAGGGGATGGATGAAGACGCGATCCTCCGGGAGCACATTGCCATCTTTGTCGCCGCGTTCCAGTTGGCGGCCGAATCAAATCCAATTTCAGACTGACCCACTACCCTCTCTCAGGAGGACCGACTGTGCAACGCCGCGACCTGTTTTCAGTCTTGGTAAAGGCAATGGGCCTCTGGGAGGCAGTGGTCGGCCTAGAGATGTTGCCAAGCCAACTTGCCACTGTTGGCGAATACCACGACGACAAGCAGTTCTTCCTGATAGTATTGGCTACCGCGTTTTCCTATTCAGGCAGCCGGATCATTGTGGGACTCGCCCTGTTCTTTGGAGCGGATTGGCTGACGGGAAAGGTTTATCCTGCGCCGACCGTGGCCGAATAATCCGCAAAATTCAAACTGGCCCACTACCCGATTTCCTGGTGATTGGGACGCAGCAGGAATTGATCGGTAGACTAAGGGGCTCAGTGCTGCTCGCCGCGCTGGTCCGCCGGCCCGACTTCGCGCTCAATGGTTTGCGCGGCGATTTCCAGGCCCAGCGTCTGCACCGCGGCGGCGCCGCGACCGATACACGACGCCAAAAGCCGTGACGCCGATCAACGCCAGCACGAGAGCGGGCGGCTCGGGCACGACCAACGCAATCAGGTCGTCCGGCACCCCGGCGTGCTCGAGCGCCCCGATGAGCCCTGCCACGTCCGCCGCGTCGACGCGCCCGTCGCCGTCAAAGTCCCCCGCGAGATACCGGGCGGTCGGGAAGTGTTCGTAAAACGCTGCATTGCTGCCCAGCGCGAATGCCTGATTGAACAGCATGATGTCATCCAGTGTCAGCCACTGATCATTGGTGAAATCACCGCTGTAGACCAGCGGCTCCGGCCACGTCGCCAGCCCCTCCAAGATGCTTTGCATCGACGTGACCAGCGAATCGGTGTACGACGGCCCGCTCGTGGGCCGCTGGTCGAACAAGATCGAGTACGTCCAATCCTTCCAGCTTGCTTGGAGCATGAGCGTGTCGGTGCCGTCGAGCGACCCTGTGTGATACCACCAGTAATTCGTGTACGTGGTGTAATCCGAGCGCAGGGTGCCGATCTCGGGCCCGGCGGCAATTCGGGCCTCCGCCAGAGTGGCCATGGCTTTGGCCGACCCGATCAGCCCGCCATAGGCCAGCGCCTTTTCGTGGTCCCAACCGCCGTAGGGCGAGGACACCAACATCGGTATCGGCGCGTACGGGTCGTAGACGTTTTGGACCTGGTACGGGCTGGAATACTCGGGCTCGCGCGGGTTCTGGTCCGCCGCAAAGGTGCGGCCGGCGTTGATCTCCCACGCAGGGATGCCGGCTGGCGCTAGCACGTGGCTGTCGACATAACTTTCATAGGCTAGTCCCGACTTCGCCTCCACCACCATGCCCAAAAACATGTAGCCAATGTTGGAGTAGTTTGACGATGTGCCGGGAGTGAACTGCAGCGGTCGGCTCAAGATGTACCGTGCCGAGTTGTCGATCCCCGGTGGACTTGCAAGTCCCATGGCGTCGGCGATTTGCACGTCGCGGAAGGCCAGATCCCCGGCCGTGTCCCTGTTCCACCCGCCCCTGTGCTCCAGGAGTTGCCGCACGGTGATGTCCGCCAATCGGCTGTCGCCGAGGACGCCGTTGTACGGCGTGATGTTCAAGATGCCGCCGTTGCCGCCGATGTTGAATACCTTGGCGTTCAGGTCGAGCGCGCCGTCTTTGGCCAGCTGATGAATGGCTGACGCGGTGACCGGCTTGGTCACGCTGGCCAGCCGCATGAGCGCGGTCTCCTGCATGGGGCTGGTGCGCGCCAGATCGCTGTATCCAATTCCGCGCTCGTAGATCACCTGGTCATGGTGTGTGATCGCGACGGTCCCGCCGGGAATCGGCCTGCTGATCATGAAATTCTGCAACAGCGTGTCGACGGCCTGCAATTGCGGAACGTAGGCACCCGTCATCGGCAGTGCCGCAAGCGCGGGCGATGCGATTAACCCCAAGGCCATAACGGCCAACTCGAAACGGAGCGCAGCAATCGTTTTCATCTTCATCCTTATTTCCTGCTGTCGGCAGACGCGTGATGTCGCGCCTGCAGACCAGCGAGTCTCGCACATTTCGCGGGGCGGTCGACGAAGGGCGCGTGCTGGTGGCAAGCGTCGCACGCCGGAACCAGTAGCCAGAACAAGAAGGGCGCCCTTGCGATGCAAGAGCGCGAAAAGGCCACTTAGAAGAGTGTCATTAGCAATGCCACAGAAGTTTGGCCAATGGAGGCAGCCCAATGGAGGCAGCCCAACGGAAGTAGCGTCGAAGCTAACTATCGTGTCGTTGCCTGTCAAGCGCCGGGGCGCCGCGGCAGATTCTGCCCCACTTCGCGCTCGATGATCTGCGCGGCAATCTCCAGGCCCAACTTCTGCACCGCGTCGTCCGCGTGGTCGATGAGCCGGAACAGCCGGTCATCGTGCGGGAACTGCTGCCGCGTTGCCCGGTCGCGCAGCCGACGCAGATAGTCGACGATCGGCGCCAACTTTTGCTGTAGCGCCTGGAGCTGGTGGGCGTTGAGGTCCGCGGATCGCATGCTCTCAGTCTACCGGCGCGATTCGCGGCGCGGCAGGACATGAAAGGGCAACCGATGGCCCGGCGGCAATTGTGCCACCAGACTACGAATGGGCGCGGCAGGCGGCCCGACCTCGGGGATGACGCCCCGTTCGTCTCCGACCGGGGGCCTTTCGTTTCGTCAGAGCGGAGGGCACGGGACTCGAACCCGCAACCGGTTACCCGGCACGACATTTCCAGTGTCGCCGCTAGCCATTCGCTTACCCTCCAGGAAGTGCGTCGCCGGCTGCGCTCCCGCGGCCGCGCGGCACTCTCGAATTTTAGCTTGCGCTACGGTGAATGCCTAGTTGCTCCAAACGCCGGCAGAACCCGTTGCCCACGAATCGGGTCGCGCACACGAATCTCGTTTTCTCCCTCTCCCCTCGCGGGAGAGGGTCGGGGTGAGGGGCGCGACAAGCGCGCTTGCACATTCTCCTGCCGATCACCCCTGGGACACACTCAGCAGGCGGACGAATCTCCTCGACGACGTGCCTGATATCTTCGTCCAACGTCTGGTTGCGAAAACGAATGTAAACGGCGGGCGAGATCGCGTTGTTCCAGATCATGGAATATCGCCGCCCCCCTCCCCAGCCCTCCCCGCGAAGGTGGAGGGAGCCAGATGATTCACAACGCGCTCCTGCGCGCTTGCAGTCCTCATTCAACGCACTCCGTTCCCTCGCCGCGACAGCACCTGCATAATCCTGCGCCAAGGGAGAGGGCGAAAGAGCGTGGCGATCCGGCATTTCGCCGGTGCAAAGCGCTCTTGCACCGCCGCGGGAAATTTGCGACGGTAGCGGCCCATTTTTCGCCGGTCTGGCGTGCTTGGTTTTCTCATCGTCCTGCGTTCTGGCAGATTCACGACAATTCCATGAGCGATCAGGTATCGCAACTCGATCCGGCTGCGCCCCGGCCGGTTTCTGCGTGGCGCCAGTGGGAACTCGCGGCGCTGGCATTGCTGGTGCTGGCCGTTTACTTCACGCGCCTCTCCGCCGTGCCCATCTGCGGCGAAGAGTCGCGCTGGGCCAACGCCGCGCGCGAAATGATTGCCAGCGGCGATTGGATCGTGCCGCGCCAGCAAGGAACGCTCTTCGCTGAGCGCCCGCCGCTGTCGAGCTGGGCCATGGCGCTGGTCGGCCTGACGCGCGGCCAGATCGACCTGGTTGCCGTGCGCCTGCCTAGCGCGCTGGCCACGCTGTTGTTGACTTGCGGGATCTATCTTTACGTGCGCGGCTGGGCGTCGCGGCTGGCGGCGTTTGCGTCGGCCGCCATCTTCGCCACCTTCGGCCAGGTGATGATGCTGGGCCGCTTCGGCGAGTCCGAAGCGCTGTTCACACTCTTTGCCGGCGGGTCGCTGTTGGTATGGCATGCCGGATACCTGCGCGGTCGACCGATGGCGCTCGTCTGGACGGCCGGCTATGCGCTGGCCGCGCTGGGCGCGCTCACCAAGGGTTTGCAGGCGCCGGTCTACTTCATGGCGGCAACGGCGACGTTCCTGGCGGTGCGACGCGAGTGGCGCACGCTGTTCTCTCGCGCGCATGCCGCCGGGCTGCTCGGGTTCGCGGCCATCGTCGGCGCGTGGCTCGTGCCGTTTCTGCCGCAAGGCCCCGACGCCTTGATTGACGTTTGGACGGGTCTTCTGGAAGAGCGTGTGTCGATGGCCGGCCTCGTGGCCCATCTGGCGAGCTACCCGTTCGAGACGTTCGCGTGCCTGCTGCCCTGGTCGCCGCTGCTGATCGGACTGGTAAAGTCCAGCATTCGCCGTTCGCTGTGGCAGGCGCGGCCGCAGGTGCAATTTCTGCTCGTGGCGCTGGCCGTGTCGTATCCCACGGTGTGGCTCGTAACGGGCGCGCGGGGCCGCTATTACATGCCTCTCTATCCGTGCCTGGCGGTGTTGATGGGGCTCATCGTCGAGCGCTGCACCGTCGCCGGAGTGTACCGGCCAGACTTTGCCATGTGGCAGCGCTATTTGCGCGGCCTGGCCGTGGCTACGGCAATCGGCGCGGCCTGCGTGCTGACGATCACCTTGGTACCGGCCGACGCCTGGGCCGCCGCGCGCCAGCCCCTGCCCTTTGCCTGCGCGTGGATCGCTGCGGCACTCATCACCGCTGGCGTCGCCCTGTGGGCCCTGCGCAGCGAGTCGGCTCCGCGGCCGCAAGTCGCCATCGCCGTGGGTGCGCTGTTTGCCGGGCTGTCGTACTCCGGCCTCGTGGTCAATGCACGCATTGCCGGCGGCAATGACCTGGCTCCCGCCGTCGCCAGCGTCAAAGAACAGCTTCCCGGCGCCGACGACCTCGTCAGCCTGGGCCGCGTCTATCATCGCTTTGCATACAGCTACCAGACGCCGATCCGCCAGGTCTCTTGGCCTACGACAGCTGAGCAATTGCCGGCCGACGTGGAGTACTTCTGCTTCGATCGCCGCCCGGGCGATACGGCGGAAGATCGGGCCGGCAACGACGATCGCCTGGGCGCGCACACGCCCGGGGTGCTGCCGTTCGCGTGGGAAAAGATCGCCGAGATCCCGTGCGATCCGGTGAAGCGCGGCGTGCCGCATCGCTCCGTCATCATCGGGCGCGTACGGCGACCCGCGGAAGCGGCGGGTGGTCTGAGTGTCAGTCGGCCTGGACGCCGCTGATCAACTTGATGAACTCGCGGTTCGACTTGAACTTGGCCAATTGCTTGGTCAGTTGTTCCATCGCGTCGACGTGGTGCATCGACGACAGCGTGCGCCGCAGCATGGTCACGGCGTGCAGCGTTTCCGGGTCGAGCAGCTTCTCTTCGCGACGGGTGCCGGACTGCGAGATGTCGATGGCCGGCCACACGCGCCGGTCGGCCAGCTTGCGGTCGAGCACCAGCTCCATGTTGCCCGTGCCCTTGAACTCCTGAAAGATCAGCTCGTCCATGCGGCTGCCGGTATCGACCAGGGCCGTGGCCACGATGGTCAGCGAGCCGCCCTCTTCGAACACGCGGGCCGTGGCGAACAGCTTTTTGGGAATGTCGAGGGCTTTGATATCCACGCCGCCCGACATCGTGCGGCCGGTGTTGCCCACCCACTTGTTGAAGGCGCGGGCCATGCGGGTAATCGAGTCCATGAGCAAGAACACGTCTTTGCCCATTTCCGCCAGGCGCTTGCAGCGCTCGACGACCAATTGCGACAGCCGCACGTGACTTTCCACGTCACGATCGAGGCTGCTGGCGATCACGTCGCCCACCACGCAGCGCCGCATATCGGTCACTTCCTCAGGCCGCTCGTCGATGAGCAGCATGATCAGCGTGAGCTCCGGATAGTTGGTGGCAATGGCGTTGCTGATGTGCTGCAACAGAAACGTTTTGCCGGTGCGCGGCGGGGCCACGATCAGGGCCCGTTGCCCCTTGCCCAGGGGCGTCAGCAGATCCATCACGCGCATGCTCAAGGGCGTGGGACCGGTCTCGAGCCGCAGCCAGCTCTCCGGGTTGATCGGCGTCAGGTCGTCAAAGCTCTTGACGTTGACGTAGTCTTCCGGCTTCAGGCCGTCGACGTCGACGATTTCTTTGAGCCGGGGGCCCTGCTGCTTGCGGGCCTGCTGCACCAGTCCGTTGATCAGCACGCCTTCGCGGAGGCGGAACTTCTCGATCATCGTGCCGGGCACAAACGGGTCGCTGCGCTCGCGGAGCAGGTTGGTCTTGGGGTTCCGCAGGAAGCCGTAGCCGTTGGGGTGCAACTCGAGCACGCCCTGGCCCGGTTCGATCACGCCCGGCTCGTTCGGATCACCGGCCGGTTCGTTGTCGGGATAGGGCATGGCGTTGGGATCGCGAAAGCGGCGATGATCGCCGCGGCCGCGTGGCCTGCCATTGATTCCGCCGCCGGGATGTCCCCCGGGATGGCCTCCGCCCATGCCGCCGCGTCCCCGCGCTCGCCCCTTCTTGCGCTTACCCATGCTTCACCTGGTCATCCAAGGCGCACCGCCAGCGCTAGCGCAACACGTGCCAGCGCGCGGAGCGATCTGAAAAGATCGAATGGCCGTTCAGCTTCGATGCCGAATGCCCTTACTAGAGGTCAATTCCCGCCGGTGGCCGGCGTGAATCGTGAAAAACGTATAGCCGATCGCGTGCAAACAGTGCGCCAGCCACCTTCTTGGCTCGTACCGCCTCGATGAGGCGCGACGAACGGAGCGCGTCTCGCTAAGCTGCCGGAAACTTCAAGCGCGGTCACCCGTCGGCGGGTTAACCAGTCCGGCAAGAACGAGCGGGACAGCCTGCTCTTAGAAGCGTCTACACTTCCCCCAAGGAATTAACACTCGGGGGGGCCCTGAAAGATGGTCAGTCAAGGGCCATGGCGCCTGCCTGCTTGGCAGAACTTAAAACTACGGCCATCATAACCATCTGTCGGCCAATGTCAAGCGACGCCTCAACAATATCCTGGAAAACTGGGCAGCTTTTTCCAGTTGCTGCGTCGGATTAAAGCGCATTCTCCGCGAATTGCGCGATCTCCTTGGTGCCCGGGCGCCGCCGAACCGCACCGATCGGCCCTACCGTGCGAACAGGCCGACAGCCATGCTTTGCACGTGCGGCGCGCGACGGCCCCCTCGCCAGTGCTGAGCGGCAAACAATCAGTGCTATCACTCGCCCGTTAAAGTTGGTGCAGTCGCTAAATTTTGCACAACTGGAAGCAACTCCGCGGTCGATACCTGCCAAAGCTCGCCGTACGTTCGTCCGCGCGTTGCAGGGAGTTGTCGCTATGGGTTTCGCTCGCACGCTTTTCGGAATGTCGTTGGCCGTGGCCTCCTGGACCGCGCAGGCAGTGGCCGAGGACCAAATGCCTTGGCAGCCGACCGTCGAGGCCGCGCAGCAAATCGCCGCCCGCACCAATCGCCTGGTGCTGCTGCATTTCTGGGGCCCGTCGTGCCAGCCCTGCTTGCGCTTGGAGCACGAGGTGTTCTCCAAGCCCGAAGTCGGCCGCGCGCTCGATCCGCACTTTGTGATGGTCAAGCTGAACGTGGACCAGGCCCCCGGCACGGCGCAGATGTATGGCGTGTCGAGCATTCCCACCGACGTGATCACGCTGCCCAATGGGCAACTGGTGTCGGAAGTGCACTGTCCGCCAACCGCCGGGCAATATGTGGCGCAGCTCTGTCAAGCCGCGGCGGGCCATCGGGCCTTGTTGCAAAACAATATTGCGCAGGCGACCGGGCCCACGGCCCCCGCCGCTGCCGTGGCGGCCGCTGCGCCCAATGCTGCGGCGCCGCAGGCCTATCCGGTTGCCGGCGCAGCGCCTGATGTGGCGCAACAGCCGTTGCATCCGAACGATCGCTATGCGGAATACTTCCCGCAGCAACAACAGCAGGCAGTCGCGGCAAACGCGGGTGCCGCGCCTCCCAGCTACCCGGCGCAAACGCCGCCGCAATTCGCCGCCGCGCCGCAAGTGCCCGCCGCAGCTGCGGCGCCTTACGGACAGGTGCAGCCCGCGGCAGCCCCTTACGGACAGCAACCGGGCGCCATGCAAGCTTCCTATCCGCAGGGTGCTGCACCGCAGCCGCCCGGCACGCCGCCGATGGGTTTGGACGGTTATTGCCCGGTGACGCTGGTGGAACGGCAGCAATGGACCCTGGGCGACGCGCGGTTTGGCGCCGTGCATCGCGGCCGCACCTACTTGTTCCTCGGCCCCAACGAAGTCAAAAAATTCCTGGCCGACCCTGACAAGTTTGCGCCGGTGCTCGCCGGGCACGATCCGGTCTTGGCGATGGACAATCAGCAGATGGTGCCGGGCCGGCGCGAGTTCGGCGTCTACTCTGACAACCGCGTGTACCTGTTCGCCGACGAAGCCTCGCGGCGCCGCTTCGAACAGAATCCGCGGCGCTACACGGCCGAAGCCTTGCAGATGGCCAGCCAGCCACGCATGGCACGGTAAAACGCGACGTCGCATCATCGCGCGGCGCGAGCATCCGCCGCTAATGCGCTTCCCAATCGCGTGATCGCCCGACCGCCTTTTGCCACTGGGCATAACGTCGGTTCCGCTCTTCGTCGGCCATCGTCGGCTGGAACTCGCGATCGAGCGCCCAATTGCTCGCCACGTCGTCCTGGCTCGACCAGTATCCCACGGCCAGGCCGGCGAGATAGGCCGCGCCCAGCGCGGTCGTCTCCGAAACCTGCGGCCGGCGGACCGTCGTGCCCAGGATATCGGACTGAAACTGCATCAGCTCATTATTGACGGACGCGCCGCCGTCGACCTTCAGAACGGTCAGCGGCACGCCCGCGTCGCGCTCCATCGCCTCGAGCAAGTCGCGCGATTGATACGCCATCGACTCCACCGCCGCGCGGGCGATATGCGCCGCGCTCGTGCCCCGCGTGATGCCTAGAATTGCACCGCGCGCATAGGGATCCCAATACGGCGCACCCAGTCCCACAAAGGCCGGCACGAAGTACACGCCGCCCGAATCCGCCACGCTGCCGGCCAGCCGTTCGACGTCGACCGACTGGTCAATGATGCGCAGTCCGTCGCGCAGCCACTGCACGACGGCGCCGGCGATGAAGACCGCGCCTTCGAGACAGTACGTGACCTTGCCGTCCAGTCCCCAGCCGATCGTCGTGAGCAGTTGGTTCTGGGAAGCGACCGGCTCGTGGCCCGTATTGAGCAGCAAGAAACAGCCGGTGCCGTAAGTGTTCTTGGCGCTGCCTTTTTCGAAACAAGCCTGGCCGAAAGTGGCCGCTTGCTGATCGCCGGCGCAACCGGCAATGGGGATGGCCGCGCCCAGCACGTCGGCCGCGCACTCGCCGAGCAGCCCACTCGAGGGCAAGACTTCCCCTAGCATGGCCCGCGGGATATCGAGGATCTTCAAGAGCTCGTCATCCCAGTCGAGCGTGTGGATGTTGAAGATCAGCGTGCGGCTGGCGTTGCTCAGATCGGTGACGTGGCGTTTGCCGCCGGTGAGCCGCCAGATGAGCCAGCTATCGACGGTGCCGAACAACACCTCGCCGCGGCGGGCCCGCTCGCGCAGTCCCGGAATCGTATCGAGCAGGTGCTTGATCTTGGTGCCCGAAAAATACGCGTCGACAACCAGGCCGGTCTTCTGGCGGAAGACGGCATCGTGGCCGTCGGCTTTGAGCCGGTCGCAGATGCCGGCCGTGATGCGGCTTTGCCAGACGATGGCGTTGCTCACGGGCCGGCCCGTGGCGCGGTCCCAAACAATGGTTGTCTCGCGCTGGTTCGTGACGCCGATGGCGGCGATGTCGGATGCTGAGAGCTTGGCGCTGGCCAGCGCCTGCCGCGCCACGGCCAGTTGCGAAGACCAAATGGCCTCGGGATCGTGCTCCACGTGGCCCGGCGAGGGCAGGATCTGCTCGAACTCCTGCTGGGCCACGGCGACGGAGCGGCCGTCGCGGCCGAACACGATGGCGCGGCTGGACGTGGTGCCCTGGTCCAGGGCCAGAATGTACTTCTTAGATGCCATGGAAAGGTGCCTGTAGCGATGCCTGGGCGGGTGCCGGAACGCTTCGTGCGAGCGAGACTATTCGACGATCTTGCCGTAGCGCGACTTGAGCCGGGCGGCCTCTGCGCTCACCATTGCATCCCTGTCTGTCGCACGAGGCAGCAAATCTGCCAGACAGTGCAACGTCGCGTACGTTATCCGTTGATCGTAGAGGAGCATCAGTCGGCGTTCAACCAAGTCGGCCAGCGTTTGCACGGACTCCATGTCGATCATCCAGTTTGCCACCACTCGCGGCAGCGGCGTGTCATCCACCAGCGACCGTTCGTGCCGGGGGCCCCAACTCGGATCGCTCCAGACCCGATCCGGCGGTATGCCCATCAGCCGCACCACGGCAGCCACGCTTTCGGCCGAATAGCCCACACGCGCGGCGATCTCGCTGCACACGCGTGGCAGGTCGTCGGGATTCGCGGGAAATCCGTCGAACCCGGTAAACGCGAGATTCTCGGAGTTCTGCCGCGGCTCACGGCCCAGGGTCTTGAACACTACGGCCGCCGCCTGCTCGGCCAGGGAACGCATCGTGGTGAGCTTGCCGCCCACGAGCGAGATCATCGGCACTTTCGCGGCTTCGTCGTGCACGATCGCGTGCCGCCGCGTAATGGCTGAAGTTGAACGGGCATCCGCATAGGGCAGCGGCCGCACGGCGCTATAGTGGAAATTGACGTCGTCGGGCGTCAGCTTCGCGTCGGGCAAAATGGAGTTCACCGAATCCAGCAAATAGTCGCGCTCGCGCTCGGTCGTCACAGCGTTTTCCGGCGGACCCTCGAAGCGCTCGTCGGTCGTGCCGATGAGCACCGTGCCGGCCAGCGGCGTGATGAAGATGGGCCGACCGTCGCTGGCCTCGGCGTAGATGCCGTCTGCGCCCAGCATCTCTCGCAGCCGCGCATTGAACGTGAACAAGTGCGAGCCCTTGGTGCCGCCCATCAAGCGCCGCTCCGGCACGCACAGCCGCTGGAGCGTTTCGTCCACCCAAGCGCCGGTCGCGTTCACGATCATCGCCGGCTCGCAGGTGTGCTCGATTTCCTCGCGACCACTGCCGAGCACGGGCGAAAGCTCGACCATCTTGCCCATGAGCTTGGCTTCGTGGTACGTGAAGACACGAAAGTCGAGGCCTGCTTGCTGCGCGGCCAACCGAGCGTCCGACAGCATCGACATCAGCAGCCGCTCGGGAAACGCCACCTGCGCGTCATAGTACGAGCACAGCCAGCCGTACTTGTCGCGATTCACGGCCGGCGCGCCGGCTGCCGGGACGCGGTACGACTGGTGCCGCGGCACGGACGGATCGCGGGCATAAGCGTCGTACAGCGCCAGGCCCGTGCGAATCAGCGTCACGCCACGGCCGCGCTTAGGGACCGGCGTGGGCCACCACTTCCAGCCGAAAAACCGTCCCGGGGCGCCGACGGCGCCGCCCAAGCGGCTGCTTGCGGGGATCCACAGCTTCAAAGGCCGCACGAACTGGGGTGCCAGTCGCAGCAGGCGGCCACGCTCGGCCAACGATTCCTTGACCAGGTCGAACTCGCCATACTCGAGATAGCGCAGTCCGCCGTGGATCAGGTGCGAGCTGCCGGCGCTCGCACCCGATGCAATGTCTGCCCGATCGACCAGCCACACCGGCACGCCGGCCAGCACCAGCTCGCGCGCCAGCGCGCAGCCATTGATGCCGGCGCCGAGCACGAGCACTACTGGAGAACCGTTGGTCATCTAACGTCCGCGGGAAGCGCGATCATCCATCAAACCCGCTCGGCGCCGGGACACGCGCCGGCACGCCTAGTCTTGACGCTTCAGGGTGCGCTGCAAGTAGAGCACGTGGGCCCGGACTCCTTCCAGGTTCGGATTCAGACGCAGGGCGCGACGGAAGCACTCCAGCGCCTGCTGCCGGTTGTTGAGCTTCAACTGGCACTGGCCCATGCCGGTCGCCGCGCCGAAATGATAGGGATTGATCTCCAGCGCCTGCGTGCAGTCGTGCACCGACTCGGCATAGCGATGAGCGCCAAACAACGCGACCGCGCGCTGATTCCAGCCTTCGGCAATCCACGGCGCCTGCGCGATCAACCGGGTGGCCTGCTCGATGGCTTCGTCGTAGCGGCCGCCGCTGTTGAGCTCGCCAATTTCAACGAGGTGCCGGCGATGCTGGGTGGTGCCAATGCGCCGCCAGAGTTGGCGGATGCCGTTGTCGGCCAGCATGCGGACGCCGCGATCGTCGTCGTGGAGCGCGCGGCCCAGCGTGGCGTTGGCGTTGTAGTCGCCCACCAGGCCCAAGGCCAACACCGCGGCCCGCCGCGTCATGCGGTCGCCGGTGGCGGCCAACCGCTCCAGCGTGCCCACCGAATATTTCCGTGACAAGCGCCTGCTGAAGCGAGCCGTATCCTGGTCCAACAGATATTGGTGATACAACCCGTACAACGCGGGCGTGCGAGGACCCTTCTTCATCGTGAACTGTGCTCCTACTCCGGCGGCGCCAAAACCGCTGCTCTTCTCGCACGGTGGTTCCTCGCGGGGTGCGCCCCCGAGTTCCTTCCAGTCTAATCGGGCCGCGACGATTTACCAAACCCGGGGTGACCCCCGCCACATCGCCTTTCCCGGCGACCCAGATTTGCGGACAATGAAGTGGCTGCCTGCGATCGGCAGGGACGCGGGAGAGCATTGCCAAAAATGCAGTTGAAACTGCCAGAACTGGTTTCAAAACCGCTGCGGGCGCCACGAGCCGTTTGCGCGGGCCTGCTCGCATGGGCGCTGGCCGCGAGCTGCCAGTGGCACCCGGCCGCGGCGGCGACACCTGATTTCGCAACGGGTGCGGAACTGCAGCAGCGACTGGCAGCGCCGCTGGATGTGGCCTGGACGAATGCACCGCTCATTCGCGCGCTCGAAAATCTCAGCTCGTCGCAGCATCTGGCGATCGTGCTCGACCGGCGCCTCGATCCGGAGCAACCGTTGACGCTGGAATTGAGCGGCACATCGTTGGCCGAGGGCCTGGCCAAGATTGCTGAGCAGACACACGCCGGCTACTGCCAGTTTGGCGCCGTGGCGTACCTCGGCCCGGTGGAGTCTGCGGCTCGGCTGCGCACGCTGGCCGCACTGCGATTGGAAGAGGCAAAGTCGCTGCCGGCGGACCGCAAGCGCGAACTGCTGCGGCTGCGGACTTCGCGCTGGGATGAGCTGGCCGAGCCGAAACAGCTGGCCGAGGCGCTCGGCCAGGAGGCCGGTGTAAAGATCGAGGGGCTCGAGCAGATTCCACACGATCTGTGGCGCGCCGCTGACTTGCCGCAGCTGTCCTGGATCGATCGGCTGACGCTTTTGGCTGCGCAGTTTGATCTGGCGTTTCGCGTGGACCCGGCGGGCGCGCAAGTGCAGCTTGTGCCCATTCCCAAACGCGTCTCCATCGCTCGGAATTATCGCCTGCCGAAACAAGCTGCGACCAGCGTGCGCCAATGGGCCCAGGCCGTACCGCAGGCGCGCCTCACGGTTGCTGGCGGCGAGCTGCGCGTCGACGGCTCGCTCGAGGACCACGAGTTCGTGGAGCACAAGTTGCGCGGTTCGCCCACGAAACGCACGGTGACCACGCCCGGCAAAGAGCTGTACCAGCTCTCGGTGGAAAATGCGGCACTGCGACAGGTGATGGACCAGCTGGCCGAACGCTTGAAGCTGGACGTGCAGTGGGACCAGGCGGCCATCGAGGCCGCAGGGGTCGCCCAGGACCAGTTGATTTCGGTCAGCGTCAAGGACGCCACGCTCGACGCGCTGCTCGATGCCGTGTTCGCCGGCACGCGCTTGGAGTATCGTCGGCAGGACCGCGCGGTGCAGGTCCGGCCGGCGCCCTGACGGCCGCGCAAGCGCTCACGGCGCAATCGCAGCGCAATCGCAACCCGCGCGGGGCCCGCGCTAAGCCAGCAGCTTTTCCAGCTCTTCGCGCACCGTCTGCTCGATCTTGCCCTTGAACATCATGGCGGCAAACGGCAGGTTGCTGCTGACTTTCACTTCGCCAGGCTCAACCGTCAGGTCGCCTTTGATGTTGAAGCCGAACGTCGAGAAGCTGTAGTCCAGGCGGTTGTCGTTCCACTGCTCCTCCAGGTTGCTGACCTTGTCCTGGTGACGTTCCTTGAGCTTGGCAAAGAAGGTCTTCAGGCGGTTGGTAGCTTCCTCAGCACCGAGCGCATGCGGCGTGTTAATGGTCACCGTGGGCATGAATGCGGCCCCTTGTCGAGAAAGGAAGTTGTCGAGAAAGGAAGTTTGCGGCTACGGATCCAAACCGCACCGGGCCATGGCCCGAGCAACGCGGCGCGTTTGGGGGCACGAGCCGCCGCGGTGGAACACCACCATCGTAGCCTGAAATGGCGCTGATGGAAACCGATCGCGCAGCGGCCGGTTCCGCCGCAAGCCATCTCCATCCGGCCGCAAGCATTCGTCACGAACTGGCCCCCGCGCGGCGGGCTACCGCTCGGCCAATTCCGCTTCCTCATCGCAATCCGACCGATCCGCCGGGTGCCACAGCGGCAGCCCCTGGCGAACCCGCTCTGCCAGGATTCGCAGCTTGTCCGGCGTCCCCGGCATGGCACTGCACGCCTCGAACTCTTCCGATTCGAGGTCCTTGGGTTCGAAGTCCCAGAGCCCCATGCGGATGGCTTCAATCACTGTACTTGGCACGGTGCAGCTCCTTGCACAGCGCGGCGACCGTTGGCGTCGGTTCGGCGGCCGTCGCTCGTCCAGATCAATGACCACGCCCCGTCTCGCGTCAGTGCGAGCTCTCCCAGGGGCGAGGTCTTGCTTGAAAGTCTTGAGTATTCCGTTAGCGTTTCATTTGTCAAGTAATTAATTGCAGGCTCCTGAGGGAAACCGCGCAAACGGCGGGGAAGCCCGAACTTCTACCGAGTGCTGGCCACGCTGCGGCGGGATGCTTTGTGAACGAAATGCACCAGGCCACGCACGCGTGCTTCATCGATGGTGCCGGCACGATCGCCGGCACAGGCTGCGCCCCGCACGCCGACGAAATCAGGCGCCAGTGGCAGCACCCGCTCGAGTTCCTTGAGCCCCAGGCTGCCGGCCAGCACGATTTGCAGTCCGGCACCCCGCACGGTGTCCACCAGCGCTGCAATTTGCTCCTGGTCAAGATGGGCAAACAGCGAGCCGCGCGACTTGTCGAACGTGTCGATGAGGACGGCCCGACACGCGCGGCGGATTGCCAGGTCGATGATGGCCTCGGCCGGGGGCGCGGCAGCCGACTCGGCATCGGCGTAGATCACTGCCACGGGCGCGACACCCTTGGGCAAGCGTTCGATCGCTGCGTGCCAATATTCGCGCCAAGGGGGCAAATCGCGACAGCCGGCCAGCCCCGTCTTCCCATAGCGCACGCCGGCGGCCAGCGACGGCGGCAGCGCCAAAGCGGTCGGCACGTCGCCCAGGGCAACGCTGATTGGCCGGCGGCCGGCAACCACGCGCACGATCGCTTCGATCGTGGCAATATCCGCGGCGCCTAGCGAGCCACGCGTGGGCTCTTTCACGTCGACCAGGTCGACACCGGCGCGACAAGCGATTTCTGCTTCCGCCGCATCACGCACGCTGACGAGGAGTCGAGTCATGGCCGGTTGCATGCGAGGGCAAAGGTCGTGGCCGATGGAAAGCTATTGGGTGCCGGCGCGCGACAATTCGGCCAGCCGAGAATTGAGCCGGTTCACCAGCTCGAGGCTCAACGGCTCGCAAGCGGTGCCGCGGATGGTAATATAACCGTCGCACCAGCTTCCCAAACGGGGTTCCACAGGCCGGCGGTGCCAATCGGTGGCCGCTTCAGCCAGGCGCACGATGATCGTCTTGGTCTTGGAGTCCCGATAGCGCGAGCCGGGCAACAAACTGGGGGCCTGCCCCAGGAAGAAACACTCGACGACTTCAATCGGCACCGCCACGGCCGATCCCAGACGCATGCCGACCAGCAGTCGGCCGCTATCGTACGCCAGCCTTGGCCGCCGGAACCCTGCGAAGTAGGCGGCTGCCAAGAGCGCAAAAAACAACGCGACCGCGATGCCGGCTCCGCGCAGCCAGCCCCAGGGAGGGCCGGCGGGCGCAAACATGGCCAGCGCGGCGCCTGCCAACGCGACCGCAACCAGCGGCACGACGCCCAGCCACAACGCGCGCTTGTTGGTGCGCAACCAGACTTCGCCACTCATTGCCCGACCAATGCTCCCCGGAAAGAACCCTCTTCGAAACTATACGCGCTTTCGAGAAGCACGCAACCGATTATATCGCCGGCACTTGCCGAGTTCGCGTCTCTTTCGGCCTGGACCAAAACCGGAAGGAACCAACTACGAACTCCGCAGTCTCGGGTTAACAGCGAAGTGAAGCCTGACACACTTTGACACCATCGTGCGCGAGTTCGTCGACTACTACCACGACTGCCGCCCCCATCAAGGAATTGGCAACCGGCTTATTCGGCGCGGAACATGCCGACGGGCCGCCTTTGATTGAGAGCGTGGATCAGCTCGAATGCGATTGCCGGCTCGGCGGACTGCTCAAAACCTATCGTCGCGCCGCCTGAAATCAGCCGGTCTTCTGTCGGTACCATTCAACGGGGCACGCCGCCCGTGCGCGCCCGTCCTTGGACTTGGCAATTCCAAAGCCGATTTTCAGCCGCTGGCTTCCACTCTGCTGGTGCCGATTGCCCGAGAATCGAGGCACAACTACGCTCAATATCAGCCGAACACGCTGTGGCACTCTTCTTGTACAGGACGCGCATTTCGGATTTTTTCTTGCTTGACAAGCGGCCAACGGTAGTTAAGCTACGGCGAGTCTTTGGAGTAGCTAACGAGTTCTTGAATTTACTTACTCGCGTCTTCGTTTCCGTGAAAGGGAACGCTAGTGACGGCATAAGCGCGCCTGGTTAATTCACCACGCCGCTCAAGCTGAACACAATCTCGTACGTCCTCTGACGCGCGACGCGAGTCTCCCGGTCTGGGCTGTTCTGTGCTTGCTTCCGCCTTGACCACTCCCGTTGCGCGCGGAATTTCGAATATCCCGCTTCCTGACACGCAACAAGTAATCGGCATCTGTGGAGGTAAGCTCATGAGACGATTTTTCGCGGCAGTCGCGGTCGTTTGTGTCGGCGGTTTCGCCGCCGTAGCACAGGCCGGCACCGTGATGGTCGACGAGGCGCCTGCCTTGGGCGCCGAGCTGGCCGCGCGCGGCGGACTCATGATCCACGGCTTCGATTTCTGCATTCAGGGGCTGGGGAACTCGTCGCTGACGTCGGACGCCGGCCTGGACTTCCAGGGTCTGTCGTTCACGTCGGACCGCGACGCGCTCAAGGAGTCGATCAACAACCACATTTCCAGCAAGTACCGCGTCACGCTGACGCCGTTCCCCGAAGCCTCCTCGGCCGCAAGGCCGCCTGCGGTCGCTCCGGCCGAAGCCAGCTCGGCCATTTCATCCGGCACGAGCATTCAATCCGCATCGTTAGCGCCCGCGCCCGGCGGCTTCCTCTCGATCGCCATCGGCAGCGCGGTGATGGCTCTCTTCTCAGCCGGCCGTTTCCGGCGCGACGACGAGTGAAGGCGCGAAGACGAGTAAATCTGTCGCAGACTCTCGGACCAAGTTCAACAGCAACTGGAGAATTGACGTGAAGACTCAAAGCATCGCCTGTCGAACGGCGGTTTGCACAATGACATTCGGTCTGGTTTTCCTGGCAGCCCGTGCCGCCCCGGCCGCACTCGTCAACGGCGGCTTCGAGTCGCCGGCGCTCGCCCCCAACAACTTCCAGACCATCACGCCCGGAACTGAACCGGTCGGCTTTGCTTGGCTGGTTGCGAGTGGCAGCGTTGACATCGGCCATTTGCCCATCTCTCCATTCATCGACTACTCGGCGTATGAGGGCAACCAGGTGCTGGACCTCAACGGCCTGACGAACGGGACCGTCTATCAGGTGTTCGCCACGACGCCAAATCAAGCCTACATCCTCAGCTTCGCCTACGCCGACAACTCCAACGAAGGCGGCATCAGCACGGCCGACATTGACGTCGTGGACGCGGTGTCTCTGGCTTCGCTCTTGTCCGACAGCATTTCGCACTCCACGTCGACCAACGGGCCGCCGGCCAGCGCCGACTGGACGTTGTACTCGCAGATCTTCGTCGCCACCGGCGCCTCGACGCGGCTCACATTCACTTCGACCAGCGCCAGCACCACAGCCAGCGGCGGCATTATCATCGACGCCGTGGCGGTCAATGTGCCCGAGCCCGCCACTTGGATTCTGCTTGTCGTCGCCGGCCTGAGCCTGCTCGTGGCGCGAGTTCGGCGCCGCTGACCTGTCGCACTCGCCCCATGCCCGGCTAGTCTATTGGAGCGTCCGCTCCCGCGCGTCGCGGCGGCGCGCTCCCGTCGTTCTCAGGCGATTGGCATGGCTCACGCATCCGGCGGCGAAGTTTCGCTCAAGCCAAGCGAAGGCTGGCATTGCAGCCACTTAACTAACTAAAGGGGACGGGAGTCATTGTTTGACCCTCGTATCCGAATTCCCGAGTGGAACACCTTAAGCAGCATAAACACGTCGGCGATGCCGTCTCGGCGGACTGCTCAAGGTCTATCGCCGCGCCGCGTGACGTCAGTCCAGTTTCGGTCAATACGATTCTGTCGCACATCGGCGATGCGCGCCGGGTCCTCGAATTGGCAATTCGGACGCGAGAATCTTGACCGCTGGCAACCGTACTGCCAACGCAAAGGCCTCAGGAATCACGGCACAACTGCGCTCGCGAAGCGCGGAACAGCCTGTGGCATTCTTTTTGTACAGGACGGAACACTTGCGTCACAGTGGATTGCCAACAGGGGCGAAACTTATCTTGTCAACTTCTAGAGTAATTAAAGGGGAGTAATTAAAGGGGACGGGAGTCATTGTTTGACCCGGAGTAATTAAAGGAGTAATTAAAGGGGACGGGAGTCATTGTTTGACCTTCCCCATGAACCGGTGCCCTTCCTCTTCTAGCATCGCCGTATCTCCAAAGGGTCAGAGTCGCGGGAACTCTAATCTTCGCCAATCTTCGCTGACGAGAAGAACGGTCGCAATGCGCGCCGGCCGAAAACGTGGCTTGCCGCTTTTGCTGTCCATGCGATCATTGACGCCGGCAGGGACACCTGCGTCTTTAGTCGGTCAGTTTGGGCGCCGCAGATCGCAGCTCCGAATCGGCACTTACGGATACCGAGACAGACAAGGGGCTGTGACGCAACCCCGGAACGTCCGCGTTTCCGGGGCTTCCGTTGGTCGCCCCGCGCTCATTGGCTAGCTACGACTCATTAAGTGCGTTTAACAAAAATGGCCGGGGACTGTCCCGATTTTGCGGCGGGCACCGTCCGTAGATTGGTCGGGGAGCAAAATGGGACGGTCCCCCTCTCCAAAGGCCATTTTGTTACACGCGCGAAGTGCGCAGATTTGGGGCCCCCCTGGGCCATGAGTGCGCACTTGAGGCAAGTAAACCGGGCAAGCAATCCGTTTCGCCTTTCGCTGGATCGTAAAACGAAAACGCCCGGCCGCCAATGGCTCGGCGCGGGGGCACTGTTCGGCTGGCCGCCGAGGGCCGCGGCTGCGCCTCGCGTGAGCCTTGATTTTGCCGCGCCGAGTCGTAGGCTGGTGAATTCGAGCGGACGCGCGATGCATCTCGGCGGGGCATCGCAGCGCGAATTTGTGATCCGGTTTCCTCAACCCCGATTGTCTCGCATGCAGCAACCCGCCCGCACCGCCAGTGTCCACCGGCCCTTGCTCATCGTGATCGGGGCCATTTTGGTGTGCTATGTGCTGGCCACGCTGGCCGGCTGGACGACTCCGGCAGCTCCCGGCGCAGCCCATGCCGAGCATGCGCCCCAGATGTCGCGTGTGGCCCATTTTTGGGCCGTCATTCCCTTTACGCTGCTATTGGGCGCCATTGCCGTGCTGCCGCTCGTGGAGCATTCGGCGCATTGGTGGGAACACAATCTGCACAAGTTCTACGTGGCCTTCACGCTGGCGTTGATCACGCTGATGTACGTGGCCATGTTGCATCCGGAAGGCAGTCTCGGCCGCGCGCTGGAAACGCTCGAGCACGCGATCATCAAGGACTACATCCCGTTCATCACGCTCTTGTTTTGTTTGTATACGATCAGCGGCGGCATTCGGCTAACGGGCGATTTGCCGGCCCATTCGCTTACGAATGCGGCCTTCATCACCGGTGGCGGCCTGTTAGCCAGCTTTGTCGGCACGACCGGCGCCGCGATGCTCTTGATCCGCCCGTTGCTGGAAACCAATGCCGAACGCAAGCATGTCGCTCATACGGTGGTGTTTTTCATCTTCGTGGTGTGCAATTGCGGCGGTCTGCTGTTGCCGCTCGGTGACCCGCCTTTGTTCTTGGGCTACTTGAACGGCGTGGATTTCCTGTGGACCTTTTCGCTGTGGCGCAGTTGGCTGTTCGTCAACGGCGCGCTGGTGGTGCTGTATCTACTGCTCGACCACTTCTACTATCGTCGCCGTGAAACAAAGTCTGACATGGTGCGCGACGAGACGACCGTGCGCCCCTTGACCGTGTCGGGGCTGTGGCCCAATGCCCTGTTGCTCGTGGGCATCATCATTTCTGTCGCCCTGCTGGATCCGAGCAAGCCGTTTTTGGGAACGTCGTGGTACCCGTGGATTTACCTGCGAGAGATGGTGCAGTTGGTGCTGGTGGCATTGTCGTTGGGCCTGGGCCCGCAATCGGTGCGCGACGATAACAACTTCGACTATCTGGCCATCGTGGAAGTGGCGGCCTTGTTCATTGGCATTTTCATCGCCATGCAGCCGGCGTTGGAGATCCTCAACGCCCGCGGCGGTTCGCTGGGAATCGATACGCCGATGAAGTTCTTCTGGGCCTCGGGCATCCTGTCGTCCGTGCTCGACAACGCGCCGACGTACCTCGTCTTTTTCAAAACGGCCCAGACGCTGCCGGCCGGCGACGCAAACCTGGTGGCCGGGGTGGCCGAGCCGCTGTTGCGCGGCATCAGCCTCGGCTCGGTCTTGATGGGGGCGATGACCTATATCGGCAACGGCCCGAACTTCATGGTCAAGACGATTGCAGAAAACTCCGGCGTGCGGATGCCGAGTTTTTTCGGATATGTGGTTTACAGCGTCGCCTTCTTGCTGCCGATCCTGGCGGTCAACGTGTGGCTCTTCCTCCGCTGAATGAGCATGGCGCGGGCGAAAACCAGCGAGCCGGGCTGTGCACGGACAACGCGTGCGGTGGCCATTCCGGCCGTGACCCTGAGGCCCGCGCCGGTTAGAATGCACTAGCGTCGACCCCGGTTCTGCGCGCTTGGACGCGGACGGGGTCGACCTTCTTCCACGTTTCAGGATCCGCGTGCAGCACGACCACATCACCACCGACCGAGACCTGGCGGCGCTTTGCCGTGACCTCTCGACGGCCCCCTGGATTGCCTTCGACACGGAGTTCGTTTCGGAGCACAGCTACCGGCCGCATCTGTGCTTGATTCAGGTGGCGGCAGCCGACCGGTTGGCGGTGATCGATCCGTTGGCGCTACGCGACGTGCGGCCATTCTGGGAGCTGGTGGCTGCGCCTGGCCATCAGACCTTGGTGCACGCGGGTCGCGAAGAGCTGTTGTTTTGCGCCGCGGCCACAAGCCGGCCGCCGGAGCGACTGTTCGACGTGCAGATTGCCGCCGGACTGGTGGGCTTTGAGTATCCGGCCGGTTACGGCTCGTTGCTTTCCAAGCTCGTCGGCAAGCGGTTGCAAAAGGGCGAGACGCGCACTGACTGGCGGCGCAGGCCCCTTTCCGAAAGCCAGATTGAGTACGCGCTCGACGACGTCCGTTATTTGGCGGAAATGGCCGGCAAGCTCGAAAAGCGATTGAGTGAGCTCGGCCGCTCGACGTGGATGGACTCGGAGATGGCCTCCTGGATGAGCAGTGTCGCTGCCACGCGCACCGAAGAGCGCTGGTGGCGCGTGTCGGGCGCCTCCAGCTTGTCGCGACGCAGCATGGCCATCGTCCGTGAAATCTGGCGCTGGCGCGAAGCCGAGGCCGAGCGACGCGATTGCCCTACGAGGCGCGTCTTGCGTGATGACTTGATTGTCGAGCTGGCCAAGCGCCGCAGTAGCGACCCAGCGCACATCCGCTCGTTGCGCGGCATGGAACGGGGCGACCTGCAGCGCTGCGTGCCACAGCTGGCCGCGGCCGTGAAACGGGCCCTCGACTTGCCGGACGACGAGTGCCCCAGCGCCGCTCCCCGGGACACAGGCCCGCAGTTGAGCGTCTTGGGGCAGTTTCTTGCATCGGCATTGGGCAGCATCTGCCGGTCGGCCAATCTCGCGCCCAGCATCGTGGGCACAGCCAATGACGTTCGCGACCTGGTGGCCTATCGCCTGGGCTTCCACGAGAGCAATGGCAGCGGCGAACCGCCGCTCTTGGGACGCGGCTGGCGGGCCGAAGTCGTGGGCCGGCTGATCGACGATCTGCTCAGCGGCAACGTCGCCGTGCGAGTGAGCGACCCGCGATCAGACGACCCGTTGTCGTTCGAGCCGGTAGCGTAGAGAAGTGTCCACTCGTCATCGTGCGCGGAGGCGTTTCGCGAGAGCGGCCGCGTGAGCGGCCTAGGTCCCTAGCGGCGGGCTTTAGCCCGCCGTACACGACGTCCCAAAAACCAGGGCCGCGCGCTTCGGCGGCCAGGCTGCCACTACCTTTCAGCCGCCACCAAGCCGAAGCGCGCGGCACCGAGGGTTGATTAGCCTGTTCAATCTAACAGTTGCTCCCTCCCGGCACGGCAGTAGCTACGGCGTCGTCGACTGCTTGTCGATCAGTTGCCTGGCGATGTTCAGCGTCTGGAGCGCGCCGGCGGTGGACGTGGCAGGGTTTACCGGCGATTGCACGTTCTGCGGCGGCAACGGTCCTTGCAGTCCCCCAGTGGGCTGCGGTGGCGGCGGCGACGTCGAAGCGGGCGGCGGCGTGTAGGCTGCCTTCGGCGGCTTTTGCTCCGCGGGCTTCTCGGGCGGTTTTTCTGCCGGCTTGGCCTCCGCAGGCGCCGCAGCCGGCGCTGTGGCTGGGCTCGCCGCGGGCGCGGCTGGCTTCTGCGCCGTGGCCGTGTCCGTCTTCGGCAACTCGGTCAAATAGCCGGCGTGGTTTACGGTCGCGGGCGGATTCTCCCCGCCGGCGTACATGGGGCCCTTCTTATCGAACGTGCGCTCCATACCCACCGAGGCCTCGGCCGTTTGCGACTTGCCCTTGAACAGGGGGCCGCCCAGCTTCTCGCCGGCGAACGCCGTGCCGTCGTAGATGTTGCCTTTCTGGAACGGTCCGGCGCCCAAGAACCAGGAGTCTTTGGCTCGGCTGGCCACTTTGCGATTACCGCTTTGCCAGACCGGCCGTCCGCTGACGCGCTCGTATGCATAGACGGCAATCTTGCAGACGGCTTGCTGATTGGTGCGCTTCATGAGCGCAATTTCCGGAATGGCGGCCGAGCCCGCAGGCAGCAGCCCCGGCGTGGGCACGTTTGTGGCCGGCACGCCAAACAACAGATCCTGGCGATTGGTGCCCAGACCACCGCTGCGCACTTCGACAATGTAGGTCGCCTCTTCCGGTTTGTCTTTGATGACGCAACCGCTGGCGAGCATGTGCTGGCGGAGCGTGCTCACCACGTAGTTCTGGTCGAGCGCCGTGACGATGTACCGCGTGTCGACGTAGACATCCTGGTTCGCCAGCGCGGTGAAGTCGATCTGGCTGATGGCCCTGTCGACTGCGTCAGATACGAGCAACTGCTCCGTGGCCGTGCGCGGCGAGTCGGACCATTTGGTCGTGCCACACCCGGTCCACAGCGCGCAGCACGGCACCAGCCAGAGCGTAGAGCGAGCTATGTGAGCAAGTCGTGGCATGCCGTACACAAGGCGCTGTCGCGTGCCTTGCAGCGGGTGGAATGGTCTCAACGGGGCCGCGGATTATAGCCGGCAAGGCCCATCCGACAAACAGTTATTTATGCGTTTGTCGGCAAGCTGGCAAAGCGCCACAACCTGAGCTGTGACAATTGCTTGCGGCGAGATAGAAGAAGTCGCCGTGGCCCGAACTACTCCGGCACCGGCGGCGCGCTGTCCGCCGCAGCGGCCTCGCCACCTTCGGCAACGTGCGGCTGCGGTTCGACGCTGCCGGCGGCATTCTGCTGGTCAGCGGCAGCGTCCGCAGGGGCGGCTGCTGTGTCGCCGTCGCCGTAGAAGAAGGTTGCTTCTTCGGCGGCCAGCTTGGTGCCCAGCGATTGGCAGACCAGCTCCGTACGGAAGACGTGGTGACCGCTGCGGTCGGCCTTGGCGTGAACGCGGAAGACAACTGACTCGCCGGCGCCCACCGTGGCGATCGGCTTGAAGGCGACCTGGCCGGTAGTGATTTCGTGCGCGCCGCCTTCGACGCTCATGGCTTCCAGGCCTTCCGAGAAGAAGACAACAACTTCCACGTTTTCGGCCGGAGCGCTGCCTCGATTGCGGAGCACGACTTCATACACGGCGTCGCCGCCAACGGCGATCGGGCCCTGCGGATCGCGCACTTCAATCTTCAGATCGGCCAGCGCCTGTACCTTCGTTTCCGAAGTGGCCGAAGCACTGAGCTCATCGGCGGCAGTGGCCACGAACTGCATGCGATTGTCGCCGGGCGTAGCCAGGGTGCACTGCATTTCCAGCTCGCGCTCGGAGTTCGGCGGCACGCTGCCGGCCGACCAGTTCACTTTGCCCTGCTGAGCGTCGAACCGTCCGCCGCCTGTGCTGGCGATGAATTTGGCGTCCGGCGGCAGCATGGCGGCCACTTCCACGGCCTCGGCCGGCGCGTCGCCCGAGTTCACCACTTTGATCCGATAGGTGCCCACGGTGCCGGCAAACGTCACGCGCGGCGACTGCACTTCGACTTGCAGATTGGCGCGTCGCACAGTGACCTGGGCCACGGCCTCGACGCGCAGCCCGCCATCGGCATAGGCCTGTGCCTTAATGGCGATGCTGCCGGCCTGGCGCGCAGTCAGCTCAACGTCGATGGTTTTGGTTTCGCCGGCGTGCAGGGTACCGAGCTTGTGGCTGGCAATGCCCTCGGCTCCGCGGCCCACGGGCAACAAACCGATGACCACGTTCTCCGCGTCACCGTTGCCAGGATTGGACAGGATGAGCTTGTAAATCTTGGTCTCGCCGAACATCACGTCGGTCGCTCCCGAGACGTTCATCTCCAGCTTGGGCTCTTGCACTTCCACCAGCAATTGCGACGCTTCGGGCGCATAGGTGAACCGCACGGCCAAATCCAGCGGCTCGCTCTTGCGCGGCACCAATGTCAGGTTCAGTGTTTCGACGCTACGGCCTTCCAATCGCGTGATCTTCCATTCCAACGGGCCATGCGGCTTGTCGGCTGCCGGGGCCGGCACCGTGCCGCTCGTGGCGTGTGACGAGGCGAGCTCGGCGTGCTCGGGCACGTTCATGCTTACGACCACGTTGCTCGCCGCGGCCCCGGAGTTGCGAATCCGCACGACGAATTGTGCTTGCTCACCCACGCGTACGCGACGCGGGCCAACGGCTTCCACCGACAGCACCGGCGCCTGGCTCGTGAATGTCGCATCTTCGCGCACCCCTTGTGTTTCCGCTTCCGGCTCGGCGGCCAACGTCGGTTCCTGTTCCTTCGGTGCAACGGCCCCCCGGGGTGCGCGGGCCACCCGTGGCGCACGCGTAGCGTCGGCCATCTCTTCGATATCGACCCGCGACGGCGCAGGCTCGTCGGCGGCTTCCGTCGGCTGGGGTTGAGCTTCGGTCGGCGTCTCGGGCGTTTCGGCAATCTGCTCCACGGCCGGTTCCGGCGAAGTTTGCGGCGCCACGTCGCGCTCCGGTGGCGTGTGCGCGGGGATCAGGCCCTTGGACGGTTGCGCTCGGCGCGCCGACTGCACTTCCATTCGCGCCGGAGTGCGCACGGCAGTGGGCGCCTGCATGGCCGGATTCGGGCCGGCATTCGGCGTGGGCGGTTGCGGCGTCGCTGCGGCGCGGGCAGCCGGCGCCATGGCACGCGGTTGCTGCGGAGCCGTGCGGTTCGCCGTCGGCGATCCTCCGGTCCGTGCCGGACGACGTGCGCGCTCTGTAGTAATTTCTTTCGCAAGGTCTTTGCGGTCCGCGGCAGCGCGGCGTTCTGCTTGCCCCGGCTGGC
This sequence comes from Pirellulales bacterium, assembly GCA_050250435.1. GTDB lineage: Bacteria > Planctomycetota > Planctomycetia > Pirellulales > PALSA-1355 > JBFWOR01. The sequence goes on along the minus strand of JBFWOR010000011.1, from coordinate 42,240 downwards.
CCAGCAGGTCCTGGCGAAATTGCTCCAATCGATCGCTGAGCGAAGGCGCCGCGGCGGGTTTCTCCGCGGCTTCGTCCTGCGCGCTGGCGCGCGGCGAAATCGAAAGGAGGCTACAAAGTGCCACCAGCGTCAGTGCAAGCGTTCGGCTGACCATAGCGTCGTCCTGACAAAACGAGATCTGTAGGGACTTCGGTCACCTTTATCGGCAGGCAAACTGTGAGGATTGAGCCGACCCTGCACTACGTGCGGATTTGTTGGCAAAGTTTCGATTTGTCCTGATGACGGCGTTAACTGGAGGATTTGGGCGAATGATTGCAGCTGCTTTGGCACGCTGCTGGCAAATCGCGCGGATCCGCGGCGGGGGTTGGCGGCGTGAGCCGCCTGCGTGGCCTACTCCAAACGGCCCCCGGCGACTACAATAGGGCTGCTGCCGGCCGCCGAGTCTCTCTGGCCGCCCTCCTTTTGACCGTGCCCTCCGCGCCGAAACCCCATGCGTCGCAACGACATTCGCAATATTGCTATCATCGCCCACGTCGACCACGGCAAAACGACGCTGGTCGACAGCCTGCTGCGCCAAAGCGGCGAATTTCGCGACAGCCAGTTGCAGGGCGACTGCATTCTCGACTCCAACGAGCTGGAGCGCGAGCGCGGCATTACGATTCTGGCCAAGAACATTTCCATCCCCTACCAGGGGGTGAAGATCAACATCATCGACACGCCGGGCCACGCCGACTTCGGGGGCGAAGTGGAGCGCGTGCTGCGGATGGCCAACGGCGCGCTGGTGCTGGTCGACGCCGCGGAAGGCCCCATGCCGCAAACGCGTTTCGTGCTGTCCAAGGCGCTCGAATGCGGACTGCAGCCCTTGGTGGTGATCAACAAGATCGATCGACCCGACGCGCGTCCCGAGGAAGTGCTGGACGAGGTGCTCGAGCTGTTCCTCGAGCTGGGCGCCGACGACGCCACGGCCGATTTTCCCTATATCTACGCCAGCGGGCGCGACGGCTTTGCCACGCACGACATCAACGAGCGGGGCGAGTCGATGCGGCCTCTGTTGGATCTCGTGCTCGAGCGCATTCCCGGTCCGGAGATCGACGCCAAGTCTCCGCTCTCGATGCTGGTGACGACGCTCGACTGGTCCGACTACGTGGGCCGCATCGCCGTGGGGCGGATTTTCTCCGGGCGCATCGCCAGCGGCCAGCAAGTGGCGCTCATGCAATCGGCCGAGCGCGAAGCACTCTGCAAAGTTGCCAGTGTGTACACGTTCGACAATCTCGGCCGCACGGAGGTCGACACGGCCGATGCCGGCGACATTGTGGCCGTGGTGGGCCTGGAGAACGTGGAAATCGGCGACACCATCAGCGACGCGGAGACGCGCCGGGCCCTGCCCCGGCTGGCCGTCGACGAGCCGACGCTGCAGATGATCTTCACAATCAACAGCTCGCCGCTCGCCGGTCGCGAAGGCAAATACGTGACCAGCCGGCATCTGCGCGATCGGTTGCTGCGCGAGCTGGAGCGCAATGTCGCTTTGCGCGTGGAACCGGTCAGCGGGGCTGATGCGTTCTCGGTTGCCGGCCGTGGCCTGCTGCACCTGGGCGTGCTCATCGAAACCATGCGCCGCGAGGGGTACGAGCTTTCCGTCGGCAAGCCCAAGGTCATTCTGCACGATCGCAATGGCACGACCGAGGAGCCGTTCGAATCGCTGGTGGTGGAAGTGCCGCACGACAAGCTGGGAGTGGTGATGGAACTGGTGGGCGGGCGGCGCGGGCGACTGGTGGAAATGAACAATCGCGGCGAGTACTCGCACTCGTTGTTTTCCATTCCGGCACGTGGCTTGATCGGCCTGCGCACGCGTTTGCTGAACGCCACGCAAGGCACCGCCATCATGCACCACCGCTTCGAGGCCTATCGGCCCATGGAGGGCGACGTGGCCGGCCGCGGCAACGGAGTGCTGGTGTCCATGGCGGCCGGCAAGGCCGTGGCTTTCGGCCTGGATGGCTTGCAGGAGCGGGCCGAGATGTTCGTCGCCCCCGGCGACGTCGTCTACGAGGGCATGATCGTCGGCGAGAACAGCCGCACGGGCGACATGGCCGTCAATCCGACCAAGGAAAAGAAACTCACCAACATGCGGGCCACCGGCAGCGACCGCAACATTCTCTTGAAGCCGCCGCGCGTGCTCACGCTGGAGATGGCGCTGGAGTACATCGACGACGACGAACTGGTGGAAGTCACGCCGTCGAGCATCCGCTTGCGCAAGATCATCTTGAGCGAGACCGAGCGCCGCAAAGCAGCCCGGCGGCGCGCGTAGGCGCAAATCACATCGACTCCATGACAAAGCTCAGCTGCAGCCAAGTCATGGAGGATACTAACGAGTCGGTGCCTTGGAGATAGGTGGATGTCGAGCGGCCGCGACGATGCGGGGCACAATTCGCTGGCCGGCTTCTTCTTTCAGCTGGCCTGTGCAGCTGGTGATGCGGCAGTGACTCTGTCATCACTCAGGCAAGAGTGCGACGGCCATAGAGCCGTATTCGCCGTCGAGCAATACGGTCAGGACGCATCTACCTCGTTGGGCGACGTCATCTGCCTCGGACAGTACAAGTATTCAACCGACCCTGATGCTCGCCCGATTTCTCGGAGCGAGCTGTTCGAGATCCTCGACGCGCTCAAGAATAGTGAAAGACGTGCGATTGCTGATGGTTATACATCCGTCACGTATCGCCTAGCATCTAATCGCGATCTCGATCCATCCGCACGAGGTGTTGTGGACGCGGCGAAGTCGGGGTCCCCGCATCCGCGCCTCGATAACGTGCATACTCGAAATTCAAAGAAGGGCAAGAACAAGAAGCCGGTGACGACACGAACCACCGAACATCTATCTGCTCTCCGACAAATCGCCAAGTCCTTAGAGATCGTGACGGTTGATGAGACGATCGCGTTCGACAAGTTGCGCAACCACGCAGCGACTTTAGGCATCCTAGAGGATGAACTCGAAGCCGCGGTGTCACGTGTGAACCAGATGTTGTTCCGAAAAGCCGCCTCGGTCGAACGACATTTCAAGGTCGAAGAATTGAATTCTCACTTGGCTGGCTATCAGAATCCGCGCCCACTCGGAGGTGATTCTGCGCGCACCTTTGTCGTGAATCAATTGAAAGCTTATCAATGGCAGTCGTCCGAACATGATCCGGTGCGTCGACAGCTCGCAGAACAGATCGCCGCGACGATCCTCGACCATGCGTTGGTGGTAGTTACAGGAGAGGGAGGTGCCGGCAAGACTGTGTGCGCATGTACCGTTCTGGGCGATATTGTTGCAGACGAAGCCAGTAGTCGGGTTGTCATTGCCGTAAACGCCCGAGACGTCGACGATGCTTGGCTGAGCCGAGAGATCGCACGCATCCGCAACTCGCCACTGCAATCGGAATGGATAGAACCCCTAGCTCGATCGCTTGATCGAATCGACATGTCGTTTCGCGCGCCTTGTCGTCCGCAATTTGTTGTGCTAGTTGACGGCATCGATGAGCAATGCGGATTTCCTACGCAACCACTTGAACGCATTCTGCGATTTTTTGTGGAGGAGGAACGGTTGGTGAGAGAGGGGCGGCCATTGCGAGCAACCCTTGTAGTTACTTGTCGGGAGTTCCACCAACTCGCGCGCCTTTTGGACCGGAAAGGCTGGGGCGGCGAGGAGGAAATAGGCGCGCGCATTGAGGTCGGCGTTTTTGACGATTCAGAATTCGTAGAATTAGTCACGCGGAGCAAGCTGAGTGGCGGAGTCCGAGAGCAGTTTTTGCGTCGTGCCGCAGGCGGCCCCGCGAGTTGGGGTAAGTCTGCGATTGCCAGCGTGCCTCGAGAAGTGGTGACAGTGATCGCGCCATCGGAAATGCTCTATCGAGCGATTCGTCATCCAGTAGTTTGGAGATGCTTTTGTGCGCTTGCAGAGGAAAAGCAACTTCTTGCGGTTCAAGGTGCAGGAAATGCGCTCTTGGAAATTGGAGCTGGCCTCTGCGAGTGGTTTGGAAACAAGGTGCGGATCAGAAACTCCGGCTTTCACGAAGTCGACACGCTGTATGCGCTGAAGGGAATCGCCATGCGATTTGAGAACTGCGAGCGGGACGGCGACTACACTGAAGATTGGCTTTCGCCAGGTGAGCAAGCCAGCGGGTGGCCAACTGCGTGGCTAGGCCGGTTGTTTGAGGAAGGAACTTCGGCAGGGTTACTGGTTGAGAAAGTCAAAAGGCAAGTGTGGTGTTGGCGGCATTCATTCGTGTGTGAGTATTTGCGGACGGTCAGTATCTAAATGCGCCGGTGTCCGACAATGGGCGAAACTACTGTACTTGAAGCGGCATGGCGCAAGATTGAAAACGCGCCATCTGTCGAGCGGCTAGTTGACTTATTGCGACAGCTCACGCGCGATGTCGCTGAGGGCAGGCTCAGTGAGCAGGACCAGTCTCGGCTGGTCCGATACGCGATCGATTCGCACATGGAGACATTGAACGACGATTTCGCTACGGCGACGGCCATCGTCGACGACTTCGTACTTCCGATTTGCTTCCAGTCGGATAGCGCTGGTTCAGGTGAAAGCGCGAACATGAGGTCATCCCTTGCGGAATGGATCGATCTAGGGGTGACAAGCGATAAAACGACGTTGAGGGACCATGTAGTCTCGCGATTGCTGGCCGCGCTCAAGGCCGAACCATCGCGCGAGATCCTTTGGACTACCGGAGCAGTTGGGTACCGGTCGACCGAGATTGTGGGACTTCTCTTGGACTTGATCAAACGAGACGATGATCTCGGAAATTCGGCTGTTGCGGTACTGGCTGGTCTAGGGCCGACGGATGCCGTGCGGGCTCGCCTCGTTGACATAATCAAACTAAGAATCAGCGGTGGAGTGCCGCGAGGATTATTGTTCGCGTTGCAGGAACTAGCTAGCCCTGGAACTGTCGATGTTGTGCTTCAAGCGCTGGAGCAGCACGCTAATGAAGAACCATCGTTGAACCGCCACCTTCTAATTACGATTCTATCGAAAATCGCGGAGCAAGCGCCAAACGACACGAAACTTCAAGAACAGGTGTGGCATGCAATCCGAGAATACCGAAGTGAAACAACCGCCTCAGGTGAAATTGCAGCCCGTTGCAATACATCAGCCACCGTTGGGGACTATTTGGCTTGGTTGGCGGATCTCACTGCGTCGGATCAAACTCGACGCTACATCACTTATGACCGATTGTCGGAGCTGGTGTCGCCTAGGCAACTCGATGGTTGGAGCGAAAGAACGAGTCGGGAAGTCTTGGCCGTCATGCAAGCAGATGCCTGTCGAGACACGCAATACAAAGCGCGTTTTGCTTCGATCGAAGGTCGTGTGAAGGAAGCAGCGTGGGAAACCGCGTTATGCGTGGGTGTTCCAGATGTACTGGCTTGGGTGGATGAGTCTTTTCTATTTGAGTCAAATCCATATACCCAACATTCAATCGGGGAAGTTGTTTCATGTCTGGCTGTTGATGAACTGCCCCCCCGCATATTTGAATTTGTTCGCGAAGTGGTTGACGTTGGGGACGAGTCTTCGTACGGGGAGATGTTCGCACGCGTTGCAGCAATTCGACTGACTCAAAGTTCCGGTTCGCGTGCCGCGTTTGAGGCAGTGTTGGATTTTGGGCTTACTCATCAAGGAGCCGTGCTCCAATCCACGTCCGACGCACTCGCGGATCTGGCTTTGAATAGAATGCAGGTGGGCGATACGGACGTAGTGGAACTCTTGTTTGAGCGGGCGCGGCCGCACTGCCCTCGAAGGCACCGAGATGCATCGATAGATGCAATATGCGAGCTCGCGAGCAACGGTCGAGTTGGCGGCGTATTTGCACACCAATTGTGGCAAATCGCTAACGACTCGGAGCTTGGCTCCTTTTCGCGTGGGAAGGCGGTTGAGGCTCTAGGTTTTCTACCTACTGATGCAGTTACATTTGTAATTCCTAATCTTGTCGACTTGGCCTTCAAGCAGACGGAAGAGGGATGGCGAGCACTTGAAGTCTTAGCGAGGCATCACCTGCTACAAAAAGAGACGGAGTTGCTGACCGAACGAATGATGCTTCAGGAAATTGAATCCAAGTGGTCCTTGGTCGGCAATGATGAGGTCGTTGGTCGGCAGGCGTTCATCGTGGGACAGTTATATCGCTCGGACCCAGAGTCGTTTGCTCCGGCTGTGGCCGACGTGTTTCGACGTGCTTCGACCGATGCCGTGTTTCAAATCTTGCAGGCCGCGGGTCACAAAGGTGATGCGACACCTACCATTGTGACAGATGCAGTTGTAGAGCGAATTTCAGCGAGGTTTGGTCGTGCGGCGGTTGAAGTCATGCTCCTAGATGTGCTCAAGCGTATTGACGTCCACCGATTATTGAGCGAGCAGTGGGAGATGCGATCGCATGAATGGTTACCCGAGGGGCGGATCGCGCTTTGTGAATGCATTGGCGAAGCCGATATTCGCACCCCCGAGCATCGAGCCCTATCGGTAGCGGTGCTCACCGGACTCGCACTTGACTCAACATTCGCCGTTCGGCGATCCGCTTACAGAGCTATAAGTGCATTTGACGGAGGTGCACTTTGGAAGATATGCGAGCAATGGGCAGAGTCAAAGTCTCTATCCATGCGCAAGCGAGCAGCCGAATCGTTAGAGTGGATTCCTCGTGCAGTCGCGTCGGATGAGGCGATCCGATCACTTAGACTTCAGCACGATCCGGAACGGGTCGTACGCGAAGCTACCAAGCGACCATTGCTCGACCGTTGGAAGCGAGAATGGGCCACGGCATATGCGGCGGAAGTAACAAGTCCTGTTGAGCTAAGGAATGATGCGGTATTAAGCAGATACCGATTCGGTAGAGCGCTGACTCGACTCGGCGATGATTCAACAAGCAGGACCTTAAGGCAACATTTGGAAAAAGGATCGCTGCCCAGCAATGTGGCGCATTGGATTCGAGGCCTCGTCAAAAGAATCGAGAGGCGCTGGGGGCAGGAGACTAGTAAATGGCCTACACAATGGTTTGGTTCCACAGCCTCCATTGAGCACTTAACTGGGAAACTTGGACTAGAAGATGGGCGGGAGTTTGAAGCAGAATTTGTGCTCTGGCGGCGCAGCCAGTACGCACCGTCCGACTCGGCTGAGTGGGGCGGTACAGCTCGCTTGCCAAAACAGAATCCTTTGGCGCTGTTTAACGTCGACGAGGCGAAGCTGATCGTTCACGGACGGACCATTGCCGAAGCGCTAGTAGGAGTAGTCAGGTCGTCACCCGATTCTAGTTTTCTTGTGCTTTATGGGAGCGGTGAGTATTTGTTACCTGCGGACGTGTCGTAGATCGTTTTGCTTCGCCACCCTCGCCGTTCTCGTTTGACGGCTTGCGCTTTCGCCCTCGCGGCAGCCAGCCTTTGCGGTGGAACAGCAACATGAGCGCCGCCGTTACCACCAGCATGATCACCCAGATGATCGGGTAACCCCAGTACCAGTTCAGCTCCGGCATGTTCCACGGCGAAATTCCCGTGTTGAAGTTCATGCCGTAGACGCCCACGATGAACGTCAGCGGGATAAAGATCGTGGCGATCACGGTCAGCACCTGCATGATCTCGTTCATGCGGTTCGACAGCGACGAGTGATAGAGGCCCATCAGGTCACTCGTCAGCTCGCGATAGGTATCGACCAGATCCATGATCTGAAAGGTGTGGTCGGCACAATCGCGCAAATAAATGCGCGTGTCCGGATGCACGAGCGGAATCGGATCGCGCACCAGCACGTTGAGCGCCTCGCGCAACGGCCATACGGCCCGCCGCACCAACAACAGCTTGGACTTCACGTCGTGGATGCGAGCGATCAGGTCGCCGTCTTCGTCTGCGATGATGGCGTCTTCCAGCGTTTCGATCTGCTCACCGAAGGTCTCCAGGATTGGAAAATAGCTGTCCACCACGGCGTCGATCACGGCGTAAGCCAGGTAGTCGGGGCCGCTGGTCCGCACGATGCCGCGGCCATGGCGAATCCGTTCGCGCAACGGATCGAGGCAATCGCCCACGGTGTGCTGAAACGTGACGATGAAGCGCTTGCCCAGGAACATGCCGAGTTGGTCGCTCTCCAGCCGTTCGGTGCCTTCCAGCATGCGCACCACAATGAACAAGTGCTCGCCGTAGAGCTCAATCTTGGACCGCTGATGCGTATTCAGCACGTCCTCGAGCGCCAGCGCATGCAGATTGAAGATCTTCCCCAACCGGCTCACCACGTCGGCATCGCCCAGGCCTTCGACGTTGACCCAGGTGACCGGGAATTGCTCGACCAGTTTGGGCAGTAAATCGTAATCCGCCGGCGCGCACAGCGTATGTTCGGTGCATTGATCCGGGCCGAACGCCATCACGCGCACCACCGGCTTGCCCAGCAAGGGATCCGCGATCAGTGTGCCGGGGGCGGCACCGGGCGGCGTGCGCCGGTGAAACATCGCGTGGCGGTGCCGCCGCTGACTCTTCTTGCTCATCACAGCATCCTATTCTGTAGCCCGTCCCTGCGGCCGGCTGCCGGCATGCGGCTTCGCCGCCGCGGCAATGGACGGAGGCGATCTTAGTTTTTTCGCGACTCCGCCTCGGAGCGCCGTCGTTCGGGCGTATCGGGAATCGCGTCGACCAGCTCGTTGATCTGGCCCGGACGCTTGTTGAGTCGGAATGCGTCGTACAGCTCGCCGGTGGCGGTGCGGGCCTCGTAGCGCAGTGCGTCCCCCTCGACGGAGATGATCTGATAGAGCTGCGTGTTCTCGGCCGCCCGCCGCATGTCGGGGCGTCGTTCCAGCTCGTACATTTTCGGGCCGCTCACGGAGACGACGTACACGGTGCCGCCCTCCGGACTGCGCACGTTGGCGCCGCTGGGCACGTTCTCGGTCAGCTGCTGTGAAAAACGGGCGTAGGCGTGATCGTGTCCCTGCAGCACCAGGTCGACGCGGTGCTTGTCGAACAAGGGCTTCCACAGCTTGCGAATTTCGGGATTGTCGCGGCCGCGCGACGTGGAATAGACCGGGTGATGAAACGTGACGATCGTCCACGTATTGGGGTTGTCGGCCAGCGCCGCTTCAAGCCAGGCTACCTGCTCTGGCTGCTGTTCGTTCGAATTGAGCGAGATAATGCGCGTGCCCTGATAATCGATTGTGTAAACGGTCTCTTCGAGACCTTGTGGCCCGTTGGTGGGCAGGGTGAATTGCGGACGCCAATGGTGCGACAGCCGACGGGCAGCCAGCGGCTGCCGCGAGTCGCGCGGGTACTCATGGTTGCCGGGCGTGGGCACGCTGGGCACCATGGCGTTGAGCCACCCCCCGGCGCCGAACCACTCGCCCCATTCGGCGTCGCGATTGCCGCTGTTGATCAAGTCGCCGGCATGGATCATGAACCGCGCTTTCGGCGCGTCGCTGTGCGCCTCGCGAATCACGCGCGACCAATGCTCGCGGACGCTATTCTGTGCATCGCCGAAATAGATGAAGGAGAAGGGCGCCGGCTCGACCGCGGCCGTTTGAAATTGAAACCATTCGCTCCAGTTGACCCCGTCGCCCACGCGGTAGGCATACTTGGTTGCCGGTTCCAGCTGTTGGAAGTTCACGCTGTGATAGTGGGCGGTCCCCAGATCGCTTTCGTGCGGCGTCGTTGCGGCGGCATGTTCGTTCGCCTTGTTGACGAAGCCTGGCCCGGGTTCGGCCGGCGCAATCTGGGCGATGGCCTTGTTCACGGAGGTATCGGTGCGCCAGGTGACTGCCTGCGAGCGCGCCGGGTCGCCGCTCCACGTCAGGATGATGCGGTCGGGCATCGCGGTGGATCGGTACAGGGCTTCGTCCAGCACCTTTTTCGGTGGATGATCGTCGTGGGCGACGGCCGGCGACACGGCCAGGGCCACCAGGAGTAACGCGATACCGAGGTTTCGAGAACGGCGGTCGGCGGGGCGGTGTTTCATGGAGATGATTTCCTAAATTGATCCGCTTTGATCGCAGGCGATTTCACGGCGCCGCGGCGCCGTGCGATGGGCGCTGCGTTTTCGAGCGTACCTGTCAGTTCGCTGCGTTGGCTGCGACTAATATCCCAAGCCGGGGCCATTGAGGATAGAGGTTCCCAAGCTGCCGTCCGTGACCCGGAACATGCTGCGATAGCGGTCCACCCAGTCGCGGTTTCCCGCCGGACAGTACTGTCGCGCGTTGCCCTCGATCGCCGCCACGCCGGGCATGCGCGCCGAGAGCGAGGCCGAGTGCAGGAACGATCGACCCGGGCAGGTCAAATCCTGCACGCACAGAAACATGCCGTACTTCTGCGCGGCGGCGCCCATGAGCAGTGCGTCGCTGTGTCCTTTGCAGGCCTTGAGCGCCACGCCGGTGTAACCCAGCTGGCGGCATAGTAGCAGACTTTCCAGGTCCACGAGCGACTCGTCGATGACCACCGGCTTGATCTGCGCCGCGCGGTGCATGCGGTTTTCCGGATGCGCGCGCAAATCGCGATGCGTGGGCTGCTCGATATACTGCACGCGGTCAAACGCCTGCGGCGCGGCCGTTCGCACCTGCTGCAAGAACTCCAGCACGTATTCGACGTTGGCACACTTTTCGTTGAAGTCGAGTGAGTAGTGCCAGGTCTCACAGCCACGCGCCTGCTGCGCTGCCGCGGCCACCTTTTCCACCGCTACCACACGCTGGACGTCCCAGGCCAGGTCATCGCCGGCAAGCTTGATCTTTAAGTGGGTCAGCCCGTCGGCGGCGATCCACTGGCCCAGTGTTTCCGGCAGGCCGTCGCCCACGGGCTGAGTCAAGTCGGCGGCAGTCAGTGGGTCGAGCGCACCCACCAGGTGATACAAGGGCATCCGCGGTTTGGGCGCGCGGAGCGTGTAGCGATCGAGATGTTCGCCGGCGAAATCGGGCGACAGGAATTGCGCTAAATCCGCATGCACGAACTCCGACCCCAGCAAGTTGTAAGAGTTCGCACCCAGCGCTTGGCCGTAGGCGTCGTGGATGGCGGCATCGAGCGGGCTGGCCGCCACGAGCTGTGCCAACCGTGGCATGGCCTCGCTGGCGCTCAGCGAGCGCGTGACGTCCTGTGCAATCGTGGCATGCACCGCGGCCAGCGCGTGCGTTAGTTCCAGCGGATGACCGATCGCCGAACATCGTTCGGCCGCGGCGATCGTCCGACGACTGAACGCCAACATGCACTCGAGCGTTGTGCTGCCGGGCACAGCGGCCGACGGCCATGCCCAGGCGTTGCCCAGCGGCATCGAACCGAGACCCCGGCCGCGCCGGCCATCGCGTGTTTCGACCTCCACCTCCACGTCCAGCAACAGCGCATCAGTCACTACTCGTCCGCCGAACTTCATCGGCGTACGGTAAGGAATCCGCTCGGTCGTAGCCGATGCGGAGACTATGCGGATATCAGTTGGCTTGGGCACGGGCGCGAACCGGAAGCCGGCGAAACGCAGAAAACACTGGTTCCGCCGATTGTCGACCGTCGCTGCGCGAAACGCAAGCCGCCTTGCTGACGGTGGCGCGGGTCGCCCCCACTAGAACGCGAAGCTTCAGCGATGCAAGTCGGCACGGCACGCTGGTTGCGCGCACACGTCAAACAAGCCCCTTGCGCACAGCCCACACGGCAGCTTGCGTGCGATCGGAAACACCGATCTTGCGCAAGATGTGCTGCACGTGCTCCTTGACCGTCTCATAGCTGATGTGCAGCGCCAGCGCGATCTCTTTGTTCGTCAGGCCGTAGGCCAGCTGGCGCAAGACTTCGCTTTCGCGCTGCGTCAGCGGCACTTCAACATCCGCCGCAAGTCGCGGTGTCGCCAAGGCACCGGTCACGCGGCGTAGTTCGTCGCGGGTCCAAGCGCTTTGGCCCGCCGCGGCCGTGTGGATTGCTTCAATGAGTTTGTCGCGCGCGATGCCTTTGAGCAGGAATCCACTGGCGCCCAGGGCCACCGCTCGAGCCACGTACGTCGGATTGTCGTACGTGGAGAGCATCAGGATCGGCATGTTCGGCCGATCGAGTTTGATGCGACCCAAGGCATTCAGGCCGTCGCCTTCCGGCATGCGAATGTCGAGCAGGACCACGTCCGGCTCGTGCTTCAATGCCAGACGCACCGCTTGCTCTCCCGTCGACGCTTCGGCCACGATCTTGATGTCCGTGCCGGCCAGCAGGCTTTTCAGCCCGGAACGGACCACCTCGTGATCGTCGGCGATCAACACTTTGATACTCATGCATGCACTCCTCTGCTCATGCGTCCCTGCCGGAGGACCCCGAGCGAGCTACTGGTTATTGCCCCAACACCAGTCAATTATATACGTCGGCCCCCCGGTAGCGTCCCCCTTTGCGAGTGGATTGATAGGGCCGTCATTCGTGCGTCACGGCACGGCGATGGTCGCGACGTACTCGTCAGGAACCCAGGATTTCCCGCAGGAAACGGCGGCTGCTCCGCTGCTGAAAGTCCAATCGCCAGCTGGGAATTCGAGCGCATTCGAAGCGTCCGCGCGGCTCTTTTTTTGACCAATCGCTTGCCAGATGGGGGGTAGTCAGTTGCCCGTGGCAATTGCCCGAAAGTAGGGCTCGATGGCCTTCATGTCAAACGGGCTCAACACCAGCACCGTGACGGGTTTGCCTGCCACCGAGCGGTACGTGTGCCGACGGGTGACTTCAAACACATCGAGCAGTTGGGCGTCGGCGCCGGCCGACAACGCTTTGGTCGGTAGTCCTCTCAGCAAAAACGATTCCGCTCGAACCACCGTCTCCAGCCGCGGACGATAATTCTTCACCGTGCGAACCTTGATGGAGAAGTGGCAGTGAATCAGCGCTTCGTCCGGGCCGAGCACCTGGTCGACGTGACAGGTCAACTCCGGCAAGCGCCCAATGGCGCCGATCTCGGGCGGGAAACGCAGCGCGGGGACGATCGGCTCTTGGTTCGCACGCAGTGCCGCCAGATTGGCTTCGATGCGGGCGATGCGCTGCGAAGCGCTCGCTGGCTGCGGCTGTCGCGAACGCAGCCCGCGCAGCTCGAACTCCAACTGCGTGATCATGCCGCGGCGGGTCGTTTCGCAGGCCTCGAGAAAGGCGGCAATCTTGGGCGGCACGTTCGAGCGATCGACGCTGCCGGCGGGCGCCTGCACTTGCAGCGCGGTTTGCGCCGCCCAGGCAAGACTCGTCAGAGCGAAAGCCAACGCGCTACACATCTTCCCGACGACGATGCCGTTCCCAGCTCATGGAATGCGTGAGTCGCGTCGTCTCACGCTACGATCTCATATCCCTTGCGCTGCGGGCGCGACTGCCACGATTGGGCCTCCGAGTCGCCCACAACCTGCTCGGTCTTGGGATCCCATTGGATTTTCCGGCCCAGGCGAATGGCAATGTTCGCCAGGTGGCAGGTGGTGATCGAACGATGATGGGTGAACACGTCGGAGATCGGCAGTTTGCGCGAGCGCGTGCAGTCGAAGAAATTGGCCATGTGGCTCGTGGGCTTGCCGCCGTACAGCGCCTCGATCGCGCCTTCGGGCAACGGCTTATCTTTGAGCGCGTCGACCGGCTTGCCTTGCAGGTCGCCGCGGCTGACGAAGATTGTGCCCTGCTCTCCCTCGAACGTCACGCCATTTTCCGTGTCGTGGCGAATCACCAGTTCCGTTCCATCGGCGTAGGTGCACACGACGTGAAACTCCGTGGCCGTGTTGTAGCCATTGGGAATGTTGGGGTGAATCGCAGTGCCGGCCACGGACACGGGCCCGCTGTTCTCCGCGCCAATGCCCCACTGCGCGATGTCCACGTGATGGGCGCCCCAGTCGGTCATCTTGCCGCCCGAGTATTCGTACCACCAGCGGAACTCGTAGTGGCAGCGCTTCTCGGTGTAGTCGACCAGCGGCGCTTGGCCGAGCCACATTTCCCAGTTCAGCTGGGGTGGCACGGGCATCACCGGAAATGGACCCTCGGACGGCGCGGCGCCGATGGCACACGTGGCCCGCTTCACTTTGCCGATGCGGCCGTCGCGAATCATGGCGATCGCTTTCAGGAAGCGCTGTCCCATTTCGGTCCGCTGCTGCGTGCCCACCTGGAACACGCGACCGGTCTCTTTTTGCACCTGGCAAATCAACTTGCCTTCGTCGATCGTGAGCGTCAGCGGCTTTTCGCAATAGATATCCTTGCCGGCCTTCATGGCGTCGATCGCAATCTTCGTGTGCCAGTGATCGGGCGTGACGATCGACACGATCTGCACGTCGTCGCGATCCAACAGCTTGCGATAATCTTCGTACATCTCCGCTTTGCCGCCCGAGAGCTCCTTGCCCTCTTCGACATGCTTGCGATCCACGTCGCACACGGCCACCACGTCGCCATGCTTGCGAATGTCGCGGATCAATCCCTTCCAACGGTCGCCGGTGCCGATGCAGCCGACCAGCGGGCGATCGTTCTTGCTCTGGCTGTCGGCAGCCAAGGCTCGCTGGGCAGTGAACCAGTACGGCACGCTCAAGCCGGCCGCAGCCGCGGCAGACGTATGCAAAAACTGGCGACGATTGGGGGTGGGCTTGCTCATCATGAGACCTTCAAGGGCAAGTGGAGTGATGCCAGAACCGGTGGGGATGTCAGCGGGCACCTGTTAGTTTACCTGCCCGCGGCGCGGCACGCAAAACGGCCGCACCGCCGTATTCAAGCCGAGGCTCCCAGCCTGGATGGATGCCCGCACCATTTCGCCGTTACGGCGCCAGTAAACTGCGGTCGATGCTGGCGATGGTCGGCCTTCCGGCCAACGCCATGGCCAGGTCCAATTCTTCGCGCAACAGGCCCAGCATGTGCTCCACGCCGGCCTGGCCGTTCACGGCCAGGGCCCACAAATACGGCCGGCCGACGAGCGCCGCGCGGGCCCCTAAGGCCAGCGCTTTGAGAATGTCGCTGCCGCGGCGGATGCCGCCGTCTACCAGGATCTCGGCACGGCCCTGCACCGCGTCAACGACTTCCCCAAGCGCCTCACTCGTCGGCAACGTGCCATCGAGTTGGCGGCCGCCGTGATTGGAAACCACAATCGCGTGCACACCGTGTTCCACGGCCAGCCGCGCGTCTTCCGCCGTGAGGATTCCCTTCACGGCCAGCGGCAAGGGAGAAATCGAGCGCAGCCAGGCGATTGCTTCCCAGGTGAGCGAGGCGTCCCAGATTTCGGCGATGTAGCGCACCAAGGCCGAGCCCTCGGTGCCGGCATCCATGCGTTCCAGCCCCACGCTTTCGAGATTCTTCCAAGTCATGCCCGGCGGCAAGCCGAAACAGTTGCGCGTGTCGCGGTCGCGCCGGCCGACCAGCGGGGCGTCGACCGTCAGACACAGCGCGCGATAGCCCGCCGCCACGGCGCGATCCACCAGGCTGCGTGTCACGCCCCGATCGCGATAACAATACAACTGAAACCAGCGCGGGGCGTCCGGCGCGGCTGCGGCCACTTCCTCGAGCGTGTGCGTGCCCGCGGTGCTGACGATCTGTACGATGCCGGCCGCGGCGGTCGCTCGTGCGACGGCACACTCGCCGTCCGCGTGCGCCAGCGAATTGAAGGCGCAGGGCGCGGTTAGCAGTGGAAATGCTATGCGCTGGCCGAGCACCGTCGTTTCCAGACTGCGCGTGGCCACGTCGACAAGCACGCGCGGACGCAGCCGCAGCGCCTGCCAGCCCAGCCGATTCTCATGCACGGTGAGCTCGTCCTCGGCGCCGCCATGATAGTAGTCGAACACCATCTGCGGCAGGCATTCGCGCGCGGCCTCTTCATATTCGTGCAGGTTCACAGGTCGCATCGTGTGTGCTCGATTCCAAAACGGTTGCCGGCGCAGCTGCTGGCAGTGGGTTCGCATGCGGCCACGGCAGCGCTGTCAAAATCCGCGTCTGTCCCGGCGGGCGACAGTCGCGTGGCGATTCGTTAAGATAATGGCGGCCCGGGCGGCTGCCCAGCCGGCGATCGAGCAATTGACAAATGGCATCCCACGAGCGATTCAAACCGGAAAGGACCGAACGATGAAGAGTTGCATGCTAGGAGTTTGCGCCACGTTTTCGGCACTGCTGTTTTTCGCATCGAATCAGGCGGCGGCTCAAGAAAAGCACGAACACGAGCATGAGCCCATCAACGAGGCGGTGGCCGTGCTCGTGCCTTCCAAGGGAAGCACCGTCAGCGGCGTGATCTTGCTCAAGCAGGAAAAGGGCTACGTGCATGTGACGGGCGAAGTGAAGAATCTCACGCCCGGCAAGCACGGCTTTCACATTCACATGTTTGGCGACCTGCGTTCGCCCGACGGCATGTCGGCCGGCGGCCACTACAATCCCCACGGCAAGCCGCACGGCAAGCCCGACGCCCATGAGCACCACGAAGGCGACCTGGGCAACATCGACGCATCGAGCGCCGGCGTGGCGAAAGTGGACGTCAAGGCCGATGGGCTCGACCTGCACCACGTCATTGGTCGCGGCGTCGTCGTGCACAAAGACGCCGACGACTTTTCGCAGCCGGTGGGCAACGCCGGTCCGCGCATCGCCGTGGGCGTGATCGGCCTGGCCGAAGTGAAGGCGCCCCCGAAAAAGTAACGATCGGGCGCGACGTTGGTGCCACGGGCATCTTGCCAGTGGCAGTAAGTTTGAGTGCCATGCTCACGTTCGCGTGAGCATGGGCATTTGGGAGGGCGTGGGGGCGAGGCTCCCGCCGAGCCTGATTGTAGCCGGCACACTCCGTGTGCCGAATTGCTGAACGGTCACGGGCGACGGCACACGGAGTGTGCCGGCTACAGAAGTTGCGAGCATACGTGTTCATGCGCGCTTCGGCGCCGCGTCGACCGCGCTCATCAGCAGCTCGAACAACCGATCGACCTCGCGTCGCGTGGGCTCGTCGAGCACATAGCCGACGGGCCCACGGACGTGCGCGATGGTGAAAATGTCCTGCCGCACCAGCAGGTATTTTTCCACGGCTAGAAACGCGTCGAGGCTGTGCTGCAGCGAAACGAGCGCCGCCAGCGGCAGCCACACGCGCTGGGCCGTCTCGAAGTCGCCGGCCACGAGCGCCCGCCACAGAGCAACCAGCGCATCAACCAGGTCGGCGCCGGGCATGGTGCCGACGATGCCCCGGCGAAAACTATCGACCAGGGCAATGCCGCCAGTGCCCTCGAAGACCCGCGCCCGATTGCCGGTTGCCGCGTGCAGCTCGCTGAGTCGCGGGCCAATGGGTACCGCCTCCGGCTTGAAGTAAACCCGTGAGCCGAATTCGTCCAGCAGCCGCGCCTGCATCGCGATGGACAGCGGCCGGCCAACGTAACCGCTGGCGTCTTGCACAATGAGCGGAATGCTCACGGCGCGCAGGATTCGCCGGTAGTAGTCCAGCAGTTGCTCTTCGGCTAAGGCCACGGCGATGGGCGGCACCGCCATCACAGCGTGGGCCCCGGCGCTTTCGGCATGCCGCGCATAGCCTTCGGCCGTGTGGCTGCTTTCGGCGCCGACGCTGATCACCACGCTGCCGCGCGGCGCGCCCTGCCGGCAGGCGAACGTGGCCAGCTCGGCACGCTCCTGGCTCGAAAGCCGCAGTACTTCGGAAACCATGGCCAGCACGATGCCGTCGGCTCCGCGATCAAACAGCCACTGGATTTCGCGGTCCAGCGTGGCGTAGTCGATCGTTTCGTCGGCGCGATAGGGCGTTTGAAAAACGCACAGCACTCCGCCGAGCGACTGCGAGGCATCTTTCGCTGGAACGGCCATCGGGCGACTCCGCAGGTGAACGCGACGCGGCCAATAAACCGCGCCGCGCCGCGCTTGGCAAGGCCTGCGGAAGACGGTTCTCTCCTCTCCCCTGGCGGGAGAGGAGGGCTCGCGGCCACGTGAGCCGGGTAAGGCGGAGATCAAAAAAAGGACCGCTGGCGCCGCAGCGAACGAGTTTTAAATCGAATGGGTGAGCCGTCGTGCGCGCGCCATGCGGTCCCGTGTTTCGGTGTGTTTAGGCTGCCTTGCGGGCCGGCGTCTTGGCGGCCGGCGGCACGCTGCGCAGCTCGGCCAGCACGCCGGACACCACGGTGTCCGTCGCGCGACTGATGATCTGCGTTTGCGTGTCAGGGTCGAGCGGGATGCGGCCGTTGTGCGCCGCGGCCAGCTCGCGATGAACGATATCGAGCGCTCGCGACTTGACGTAGCCGCGGGCCTCGGCCACGCGCATCGTGGCGGCCCGGCGGCGAACGCGCCCCATCACGTGGCTATAGCTGCGTTGGGCGACCTCGGCGGCCATTTGTTCGATGAGTCGCGCGCGGCGTCGGCGCGCAAAGAAACCAAAGATGCCCATGGCAACTCCTTATGCCTTGCTTCCGATTCCCTTCGGATGAGCCAGAGAGTCGACGCCGCGGCCGGCGTGATTTTTTTAAGAGAGCCCGCCTGGCCCGTCGTGCGTCTGCACAGACAAGATCGAATGAATGCCAGCGGAGAATTCAGTCGGGCGGCAGCAGACGGCGATGGCTTGCGCCGCTCTCCCAGAGCGCCAGGGGAACCATCGGCCTTGACGCAAGTTTGCCGATTCCATAAGGTATTTGGGCACCTGGCGCCGTCGCCAAGAGGCTAAGGCAGCGGATTGCAAATCCGCCATCGTGAGTTCGACTCTCACCGGCGCCTCTCCTTCGTCTGCTAGCAGTTGGCGCTGATCCATTGCTCCCAACCGCAAGCAGGCGCCCAAGTTAAGCGATTTCGGCCCGCCGCGCGACCAGCGCGCGGGCCCGCGTTACTCGCTCCCCGCGGCTCCCTCCACTCGCCGCTTTGGCTTAGCCCATGCGTGCCATTCTGATCACCGGCGGCGCGGGCTTCATCGGCAGCTGTCTCGTGCGGCACGTCGTCGGCCAACAGATGTTTCGCGTCGTCAATCTCGACAAGCTCACTTACGCCGGCAATCTGGACTCGCTAGTGCCGGTCGAGGGCGATCCGCTCCACACGTTCGTCGAGGGAGATATCGGCGACCGGCGGCTGGTGGCGGCGCTGTTGGCCGAGCATCGGCCGGTGGCCATTTTGAACCTGGCGGCCGAATCGCACGTCGACCGCTCCATCGACGCGCCCGGCACGTTTGTCGAAACCAATGTCAGCGGGACGTTTTCGCTGCTCGAAGCGGCCCGCACGTGGTGGAGTGCCCTGGCCGAGCCGGAGCGCAGCGCGTTTCGCTTCCTGCACGTCTCGACCGACGAGGTGTATGGCTCGCTCGGTCCGAGCGGTTATTTCACTGAGACGACGCCGCACGCCCCCAACTCGCCCTACGCCGCCAGCAAGGCCGCGGCCGACGAGTTTGTGCGGGCCTATCATCACACGTATGGCCTGCCCACGCTCACCACCAACTGCTCGAACAACTACGGCCCATATCAGTTTCCCGAAAAGCTCATCCCACTAATGATCCTCAACGCCCTCGAGGGCAAGCCGCTGCCCGTCTACGGCGACGGCCAGAACGTGCGCGATTGGCTGTTCGTCGAGGACCATTGCCGGGCCCTGCTGGCGGTTCTCGAGCGCGGGCGGCCGGGCGAGGTTTACAACGTCGGCGGCAACTGCGAACGCACGAACCTGGAGCTCGTGGAAACGCTGTGCGATATCGTCGACGAGCTGAGCCCCCGGCTGGCGCATCGGCCGTGCCGGCAGCTCATCAAGTTCGTCACCGACCGGCCCGGCCATGATCGCCGCTACGCCATTGACGCGAGCAAGGCCCGGCGCGAGCTCCTCTGGCAGCCGCAGCAAGATATCGCCGCCGGACTGCGGCTCACCGTCCAGTGGTATCTTGACAATTCGCGCTGGGTCGAGCGCGTCGCATCCGGGAGCTATCATCGCGAGCGGCTGGGGCTGGGCGCACGCTCGTAGCGCGGGGACTGGCTCGATTTGCGCAGCAAGGGTGCCGCACCCTTTTTCCGCGCGACACTAACCCGAAGCGCGAGCGAGGGTTCTTCGTCGATTGGCCGTCGCTCGTAGTCTGGTGGCACTGGCATCCTGCCAGTGCGAACGCCTATTTGAATTTGCGCTGGCGACACGCCACTGGCACCCACTCGTATGACCGTCGGGTGCGCAACTCCGCTTGCGGCCTGGGCACCCACGCCGCAAACTGATGGCGTAGACTTTCCCAATCGCTCCATCGCTCCGCACGCCGCGCCATGGCCGTCAAACCGATCAACAAGGGCATGATCCTCGCCGGCGGCGCCGGCACGCGCCTCTATCCGCTCACGCGCGCCATCAGCAAGCAATTGCTGCCGGTGTACGACAAGCCGATGATCTATTATCCGCTGTCGACGCTCATGTTGGCCGGGCTGCGCGAGATCCTGCTGATTTCCACGCCCGACGACGTCGGCACGTTCGAGCGGCTGCTGGGCGACGGGGCCCGCGTGGGCATCTCCATTCGTTATGCCGTGCAGCCCCGGCCCGAAGGGTTGGCCCAGGCGCTGTTGATCGGGCGGGACTTCATCGGCGGCGAACGCTCGGCGTTGATCCTGGGCGATAACATCTTCTTCGGCCAGGGACTGCAGACCACCTTGGCCAGGGCCGTGCGCCGCGACGACGGGGCGACGATCTTCTGCTATGCGATCAAGGACCCGCGGCAGTACGGCGTGGTAGAGCTGGACGATGACGGCCGCCCGGTCTCGCTGGAAGAGAAGCCGGCCGTGCCCAAATCGAAACTGGCCGTCACCGGCCTCTACTTCTACGATTCCGACGCCGTGAGCATTGCCGCCGAGCTGAAGCCGAGTGCCCGCGGAGAACTGGAGATTACTGACGTCAACCGCGAGTACTTGCGCCGGGGCAAGCTGCATGCCGAGGTGTTCACGCGCGGGTTTGCCTGGCTCGACACGGGCACGCACGAGTCGCTCACGCAGGCGGCCAACTTCGTGCAGACCATCGAGACGCGGCAAGGGATGAAGATCGCCTGCCTTGAAGAAGTGGCTTACCACAAGGGCTTCATTACGGCCGAAGAGCTGGAAAAGCTCGCCCACGAAGTGCCCAATGACTATGGGCAGTACCTGCGGCAGTTGCTTGAGCAGCCGCCGGCCAGCCCGCCGAATCGGCCTCGGTGAGTTACCAGGCGATAGGCTGTGGGCGATGGGCTTTAGGAAAAGAGGATCGCTGCCAAGCGCGGGCATCTTACGAGCTATGGCCTAATGGCCCATAGCCTATAGCCTAATTGTTGTACCGGCTGACGATCAGCGAGATGTTCTGGCCGCCGAATCCGAAGCTGTTCGATAGCGCGTGCTCGCAGCGCGCCTGGCGGGCCTCGTTCGGCACGTAGTCCAGGTCGCAGTCCGGGTCGGGCGTGGTGTAATTGATTGTCGGCGGCAGCACGCCGTCGCGAATCGCCAGCAGGCAGATGATCAGCTCCGTCGCCCCGGCCGCGGCGATCAGGTGGCCCATCATGCTCTTGGTGCTGGAAACGGGCACTTTGTAGGCCTGCTCGCCCAAGGCCTGGCGGATGGCCAGCGACTCGACCTTGTCGTTCACGCTGGTGCTGGTGCCGTGGGCGTTAATGTAGCCCAGGTCTTCCGGGTTGAGCCGCGCTTCGTCCATGGCCAGTTTGATGCAGCGCGTGGCGCCGCGGCCTTGCGGATGTGTGTCGGTAATGCGATAGGCGTCGGCCGTGGAGCCGTAGCCGGTCAGCTCGCCGTAAATTTTGGCGCCGCGCGCCTTGGCGTGTTCCAGTTCTTCGAGCACGACCATCGCGGCCCCTTCGCCCAGCACAAAGCCGTCGCGGTCCCGATCGAAGGGGCGCGACGCCTCGCGCGGATGTTCGTTGTTGGTGGACAGCGCCGTGAGCAGGTTGAAGCCCGTCACGCCGAACGGATGAATCATGCTGTGCGTGCCGCCGGAGAGCATGGCGTCGGCATCGCCGCGGCGAATGATCTCAGTCGCCTCGCCAATCGCCTGGCTGCTGGCGGCGCACGCCGTCAGGCAGTTCGCGTTCGGTCCCTGGGCATTGAACATCGAAGCCAGGTGGCCGGCCGGCATGTTCGGTTCTTGCTCCAGCTCGATCGTCGGGTGCAGCCATTCCAGGCCCGCCTTGGTGAACAGCGCCAGGTCGAACTCTTCGCCCTTGAGCGCGGCGGTCATCATGCGGGCGAAACAGTTGAAATCCTGCTGGCCTTCGCCGCTGCCGAGATAGACGCCCAACCGCGTGGGATCGAACGGAGCGTCGACCAGTCCTGAGTCGCGCATGGCCTTTTTGGCGGCACCGACGGCAAAGCGCGTGTGCCGGCCGCGCAGCTTCCAGTCTTCCGGATCCTCGCCCACGTCGCTGATATCCCAGTTGCGGACCTCGGCGGCGATCTTGGTGGGAAAGCGGCTGGCGTCGAAGATCGACGTGTAGCCCACGCCCGAGTCGCCGTGTTTCAGGCCATCCCACACGGCCGGCACTTCGCTGCCCATGGGAGTAACCCAGCCCACACCGGTGATGACAACGCGTCGTCGCATGGCAAACACACTCCTACGCTATGGCTGGCACGCTGTGCGCGGCCGATGGACCCTTTGGGCGGGCGCGCAGGTTCACGTCGTCGTGAACATGGCACCCAGTAATTGGCGATTGCAGTACTAGCATGCTTCGCGATTTGGGCCGCGCGCGTCAAGCCCCCGAGGGGCTGGCTTCACCGGCCGCCCCTGCGAGCAGATAGGCCGGCACCGGCAAGGGATTGCCGTGCCGATCGCGGCCGACTTCAAACACGCCCAGCAGTTTCAGCATGGCCAGCAGTCCGGCCGGATCGAACAGCGACTTGCCGGCGCGGCTTTCAGGCAAGTGGGCAAAGAACATCTGGGCCTCGGCCTGCAGCCGCTGGCCCACGTGGCTCGTGCCGCTCACCACCGCGCCGTCCTTGTGGATATCGTCAATCGTCATGCGGTAAGTCAGCGTATCGCCGGGCACGGCCGAAAAGTGGAACCTGGCCCGGGCCAACTTGGCCAGCACCACGCGCTCGACAAAATCGCTGTGTTCGGCGACCAGCAGTCCGCCGGTTTGCGCCATGCCCTCGACGACCAATGGGTTGGGCATCAGGGGCGCGGCGGGAAAGTGATCGTGCAGATGATCTTCGGCCAGCGTGACGTTCTTGATCGCCGTGGCGTACTGCCCGCTTTCGAACTCGGTGTAACGATCGATCCAGAACCAGCGCATAGGCAATTACAAGCCGAGACTTACGCCGCGACCTTGCTCTCCACGTAGCGACACATGTCTTCGACCGTCAGCAAATTGCCAAAGTCCTGCACGACCGGGTTGGCGGCAAATGCCGTCAGGTTGGCAAACGGCATGCGCGCCTTGAGCTGTTCCAGGCCGGCCGGATTCAAGCGCCCGTTTTGCACGTACTCGGTGCTGGTCAGAATATCCTCGGGAAACAGTTCGCCGCGCGGAATCTTGATGTCGAAGGCCTTTTCCAGACGGAACACGATATCCAGAAAGTCGATGCTCTCGGCTCCCAGATCGCCTACCAGCCGGGCCTCGGGCTTTACTTCGTCCTCGTCGACGCCCAGCGCATCGACCAACGCCGACTGCACCTTGGAAAACACCTCCTCTTTCGTCGCCATCGCCGGCACCTCCGAATGGATTCGCTTTTGCGGTTTTCGCCCGGCGAGCAGCGCTGCGCACCAGGCGTCGTCAGGTTTACTCTGGTATTGTTTCTGGCTTGGCGGCCTGCCGCCGGCCGCCTGCATTTCGCGGGCCAGCGGCATGTGACCACAAAAATCGCGCGTCAGGTTTTGTGCTGCGTGCTATGCACGGCCGGGCTTCCGGCGGCGATCAAGGGCGTGTCGCCGGATGCGTCGAGATCCATATCCGGTTGGTAAAGTTGTGCCAGCTGGGCTCGTAGCGATTGTTTCAGGTATTCGTCAGTGGCGGCCATGTCGGGCCGTTTGTCGCTCAGGTTGTAGCGTTCCAGGGTCAGGCGACCGCCTACGGCAGTCGCTCCCGCCAAGATGCCCTGTGTCTTCACTTGCACTTCGCGGCCGTTGGCCTGCAGCAACTCGGCCGTGATGGTCAGCGTGCGTCCCGGCTGCACGAAGTCGGCAAAGCGGATGTTGCGCGCCTCGGCGAGCGTGATGATGCTGTGCGCGAAGTCGTCCGTGGCGCGCACCAGCCACGCGCCGGCCTCCGTCATGGCCTGCAGCATCAACACGCCGGGCATGACCGGAAAGCGCGGAAAGTGGTCGGCCAGATACTCCTCGCCCAGCGACAAGCACTTGACGGTCGTAATCTTCACGCCCGGCTGCAAGTCCACGATCCGATCAACGAACGTAAAGCGCATACCCGCGGGGGCCCTCAAACAGCGGGACAACCGAATCGGTCCAGTATATCGGTCTTGCCAATTTGCCACAACCGATAAAGTGCCGCGTCCCGCGCGCGGTTGCGGCCCAAAACGGCGGCCATTTTTGGGTCCACGCGCACCGTCGCGCGTGACGGCGCCCGGTCGCTTGCGCGCCCGGACTTGCCGCCGCGCACACGCTCGCCGCAGTTCATTGTCACTGTCGCACCGCAGTGCTACGATTTGAGCATGCGAAGAGGGATTGGTGTCTCGCCGGGAGTCGTTGTCGGAACGGCGTACTGCGTTAGCGAGATCTTCGTCAATCCCGGCACCAAGCGCCTGGAAGAGAGCGAGGCGCTGGCCGAACTGGCCCGCTATGATCGGGCCCGCGAGAGCACCGCCGTCGACTTGCACGCCTTGTATCAAAAGGTGTCCAGCCAGGTCGGCGCCGAAGAAGCGGCCATCTTCAGCGTGCACGAAACAATTCTCCGCGACCCTTCGTTCCAGGCCAAGGTGCGCGCGTGGATCGTCGACGAGCGGCAGACGGCGCAGTCCGCGCTGCATCGGCTCCTCGAAGAATACACCACGCTGTTCGCCAGCACGCGCGACGAGTATCTCAAGGAGCGGCTGGCCGACGTGCGCGACGTGATCGTGCGCATCAGCGGCCATTTGACAGACGTCTTGCAGCCCCAGCTGGCGGTCCTCGCCGGCCCGTTGATCCTGATCGTCAACGAGCTGTTGCCCTCGCACGTGGTGACGCTCGGCAACCGGGAGGTGGCGGGCATTGTCACCGAGACGGGCGGCGGCACCAGCCATGCCGCCATTCTGGCACGCAGCCGCGGCATCCCCGCCGTATCGGGCGTCAAAGGCATCTGCCGTCTGATCAAGAACGGCGACACCATCATCGTCGACGGTCGCGAAGGCCACGTGCTGGTCAACCCAGACGCGGAAACAACGAGCGCCTATCTCAAACTGCAGCGAGAGTTCTTCGACCTGAAGGACACCCTGGTTGAGAACCGCGATCAGCCGGCCGTCACCGCTGACGGCATCCACGTCGAGCTCCTGGCGAACATCAACAATCTGGCCGACGCACAGGCGGCCGGCGCGATGGGTGCCTCGGGCGTGGGACTGTTCCGCACCGAGTACATCTTTCTCACGCATCCCGACGTGCCTGACGAGGAGCAGCAGGTGGCGGCGTATCGCGATATCATCGCCGCCAGCCCTAACTGTCAGGTAACCATCCGCACGCTCGACCTGGGCGGCGACAAGACCATTCCCTACCTCGGCCACGCGCGCGAGGCCAATCCGTTCTTGGGTTGGCGATCGATCCGGCTGTCGTTCGAGCATCCCGAATTCTTCGCCACGCAGATCCGCGCGATCCTGCGGGCCGCCGCCGCCGAGCCAGGCGTCAGCAAGCGCGTGCGCATGCTGTTTCCGATGATCACCACCGTCGAAGAGATCCGCCGCGTGCGGATGATCGTGCGGCGGGCGCGCAAGCAGCTTAGTGCGCAGGGTAAACCGTTCGGCGACGTGCGGCTCGGCTTCATGCTCGAAGTGCCGGCCGCCGCGGTCTCCATCGACACGCTGCTCGAAGAAGTGGACTTCGTGTCCATTGGCTCGAACGACCTGGTGCAGTATTTGATGGCGGCCGACCGCGACAACCCGAAAGTGAACCACCTTTGCCAGCCGCTCAGCCCGGCCGTGCTGCGCGTGCTGGCAAACGTCATTGCCAGTTGCAACGCGCGACAGACACCCGTCACCCTGTGCGGCGAGATGGCGGGCGCGCCGCGTGCCTTCGTGTTGCTGTTCGGCATGGGCTTGCGCAGCTTCAGCATGAGCCCGGCATTCATTCCCTTGATCAAGGACCTGACGACGCACCTGACCCGGGAACAGGCGGAGGCGGCGTTTCGCCGGGTGCTCGATATCAAGACCAGTGCCGGAGTGCGCCGCTGCATGGCCGGTGAAATCGCCCGCATTGCACCCAATTTGAAGTTGCTCGATACGGCCTGATGCGCTGCACGCATGGGCCGCGCTCTAAGGGAGTTCCACGATGTCATCCTGCCAACTACTCACGCGCCGCAAAGGGTGCTATCGGGGCACCGTGATCATCGGCCTCTGGGCGCTCTTGGCGATGGCTCCGGCCGCCGCTCAGGAAACGCCCGAACAGCGGTTCGTCATCGCCATCGAGCGCATTTGGGATCGCCCTGGCCATGCCGCCTTCACCGATCTAGCGCGGCAAGGCGAGTACCTGTACTGCACGTTTCGCGAGGGTTCGGGCCACATCCCGGGCCTGAATGGCACGATCCGCGTCATACGCTCGCGCGATGGGGCGCACTGGGAATCGGCGGCGCTCCTCGACGAGCCGCACGTCGACTTGCGTGACCCCAAGCTATCGATCACGCCTGACGGTCGGCTGATGATCAACATGGGCGCGTCGTACTACCACGGCTCGCAGCGGGTGAAGATCGAGTCGCGCGTGGCGTTCTCGGATACCAGCGGCGCAACGTTTGGCCCTGCGCAACGCGTCGAGTTCCCGGCCCAGATGATCACCGGCGGCGATTGGCTGTGGCGCGTCACTTGGCACGCGCGCAAGGCCTGGGCCTGCGTGCAGCAGGTGTTCGAAGGTGGACGCACCTTGCGGCTGGTGCAAAGTGACGACGGCATTCGGTATCGCGAGGTGGCGCAGCTCGACGTCGACGCTCCCAGCGAAACGACGTTGCGCTTTCTCGACGACGGAACGCTGCTGGCCATGATCCGCTGCGAAAGCAAGCCGCCGATCGGCCGCATCGGCACTGCCCGCCCGCCGTACACGGAGTGGAAGTTCGTCGATTCGAACAAGCGATTCGGCGGACCCAACATGATTCAGCTGCCCAGCGGCGCGTGGCTGGCCGGCAGCCGCGACTACCTGCCGCAGTCGCACACCGCGCTGTGGTGGCTGGACCTGCCCTCGGGTCATTTTCGCGACGTGCTGAAGTTGCCCAGTAGCGGCGACAACAGCTACCCGGGCTTCGTGGTCGACCGCGAGTGCGACCGCCTCTACATGTCGTACTACTCGAGTCACGAGGGCCGCACGGCGATCTATCTGGCCACGCTGCGGCTGAGTGCGCTCGAGGCTGCGGCCGGCGCCAAACAATAGCTCTGGGGCCAATAGTGCTGCGGACCGTCCCCTTCGTTCGCTGCATAGAACCCTACGATGCCTGCAAGCTCGCGCGCTGTTCGCGCCGCCCGCGCAGCAAGCGCCTTCCGGCCAAATAGACTGGGCACAGCACTGCCGCGGCCACAACACCCCATGGTGCGAGCGCCACCGCGCCCACCACCAATTGCTCGCCGGCGTCACGAATTCCCAAGGTCGATTCCTGAAACGCCCGCCGCACGCGCGTCGCCAGCGTGGGTGCTTGCGGCGGCACGTAGTCGCGAATTTCCACGATCGACAGGTTCACGGTCGTCAAGGCCGTGAGATCGGTCAGCACGCGCATCCGCCCCTGCATGCGTTCCAGTTCTTCGCGCACGCGTGACAGCTCGCGCTCAATGGCGATCACGTCTTCCAGCTTGCCCGGCCGCTGCTCGAGCAAGGCCAGCAGGCGCTCTTCTTCCTTGGTCTTGTTGCGAATGCGAGCCTCGACGTCGTAGTACTCTTCGCTCACGTCGTGCGAAGTGGTGCCGGCGTTCGTCAGCTCGCCCAGGCCTTTGGCGGCGTTGAGGAAGACTTCGTAGCGCTCTACGGGGATGCGGATGGACCAGGTGGCGCGGCGATTCTCGCCTGAAGCGCCGGCCAGATTCGAAGACGCGATATAACCCTCGTGCGCTTTGACCAAGGCCAGCACGCGCTCGCCCACGCCGGCAAAATCCTCCACCACCAGATCAATAGTCGCGTTGTAGATAATCTTCCGGGTCAGTCCGGCAGCCACGTCGACCATCGGTGCACCGGCGGCTCCCTCGGCGTTGCCGGCCGCGAAGCGAAATTCCACGCCAGGACTAACCGCGGGTCGAGCCTCCCCTTCGCGCTTGGGTTCACCGCGGTAGCTTTCGCCGGCCGCAGCTAGCCGAGTCGGCGTGTCGGCGTAGTCGGCGGCGCTTTTGACGCCGCACCCCACAATCGCGATGCAAGCGGTCACAACCAGGACGCGGGTGAACAAGTGCGCGCGCAACATAAGCCGGAGGTTCCTTTCTGAGGCATTCGAGATGGGAGGTTGAGGTGCTGAGCCAGGCCATCTTCAACGACGCTCGCCGGGTCGTGCGAGGCCGGCCTGCCCACTGCTTCAGACGCTCCGGAGGCGCGGATAGTTCCACGGCCAAACCCCCGGCCCCCTTTTCCGGCCAGAAAATCAAGGATTTGTCTCGACCCGGGAGGGCTGTCCCGGTGGCCATAGAAACTCGCCAGCGGCCCTCTCCCCACCGCTGCGGCCGGCACTGCTGGCAATGCCGGCCCCGAGCGAACAGCGTCGCACTGGCCTGCGTATCGCCGATAGACCCCGCTGTCGCGTCGGCCCTGCCAAGAGCCTCTGTTCTGAGGTATGGTTCCCAGGCCGGTCGAGGCGCGTATAATCGTTGCCTTCGCGGCCATCGGCGGTCGCAGCTCGCGGCTACCTTCGCTTCTCGCCACTTACGTTCACCCTCCGAGGGCATCCCACGATGGTTCGCAGTCGAATGGCTTCTTTGCTGGCGCTGGTGTTGATCGCGACGACCGCCGGCAGTGCGACCTTGCTTCCCGCGGCGCCGGCCTCTGCCGCGCCGAAAAAGTTGACCTCGGTCGAGGGCATCACCGAATACAAGCTCGACAACGGGCTGCAGGTGCTGTTGTATCCCGATCCTTCGCGCCCCACGGTCACGGTGAATCTGACCGTGCTCGTCGGCTCGCGCCACGAAGGCTACGGCGAAACCGGCATGGCCCACTTGCTGGAGCATTTGGTGTTCAAGGGCACGCCCACGCACCAGGCAATACCCCGGGCCTTGCAGGAACGCGGCGCGCGGTTCAACGGCAGCACGTGGGTCGACCGCACCAACTACTACGAAACCTTGCCCGCCAGCGAAGACAACCTGGAGTTTGCGCTGCGGCTGGAAGCCGACCGCCTGGTCAACAGCTTCATCAGTCAGAACGATCTGCTCTCGGAAATGACGGTCGTGCGCAACGAGTTCGAAGCCGGCGAGAACGACCCGGCGAACCTGCTCGACAATCGCATCATCGCGACCGCGTTCGATTGGCACAACTACGGCAAATCCACCATCGGCAACCGCACCGATATCGAACGCGTACCGATCAACAAGCTGCAAGATTTCTACCGCAAGCACTATCAGCCGGATAACTGCGTGCTGGTGGTGGCGGGCCGATTTGACGAGCCCAAGGCCCTGGCCCTGATCGAAAAATACTTCGGCGCGCTGCCCAAGCCCAAACGCACGGTCGACCGCACCTATACCGAAGAGCCGCCGCAAGACGGCGAACGCAGCGTCACGCTGCGCCGCGTCGGCGAGGTCGGAATCGTGGGGCTGTGCTACCATGCGCCCGCCGGCGCGCATCCCGATAACGCCGTGATGGACGTGCTGGCCAATTGCCTCGCGTCGGCGCCGGCCGGCCGGTTGTACAAGGCCCTGGTCGAAACCAAGCTGGCCACGAACGTCGGCGCCGGCAACGCCAGCTGGCACGATCCGGGCGTGTTCCAGGTGCAAGCCGAGGTGCGCAAAGGCGACTCCATCGACGTCGTGCGCGACAAGTTGATCGAGATTACCGAAGCGGCCGGCGACAAGCCGTTCTCGGATGAAGACGTCGAGCGGGCCAAACAGCAGCTGATCAAGCAGCGCGAACTGGTTGCCGCCGATACCAGCCGCATCGCCGTGCAACTGAGCGAGTGGGCCGCGCAGGGCGACTGGCGGTTGTACTTCCTGCATCGCGACCGTATCGAATCGGTCACGCCCCAGCAGGTGCAAGAGGCGGCCAAGCGCTACTTGCGGCGTGAGAATCGCACGGTCGGTGTGTTCATTCCTACCGCTGAGCCGCATAAGACCGAAGTGCCGGCCACGCCTGACCTGGTCAAGCTGTTCGAGGGTTACAAAGGCCGCGGCGAGATCGCCCAGGGCGAAGTGTTCGACGTCTCGCCGCAGAATATCGAGTCGCGCGTCGAGCGTACCACCTTGCCCGAGGGCGTGAAGGCGGCCCTGCTGCCCAAAAAGACCCGCGGCGAAACGGTTAATCTGCGCCTCACGCTGCGCTACGGCAACCTCGAATCGCTCAAGGGCTACGTCACCGCCGCCGAGCTCCTGCCGCAGCTCATGCTCCGTGGTACGAAGAAGCTGACGCGGCAGCAAATCGACGACGAGCTGGACAAACAGCGCGCTCGACTCAGCGCGTTTGGCGACACCGGCTCGATCACGTTCAGCGTGCAGACCAAGCGCGCCAACTTGCCGGCCGTGCTCAACCTGCTCAAGCAGATTCTGCGCGAGCCGACGTTGCCGGCCGACGAGTTCGAAGTGCTGCGTCGCGAGCAACTCGCCGCGGCCGAAGAGCAAAAGACGGATCCCGCGGCCCTGGCCATCACCAAACTGCGGCGCACCGTCTCGCCCTATGCCAAGGACGACGTGCGTTACATTCCCACGGTGGAAGAGGAGATTGAACGCTACCAGGGCGTTACGCGCGACCAGCTCCAGCAGCTATACGATAAGTTCCTCGGCTCACAAGTCGGCGAACTGGCCATCGTGGGCGACTTCGACGGGCCGCAAACGCTGAACCTGCTGCGCGAGGCGCTTTCCGGCTGGACAACCAGCCAGTCGTACGCCCGCATTCCGCGCGAGCTGTTCCCGCAGGTCGCCGGCGGCTTGGAACGCATCGACACGCCCGACAAGGCCAACGCCGTGTACGCGGCCGGTCTGGCCTTTGCCATGAAAGACACCGATCCCAAGTATCCGGCCATGGTCATCGGCAACTATGTGTTGGGCGCCGGCACGCTCTCGTCGCGCTTGGGCGACCGGGTGCGGCAGAAAGAGGGGCTGTCGTACGGCGTGCGCTCCTACATGGCCGCCGAGTCGCTCGACGATCGGGCCAGCCTTACCATCAACGCCATCTGCAATCCGGCCAATATCGACAAAGTGAACGTCGCCGTGGCCGAAGAGTTGGCCAAGCTGTTGGCAGACGGCATTACCCAGGAAGAGCTGACCCGCGCCCAGCAGGGTTATCTGCAGCAGCAGCAAGTGGCGCGGACCGATGACGGCGCCTTGGCCGGGGTCCTGGCCGATCTGCTGTTCACCGATCGCACGATGCAGTACTACGCTCAGCTCGA
This sequence comes from Pirellulales bacterium, assembly GCA_050250435.1. Classification (GTDB taxonomy): domain Bacteria; phylum Planctomycetota; class Planctomycetia; order Pirellulales; family PALSA-1355; genus JBFWOR01. The sequence continues at coordinate 10,754 of JBFWOR010000011.1, read as the reverse complement.
GTCGCAGATTGCGGCGCTCAAGCCGGCGGAAGTGGGCGAGGCGCTGCGCAAGAACATCGACCCCAAGAAACTGGTCGTGGTCGACGCCGGCGACTTTTCAGCCAAGGCTGCGGCCGAAGCAAAGGCCGAGCCAGCGAAGTAGCTCATCGACCGCGAAACGTCGGAAACGCAAGCCCGCTGCTGCTTTCGCCAGCGGCGAAGCCGGGTGCCATGCTTACGTTCGCGTGAGCATGTGTTTGGCTCGCCGAGCATGCTTGCCGGAGGCAAGCATCGCACCCGACAGTGCGCCTGGCAGTGCACGCGACGTCACTTTAGCGCCCGCGGTTGATCTGCCGCAGAGCCTCGAACGTGACAATGCCCACGGCGTTCGAAAGATTCAGACTGCGCGCTTCGCCCCGGATGGGAATGCGCAACAGCCGCTCGCGATGCTCCTCGATGAGCGACGGTGGCAGCCCTTGCGACTCGTTGCCGAACACGAGCGCGTCGCCCGGCGCGAATTGCGAGTCGAGATAGCTCGCCGTGGCGGTCTTGCTAAAGAACCACAGGCGGCGGTCCGGCAGCGCCGCCAGGAGCGCGGCCCAGTCGTCTACGGCCTCCCACTCCAGGTGTTGCCAGTAGTCGAGCCCGGCCCGGCGCAGATAGTAGTCGTCGAGCCGGAATCCCAGCGGCCGCACGAGCCACAGCTTGCATCCCGCCGCGACGCACGTGCGGCCCACGCTGCCGGTGTTGTGCGGAATCTCGGGCTGGTAGAGCACGATGTGCAACAGCGGCTCGTATTTCGGCGGTTCGCTCACGGGTGCTGGCCATGCGCTGCAATTCAAGGAGTCTGTCACACGACCGTTTCAGCTTACCGGCCGTCCGACCGCGCGTCATCCGTGGCGGCACGCGGTGCACGCCCACGCGTGCCACTTTGCGGCACCGAACCCTCGCGATACGATGAACGCACGCTCCTTCTACGCCCTTGCCACTAGCGGTTGATTTTGTCGCATGACCGACGCCCACGCCGCCCGCTACCTGCCGGCCCTCGATTTTGCCCAGCGGCAGGTTGCTGCGACCATTGAGCGCACGCCCGACTATTTCCCCATCTACACGACCGGTGGCTGTTGGTATCACCAGGGTGAGTTGTGGACCGATTGGACGGGCGGCTTCTTTGCCGGCCTGATGTGGCAGTTTGCCATACTCACCGGCGATCCCCAGTGGCGCTGCCGCGCCGAGCACTACAGCCGCTTGCTCGAACATCGCCAGCACGACCGAAACGTGCACGACCTGGGCTTCATTTTCTTGAATACCTATCGGCCCTGGTACGAGCTGACGGGTGACGCACGCCTGCACGACGTGCTGCTTCAGGCCGGCCGCACCCTGGCGATGCGCTTTCGCGAGCAGGGGCAATACCTTTGTTCGTTCATCGGTCCGCAGTCGCTGTTCATCGACATCATGATGAACGTGCCGTTGATTTTCTATGCCGCGGGCGAAACCGGCGACGACGCGCTGCGCCGCGTAGCCGTGGCCCACTGCCGCACCACCCGTGATACCCTCGTCCGACCCGACGGCTCCACCGCGCACGAAGGCCTGTTTGATTTGGAGACCGGGCGCTTCCTTGGCCAATCGACGCACCAGGGCCTGCGCGCCGACAGCAATTGGGCCCGCGGGCTGGCCTGGTCGCTGTACGGTTACACGCAGGTCTACGCGCTCTCCGGCGAAAAGGAGTTCCTGGACGTCGCCGAGCGCAACGCCGATTTCTGGCTCACGCATTTGCCCAAGGACCACGTGCCGTTTTGGGATTTCGCGGCCGACCTTTCCGCGCCGCTGCCGTGGGGGCCCCAGAAAGATTCTTCCGCCGCGGCCATCGCGGCCTGCGGGCTGCTGGAGCTCGAGCGCCACACGCCTTCGATCGACCGCGCCGTGGCCTATCGCCAGACCGCGCTGGCCATGCTCGACGTCCTCGTCACGCCGCAGTATCTCGCCTGTGACACGCCCGGCTGGGAAGGCATCCTCATGCACGGTGTCTATCACACGGCCAAGAATCTGGGCGTTGATGAGTCAGTGATGTGGGGCGATTATTTTCTGGTCGAAGCGCTGACGAAAGTCGTCCGGCAAGCGCGCCACGCCTAGCATCCCACCCGCGCTGCGCCCCCTCGCGAGATATACTAGTAAAATGGCTTCGATCGAATCACCGCCGCTGCGCTTGGCCCTGCTGGGCGCCGACGATACCACGCCGGCCATCGTGCGCGCGATTGCCGCCAGTCCGCGCTTGGAGCTGGCAGGCGTGTGCGAATTGGATCCCCAGCGGGACGAAGAGCTCGGCCGCCTGCTGGCGGCGCAATTTGGCCGGGTGCGCCTGTTCGATCGCTGGGAAGCGCTCCTCACGCGGGAACACGCCGACGCCGTGGTGGTCGCCCGCGCGCTCGACGAAGACTATCGCGCCGAGCAATTGCGCAAACTGATTCAAACGGGCGTCGGGGTGCTGACGGCGCACCCGGTGCTCGACTCGATGCTCTTGTACTATGAGCTCGACATGATCCGCCGCGACACGGCCAGCGTGGTCGTGCCGTATCTGCCCGAGCGGCAGCACCCGGCCGTGCGCGCCTTGCAAGAAATGGCGGCCGCGCCCGCCGATTCGCCCTTGGGCAAGATCGAGCAGGTGGCCTTCGAACGCCGCGCTCCGGCGGCCGACAAGCAGAGCGTCGTGGCCCAGTTCGCCCGCGACGTCGACGTGCTCCGCGCCGTTGCCGGCGACATGACCCGGCTGGGTGCCATGGCCGGCACGCAGCACAGCGAAAGTTACGCCGGACTGGGCGTGCAGATGTCCGGGCCGGCGGGCATCGTGGTGCGCTGGTCGATCGATCCGATCCACGGCGGACGCGGCGCGCGGATGACGGTGCTGGGCACGCGCGGCAAAGCGCTCGTGGAGATCGCTCCCGAGGGCGGCGCCTGGTCGATGGAAGTCACGCACGAAGGCGGCGCGCAGACCCAGCGCTACGAAGACTGGGATCCTGCCGCGGCCGCGCTCGCGCAATTGGAGCGCGCCCTGGCCGGCGCCGCCGCCGAGCCCGATTGGGTCGATGCGGCCCGCGCCGTCGAACTGGCCGAAACCATCGACCGCAGCCTGCGCAAATCGCGGACGATCGAGCTCTATTACGAAGACTACACCGAGGCCGGCACCTTCAAAGGCACGATGACCTCCGTCGGCTGCGGGCTGCTGCTATTCGGGCTGTTGATCATGGGCCTGGTGGCGATCGGCGATCACCTGGGTGTGCCGTACTTGTCTTGGTGGCCCTACATGCTGGCCGGCGGCCTGGGCGTGTTCCTGCTGCTGCAATTGCTGATGCTCGTGTTTCAAGGCGACGATGCGCGCCTATCGAAGACCTCCGCCGCCGCGCACGAGCTGCCGCCGAGCAGCCCCGGCGGCGCGTAGCGGGCCGCCAACGTCCGGATCAACGGCCTGCCCGCCGACGAAGCCCATCGGCACCCCGCTGCTGAGGCAGCCATTTCTGCGCGGGAAAATGCGCAAACCTTGCCAGTCGCAGCGACGGTTCGGGACGCACGCGTTGCCCGCCGCCGACGCGATAATTTGGGCGCACCTTGCTGCCCTCGCGCGACCCTCTGCCGCGTGAAACTAGGACGTTTATTCCGCCGACAACGAGCCCCTCTTATGCCTCAAGCACGCCGAACCGATGTCTTCTTCTGCCTTCCGCATCGGCGTGAAAACGGCGGCCGGGTTCCTCGGCAGAGCCGCTCACGCTCCTGGCCCTTCCCCTCCAACCGCAAGTGCTCCCCACCATGGCCCACCGCTCACGTTGGCTGCCGGTTCGTTCGTCCTGGGCGATGTGTGTGGGCCTGGCCCTGGCGGGCACCCTGGCTGCCAGCACGAGCCGGGCCGCGGCCTCCGAGCGGCGGCTTACGCCCACGGTCAAAATCGTGCAGCAGGCGCGGCCGTCGATCGTCAACATCCACGGCCAGAAGACGATCACCCCCTCCGACGAGAACTATCGCCGGGGCGAGGCGCCGCACAACGTCAACGGCATGGGCACCGGCGTCATCATCGATGAGCGCGGCTACATCCTCACGAATTTTCACGTGGTCGACGGCGTGCGCGAAATCCAGGTCACCCTGGCCGACGATCGCACGCTCGTGGCGACGCTCGAATCGCACGATACGACCACCGACTTGGCCGTGATCCGCATCACCTCGTCCGCCAAGCTGCCGGTGATCAACATCGGCACCTCCGACGACCTGATGCCCGGCGAGCCGGTTATCGCCGTGGGCAATGCCTATGGCTATACGCACACGGTCACCTGCGGCATCATCAGCGCCCTGCACCGCGTCGTGCAGGTGAGCGACGCGCAAAAGTATGAAGACCTGATTCAGACCGACGCCAGCATCAACCCCGGCAACTCGGGCGGGCCCCTGCTCAACGCGGACGGCGAGATGATCGGCATCAACGTGGCCGTTCGGGCCGGCGCGCAAGGCATCGGCTTTGCCATCCCGGTCGACCTGGCCATGAACGTGGCCGCCGAGCTGATGAGTGCCCAGCGCATTGGCGAAACGTGGCACGGCATTGTGCCCAAGATGCTCGGCAACACGGGTGCCCGACGACTGGTGGTCGGCGACGTGGACGACGAAAGCCCCGCCGCCAAGTGCGGGCTGCAGCGTGGCGATGTGATCACCGCCGTCGGCAACAGCCCCGTCGCGCGGCCGCTGGATCTGGAACGTGCCCTGCTGGGACGCAAGCCCGGCGAGGAAGTGCAACTCACCGTGCACCGCAACAAGCAGGCCGTGCAGGTCAGCCTGGTCCTGGCTTCAGCTCCCAAACGGTCCGCCACCACCGGCGACGATACCTGGCAGGTCATCGGCCTGCGGCTCGAACCGGTAGCCGCCAGCCGCTTCGAGCAATTCAAGACCCATTACCGTGGCGGCTTGCTCGTGACCGACGTGCGGCCCAACAGTCCCGCCTCGCGCCAGGGCATCCGCTCCGGCGACGTGCTCGTGGGCATGCACATTTGGGAGACCGTGTCGCTCGAGAACGTCGAGTACGTGCTGAAGCGCATCGACGTCACGACGCTCGACCCATTGAAATTCTACATCCTGCGCGACGACGGCGAGTACTACGGCACGTACTACGGCCACATGTCGCTGACGGCCCGGCGCTAGCGGGTTCGTCCGCTCGCCCAGCGCTCGCTGCCGGCCGTATCTGCGCGACCCTTCTCAGCAGGGCAGCTGGCGGCGCTTTCTCCGGCCCGCAATGCCCGCGCGATGGCTGCGCGGTTACAATCGTGGTGAGCGCCGCGGCTGCCTAAGCGCGCGGCAATTCGCGATTTTGGCCCGCACCATGGAACAAGAATTCATTCGCTGGCTACGCCAGCGCGTTGCCGATGACGGCCGGCTGACCGTTCCGTTGGGCGACGATGCGGCCGTGCTGCGCCTGGCCCAGCGTGCGGATTGCGTGCTCGCGGTCGATATGATCACCGACCAGGTGGATTTCGACCTGGCGACGGTCGATCCGCGGCGTATTGGCCGCAAGGCCCTGGCCGTGAATCTGAGCGACCTGGCGGCCATGGCGGCTCGGCCCGTGGCCTGCCTGGTGGCATTGGCCCTGCCGCGGCAGGGAGCTCTCGCGCTGGCGCAGGAGCTGCTGGAAGGCATGATTCCGCTCGTCGCGCAATACGAATTGATGATCGCTGGCGGCGACACCAATACTTGGAACGGGCCGCTGGCGATCAGCGTCACCGTCGTGGGCGAAACGACCGGTGCCCAGCCGCTCGTGCGCAAAGGCGCGCGGCCCGGCGACGCCATCGTGGTGACCGGGCAATTCGGCGGCAGCATTCTGGGCCGGCAATTCACGTTTGAGCCGCGCGTGACCGAGGCGCTCCTCCTGGCCGAACATTATCCGCTGCATGCGGGCATCGACGTGAGCGACGGTCTGTCGCTCGATCTGGCGCGGCTGGCCGAAGCCAGTGGCTGCGGTGCGCTGGTGGATCTGGAGCGGGTGCCCATCGCCCCTGCGGCACGCACATTGGCCGAGCAGTTGCAAGATGGTGCCACGCCGCTCGATCATGCGCTCACGGATGGCGAAGACTTCGAATTGATTCTGGCGATGCCGGCTGCCGCCGCCGACGAGCTCCTGGCCGTACAGCCGCTGGCCTGCGGTTGCACGCGCATCGGCACCATGATCGCCGAGCCCGGCTTGTGGCAGGTCGACGGCGTGGGCGGCCGCCGCCCGCTGGCAGCGCGGGGCTACCTGCACGGTGGTGACCCATGAGCCAGGCCAGCTTCGAGTATCACGTCCACGATGAAGCCGGCACCGAGCGCTTGGGCCAGTCGCTGGCCGAACATCTGCCGGCCGGCAGCGTGGTCGCGCTCGATGGTCCGCTGGGCGCCGGCAAGACCCGGCTGGTGCAGGCGATCGCGGCGGCGCTCGGCGTCGACCGCCGCGACGTCGTCAGCCCCACGTTCGTGCTCGTGCACGAGTATCGCGGCCGGCGGCCGATCATTCACATCGACGCCTATCGCGTGCGCGACGACGACGAATTCCTGCAGCTCGGCACGCTCGAATACTTTGCCGCTCCCAACCTGGCGCTGGTGGAGTGGGCCGAGCGTGTGGAGAGTTGCCTGCCCGACGAGCGGTTGCAAGTCGCCATCGAAGCCCTGCCGGGCGACGAACGCGTGTTTCGCATCACCGGCCGCGGAGCGCTCGCCGGGGTGGTCGAGCAGTTGCGTGCCGCCCTGGGCAATTGAGCGCCCCGTCTTGTTCCCTCTCCCCCCGTGCTACTATCTCCCCTCTTGCTACTACCGGCGGCAACTTCTTCTCCCTCTCCCTTGACGGGAGAGGGCCGGGGTGAGGGTGGATGCAGCGCGTGGTTCTCCCCTGACTCGATCCCTCTCCCACCGCGACGGTCGGGCCGTTGCGTTACAAGATGAACTTGCTCTGGTCTTCGTCTTGCGTGAGCTTTTCGAGGCGCTCTTTCACGTAGCCGGCGTTCACCACCACCCGGCCGCCGTGCATGTCGGGCGCCTCGAAGCTCAGCTCTTCCAGCAGCCGCTCCATGATCGTGTACAGCCGCCGCGCGCCGATGTTCTGGCTCGTCTGGTTCACCTGAAATGCATACTCGGCCAGCGACTGGATCGCATCCGGCTCAAAGCGCAGCTCCACCGATTCGGTGCCCAATAGCGCCGCATACTGCTTGGTGAGTGCGCTGTTCGGCTCGGTGAGAATCCGCACGAAGTCTTCTTTGGTCAGGTCTGACAACTCGACGCGGATCGGAAAGCGGCCTTGCAGCTCCGGCATCAGGTCGCTCGGCTTCACGCGGTGAAAGGCTCCGGCGGCCACGAACAGCACGTGATCCGTCTTGATGTAGCCGAACTTGGTTTGCACGGTCGTGCCTTCGACGATGGGCAGCAGATCGCGCTGCACGCCCTGGCGCGAAACGTCGGCCCCGCGCGTCTCGCTGGCCACCACCTTGTCCAGCTCGTCGATGAACACGATGCCCAGGTTCTCGGCCAGCTCGATGGCCTGCGCGTTCACTTTTTCCTGATTCACCAGTGCGTCGCACTCCTGCTCGAACAGCACGCGGCGGGCGTCGGCCACGCTCAGCTCGCGTTTGGACGACTGCCGCGGCAGGAACTTCTCGAACATGCCTTGTAAATCGAGATCGGCCTGCTCCAGCCCCAGGCCGCTGAGCATCATCGGTGTGGACTTCTGCTCGATGGAGATCTCGACCTTGCGATCCTCCATTTCGCCGGCGGCCAGCATGGCCCGCAGCTTCTCGCGGGTGCGCTGATAGCGCTCGGGCGAGTTGGGCGAATCGGCGCCCACGTCGTACGCCATCGGCGCCGGGGCTAACAGGTCGAGTAGTCGCTCTTCCACGCGGCGCCGTGCCTCCTGCTCCACGCCCGCGCGTTCGCTGGCCTTCACCAGGGCGATGGCGTTCTCCACTAACTCGCGGATCATGCTTTCCACGTCGCGACCGTAGTAGCCCACCTCGGTGTACTTGGTGGCCTCGACCTTGACGAACGGCGCGCCGGTGAGCCTGGCCAGCCGGCGGGCGATTTCCGTCTTGCCCACGCCCGTCGGCCCGATCATCAGAATGTTCTTGGGCGCGATCTCGGCGCGCATTTCCGGCGGCAGCTGTTGGCGGCGCCAGCGATTGCGCACGGCAATGGCCACGGCCCGCTTGGCATCGTGCTGGCCGACGATGTGTTGCTCGAGCTCGGCGACGATCTGGCGCGGCGTCAGGTTTCGCACGGCAGCTCCTCCACCACGATCTGATCGTTCGTGAAGACGTCGATTTGGCTGGCGATTTGCAGGCTGGTGCGCACGATCGTGGCCGCGTCCAACTGGGAATGTGCAATCAGCGCCCGCGCGGCCGCCACGGCAAAGTTTCCGCCCGAGCCGATGCCCAACACGCCGTCCGTGGGTTGAATGACGTCGCCCGTGCCCGTGACCAGCAGCGTGTGCCGCGCGTCGACCACCGCCAAGAGCGCCTCCAGCCGCCGCAACGCGCGGTCCGTGCGCCAATCCTTCGCCAGCTCCGTGGCGGCGCGGGGCACGTTCGACGGAAAGTCGCGCAGCTTGGCCTCAAAGCGCTCCATCAGGGCAAACGCGTCGGCACTGGCGCCGGCAAAGCCCACGATCACTTTGCCCTCCATCAGCCGGCGGATCTTCAGGGCGTCTCCCTTCATGATCGTGTTGCCCAGCGACACCTGGCCGTCGCCGCCGATGGCCACGGTGCCCTGGTGCCGCACGCTCAGAATGGTGGTCGATCGGGTTTTCATGGACACTGGTGGCGAAAGCGTGTCGGCGCGCGCCCTACGGCCCATTGCCGATCCTCGGCCTATTCCGTCGGCGGGCTGACAATCTCCGCGCCCATGCAGGTCGACAGCCGCTGGTACAGCAGCATATCGATCGATTCCTCGAGAAAGTGTACGGAACCGTCGGCAAAGAGGAAATTGCAGCCCCCGGAATGGTCGCTGCGATAGTTCGGTGCGATGTGAGCGCCCCCCTGCGATTGCGGAAAGCGCGTGCCGGGCGCGCCGGGCTGGCTCTTCGAGCAGTCGAACACGAACCGGTCGTTGTGCTGCGCCTGGGTGGGAGGCCACTTGTTGATCGGCTCCAGCGTGCAGGCCATCACGTTGCCCACGTGCAGCCGAATGCCCTGGTTCAACGTCCAGTACGAAGGCTGGGCCGCCACCCAGGCCTGCCAGCAGAGCCGCGTCTGGCCGTGAAAGTCCGGACCCGGCAACGTCGTGCGCTGGTTGTCGTAGGTGGTGCCGGTCCAGATGGTCACGTCCGGTTCGGCGTTCGACACCGGCCAGGCCGGGCCGTGCGCCGCCTCTCCCATGGCAATGGTGTTGCTCAGGCCATCCGTCACCTGCCGCGTCGACACGGCCCAATTGAAATCGAACATGCCCCGCTCCTTGGCCGACACGTGCGGCGGGCCGGGCGGTGCATTGTTGCGGCCCAGGCAGTAGGCATCGGTCACGCCCTTGCAAAACGCGTAGTTCGTCACGCCCAGCTCGTGATAGTTGTTCCACACGCTACCCACCACCCAGATCGCTTCTAGCATGTGATCCAGAAACGGGTTCTCGCCGCCGTTCGACGGGCACGCGAACACCGGGATCGCCGTGGCCACGACTTGCGGACTCTGGTGCCACCAGTCTTCCTTGCCGTTGTACAGGCCCTTGAGCCCCTCTTCTTCGAAGTACGGCAACAGCATGGCGTGCGGGCTGGCGAAAATACCGTTGCCGTCGCCGTCCAGATCTTCGGCGCGGCGCACGCACCCGCCGGCCGGAAACGTCTTGAGCGTGTCGTGATAGTTGTGCAGCGCGATGCCGAACTGCTTGAGATTGTTCGTGCAACTGGCGCGGCGCGCCGCCTCGCGCGCCGCCTGAATCGCCGGCAACAACAGGGCCACGAGCACGCCGATGATGGCGATCACCACCAGCAGCTCAACCAGCGTGAAGGCCCGCGGTTTGTTCATGTGCATACCAGCGGGCGGGTGCGATGACGGGAGTGTGAGCGGGAGCGACACCCACCAGTATAGCAGAGGCCCTCTGTCGCCGCGCCCGCAATGCAACGGCGCACTCGCGCAAAAGTCGACGATGCGGAGACTCAGCTACTCGCTCGGCATGCTGATGATCTCGCTGCCCATGCACGTCGACAGCTGCTGATACAACAGCATGTCGATGGTCTCATCCAGAAAGTGCACGGAGCCGTCGGCGAACAGGAAGTTGCAGCCGCCCGGGTGATCGCTGCGGTAGTTGGACGTAGTGTGCGGGCCGCCCTTGGTGTTCAAGTTGTTTGGCCGCGTGCCCGGCGCGCCCGGCTGGCTCTTGCTGCAGGTGTTCAGCGCCTGGTCGTCCGCTACCGACGACGTCACGGGCCACTTGTTCATCGGCTCGAGCGTGCAGGCCATGATGCTGCCGAAATAGAACCCGCCGCTGCCCGCGGTTGCCGCTACCAGGGTCTTGAAGGTTGGCTCCGAGCCGACCCAGGCCTGCCAGGCAATCTGCTGCTGTCCGTACGTGTTCGGCTGCGCCACGCTGGTGCGCGTGTTCTGGTAGACGGGCGGGTTACCCGTCCAAATCGTGGCTTCCGGGTGAAATTCCGTCAGCAGCCAGGCGGGGCCATGCGCGGCCTCGCCCATGGCGATCGTACTGCTCAGGCCGTCCGTCACGCGCTTGGCGTTGACCGCCCAATTGAAATCGAACATGCCCCGCTCCAGGATCGAAATCTTAGGAGGGCCAGGCGGCTTGCG